>JBBQFN010000028.1:0-72700 GCA_038321985.1 Cyanophyceae cyanobacterium | reverse complement strand
GTTCTCATGGCACTGAAGGCCAGATATATCATGATCTGATCCATTGCGCTGGGGCTAAGGCTTTTGATCAGATCTAAGTCGTTGCTCATCACATTCCTCAATTACGGATAGGTCAAGGTAGTTGCACCCTTCTCCGTTTATTGTTGTCCATGATGGTTGCAACTCACCGGACAATTGCTTTGCCGGTTAGGGCTGACTGGACCGCAGCCAGACTCGCAACCTCCGCTCCTGCGATTGCAGGATTGGGCTGTCAATTAATAAAATTAGCTTACCCCAATCTGAGGGATGAAAGCATCACTCTGCTCTGAACTGGCGATCGCCTCTAGAAACTAGCTAGCTGACTACATTGAGTCACTGACGGCTCCAGGGGCCTACAAAGGGTGCGACAGAAACCCGGATAATCTCCTACACCCCGGGCTTTGTTGTCAAGACCCGCTAAGTTTGCCACTCAACCCACCTCTCTGCTTTCAGAAAGACCTCTTTTTTGAGTCTAAAAGTTCAGTGAGTAACGGCGATCGCTCCGTGCTTACTGTGAGCGGTTCTTGATTGATTAAGTTGCTAAAATTATAGCTTGACCTAAATCATAATGGCAACTAAAAGTTTTTCACCTAAAAATCTTGGTCAAATCGGTGAAGAATGGCATCAAAATTTATAGTTTTCTATCAGCCTTTCTCTATTGAAGAAAGATTTAGATTAACTTTTATTTTTGATAATTGAAAAAAACTTTAAAAATTTAAGAAATTATTTTTTCAATAATTATCCAATTGCCAGAAGAATTTTGACGGCCCCAGATCTTTATAAATTGACCCTCCTTGCAGGTAGATAATTGTTGATCTATTTCTGCGCGCAAGGTGACAAGGTTCCACATTTGAGCTGCCATTTGTACCGGATGAGTCAGGGAGATCGTATACTCTTGCACTCCGGTGGTGTGAAATCTTCCCATATAGTGTTGGCAATTCTTAATCGAGCTATTGGTAACAGATGAGCGGATATTGGGGGCCAACTTCTTTTTAGTTTTTTTGATTTCACTCTTAAAGGGCCGATCACCAGTTAAGGGATAACTTTCGGGGTTTTCTAAATAAAATTGCTGGCAATCGAACCAGTCGTCATTGTCAGCCGTGAGATTAAATAGAGGGACCAGGGCTGCTGGGGCGATCGCATCCTGTAATAAGGCAACCTGCAACATTCGTATAGGTAAATCCCTAGGTTGACACTTCTGTTCCACACAGAGTGCCGCTGCCATTCCTGCTGCTTGTCCAATTCCCATTACCATAGGTTGCAGACGAGTGGCCCCATTAGCAATATGGGAGACAGAAATATTTTTTTCACAAACTAAGAGTCCATCTGTTTTTAGCGGAACCAACGAACCGTAAGGAATCGTAAATGGGGTGCCAGTCCAGCGCCCACCCCAGCGAATAGATTTGGGTGCCAAGTGGAAAGAGGGGTCCAGACTTTCTAAATTAGGGTAATGATGATCATTGGCATAATTTCCCAAGGCGATCGCATCGCAGCTTCCTGACTCATCCACAGATAATTTAGCGACAGACGCCCCAAGCGCAGGCAAAATATCCTGTTCCGTAATGGTTTTTATCCCCACCAACCGTCTACTTTCTCGATAATAAGGATGCAGAGCATAAGCCCCACCCCCCAAAACAGGGGTTTTAAAAAAATTGCTGTTGGCTTCGACTTTTTTTATAGAGAAGGGAAAAATATCCTCAGCCAATCCATAACGAGGACCCAAATGCGTTTGGATAAAGCGTGCAAAACTTTGGGAATGAGATCGTGCCTCTTGCAGAAACGCGTATTGGGAGGCTGCCGTTTCCACCAGTCGCCCCACCCCTTCTCCATAATCATTGCCCTGGATCGGCCAATTGATCATGAAGCGATTTCCAGGCAATCTGCCGTAATTGAGAAATAATTCCGGATCATAGTTGTCCCAAGCCCCAAGAAAGCGACTGCAATCCTCAACTGGAGGTGCAGGAATTTCGGGGGCATTCACCCCTTCCCCATAATCCTGCATTACCACCACCCAGGTAGGCGCTTGTACGGGATATCGTTGGGTGAGGGGATTGGGAGCAATAGGTGCACTGGGTTCATTCCACTCCCCTTGAAATTCCCAACCCCAACGATAGGGAATTTCTGCCAAAGCCAGTAAATCTCCGAGTTCTGTTCCATCCAGAGTGATTTGCGCTTTAACAATAAAATCTTGAAAACAAACCCCTGCGATCGTATTTCCTGACTGGATCACCTCCACAGGAACTTGTCCAGAAATCCAGTGTAGATTGGGAAGTTCTTTCACCCAGTCCGCAAAAATTTCGGCCGCAGTGCGCGGATCGAAAGAAAAAAAACTAACCCACCCCTGATCCAAACCTTCCAATTGACGACATTGGAGAGATTGCAGAAAAGCACCCCATAATCCTGTTTGAAAGGCAGCCAGTTCATTACCATCAGGGGCTGACACCCCTGCAGTGGTGAGCATTCCTCCCAACCAGGGAAATTCAGTAACTAAGACGGTTTGAGCGCCTCGACGCGCCGCTTGAATTGCCGCAGCAGTTCCCCCTGTACTGCCACCCACCACTAAAACATCTGCTAGGAGTTCGTTCATATATATAGAGATAAAAATAGAGAGAGATTCTAGAGGGCGATCGCGTCCTAGTTATAGGATTCGGAGTGATGCGATCTCCCAGAGAAGATTTAACTTTCCTGTAGGGGCTCGTGGGCGATCGCACCTGCGGGAATCTCAAGGCTCGTGTTAGGCTAAATTCATCAAAACTGCCCACCCCATAACCTTTCAGGAGGTCAAAATGTCCACTTCAACCATCCATAATTTAATTGAATCTGCGATCGCGCAACTGCAACAGCTACCACTCGAACAGCAGCAACAAGTCTTAGACTACATTGAATTTCTGGGTCAAAAATATGTGGAGCCTCAACCGCCTAAACCTCGCATCCCTGGCTTACATCGCGGTAAGGTGTGGATGAGCGAAGACTTCAACGACCCCATTCCCCCTGAATATTGGAGCGAGAAAGCATGAAATTACTGCTTGATACGCACACTTTCCTATGGTGGACAGGCGACAGTGAACGGCTTTCTGAACGGGTTAAGAGCTTATTAGCCGACCCCAGCAACGAATTGATTCTCAGTGTAGCCAGCGTTTGGGAAATGCAAATCAAATTGCAACTGGGGAAATTAAATCTAGAGTTGCCCTTACAGGAATTAATTGCAAATCAACAACAGACCAATAATCTGCAACTTATCCCGATCCACGTTACCCACCTTTGGGCCTTGGAGAATTTGCCGATTCCCCACAAAGACCCTTTTGATAGAATTTTAATCGCCCAAGCTACTGTAGAACAGCACCCAATTCTGAGTATTGATGTGATCTTCGATGCCTATCCCGTGAATCGAATCTGGTAGGGTAGTTTAGAATTTTATAATAATCAAATATGAAAGCACAAGTTTTTAGAGGGGTCAATCAGCTCAGTTATGAAGAGGTCCCCCTGCCAGAACTCAGCTCAGATGAGGTATTGGTACAAGTACGGATAGTGGGGCTATGTCAATCGGACATAAAAAAAATTCGCTATCCCCTCTATGAACCCCCCCGAATTTTTGGACATGAAACGGCGGGGACGATTTCTGCAATGGGAGATGCTGTAACAGGTTGGCAAGTGGGACAGCGGGTGGTGGTAATGCACCATATCCCCTGTATGCACTGCCCCTACTGCCGGAATGAAAACTTTTCCATGTGTGAGGTTTATAAAAATATAACCACTACTGCGGGATTTATTCCCAGTGGCGGTGGATTTGCGGAATATGTAAAAGTTCCTGGACATATAGTTAGAAATGGGGGCCTGATTCCCATCCCCGATTCCGTCACATTTGAGCAAGCGAGCTTTGTAGAACCGACAAACTGCTGCTTAAAAGCTGTGAAAAAGGCCCGAGTGGAACCAGGACAGACGGTGTTAATTACGGGTGCGGGTCCCATCGGACTGATGTTTGTGATGCTGGTGAAATATTTTGGCGCGAGGGCGATCGCCACAGATTTGCTCCCCTCGCGCCTAGAGAAAGCCTTGGAATTAGGGGCAGAAGCTGCCTTTGATGCACGGACCCCAGATTTAGGCGATCGCATCAAAAAACTAACAGGAGGAATGGGAGTCGATACCAGTATTTTGGCAGTTCCCAGCGAAAGAGCTTTTTTCCAAGCCCTCGACTGTACCCGCAAAGGGGGGAAAATCCTATTTTTCGCCGAATTTCCCGAGGAAGTGGAGATTGCGATTAATCCGAATATTTTATATCGCCGCGAAATTGACTTGATGGGAAGCTACAGTTCTAGCTATCGAGTTCAAGGTTTAGCCGCGGATATTGTATTTAATAAACGGATTGATGTGGATAAATTGGTCAGTGATAAATATCCACTGGAGGAGTTAGCCGCTGCTGTAGACAAAGCCGTTCAACCGACAGCGGAAACTTACAAGATTTTGCTGTATCCGTAAGGGCGATCGCAGTAAATCGGTTCAAAAAATAGGAGTGGTTGCCTATCAAATCAAATGGGTTTCTAACAACAAGTTGGGAATCATCACGAGGGCGACTGTCCCTATTCCATTGGCAACTGATATTTCCTGGAGGTATGGGTAGGCCACTTATAGGTTAGAATGATGGCGAGTACAGCGTAGTTAAACCCTAGAGTTTGAGGTGGTATGTCAAAGTTCACAAAAACCACTCTTAAAGAACTTTATGAGATTGATGAGCATCTTTGGTTGTCAGAAACCGTTAAAATTTTAAAAAAAAATAGTTTTAAAGACTTGGACTTAGAAAATTTAATCGAAGAATTGGAAAGTTTGGGAAAAAGAGATTTTAATAAGGTTAAAAGCCTTTTAAGACAAATTATCATTCATCTTTTATTTTTGAAATATTGGACAGAAGAATATGATAGAAACTATCGCCACTGGAAGGGTGAAATTATAGCTTTTAGAGCAGACTTATCTGAGGGGTTAACGACCACCTTGGAAAATAAATTAAATCAAGATTTAGAATCAATTTATCAGACAGCTTTGAGAGTCACGCTGCAAAAAACGGGCTTATCTCAGCATACTATCCCGGACAACTGCCCCTATTCCTTCGATCAATTATTGGATAATAACTGGTATCCAGAAGACTAATGAGTGGGTGGTGGGGGTATTGACAGTGTAGGGTAATTCCTCTGCTTTTCTGGCCTCTATAAAAGTACCGTCAGCTTTTCTCTTTCCTAGTTGTAAAGAAAAAGAAGTTCGACTCCATGGCTTACTTACCCCGGTGGATAATAATAACCCCAGTTTGCAATTGGTGTTTCTCTAATGCTCAACGGAAAAGCGAGCTAACTTTTATAAAAAGAGTATGAATTTTCATCAAGACCGTCCTCTGACATCCTTTCTCTCTAGAAAAAGAAGACTACAACCGTTGGATACAAGATACAATTTAACAATTACGAAACTGTAACTTTGATTGCAGCGATTGGGAGAATTTATTCAAAGAAGTAGACAGCATTGGGAAAAATGACAAACACACTCTTAAGAGTTTTTTAACCTGTCTGCTAAAGCATCTGCTCAAGTTGCCTTATGGGGAATCTGAAAAGACTAAGATTGGGAAATTACTGGGCTTCAGAAATCGTTAATTTCCGCGTCCCAATTCACGATCGCCTTGAAGATAGCCCAAGTTTGAGTCCTCAGCTACCAAATTTTTACCAAAAAAGTGCATCCCCTCGTTATAAAACCTCTCTCGAAGCTGTTTTCCCTGCCCCCAGATGCTCAGATTAGCCTCAGCCATAACCGTATTTGAGAAGCGGGTCAGTTCATGATGGGGCCAGAGGTGAAGCGGTTTGACCAGGAACTGGCTAAGTATTTGGATGTTAAACAGGCGATCACTGTAAATTCTGGCACAGATTTCCTAGGGATTGGTTGACAGTCGCTAGGAATTAGGGAAGAAGAAGAGGTGATTAGCACTCTGTTGTTTTTCTTTGCCACGGGAGAAACCATGAGCTAGGGGGGTCCCAGTCAGTTTTTGCAGAGATTGACTCCAATAGATATTAAGGCTAAAATTACTCCTGGGACTAAGGCAATTATGGCTGTTTACATCTATGGGCAACCTGCGGCAAGGGGACAGATGATGGAGTTGGCGCAGGAATATGGGTTATAAGCTGATTGAAGATAGGATTCAATCTTTTGGGGCAAGATAGTGGGGAACTTGTTCGTCTTGTCAGGGTCATGGCCAGGAAACCGCTCTAGAATCTTTGGGAGGAAAATTTACGGGGGCGATCCCAGATGTAGGGGATTATTCCTTCTTACCTTCCAAAAACTTGGGACGTTATGGGGAGGATAGCCACTAATGATGACCCAGTGGGGGAAATAGGGCGGATGTTGCGTGGGCATGGGGCGAAGAAGAAGTATCACAATGAGGTTATGGTGTATAATTCTCGGTGGGATACTTTGCAATTTTCTATTTTGCGGGTGAATTGCCTTCTCTGGAGCAGTCGAATCTAGGTAGAAGCGAGCGTGCTAAAACTTACAATAAAGTTATTAGTTGATGTTAAGGGTTAAGTTGAAGCAACTTAACAGGTAGATGAGAGTCAATAGGCATTCAGTTCACCGTTAGTGGCATAAAGCATTTTTCTCAGCCTTTGCCGAGACAATAGAGAAACCCCAGAGCAGATATGACATAATGCCAAACAAGTTCAGCATTCACCAGCTTCAAGAATTTCGCAAACGTTGCGGTCGAATACGTGGAATTATTACTAATACGGGGTGGCTTTTTGCTGACCGTATTTTGCGGATGGGTGTTGGGCTTTTTGTGAGTGTCTGGGTGGCTCGTTATTTGGGGGTGGAACAATTTGGTATTTTTAACTATGCGGTTGCTTTTGTTGGATTATGGAGCACTTTTTCTAGTTTAGGCTTACCCTCGTTGGTTATCCGCTCTGTTGTCCATGAACCGGAAAAAAAAGAGGATATTTTAGGGACAGCCTTCTGGCTACAATTATTGGGTGGAATTCTCAGTTTGTTGTTGTCAGTTATTACAATTTTTCTACTCCGTCATAATGACCAGTTGACCATCAGCATAGTATCTATTTTGGCATCCATCGGAATTATACAATCTTTTGATACTATTGATATTTGGTTTCAGTCTCAACTTAAGTCTAAGTTTACTGTAATTGCTAAAAATATAGCTTTTATAGTTACTGCTCTAAGCAAGGTAGTTTTAATCAATATTCATGCCCCTTTACTGGCTTTTGCTGGGGTCACATTAGCTGAGGCGGTTCTGGGTGCGGTGGGATTAATAATTGTTTATAAAATTCAGGGGTATTCACTCTGGTTATGGCGCTGGAGTTGGCCATTAGCAAAGTCACTGCTCCAAGAAAGTTGGCCTTTAATTTTATCTGGTTTGGCGGTTATGGTTTATGTAAAAATTGACCAAATTATGCTGGGTGAAATGATAGGGGTTCAAGCGGTGGGGCTTTATTCTTCTGCCACTCGGATTTCTGAAGTTTGGTATTTCATCCCAGGAGCGATAGCTTCCTCGGTTAATCCGGCAATCTATGCTGCTAAAAAACAAGGAAGTGAATATCTGTATTATCGACGAATAGAGCAATTACTGCGGCTGCTATCTTTCATGGCCCTCATCATTGCTTTGCCTATGTCATTTTTATCTGGGACAGTAATTACTATCTTATTTGGAAATGAGTACGGGGCAGCAGGGTCAATTCTTGCGATTCATATTTGGGCAGCTTTTTTTGTGTTTATGGGTGTTGGAACATCATCTTGGTTTATCGCGGAAGGATTAACGCACCTTTCATTTAGCAGGACTTTGATGGGCGCGATTGTCAACATTGTGTTAAACTTTTTACTGATTCCTACTTATAGTGGAGTTGGAGCAGCGATCGCTACGGTAGTTTCTTATGCTGTATCTGGATTTTTTGCTCATGCCATTTATCCTAAAACTAGATGTATATTTTTTTTACAAATTAAATCCTTGACCTTCTTATCAAAATAGGCAAAACCTCTATTATTAAAAGTTTATGAAAAAATATTTTTTTAATATCAAATATCTTATACGACTCGTGTTAGATGACATTTTGATGACAATTTCATGGCTCAAAGTCAAATCAAATAATTTTAAGGGCCAAAATCTTGAAATTGGATCAGGTCCTTTACGGAAGCCAGGTTGGCTAACAGTAGATAAATGCTTGGGAGCCGATATATATTGGGATTTAAATAAAAAATTGCCTTTTAGGAATGATGAATTTGAAACCATATATTCGTCTCATGTATTAGAACACTTTTCTTTTAAAGAACTACAACGACTTTTGGCAGAATTGTATAGAATTTTGAAACCTGGAGGGATTATGTCAGTCTGTGTTCCAGATGCACAAATCTACATAGATATTTATAACAATAAAAAAGACTCTAGAAAACTGAACCTGACCCAATATCAGCCAGCATTTATATCAGAAGAGTCTATGGATGCTCTCAACTATTTGTTTTACATGAATGGTCAACATAAGCATATGTTTGATAGAGACAGTTTAATCTATCACTTGTCTAGTGCTGGATTTATTCACTGTATACCTAGAGAATTTGATGACAAGCTAGACTTAATAGAAAGGCATCATACAAGTTTGTATGTCGAATGTAGAAAACCTAGCGACTCAGTTGTTGCAGAATCATCAAATTAACTACTAAAATACATGAATAAGGCATCACAAATTTTTTCAATACTAGTTAAGATTCTATATACTGTATATGCCTTCCTGTTTTCGGCTCCGTGGTTTATTAATCTCAACAAGTTCTTGTTTCAATTATCTCTGAGGGGACTAGGTGTACTCAACTATGAAACAAAATATTTAAGTGGTGAAGTAAATTGGTTAAAAAAATATTTATCAAATTTTAAATCTCCCGTGGTGTTTGACGTTGGGGCACATGTAGGAGACTACTCAAATGACATTTTAAAGTTATTTCCAAGTTCAACAATTTATGCTTTTGAGCCTCACCCGAAAAACTTTGTGAAGCTGAAGTCTTTGGATGATGAACGCCTTCAATGCTTCAATAATGCTGTGGGAGATCGGCCGGGGCAAATTCAGCTATATGATTATGAAAATCAGGATGGGAGTTCCCACGCTTCAGTCTATCAGGAAGTTATTGAGGAAATACATCACGAAAAATCAGTCTCTTATACGGTTGATTTAATCCAACTTGACCGTTTTTGTGCAGAACACAATATAAAGAGAATTGATTTGCTTAAAATAGACACGGAGGGAAATGAGCTTAAATGTCTAATGGGCGCCCAGGAACTCCTGCAAAATGGACAAATAACAGTTATTCAGTTTGAGTTTAACAGTATGAATATCATTAGTAGAAGCCTCTTTAAAGACTTTTGGGAGCTACTACAGGGTTTCGACTTCTATAGGCTTTTACCTGGTGGGAGGCTTCTCAAAATCAAAAATTATTCACCTTTATACTGTGAAATATATGCTTACCAAAATATTCTAGCGGTGAAACGAACTTAATTTCTACATATTATTGACTCTATGCCAAGGAACCTCAAGGATAAATACTCTAAATGGCTAACACTTACGTTTTTATCGTTGCATGACCAACTCTAAACTACACACCCCAGTCCTATTCCTCATATTTAACCGCCTAAACACTACCAAGCAAGTGTTTGAGGAGATTCGTCAAGTACAGCCACCCCGTTTATATGTGGCGTCTGATGGAGCACGCACAGATAGCCCTGGGGAAGCCGAGAAAGTTCAGGCAGTGCGGGATTATGTAATGGAACGTATTGACTGGAAATGTGAAGTAAAAACTTTATTTCGGGAGAAAAATCTTGGGTGTCGAGTTGCGGTAAGTTCTGCTATAGATTGGTTTTTTGACCAAGAATTAGAAGGGATTATTTTAGAAGATGATTGCCTAGCGGATGTCAGTTTTTTTCGTTATTGTGCAGAATTGCTTGAGTATTATCGCCATGACGACCGGATTATGGCTATTTCTGGAGACAACTTCCAATTCGGGTCCCAGCGTACAGACTATAGCTATTACTTCTCTCGTTATATCCATATTTGGGGATGGGCAACTTGGAAGCGAGCATGGCAACACTATGATGTGTCAATAAAGGAGTGGCCCAAGTTTAAAGAGGGTCAATTACTGAAGAGTATTCTAAAAGATAGTCATGCTGTTGAATACTGGACAACAATTTTTAATAATATTTACGAAAGCTCAATAGATACCTGGGATTATCAATGGATTTTAGCTGCTTGGATTCAAAATGGCTTAAGTATTGTTCCTAATGTAAATTTAGTTTCCAATATTGGGTTTGGTAAAGGTGCTACTAATACAGAAAAAAAAAGTAAATATGCGAATATACCCGTGCAAGCAATTGAATTTCCTTTAAATCATCCACCTATATTGATTCAAGATATTGCTGCGGATGGTTATACTCAGCAAACTGTGTTCAGACGCCAGTCAGGAATTATACTAGGTTTTCTGAGAAAAATAGCCAAAATCTTAAACAAAATATTAATAGTATTATGACAAATTGTCCTATTTGCTCTAATCAACGTCATACATACTTCCAGGCGAAAATTTTACAGAAATACAAGGTTAATTATTTCCTCTGTAGTAAGTGTGGCTTACTTCAAACAGAAGAACCCTACTGGTTGGAAGAAGCATACAGCAGTGCGATCGCTGATAGTGATGTAGGGTTAGTTTCAAGAAATATAGATACATCTAAAAAGATAGCTTGTATTCTATATTTTTTATTCACTAAAAATGGTAAATATCATGACATAGCAGGTGGATATGGAATGTTTACCCGACTGATGAGAGATATAGGCTTTGATTTTTACTGGTCTGACCTATATTGTGAAAATATTTTTGCCAAAGGATTTGAAGCGGCATATTTACCTCAAAAACATTTGGTGGCCATCACTGCTTTTGAAGTATTAGAACACGTGTATGACCCAGTTAAATTTATTAGAGATTCCCTAACACAATCTGCTACCTCAAGCCTTATATTTTCAACACAATTATTTGAAGGCAATCCCCCACAGCCTGATTCTTGGTGGTATTATTCTTTGTCTACAGGCCAGCATATTTCTTTTTACCAGAAAAAAACTCTTAATTATTTGGGCGATAAGTTATCTCTTAAGTTATATGTATACAAGAACTTGCATATTCTGACCGATAAAACGGTTAATCCAACATTTTTTATGGTGTTAAATAGGTTATTAAATAGTCGGTTATCCGATTTTATTTATAAATATGTTCAAATTAATATGAAATCGAAGACCAGTTTAGATTATCAGCAACTTATACAATCCAAATTGTAATTATGTAAGTAAAAAATATGTTGAGACTTTCAAATTTATGAGAGAGGAGAAAGCCAAAGATAGCATTCGTGCGATGCCATCCAAAAAAAATCTATACCTTCATAAATATGAGAAACACTATAAATACATCACCTAAGGAGGATAAATGCTACGGATAGCTTATGATTACCAAATTTTTTATTTTCAGGAGTATGGCGGAATATCTCGATATTTTTGTGAACTTGCTCCGCGAATTGCTAAAATTAATGGCTTTGATGTTAAAATTATTGCTGGTGCTTATATTAACCAATATTTGATAGAGTCTCCTAAAAATTTAGTTGTTGGTTTTCACTTACCCCCTATTCCGAGAACTTGGAGGATTAGGCTTTTTTTTAATAATGAATTATCAAAATTTTGTGGGACAAATTATCATCCTCAAATTGTTCATCAAACTTATTATTCAAATAAAAAAGTCTTAAAAAAAACTTCAAAAATAATTATTACAATTTATGACATGATTTATGAAAAATTTCCCCACTTTTTTTCTAACACAAACGAAATTTGTCAAGCCAAATCTCTGGCTGTCAATCAAGCTGACCATATCATTTGTATTTCTGAAAATACAAAAAAAGATTTATTAGATTGTTATCCTAATCTAGATCCAAAGAAAATATCTGTCACCTATTTAGCATCTTCAATTGACTCAAATAATCTAAAACCTCTATCACTAAAAATAAACTTAACTACTCAACCATACATTCTTTATGTAGGCCAGCGATTAGAATATAAAAATTTTCAGCGTTTAGTCGAATCGTATGCTATTTCATCTTATTTAAAACAAGATTTTAATATATTGTGTTTTGGTGGAGGAAAATTATCTAAAAAAGAGTTAGAGATGATAAAAAATCTGGGTTTGTCAGAAGATAGAGTTATCCAGATATCTGGAGATGATACTATCTTGGCTTATCTTTATAGCAAAGCATCAGCCTTTGTCTATCCTTCACTTTATGAAGGATTCGGTATTCCCCCCCTAGAAGCTATGTCATTTGATTGCCCAGTTATTTGCAGCAATAATAGTTCTCTTCCAGAAGTAGTTGGGAACGCTGCTGAGTTATTCGACCCCTATTATCCGGAAAGCATTTGTACTGCTTTAGAACGAGTTTTGTATTCAGAAGATAGACAAAAAACTTTGAGAGGACGGGCAAAAGAAAGAATCAAACAGTTTTCCTGGGATAAATCGGCACATAAAACGGCATCTATCTACTCCTCCTTGTTATGAAAATTATGTTGAAAATGGCGAGGCCAGACAAAATATTTTTGGATTTTTATTTAATGAGTTCTGGCAACAATTAATTTTTTACAATGGCTATACAGTTATCTGCTTCTATATTACTAGGTTTACTGTTAATTGCTTTCAGAAAATGGGCTAGCAAAGGTGAATTTTTGCACCCTGGGTTTATCTATCTTTTCATCAATGGAGGTCTATTTTTCATTTTTGCTTTTGGCCCTTACCGCTATAATTACCCCCTTTTGTCTTCTTATTATTATATTTATGGGTTAATTACTTGTGTTTTTGTAGGAGGGACTATATTAGGTACCTTCAAAGGTAAAAAAAAATCAGCTAAATCCATCAATTTTTTAATTGAAAAAAAATCCTATATTTGGTACTTAACACTAATTGGCTTTTATGCTCTGTTGCTGTTACCTCTGATGGCTGGAGGTTTTAATCCAGAACAAATTGCTGAAAACTATCAAAATGAGGTTAGTGCCGCTAGTAGCTCATTTAATATTGTCAATTTTATAATTATAAATATAACTACTAGCTTTATCCAGATAGCTACTGCAGTTCTAATTTCTCATGCAGTTCTCCAACCCAAAAAATACTACATAAGGATATTTGTTTTAGTTTTATGTTCATTTATTTATTCATTTTTAACGGCATCCAGAACTCGCTTAGTGCTAAGTGTAATTCCTATTATAATTCCTATATATATAACATATCAAAATATGACATATCAAAATACAGTAAATTTACGCTTACAAAGCAAAAAAACGAAGAAAATTATTATAGTAATTGCCTTATTAATAATCGCTCTAATTATAACCATAACTAATATTCGTAGTAGTTCTAACTCTTTACCAGGATATGTAGTGATTGAAAGTTTTTTTCCTCAAATTGGTTTGGAGAGAAAGCCGTGGTTTATAATTCTGGAAAAGTTGCCCGAATCAATTGTTACGACAATATCACTTATTTCTATTTATGCGGGATCAACTATTGTTCATGGGGGAATAGTCACTAATATTGTTTTAGAAAAAGGTATATTTACTTGGGGTCTCAGAAATTTTTTTCCAATTCATAGAATTTTAAGTCAATTAAATTTAGATGTAGGGGTAGCTGAACTAGCAAGAAATAACCTTTACAAAGTTCAAGAAATCGGCGAGAAAGAATCATTGACTATGCTTACTGGATGGTATGGTAGCCCAGGTAATATGATTCTTGACTTTGGTTATGTTGGCGCACTTATCATAGCGGGTATTACAGGCTGTGCTATTGGTTGGATCTATGGCCGAATATCTAAAAGTGGATCTATTATTAAATCTACAGGAATTTCAATTCTTACCATATCTCTCATACTCACGCCTGCTGCTGGACCTTTTAGTTTTTTCTCGAATTTTATTAATCTTTTTTTACTAGGGGGGCATTTAATGATTAATTCTATATCCCGTCGAAAAAACATTTAAAAATAGGCAATTGATCCCTATTGACTCATGAAAAAACGAACAAGTGAAGTGATAGATGTTATAGTTCCTAACTACAATAAAGGACTATATATAGCCGAATGCTTATTTTCCTTATTAAGTCAAACTTATAAACATTGGCGCTGCATTGTAGTTGATGGATTTTCTGAGGACGGTTCTTGGGAAATTATTCAAGCCTATGCAAAAAATGATAGCCGATTTGAAATTTATCAAATACCCCGACAGGGTTTGTATCAAAGTTGGAATTTTGGTTTGTCAAAAGTAACAAACTCTTACTTTTGTATTCTCACTAGCGATGATGTTTGGGATAGGAAGTGGCTGGAAATAGCACATAAAAGACTCGCCGCCCACCCAGCAGCCATATGCGTTGCCTCTAGGACTAGAATTATCGATATCAACGGAAAACTTGGCGATATCACTCCAGCCAACTTGCTAGGTGAAACACTTTTTAAAATTGCCGATAATACCGTTTGCTTGCTTGAGGGGATTGATAGTAGTGTGGCTTGTTACTTTTTACTAGGAATTTACTCTAGTATTCATTCTCTGTTAATGAGAAGTAGTATTTTAAACCAAGGTGAAACTTTTGCTGAAGATTTAGGTTCAGCCGCAGACTATGAATGGTATATTAAACTGGGTTTATACGGCAAAATAATTTATTGTAATGATATCGAAGCTGCTTGGCGTTTCTACGAAGGGCAGGCATCTCAACCTTGGCAGCAAAAACAATATGGAGAATTATTACAAAAGATTAATAGAAGAAATCGAGATTGGATTGCTGAAAAGTTAGGTGCTGTAGGAGATAATTTTAAAGATTTGGCCGAGGAATATGATCGTCATATCCTCAGATACGATACTGATAGACCATGTTTGAAAAAACTTTATATAAACCCTGTATTGACCCTGTTACACTTGTTACAAGTAGCAATTACAATGCCTAAGGAATTTTTACTTGATTGTTATTTCAAGATGCTTGGGAAAAGGTTTGTCTCAGAACAGAGGTTGAAATTATCTCAAAAAATCTACCAAATGATGGTCAAAACAACCAATAAATAAATGTATTTAAAAAATGTATTTAAAGTTGGAGTTTGCCAATGATGGCTAACCGCTTACCTAGCCCCGGTCAAGATTCTGAAGAATGGGGAAAAATTTTAAATGATTACCTGCGAGTCTCCTTAGATGAAACTGGAGGAATTAATATATTAGATGTAGTTTACGCCGACAATTTAATTTCTTTGGTGAAAAATTTTTCATTTATAACTACGAGCGATTTTATTTTAAATAAAAAAGATAATAAAATTTACCGCTATAATAACTCCAACTGGGAACCATTTATTCCAAGCAAAAATTTTACAGGGATTAACAAACATACTGGAAGTATTTTCCGGTGGTATGATAGTACCTGGAAAATTATTCCGGAAACGGGAGTTGTCAATGTACAAGATTGGGGAGCGAGAGGGGATTATAACCCTTATACATTAGAAGGTAGC
Source organism: Cyanophyceae cyanobacterium (assembly GCA_038321985.1). GTDB lineage: Bacteria > Cyanobacteriota > Cyanobacteriia > Cyanobacteriales > Laspinemataceae > Laspinema. The sequence continues at coordinate 57,120 of JBBQFN010000028.1, read as the reverse complement.
GATGATACTGATGCCATTCAATCTGCTATAGATTATTCAGGAAATTCTGGATCTCACGGGATTGGTAAAGCAGTTTATTTTCCCAATGGCCGATACTTAGTCGCTAAGACATTAAATATTACTACAGATAATGAAAGAAATAAACATAGTAATTTAATCATTCACGGAGATGGAAGAGAAATCACGAATATTTATGCTTCTACAGGAGGAATTCTATTTGATTTTAGCGGGTCTAATCAAATTTGCTTGAGGGATTTGACGATTTATGGAGTTAATGTAGCGAATCCTTCTACAGTTGCTATTTTAATAGCTCGCGCTCAAAAGCATCCTTGGGCTAATTTATATAGAATTAGTGGACTTCATATATACTTAAGTAGCAATATAAAAGCTAATAATGGTATTGGCACAGTAGGTCTGTGGAACTACGGAGGCGAACACCATACTTATACTGACATCAATATAAGTGCTAATTTACCAGTGGTTTTGACAAGATGGCTTAATCCCGACCGCTTACCTTCTAGTATTTCTAGTCCCCACATCCAACTACTAGCGGGGAATGCAGGTTCTCAAATATTTACTAGCTTTTTAGGTACCTGTATTTTAATTGCTTGGGACTATCACAGACCATGTTTATATCTAAATCGAGTTGCCTGTGTACATTTGTTTAATACTTATATGTCACCGCGCGCTTGGCCTCACCAAAACTTGCTTAAAGGCAATTATGTTTATGCAGTAGAGGCACATGATGTTTACCAATATATCCATCATGGGATGCTTGAGGGGCCAGGATCTGCTGGCAACCAATTAACCGTAGGTTTTGGATATCTTAAGGTAAATTTTTCCTTAGAACAAGCTGATATTAAAATTTTATTAGTTCCTACTGAACAATCGCTCCAGCGGGCAGGTAAGGATCCACTACCTTCTAGCTTGGAAATCAGTGGAGGGATACATAATTCCACGATAGAAATTAGGTATCCTGTAAAAACCCGTCTATTTTCTCCGGTGACTCTCAGCTTAACTGAGGGAACTTCAATCAATAATGTTAAAATTACAAATACTAAGTTGGTTAGCACAAACGCTCAACATGATGCAAATTTAATTGCCAGTAATATATTACCAAATTGCTTAGAAGTGGAATTGTATGACTATGTTAGTAATATCCGTAAATTAATTGCTAGCCATATTTTTGCAAGCAGTATTAAAAATGTTAACCAGGCCAAAAATGTCCATCAACTAGATATCGCCCATTTACCTGTAGCTAGGAGGGATTCTGAAGCGCATAAAATAGGCTTAACTTCTGGACAAATATATCGTACTCCTGATGGACAATTAAAAATTAAAATATAATAATTTTTCTTAAAAATGTTATTAAATAAATCCTTAAATAATATAAAAGTTAGCCGGCGATTTTCTTTGATGGTTTTATTGGGTGCGGGAATAAAAGTAAGTGTAGGAAAATTAATAAAAATTGAGGAAACCACTCAAACTAGAAGCTCAAAAAATCCAACTAATAAAAAGAGTAATGGATTTGGCAGTGGTAATTATGGATCAGATCCATACGGAATTTAATTATAAAAAATATTGAGATATTAGGAAGATGAACAAACGCTTCTATTTTGATTTAAGTGGGTTAGCACATACCTCTGCTGGAACTGCTATTTATGCTTGGGAACTGTGCCATCGCTTAATGAAATTAGCTCAGCCTTTACAGGTAATCCCCCATACTTGTCCCTTTAGAACAGTAGGTAAAAGCAGCCTAGAACGTTCTATTGAGGGCTTATTAAGAGATACTTTATGGAACAATATTTTGGCGGGTAGAGCAGCCAGTAAGGATGATTATTTTATTTTTCCGAATATTAATGTACCCGCAAAATTTTATAGCAGAAAGTATGGAGTGACGGTGCATGATCTGGGAGGTTGGCACAACCCCTCTTATTTAACCTGGAGAGGTAGAATAGCGCTCCAAGCAATTCCACAAATCTTGAAAAATGCAGAACATATATTTACTATTTCTGATTATACTGCTGAGGACATAGCTAATACTTTTCAAATTCCCAAAGAAATGATCATTATTGCTCCCCCTGGTTTGTCAGAACAATATAAAATAAAAAAAGTAATGCCTTTGAAAAAAATTAATGGAATTAATATTCCTAATCAATATTTTATTCATGTAGGTACATTTGAACCCAAAAAAAATATTACATTTTTAATAAAATCTTATGAACGATTTCGGGAGGGCCTAGGAAAAGACGAAGAAAATACTAAATTGTTGCTGACTGGGGGTGAGGTTTGGCAGAGTTCCGCTATTTTTAAAAATATTATTAACAGCAAATATGGTAATGACATTATTATTTTAGGAAAAATTCAAAATCAAGAACTTCCTGGTTTATATAGAGGAGCTATAGGAATGGTTTTTCCTTCAATATTGGAAGGGTTTGGAATACCAGTGATTGAAGCTTTATCACAGGGAACTCCAGTGTTGATTAATGCAAATTCATCATTGAGTCAGTTTAACGAATTTGGAGCTACAGTATTTAACAACTTTGATATTGATATTTGGGCCAATCAAATGAAGTATCTTGCACAAAAAAAGAGCAGGATTGAATCTAATTATGTAGAAAAGGTAAAAAAATATTTTGATTGGAATCGAACTGCCGAAATTGTAGCAAATGCTATCGATTTAACTCAAATTTAGAGAAAATATTATTAAATTATTATTTAAAATTATGCGGATAGGTATAGATGCAACATCAATTCCCCCAAATCGAGTGGGTGCTGGAAATTACATTTACAATTTAGTAAATGCTTTAGCAGAAATAGATGATCGAAATCAGTATTTTATTTTTATTAATAGCAAGCTCAGGGAAGATTGGAGAATAGAAAAAAATAATTTTTCTTTCGTCAGTATCCCGTTTTCTTCGCGATCACTACGGATCCTTTGGGAACAGACTGGGTTGCCATTGCAGGCTAGAAAGCTGGCGCTTGAAATTTTGCACTCACCACACTACACAATGCCAATAGTGAAGTCGTGTCAGTCAGTGGTCACGTTTTGCGATATGACATTTGAATTATTTCCCGAACTTCACGAATTTTCCAAACGACTTATTTTTCCCTTAATGATGCGTTGGAGTGCTAACCAGGCGGAACGATTGATTGCTATTTCGGAAAGCACTCGCCAAGATGTCATGCGAATATTAAGAGTTAAGCCCGAGCGAATTATTACTATTCCTTTGGCTGCTAGCAGTGATTATGGGGTAATAGCTCGCAATCGAGTTAAGGAAGTTTGCAATCGCTATCAACTAACCGTTGGTAAATATATTTACTATGTTGGAGCCTTAGAGCCTCGCAAAAACGTCCCCCTACTCATCGAAGCCTACGCTAAATTAGCATATAAGTTTCCCGATATACCGTTGGTGATCGCTGGAAAAAAGGGTTGGATGTACGATGAAATTTTTGCTAAAGTTAAAAATTTGAATTTAGAAGAAAGGGTGCGTTTTTTAGGCTATGTGCCAGAGCAAGATTTAATTGGACTTTATAATGGAACGAGCATCTTTGTTTATCCGTCTCTCTATGAAGGATTTGGCTTACCAGTTTTAGAAGCAATGCAGTGCGGTGCCCCTGTGGTTACAACTAATGTTTCTTCAATGCCTGAGGTGGCGGGAAATTCTGCCCTGTTGGTGGCACCTGACGATGTTGAAGGTTTATCAAAAGCCATGCAACGCATCTTAAGCGACGATCAACTAGCCAAGGATTTATCAAGCCTGGGTCTGGCGAGATCGGCTAACTTTAGCTGGAAAAACTGTGCCCAAGAAACTTTACAGGTCTATGAATCATTACGATAAGCCTCGATATTTTTAAAATTAATAATATAGCTATATAATATAAGGATTAACTAAAAATGAAGTTAAGCGCTTCCCTAGTTTTATATAAAAATAGTCCTGAGCTACTTGGTCAAGCTGTTGAATCCCTTTTTAATACAAACATAGAAGTCGATTTGTATGTAGTCGATAATTCTCCTACCCCTGACTTGGAAAAATTTTTCCAGGAGATTAATCGACAACTTCAACAAAAAAAAGATTTATCTCAAACGGTAAATTACTTTTATAATCAAGGTAAAAACGTAGGTTTTGGAAAAGCTCATAATTTAGCCATTTTAAGGATTCTAAAAGCTGATTATCATCTAGTGTTGAATCCAGATGTATATTTTCATGATCAGGTAATAGTTGAACTCATCAATTATTTAGATAGTAATAAAGATATTGGGCTAATCCAGCCAAAAATTTGTTTTCCCAGTGGTGAAACTCAATATTTATGTAAACGTTATCCCACCATATTAGCGCTGTTCGCTCGAAGATTTATACCTAAGCCCTTGTATTTTGGTTTGAAAAATTATCTAAATTGGTACGAGATGCGAGAAACTGGCTATGACACAATAATGGATGTTCCCTACTTATCAGGATGTTTTATGCTTTTTCGTCGGGAATATCTGGATGAAATTGGCTTTTTTGATGAAAATATATTTATGTATTTAGAAGATGCAGATATTACTTTAAGAATGGCAGAAAAATACCGCAGCGTATTTTATCCCAAAGTTTTAATATATCATCATTGGGAACGGGGTGCTTATAAATCATGGAAACTTACACTGGTTACTATCCAATCAGCTATTTATTTTTTTAATAAATATGTCTGGAAATTTGTCTAATAAAAACAGAAATATTTTGATAACAGGTTCAACGGGATTTATCGGAAACCACTTGATTCCTGTACTCAGCCAAAAAGCATGGTGTGTGACGGCAGCAGTGCGATCAGCTTCGTACCAAGTTTTGACTCCTATCACTGCCATCACTGTTGGCAATATTGACGGCAACACTAACTGGGAGTATTGCCTTGAAGGGATAGACTCAGTAATCCATCTAGCTGCTCGTGCTCATATCCTCGAAGACAACGTAGCTAACCCTGAAGCAGAATTTTTTAAAGTAAATACTGAGGGAACTGCCAATCTTGTTCAGCAATCAGTGCAAGCTGGAGTAAAGCATTTTGTATTGCTCAGCTCTGTTGGGGCAATGACAACCTTGAGTAACCAGCCTCTGGATGAAAGCTATCCTTGCCATCCAGATACTCCCTACGGACGGAGCAAATTAACAGCAGAACAAGCGTTAATCAGCCTTGCGAGTCAAAGCGAAATGAGTTGGACAATTTTGCGCCCAACTCTGGTTTATGGACAGGGAAACCCTGGGAACATGGAACGCTTAATTAAGTTGGTCAAAAAGGGTTGGGTTTTGCCGTTTGGGCAAGTCAACAATCGTCGCAGCTTCGTCTATGTGGGAAATCTGGTAAATGCCATTATCACCTGTCTCACCCACCCTAGTGCCAAAAACCAAACTTTTCTCATAAGTGACGGTGAAGACCTTTCGACCCCTGACCTAATCCGCAAAATAGCTTACTATTTAGACTGTCCCTGCAATCTGCTGCCAGTTCCACCCAGTTTATTGAGAATTGCAGGCCATCTTGGAGATGTAGGAGAGAAACTGCTGGGGAGATCCCTCCCTATTAATGTGTCAGCCATCGAGCGATTCTTGGGTTCTCTAGTTGTTAACAGCAATTACATCCGCAATACCCTCAACTGGAAACCACCTTTTACAGTAGAAGAAGGTCTAAAACTAACTCTGCAAAACCAATGAATTATTATAACTTATATTCCCGTTGTCCCCTAAACGAAAAAAATATAGTTGATAGGAAAAATTGAATTATGATAAAGTCTTACCAATCAACATCCGAATAAAATTCATTTGATACTTTAGCAACACCATTTCTAATGCGTTCAATATCGAATTCGCTTAACCTGTTCTTCCAAGTCCATATATTTTCGTTGCTGTTACGCTGAGTGAAACGAGCACTACTTTTAGGGACTTCTACGGGATTTGAGTTGCCTGAATAACTTTTAATAGTAGATAAAACTGATTTAGAAAAATCTAAATTTAACTCATTAAACAGATTAGAAAAATGCGGTAAAGGTTCCCTAGCTATATCTTCATACCGCAAGAATATCCAGTTTGAATGTTTTTGCTGGTATTTTATAACCGTTGAATAGATGATATTCCATAATAAAATTGCTTGTTCTATAATGTCATGGTTTTCGCGGGTAAAATTGATAAGTTCATCATGGAAAGGATAAAGGTAATCTCTTATTAAAAGGGGTTGATTCAAAAAATGGGAAAAGTCATAGGTCCAGTGAAGTCTATTTAAACTACTTGCAAAAGCTGCTGGATGTCGAATAAGAATAACTACTTTCATATTAAATCTATGAGCTAGCCATTCAGTAGAAAAAAAAGCTAGTGGATCTTTAACTAAAGGGACGGCTTTATTGATACGAAATTTAAAAAAATCTAAAGACTCTTTTAGGGTGATGGCATAGTCCAAAAAAGTAGTATTTGCTCTGAGTTGTTCCAATAAGTTATATTTAAAATTTAAAGTATTTAGAATGGGCAGATAAAAATTGGCTTCATTCTCATCAGTAACGTAAGTGTACCAATAATCAATTAGAGCTGCACATCTACCACAAAACTTCTGAGACTGCTCTAAATTAAATGGTTCTTGTATGTAACCAACTGATGGAGAAGTAGATAGCATTTTTCCTATCCAAGTGGTTCCCGAACGATGAGAACCCGTGATCAGTATAGGTTGCTGAGTAGTCATTAAGTGGGTGCCTCCGTAAAATGGCGAATTAGAATAAAGTTAAAATTAAAAATTCAATTGTACTTCTTAAAGGGGTGCATTGGACTAAAGAAAAACTATCTCAATTATAGCCTAATTGATAAACCCTAAGAGCAATAAAAAATTATAAACTTTTCTGCATTAGTTTGCTCGCTGAATTGGGTCAACAGATACGATCAGGATTTTCCATATAGATCAATATATCTCAACTTGGTCAGCAAATTCCCTTGGCCCGCAAGCTTCGGAAGCGAACGTGATCGCTCCCCCTCAACACCCCAACCCTTGATCGCCTCCTGGGTTCCCTGATCGTAGATAGCAGCAAAATCCGTAATACCCTAAACTGGCAACCACCATTTACGATAGATGAGGGTCTCCAGCAAACTCTACGTTCATCATGCCACTCCTGACTCTATCTCTTACCACCTTCCTCCTCAGCCTCCTCACCACGGGCTGGCTAAAACAACGATTCAGCCAAAAGCTCCTCGACATTCCCAACGATCGCAGTTCCCACAGCCAACCCACCCCACGGGGAGGCGGCTTAGGCTTCATCATCGCCTTTGCCTGCTTCACCATACTCACACCAATTGTGTCAAGCTATTTCCCAAAAATATTACCAGCCAATCTATTACAGATAACATCTCCACAATTTGTATTATCCTTATTACTGCCAATTTGGAGTATCCTCACTCCCCTCGCCATCATCGGCTTCCTGGACGATCGCCACAACCTCCCCTCCAGTATCCGCTACCTAGTCCAACTCACGGCCGCCGGTATCGCCCTCTTCTGTTTTGGCCCTTTTCCGCAACCTTGGCTAACCAGCTTCGGACTCCCGGGACAACTCATCGCCTCCAGCCTCACCTTGATCGCCATCACCGCCCTGATAAACTTCTATAACTTCATGGACGGTTTAGACGGCTTGGTTGCCGGAGTCACCCTCGTCCAACTGGGGTTTCTCGCCCTCTACTTGAACCAACCCCTCTGGTGGCTCCTGGTTGCGGCCCTCCTCGGCTTCCTGTGGTGGAACTGGTCCCCGGCCAAAATCTTCATGGGGGATGTAGGCAGTACCGTATTAGGTGCCGCAGTAGCCATATCCCTCCTCAACGCCCACAACCCCATCGCCGCCTGGACAGCTCTCACCATCAGCCTACCCCTCAGCGCTGACGCCATCTACACCCTGGTTCGCCGCCTCATCCGCCGGGAAAATATCTTTAAAGCCCACCGGAGTCATTTGTATCAACGCTTGCAACAATCGGGTTGGACTCACGCCCAAGTTGCCAGTACCTATATCGCCTGTACTCTGTTGATTGCCCTGAGTATTTTTCGGTGGGATGGAGTGGGTGCTGGGATAGGGTTAGCCCTCGTAGTGGTGGGGATGGTTGGGGGAGAGGTGTATTTGAGTCGGGGTGTAGGAGGCAGAAACCAGGTTTCTATAAAATCTGGGGGACTTGGCGACAATTCGGACTAGAAACCCCGTTTCTCAAGTGGAACCCGCACCCAAGATCGATCATATATTTAGCGGAGGAAGGGTGATGGGTTAGCAAGTAGGCTCTTCCGCCCTTATGTTATTCCCCCGCCGAGGCGGGAAACGAAGAAAAAAGACTATAGTAAAATATCTTAAACGTTCAAGCTAAATATCAATCCCATAAATTCTGAAAATGGTTTCACAATACGAACAAGATTTTTATGGCTGGACACAGAGGCAAGTAGAGGCACTCGCAAAAAGACAAGTATCAGAATTAGATTGGCAAAACTTACAGGAAGAGTTACAAGCCTTGGGAAGACAAGAATACCGAGAATTAGTCAGCCGCCTGACTGTCTTGTTAGGGCATCTCCTCAAATGGGAATACCAACCAGAAAACCGTTCTCGCAGTTGGTTTTTGACGATTAGAGAACAACGGCGGGCCATTAATCGTCATTTGTATCGCAATCCTAGCTTAAAGTCTCGCATAGTTGACGCTTTAGAAGATGGCTTTGAAGCAGGAGTTGATTTAGCACTCCGAGAAACAAACTTACCCTTGAGAACGTTTTCCGAACAATGTCCATATCAGTTTGAGGAGGCGATCGCAGATAGTTTCATCTGTGATACTCGCCAAGATTGGGAATAATTTCTGACCCCGAGCAAGCATCGCAAATGTGCAGAAAGTGGATTTATTACCTATAGCAATCCCTGTAGGATTTGTAACAAAGCTAGCGAGCTTGGAACTCGGCCTACCCAGGTTAAAACCGGGGTTCTCTGACCCAACGGCACGCAAGGACTGCTATAACTCAAGACTTACGCATAAACCCCTAAATTTAGGAGAGAATACCTCAGTCCTAATGCCGTATGCAGAATGATTTGGATTAGCCCGCGTAGGAGCAGATTCCGATCAGGTGGCTCCATCCTACAGGCTTCCGAGCAAACGTTCCTAACCTAGTAAGAATACCCTATAATCAACAGAGCTTTTAAAGATTTGTTGCAAATCGCCCCCTAGCACCGAGTCTGGATCCTGTGTTCGGGGATTGAGGGAACTCTTAGCAATCCGGGAAATTCATAGATCTCTATGAAAGTTGCTCTCAAATCCTACGGATCCCAGTCCAAGCATAACGAGCGTTATGGAATTTATACTGTTCCCATGACCCAACACTGGCTGATAAACAAATTAGCGACTGCCTTTCAGATCGCCGCTACTTCCCTCTCAAGGCCCCAGAAACGTCTGATTCTGTTGAGTATGGATACATCAGTCTTTCTGGTCGCCATTTATGGGGCTTTTGGACTCCGGTTCAGCGATCTGTTCCCAGTTCAACAAACCTGGCCCTATCTGTGGCTGATTCTGCTCCTGATTCTGATCAAGCCCTTGGTCTTCCTGGCAACGGGAATGTACCGCCCTGTGCTGCGGTATGCAGGCTTGGAATTTTTATTAACCGCGACAAAAGCTGTACTGTTTAGCTCTGGGGCCTTTGTTCTACTGGCCTACTTCTTTGAGTTCCTACAGTTACCCCGCTCGGTACTGCTAAACGATGCCCTGCTCACCCTGTTGCTGGTCGTGGGGGTGCGTCTTTCCCTGCGGTGGGTGGTGAATAAGCTCATCGGTCTACCTCGCCAAAATCAAACCCCGGAACGGATTGTGATTTACGGTGCTGGATCTGCCGGGTCGCAACTGGCTCAATCCCTCGCCCATCACCCCAGTTACCAACCCGTTGCTTTTGTCGATGACGATCGCTCTCTAGAAAACCAAAATATTCAAGGACTCCCGGTTTACTCACCCACCACCTTACCGAGACTCCAACTCCAGAAGCCTTTTGATACCATTTTATTAGCGATGCCTTCGGTTGATCGCATCAGAAAACGGCAAATTTTAGAGGGCTTACAGTTTTTGTCCCTGCCGGTAAAAACCGTCCCTTGTATTGGAGAAATTTTATCCGGTCAAGTGTCGATTAGTGAAATTAGAAATATCGATATTGCTGACCTACTGGGTCGTGAAGAAGTGATCCCCGATCCGGAATTGTTACGGCTCAATATCACCGGAAAAACTGTTCTAGTCACTGGGGCTGGAGGGTCGATTGGGTCCGAGTTATGCCGTCAAATCGCTCAACAACAGCCTAAATGTTTGGTGCTGTATGAGTTAGGCGAATTTGCCCTATATAGCATCGATATGGAATTAGCAGAAACCTATCCCCCTCTCAAGCGGATCGCTTGTTTGGGTTCAGTGACCGATGAAAATCGGCTCGCTGGGATTCTGACAAAATATCAGGTTGATACTATTTATCATGCCGCAGCGTATAAGCACGTTCCCCTAGTAGAATCCAATCCTTGTCCAGGAATTATCAATAACGTTATGGGAACTTGGACCACTGTTCGCTGTGCGATCGACTGTGGGGTTTCTAATTTTGTTTTGATTTCCACGGATAAAGCCGTTCGTCCCACTAATATTATGGGAGCGAGTAAACGGGTGGCGGAACTAATCGTGCAAGCTTTAGCCGAGCGATCCAGTATTTCCACACGCTTCACCATTGTTAGATTTGGAAATGTCCTTGATAGTAGTGGTTCGGTTGTACCCCGATTCCGTAAGCAAATTTCCGAGGGTCAACCCATCACGGTCACTCATCCTGAAATGACGCGTTATTTTATGTCCATACCCGAAGCAGCCCGTTTGGTCATTCAAGCAGGAGCGATGGGAAAAAGAGGGGAAATCTTCTTATTAGACATGGGTGAACCTGTGCGAATTTACGATCTGGCAATCCAGATGATTCAGCTTAGTGGGTTAGTGCCAGGAAAGGATATTGACATTAAAATTACCGGGTTAAGACCGGGAGAAAAACTTCATGAAGAATTGTTGGTTGATAGTGCTAAAGCTAGACCTACTCAGCATCCTAAAATATTCTGCGCCCAAGAAGCTAAAATCCACTGGGAATTTTTACAGCCCCTGTTAGAGGCTCTCGTGCAGAAAACTCGAACCGATGATGTCGTTGCAATTCGAGCAGAATTGCAACGGCTGGTCCCTGAGTATCAGCCTTCCTCAGTGGGGTTTCGCTCTCCTCGGTTAACATCACTCTCCAATTTAGTAGAAGAACCGAAGGGCATGGGTTCTTCTAAACTGACTGGCGCTGCTAAAAATGAAGCCACTGTGTTTTCGGGTCTGTCCCTAGATGGAAGAGGTGCTGGAAGTGATAGCGTTACCCTACCTTAACAGCCACACTCCAACTTTTTTGATGTCAAAGCTCCAGGATAGAAAAATTTTTCAAGGTAGAATGGGATGAAATCGTATAAATTAGTTCAACCAGTCTTCATGGATGGGATAAAATATCCTGACCACTTTTACAGCGGGTCAGGGTCACTTTACCTCCCGTCCATTAAAGTTACCCACTCCATTCTCAGGGTGCCGTGGCAAAGTAAAAAGCAGTGGGTTAGTCTACCCCTGCTTACTCATGGATTCCGATTTCATTAAATAAATTATTAAGCGGCAACTCAATTTTTAAAATATGGTCACTGTAGAGTCCTCTTGTCCCCTATCTAATTGCCACCCCTTATCTAGTCGGAATCTTTTAAGCCAACCGATCGCCCAGTCGCTCGCTGGTTTGACAGTCTCTGTGTTAATCGCTCTGACCACAGCAGTTCCCACGGTAGCACAGCCATCCTTAGCACCCACAACAAAAGAACCCTTACTTTTGGCCCAGGGAGCAGCCCTCCAAGAAGCTTACACCCTGGGACCAGGCGATCGCATTCAAATCGATATTTTTAACGTCCCCGAATACAGTGGGGAAAATGGTCAACACCAAGTCTTAGTCGATGGCACCTTAAATCTCCCCTTAGTCGGGAGAGTTTCAGTAGAAGGGCTAACCTTAGAGCAAGCGGCCAATAGACTCAGAAACCTCTATGCCCCCTACCTACAAAGACCGGAGTTCCTGACGATCGGCCTAGTCGAGCGTCGTCCCGTGCAAATTGGAATTTCTGGGGAAGTCAGAAGACCCGGTTCTTATATCATCACCACGGCTGAAGCCATCACTCAACGGCCCACAATTACCACAGCTATTGAAAGGGCTGGAGGCATTACCCCTACTGCAAATATTCGTCAGATTCAGCTCCTGCGTCGGACCAGAGGGGGGCCAAATCAACTGATCACCATTGACCTCACTACCTTAGTTCAGTTGGGAGATCTCAGTCAAGACGTTACCTTGCGCGATGGCGACACCATTTTTATTCCCCCTGCTGCTAACATTAGCGCCACCGACGCCCGTCAGCTAGCCGAGGCCAGTATTGCAGGGGATCAATCTCAACCAATCAATATCGCGGTGGTGGGGGAAATCAATAAACCGGGGTCCTACACTGTATCCCGAGTCAATGAAACCGGTGAACTGCTCACCCTAACCCGAGCCTTGCAAACCGCTGGTGGAGTGACACAATCAGCAGATGTCGGACAGATACAAGTGCGACGGCAACCCAACTCAGGACCGGCCCAGGTACTCGCGGTCAACCTCTGGCAGCTCCTGAATGGAGATATCAGTCAAGACATTATTCTCCAACAAGGGGATACGATTTACGTGCCAACCGGCAACGCGTTTAGCCCCACCGAATCCTCCCGGTTAGCCCGAGCCAATTTTTCTGGGGATCCCAGTCAACCCGTGAATATTGCTGTGGTGGGTGAGGTTACAAGACCGGGTTCTTACACGGTTACTCAAGTAGATGAGGTCGGTGGCCTGCTCACAGTGTCCCGCGCCTTGCAAACTGCTGGGGGAGTTACCCAGTCCGCACAAATTGGCGAAATTCAAGTGCTGCGGCAACCCCAGGCTGGTCCGGCCCGCATCATCCCGATTAACCTTTGGGCCTTGCTTAGGCAAGGAGATCTCAGCCAAGATATTATTCTCCAACAAGGAGATACAATTTACGTTCCCACTGGCACCGGCTTTGACCCGGCAGAATCTGCCCTATTAGCCCAATCTAGTTTTGCAGGGAGTCCTACTCAGCCAGTAAATATAGCTGTTTCGGGAGAAGTGGCTCGCCCGGGAGCGTACACCGTGACGAGAGTGGATGAAGCGGGGGGGCAACTCACGGTCACCCGTGCTCTGCAAACTGCCGGCGGAGTCACCCTCTCGGCAGATATTCGGGAAATTCGGGTACTTCGTCGCCCAAAAGCCGGTGCCCCCCAAACAATTGTGGTTAATCTGTGGGAAATGCTCGATCGCGGGGATTTCAGTCAAGATATCATCCTCCAACAAGGGGATACGATTGAAGTGCCAACGGCTAGCAACCCCAATTCGATAGAAAGCGCTCGGATTGCCACGGCTAACTTTGCGGCGAATACATCTACACCCCTGAATGTCGCCATAGTTGGAGAGGTGAACCGTCCGGGAACTTATACTATATCTGGAGAAGATGTCAGTGCCACCGGAGAGGCCCAAAATCTGAATACGGCCAATACCGGCGGTGCAATTGTGGGACTACCAACCGTAACCCGGGCTATTAAAATTGCCGGAGGTATTACTCCAACCGCGGATATTCGTCAGGTTCAAGTGCTACGGCAGCGCAAAAATGGTACTCAACAAATTATCGATGTTAATCTATGGGAGCTTCTAGAGAATGGCAATCTCAACGAAGATGTTCTTCTGCAACAGGGGGATACGATTGTAGTACAAACCGCGACCAATATCGATTTAGCAGAAGCGCCAAGATTAGCGACAGCGAGTTTCTCTCCGAATCGGATTCAAGTCAATATTGTGGGGGAAATCCAGGAACCAGGCATGGTGGAATTACCCCCCAATGCTTCCTTAAACCAGGCGATTCTGGTAGCGGGAGGATTTAATAATACCCGGGCGGAAAAAGATGAGGTGGAACTGATTCGTTTGAACCCCAACGGGACCGTCTCTCGACAAACGATTCCCATTGATTTTGCTCAGGGACTAGATGAAGGGACTAATCCGATTCTGCGAAACAATGATGTAATTGTGGTAGGACGTACCCGTTTAGCAAGATTCGGAGATAGAGTCAGCCCGATCGGGCAAGTAACCAATTCCGTCTTCTCGGCATTTGGAATCTTGAGATTTTTTAATATTCTGTTTTAGAAAAACTCCAGGGAAGGGTGGAGGACTAGCTTAATCTGGTCCTCGAATAACTCCTCCTAGAATGCCCCAATCCTCCAGCGGGACTGCTACGATACGAAGGAATACACCATCACCAGAGATTGAAATGGAGAGCGCACCCAATCCTCATCCGTTAACTCTTCACCAACCGGGCAACCCGTCACAGCTAGTGCCGATGCCTTATATGGCTGAATTTCAAGATCCAGATGAAGAGGAATTGGACCTCGGTCAGTTATTTGCCGTAATTCGGCGTCGAGCTTTTGTTATTCTGGGCGTTGCGACTCTCGTCACGGCCGGCGTTGCCGTCTGGACCTCCAACCAAACACCGGAGTATGAAGGCAAGTTTCAAATTTTAGTCGAGCCAGTTACGAGTCAGGATGACAATTTTTCTCGGATCTCTTCAATGGCAGGGGGTCTGGGGGCGCAGTTTCTCCAAGGGGAAGGTTCAGGGTTGGATTATGATAGCCAACTCGCGGTGCTACAAAGTCCCAAACTGATCGACCCCATTGTTCAGCAGATTCAAGCCCGTTATCCAGAACTGGAGTATAACTCCCTGATTGGCGGCAAGAAACCGCCCCTTTCCCTCGATCGCTTCAATAAAAATACTAAAATTCTTGAAATTAGGTATCGAGACGCGGAACCCGAGAAAATTCAATTTGTCTTGGAAACCCTGCAAAATTCTTACCTCCGATACAGTTTAGAAGACCGCAAAAGCAGCATTAGTCAAGGGATTCAATTTATTGAAGACCAACTCCCGCAGCTACGGCAGCGGGTGGATACCCTGCAAGAACAACTCCAGAAATTTCGGCAGCAGTACAATATTATTGAACCCGAGTTACAAGGGGAACAGCTAGCTCAACAACTGACTAAACTTGATGACCAACTTTTAGATGCGCAAGCTCAACTGGTTCAACAGCAACAGTTGTATGAAACCCTTCGCCGACAAATTGGACTTGAACCCAATACGGCGATCGCCGCTTCAGTTTTAAGTGAGGCTCCCACCTATCAAGCGCGACTCAATCGACTCAAAGAACTCGAAAATAAAATTGCCTCGGAATCAAACCGGTTTACACCGAACTCGCCCCAAGTTCAAGTGCTCCTAGAAGAGCGAAAAACAGTAGAGTTCCTGTTAGGACAAGAAGCCTCAGAAGTGTTAGGAGGCCAGTTACCCGGTGGAGTGGTGGGCAACCCCCAAGCTCCATTCCAAAACACAATTCGCACAGGCTTGATTGAAGAAATGGTAAAAGCGGCTAGCCAAATTCAAGTCCTGCAAGTGCGAAATCAAGTGCTCGGGGAAGCCGCGAAAATGTTAAGCGAATACCGAGAACAATTTCCGGTTATTTTGCGCCAGTACACGGATTTGCAGCGGGAACTCCAGATTGCTAGCTCGACCCTCAACGACTTGTTAGCCCGGAGAGAAGGGTTGCGGGTGGATGCGGCGGAAAGAGAAGTACCCTGGGAAGTGATTTCTCAACCGACTATGCCGCGCAATGAAGATGGGGAGTTGATTCCTGTTTCTCCAAGTCTGCCCCGGAACTTGGTGTTAGGGGCAATGTTGGGCTTAATGTTAGGATTTGGGGCTGCATTATTGGCAGAACGATTGGATAATGTATTCCATTCACCGGAAGACTTAAAAAATGCTACGCGCTTGCCGATTTTAGGGTTGATTCCGGCGAGCGATCGCTCGGTTGTCCTCGCATCTGCCGATGCTCGCGGGGGCGCTGCCTTGGACTATGCCAGAGATTTTGGCTTTTTAGAAGCATTCCGATCGCTCAATGCTAATATCCGCTTCCTGACTCCTGGTAAACCCCTGCGATCCGTGGCGATCGCCTCGGCTATTCCCGCAGAAGGTAAATCAACGGTGGCCGTGAATCTCGCTGAAGCTGCCGCATCAATGGGACAGCGGGTGCTATTGGTCGATGCAGACTTGCGGTGGCCCCAAGTCCACAAACGATTGGGACTATCCAACCGTCAAGGATTAACCCATCTGATTGCTACGGAAATGGATATGAATGAGGCGATTCAGCGATCGCCTGTGGAACCCAATCTCTTTGTCCTTACCGCTGGTGCCACTCCTCCAGACCCCATCCGGTTGCTGTCCTCTGAAAAAATGCACAACCTGATGCAGCAATGGCACTCGTTATTTGACCTAGTGATTTATGATACCCCACCCCTACTCGGGGTTGTGGATGGGCGTGTTTTGGCCGCTTATACCGATGGGATTGGCTTAGTCGTCAGCATGGGTCACACTGAAAAACCAGCTATCCAGCAAGCGATCGCCGAACTGCAAACCAGTAACACCACGGTACTCGGGATTATTGCTAACGGCGTTCAAGGACAAAACAACGCTTTGGATTATGGCGATCGCCACTACAATGGACGCGATCGCGAACTGGAAGTGGAGGAAGAAGAGACTATTTCTCTCTAATGGGAGGATGGGGACACTGGGGGGGATTAAGGATCAAAGATGAAACGCCTAAAGTGGTTACTACAAACTCTTTCAATCTCCCCACCTTACCCATTAAATAACTCAAAAGTCTGCTGACAAAAGGTTTTCAACTTCTCCCTCACCTGCGAAACAGGCTCACTGGTCCCTACAAAGCGCCAGTTTTCCACCGTTGAAAATCGCCACTGTTGCCCTTGATGGTCATAACCTGCCGCTTCAACTCCGATCGCGCGGCGATCGCCATCCAAAGGGTCCTCATGAAACCGAATTTGAACTAAAACACTTCGGCTGTGTAATGAGCGACTCCAACCGGGAAAGTGAAATCCGATATCAATTGAATCGGGATCCACCAGTTCCTGGGTATTCGGGTCATTCATCCAAGGCTTGAGATCCGCCCGAACGTCAGGAAACTGTAACTTAAAAAGATTAACGGCTGCCGCAATCTTGCTGGCGAGTTCAAAATTTTTAACCTGTTCTGCTGCATTCACTCCAAATTCTCCTCCAATCACTAAGATAGATCGAGGTTACAACCTCTGTATCGACGCTCGTCTTTCAGGACCCTGTAAAAATTTCATGGGTTTAAATGAACGACACGGGTTGGCTTTAGGCCAAAATATTATGTTGATAACGGTACCGCAAATATTGGCACCGTTGCCGAAGGAGTAGGAATCACACCCATGTCTATACCCTGTCAAATCGTTGTAGAAGGAAATCCGGCCATTATCTATGCCAGTAGAAATGGAGCACCGGAGAAAGTTCGACGCCTTCTCAAACCCTTTCTAGGTAAGTTTTGCCAAGAACGAGAGGCGGCTGGAGAATACCACGATACGCCTGAATGCTTAGTAGCCCAGATTGTAGTTCGTTTCGGCTTTGAAATCTGCGAGGATGATTTCTCTAACCTAAAAGTCAGCATGAACTACGACCCCAATGCAGAATACATCTACTCGGTAGGAGCTGATCTAACGGTGAATGTTTGGGTTCCAGAACAAGACTATCGTCAAAATCCCGCTTTAGGATTGAAAGGTTGTCGTCTGTTACCCGAGGAAGGTTGGAAAATCGAGTAAACTTGCCCATCATTTAGGGCTGAGAGTGGCCCGAGCGTTTACCCCCTTCTTTTTTGATGAGTGACCCCCTGAGACTGTGGAGAGAAACAACCCCAGGGGTCCTAAGCCCTTACTCTCTACTCCTTCACTGATATTGTGCCTCAGTGCGGTCTTGTAGAAATTTCAGAAGGTTGGGGGTAAGCTATTGCATATTTAATCTGCATCTTTTGTGGATTTCTAGACTCTGCCCGGAAGAGGTAAGGAGACCGAGCCTCCAATGGGAGCAGGGGCAGACAAATCCTGGGAACGAGGAGGGAAGTTGCTTAAGGTTAATTCAGGAAATTGCTCGCACTCCTGGTCAATTCAATCTGGAGCAACTTACAGTGCGATCGCCCCAGGCTCGATCTATCTTGCCGGCCCTAATTGAACGGCGATCACCACCCCTTACTCACCGGAGGGTTGAGTTCCATTCAAAGCTAAATCCGGTAATGAACTCAGTGCGGGTAGAACGCGCACTCGGGCAAATTTAAGGCCCGAGACTCCGGGTTGGGGTTCAACATTGCCAAACTCAATAGTTCCACCTACCCAACCTTCGCGAGCCAAATAGCGCAAATACTGTTCGTATTCTTCCCATTCCTTACTGGTCGCGTAAACCACGGTTAACATCCCGGGTTGGGTAATCCGATCGCCGGTTTGCGCTTCTATTCCCTTGTCAATTCGTTTTTTGACAATTTCATACCGGGTATCCCGCGTTCCCCGCACGTCAAAAAGTCTTTCTGTCTTTTCATCATGGAAAATATCCACGGTGCAATCTTGGACTAAAACCAGATGCGTTACTTCCAGGGTTGTTTGGTAATCCTCTTGAATTCTCAGCGCCACCCGCGCACAGTCACAGATTGCTCGAAGCTGCTCATACCGGAGACTATGCAAATGAAAGCGAGAAAACGATGAATTAATCGCAGCCCCTGCATAAATCATATGATCAATGCCATCGCTACATTCCACGTCACAATAGTGGGGAATGATTTTTTGCATCCTCACCTGCCAAAGCTCCCAAGTGTCTCGTAGACGGGCATTAATTTGATTCACCGTCTCGTCATAACGCGATCGCGCCACATAAACACACTCATGTTCGTTATCACAAGCTGCTCGATAAATCTCCACCGCCTGAGCCGCTAATGAGGAACAGTGGGAAAAATAGTCAAAATAGCCTTCGAGATGGTCTTTCAAATACTCGATCGCCGTGACTTCTCCATCCACTGTCACCCCTTTTTGAATCCCATCTATGCGGTCTAGGAGATCCAACTTCAGTTGTTCCACAAAACTCTGTCCCTCTGTAGCACAAACCGCTTCTACTACCCCTAAACCCAGGTGAAACTGTTCGATTAAATCCGCTTCAATTGCTCGGTTGCGCTCATCCGAAGACCCGCGAATATCCGATATCCCATACAGGGGATAGAGTTCGCTAAAAACAATCGCCTCTGGTGGTAGACCCCAACTGCGCCTTTCCAATTCCTGTACAAACCGCCACTCTACAGAAGGATGAATGTTGCTAAAGCGGGTCAACCGTTGTTGGACGATTTGGCGTAATGCCACCGTAAATGGAGCAATCAGTTCCTCTCCCCGGCGAATATCGATGGCATGGAAGTGATGGGGATGAGTCTTCGTTAAACCCACTAATCCCACCATTTGCTGGGATTGGCAAGGCGATCGCGGAGCAAATCGAGAATCATTCCCACTCACCTGAACCACAAGCGGAATCAGTAACAGGGAGTGCACTCCCGCCTCTACCAGTTGCTTTTCGCATTCACCCGTCCAATCTGTACTTAAGTCGGTTACATTCCAGACGCGATTGGCTTCGGCTGCTTGAATGAAGTGGGAACCTTGTAAGGAGTCGATCGCATAACTGGTTACGCTTAAATTCCCCGACTCGGTTTCTACAAAGAGTCGGGCTGGATCTCGTTCGGTGCTCAGGATAAAGCTATTGTCACATTGAAACAGGGATTTGAGGTGCTGGTTAATCTGCCGAAATCGATCAGGACGTAAAATCGAATGGGTACTAATCAGTAACCGGGAAATCTGCCGAATTGTTTCCCTTACTGTTACATCCACCCCTTCTAGGAGAAGTAACCCCTCAAGTCGGTAATTCTCCCAGCATAAGCGTTGTTCTAAACCTTCGAGGGTGGAGAGGTCCGTGAGGCGTTCTGGGCTTTCGGGTCCTGAGTGGGGTTCTAGGCGTAAATCTGCAAACTCATCTTGATGTGGATTGATGGGAATAATTCGGAGTCCTTCTACATTCACCCAAAACTCGATCACCCTGGGTTCTGGGTAGTTTGGGCTATTAAAGCTGACGATCGCCGGTTCCTCCCATCCCAATTGATTTTGGAAGTCGAGTTCATAGCGATCGCGCAGAATTCGCAACAGCACCTGACGCCGATATAACTGTTCCAAGTCCTGGCGATCGTTTTCATTGAGGCGATCTCGAAGCAATTGGTGCAACAATACTTGGCGATCATCCCGGCTTTTTTGATCCTGACTGGGCTGAATTCCAGCGAGTTGGCACAACGCAGGGTTCCCATAACAGACTGTAAAATTTTCGGGTTCAATCGCCGCGATTAACAGTTTTGTCCCCTGTCCTAAACGGCTGAGACACTCTAAATTTTCCTTCCAAAGTCTAATTTTTTCCCCTTCAGAGGACGCTGGTAAATTACCAGCAAGGCTTTGCCAGAGTGCATCCCCATCCGAACCTGATTGCTGGTTTGCCGTCGGGGAAAACTCACCGGAAAGCGGGTCTATCTCCAGGTAGGAGTCTATATTTAGATTGAAGATTGACTTAGAATCATTCATGATTTTGGGATAGATGCTGTTTGGGCCTTGTTGTCTTCACACTTATGCAGTTGGCTGAACTTTAGTGATTTTTAAACCCTGGATCACCCAGCTTTTGGAGAGACTCCCTTCACTGAAACGGCATAGAAATTAACCTTAGCTTTAATTTATTATTCTTGACTCCCTGCCATTTTCTCACCCAAGTGATACGAACAGCCCATTTTATTTTCTTTCTTAGAATGATGATATCCGATTTAGCCGGAAGTGCCAAGTTAAAGTGATTACATAGGAGGTAGGGGTCAGGTAAATTTTCTGGCTCTTTCTAGTTGGCGTGTTTGAAGAGAACACTTAAGCAGTTTAATACTAAATCCAGCTTTCAAATATCTTTACTATTCAATTAGCCCGCCAAGGCGGGATTTTTTCTGTGAGCTTCTGCCCTTTAAGGTGAGGGTAGTGATCCTCCGGTGACTCCAGGACAAGGAGTGCGAAGGTGGCAATCGCACTCCAATCTATCCTTTATTTCATCCGGAAATTATGACTAAATTTTCCGTTAATTTAACCGGATTAGTTAATTTCATACCCAAATAAGTTGGGATTGACTTCTGCCAATTTTAAGTCAGCTAAACCATACTCAGCCCAGCGGCGATCGACCCTTGCTGCCACATCGGGATCCGACAGTAAAGGTTCTCCCCATTCATGTTCGGTTTCTGGAGGAATCTTGGTGGTGGCATCAATGCCCATGCGTCCCCCTAATCCAATTTTTTCACTGGCAAAATCCAAACTATCAAAGGGAGTATGGGGCAAAATAAACACATCACGTACCGGGTCAACTTTGGAAGAAATGGCCCATACCACCTGCCTAGGGTCGCGAATATTAATATCTTTATCCACCACAATTACGAATTTAGTGTAAGTAAATTGGGGTAAAGCACTCCAAAAGGCTAAGGCGGCACGTCGTGCTTGACCGGGATAAGATTTATCAATGGAAATAATAGCCGCTTTGTAACTAAGGGCTTCCATTGGTAGGAAAAAGTCTACAATTTCTGAGACTTGTTGGCGCAAAATTGGGGTATAAATGCGATTGAGGGCGATCGCCATCATCGCTTCTTCTTTCGGGGGACGTCCGCTAAAGGTTGTGAGATAAACAGGATTTTGGCGATGCGTCATGCACTGGAAGCGAACCAAGGGCGAATCTTCCACTCCCCCATAATATCCCATGTGGTCGCCGAAGGGTCCGTCTGGGAGGACTTCTCCGGGGGTAATGGTTCCCTCTAAAACAAATTCTGAGTCTGCCGGGACTTCTAAATCCACGGTTTTACATTTGGCTAGGGCGACGCCAGAACCGCCATACAGTCCGGCAAATAGCCATTCTGACAGATCGACGGGAATGGGGGTGGCAGCAGCCATGATGATTAGGGGATCAACTCCGAGGGCGATCGCAATTTCTAATTTTTTACCCTGTTCAGCGGCTTTTCGCAAGTGTCTGGCCCCACCACGGACAGAGAGCCAATGCACAGTCATTGTATTGTGAGATTGCAATTGTAAGCGATAAACTCCGACATTAGGAACTCCCGTCTCACAATCTTTAGTAATTACTAATCCCAAGGTGATGATTTTACCGGCATCTCCGCAATAGGGACGAATTAAGGGTAACTGGCTTAAGTCTAAATCATCCCCTTGAATGACCACTTGCTGACAGGCCGGGAAAAAGTTCCGTCCAGGTTTTGCCTTGAGCACGTCAAAGAGCAGTTTTCCAAACTCTACCGCCTGAGCAATTTTCTTCGGGGGTTTAGGCTGTTGTAGCAGGGCCAGTTTCCTACCCAGTTCCTCTAATTCTAGAGGTTTGTCCATGTTCATTGCCCAACACACCCGTTCCTCCGTCCCTAAGAGGTTGATTGCCACCGGATGCGCCGATCCTTTTACATTCTCGAACAGGAGTGCTGGTCCTCCGGCTTGTAGCATCCGGTTGGAAATCTCAGCTATCTCTAAATCCGGGTCAACACAGGTGCTAATCCGCCGTAGTTGTCCTCTATTTTCTAGGAGGTTCAGGAATTCCCGCAAATCTCTTGCCATGTTTATCCATCAATCGAGCTATCGTCTTTTATTATGATGGAATACTGTCACTTTCTACGGGAGTTGCTATGCCAGACGAGCCGAGTTTGAGTGCCAATCAGGTATTAGAGGCGATCGCGCCATTAAGTCATTCGATTTACCAAACCCTATTGATAGTCTATCAGCGCCATCCAGAATGGCTGAATGAAAAATTTAGGAATCAATCCTGGCATCAGGGAGAGTTTCAAGGAAAATTAACTGAAAAATTAGCGACTGAACTACGTCAAGCCACAGATACCAGTTCGTTAATCGGGAAAGTCATTAAACTTTTAGAAGCGTTGATGAAACCCCCATTTTTTGTTTCTACTGAATTTTTAGAATTAATCCAAAATTTTAGGGCCTTACTTAAACTTCCCGCCGAAATTGTTTGTACAGATTCGTCCCTCCCCTCAAAGAGGCTAACGGTTCAATCGGACCTAAAAAGTCAAAGTTGGGAACAATTTGCCGTGCGGTTAGGCTTCAATTTACCGGAAACTATTTCCCTGGGAATGGCTGCCCAATTTAATACCGCCAAAAGCTGGACCGTGGGCGGAATCGCTATTTTACTTTTAGATGCGGAAAATTTATCTTTGGATGAAGAAACCGAAAATTTTTTAAAAGAAATTTGTCAATATAAATTACAGATTAAAATGGCTTTTGCAAATTGGCAAAGGATGGGGAAAAAAGATATTCAACTCCATAACCGCCATTATGAACTCATCCATGTTCCTCCGGGAAAAGATAGCGCTGATGTAAAAATGGCAACCGTTGGTTCCTCTATTTTTGTTCATTATCCTAATGCCCGGGAGGTCTTGGTTTGTTCGTCTGATGGGGTCATGACTCATTTATGTACGACGCTTCAAACTCACGGATTAACAGTGTATTTAGTTCGTAAGCAGGGGGAAAAGTTAACGGTCTTGAATACGCAAACTGGGAAAGTACAGACCTATGAACTGGAGCAAATTAACCCAACTGTTTCATTGAATCAATGCGTAGATTATTTAAAAACTATTATTAAAACTGAACAAAAAAATAGGGGGAAACAGTGGATTAAATTTTCACGAATTTGTTCTGTGTTTCAAGAAAATTATAAAATTCCCCTAAGTCAAGTGGCGATCGCATGGGAACCCGGGAAAAAAGCGCGGGATATTTTTTGCGATCGCCCGGATGATTTTGTGGTACATCAAGTGCCGGGAGATTCAGAACTTTACATTAATCTGTTTGATTGCAGTGGCTTAACATCAAGTCCCCTTGTTGAATCTACCCCAATCGGTTTAAACCAAGCTGCGGTTCCCTCCGGTTCACTCCCCACCAGTTTTAATGGTAAAGAAGAATTAGAACAGGCATTAGAACGCGCAGTCGCCTCGATGCAAAAGAAATCTCCAGGGACGACTATTTCAACGGGAATGTTAGGTTCAGAATTTAAAGAACTTTACGGTCAAAACCCGAATTGGCTCATTAAAAAGTTAGGACTCGGGGCAAATTTTAGTAAATTCTTACAATCTAGTTCAAGACTTACCCTCACTCAATCTCCCCAAACGGGTGAAGTCATCATCATCGGGGGGAAACACAGCCATACCCCTAACTCCTTCACCCTTACCTCGGGAACGATATCTGCCTCTTCTTCTGAGATGAATACCCCGGCCGACTTAGAAAAGTATTTGATAGAGTTACTGGTCCGATTAACTGAAAAATCACCGGAAAATTCAATTCCTTTAAGCAGTTTTGCCAGTGAATTCAACACCCAGTACGGTGTTCCGATTACTCAACTTATGAAAACCTTACAAATCCAGGGTAAATTTACCAAATTTTTGGATTCTACCCAAGTATTTAAACTCAAAAAAACAGGAAAATCTTATCAAGTTTCCCTCGTTTCCCGGACTTCTTAAGCCGTCATTTTTTGAGGGACCGAGTAAAATTAAGGGGTAGTGGAGTCCTTGAGGGCAGTGATATCGGGTTCATGGAAATTGATCACATTTACTTTTACGTTGAAGATGCTACGGCACAACGGGAGTGGTTCGTAGATTGTCTGGGATTTGAGGCGATCGCCAGTTTCACCCACAGCTACACTCGTACCGAACTAATTCAAAGTGGTTTAGTCCGGTTTGCCATCTCTTCACCCCTATCGGTTGCTAGTCCTGTAGCAGAATATCTTGATCGCCATCCTCCGGGAGTCGCTGATATTGCCTTTGCCGTTCAGGATTTAGAATCCTGCTTGCGTCAAGCGGTGACGGCTGGTGCGAAAGTCTTACAACCCATGCAACAACAACAGTCTCACCACCCCTTAAAATGGGCAAAAATTGCCGGATGGGGAGAACTAAGTCATACCTTAATTCAACGTCATCATTCCTGTCACCCAGGGGATAACCGTAAAATTCCCGATGAAATTTATCCCTTCGGGATTGAGGATAACATTAACAACACAATGGGCTATGAAAAGATAAATTCTCCCCCCTCTAACTCTCCCTCTAACAGTCTCTATATCGAGGTTGATCATTTCGTTTTAAATGTCGAAAAAGGAGACCTAGAATCGGCCCTATTCTGGTATGAAAAAGTTCTGGGATTTCAAAGAAAACAAACTTTTGAGATTCACACTGAGCGGTCTGGATTACAATCTCAAGTCATGATTGCTCCCGATAGTCAAATCCAGTTTCCTATTAATGAGCCTACTTCAGAAACCTCTCAAATTCAAGAATTTTTAGAACTGAATCAGGGTCCCGGAATTCAGCATATTGCTCTGCGGACGAATAATATTTTAGGAACAGTTGCCCAGTTGTGTGAAAATGGGGTGTCGTTTATTGACGTGCCATCCACCTATTATTTAGGACTGCGCCAACGTCTGGGCTTTGATGAAGATTCGGCAGAGTGGCAGGAAATACAACAACAAAAAATTTTAGTAGATTGGCATCCGGAAAGCCCCGATTCTCTCTTACTACAAACCTTTACTCAACCCATTTTTGAACAACCAACTTTCTTTTTTGAAGTCATTGAGCGTCGCCGGGAGGCAGTAGGATTTGGAGAGGGAAATTTTAAAGCATTATTTGAGGCGATCGAACGAGAACAACTGAAAAGAGAGGGACAGAATTTAGCCTAATTTCCCGAAAAAAACTCTCCCCAGTCTCCGCGCCAAGCCACAGGGGAGAAGACTGGCGGGGTTCTCTCCTTGAAGGAAAGGGAACTAGGAGGAATCAAGCACCCCTAAATGGCACGGTAGATAAAGCTCAGAGTGGCCCAGTGATCCACATGAAGCGCCCAGCGATCGGGGGATGGGCCTGGATTAGCAAGGCTGACAACGCTGGCGGCGTGGAGGTCCTGTAAGATAGCTTGGGCGATCGCCAGAGGATTGGTCACCGGAATCAGGGGTTGGGCATCTCCCTGGGGACGCAGGGAACCGGATAAGGCTGAAAAGGTTTTTGTAAAGGGACTGGAGGAAAAAATGACCTGAGTTTCTGTTAATCCTGCTTGCCCATGGACGACCCAGGATCCAGTACCGGACCCGTTAGGAATGGTCAGGGTTTCTCCTGGAAGCAGTAGGTTTTGTTCTACAGTGGGCTGAGTTTGGCCGTTATTAGAGGTGGTAGGGTCATCGGAAGGATAGAGCACTACTGCATTGCCACTGTTATCTAAGGAAAACAACAGACAGTAAACCGGGCGATCGCTATAATTAAATGCCCGATACCGAATCCGGCTACCCAGGGGAACACCTAGGGGGCTATTACCCGTGCGCGCGCGAGGGACGGCAGATACTTCGGGGGCTTGCCAGGGGGCTCGACGGGTTTCACTTTGCACGACTGCCTTGGCTTCTGGTCCCACAGTTTCCAGGTTAACTCGCACTCCCAAACGGGAGGACCCTTCATTCGCACTCAAGCGTAGTAACTTATTGGCAAGTAAGGTCTGGAGTTCCGGGACTAAGCGTTGGGCCGAGGATTTAATGGCTTCTCCTTGTTCTCCCATGGTATTCAGCAGAAGATTTTTCCCGAGGGAAAAGAGGGCATAACTACCTGGGGGAATCATGGGTAAGGCTGAACTGGGTAGTTGGGCCAACATCGCCTCTTGAGCTCGACCAAATAAATAGTCTGCCGGTTGTTCTCCGGCAATGACGGTAGTCACCCGGGGAATTCCCGCGAAAGCACTGGTGGCATCCACCCGTTCAATCCGTTGCAACCCCACATCTAAAGCAACAGTCAAATTGATGTTGCGCGGAATAGTCCGGACCGTTTCTTGGACGACTTGACCCACTTGAAGACGGGGTGAGTTGGAGGACTGGGGATTAGATTTTCCCACTTCCACCACTTGGGCTTTAACGGTTAATCCCTCTCGCGATCGCACTTGTAGTTGGTACGATGGCGGGTCGGCCCCTTCTGAGGAAACCGGGGTTAAAATAGAATTGACTTCTAATGATTCGATCGCCTGTGCCGGAAGTCCTCCCAACCACAACACAGCCGTTTGTCCACTATCTTCAATTGCTATAACTGCACCCTCGGCGCTAGGCTGATTAAAGACAAACCCCGGTAAGGTTTGATCGGGAATGTTGTTCCCTTCGTCTTCCAATGGTGCTTCTAAGGTTTTTAACAGTTGGGGTTGTTGCAGGGGAAAGCCTGCTATTTGCTGGACGGCGCAGGATGCGCGGTGGAGGCTGGATTGCAGAGTGTTGGCCTGGGTTGCTAACCACAGTTGCTGAGTTATCGCATAAGTAAAGACTCCGGCGCTAAATCCATCCCATCGCGCTTCTGTAGCTAATTGATTGGCACCAGAGGCCGCCAGAACAACGCCTTTAAAGGAAGAGGCCGATCGCGGAAGCAGCAAGGTCGGTTTTGGGCTAAGGGTTTCCAGAAAGGCGACTTCAGCCTCGCTGGGATTGCCAGTGGGGACACCTTGTTGGGACCGAATTCGCAGATTTCCTTGGAGGTTTTTCCCCGGATAGCTGTAGCTGGTATCCAAGAAGGCGATCGCCCGGTCCGTTTTCAGCGATCGCAACAGTTCCGACAGGGTAGCCTCTAAAATATCGTTGGCCCCTGGCTCCCCACTCACAGCCCCCCCATCCACGGGCATTAAACTGGTTTGCAATCCTGTGGTGGATTGGTCCCAGTTAATCCGACGACCGTATCCGCTGAAGTGGAACACCACCAAATCACCGTTACTAGCTTGCTGTTCCAAGTGGTTGATAAAGGCATCTTCAATATTGCTACGGGTTGCTTGTCCATCGGTTAAGGTCACGATATCACTGGGATTAAACCCAAACCGATAGATTAATAGTTCTCGTTGGAGTTCTACATCGGTTACACAACCGGAAAGAGCATTTAAGCCCGGATAGCTGTTGATCCCTACCAATAGTGCTAACTTTCGAGAGGCGGGTGCCGCCAAAGCTTGGTAATAGCGCTGGCTGGATTTCCAGATGATGGACTCGCTAATTCCCAAACCGGCTAGGATGCCGCTGGCCCTGCGTAAAAATTCTCGTCGCTTCAGTCCCATTCCCTAAATAGTCCTTCTTACCCTTATAACGCTTATTTTTAAACCGGGATGGACTCGTTTCAACCCGAGGCGAGGCTTGTTTCGAGGTAACTCATCATGGTTTCATCACGGTCTCATGATGGTGAGTCCATTCCTTTAATTTTATGATAAGAGGCACTTTATACCGGGACCCGTTGCGATCGCCCGTCGGGTCTTCCTTCCCGTTGTGTCTCCCTACCCCTTTTAAATTCAGTGAGGTCTAGCCTCCCGTTGAACCCTAATCTTTTATATTTTTTTATTCAATTCGGTTGAGCGATCGCCGGTTTTGAATGCCAATACTTTTCGGGCGTTGGTGCTCGCCCTCTTCTCCCACCAGTTGCGTTTCCCAATGGACACAAACTGGCAAAATTTTAGGAATTATTTCGCCATGTTGAGGCGTAGAGGGATCCGCCGCTTGGTCCATGATACCCCTTCAGTTGCGATCGGTCAAAAGCAGGTGAGGGGATTTGTTGTCCTGTCTGCTTTGGCTGCAGGTTTATCTTGAGGCGATCGCCAATCAAGGCTAGGGCAGGACAAGGGGGTGCCCTGTCCCTAGAAACCTCTCAAGTTTTTGTTAACCCATCACATCGGATTCTCAACCCGGGGACTAACCGATCCCAAATGAGTTAATGCGACTCAACCTTTACCCGCATCGCCCGGGCAAGTTCGGCAGCCACTTCTGGACGGGAAAACTCAGGGGGGGGTAACTCCCCATTCCGCAGCATTTCCCGCACCTTAGTACCGGAGAGGTGAATCTGCTGGTCTCGATTACTCGGACTGGTTTTCGCCGTTGCCATGCCTTTGGTCACCATGCAGAAGAAAGCGTGTTCAAACTTCATCGGCACGATCCCCAATTCCCCGGGTTCAAACTCATCAAAAATATGTTGAGCATCGTAGGTGCCGTAGTAGTCGCCGACCCCAGCATGATCCCGACCGACAATAAAATGGGTGCAGCCATAATTTTTGCGGAGCAAGGCGTGGAAAATCGCTTCTCTAGGTCCGGCATAGCGCATGGCAGCGGGGTTAATTGCTAATATTACCCGCTCTTTCGGGTAATATTTTTCCATAAGAATTTCATAGCAGCGCATCCGGACATCGGCGGGAATATCATCCCCCTTAGTTACACCGACTAAGGGATGCAGGAATAAGGCATCCACACTTTCCAAAGCGCATTTGGTAATGTATTCGTGGGCGCGGTGGATGGGGTTGCGGGTTTGGAAGGCGACGATGGATTTCCACCCTTTTTCCCGAAATAGTTGGCGAGACTCGGCGGGGTCGATTTGGTAATTAGGAAACTGGGGATGCGCTTCGCGATCGAGTAACCAAATCGGTCCTGCTAAGTTAATGGGGCCTTGTTCATGCAAGACTTGGACGCCGGGGTGCTTTATCTCTTCCGTGCGATAGACGTTTACCGCTTCTAAAGCTTTGTCGTAGCGATATTTTTGGGTGAGTTCCAGGACGCCTACAAATTGACCGTCGGAGTTATCTAAGCGGACCAAACTGCCTTCTTTGAGGGGTTCGGCGACTTCTTCGGTAACGGGGAGGGTAATGGGAACGGACCAGGGGAGACCATTCGCCAAGCGCATATCGGTGACTACGGGCTCGTAATCTTTTTGGTCCATAAAGCCAGTTAGAGGGCTAAAGCCCCCAATGGCAATCAGGATCAGGTCACTGAGCGATCGCTCCGTAAGTTGCACGCGGGGCATTGTTTCCCCTTGGTCGAAAAATTCCTGCTTTTGAGCGGAGCTGACAATACGGTTAATTAGGTGACCGCCGTGGGGGGCGATCGCATCTGGATGTTGACTCAAAATGATCCCTCTTTAGATATAGTTCAATTCTTAATCTTTGCTAATTTTTTATCATACTGGTATCCGGGACGTTTGGCACGACTCGATTCTGGGCGATCGCATTCGTTGGATGATTGCCCCAATATCAACAACCCGGCTTTGTTGAAAAACCGGGTTGTTGATATTGGGGCGTTTAAATTTTTTAAGCTGAGGGGAAGAGGATAGGTGAGAAACCGGGTTTCTTGTTTTATGCCAACGGGTACTGGATAGGTTCTTTTCCGATGTACTCCCCCTAGGACAACTGCTCGATAATCCCGCCCCCGAGAACGCGATCGCCGTCGTACCAAACTGCTGCTTGTCCTGGAGTTACCCCAAACTGCGGTTCGTCAAAAACCAGCTTGGCACGATGTCCCCCATCTTCGGGAATCACAGTCACTGGAACGGGCGAAGTCCGATACCGAATCTGAACTTCTGCACGAATCGGCGCAGTGGGTGGGGCGATCGAAACCCAATTTACGCGATCAACGGTGAAACTCGGTTCTGTTGCCGAGGCGCGATCGCCCACAATCACCCGATTCTTGACTGCATCCAATGCCACTACATACAAGGGTTCTGCTGCTGCAACCCCGATCCCTTTCCGCTGTCCGATCGTGTAGCGATGGATTCCCTCATGCTGTCCTAACACCTTCCCTTGGACATCTACAATGTCCCCTTTCTGGGGCTGGATGTACTGTTCCAAAAAGGTCTGCATGGACCCGTGGGCTTCCACTAAGCATAAATCTTGGCTTTCTGGCTTTTCAGCGGTTTGTAGTCCATATTCGGCAGCAATCCGCCTGGTTTCAGTCTTGGTGATTTCACCCAAGGGAAACATACATCCCCCTAGCAATTTTTGAGTTAAGTCGTACAAAAAGTAAGACTGATCTTTATTGCGATCAACGGCGCGGATTAACTGATAGCGTTGTGTCGCTTCGTCGTAGTTGACTCGGGCGTAGTGTCCCGTCGCAATTTTATCAACCCCTAATTCTTCATGGGCATAACTTAGCATGGGGCCAAATTTCACAGCCCGATTGCACTGGGAACAGGGTAATGGGGTGAACCCGGCACTATATCCCGCCACCAAGTAATCGACAATTTTCTCTTGAAACAACTGGCGAGTATCGACAATGTGGTGGGGAATGTTCAACGCTTCACAAATAGAGGCAGCATCGACCATGCCCTCAGAGCAGCACTGACCTTTCCCCTTCATTAACCATAGGGTAATACCAATGACTTCATATCCCTGATGATGTAGGATGGCGGCTGCGGTTGAACTATCAACTCCGCCGGAGAGGCCAACGACGACTTTGCTCATAAATCCCTTAAAAGGCCACTATCTAGACAGTTCGGCCAAACAATAACAATCTCTTTCTAGGCTAACAGATCGAGTTTGAATTAAGGATCGAATTAATTTACATTTTCGGTTCCTGGGGAAAAAGCCTCTAATTTCCTGTGTTAGAGTGGCTAAAAACCTTAAACACTGCTTGGTAAGTGGATATCCCGGTATGGAAAATCTACGATTCGCTTCGTTCAATCTCAAGAATCGTCAATGGCACTGTGCGCGATCGCTCTCTTACTGGGGAGGAACGATTTTAGCTGTCGGTTTGAGTGTGGGAGTCAGCGCTAAGATTCTGCTGCCGTCTCAGGGGGCGATCGCCCAAACTCTTTCCCCACTTCCAACCCTGCAACAATTTCCACAACAGCTACCGCAACAGCCTCAACCACTACCCCAACTAGCAGTTCCCCAGCAGCAAGCCCCCTTCGCGGACCCTGGACCAAGCCCCTGGTTTGATGTCCCTCCCGTGCCTCCGTACCTGCCTCCCCTGCCTAGTTCTAAGCGTTATGTGGTCTATATCCCCACGAATAACCCGATTGTGCTCGCCCAAGTTCGGTTAATCGAACCGGAGGCATTTATTAAGGATTTGGACGGAAGAACGGTGATTCAAGCAGGGATGTTTGTTAATAACTCCAATGCCTACCGACGAGCGAGAGAATTAGAATTACTGGTAGGGATTCGCTCGGCGATTGGTACGATTGACTCGATGCCACAGCCAGTCGCTGGTGCTTCGGATTCCGTCACTCCTTTAGGAATTTCTAATCCCTATTTTGTAATTATTCCCGGCAATTCAAACGACTTTTCCCGGATTACCAATCAATTAACTACTGCCGGAATTGCCTCTCAAGAAATCTCGATTCGGACTCTCCCATTTGGACCCCATTTAGCAATTGGACCTTATCCTGATCGCATTACAGCTCAACAAGAAAGCGGGTATATCCGGAATTTTGGAATTGAGGCTCGGGTTTATCAATATGATTGATGGATTTAATAATTTTATAGAGCAAACAGGATAAGGAGCAAAATGCTCCCCCTGGTGGTTCTTTATCATTTATCTCTCTGCCGTTTGAGTTATCCCTTAATCCAGAAAACAGCACCGTGACACAACTGCAAGAACGCCAAAATCAGATTCATCAATTGATTGTCACTTCAGCACAAATGAGTGCAATTGAAGGGCGATTGTTTGCAGCAGGAATGCCCGTAGCTGCTTTGATGGAAAAGGTAGCGCAGGCCATTTTTCAACGCATCCTCACCCTGTATCCTCGGGAAACAGTCCAGCGGATTGGTGTTTTAGTTGGTCCGGGTCACAATGGTGGAGATGCCTTAGTGGTGGCCCGAGAATTGCATTTTGCTGGATATGAAGTGCTGATTTATCGTCCGCTTCCTAAAGGTAAGGAACTGACCAAAAAACAGGGTGAATATGTAGCCAGTTTAGGAGTAATTTTTTTTGATAAAATAGAACCACTTCTGGATTGTAATTTGATTGTAGATGGATTATTTGGATTCGGATTGAACCGCCCAATTTCTGGGGAAATTGCGGAGGCAATTGAACGTTTGAATCAAAAGTTGAAACCTGTGATTAGTATTGATTTACCCTCGGGGTTGCATACGGATACGGGAGCAGTTTTAGGTACAGCAATTCAAGCAACCCATACATTTTGCCTGGGGTTATGGAAATTAGGATTGTTCCATGATAAAGCGTTGGTGAATGTGGGTAAAGTGGAATTAATTGATTTTGATATCCCATTGGCGGATATTCAGGCAGTTTTGGCCGATCGCCCTCGGATCCAGCGGATTACTTCAGCGGTGGCAGTCGCCCATCTGCCGCTTCCCCGTCCCCAGTCTACTCATAAGTATAAACAGGGGCATCTCCTGGCAATTTGCGGTTCTCAACGGTATATGGGTGCCGCGCTGTTATGCGGGTTAGGTGCTAAGGCATCGGGTGTGGGAATGTTGACGATCGCCGTTCCCCACTCTCTCAAACCCTACATGAGTCAGCAATTAGCGGATGCGTTGATTGTCGGATGTCCCCAAACGGAATCCGGCGCGATCGCCCATTTACCCGATAGCATTGAGTTGAGGTCTTTTGATGCGATCGCCTGTGGATGTGGCTTGACCCTGGATGCGCTAGGAGTGGTAAAGGCAGTATTAGAGAGCGATCGCCCCTTGATTTTAGACGCGGATGGATTAAATGCCTTGGCGCAATTGGGGACAATTCCCACCCTCTCCCAACGACAAGCCTTTACCCTCTTGACGCCGCATCCTGGAGAATTTAAGCGGCTGTTTTCGGATCCGATGGCATCCCCAGATCCCATCACTGCGGTGCGTCAGGCTTCTCAACAAAGTGGGGCCGTTGTGACGCTCAAACAAGCTCGAACTGCGATCGCTTATCCCGATGGATCCGTTTGGATTAACCCCGAAAGCACCCCCGCATTGGCAAGAGGTGGCAGTGGTGATGTCTTAACGGGCTTATCCAGTGGATTAATTGCTCAGGCGATCGCTAGGAAAATGCCCGTTGATCCCATGATCCAAACTGCGGTGTGGTGGCACGCACAGGCTGCTATTTCCGCTGCTGCTGCTCGCACTGAGTTAGGGGTAGATGCAGTGACTTTAAGCGACTATTTACTTAAGGTTTTGCCGCAGTTCGTGCGATCAAGCAATTAACGAAAAAAAAAGATCCCCATTAAACTCTATACGATTTTAAAAGGTCTGTTTTCTCTTTAGCCCGCGCAGGAGAGGCTCTGTCTTGAGGCTGCGGGTTTTATCAGACTATTTACGATGGGATTGCTTTTAAAATAAAGTTTCCCGGCAACTGACACCCAAACAAAACAACACCCAAGACGTACTCGCTGAGTAATTTCCTCTCTTGTTCAATGTTCGCAGACTGCCTAACTTAAAAAGTTTAGGTGTATTACTGCCGATTCCACTATTTGAGGAAATATCAGCCCTCGGTTTGGGTGCTGTTTTGGTTTTGGTACGAGACAGATTTTAGATTAAACAGCTTGAACCTCTTTAAACTAACTTGAACTTGTCGGCTGTTCTCTGCCAGGGAAGCTCTTTAGGCTTCATTTATTAACTTATCATCATTTTATTAAAAAACCAGCATAAGAGATAAAGGTTTACACAAAGGTGAGTGAATTCTCTTCCTATTATGAACTTAAGTAAACATCCCCTTCAATGAGAGGCTGAATTTAGGGGAACCCAGGCTGAGATCCGTGGGGGGACAGTTGCTTGAGCGATCGCCTTAAAGCCGGGTAAGTCACGACAGCAAACGGGTTTCTGAACTCCACATCAGGATAGGATCCCTTGATCCAGGGTGAGAGAACCTGCTAATCATCTTGGGTCTGCGTCCACAGGAGATACTGGTGACCTAGTAAGCATCCATTTCAGCCTACTTAGATTAAAGCCCTATTCCCCAGTCCCGAGGAATATAAAAAAATCTGACGGGAGTCATTCCACCTATCTACTTCTAAAGAAAGATGCGCTTCGACAGGCTTTTTCCTTAGAGTAACGGCAATAGACTCCACTTTAATTCAGGCTGACTCTTTTTTTGCCTAATTTATCAGTGCGAACATTGTCCTTTATTGTCAAAATTGTCTGACAGTTTTTATCGGAGGTTTCTCAATGCTAAATAAATTTAACAAGACTTCGCTTAACAAACGCAGCCATCAGCTAGGCGTTTCTTCTCTCGTCGGAAAAATTAACGGCGCGATCGCTTTGGGATTAATGCTCTTAGTGCTGCCTGCTTGCGAAGCCGATACTCAATCGACTACTACAACAGAAACTGAAACTGCTCCCACAATGACCCCGGAAACTGAAACTACAATGACCCCGGGAACTACCACTACAACCACTCCGGGAACTGAACCCACAATGACCCCAGGTATGAGTACAACCACAATGGTGACTGAGTTGGAGGAAGTCGCGGAGAACCCCAATCAGTTTATGGGTCAAACCGTGACAGTTAATGGTCAAGTGGCAGAAGTCCTGGGACCTAATGTCTTCCGGATTCAAGAAGATCAGGCCGTTGGCGGTGATGATGTGATCGTTATTACCACAGGTTCTGAAGTTCCTCTGACGGAAGATAGCCAAGTCCAAGTTACGGGTGAGGTTCGTCAGTTGGTGATTACGGAAATCGAACGGGAATACGATCTCGGCTGGGATGATACTTTACGCACCGATATAGAACGGGAATACACGGACAGACCTGCGATTGTAGCCAAGTCAGTTCAGCCAATGCCTAACCCCTAAATTAGGGCAAACTAAGCGGCTGGTGAGTCCCTAAATAAAAAGAGAAGAGAACTTCGGTTCTCTTCTCTTTATTTTTATCTAGTTTCCGATCGCCTGTTAGGGTTTCCCCTTTTAATTTCTTCCGCAACATCTGCTGCTGCTTCTTGAGTTGTCGTTGGCGAGCACTGCCACCTTTGCCTTTGCGGTTTCTCCCCTCTTGACGAGGAGACTCCCAGCTTTTTAGCCGTTGAGCCATTTTCTCGCTCCTTTTGGGTCCAAGATTGATTCAGGTCACTTCTTCTATATTAGCGCGACCTCCCAGGGACTTGTCAAGTCCGTTATCAAAAAACAGGGGTTCTCAGCCTTTGACTGAAAACCCCTGTTTTTATTCTTCCGATTTTAGAGAGTGGGCGAGGCGAGAGTCGAACTCGCACGACCGAAGCCGCCACATTTTGAGTGTGGTGCGTCTACCAATTTCGCCACTCGCCCTTTTTCTCGGTTTCACTACTATAACACATTTTTCCTTTTTGCAACAAAGTTTCATAATCTTTGCTGCTAGCCCAGCGATCAATTTCTCTGGCCCGGAGTACGGGTAGGGGATGGGTGAGTTGGCCGGTTTGGGCTTCCTTGAGCAGCAGTCCTAATTCGGTGTTGCTGCTCTCATCGTAAGCACGCGCTTGAGCCAAAAAGGCATCCAAATTCAGTTTTGGGGCCAAGGTAGGAGAACCTCCGGCCAGCTTCATCAGGACCGAACTCACCACCCGGGAGTCTTGAGTCGCTAATAACGCGGCGCGATCGCAGCTAAACTCAGCGCATCGGACCCACTGCAAAATTTGACTTTGTAGGGTTTGGGCAATCAAAGCCCCCACCGTCGAAAGTTGTCCTGCGGCTAACATAATCAGATTTGCCAGGGTTAAATAAACCCCATGTTCACATTTGAGATGCCCGAGCTCATGTCCAATCACAGCCTGGATTTCTTCCGGTGTCAGCAGTTCGATTAGGGAGGTGTGAATCACCACAAACGGTTTTTTGCCCCGCATCGCAAACGTATAGGCATTCGGCATCGGATGTTGACGAACGTAGAGCTCGGGAATCTCTAAATCCAAAACCTGGCAGGCTTCCTTGAGTAACTGATGCAACTCGGGCAACTGTTGCTCACTGACCAAAACGCTAGAAGCAATATTATCCAGGTAAAAAAATTGTTCACCAATCGACCCCAGCAACTGACGCACGATCAGGTCGAGTCCAGGGAGTTGCTTAAGGGAATGGGTTGCTTCTAGATCCAGAGGATGACGAAAGCCATCTGCTTTGAGTCCGATCAGGGGTGTTTTTAAGAAAGCCATGCCAGTTTAGGGACTAAGGTCTAACGAAAGAGACTGGAGAGGCCGATTCACAGCAAAAGAATCCCGGAAACCTCTCGCCCTTTCATTTTAGTGTGGATTGAGAGGATTGGAGGGTGGGTGAGTTCGTTTCGCTCTCAGGAGGTGCCGGTTCTCGCTTGATCCGAACCCCTAGCTGTTGGAGTTTGAGATCGAGGTTTTCGTAGCCGCGATCAAGATGCTGTAACCCTTTAATCGTGGTTTGACCCTGGGCCGCTAAAGCTGCGATCGCCAATGCTGCCGAGGCCCGAAGGTCTGTTGCCATGACTGGGGCACCCGTAAGGGTGGGTACACCTCGCACGATCGCCGTATTGCCTTTAACTCGAATATCTGCTCCCATGCGGTTTAACTCAGCTACATGGCGCAGGCGATTTTCAAAGACCGTTTCGCTAATCAAGCTATCGCCATTACTTACCGTCAGCAAGGCCATAAATTGAGCCTGCATATCCGTGGGGAACCCCGGATAGGGCAAGGTTTCGATATCCGTTGCCTGAATGATATC
This sequence comes from Cyanophyceae cyanobacterium, assembly GCA_038321985.1. GTDB lineage: Bacteria > Cyanobacteriota > Cyanobacteriia > Cyanobacteriales > Laspinemataceae > Laspinema. Next base: position 19,683 of record JBBQFN010000028.1, on the reverse strand, counting down.
TGGGCCAATCACCCGCAAGCGATCGGGGCCTTCCGCGATGATTTGAGCGCCAGTTTGCCGCAGCTTAGAAATGACTGGAGTCAAATGATCACTGATGACCGGATAAATACTGATATCCGAGCGAGAAATGGCCCCTGCGACTAAGAAAGTCCCAGCTTCAATGCGATCGGGAATGATGGGATAGTCAGCCGTATGCAGCCGGGGAACCCCTTCAATCACAATGGTTTTGGTGCCCGCACCTCGAATTTTTGCGCCTAAAGCATTACAGAAATTCGCCAAATCAATGACTTCTGGCTCTTGGGCCACATTATCGAGGATCGTTTCTCCGTCAGCGAGGGTAGCCGCCATCATCAGGGTTTCAGTGGCACCGACGCTGGGATAGTCGAGATAAAATTTAGCGCCTTTTAAGCGGCGATCGCGTCCCGGAACCGAAGCATGAACCATGCCATGCTCGATGTAAACATTGGCACCTAGCGCCTGTAGTCCGCGAACGTGGATATCAACGGGTCTAGCCCCGATCGCACAGCCTCCTGGAAGGGGAATATGGGCTTCTCCCAATCGCGCCAGTATAGGTCCAATGGCAAAGAAACTTGCCCGCAGTTGGCTGACTAATTCGTAGGGGGCTTCTGATGTAGTGATATCCCGAGCGTTGATATCCAAGATATCGCCGTTCCATTGCAGATCCACTCCAAGGGCCGAAAGCACTTGACCCATACGGATCGCGTCTACCAGGGATGGAACGTTCCGCAACCGACAGGGTTCCGGACAGAGTAGGGAACCCGCCATGATGACTAAAGCGGCATTTTTTGCCCCGCTAATTTTGACTTGTCCTTGCAGGGGATGGCCTCCCCAAATGTGCAGGACCGAGGGGTCAGCTTCGGAAGAATTGGTGATGTTGAGCGAACCGAGAGAGGCAGTAATAGGTCTATCCTCCAAAATCAGTGGATGTGGTACACCTTTCGATTTCGTTTTGATTCTACCGGAAATATTTTAGATGTCCAGATTTCTGCCTAAAAAAAATCAATTCCGGTGGCTTTAAAGTTGTGATGTCTCCCTAGGGATGAGGATTTCACGGCGAGGAGTTCCTCAGTGTTTGCATCATTTCCAAGGAAGCATTTCAGCTTAGTCTACAGGTGTACCTGAATCTGGACATTCCTCAAAAGTGTAGTAGGTAGATGCCCTAATTGGGGAATTTTTTTTTTCGGTTGACCCCTTGACATCCATGAGGGATTGAGGCACTATGATAAATCGCAGTGCAAAACTGCGTTTTCGCGGAACTGGCGGAATTGGTAGACGCGCTAGATTCAGGTTCTAGTGTCCGCAAGGACTTCCGGGTTCAAGTCCCGGGTTCCGCATCTACACCCCCTTAATACCTCCATGTTGACGAGCCTTCAGAATCCTCTGGTCAAGCAGATGCGGAAGTTGCATGGGGCAAAGGAGCGCGATCGCCAACAGATGTTTCTGGTGGAAGGGACGCACCTGATAGAGGAGGCCTGTAGCGTGGATTATCCCCTGGAGGTGGTCTGTTGTACACCAGAATGGCAAGAACGCCATCCGGAATTATCCCAAAAGGTGATAGCGCGATCGCCCCGGACTGAACTCGTCAACGAAGCAGTTCTCAAGGCAGTTGCCACCACGGTACAACCCGATGGAGTTGTGGCAGTCGCCAAACGGCGGGAGTCCCCCATCCCTTCGCTTCCTCTGTCCGGTTTGACACTGGCATTAGAAACGCTCCAAGACCCCGGCAATCTCGGCACTCTGATTAGAACTGCTGCCGCAACCGGGACTCAAGGGATCTGGTTAAGTCGCGATAGTGTCGATGCCGATTCTCCAAAAGTTTTACGTGCCTCGGCCGGACAGTGGTTTCGCTTGCCTGTTTCCGTCAGTGCTGATTTGAAAACTGATGTAGTACGCGCTCAACAACAAGGGGTGCAGGTAATTTCAACCGATGCCGATGCACCCCTAACTTACTGGGAAATTGATTACCATCAGCCGACCTTAGTTTTACTCGGAAATGAAGGCGCGGGATTATCTGAAGACTTACTTTCCACCGCCAACTATCGAGTCCGCATCCCCCTCCAGTCTGGGGTCGAATCCTTAAATGTGGCGATCGCTGCCGCCCTCATTTTGTATGAAGCCCTCCGGCAAAAAAGCCCTTAGAAAAATGCTTCCCAAGCTCAACTCAATTCCTCAAAGTTCAGCCTCGGGTTTATGCAATGCTTTAAAAAATTCATCAATATCCGCCACCGCCTCTTCCAGATCATGAAGGGTAAAAGTCGCCTTTTTCTCTTCTTTTGCAGTTTGGATCGCTTGCCGTTCAGCTTCGAGGGCGGATGCCGCCTTCTGGTCCTCAACCAATTGCAAACGCTCCTGCAATGCATTCAGCGAATCTAAGAATGCTTTCTCTGCTGCCCCCCGGTCTTCGTGCTGATGGTTACTCATAACAAATTGACTCCCAATTCAATATGCACCACCCAGATTACCTCCAATTCCGGAGACTGGGACGAGTACAAATACTATTTCTTCGGTTGTACAGTGCAGATGCATCCCTAAATCCCTAGGAGTAGGCGGATTTTTTTACCCAACTCTGGGAATGTTACCAGACTGTTTCATTTAACCCTGATTAAGTGGTCTAATCCGTGATCAATTCCGTTCCCACGCGCCAGCTATATTTATCTTTTTTTTAGAGAACTGGGCTAGTTTGCGATCGCCATCAACAGGCGGCAAGACATGACGCAGTATCCACTCAAAAAGGTAATGCACTCTAGCGGTAAAACCCTCCGCCTCCCCCCAATTAAAGGGGCCTTTTTAAGTAGAGTACAAGTCGCTAACCCATTCCCCATAACCGTTATAGGGAAGGGTGGGCTGACGTTTCCACGATAAAGCCGGTCCCGTGCTAACGAGCCGTTCAGTTGCTTGAGACCAGCGCGGATGAGGCTTATTCGGATTGACATTCGCCTCTAAATCGTACTCGCTTGGCACCAAAGTATTCCAATAAGTTGCCGGTTGTTCTGCTAGAAATTCAATTTTAACAATAGATTTAGCTCCCTTAAACCCGTATTTCCACGGGATTATCATACGCAGGGGTGCCCCATGTTGTTTGGGAAGGGTTCGACCGTAAATTCCCGTAGCAAAAAAGGCTAATTCGTTTGCCATTTCCTCTATTCGTAAACTTTCCGTGTAAGGCCAAGGTAACGTTCCTAAATGAAACCCCGGTCCTGGCGTAATTTCTGGATCATAAAATGAGGTAAATCTGACAAATTTAGCGGCACTGGTCGGTTCTACGGCTTCGATCAGGCGTTTCATAGGAAATCCAATCCAGGGAACAACCATTGCCCAGGCTTCTACACATCGGAAGCGATAGATGCGTTCTTCTAGGGGAAACTGTCGCTGAATTTCAGCAATATCATAAATACGGGGTTTTTTGATTAATCCACTAACTTCTACTTTCCAGTTTTCTGTGGGCAAACTTTGGGCTGATTTCCAAATGGATTTTGTTCCGCCAAATTCATAAAAGTTATTGTAGCGAGAAGCAAATGCTTGTTCCGTGAGGGGGCGATCGCCTTCTACAAAATTGGGGTTGCGGGGGATATTGGCTAAGGGAGTGGTATTTTGAATCAGTTCCCCTACGGAATCATCATTCGATTCACTTTTACAACCTCCCATCGGCAGAATTGCAGTCCCGACACCAGCAGCGATGGCGGTCTTCAAAAAGCGACGCCGGGATAAAAAGGCTGTTTCTGGAGTAGCTTGGTGTTCGGGAATTTCCCAGGATTTGAGAATGCGGATGAGAACCATGATTTATAAAATTGGCAGTCGCCTTCAAGGTTTTTGAATTGAATCATCAAGAAAACTTAAGGAAATTATAGAACAAATTGCAGGAGCGATCGCCCTGTTCTATCGCCTTGTCTCAATGCATCCTAACCCTAAAATTAATCCGGTGGAGCATCTTCCCCTGAGCAGTAGGGAGGAAGATGTTTCCTACTGCTCAAAAAAAAAGGGTTAATTCATTCAGACTTGCTATCGTCTATCCCAGTAAATCAATCCCTAAATCTTCGGCACTCACCACCTGGGTATAATCGAGTAAGTTGAACTCGGAAACATTGACATTCATCACGACACCCAATACGCGGTTATTAGAATCAATTAGGGCCGTATCTCCAATCCCGTCGGTATTAATATCAACCGCCCCCAGGATAATGTTAGAGAGATCAGCCACATTGACTAATTTAATCCGATCTCCTTGGGCGGCATTAAAATCTAAAATGCGATCGGCAGTGGCGGTATCGGTCCCAGCAACATCCCCTCGTAAGATAAAATCATCTGCATCAGCACCGCCATAGAGAAAATCTGACCCCATATCTCCAGTCAGAATATCTCGGCCTTCATCGCCATATAAAACATCATTTCCTTGGCCCCCGCGAATTAAGTCATCCCCGGCACCACCCCGAACTGTATCATCGCCTAAATTGCCATTCAGGATATCATTGCCGAGGCCTCCATCGAGCAAATCATTATCTCTGCCACCCCGGAGAAAATCATCCCCTTCTCCCCCAATGAGCGAATCATTTCCCTGGTTGCCATTAGCGACGTCGGAACTGGCAGTGCCGATAATGCGATCATCCCCTTCAAGTGCGCGTAATCCTCCCGGCCAATTAATATCCTCTAAAGCCATTTCAATTAAGTTACTGGCTGAATCTGCATCAACAAACCGCCCTAATTGACCGCCTTGAGCCGCTCGATTAATCAGATCAGAAAAACCTTGTCGGACTGTGCTATTTTCAATCAAATTAGTGTTGACAAAATCACTAATTTTAGTTAAAGAAAACCGCTGGGTAATTTCATTGCTGTTAACATAATTACGAATTTCTCCAATCGCAGAGTTGAGGAACTGAGTTGAGTTAACTGCCGTTTGATTCGACTCAATCAATTGATTAACCTGGTTTAGAAGTTGCGAACCCACTTGATTCACATCAACGTTTCCAATCAGGCGGGAAAACACAGAACTCAGGACAAAGCCTGTCGGTCCTAGGGTGATAAATTTAGCTGCTTTAATAGCAATATCTCGCGCTGCGTCCGTTTCCTCTTGGTCATCGTTGCCGACACCGGGTAAGAAGTCCAAAAATCCCTCGGGGATAACTTTATTAAATAAGTCCATGATGAGTCTCCTTGAAGTCTATAATTAAAGGTATAGTATAGAGCATTTTTTTAAACTGGCATCAGGATGATTTTACAATGCCTATCAGAATTTTTTAGCTTGAGTATTGCGTCATATCGAGGCGATCGCCTGCTGTTGAGGTTTCACTGATTTTTAATCCCCCTATTTTTCCCGGGAAAATGGCTGAATATCAGTCTATACCGGAGGCAGAGGAAGGGGAAATAAAGTTTCCATCCCCCTCCTTTTTTCCGATGGGTCAAAAGTCCAGTGCGTTAGACTTTTTCTAGCGGACAGAGGTTAACTGGGGTGTCTGAGTTCGGGTGAGATCGCCAACCTTCATCATTTTAATTCCCCCAGTCGGTGATAAAGTAATACCTCGGCGCTGGGGTTTGACGGGACCTTTTTCTGCTAATTTTAAATCATAGCCTGATAAGACAGTTGCTAAAACCAGCTTCATTTCATAAGCCGCTAATGCTGCTCCAATGCAGCGACGTTTACCCCCACCAAAAGGCATAAATTCGTAGGGAGAAAATTGCCGTTCTAGGAACCGTTGTGGCTTAAAGTGATAGGAATCAGGATATAAATCTTCTCGATGATGGAGTAGATAAATAGAACCAACTAAATGGGTTCCGACTTCGAGGGAGTATCCTAATAAGTCCATTGGTTCTTCTACTCGCCGAGGAAAGGTTAACATGGCCACGGGATAAAGTCGCAGAACTTCATTAGTGACTGCTGTCAAATAAGGAAGACCAAAAATATCCATCGGTGCGGGATTATCCCCGAGACTGGCAATTTCTTCCTGAAGACGATTTTTAACCTCTGGAAGCGCATGAACCCAATATAAAGCCCAGGACATCGCACTGGCAGTTGTTTCGTACCCCGCAAACAGTAAGGTCAGCAATTCATCCCGTAATTCTTTATCGGTCATCGCTTCGCCCTCTGCATCCCGCGCCAACATTAGCAGAGACAGGATATCGAGGCGATCGCTCAAGTCTTGTTGACGGCGATTCGCAATTTCTGCATAGAGTAATTTATCAATTTTTTCTCGAATCCTCAAAAAATATCCCCAAGGACTCCATCGGCCTAAATCTACTTGCAATTGTTTAAAAAATAGTAAACTCGAAGCAGCCGGAGTATTAAAAACATCTAACATGGAAGTTAGCAAATGTTTTAATTGATGATAATTTTCTCCGGTAATATCTAGCCCCAAAACTGTTCTTAGCATCACTTGTAACGAAATTTGAGACATCACAGAACGAGCGAGAAAAGGCTGTGATTTGGGGACTTGGCTCATGACAGTTTCAGCAATTTCGCGAATCATTTCGCCGTAAGACTTCATGAGATCGCCATGAAAAGGAGGCATCAATAATTGTCTCTGACGACGGTGGCAATCGCCCTCTAACATAATAACCGAATACTCTCCTAGCAAAGGTTCTACAATTTCATTCACCTTTCCAGGGACGCTCAATTGCTTGTTTTCATGGGTTAAAATGTATTGAATCGCTTGGGGATGAGAGACGAAGACAAGGGTAGCCCCAAAACCGAGAACTTCGGCTTGAAAGAGGTCGGGATAATGTCGAGCATGACTTTCCATATATTCCACTGGATTCATCACCCACTGTAACTTTTGCAACAACCGGGGGGTCCCTGAACTAGGAATTTTCATGGGTTGAGTTCCTGCACGAGTATTTTTATCAATTTTAAAAGATTCACTGAAAAAATACCAATATTTCGGGATAACATTGATAATCCAACCTTAAACTATTATTTTTTGAACCCTTGGGAGAAAACCCACATGAAAGATAATCAGAAAACTTCAGTTAGAGAGGAGATCGCCTACTCCCCCTTAAAAATAGTTTTGGAAATTACGGCCTTGATTGGTACCGTTGACAGTAATTTTTTACCCTTAAGAAAAGGTCTCTATTTTCTCTTTAGGGAGTTCACTTGGAGTTGGGACCATCTTTTCAGACTGCTTCGGAGGTTTGCCAAGGAATATTGGGTAAAATAAGGGGTGGGATACCCTCTGCGGAGCCTAATTCCTGGGTTATCATCAGGGGTTCTCCTGTGGGGTTCGGTGAAATTTTTCTCATTCTTTTTCCTCCACATATTCGGGTTAAGACCTGAATCGACTATCCTAACTATTATGAGCCTTAGAATTTATGGTAATCGGTTACTGAAAACTTTATCCGGTGAACAAACTCGACCGACTGCGGCACGGGTGCGGGAAGCGGTATTTAATGTTTGGCAAGGGAGTATTGCTGGATGTCGCTGGTTAGATTTGTGTGCCGGTGCCGGGACAATGAGTGCAGAGGCATTATGTCGGGGTGCAGTGGAAGTGGTGGCTATGGAACAGTCCCCTCGTGCATTAGCGATTATTCGTGAAAATTTGCAACGGGTGAAGCAAGCGGATCAATCGGTGGAAATTCTGCGCGGGGATGTGATGGCGCGGTTAAAATCTTTGCAGGGTCGCCAATTTGACCGGATGTATTTTGATCCGCCTTATGCTAGCAGTCTCTATCAACCGGTGTTGGCGGCGATCGCCCATTATCAACTTTTGACAGCGGATGGGGAAATAGCCGTAGAACACCGTCGCGATCGCCTCCTCATCGAACCCATTCCCACCCTGGAAATCATCCGAGAACGGCGTTACAGCAATACGACTGTCACATTCATCGGGTTATCCCTTGCTGATGAGTCCTCCCATTAAAATAGCGATCGCCTCTCCTGAGTTCAGGACCCGAAAGCGGCGATCGCTATTGTCTTACTCAGGAATGAGCGATCGGTTTACAAACCCAAATCGCTCCCGCGCTTGTACTGCTGGTAAGCGGCGAAAAACAAACCAGCTAGAGTTACCACAACCAAACCCAACACAATGCCAGACAGTAACGGTTCAACCACGTCGATGAATCTCCTTTGCAACTAGGGTTATATTTTAATCTGTAAAGGTTTCTTACAATTCTCTCATCTAACGGCAGTCTACTCGAAAGGAAGCGTCTGGTTGTCCCGATGAGTAGATAACTCGGATGATGCCATCGGCACTGAGCGCCCCAGGTTCAGCCAGAATCGCGGTACAATGCCCCTTCTGATCGGAAATTTTAAGATATGTTAGAAAATAATACAATATTTGTACATCCCCCGAACACTACCCTACCCTTGACTAACGATATCGCTAAACCTAAAGCAGTAGAACCTTGTCCCACTGAAAGCGGGGCGATCGCCTTTGGTGCGCGAAGCTCAGTCATTGTATTTATTCTGGTGGGTATCGCCCTGGGGATTATTCTGGCCCTTCAACTGCAAGTCTCCGATCCCTATGTCAAAAACGTTTTAACCCTAGATGGAGACTCCGTTCGGGGTCATGCTATCTTCCAAATGAACTGTGCTGGATGTCATGGTATCCAGAATGGGTGGCAAGTAGGACCCAGCTTAACTGGGGTTTCTCAACGTAAATCTCCTGTCGGCATTATCAATCAGGTGACGGGGGGCAAAACCCCACCCATGCCCCAATTTCAACCCAACCCGCAAGACATGGCGGATTTGTTGCAATACGTTAAAAGTCTTTGAAAGCAATCACCGAGAGGGCTGACAAACCCCCAGGGATTTTTAATTACCCCCTCTCAAACTGCTGGGCGTAAAATTTCGCATACTGTCCCTCTTGTTCCAGGAGTTCGTGATGAGTGCCCGATTCTAAGATTTGCCCCTTTTCTATGACTAAGATGCGATCGGCGCGGCGCACTGTCCCGAGACGATGAGCGATGATAAAAACGGTGCGATTTTGCATTAGCCGTTCTAACGCTTCTTGGACTAAGGCTTCCGACTCGGAATCTAACGCAGAAGTAGCTTCATCTAAAATTAAGATCCGGGGATTAAGAAGTACCGCCCGGGCGATCGCAATGCGTTGACGCTGACCCCCGGATAAATTTACCCCTCGTTCTCCCACCCAACTTTGATATCCATCAGGAAGTTTTTTAATAAACTCCTCTGCATTGGCAATTTTGGCTGCCGATTCTATCTCTTCTAGGCGATATTCTAGTTGTCCAAAAGCGATATTTTGAGCAATAGTTCCCGTAAATAAAATGGTTTCCTGGGGGACAATTCCAATTTGACGGCGCAGACTCGGAATGGTGACATCCCGAATGTCAATGCCATCAATCAGAATTTGACCTCTTTGCACATCGTAAAACCGAGGTAACAGATTAACTAATGTAGTTTTACCGGCACCCGAAGCACCTACCAACGCGATCGCCTCTCCCGGTGCTGCGATTAAACTTAACTCTCGCAACACGGCCACTGTCTCCCCCTTTCCGGGATTAAGGGTGGGTTGCGCGCCGTAACTGAAGGAAACATTTCGATATTCTACCTTTCCAGTTACCGCAGGTAAAGCGAGGGCCCCCGCTTTTTCCACCACTGTTGCTTCCACAGCAAACAATTCAAAAATCCGGTCTACCGATGCCTCTGCCTGTTTAAATTCGTTATAATTACTCGTCGTCAAAGCGATGGGATTAATCACCAAAGCAACTGCCGCTACATAACTAACAAACTCGCTGCCGGTGAGATTTCCCTGGGAAATTTGCCATCCTCCTAGGAAAAATAGCATTAACACACTTAACGCTTCTAAAAATCCCACCACTGGAAATTGAATGGCTTTTAATTGTTCAGCCCGATATTTCATACGCCGGTTGTGTGCGGCTTCTTTAGAAAAACGCTCAATTTCATAGTCTTCCGCGGCAAAGGCTTGGACTAAGCGAATGCCACTAAACACTTCAGAAATTAAGGCAGATAAATTAGAAATTTGGGTTTGACTGCGCCGCGAAACAATTAATAACTGATTGCCAAACCAACTTACTAAGATTGCCATGATGGGGGCGATTAATAAAGTGGCAAAGGTGAGTTGCCAATTCAAATAAATCATATAACCGACCACCACTAACAGTTGTAAAACGCAGGGAACGAATTGATGAAAAAATTTATTCACTACTTCACCAATGCGGTCAATATCTTCGGTTAGCCGATAGGAAAGGTCACCAGTTTTAGCGGTTTCAAAAAAGCCGAGATTGAGCTTGTGGAGGTGGGTATAAATGGACTTGCGGAGGTCAAGGGCGATGGAAAGGGCGGCGGAAGCCATGAGGGAGTCTTGACCATATTGGACAATCCCTTGACCTAGGAAAATTAGCGCACCAATACCCGCTAACCGGGCGATCGCAGCCACTTCCCCGGCCCCAATAAAATTAGCAATGCGACCAGCTAACCAGGCTTGCAGAGGCCAAAATACAGTAAAAATCAACGTACAAATCAGCGCCCGAATGATGGTGTTCCAGTGGGGACGCAGGTAAGGCAGCAGTAACCAATAATGCGATCGAGACAATGTTAAAAGTCAGTATTAGGGTTAAATTTACTTTACTTTACCGGGGGAGAGTTCATCCGACCTAAAGGAAGACTTGATGGCGATAATTCTAGGTAATAGCGATAGAGGGCGATCGCCTCTCCGGCAGCAGCAAAATAATTAGGGTCTTGAGGGGACAAATAAATGGCGGTGATTTGGTTGGCAGTGATTTTTTCGGGGGAAGCATTTACCCGTTGATAATGGGTCGTTGTTTCTACTTCATTTAGATAAATCTGCGGTTGGCGGCGAAAAATCTGCTGCGTAATTTCTGTGGCGATAAACTCATCCGGTGCCGGAATTTCGCTGTCTCTAGCGGTAACTAGGGTTACCAGTTGCCGATCGCCCTTAAGGATAGTAATTTGTCGATTGGGATCCCAGGGGTCAACTTTGACCGATTCAACAGCGCGATCGCCTAAGTAAGCCTGGGCAATATTTATCCCATTAAACTGGCGATCGGCAACCACTGACCTTGGATTAGAAACAGTAATTGGTATCCCCCGCCATCCCCTTAGATTTGATGTGGGTTTCTCCACAAACCGCACCTGAAACTTAACCGGCTGATTCAAATAGGCTTGATTCTTCTCAAATCCAGGGGTAACCAGACTCGGCGCGAGGGGCGCAATCTGTTCCACCAAGGTACTCGTCACTTCCCAGGTCCCTTTGATCCAGTCGGGATAAATTAAATCTCCCTGGGCCACCGATAAGGCGGGTTTACTATGCCAATTGGGAAATGCCTGCAAACGGTCTGCGAGGGGTCCAGCTAAGGCATCCCCCGCCTTCCACAGCAGCATAAGCACCATTAGGCACAGAGTAATCCACCTATTTATCATGGCTTTCGTAGGCGGCGACGATACGCTGAACTAGGGGATTGCGGACGACATCTGCTTGGGATAGGGTGCAGAAGGAAATGCCTTCAACATTTTGCAGGATTCTTTGGGCAACGTTTAACCCAGACTGCTGATGGGAGGGTAAATCCGTTTGGGTAATGTCTCCGGTGACCACCATCCGGGATTTAAAGCCGAGGCGGGTTAAGACCATTTTCATCTGGGCTGGAGTGGTGTTTTGCGCTTCATCGAGGATGACGAAAGAGCGATTCAGGGTGCGTCCGCGCATATAAGCTAGAGGGGCCACTTCAATGATGCCTCGTTCCATCAGATTAGCGATTTTTTCGGGTTCGATGACTTCATAGAGGGCATCGTAGAGGGGGCGCAGATAGGGATTGATTTTCTGCTGTAAATCGCCGGGGAGGAAGCCGAGTTTTTCCCCAGCTTCGACCGCTGGGCGAGTTAAAATCAGGCGTTCGTATTCATTGGCGAGGAGGGCTTGGGCAGCGAGGATGGTGGCGAGGAATGTTTTTCCGGTACCCGCTGGACCGATACAGAAAGTCAGGTCGTGGGTGCGAATGGCGTTGATGTAAGAACGCTGGCGAAAGGTTTTAGCGCGAAGTTCTTCGCCGCGCCGGTTTTTAGCGAGGACGTCTTGGCGCATTTCGCTGAGTTCGTCCTGACGCTGGGTATCCAGGGCGTGACGGGCGGTGAAGATGTCAACACTGGTGATGGGTTTGCCGTGAATCCAGAGGTCCGAGAGCGATCGCACTAACCGAGTACAGAGTTCGATTTGGTGGGTGGTGCCTTGGATTAGTAAGTCTTGTCCGCGCATGACAACTCGCGCGCCGGTTTGTTTGGATAGGAGTTTGAGATTTTCCTCACGATCGCCACTGAGGGCTAGGGCGCTTTCTTGAGAGGGGAGTTCAATGGTTGTTTTTTCTTCCATGCCATACCCACTAAAGGTAAATTTTAAAATAATGCAAAAAGACGCCTTCTTTGCAAGTCGGGCTGCAAACAGGCGTCTTGAGAGAGGACTTCGGCAATATCTTTGTTTAGACAGGGAATTGGCGTTGGGGAAGCGGGGCTTGAACACAATTGCGATCGCCCCACTCCAGACTCCAGAAGGTGAAGGGTGAACTGCCCCATCTGAAGTGATTCTCCTGCAAAGATGCTACGAAATCGCATCTGCTAGGGGCGATCGGCAAGTTTGGGTGCAGAACGAACCGGACCATTTCGCACCGCAGGACTGACCGTTGTTTTAGACCCAGGCACTTCGGAGGACGCAGCGCGATCGCTCGGCCACCCGCCATAGATATCTAAATAAATCGATTCACCTGCATCGTTCCCCGCCGCTTCTAATATTGTTCGCACAGCGTGCATATTGCGTCCGCCGCGCCCAAACACGCGCCCTTTTTCGGGATCCTCAAACGCCATGCGAATCCAGACTTTAGAGACGCTGGGCAACAACTCGCAATCTACTTGTAATGATTCCGGCGTTTCTAATAACGGTTCTACCAGAAACCGCACCAAACCCCCATAATCGGGGCTAGGTGTCTTCTCTTTACCCTCAGATGCTTCTTGGGGAGTCAGTGATTCATTTATGGAATTAGGAAGAGGTTCTGGCATTGACCTGTTCAAAGACGTTAGCTTTTTCAAGAAGGCGACGCACTGTTTCGGTCGGTTGAGCGCCCTGTTGCAGTCGCTTGACCAGCCCCGGGATATCTAGACGAATTTCATCATTTCTCGGATTGTAGAATCCCAATTCTTCCAAAGGACGCCCATCCCGGCGAGTTGTACTCTGCATCGCCACGATCCGATAGCTGACTTCTTTTTTCTTACCGAATCTCTTCAATCGAATTTTGATCATCTTGCTCCTACTTCTTCTTCCTAATCATTCTAGGGCATCAAATTACAGCTTACCTGTTTGCAGACGTAAGCACCTACAGCATACTCAATCTACAAATTTCTGCTGCAAAGTCATTCATCATAGCATCTTGTAAGGTATCCATACAATAGGGGGAAGACAGCCCGGTTTCTTCTCCCTTAGCTTCCTAGAACCGACTTTTAAACCCTAAACCTGTGGGAACAGGCCAGTTACAAGTCTCCAAACCCCTTTTTCTTCTTGGCCTTCTTTTTCTTCTTCCCGGGACCTCCTGCATAGCCCCCTCGTCCGGGTTGTCCACCCCCGGGGCCGAACATTCCCTCCATTGGGCCCATACCCGGAAAATCCCCTTGGCCCATGCGTTGCATCATGGTTCGCATTCGGGAGAAATCCCCCACCAGCTTAGTCACTGCTGCATCATCATGACCGGAACCCCGGGCCACCCGTTTTCGCCTGGAGGGAGAACCCGCCAACAAATCAGGGTTAATCCGCTCTTGGGCGGTCATAGAATTAATCATCGCCTCGGCACTTTTAAGCTGAGACTCTCCCTTGGACAATTGGTCATCGGAGATCTTCCCGATTCCGGGAATCATTTTCAGCAATCCACCTAAAGACCCCATATTCTTCATTAAGCGCATCTGCTTTAGGAAGTCATTAAAGTCAAATTGCGCCTGCAAGATTTTTTGCTGCATCTTCTCGGCATCAGCGAGGTCCACTTGCTCTGCCGCCCGTTCTACCAAGGTGAGTACGTCACCCATGCCGAGAATCCGAGATGCCATGCGATCGGGATAAAAAGGTTGTAGGGCCTCTACCTTTTCCCCAACCCCGACAAATTTAATCGGTTGTCCAGACAATTGCCGCACCGATAGGGCCGCACCCCCCCGTGTATCCCCATCCAATTTGGTGAGAATCGCCCCAGTAATGCCAATTTCATCATTAAAGGTGCGGGTCAGATTAGCCGCCTCTTGACCCGTCATGGCATCTACCACTAACAGAGTTTCATGAGGTTGGATAATTTCTTTAATCTGGGCCAATTCCGCCATCATAGCCGCATCGATTTGCAGACGACCGGCAGTATCGACAATCACGGTATTTACTCCGATCGCGATCGCGTGTTGGATACCCTGACGGGCAATTTCCACCGGGTCCGCATCGGTGCCCAGTTCAAACACCGGCACATCAATCTGTTTCCCCAGGGTTACCAATTGGTCGATCGCGGCGGGTCGATAAATATCCGTTGCCACCAACAGGGCTGTGCGATTCTGTTTTCGTAGGTGTAAAGCCAGTTTAGCCGTTGCGGTGGTTTTACCTGTCCCTTGCAACCCAGCCATCAACACAACCGTAGGGGCCGTTTCGGCTTCCGCTAGGGGAACGTTACTTTCCCCCATGACTTGCACCAGCTCATCGTAAACAATCTTGATGAACTGTTGGTCGGGTCGAACCCCAGAAACCACTTCCGCACCTAGCGCTTTCGTTTCAACGTCGGCAATAAATGCTTTGACGACCTGAAGGTTGACATCGGCTTCTAAAAGGGCACGCCGAACGTCCCGCAGGGCTTCTTGAATGTTGGATTCGGAAATTTTGTCCTGCCCTCGAAGTTTCTTCCAGGCTCCTTCTAAGCGTTCAGCAAGCGCGTCAAACATGAATTTATGGTTTCTCTCGAATGTGACTAGGGAATGAGTTGTAGTTGACTCCCCGCAAGGGATTGGTCCAGGGTCAGACCCGCCTATTTTAACATATGGCGGTCTGATCACAGGATGGATTGGTTAGGGGAAAACTCCCCGGTGTCAAGAGCGTTCAACCCCCTTTTGCGGTCAAGATGGGATATTTACCCTTTATCCATCCGATAATTTTGATAAAAATGTCTTGAATTGTGATGGTTTTTAAACTAGATTTAGCTTCTAATTCAATTAATATAAAAATTTTTAAGGAGGTTTGTTTAATTTATGCAGAATAAAAAATTAATTTCAAAAATCAGTTTGTCGCTCATTATCAGGAAAGAAACGACTGAAATTCTCGCTAAAAAATACATACAAGATTTGAATCAAAAATTCCCAACTTAGTCAAGAAAGAGACGACTGAAGTCGTCACTACGAACTAAATTCAAGATTTTAGGGAATTATCCCCATTTGTAGTAACGAATTTAGTCGTTATCCCCACTCTCAAGGGATTTGTTACCAAAAGTGTAACCCCCTGCCTATTTATCTAAGTCTGTGCCATCCTAGAACCCATCCCATTTTTCTATTTTTCTCGAAAAAGGTTCTTATGAAATTACTCTATATTTTTCGAGCCTGTTTAGTCCTGGCTACGGGTGTGGGAACGGTGGCTAATTTAACCTTAGCCCAAAATCCGCGATCGCTCCCCAATCCTACCCTCTCTCAAGGCAACAATACCCAGACTCCCTCGGAATCCCAGGAGGTAGGCGGTTTGTATGTTTTATCCCCCGATGGAGAAAAACAAGCCTTCACCCTCACTCATACGGAGGTTAAAGCGCGCATTGATGGGAACGTTTCCCAGGTAGCGGTCACTCAACGATTTCAAAACCCTTTTAATGAACCCTTAGAAGCCGTTTATGTCTTCCCGCTTCCTGATGAGGCGGCGGTTTATGATATGGAAATTAAAATCGGCGATCGCATCATTAAAGGCGATATCAAACAACGGGAAGAAGCACAGCGAATATATGAAGAAGCAAGACAACAAGGGCGCACTGCCGGATTATTAGAACAAGAACGCGATAATATTTTCACTCAATCCCTGGCTAATATCAAACCGGGAGAACAAATTGAAGTCACTATTCGTTACAGTGACAGTCTCCCGTTTGAAGGGGGAAATTATGAATTTGTATTTCCGATGGTAGTGGGTCCGCGCTACATTCCCGGTACCCCAACTAACCCCAGAACTCCTAATACAAACCAGGTTCCAGATGCCTCACGGATTACACCTCCAGTCCTTCGTCCCGGCACACGGTCCGGTCATGATATTAGTGTGGCGGTGGAGATTAATGCAGGAGTTCCTATTTCCAATATCCAGTCCCCCTCTCATCAAATTGTCACGTCTCAATCGGGAGAAATGGTCCGCATTGAACTGGGAAAAGCCGATTCCATTCCCAACAAAGATTTAATTTTACGCTATGGAGTTTCAGGCGATCGCACCAAAGCAACGGTCCTCACCCAGTCCGACGATCGCGGAGGACATTTTGCGATTTATTTAATTCCTGCCCTAGATTACAATCGGAATGAAATTGTCCCCAAAGATGTCATTTTTTTAATGGATACCAGCGGGTCTCAATCCGGTGACCCCCTGGCTAAATGCCAAGAATTGATGCGCCGCTTTATCAATGGCCTCAATCCGAATGATACCTTTACCATCATTGACTTTGCTAATACAGCTACCGCACTCTCTACACGACCTTTAGCTAATACTCCCGCTAACCGGAATATGGCAATGGATTATATTAATCAATTGCAGGCCAATGGCGGTACAGAGTTATTAAATGGGATTCAAACTGTGTTAAATTTTCCCCCGGCTGAAAATGGCCGATTGAGGAGTATTGTCTTATTAACTGATGGATATATTGGCAATGACACGGAAGTGATTGCGGAGGTGCAACAAAAGTTAAAAGCAGGAAACCGTTTATATAGCTTTGGGGTTGGTAGTTCTGTAAATCGGTTTTTGGTCGATCGCCTTGCCGAAGTGGGACGAGGAACCTCACAAGTAATTCGTCAAGATGAACCAACAGAAGAGGTGGCAGAACGATTTTTTCGCCAGATTAATAATCCCGTTTTAACCAATATTGAAGTGACTTGGGAAGGGGGGGGAGAACCGGCAGAAGTTTATCCAGGGTCAGCGCCAGACTTGTTTGCGGAACAACCGTTAGTCTTGTTTGGGCGAAAAGGCGATCGCATGAGGGGACAGTTACGAGTTACGGGAATCACTGCCAATGGCGATCGCTATGAAGAACTGTTTCGGATGGCATTTGAGGAAGACGGCAACCCGGCGATCGCGCAATTATGGGGTCGGCAGCGGATTAAAGATTTAATGAGTCAAATGTATGGCGGGGAAACCACCTCTGGGGTAACTGCTGTAACCAATACCGCACTCGCCTATCGGTTGCTGTCTGCCTACACTGCCTTTGTCGCCGTTAGCGAAGAAGTCCGCGTGGATCCTGATGGGACCACGCGCCGGGTGCAAGTTCCCGTGGAATTACCCGAGGGAGTCAGTTACGACGGGATTTTTGGGGTAGACAGTGAAGCAGATGCAGCAACGGGAAATCAGGGTCGGACTGCCAGCGCATCTCCCCCACCGCCACCTTCTACTGCACCTGTTCAGTTGTCTGGGGATAGTCGGCAGGGTCCCGGTGCAGTCCAACCTCTCCGCTTAGAGGATGCGTCTCCAAGGGAGTCTGTCAGTCCCGTTAGTAGACGCATTCAGGTGATAGATGCGGAGGATTTAGATGCGGAGGCGATCGCGGATTTAGAAGTGTTGCTCACTGAGGTGACACTCTCCCCGGGACTGACTGGGGAGATGGTTTGGGAAATAGTAGTTCGTCAGGGTCAAGTGGTGCGGGTCATGTTAGACGATCGCGCTTCTACCTTAAGTGATCAAGAGGCGATCGACAAAATTCGTCAAACTTTACAACGTTGGCAATCTCCCCAATCTCTCTCAGGAAACCTCCGGATTAAATTGCAAGTTCAACCCTAGTTCTGGGTGAGGATTGGTTATCCTCCCTTGATGTAAGGTGCGTCAGAGTGTTAACTTTAGACAGGTATCGTTCCCTTGATTATCTGACGCACCCAACCCAAAATAGACAAGTTTATAATTTAGCTGCATCTTATGGCTCGAATTAATTTACTCGATACAAAAACTACCAATTTTCGGGATTTAATTGGCAATGGTAAAATTTATCGAGTCCCCCTTTTTCAACGCGATTATTCCTGGCAAGAGGAAAATTGGGAAGCCCTCTGGCAGGATATTTTGATGCTTCATCAAGACCCGGATTCCAGTCACTATATGGGGGCAATTGTCCTTCAAAATTCCTCCAACTCTGACAAAGAGTGGACAATTATTGATGGTCAACAGCGGTTTGCTACCCTCAGCATTTTGGCGATCGCACTCATTGATAAAGTCAATCAATTGGTTACTACCGGACAAGAAGCAGAACAAAATAAGGAGCGAGAAGACCTGTTAAAGCGAACCTATTTAGCAGATAAGGATCCGCGCTCTCTCCGCTATTCCAGTAAGTTAATTTTAAATGAAAACAATGATGATTTTTATCAGAGTAATCTGATTAATTTAAGAAAACCCCGAAATATTCGTTCTTTACCTCACTCAAACCAACTGTTATGGAATGCCTTCGATTATTTTTCTAAAAAGATTAGCGAACATATCCCAGAAATAGTGAACAGTGGAGAAAGTTTAGCAACATTTCTTACAGATACCGTGGCGCAACGCTTACTATTTATTCAAATTAATGTAGAAGATGAGTTGAATGCTTATACGGTATTTGAGAGCTTGAATGCACGAGGACTCGAACTGAGTGCGACGGATTTATTAAAAAATTATCTGTTTTCTCTGTTTCAAGGACCAGATGATTTACGGGAGGCTCAACGGCGATGGAAAACAATGATTACCACGGTTCAACTCGAAAAATTTCCTGAATTTCTTCGCTATTATCTGAGTCTTACCTATACGCGAATCCGTCGCGATCGCCTCTTCAAACAAGTCAGAAACTCTGTCAAAACTGCTCAACAAGCGTTTGATTTACTGGATAAGCTGGAAAATTATAGTAGTCTGTTTGTAGCGTTGGGCAATGCCAACGATGAGTTTTGGCGAGATATTTCCCAGAATCAGGAGTATATTCGAGAATTGAGCTTGTTTCGAGTCAAGCAAGTTTATCCAACTCTCTTTGCCGCTTATGAAAAGTTTTCTCTTGAAGACTTTACCCGCTTGTTAAAGTTGATTGCGATTGTCTCGTTTCGCTATAGCATTGTCAGTTCTTTAAATCCTAATGAATTAGAGGCAATTTATAATAAACTGGCGATAAATATCCAAAAAGAAACGATTAAAACTCCCCGCCAGGTATTTGAAGGATTAGGGTCTCTTTATGTATCGGACGAAAAATTTCGTCAAGACTTTTCTTTACTAGAAATTTCAACTAAAGGACAACAGAAACGCAAGTTAGTTCGTTATATTCTTTGGAAGTTAGAAACGCAGGTATCGGGAGTAAAAATCATGGAAGATAGTTTTTCTATAGAACATATTCTCCCCGAAAATCCCGATCATTCATGGCAACAAAATTTGGCTCTTCAGACTTTTTGGTGATAAGTTTTTCTAATTAGTTACTGAGCGTTTAAATGTTTTTGAGTGGCTACCTCTCTAATTTATAATGACTATGATGAAAAAGCTGCTAAAAGACGTAACCGAAAGTTGTCAAAAT
>JBBQFN010000027.1:0-73324 GCA_038321985.1 Cyanophyceae cyanobacterium | reverse complement strand
GGTGTTTCGGCATGAGCCATTGTGACGCCTTGTCCGCCATCGACGGCTACGATGACCTCATAGCCCCGACGCTTCAGACGACGCAATAGCATATCCCGATTCATCTCATTATCTTCTACCAACAGGATCTTATGCATTGCTTACGGGTTCCCTTTGCTCCCCTTACTGTATGCCTTCCTTAAGGCTTTGTAACATAACGCCCAGTTCCGCGCATCGATATTATTGCCGAGTTTCAACGCCCAGGTTGCTCTTGGGCGAGAATAGCTTAAAATCTGAGCGGGTTTAGTTTGAATGCCAGCTTTGGCATTGATGCGTTTTGTTATTTTATCTCCCCGGCGATCGCACCCCAGATTTGAGTATCCCTCTCTCGTCTAGGACCTGGTTTCTCTAAACTCATAAAAATATCCCTATCTGCAACGCCATTGCCCTAGCTTGTTTTTCAGTCACGATAATCATGCCTTCCTCCAGTGCCTTTCTTATTTACTGTACTCGATCGCCACTCCTCCACACGCTACAGCAATGAACCTACTTCACTGTCCCATGACAGCCCAACCGCCAAAACCCTCCCAGTAGTCAGTGAAGGAATTGTCGCCCAACCCTCCCCTTGATCCGCCGATCTATGTCCTTAGAAAACTCCCCTATCAACGATTCAGTAAACGACTCCCTAAACGATTCAGTTGTAGAATTTTGTGATGTTACCTTTCGGGTGAATCACCGAAATTTAGTCTCTAATTTGAATTTTAAAGTCAAGCGTGGTGAAGCGTTAGTCCTAATCGGACGGAGTGGCAGCGGCAAAAGCACCACGATCGCCCTGATTGATTGCCTCCGAATTCCCAGCAGTGGCGAGGTCCTCGTCGAGGGTAAACCCACGACTCAGTGGGACCCGATTCAGTTGCGGCGACGCATGGGATATGTAATTCAGGACATCGGCTTATTTCCTCATTTCACTGTTGCTAAAAATGTGGGCCTCGTCCCCTCCCTTCAAGGCTGGGACCGCGATCGCATCGGCAAGCGAGTCACCGAACTGCTGGAAATGGTGGGTTTAGAACCTCAGCACTTCCTCAACCGCTATCCTCACCAACTTTCCGGGGGGCAACGTCAGCGTGTTGGTGTCGCCCGAGCCCTGGCGGCGGACCCTCCAGTCTTGTTAATGGATGAACCCTTTGGGGCAGTGGATCCGATTACCCGTCTGGAACTGCAACAGGAATTTCGACGCCTGCAACAGCAACTCGGCAAAACGGTCATTTTTGTAACCCATGACATTCATGAAGCATTGCGCTTGGCAACCCGCATCGGATTGATGCAAGATGGCAAAATGGTGATGTTAGGGACTCCCACTGAATTTTTAAACTCAGAACATCCAGAAGCTCAAGCCTTTATCCGGTGTTTGCCCACTCCAACTCGGGAATGAGCAGTAAGGGACAAGAAAGCAAGTTTCTGGCCCAGATTTGCGGCTAATTGTCATTATCTTTTGTAAAAAAATCAGGTTTTTAACTGCTACCGTACCGACGCCCAAGAGGATAATGCTAGAAATCAACCCTCGTTAACTCGCCCGCCTTAATCATGGATGAATTTTTTCTAATTCGATATAGCGAAGAAATTTTACGTCGCAGTGGCGAACATTTATTTTTAGTCGCGATCGCCATTACCATTGCTACTGCAGTCGGCATTCCCCTGGGTATTCTGATTACCCGAAAACCTAACCTTTCCTCGGGCATTCTCAGTATTGCCAATATCCTACAAACTGTCCCCAGTTTAGCCTTATTTGGTTTTTTAATTTCCGTGCCAGTGATTGGGGGAATTGGGGCAGTTCCGGCAATATTTGCCCTAACTTTATATGCTTTATTACCGATTATTCGCAATACCTATACTGGCATTATTGGCGTAGACCCTGCCATTCGAGAGGCGGGAAGGGGAATGGGGATGACCGATTGGCAATTGCTATCCCAAGTCGAGATTCCCCTGGCAATGGGGGTAATTTTGGCCGGAGTGCGGGTCTCGACAGCAATCTCCGTAGGGACAGCAACCATTGCGGCTGCGATCGGTGCGGGAGGATTGGGGGCGTTGATTTTTCAAGGAATTTCCATGGTGAATAATCAGCTCATTTTAGCCGGTGCAGTTCCCGCCGCTGCGATCGCCTTAATTGCTGATGTGGCGATCGGTTGGCTTGAACATCAATTAACGGTGAAAAAATGAACGCCCAAAAATTTGTTTTATTAGCGATTTTCACGGTAACTTTAGGGGCAGTCTCCGCTTGCCAAACTGAAACTTCTAGCCCCAGCAGAAAAGGCGATATTGTAATTTGCTCTAAAAATTTCACGGAGCAAAATATTCTCGGGGAACTCCTCGCCCAACAGATTGAATCCCAAACCGATTTAAAGGTCGATCGCCAGTTAAATTTAGGGGGTACTTTCCTCTGTCATGACGGACTCAAAACCGGACAAATCGATGCCTATATCGAATATACTGGCACTGCTTTTACGGCAATTTTAAAACAGCCTCCTATCACCGCCGCTGAAACCGTCTATCAGGAAGTTAAACAAGCCTATCAAGACCAATTTAACCTAACTGTAATGGCTCCATTAGGCTTTAATAATACCTTTGCTATTATGGTCCGGGGAGAAGATGCGCGACGCTTTAATCTGAAAACCCTCTCCGATGTAGCTGAATATGCTCCCCAATGGCAAGCGGGATTTGGCTATGAATTTATGAGTCGGGAAGATGGCTTTCCGGGCTTGGCTGAAACCTACGCGTTAAGCTTTGCTAAACCGCCAGAAGTGATGGATTTAGGATTAATGTATCGGGCATTAGTTTATAAGAAAGTCGATTTAATTGCGGGAGATTCTACCAGCGGATTAATTGACAAACTGGGGTTAGTTGTGTTAGAAGATGATAAAAATTATTTTCCGCCCTATCAAGCGGTCCCCATTGTCCGAAGTGAAACCTTAGAAAAATATCCCGCATTAGAGAATGCGATCGCGCAACTTGCTGGGTTAATTTCCGAAGAAGAAATGCAACGGATGAATTATCAAGTTGATGGTAAATTTCGCCCTTTCAATGAAGTAGTACGAGAGTTTTTGGCCTCCAAACAACAACCGAAATCAGGGAATCAGTCAGAATAAATAGCGGGAATGCCAACTTGATTGCGGTTACCTATCTCTGGAACATCAGTTTGGGCATTCTCCCTATCCAAAATAACCGGGCTGCGGTTAACCCCATCAATACGGCACCCGTCGCGAAACAAGCGCTGTAACCGAAAGAAGCCGCCATCATTCCCCCAACAAGACTGCCAATAATAGTGGCAACTCCAATTAGGGAATTATAAAACCCCATTGCCATTCCTTCTTGACCTTTGGGAGAAAGAGTCGCTACGATAGTAGTGCTAGAAATGCTAATTGCAGCCCAACTTAAGCCGGTGAGAAGGTGCGCTATCCCCACGATGGGTAAACTTAAGGAACTGACGGGCATCACCGCAACTAGGGTGAAAATCAAGAAAACTACTATTCGCAAAGCTGTAGCCCAGGCTTGTAGCTGAACCCCTTGTCGTTTTTGGACAAACTGTGCCATGGGTAAGTAAAAGAAAGCCTCGATCGCTGCTTTGCCCAGAGTGATCAGTAAGACTTGGGTATTGGTTGCGCCTAAATGGGTCGTTAGAAAAATTGGAAAGGGAACAAACACGACATTAACAGCAAAGAAAAAGACCGCAGCACAAGCATAATAAAGCAGTAGGGGACGGGAGAGTTGCTCAAGAAAGTTAACCTGCCATGACGGATGCAAAATGAAATAAAGCATTCGCGAGGGATAAAACATCGCCCGTCTTTCAATGACGGCGACTGAGAGAACCTGATGCAACTGCTTGTTATACTGGCGTTTTTCTAAACTCTTTTGAGGTTCTTTTACCCATTGCCAGCACAAAATCAAGCTGATTGTAGCCGCACAACTGGCAAAGAGTAAAAGCGATCGCATTCCGATACCCGTTAAGTGGGTGGGGATGAATGCTAACCAAGTGGCACCGAAAAGGACGCCCCCGACAAAACTCCACCCAGAAATCTGATAAAATCGGCCAAAGGCAGTGGCCCAGCGGTCTTCGGGGTTACCATCTAAGACGAGGGCAGAGGCTACTGGGGTAATGGCGGCCATTAAAAATGCCCCCAAGGTGCAAAATAGCATGACTTGTTCGATGCCTTGGGCGATCGCCGTAAGTCCGGTACAGACGGCAAAACCAAAAAATCCCACCATTAAGAAGGGACGGCGTAGTTTTAAGCGATCGGAAAGGTTACCCCAGACAATAAAGGCGAGGACACCTGCCAGGGAAGTCAGGGAATGGACTCGTCCGACATCCGTCACGCTGCCATTGACAGTTTGAACGATAAATAAAGGCAGCAAGGTAATCAATAGCGCTTCGCCTAATTTATAGGGGACGAAGCCAAAAAACCAAAGCGGTACGCTCAGGCCTGATAATCGAAAAGGGTTAATCAAGGAAAGATTCATGGGGCCGGTATGGATTGTAGAGGAAGAAAAAAGAGGTAACTGCACCCCTAATGACTTGCATAAATAAAAGAAAATTGATGCACACTTAACCTTTTTACCCACTCTAATCAGACGAAGTGCCTGCTTCAAAGTGCCAACTCATAAGCTCTGCGCGAAAATACGGAGCTCGGGTAATTGCATCTTTATTTTTTCTTTATTCTTAATACCTGCAATCTTCCCCCTGATCCATCCGGGCCAATTTAATCTTTCCGTGATCCAAAATGCACCCCAGTGGCGACCACAAAAAAACCCGCTGTAGCGGGTGATCGGGTCTTTCCCAATCGAGAGACTGGAAGGGGAGGTTAAATGCACTCCCCAATCGGTTTAGATCAGCTTGACAGCACGCAATCCAAACATCAGCACTACAGCAGTCACGAAGGCTCCACCGACAATCAAAGCGTAAGCAAGGACTCCAGACATTGGGAAGTATCTCCATTTAAAATCGCTACCCACCATTGAATCATGCCTTGCGATACAATACAGCCCTCTAGGTTTAGTGAATGGGTTGTTTACCATGCCGTCTGTTATCCGTGTCAATCTCCCCCAGGACTCTTACGATATCGCGATCGCCCCTCAATCCTTAGATGAACTCGGGGCGCAGATGCAGCCGCTGAAGCTGGGTAAAAAAGTATTAATGGTTTCCAACCCGGTGGTTGATCGACGGTATGGCGATCGCCTGCGATCCTCTTTAACCGCAGCCGGATTTGAGGTCTCTACCTGTATTCTGATGGCAGGAGAACAATACAAAACCCTCCGATCCATCCAAAAAATTTACGATGCGGCCCTCGAACAGCGCCTAGAACGGTCCTCAACCCTGGTCGCTTTAGGCGGTGGCGTCGTAGGGGATATGACCGGATTTGCGGCAGCGACTTGGCTGCGCGGGATTAATTTTGTCCAAGTTCCCACCACCCTGTTAGCAATGGTGGATGCTTCGATTGGCGGTAAAACCGGAGTCAATCATCCCCAGGGGAAAAATCTGATTGGGGCGTTTTATCAACCGAAGTTAGTGGCGATCGACCCTGATGTGCTAAAAACCCTGCCAGTCCGGGAATTTCGGGCAGGAATGGCCGAGGTGATTAAATATGGGGTGATTTGGGACGCGGAATTATTCGCCCAAATGGAACAGGCAAAACGTTTGGATCAGTTGCGCTATGTGGATAGCGGATTTTTGGAAGAAATTCTAGCCCGCTCTTGCCAAAGTAAGGCGGATGTGGTAGGAAAAGACGAAAAAGAAGCGGGATTGCGGGCGATTCTAAACTATGGTCACACGATTGGTCATGCGGTGGAAAGTTTGACCCACTATAAGGGAACCAACCACGGAGAAGCGGTGGCAATCGGGATGGTAGCGGCGTCGCGGTTAGCGGTGGCGTTGGGACTGTGGGATCACGAGTGCGATCGCCGTCAGTTTGCCTTGATAGAAAAAGCAGGGTTGCCGACGAAACTACCGCAAGGATTGAATATGGAGGAAATTATTGACACCCTGCAAACCGATAAGAAAGTCAAAGATGGACAAGTGCGGTTTGTGTTACCGACGCAAATCGGTGCAGCAACAGTGAGCGATCGCGTGACTTCCGATCTGATTCGTCAGATATTGCCGGGAATGCAGTAGATTCGTTTCACCTTGGAGAGTCCGCAAGAGGGGGATACAATGAGCAAGTATGACAAACTGTTCAAAACGTATGCGAAATCAACGGAAAAACTCACGCCGGTAGAAGCGTTGTTTGCCATTACGTTGATTGTGGTTTATGCCGATGGTCAAATGTCTGAACAACAATCGGAGTTACTCCATGAGTTGATGGCAAGTGGCGCGATGTAAAGGCTATGTAGAAGAAGATATCTACAAAATTTCGGCTAAAGTTGATAGAACTTGGGACCGTCAAGGGACTTCAGCCTTGTTTAATGCCGCCATTGAAGCCCTCCCCGATGATATGGTGGAAGATGCTTTTGCGGTAGCTGCCACTTTTGCGATTGTTGATGGGAAGGTGACGCCAGAAGAGTCGGTTTATTTGGATAAACTCGCCCAAGCCCTAAAAATTCCCGGAGAAACAGCCCCCCGACTGATCGCAGAAGCCTGGGAAAATTATCGGCGACTGGAATAAGGTGGGGGAATAGTTGGCGCGATGGCTCAATTTTTTAAGTGGGTGCGAAGGGCGAAGTGCACTCACTCCCTTCTTAATTACACCACTGATTGAGTCACCCTATAGCAACGCCTCACTAAAATATTGCGCATATACACCGCAACTGACTTTCATCCGATGATTTTCTATCCGGACTAAACCCAGTTCTTGTAATTTTAACAGTTCTAACCGTGTTCCTTTCCCCGGAAACTCTTCGTGCAACACCTGCCGAAACGCTCCTACCAACTGGGAATGCTTTTGAATGGATCTCAACTGTTCGTGCAGGTGTTCCCGATAAATCCCTGTCTCTGTCGCCGCTGTTTCTATTAACGATTCTAGAGAAATTGCTTGAGTGGCGATCGAATAGAAAGCCAGTCGGACTAAATAGGGATGACCTCCCAGCAGATGCATCAATTCCTCAATTTGTCTAGAGGAAAACTCAAGTCCATGTCGTACTGCCAACTCGTCCACTTCCTCTGCTGTAAAGGGCAATAACTCAATTGGCCTTCCGATATTCAATGAGTCAACAGTGCCAGCAATTTCTACATAGCATTGCCGGGACTTAACCATCGCCAATCGCAGTTTTTGCCAAAGGGTGCTATCCTGACTTTCCTCATACCAGTAGCACAGTAATCCGAAAAAGTCACAAGCTAATTCTGGATAGGCTAAAATGCGATCGCACTCATCCAATGCCAACACCAAAACTGTGTCGATCTGCGGCAAAATATACTCTTGGAAATAATCGGTGCAGCTTTCTAAACTGCCAATATCTTCATCCCAATACTCATTGAGCTTTGATTCTAGCTTAAGCTGCCGAGTGATGCTGGTGCAGAACCATCGGAAAAATTTATCTCCACAGGTGAAAGCGCTGCTACCTGCTTGCTGTAAGTTTAACCGCACTGCGCGATCGTTATTTTCTATAGCATGGGTGATAATTCTTTCTAGTAGAGAAGTTTTTCCCATTTTTTTCGGCCCTGAAATCTGGAGGTAAGCTCCAGGTTTGGCAAGTTCTTGATGACAGTGCCGATCGGATCTTCTCATGATATAAAACCGAGAATTTAAAGAAACTTTGGTCTCCGGATATTCTAAATGGGGTGCTGAGATTAAATTGGGCAGCGAATTTACCGAGTAAGAGGCATGAGATGGTGAACCTCTTAAAGAACGGGTTTCTAATTTTTTTTTAATTAAAGCCTCTAAAATTTTTGGACTTTCTCCAAATAACTCTATGCCGTTTAGCTGATGAATCGAAGCCGTTAAAGAGAATTCTGAAACTGTAATTTTGCGCTTTATGATGTCGATTAAAGGGCTATCTGCCCGATACATTTTTGCCATTCGTCCTGCCAGGATGGCGAGACAATTGCTTTTATTAATGGGTTCTTCCAGAACATCAGCGAGCAACGTCCATAACTTGGGAGCTACGTTTTGACTGACGTAATCGGAACTGTAGTTATGTTGTAATGCGATAGTGCGATAAGTTTTATGCTGCAAAGATCCGGCCAAGACGATCCGTTGGGTGTCTGAGAGAGGTTGTCCCGTTTTTTCTTTCACTAAGACATCAACAAACAGAATAAGAGATTCGATATTCTTCATCTCAAGATTAGTGGGTAGCAAAGGCAGCCGATGTAGCGATTTATCACCCGGTTGCAGGCGATCGACGGCAATAATGTGGGATTTCATCCCGACAAGGTTTCCAGCGTTGAATGGCGAAGCCTCCACTGGTGGGGCAATTCCTGCTCATGCACCAACACTTGATGGACTTACATAATTTCTATCATAACCAATGCAGTACCAAAATCACCATCCCCGCATGACTGCGGCGACCCCCTTTCACTGGATAGACCCTCCAAACCTGCGCAAAAAAAATCCCAGTTAGATCTGGGACTTTTTTTAATGATGTCAGCTAGGATATCGAAGAGTTTCTTTCCTATGCGGAACACTTTGAAAGCTTTCTCTTGGTGAGCAAACCGCTAGCACCCATTAATGCTAAGGCAGCAACCGTACCGGGTTCGGGAACGTCCACAGGGGTTTGGGGTGAGGGCTGGTAATCATGCGCCACAGTAGCCCAGGCAAAGTTTACTGAATTACCTCCTCCATTCCAGCTGAAGTAAGAGCCAGTAGGCATTCCCCAGCCACTTCCGTCAGGGTTCCACGCTGCGGCATTCAAGTCAAAACTTCCGAAACCAAATAAATCATCCAAATATACTTCTCTTCCTTCTCGAGTTATATTGGAATAAAAGGAGGTTAGTTCGTCCAATCTCAGAAAACCATCTGCGTCATTGTCAGCTCCTCCAAAGTTTCCATAGCCATAAGGTGTGGAGGAATTCCACGTATTATGGTAGAACTGGAATGATAAAGAAGCAGCAGTGGCTGGGTTGGCGTCGAGAACGGCGAGGGAAGCTACACCGGCTACAACACCAAGGGAGATTAGTTTTTTTAGCATTATTAGTATTTGACTCCTGTGAGTGGTTTTGCTTTTCAGTTTGATGTCTTTAACAGTCTTAATCTGTCACCTAGTTTTTGTTTTGTCATTCTATAAAAGTTGACTTGTACGATTATTTGGCTCCTAAACGTCCTTTATCAAAACTTTTTACAATAATTGAGCACTTACATTGACTCTTCACAAAAGAAGAGCCAAGTCGGGTAATTAAAACGCAAATTTTCTTAGTTTCATTAAAAGTGTTTTTTGTCAAGCCCTTAAAGTTGATTGATTTAAAATTCAATCAACTGGGTTGACCTGGATCTTCTGGTTGGGAGCGAAGGTATCGCCCCACAGTACCCCTACTCGCTTCCCCCAACTCAGGGGATGTTGGACGGTGGGGAGTCTTTCCACTCCCCTCACCTGAAACATCAGCGATCCCACCCCTTGTAACGAAAAGCTGTTGTGCGCTTGTTCCGGGGAGAGATGGAGAAGTATAAGCGGCGCACCCAATAGCGATAACACCCCGTCAGACGGGGCGGCTACATTAATTAGTTAGTTATATTAAATTTAATATAACTATTAAATTTTTTTTATTATTAACCCAATGGTAACTTCAGGCGGTCACCGAAACGCGATCGCCCCCCTGCTTTCCTTGTCCCCTGCTCCCCTTAGAAAGCGGACAATCAGAGGAAAAATCAAGAAAGTTCCAGGGGGCGAGAGTTTCGGCTATCCAACCATACTATCTATACTTAAAGGTACCATATCTCCACCTGTGGTTAAGCCTAATAACATCGGTTCTTGGGCCTGAATCACTTTGCCCGTGAGGACGCACCGTTCTTCTCGTTGTGCGATCGCATCTAAACTGGCTCGAATATCGTCTCGGGAAAATGACGGTAGATAATCGCCGGATTTCTGCTGGACATAATTCCAGAGCACCTCTCGAATCAATGCTTGATATCCTTGATTACCACAGAGCGCTTTGAGACTTTCTTTGAGTTCTCTCTCTAGACGGATGCTGGTCACTTCCATTTCGGTAGTTGGTGTTCGAGTGATAGCGGTCATAACTTTTTTCCTCTGGAGGGTTTACATTCTCTGTAATATTAGTGTAGTATGTTTGGTGGAGAATTCAAGTCCTTGCTTTCAAACTATCTAACCGTGAACTTTTTACCCATCCTTTCTACGATCAGCGGACAGAGTACCTATGGCTTGGGCCGTGATGTTGACG
This sequence comes from Cyanophyceae cyanobacterium, assembly GCA_038321985.1. Lineage (GTDB taxonomy): Bacteria > Cyanobacteriota > Cyanobacteriia > Cyanobacteriales > Laspinemataceae > Laspinema. The sequence goes on along the minus strand of JBBQFN010000027.1, from coordinate 63,033 downwards.
CAGGTAACTGCCTCGGGACATCCGCTATAGCTTTGGAGTCTATCGGAAAGGTTGAGTATCATAGTAATGCGGCCCAAGATTTAGAGAGGAGCAAGGATTTTAAATCCCAATTAAGTCAGCTACTAGCAAGGCCGAATATTCCTATAAGAAGCGGGAGGTACAGGCATTCGGTGTCGTACCCATCTCGGACGAGAAGACCCTAATCATCAGAGTTTTTTCAGCCCCCGCTTCCCATCCCAACGGAAGTGGGGGCTGTTTTTTAAGGAGTCGAGTCGTGAACAGCGTAAGCGGAACTGATGTGTTATCAAAATCGGTTGTCGTTTTTTCTAAAAACTACTTGCCGATTAGCCGAGTCAACATTAAGCGAGCAATTGTCCTGTTAATTGCAGGCAAGGCAGAACCCTTGGAGTTAAACGATGGCAGCCATAGTACCGACTCTGAAATGGAGAATTTTCGGATGTATGAGGTGCGATCGCCGTCTCAGGTGGTGATGGTTCCGCCACATATCCGCTTAACCATAACGGGGACTGAACGGATCTGGAAGGTGCCTCCCGTCAACCGTCGGGAAGTCCTCAAACGGGACCACTACGCCTGTCAATACTGCGGTAACACAAAACATTTAACCCTGGATCACGTCCTGCCTAAATCCAGAGGAGGGAGTCATAGTTGGGATAATATCGTAACTGCCTGTATGAGTTGCAATTCCCGCAAGGGCGATCGCACTCCGGTTGAGGCAGGAATGTCACTCAAAATTAAACTCAAAGCCCCCATCCACCCGGCCATCTCGTTTGCAGAACAGTTCTGGAACGATTTGAAAGGGTAACGAGTGAGAGAAACCTAAGATTTGATGTAAATTTTTTGCACAATTTCTAAGCATTTATATGTCTTTTTTTCAGGATCGCAGTAGTTCGGGGGACGCGAACTTTCACTCCACGGCGAAGCAACAAATAACTCACAAAAGACGAGAGACCACTGGCAATGCTGAAGTTCATTTATACTGAAACCGGCTTTAACCTAGAGCGTCTGCCTTACTCCATTGAAGAATTAGTGGCGACCCGGGCCGTCGTGGCGATGCGAGTGGGTCAAAGCATCGCGATCGCACCTTCTAGCGCGTCATTTTTGCTGCCTGCGGATTTGCCAGGGCTGAAATTTCTGGAAGCTGAGGCGTTAAGCGATCGAGCCGGAATCATTTCGGTATGCATTGCCGATAGCGAGTATGTTGAAGTCAGCCTACGCGGTACTTGGATTTCTACGGATTCTGAGAGCGATTTTGGGGTATTTGTGACTACCTTGGGCGATCGCGCTGAGTTTTATATCCTCAAGTGTTCCCAGGAAGCGAATGCTGGAGTTTCTCTACTCAAAGAAGTCGATTAAAATCAATGAACCCAGGGCAATTTTAAGGCGCTGGGTTCATCCTAAGTTGGCCTATATTTCTCCTAGAATGTAGTTAGGCGTTCCCACTCCTTCCTATCGACCAATTCGCGAACAGGCTCCTTCTAAACCTTCTTGGATCAAGATATCCATACAATTCACATAGTCCATTGTCGGAGTATTTCCCGGTTGGAACATAATGATTGAGATATTCCCCGCAGCATCCCCATGTTTCACGATCAAGTTGTCTCCCATAAAATTCAGGGAACTAATGTCCCGTAAACCATAAGTAGACAACTGATCCGGAAAGGGTTTAGCGCCAGGAACTTGGGTCGGATAGATTGCATATCCTTCCGCTTGCGGTTCAATAATGAAAATTCCACTCGTCGTTACGGCTGCAAAATAATCCAACACCACTGCGACAACAATATGGCCGCTGTAAGGATTCACGGTGCAATCAACCAATAAACTGCCCTTCATTTCGCGAGCAACTTGACTTCCCGTTTCCGAGTCATAGGCATCCAGAACCCTCACCTTCAATTCGTCAGCCTTAATGAGGTAAGTTTTTCCCCGCCATACACCTCTGAGTTGTTTTCCATCAGAGATGATCTCAATTTTTGGGATCTCAGTCGGGTCTTTTGGCTTCCGCCAGGTTTGTACAAATTCAGAATCATCCTTTAACCAGTCGGGATGGGACGCTTCTATTTTTTGTTGGAGGAGGGTCAAGGCTTGTTTTTGGTGAGGCAGTTGTTTATAGTAGCGGGCAACATTAATTAAAGAAATGCTCATAAATATCAATGAGTCCTCTTGTTGCTTGAGTTCTATCGGATTATAGCAATTTGGGGAAAAATTAGCCTGAGTTTTCAGGGCACTCTAGTACCGCCTCAGTCAAATAAAACCCGGATTTCTATCTGAGTGTCGCTTATTTACTGACCCGGGGACAGCAGGAGTTTCATTCGCTCTTTAAAGGCAGTAATTTCGGCCTCTGTGGGCTGGGTTTGTTGCCAACTTTCTCGGAGCATCAAGCGATCGCACCAAGCCTTCAACGAGGGGTAATCATCCAGGGATACCCCCATACTCGGCAAAAAGGGAACGGCAGTTCCCGCCACAATATCGGCGAGGGTAAGCTGTTGGTCCCCAAAATACGGGCGATCGGCTAATTTACTTTCAAAAAAATGTAATACCTGAGCAATTTTTTGTTTGGATTCCTCTAATTTTTCAGGCGGTTCTTTCCCAAACCCCATCATATCCATCATCAGTGGCCTCATCGGTGGCATCATTTGAGTTAAGGTTAAAATTTCTACCATTCGCACGGTTCCTAAGGTATGAGGATTTGAGGGCAGTAAAGAAGGCGTGGGATATTTTGCCTCTAAATAGTCCAAAATTGCCAAAGACTCCACTGCCACAAATTCTTCATCTTCTAAGACGGGGATTTGGTGAAACGGGTTGAGCGAGAGAAACTGAGATTGGAACTGATCCCCCTCTAATTTCATCGGCACCAGTTCAAAGGACAGCCCTTTTTCTAATAAAGAGATCCAGACCCGGCGAGAGTTGAAAGAAATTCGATTGTAGTATAGCTTCAACATTCAGTTATTCCTTAAGGATACTCTTTTGATTGTACTCGACTTTCGATCCAATGCCCGAAGCCGGTAAGCGCATCGGGGCCCTCGGCGATCGCCATTCTATCTACCCAATTAGGATCCAGTCCCTACAGCCGTATCCCATAATTGTAGTATGCCCTCTTTGGGGGATTCTCTCCGGCTAGTCATCCCCTCAAACCTTTATAAACTAGGGATTTTCACGATTTTAAAAAAACTTCAAAAAATTTCTCCCAAACCCCTTGACAATCTTGTAGTATTTTTGTAGTATGTAAATATGAAGCGAGAAGGACAGAGCAAAATGCTCCTGCCAACCGCCCACATCGAACCTAGAAAACTGAATAGAAAAAGCTCATTTCATAAATTGTTTCCAAAATTTCGCGTAATCTACTGCTGATTTTATGGGGGTGTAGCTCAGTGGGTTGAGAGCGCTTGTCTGTCGAACAAGAAGTCGCGGGTTCAAGTCCCGTCATCCCCGTTCAGTAGTGATTACCTGGAGTTAAAAAAAGGAGCAAAATGCTTATTTAAGAGTGTAAATATGAACTAAATCAGCCATTTTATAGGGGGATTTAAACCGCTCTATAATGCAGCAAAAGAATATCGCACCTTACAAAATTGGTGCTATTTCGCAGTGTAACTTAACGGTAAAGTCCCCAGATCATAACTGGGTTTATGCAGGTTCAAATCCCGCCACTGCGACCAAACGTGGGGATAGTGTAATGGCTAACATGACGGTCTCCAAAACCGTTGATCTGAGTTCAAATCTCAGTCCCTGCGCCAACTGTGGTGCCGTAGGCAAATTGGTAAAGCCACCGATCTTTCAAGTCGGCGTCTGCGGGTTCAAATCCCGTCGGCACTGCCACATTTTAGGGGCTGGTATCCAAATTGGTGAAGGAGCTTGACTGTAAATCAAGTGCTATTGTGCTGAACATGGGGGTTCAAGTCCCTCCCAGCCCATTCTGGAGAGGTGGCCGAGTGGCTTAAGGCGCTTTCCTGCTAAGAAAGAGCGGTTTAACACCCGTCGAGGGTTCGACTCCCTCCCTCTCCGCCTTTTTGTATAAACTGGGTGAATTTCACCCAACCTGGAGAGATGGCCGAGAGGCTGATGGCGCGGTCTTGGAAAGACCGATCGGATTGAACAGATCCGACGAGGGTTCAAATCCCTCTCTCTCCTTTGTCCCCCGGTAGCTCAGTTGGTAGTAGCGCCTGTTTGAAAAATAGGAGGTCGTCGGATCGAAACCGACCTGGGGGACTGGTATTGCCTGGTGGACGATTGGCAAGTCGCTGTGACTCTGAATCACAGAGAGGTTGGTTCGACCCCAACCCAGGCATCCATATCACAATGCCCTGTGGTGTAATTGGGAACATTTCTGGATTTGACCCAGAAGAGTCCAGGTTCGAACCCTGGCGGGGCATCCAATTTTTGCTCCTGTGGCGTAATTGGAAAACGCGATCGCCTCAAAAGCGATTTATTGTGAGTTCGAGTCTCACCGGGAGTACCTTTGTTCTCTCGCTCCTGTGGCGGAATTGGTAGACGCGGCAGACTTAAAATCTGTTTTTTAAATGTGGGTTCGAGTCCCACCAGGAGTACCAACGGGATGTAATTCAGCGGTTTTAGAAGCCTTGGTTTGGGGCCAAGGAGTCGTGGGTTCAAATCCTACCATCCCGATTTTTTCTGCCCCTGTGACGTAATTGGAAACCGTCGCTCGCTCAGACCGAGTGTTTTACAGGTTCGAGTCCTGTCAGGGGTATTTTGGTGATTTATGCAGGGATGGAGCAATGGTTGGCTCGTCAGTCTCATAAACTGAACATCAGCAAGTTCAAATCTTGCCCCTGCCACCAATTCTTAATGCTGGTGTGGCTCAATTGGTAGAGCGATCGCTTTGTAAGCGATGGGTTGCAGGTTCAAGTCCTGTCACCAGCTTACACAGGGCATGATGTAAGGGTAAGAAGCATTTGAGGGAGGCCAGTTTCAGTGCATAGTTTGAAATCTTATCATCCGCTTTTGTAGTCCTATAGCTCAACAGTAGAACGCTTGCCTTACAAGCCAGATCTTGTCAGTTCAACTCTGACTAAAACTACCAACAAAAGAGAGTGTAACTTAATTGGAAAGAGTCCCAATTTTCTAAATTGGTTTGTGTAGGTTCGAGTCCTACCACTCTCGTTTTTATTCAGTCAAAGAGGAGGGATTATTTTGTGAAATTCAAACGGTTTAACGTTCGGCGATCGCACTCAATCGTGACCTAATTTACGGAAGATGCTGCTGAATGGACGGCAACTGGTCTCGAAAGCCAGAGTATAGGTCACTGTAGGGGTTCGATTCCTCCATCTTCCACCACCCACCAGAGGCCGAAAAGTGAGGCACCGTGCTGATAACGCGGCGATAGGAGGGGCAGTACCTCTCTGGTGGATTTCCCTGTGCCAGCGGATCTGGAACTGACGCGACGAACGTCGGTATCGGTGGTTCGACTCCATCCAGAGGGGCTTTCTTTTGCCTGTGAGATGCTTCGCGCAGAACTTTAAGGGAAGGGACTATTTATTCCTCGGTAGCTTAAGGGTAGAGCATCCGGCTGTTAACCGGAGGGTTCTTGGTTCGAGTCCAAGTCGAGGAGTTTCATTGAAGCCAGAGGTAACGTTAGGATGAAATAGTTTAAGTGTGATGCAGGTTGGCAGTCGCCTTCGATGGGCTAACTGGTTTAGGGTTGATATTCCTGAGGTATGGAAGCTGCTGCCGATGGGATGGCAACCAGTCTTGAAAACTGGGGTACGGTGTGAATCCGTAGGGGTTCGACTCCTCCAGCTTCCGATAATCTGGTATAAAATGGGTGGTTGGCAGATCGGTTGATGCACCCGACTTTTAATCGGGTCCAGAGAGGTTCAATTCCTCTACCACCCTTAATTTGAATAGGTAAAAATTAATAATGACAGTCCTAAGTACACGCTCTTATACAGGGGAAACAGATTTAGAGGCGATCGCCGTTTTGATTAATGCTTGTGAAGCGGTTGATTGTCTGGATGAAGGAAGTTCTATCGCCGAACTGCGCCAAGAAATTGAAGTACCTTGGGTCGATCGCGATCGCAATCTTCGCCTCTGGGAAACTCCGGAGGGGACAGTGATAGCGTTCGCCCAACTTTGGGTTCCTGAATCCGGTGAGGTTCGGGATGGTTTCCTGTGGTTTCGGGTACATCCGATGTTCCGAGGCGGAACCCTAGAAAGGGAAATCGTGGCATGGGGGGAGGCGCGGATGCAGGAAGTGAGCCAGGAGTTTGCTGTGCGGGTGATCTTGCGATCGGGAACGAAGGAAACGGACGGCGATCGCATTCGGTTTTTAGAAAGCTGTGGATTCGCCATCAATCGCTATTTTTTCCGTATGGAACGAGCAGTTACCGAACCTGTGCAGAACCCTCAATTACCGGCTGAATTTACCTTGCAGGTGGGAGAACAGCAAAAGAAGGGGAACGCTTGGGTTGAACTGTATAACCAAAGTTTTATTGACCATTGGAACTTTCATCCCTTAACCCGCGATCGCCTCGATCACGAATTAGCCAATCTGGTTTATCAGCCCGAGTTTGATTTAGTTGCAGCTTCTCCTGATGGCATATTGGCAGGTTTTTGCTATTGTTCCATTGACCCTGAAAAAAACCCGCAGACTGGACGAAATGAAGGCTGGATTGTAGCCCTGGGCACCCGTCGGGGCTTCCGCAATCAAGGCATCGGACGGGCGCTTTTGTTAGCAGGTATGCAGCAGTTACAAGCGGCTGGGGTCGAAACTATTCTGCTGAGTGTGGATGCTCAAAGCCCCACGGGTGCTTTGAAACTGTATAAATCCGTGGGCTTTCACAAGGCTTACACAAAAGTCTCCTTATTCAAAGCCCTCGACACCCCTAATCTGCGCGATTGAAAAATTTTGTTTCCACCCCTTGACAAGATGTGGAGGAACTGGGAACGAAGGTTTAATCCAATCATAGAGATTGTGGACACTCCGTTGGCAGTGCGTCAAAATGGATAAAGGAGTAGGGTAAGCTACGGCGCATCCTGCGGATTTATACCCATTCTAGGTTTATACTATGCAGTGTGGACTCTGCCAACGCAAGATGGAGAACCTTACGGTTCATCACCTGATTCCGAAACAAAAAAATGGGGCAAAAGGGCCAAGGGTTGATATTTGTTCAGCTTGTCATCGTCAGATTCATGCACTCTTTGATAATACTCGACTGGCGCAGGAACTGAATACGGTGGAAAAACTTCAGGAAGACCCCCAAATGAAGAGGTTTATAGCTTGGGTATCGAAGCAAAACCCGGATAAAAAGATTAAGGTAAATCGCGCCTCCTAGAGGATTTAGGAGTTATGTAAGAATAACTTGACCAATTTTTAGCTGGGAAAATTATTCAAAGAGGATTCCCGATAAAATTTGCACAATTTATTTTTACACGATGCCTTACTGAATTGTTTCATGCCTAATCCGGTATTGATAGGGCTATAAAAATCGCTTGAGGTTTCGGTTTTTTACAGCCCTATAATAACGGGAGGTCGTATCAGAGAAGAGGTGATGTTTTCGTGTTTTTTAACATGAATTCACCCGCTCGGCTAATTGTAGCCATACCGATATTCAGTTATGTCACACAGGTTGACATTCGTTTGGTACAGATCCCCCGATCCCACGTCTTCCCCTGGACCCAGGGTTGCCTTCAAATCATAATTACATTCCTCTAAGCCCTCTTCAAAGAAGATGTATGAACTTTCTCCTGGCTCAATTATCACTCCCTCTCCCAAAATATCCGGTCCCCAGTCACTTGTTGTACTTGGGGAAATTTTAAAGTGCGTAAGTGCACGATCCGTATCATTATACAGTTGAAAGCCGCCATCAGAATCTAGAGCTTGCGCAGTGTAGGTTGCTCCGGACCAAATGACGGGAACTGAGACGAGAGCCACGGCTAACATTTTACGAATTGAGTGGTTAAACATTGTTTGAGTCCTTGGGGAAAATGAGTGGGTTGTGAAAATATTGAAGTCTAAAGAGTGCAAGTCACAAAGGATTCGATCGCCTACGAGGAACTGATCGTCCCATAAGCGGCTGCAATCCTTTACTCGAATCACCTCTATCCAGTCGGTATTGGGCTACGGGTTGGTAGATTGCTCTAACACTTAACCGATGTGGCGGGACCCTAGAGAAACAGTTGATTCTCCCTAGTAGTCGCGGCCCTTAAGACTTGGATGAGAGTTTGGATTTGGGATCTAATCTGAGCGCCTAATGGGGAAAAGTTCAGAGGCTATCTTCCAATTTTTTAGCCCTGGCGATCGCGGAGGTCTCTATTCCCCTATGGGGAGTTCACGAAAGTATTTCAATTAGGAACTGACCCGACTAATCCTAGTTAACCAATTTGAATTTTTTTAGTCTATTGGCTTGCTTTGTTTTGAGTTCTCTCAATTGAGAAGGTTTTATTAGCTATATTTTTTATAACACACAGTTAGAATAGATGTCAATAACAGTTTGAATTATTTTTTTTCTGACCAACTGTGAGTTTATAGCTCTTATTATTATAGGTAAAAATAGCATAGACGAAAAGTGAGGGAAAAAAGTTCGGGGAGTTCGAGAAATTTTAGCCGAGCCCCAGCTTAATTTGATGAGGCGGGTTAAACAGCTTCTGTGTAGTACCGAAGCCTAAAACCTTGACTGATGAGGCAATGGGCAGCTAGACCTACATCTTTTATATTTCTCACTTTTCCCGCGAGGCTCACTTCGGTTTGCGATCGCCCTCGGACTCAATGGCAAAGAACTGTTTGGTTGCAGGTGCATAAGTCCAGGCAAATCCTGCGGGGTCTTTCTCCCGACTCCAGTCGAAAAATTCGGCTTTATTTTTATTTTTACTAACGGTAGTCGGATGCACCCCTAACCTTGCAGCGAGTTCGGTTTGATTGAGGGGGGGTGGCAAAACCACTCGGCGCTTTTTCGGGGCCACTGCTTTAGGGGCTTCGGGTTGAGAAATCGCTGGAACGCTGGCTACATCGATGGTTTGGTAGCGTTCCGGCAATTTAATGCTGGAAAAACAGTACACCATGCCACCATTATCGGTAATTTCATATCCGGCAGCGAACTCGCGAGCCCGTTCCTCTAAATATTCCTGCGCCTCTGTCCCGGAAATTTCCCCACGCATGGCAAAATCCAGGGCAGTCAGGCGGCCCTGATTATCTTGGATCAACTGATAAAACAGAGCATTTAAAGTGGAGAGTCGCTGTTGTTGCTGTTGTTGATACTGTTTCCACGCCCACCCTACTCCGGATATGACGGCGACGCCGAGCAAAATTCGCCATGCGGATAATACAACGGTGACGCCCACTAAAATGGGCACCAGCACTATCAGCCGGGATTCTAGAGTCCCGCTTGTTTCGGGTCGCTTGCTGGGGGAGGGGTCACGGTTCATCTCGCGATCGGCTGGCATTTTTTCTTAGAGTTGGATTTGACCTTTGAGTTAGCATGGGCAGGATTTGCCACAAGTTGCATTATTGCATCTGTGTCTGCGTTTCGTCACGGCGATCGCAATCCCCAGGTGCATTTTCTGATTCCGCCCCTAGGTGACTGAGGACTCCCATCTGCTAGAATGGGCGGTACAGTAGCCGATAAAAGGCACCAGAAACCAGCGTTTCTAACCCCTGCTGTACCGATGCTCTAGAATGGGCGATCGCCAAATGGAACAAGTAGGAGTTAAGACTCGTCGCCGTTACCTTTTTACCCCGGTTCCCGCCTTTATACTTATCAAATTGCCCTCAACGTTGCCTCGGGGTGAAGTGATCGGATAATTTAGGCGAACCTATCTATTCCTCCGGTTAATACAACGGGGTCATTATTTAGCTCAGGAACCAATGTAATACAGCCCTTGAAAATGTTAATATTAAGAGAGAACTTCCCTGGATACTTTAGCTCGGGTCCCCGTGAAGTCTGGGTTAACAATATTGAAAGAGAACCCCAATTTTTTGCCGAAATTTCTAGATCTTAGGTCTTGGGTAGGGTAGGGAATGTAGCTCTGTATATCGATCGCCTTGCTGAAGTCACCCCCGTGAGAAAGGTCGGGTAATTTAATGTGTCGTTAAAGAGGGAGACCCTCCCACTCCTTGACGGTTCAGCGGCTGTATGACTCTCAAATTTACTGATTAAATTTTGGGAATTGTGATGTCAGCGAACCCTGATTTTAAGGCGGGATAATTGTAGCATATTTTTGAATATTTTCCAAAAATATGGAGTTCTTGACTTTATGTAATTTTGTATCGTTTTGTAGAGTTTTTTGGAGTTTTGATATTACATCTATCCGGAGAGGGATTCTAGATAGAGAAGAACTGATCGTAGGGAAGATTTTAGGCAAAGTCTCCTGAAAGACCTATCTGCGATCGCCCAGTTGATGTAGGAACGCTCTATTTTTTGTTTCTACGAACAGACCCCCTAAATAGTTAAGTATAATTACTGAACGGATACCAATGTACGCAACCGATTGGACAATCACAGAACGCAACTTTGACGCTACAAGCGAACCGGATCATCACGAAACCGTGTTTACCCTAGGAAACGGCTATCTTGGCACTCGTGGAACCTTCGAGGAAGGCTACCCGGGGGCGAAACCCGCCACCTTGATTAATGGCGTGTACGATAAGGTGGCGATCGTCCATACGGAACTAGCCAATTGCCCCGATTGGCTGCCCATAGTGGTGTCTATCGGGGGTGAATACTTCAGCCTCGATCGCGGCGAAATCCTGCACTATGAAAGGCAACTGGATATGCGCCGTGGCCTTCTGAGTCGCCAAATTCGCTGGCGTAGTCCCCAGGGAAAAACCCTCGACCTCCACTTTGAGCGGTTTACCAGCCTTGCAGACCACCATGTTGCTGCAATCCGAGTTACGGTTACACCTATTGATTTCTCCGATATCGTGGAAATCCAAGCGGGACTCGACGGGCATCCAGACAACCAAGGAATCAAGCATTGGAAATGGATTAATCAAGGTTTAACGCCTGTCAGAACCCCTCAATCCAAAAGTTCCCTGCCCTTTTCCCTCCTCCCCTCAGAAGTGGATGGGGTCTGGATGCAGTTGTCAACCTTACATAGTGGGATATCTCTGGGAATGGCAACCCAGCTTTCCGTTAAAAATAGCAAGCAGCAAGCCTTTCCGGTCTTTGCCATGACGACGCCGGGATATCCTTCCCTCACCACCCGGTTTGAAGGCAACCTGGGAGAGACGGTTATCGTGGAAAAATTGGTGACAATTTACACGTCCCGGGATACGGAGGCCCCTACTCAGACGGCGATCTCCAAACTGAGTCAAATTAAAGACTACGACACCCTCCGCAACGAGCACGCTGCCGCTTGGGATCGACTCTGGCAACAGTCGGATGTGGTGATAGAAGGGGACCTGAAAGCGCAACAAGCAATCCGCTATAACCTCTTCCAATTGTTGCAAGCAGCACCCCATCACGATAGTCATGTCAGCATTCCCGCAAAAACCTTATCGGGGTTTGCTTACCGGGGTCACGTCTTTTGGGATACGGAAATTTTTCTGCTGCCATTTTTAATTTACACCCAACCGGCAGTCGCCCGGAATGCCCTAACTTATCGCTACCATACCCTCCCCGGTGCTCGTCGCAAAGCGGCAGATTCGGGGTATGAAGGGGCGATGTTTGCTTGGGAAAGCGCGGCAACCGGAGATGAAGTCACCCCCCGTTGGGTACCGGATGCGGAAGGCAAAGAATTGGTGCGGATTTGGTGTGGGGACATCGAACTGCACATCACCACCGATGTTGCCTATGCTGCCTGGAACTACTGGCAAATCACTGGGGATGACGGTTGGATGGCAGATTACGGCGCAGAATTAATCCTAGATACGGCTGTATTCTGGGGGAGTCGCGCTGAATGGAACCGCGATCGCAACTGTTACGAAGTGCGCGATGTGATCGGACCTGACGAAAATCACGATCGCGTCAATAACAATACCTTCACCAACCGAATGATGCAATGGCACCTGGAAACCGCACAGGAGGTATTGAACTGGTTACAGAATTTCGCACCGGAACAGGCGGAGGCAGTGGTACAGCAACTGGATCTCAATCCTGAACGCCTCATTCATTGGAACCGTGTCATTGAGCGGATTTATCTGCCAACCCCTTCAGAAACGGGGTTAATTGAGCAATCAGAAGGCTTTTTCTCCCTCAAGGATGTGAATTTGGCGGATTACGAACCACGCCGTCAATCCATGCAAGCGATTTTAGGGATTGAGGCAACCAGTCAATGTCAGATTCTCAAGCAACCGGATGTTTTGATGTTGCTGTATCTGCTGCGCGATCGCTACGATTCCCAAACCCTGCAAGCGAACTGGGATTATTACTGTCCCCGTACCGATCACGTTTACGGATCGAGTCTGGGTCCAGCTATCCATGCGGTGTTAGCGGCGCAACTGGATAAACCGATGGAGGCGTATGAACACTTCATGCGTGCTGCGTTAGTAGACTTAGAAGATGTGCGAGGGAATGCTGGCGAAGGGATTCACGCCGCCTCCACCGGAGGGGTCTGGCAATCGATTGTGTTTGGGTTTGCCGGGATTCGTTTGACAGAACGGGGTCCGATTTCCAATCCTCACTTACCCCCCCAATGGAGTCGTCTGAAGTTTAAACTCTGCTGGCGCGATCGCTGGTATGAGTTTGATATTAAACAGGATAGTCCTTCCGTAGATTCCCAGAAAGCGACCCCTCGCTTGTCGGAAATTACCGCAACAGCATTGCGCGACGGGTTACGCGGCGTGATTTTTGATTTGGATGGGGTACTGACAGATACGGCAGAATACCATTATTTAGGCTGGAAGCAAGTAGCGGATGAGGAGGGAATCCCCTTTGATCGTGAGGCAAATGAAGCGATGCGCGGGTTGGCACGTCGTGAGTCGCTGTTAACGTTGCTAGGCAATCGCCAAGTACCCGAAGCGCAAATGCAGGAGATGATGGACCGCAAAAACCGTTACTATGTAGACCTAGTGGCGGAAATTGGCCCCCAGGATTTGTTACCAGGGGCGCTGGAATTTTTGATGGAACTGCAAGCGGCAGGAATTAAGGTGGCGATCGGTTCATCGAGCAAAAACGCTCACATGGTGGTGGAACGCCTAGGAATTGGGCATTTGGTGCAGGCGATCGCCGATGGATACAGTGTGTCGCGCTCAAAACCCGCCCCAGATTTGTTCCTCCATGCTGCGGACTTGGTAGGGATTCCTCCGGCACAATGTATTGTTTTTGAAGATGCCGATTCGGGAGTAGAAGCAGCGAAAGCAGCCGGAATGTGGGCAATTGGGTTAGGTCCCGTCGAACGGTTCCAGGATGCGGATTTGGTGCTGCCTTCCTTAGAGTATATCCAGTGGACGGATTTGCTCGACAAACTCGCACAAACCACCGGGTTATCCTCCGAGTTGACGGCGATCGGCAATCGGATTGGTGCCGGTTCAGTGTAATTCAGGTTCCAGTTTTAAGTTAACCCTTGAATGGGATTAACGTTGTAAAGACACGGCTTTTGCCGTGTCTTTTTGTTGTAAAATTTCAATGCTAAATGTGCAAGGGTCAAGGTTGTATGCTACCGATTATTGAAACGATTCCCATTGTTCAACTCGCTTCAGGCGATCGCTTGTTTATCCAGGTTTATAAATTTATTGGAGACAATTCCGGTAAAAAAGCCTATATTCAATCCAATTTACATGGAGCAGAAATCGCCGGAAATGCGGTGATTCATCAACTGATGGAATTGTTGCAAAGTTTAGATGAAAATCAAATTACCGGCGAGATTTGGCTCGTCCCCGTCTGTAATCCGCTGGGAATTAATCAGCGATCGCAACATTTTTCGAGTGGGCGTTATCACAGTTATGATGGCCAAGACTGGAATAGAATATTTTGGGATTATGAAAAAAAAGCCGAAAATATCCAGGATTTTGCCTACTCTCAATTAAATCTCTATCCAGAAGAAATCGCAAAAAATTATCGAGGGATTATTCTTCAAAAATTCCATCAACTCTTAGAAGAAATCAACGCTGCCAGCGGCGTTCCCTTCGTCGAACGGTATCGCTATCAGTTACAATCCTTGAGCTTAGATGCCAATTATATCATCGACTGCCACAGTTCCACCAATCAAGGACTAGATTATCTGTATTGCTTCAGTTCCCGAGAAGAAAGCGCCAAAGCCTTCCTGCTGGATTATGCAATTCTAATGAACGAATATGATGGCGATACCTTCGATGAAGCTGGGATGAAACCTTGGCTGGCATTAGAGAACAGTTTCGCTAAACTGGGGAAACTTATACAGTTTGATATAGAATCCTGGACCCTGGAACTCGGCACCGGAATGCAGATGAATCCGGAATCAGTCGCCAAAGGAGTACGTGGCATTCAAAACTATTTGGCTAAAAAAGGGATATTGAATATTCCCGGATTTCCCCTACCGGAAACAGACTTACACTCCGTAAATTTTATCCCCAAAGATCGAATCAGGAAATATTATGCCACCGCAGGAGGAATGATTCAGAACCGCTTACCCTTGGGGACCGTAGTTCAAAAAGGCGACTGTCTTTACCAACTCTTAAGTTTTGACAAAACTGGAGAAATCCCCAAAATAATCGATATTCCTGCCGTAGAAGCCGGTTTAATCTTCGATGTTTGCACTAATTATTCCGCCAATCAAGGGGATTATGTTTTATCTATTTTTCAGGGAAAACCTGAGATATTTTTAAAAAATTAACCCTAATTATTGACATCAAACCCATCCTCAAAGTGACGATAAACAGTTCCAACACTGACGACCTTGGGGAAGGAAAGCCCTAAATATAGAGTGTCTATCGTGTTGGGTTTTTCTGTTGCCCAAAAATTATGGTTGAAAAATTTGTGCTGCTGTTAATTGTAATTCTGGGAAAGCCAAAGACTCAATTCTCTCATCATCTCGGAATTGCCAGACTTCATACTCGCCATCGATTATATTATAAACCGAAACAGTCGGAGATTTAGAACTACCAATGAAGCGCCGACCCCCTAAACCTAGATAGTCAACAATCCAGTATTCGGAGATACCCATTAATTCATAATCCCCCGCCTTTCTTAGATAATCATTCTGCCAATTGGTACTCACTACTTCTACCACTAACCGCACCGAACTCCCTAGCGTAATGATAGACTCTTTTTGCCAACGGGGTTCCTTGCTTAATTGCTCTCGATCTAGGACAATAACATCAGGCTGATAACCCGATTCATCCTCCAAGGGTTTCAGCAAGCAATCACCGGGAATAGAGTAAGGTAATTGTAGCCGTCTGATTTCAAAATGGATTTCACCCGTAATAAAACCCGTAATATTAGAGTGTGTACCCGTTCCTAAAGGCATTTCTACAATTTTCCCATTGTGTAATTCATATTTACAGGCGGCATTTTCTGGATACCAGGCGACAAATTCATCAAAGGAGATGGATTTTGTAAGGGTCTGAGTCATGGTTTGTTTACTCATGGGTAATTTAGGGATTGAATTTAAGCGAGGCGATCGCCAATCTCAAAGCTCCATAAAACTATGGGTTAGAGAGGGATTCACCGTCTCATTTTAGCAAAGTGCAGGAAACCCCGTTTTCCTGAGTGCGAGGCACGAACCTGAGGGAACAAGAAACCGGGTTTCTAGCAGCATCTCTGTTTCTTCACCACTCGCAAGGTCCCGGGACTATTATGCCAGGTTTGATATTGCCGAAGCATTTTGATGGGGGAAAAATTAAGTTTTTCTAGTCATTCTGCTGTGATTAGTGTTTTCAGTCGAGAATTTACTAAGGATAATCAAACATTTCGAGAATTTCACCGAGCTTGACTTGATGCGCTGGATCTGCGAGACTATGAAAACTTTTCCCTTTAGGGCGGGTTCCCTGGACTCCCCGGTGTCAATTTTCGGATGGAGTCCCGAAAATTGACAAATTCCGAGCCTTTTAGTTTTCACGGCTCGGGCTTGCAGAATATATGACCTAATTTACGCGGGATCATCCTGTACGAGAGAGCAATGACGAACGGACTCAATGGGCAAAATGGACACAAGAAAAAGCTAGAAACTCAGCTTTGGAATATTGCCGACTCGCTGCGGGGTAAGATGAATGCCGATGAGTTTCGGGATTACTGCTTAGGGTTCATTTTCTATAAATACCTGTCCGAGCGGCAGCATCTCTATGCTAATGAAGTCTTAGCGGAGGATGACATTGATTTTCTGGATATTGATGAATCTTCGGAGGAAGGGCAAGAATATTTAGAGGCGATTAAAGAGGAGTCGATCGCCTCGTTGGGTTATTTTCTCAAACCCTCGGAGTTGTTTAGTTCCTTGGCAGAACGGGCGTTAGGAACTCAGAAAGCCCATGAGGAAAATCTAGCGGATGAGGATTTTGAGTCATCTAATTTTATTTTAGATGACCTGACTCAGGTGCTGAATGGGATTGAACGTTCGACAATGGGTAAGGAAAGCGA
Organism: Cyanophyceae cyanobacterium; assembly: GCA_038321985.1. Classification (GTDB taxonomy): domain Bacteria; phylum Cyanobacteriota; class Cyanobacteriia; order Cyanobacteriales; family Laspinemataceae; genus Laspinema. The sequence goes on along the minus strand of JBBQFN010000027.1, from coordinate 46,576 downwards.
AGAGGATTTTGATCACTTATTTGAGGATCTGGATCTGACTTCGACGAAGTTGGGGCGCACTCCGAAGGCAAAAAATGCGCTGATTGCTAAGATTTTGGTGCATTTGGATAAAATCGATTTTCGCCTAGAGGATACGGAGAGTGATGTCCTGGGGGATGCCTATGAGTATTTGATTGGGCAGTTTGCTAGTGGTGCCGGGAAGAAGGCGGGGGAGTTTTACACGCCGCAGCAGGTTTCTAAGGTATTAGCCAAGATTGTGACGACGGGAAAGCGTCGGCTCAAGTCCGTCTATGACCCTACCTGTGGATCGGGTTCGCTGTTGCTGCGGGTGGCGCGGGAGGTGGAATCGGTTGGGGATTTTTACGGGCAGGAGATGAACCGCACCACCTACAACTTGGCACGCATGAACATGATTTTGCATGGGGTGCATTATCGCAATTTTGATCTACGGCAGGAGGATACCCTAGAACATCCGCAGCATGAGGGAATGCGGTTTGAGGCGGTGGTGGCAAATCCGCCGTTTTCAGCCAAGTGGAGCGCCAATAAGCTGTTTGAATCCGACGATCGCTTTAGTCAATATGGGGCATTGGCTCCCAGTTCAAAGGCGGATTTTGCCTTTGTGCAGCATATGCTCCATCATCTGGATGACAATGGCATGATGGCGGTGGTGTTGCCCCACGGGGTTTTGTTTCGGGGCGCGGCAGAGGGGCGGATTCGTAAATATGTGATTCAAGAGCGCAATTGGTTGGATGCGGTGATTGGGTTGCCTGCGAATATTTTTTATGGCACGAGTATCCCCACTTGTGTGCTGGTGTTTAAGAAGTGTCGGGAACATCCTGATGATGTTTTGTTTATTGATGGCAGTGCCTACTTTGAAAAGGCAAAGAATCAGAATTATTTACGGGATGAGGATGTTGAGAAAATTGTTAAGACCTATCGGGAGCGATTGCAGGAAGAAAAGTATAGTTATCGCGCTCCTTTAACGGAAATTGAAGAGAATGATTTTAATCTAAATATTCCCCGTTATGTGGATACGTTTGAGGAGGAGGAGGAAATTGATTTAGATGCGGTGGCGCGGGAGATCCGAGAGATTGATCAGGAAATGGTGGAGACGGACCGGCTGATTCGGGGGTTTTGCGAGGAGTTGGGGATTGAGTCGCCTTTTTAGGGAATGGCGGAATAGAATAAAAGCATTAACGATTGAACGAAAGGAGATTATCAAAGATGAATGTAAGGCTTACACCAGAGCAGGAGAGTCTCGTTCAAGCGAAGATTGCAACGGGCAAGTATCAATCGAGTGAGCAGGTAATCGAGGTTGCTTTTCGATTGCTTGAGGAATACGAACGGGCAGAAAGTGAATGGGCTTTGGTGGTTCGGGAAAAAGTCCAAGCGGCTATTGAGCGGGCAGAAGAGGAACCGCCCATTGATGGGGAACTGTTTGTTTCGGGAATTTTAGAGCGGTTTAAAAAGGGATAGATGGCACGATATTTACTCAACATCCTAGCCAGTCAAGACCTCAATGAAATTGCCGATTATTTTGCGGGAAATAATGTTAGATATGGAGAAAAATTTTTTACTGATTTTAACCGTAAGTGTAAGCAATTAGTGGCCTTTCCTCATAGTGGTAAAAGTTATGAAGATATTTATTCGGGTTTAAAAGGTGTTCCTTTAAGCGGTTATATTATTTTTTATCGGGTGCTTGAGGATGGTATTGAAATATTGAGGGTAATTAGTGGTCGTCGGGATTTGCCTGTTGTTTTTCAAGAAGACAAAAAAAATGATTAGGTAATAGGGCATGGGTAGGATCTTTAAAAAGATGGAAAGGAGAATCAATCAGTCCTTTGTTAGGGGGAGGGGCGATCGCTTGTTGGTGTCTTCTTCTCGACTCTACGAGAAATTGATTCAACAGCTTATAATGTTAAGTCAACAAAAAGACTTATCATTAACAGCTTTAATTAGTCACTATTTAATTATTAATTATCGGCTTAAATTAGAGCAAATAGATAAACTAAAAACTTGGTTGGATGGCTTTAGACCATTTGAACCCATGATGATGGCCGAACTCAAAAAACTTTATGATGTTCGATTTACTTATAATTCTAATGCGATTGAGGGGAATACGTTAACCCAAAGTGAAACGGAGTTAGTTTTAACAAAGGGCATTACCGTGGGGGGCAAGACTCTCGACGAACATTTAGAAGTGATCGGGCATAAGGAGGCGATCGACTATATTGAAAATTTAGCCCAAAAAGATACGGAAATTAATGAATGGGAAATCAAACAAATTCATAATTTAATTCTCAGAAAAATTAACCCTGATGAAGCGGGGAGTTATCGGAATCTAGATGTGATGGCGGCAGGAATAAATTATCGTTATCCTCCCCATTATTTACTGTCTCAATTAATGGCGGATTTTGTGGGTTGGCTGAATTCCGATCCTGCTTTAACACTCCATTCCGTAGAATATGCGACGATGGCTCATTATCGTTTTGTTTCGATTCATCCTTTTCGGGATGGAAATGGGAGAACCGCTAGATTATTAATGAACTTGTTGTTAATTCGGGCGGGATATCCCATTGTTGTGATTGATAATCAAATTCGGAATGCTTATATTAATGCGTTAGCCTACGGACAACAAAACCAAGATGATTTAGGCCAGCTTTTTGAATTGATTTGTGATGCGGCGATTCGTTCTTTGGTAGAAGTTTTAAGTTTATTAGTGACTGCAAGTAGTAGTGGAGAAAAGGGGCAAGTGTTTTATCAGGAATTTACAGATTTTATAAATAAAAATTTTAGGGATTAGGTAATGGGTAAGAAGTTAAAGAAAAATGTGCCTAGATTGAGATTTCCGGAATTTCGAGGAGATTGGAAAATTTTAACTATTGAAGAAATTGCTTCAGTATCATCGGGTGGAACTCCTAGTCGAACAGAACCCAGCTTTTGGGGTGGAGATATTCCTTGGGTTACAACCCGTGAAGTTGGTCAACCTGAAATTTTTGACACCACTGAAAAAATTACGCCAAAAGGGTTAGAAAATTCTTCGGCAAAGATTTTTGAGAAAAATACAATTTTGATGGCAATGTATGGACAGGGTAAAACTCGTGGGCAAGTGTCTATTTTGCGAATAGAGGCAACAACTAATCAGGCTTGTGCAGCTATCACTCTAAACGATAATTATAATCCAGAATTTATCTATCATTTTCTATCTGGGGAATACGAGCATTTAAGACTACTATCAAATGATGGTTCTCAGAAAAACCTATCAGCCGGATTAATAAAACAGTACAGAATCCCCTTACCTGCGATCGCAGAACAAGAGAAGATCGCGAATTTTTTGGGGGCAGTGGATACGCGCCTCAACCAACTCCGCCGCAAACGGGAACACCTGCAAACCTACAAACGCGGTGTAATGCAAAAACTCTTCTCCCAACAAATCCGCTTCACCCAACCCGACGGCTCCCCTTTCCCACCTTGGGAAAAGAAAAAGTTAGAGGATATTGTAGACAGCGTATCTTCAGGACGTTCTAAAGCAATCAAAGAGGTTGGTGATTATCCTGTTTATGGATCAACTGGAATCATTGGCAAGTCAGAAATGGGAGACTATTCAGGGGAAGCTATTCTCATAGCTAGGGTTGGAGCAAATGCTGGGAAGATTTCTCATGCAAGTGGAGTTTATGGAGTGACAGATAATACGATTATCGTCAAAGTAAAAAGCCCAAACAATGTATATTTACTTAGAACACAGCTTGAAATAAAACGTTTAAATTCAATGGTATTTGGGTCGGGGCAACCCTTGATTACAGGGACACAAATAAAGAAATTGCCCATTATTTTTCCAAGTTTGCCTGAAGAGCAAGAAAAAATTGCCAATTTCCTAACCGCCATCGATCGCAAAATCGAAACCCTCACCCGGCAAATCGACCAAATCGAAAAATTTAAAAAAGGCTTACTGCAAAAACTATTTGTGTAGTGAGGTGTTATGGAAAGTTTAAAAAGTCTAATCACCCGAAATCTAGATCAATTTCCCGATTTTGAATATTACATTCCGATTATAGAAAAGGCTGAACGCAACCAGGAACCTCATCCTGATATTGCTATTGAGTGTTGTTTATCTTTAATCCAGGGAATTTCAAAAACTATTATTTTAAGATTAGATAAAAATGCAGACTCTAAAAAGTTAGACACGGACAATAACGAATGTCGTGCTCATAATCAATTTAAAAGAGCTATCAAATTGCTGAAAGAAAATGATGATATTTATGAAGATGCTTTTACGGGTTCATGCTCTGGGTTAGCTCAAACCATTGCCAACTTGAGAAATGCTAGAGGTGATATTTCTCATGGGAGAGCAGTTCCCAAGACCCTGCAAAGTGATATTGAATTGTCAAGATTAATCATGGAAATTACGGATAGCTTACTCCGCTATACCTTGGGTTCATTTTTTGCGATTGATTTAACCAAAAAAGCAGGGGAGCTTGAGAGGATAGCCCAAGAGGAAGAAGACTTGATTAAATATGAAAATAACGCAGAATTCAATGATTTTCTCGACGAAGAATATCCCTTAGATGGAAAACTACTTTATAGCAAAGCACTTTACGCTCTTTACTATGAAGATTATGAAATTCGTCTACAAGATTTCCTTGATGAACAAGCAATGTTAAATGAAGAGTAGGACACCATGCCACAATCTGAAGCACAACTCGAACAAAACCTGATTGAACGCCTTGCCAGACTGGGCTATGAACCTGTCACAATCCGCAATGCCGCCGAACTCACCGCCAACCTGAAAACCCAACTCGAAAAACATAACGATATCACCCTCAGCGACACCGAATTTAAAAGCATCCTCAATCACCTCGACAAAGGCAATGTTTTCGATCGCGCCAAACGCCTCCGCGACAAAATGGAACTCAGGCGCGACGATGGTACCACCTGTTACCTAGAATTTCTCAATACAGAACATTGGTGCCAAAATCAATACCAAGTCACCAACCAGATTACCAACCAGGGCAGTTACAAAAACCGCTACGACGTAACCTTATTGATCAACGGCTTACCCCTCGTCCAAATTGAACTCAAACGCCGAGGACTCGAACTTAAAGAAGCCTTCAACCAAATCAACCGCTACCAACGCCACTCCTACGGCGCAGACAATGGACTCTTTCAATATGTGCAAATCTTCGTGATTTCCAACGGGGTCAATACTCGCTACTACGCCAACAACCGCAAACAAGACTATAAACAAACCTTCTATTGGGCAGACCAAGGCAATACCCTGATCACCAACCTCGACGATTTTGCCGATCGCTTTTTGGAAAAATGCCACCTCTCCAAAATGATCTGTAAATACATCGTCCTGCACGAATCTAATAAAGTGCTGATGGTGTTACGTCCCTACCAATATTATGCCGTTGAAGCCATTATTGAGCGCGTCAAAAACACCGACAAAAACGGCTATATCTGGCATACCACCGGATCCGGCAAGACCCTCACCAGCTTCAAAGCTGCCCAAATTCTCACCCAACTTCCCACAGTTCATAAAGTGCTGTTTGTGGTCGATCGCGCTGACCTCGACTATCAAACCAGTAAAGAATTTAACTATTTTAGCCCCGATTGCGTTGACACCACAGACAATACCCAACAACTCGTTACACAAATGTCCGGGGATAGTTCTCTGATTGTCACCACGATCCAAAAACTTAACCGCGCAATCAGTTCCCAACGCCATGAAGCGGATATGGCTCCTCTACGAGACCAACGGATTATCTTTATCTTTGACGAGTGCCACCGCTCCCAATTTGGCGAAACCCACCGCAAGATCACCCGCTTTTTCCAAAATGCCCAACTGTTTGGCTTTACCGGCACGCCGATTTTTGCGGAGAAAAATGTCTATGTGAAAGATGGCTTAAAACTATCGACGGCCTCTTTATTTACAGAATGCTTGCACCGATATGTGATCACCAATGCGATCGCCGATGAAAATGTCCTTAAATTTTCCGTAGAGTATTGGGGTAAGCTGAAACGCAAAGACGGCACGATAATTACTGAGCCAAAGGGCGATCGGGAGTTTTTTGAAAACCCCGATCGCCTTTCCCTGATTGTGGACTGGATTATTGAAAACCATCAGCGGAAAACCCACGGCAAAAAGTTCTCAGCTATGTTCGGCGTCAGCAGTGTAAATACCCTAATCACCTATTACGAGATATTTAAAGCCAAAAAACAACAGGGATTACACGATCTGCGCGTGGTCACTATCTTTACTCCCATTGACAACGAAGAAGACGAGGAAGCCAACGGACTGATTGGCGAACCGGATTTTAATATTGCCACGGATATCAGTCGCCGCCACCATAGCCGGGACAAGCTGAATGAATTTATCGCGGACTATAACCAGATGTACACCACCCAACATTCTGCGAAAGATAGTCAAGCATTCTATGCCTACTATAAAGATATTTCTAAACGGATGAAGGACCGCGATCGGGAAGATGCCCCAGATGCAGAACGGGCGGATATTCTCCTGGTGGTTAATATGTTCCTCACGGGGTTTGATGTCAAAAAACTTAATACCCTGTACGTTGACAAAAATCTCAAATATCACGGACTGATTCAAGCCTACTCCCGCACTAATCGTATATTAGGCGAACTAAAATCCCAGGGAAATATCGTTTGTTTCCGCAACCTCAAGGAGAATACAGACGAAGCCGTTATGCTTTTCTCCGATGAAAACGCCAAGGAAGAAATTTTTATTCAACCCTATGAATATCAGGTGGAAAAATTTAACCAAGGGGTTCAAGAACTGAGGGCGATCGCCACCATTCCCAATGATGTCAATAAATTAATTAGTGAAGATCAACAAGTAGGGTTTGTCAAGGCTTTTCGGAATCTCATCCGTTTGTTAAATGTGAGTAAATCATTCACTGAGTTTAGTTTTTCTGATTTAAACTTAGATGAACAAACTTTTGAAGATTATAAGAGCAAGTATCTGGATATCTATGACAGAACGCGCTCAAAACCCGATGAAGAAAAAGAATCTTTGGTGGAGGAAGTCGATTTTGAATTGGAACTGATCCAGAGAGATGAAATCAATGTTTCCTATATCCTCAATCTCCTGGGTAAACTCCAGCGCGATCGGCAAACCGATGTCACGTCAGAAGAGTACCAGAGCCAGAAAGCCTCTATCCTGGAACTGATTGGCAAAGAAGCTCAATTACGCAGCAAACGGGATTTACTGGAGAAATTTATCGAGGAGCGATTACCCACCCTTGACCCAGAAGAAAAAATCGAAGGGGTCTTTCAGGACTTCTGGACTCAAGAACGGATAACCGCAATTGAGGAATTTTGTCAGACAGAAAATTTAAAAATCGACGTGGTTAATCAAATGATTGCTGATTATCACTTCTCTGGAAAAGAGCCACTCAGAGAAACCGTGCTGAGTGCTTGCAATGAAAAACCAAAATTATTAGAGCGTAAAAAAGTATTTGCGCGAGTGGTCTCAAAATTACTTGATATCATCAACAAGTTTGACGACGCGATCGGTGCGCTTGGGGAGGAAGAATAAACATAGCTCACCCCAGGCGATTTCTGCAACCCTTGAAAATCGTCTAACAACTCCGTTGGTAGGGACGGCATCCCTCCCTCTGCTCTTAGGAGAGGGCCGGGGAGAGGTAGGGGGTTAGGCCAGTGTCGGCGATCGCCCGAACGCTATATTACTCCGAAGTTACGCGATCGGCGGCGAGATTAAGCTGATAAGAAACTGACTCCTTACCATCGGATACTATAATAATTTCGTAGTGACCCGATTCAGGTAAAATTCCACTCCACGATTGTTCCGAAGAATCTTCCAAGAGTGAATCTGTTGTGGTGCTATTAGGAGGATAAAGGGAAATGCGGATGCCTTGCTGGGCGTATAAAGACAAGCGGAGAATTTGGCCTTTAGATAGATGCGCAGTATAGGCTTTTCCCTTGCCAGGAGCGAGTATGCCACTGACTTGATGTCGAAATTGACCGCGGGAAAATTGAATGGTTTGGAGAGTTTCCCCCTGTTCTAAAGCAGTGAGTTGATCCGCAACGATCGCCTGCCAGATTTGGCCGACGGGTTGGTTAATAAAATCCATCCCTTTCTGTTCAGGAAACTGATAGAAAAATTGAGCATCCGCTAAATCATAGAGAGAACGGCTACTCAGTTGCAAGCGATTAACAGCCATTGATGCCCGATCGCGCTGTTGGTGGTCATAGGTCCCCAAACCGCGCCGCGCTTGGTCACTTAACGTGGCGAGATAATCTAGCAGTTCAGTTGCTAATTCATCCCAGCGCGATCGCCACTTTTCATCTAAGGGGTCGTAACTTAGAAGAATCCCTCGTTGGGTGGGGTATCGTTCATAAAATGCTTCATTCACCAGATTGACGTAAAACTCATAGGAAATCCCCAGTTGTTCTCGGCGATCGCGCAACGCTTCTTTACGCGCCAATTCTTCCGGGGAATAACGGGAAGCAAATTCCGCCAACTCCGGATCAACATCTTCAAATAAATCCGGTTTCTGGGTAGAGCCCGAAGATGGCGTGGGATGATATTTAACCCACTGTTTGCCGCCCCACCAACCCGCACCTCCGGCAGCTGCAACCAGCATTATCACCAATGACAGACTCGCCCACCAGGGTAGTCGCCTCAGTCGAGATGGCGGAATTCCGGTAACCGCAGCACTTCCCGGTATCTCCGCCATTGTTGCGGGGGAGGGGGATAAAGGCCCCGACCTCACGGATCCGGGTACTGAAATGCTCTCTGGGGGCAGTTCCGTTGGAAACAGGGTCTCGGGTTGGACCTGATTTTCCAGGGGAGGGGGTGCCGGGGGTTGAGACTGAGGGCCTCGGGTCCCGGTGGATTGGACTGCCGCGATCGCCTGCAATACCTGAGTTGCGCTTTGAAAGCGATCGCCCACCCGACGGACCAACATTTTTTTCAAAACCCATTCCAAACCCTCTGGAATCTCTCCAAGTCCATCTTTCCCCCAACTCAACCCCTGGGGATCAAAAAATGGCTGGGGTTCCTCCCCGGTTAACAAGACCAAAACCGTCACCCCAAGGGCATAGAAATCGCTGTGAGGATACACTTGGCCCAGCATCATCTGTTCTTCCGGTGCATATCCCACCTTGCCCAGCCGGGTTGCCACTGGCATCGGAGAACTAATCACTGGCGGTGCCATCACTTGGGACTCCACCTGGGCGGCGACTTGCTTCACCCCACCAAAATCAATTAAAACCGGCAATTGGTCGGAATCTCTGAAAATAAGATTATCTGGGGAGATATCCCGATGAATCACCCCGCGAGAGTGGATGTAATCCAAGACAGGCAAAAGTTGTTGCAGTAATTGGGTCACTTCTGCAACGGTAAATTTCTGCCCTTGTTGACGGCGTTGGGAGACTAAACTTCGGTAGGTTTGACCCTCTACATAGTCTTGGACCAAAAATAACCGACTCCGACCCCCCACCGGCGATCGACACAGTTCCCGGAATTTAGGAATCTGCGGGTGTTGGAGTTGATAGAGGACCCCCGCTTCCCGTGCGAAAAGTTCCTCCGCCTTTTGTTGGGCGTAGGTGCCTTGAACCTTGGGGGCAAATTCTTTGAGGACGCATCGTTCGTTAAAGCGATTGATATCTTCAGCTAGATAAGTGCGTCCAAAGCCCCCATGACCCAGTTCTCGCACCATTCGGTAGCGATCGCCCACGATGGTTCCCGCAAAAATGGCTTCTATTGAGATTCCCTCTGCACTTAGAACCTTTAAAGGTTCGCCACAGGACTGGCAAAAGCGACTTCCCGGGAAATTATCATGTCCGTTACTGCAAAAGAGGGGCTTCATCTAGGTTTCGCTCTCCCACAGGGGTTCCGTATGGATATAACCATTCACCCTTGATTGTACAAAGTGTTTCCTTCTACAAGCTACCCACATTATTTTCTTTTTTTAGAGTTTTCCCTTCTTTTTTACTCGGGTACAATTAATCCATCCAGAGGGCGTTGACAAAAAGGAACCGATATGCAATTTAAATGGGGTGGGGTAACTTTTTTAGTCAGAAGCGCAAATGCGGCGTTAGATTCTAAAGGCTTGGAGAATAAATATCCCTGTCCAAATTCACAGTTCAAGGTTTGTAATTGTTCGAGTTGGCCGATGGTTTCAATGCCTTCAGAAATCGTTGTAATATTCATGTGTTGTGCTAAAAGAAGGATGGCTTCTACAATAGCTAATCCTTTTTGATTGCGGCTCATTTGATTAATAAAAGACCGGTCAATTTTTAAGGTGTCGATGGGAAACTGATGCAGACGACTTAGGGAAGAATATCCGGTACCAAAATCATCGATCGCCAATTGAAATCCCACCGCCTTAAGGTTATTGAGAATCGCCCCTAAACCGGGAGTATCCTTTAACGATGTTTCCGTAATTTCCAGCTTAATCGAGGAGGAAGCAACCCCAACCTCCTGCACCATCCTATACAGACGCTCCACCAACCCGACTTTTTCTAACTGCTTTCCCGAAAGATTAATGCTCATGCTCAAGTTGCGATGATGGGGGAATCGTAATTGCCACTCCCGCAACTGGCAAAACGCTGCATGGAAAATCCACCAGCTCATTGAAGTAATTAACCCTGTTTCTTCAGCGATCGGGATAAATTCGGCGGGAGATATCAACCCGCGCTGAGGATGTTTCCACCGCACTAATGCCTCAAATCCCACAATTTCTCCATCAATTAGGGAGACGATCGGTTGGTAGTGCAAGCAAAATTCTTCCCGCTCAATAGCAAGGCGTAAATCCTTTTCCATTTCTACTTGTAGGATGGCAATAGAACGGTCTTGCATTTTGCGATCAAATACAACATAGCGATCGCGACCTCGACTTTTGGCACAATAGAGTGCTTCATCAGCAGCGGCGACCAGTTCCCCCGGCATTCCATCCAGTCGCGGTACAATACTGGCAATCCCCTGGCTCAGACTAACAATTTCTCGAACCGTTGAGGTCTGGTGATCCAAACTCGCTTCTTCAACCGCCCGTCGAATTTCTTCCGCCACCTTGAGAGCTCCGGCTATATTCGTAGCGGGTAACACGACCACAAATTCTTCTCCACCATAACGGGCAACTAAATCACCTTGGCGTTTGACAACAGAGGCCACGATCTGGGCAATTTTTTTGAGGCATTCATCCCCGGCCTGATGTCCGTAAGTATCGTTATAGCGTTTAAAAAAGTCAATATCAATCAAAATCACAGACAGGGGAGATAGCGATCGCAATCCCCGCTTCCATTCCTCTTTTAACACCGCGTCAAATGTGCGGCGATTGGCAATCTCGGTTAATCCATCGGTGGTTGCTAACTTTTCCAGTTCCGCATTGGCTATTCTCAGTTGTCGATACAACAAAGACTGTTGGCTGGCGGCATCTTGGAGGTCTTCATTCGCTTGGGCTAAATCCTGACTGCGGTCTAGCAATGCCTGCTGTAACCAGTAGCGATCGGTAATATCATCTAGTATCCACAGCCTACCCGGGACATTGCGAATCCGAGTGGCCGTAACAGATACACTTAACACTTTGCGCTCGGGTTTTGTAAACACCCACTGCCAATCCCGAATGTCCGCCGCAGGTTCTTGGAACAATTGCGCCGCTTGAGTACAGATGGCTTCCTGATTCTCCGCATTTGATCGCAACTTCGCCATTGCTAGGGCAATTTTCAACGGTTCAATTTCTCCGGGTTGCAAATCCAGGTGTTCAGCAGCACTGGCATTGATCCAACTCTGTTCCCCCCTGTCATCTACAAAAATCACCCCTTGGGGAATGGTTTCAAGAATCGCCCCCAGGCGGATTTTCGTCTCTTCCAGTCGCAAAGTTGTATCTTGAAACTGAAGCAACATTCGCAGTTCCCCGCGCAGGGATTCCAGACAGCGTTTTAGATTGGGATTGATGGTGATGGGACGAGACCAAATAATCAAAATGCCCCCGCATATAGCCCCAGCCCCTTCCATAACTGTAGGCTGCAAGGGCAAAACTGCCAGAGACTGAGTACCTGCGGCGATTAAACTCCGAACTGCTCCCGGTTGGGTGGGATAATCCGGATAATACAAGCAGCGATTTAAGGCGATCGCCTCGGCAAACAGCCGGGGAGAGGTGAATTTGTCCCGTAATGCGGTCGGTGGCAGACAGACTATGGCTTCTGCGGTGACTTCATCTAGTTGTCGCAAGGCAATCACTGCATCTGCATCCGCTAGGATCAAAAGTAAGCTCAATGTATGAGTCAAAACCGTTTCCGGGGTTGCTGCGGCCTGAGTCTCAGCTAATTGGAGTAACATCGATTGCAGCGCTAACTGCCATTCCACCTGGCGCAAAAATTTCCCCAGTCCTATCCCTAAAAATGCTACCCCCCCCAAGGCAAAACAATAGGCATAAGGAAATATTCCCTCACAGGGTTGGAGTTTTAGCAGGGAAACTAACGCAATTCCCACAATGGAGACCGGAACTGTCAAGACAGGTCGGAAAATTCCGACTATCAATAAAGTCAAGGCGACGGGCCAAACTGGAGTCCATCCCAGAAATATTCCTACTAGCAACAGGACTCCGATAGACTCAAAAACCGCTGGTGCAAACCTGGGTAAGCGGTCTGGACGAAGTTGTTCGGCTTGAGAAAACCGAGCAACCCGACTCAAGTGGAAAAACATGATGCGATCGCCTTTGATACCTTTTCTGGTGTACTCAAGTGGGGTAAGTGTCCATCCGAGACGATGGGAATGAGTGTACTGTTAGAAAATTTTTCGGCCATATACTCCCCGACTGCTGTGGGTACGGCTGGATCGTGGGTGGACTGAAGTATGGCCGTCGGAACTTGCAGGCCGGGTAAGTCCGCCCGGTGGTCGGACTGAAATATAGTTTTGGCCGTGGCTACCGCAATATCGGGACGCATCGCTTGCAGGGTTTTGGCAAAGCCGAGTGCTAATTCTGGTTTGTCCGGATTCCCCATCACTAACTGGGCAAAACCGCTGGCCCATGCGTGATAATTCGAGGACATTGCCCTATAAACTCCATCGAGATCAGATTGCTCGAATCCCCCTACATATCCCTGATCGTTCAGATAGCGCGGAGATGAATTTAATAAAATCAGTTGCCTGAAGCGTTTCGGGTCGGATAATCCCGCCAGTACCCCCACCATCCCACTCACGGAGTGACCCACAAAAATACACTCTTGAAGTTTGATCTCGTGGCACAAGTCCAGTAGGTCCTCAGCATAGCTGTACAAACTACTGTAGCGGCGCGGACTATAAGCGGATAAATCGGAGTGACCGCAGCCGACTAAATCAAACAATACGATTCGATACTTTGACTCGAATACCTTAACCTGGTTGTGCCACGCGGTTTGATCCGTCCCAAATCCGTGGGCGAAAATAATCGTTTGACTGCCCTGACCCAGCAGATTAACGTTATTTCGAGCGAGGATGCTAGTCGTCAGCAACATATATCTGTTCCCTTCAGCGTTCTGACGTTTGATGGAGCCCTCGTAGATGCACGCTTTGCGTTCTCCAACCCACCTGGCTGGGAAGCCAGACTCCTGCACTAATTGCGACGAAACCTTCCTATAAATAATTAAAACAAAATTAAGAGCGCTAGAAAGTTAAGATAAATGTATTAAAGGTAACTGCGTTTGCTCAACACTTACTAGATAATTTTCCCCCTTTCGTCTAGCAGTTATCACGGGAATGGGTAAATCTTTCGGAGACGGGATGCGCGATTGCTACATCCCGAGTGACAGTGTTAGTCCAAAATTAGCCCGTTATCTACGCGCCAATTTCTTTTACACCGGCCAGCTTAGGACCCCTATGTTGCTGCTGAGATGACCGCTGAGAGGAATTCAAGTTTAGCCCCTTCGCTCCTGGGGCGATCGCCCCACTCCAAAAAAACCTCAACAAAAGCATCAAACTATGATATTGCTGTAAAAACTGTGTCTAGCCTTACCCTTCCTCTTCAATCCTTCCCCGTTCCCCTAACCCGGCTTCGTAACGCTCCAAAATCCCACTTTCAATCATCAACCTCGGCCAAACTAATAAGAAAAACCCCATCCACACCACCAGAGGGACCGCAACGACTGCCGTCACCCAGAGTTTGTGAAACACCAGCCAACTGCCAACAATCAAGGTAATACCCGTTAACAGAATTGACCAGGGCTGACACCACCAGGGTTTATAATTCCAGGGATTGAGAGAAGGTTGTTGTGACATAGAACTCTAAGAAAAAAAAGAAACTCCCTCCCTTTTAGCATATAAAACCCCCCAAACAAATTTCCCACCGCCGAGTTTTTAATCAAAATACCGCTATTTTTTCGAGGATGTCCTATGCAAATTATTCAATATCTTCATGCTGCCATTTTAGTCTCTGACTTGGAGCAGGCCGAACAGTTTTATAGTACGGTTCTGGGGCTTCAAAAAGTAGATCGCCCGTTTAGTTATGCCGGAATATGGTATCAAGTTGGTACGGTTCAACTGCACTTAATTGTTGATAAAACCCTTAATTTGACCCTCGCCAATGGGGAAAAACTGGGACGCAATCCTCACCTTGCTTTGGGAGTTGCCAACTTAGAAACAGCGAAAGCCCATTTGCTCGCCCATGATTGTGCGGTTCAAATCAGTGCCTCCGGACGTGCTGCTTTATTTACTCAAGACCCCGATGGCAATGTAATAGAACTGACTCAAGTTTAAATGAAAATTATTGCCTATTTATATAGTGACCCGCTATTAGAATCTCCCAGTGATCCGGCAATTTGGGGATGGGAAGTCGATCGCGTGTATCGAGATTTAGGCGATCGCACTCACCTGCAACAACTACTGAATGAGTGTCAAGAGGAAACCGCCGATTATTTGTTAATTCGTCGGATTGAAGAATTGGGGGACTCGGTTCGCGATGTTTGCGATCGCATGGCAGAATTGGAAGAACTTAAAGTCCAAATTATTGCCACGGAAAATGCAACGGCTACCCTTGACGCCCCCCTGACGCGCACGGAACTGCTGAAACTCCTCTCGGAAATTGAAAGCGTGCAACGTTCTCGTCAAATTCGCAAAGGACACGCCAAAAATCGTATCCAAGCAATTCCCCCACCGGGAAAAGCCCCCTTCGGGTATCGACGCGGCAAAGACCGCTATGCCCTCGATCGTGCTGCTGCTGCCGTTGTTAAAGACTTTTTTGAGCAATTTCTCCTCTACGGGTCTTTACGCGGTGCCGTGCGCTATTTAGAGCGGAAACACAGCAAAAAAATTTCCGTGACGACGGGACGGCGATGGTTGACAAATCCCACTTATCGGGGAGATTTGGCTTATAAAAATGGGTTGGTACTCTCCAATACTCATGTGGCGATCGTCTCCCGAGAGGAAGCCGCGCAAGTCGATCGCCTCCTGCGCCGTAATCGACGAATCCCCCCGCGTACTGCCAGTGCACCCCGTTCCTTGGCGGGATTGGTGGTCTGTGGGGAGTGTCATTCCTCAATGGCAGTCTCTCAGGCGAGGGCGCATCAGGGCAGTCGGGAGTATTTGTATTTGCGCCCCACCGGATGTCTACGTCAGCCTAAATGTAAATCTGTTCCCTACGACGCCGTATTACAGCAGGCGATCGCCCAGGTCTGTCAAGAGTTACCGCGCGCTGTTGCGGGGTTAGAAATGGGCCAAATTGGGGGAATTAAGCAGCAGATTCAAGGGGCGATCGCCACCAAGCAACAGATTTTGACGCAACTGCCCCAACTGCGGGAAGACGGTATCTTAGATCCCGAGACTGCGGATTTGCGCCGTTACAAACTCAGCACAGAAATTTCCCACCTCCAAAGTCAACTGGCACAACTGCCCCCGGTTAACCTCCGCGAAACGGCCCAAGCTGTTTCTTTGCCTCAATTTTGGCTCGATTTATCTGAAACCGAACGGCGATTCTACTTTCGGGAATTCATTCGCCAAATCGAAATCTGTCGCCAAGGCAAAGTTTGGCAGCTTAAAATTATCTTTATTTTTTAAGAGTTTTTCGCTCAGGTCACCGCAATTAATGTACTGAATTAAACCTTAAAAATTTCCGGCCTTCCTAAACCTGAACTGCTGGTTTTTGTGACTCCGCCGACTCTTCGGCCTCTTTGGGTTGAGACCGAGGTAGTTCTACCGTAAAGGTACTGCCTGCGGTCAGGTCGGAAGTACAAAATATTTTTCCGTGATGGTTTTCTTCAATAATTTTTTTAGAAATTGATAATCCTAATCCCGTTCCTACCCCCATCGCTTTGGTGGTAAAAAATGGCTCGAAAACCCGATTTTCAATATCGGGAGGAATTCCGGGACCGTTATCAGAAACCGTAATAGCAACCCGATTATTCGGCAATTCTTCGGTTTTGATAATAATTTTCTTTTTAGCTGGTTTTCGTTCTGATTTTTCTGCCTCGGGTTTTTCAGGTTCTTCTAAAGAATCGATCGCATTATTAATCAAATTCATAAAAACTTGATTAATTTGATTAATATAACATTCGATTTTAGGAACCTTGCCAAATTCACAAACTACTTCGATATTCTGTTTATATCGATTGTTGAGTAGCACTAAGGTACTTTCTAACCCTTCTTGTAAATCGGCAAGTTTCATATCCGGTTCATCCAAGCGATAGAAATTTCGTAGGGTCAGTACCAAGTCACGAATCCGTTCCGCCCCAACTTTGATGGACCCCATAATCCGAGGCAAATCTTCCAGAACGTAATCGAGTTCAACTTCTTCTAGTATTTCCTCTACCGCTTCGGCATTGTCTGGGTATCCTTCTTGATACGCTGACAAAACTTTAAATAGATCTTCTACGTGTTCCTCAACATAGGGTAAGTTGCCATAAATAAAATTAATAGGATTATTAATTTCATGGGAAATTCCCGCTACCATTTGACCCAGCATCGACATTTTTTCCATTTGGAGCAGATGCTGTTGCAGTCGGTTCAATTCTTGTAAGCTATCTTGAAGTTGTTGATCCTGGTTAGTTAATTGTTGAGTCAGTTGTTCGACTTTCTGCTCTAATTGACTATTTCGGTCTTCCAGTTCTTGAATGCGATCGGTCATTATGGACAGCCCCCTGTCACATCAACACTCCAAATTATATCAATTTTACCCCCTATTTTATAGGTAAGCTGTTGATAGGGTAAAGAGTGAGGGGGTCCGGAACGGGTTTTTGGTTGCCGATCGCCTCGTGGAACCTTCTCCCTTCAGGGTGACAAGGACTTCCAGGGACTGGGGTTTGGGAGATTAAGCGCTGTTGCCGGCATCCGGAGGACGATCGCCGGGGAGTTAACCGATAGGGACTCCGGATATGCAAAACGGCGATCGCAGGCGATCGCCGTTTCTATTGCCTCGATCCCTTTACAGCGATCGGGAAGAGCGATCATCCGTGGAAGATGACCCCTTTCCGGCATTGCGAACATTCACAATCTTACCCAGGAGATCAAACCAAAAACTTGACCCCATCGAAATTGCAATTCCACTGATTAACCATCCCGCCAATTGTTTAACGAAGGGGATTCGCCACTGCCGATTTTGAGCCCGTTGTTCTTTCATATTGACTTCACTCCAACCAATGGGTAAAGAGATATCTTGAAGCGATTCTCTCAGTTGTCCCTTGATATTTTCTAATTCTTGGGGGTCGTGAATCGGTTGGGCGTTAACTATACTTTGAGCATTTTGAGTGACTGTCGCCCGTAAAACCGGGTCTTTTGACAAGCTACTCACAATATAAATGGTATCTGCATTGGCGATCGCTGCCACCAGAATTCCGATCAAAATTGCAATCCCTCGGGCATTGCGTTTGTACACGCCAGAAGACCGTTCCATCGAGCGATCGAACCAAATTTCGATTTCTTGCTGAAACGTATTGAGAGTATCTTGCACGCCCTCATTCTTCTGTTGGGCACGTTTTGCTAAGACTCCTAAACTTTCCTTGAGAGATTCGGGTAATAATTCTATCACTCTACCCAACTCTTGAAATGCAGATTCAATTCCCCGATAGGCTGGGCTATCTTTATCCTGAAATATTTGCTGCATCTCTACATAAACCTCTTTGTATCGGGGAAGACTCGCCACAATTTCTTTAGGTTCGGGCTTTAAATTTTTTAAGAGCACTTTCTTGCCCGCTTCTCCATAAATTCGCTTGCCGATTGCAGTGATTCGCTGGATCAAAAATTCAGAGGTTTCCCCTTCCCCTTCGGCGGCAAAAGCCAGCCGCGTATTGTCCAGAAATAACCCAAACCGTTCCTCCATTAACTCAACAAACATGGGTAAGGTAATTTCTTCGTTCGCATAATTCGTCACCAGTTCGTTAAAATTATGGCCGCAAACGGTTAGCTCTTCCTTGAAAATAGCAGCGTTAATTTCACTAAGATTTGCATTTTTACTTAAATTGAAAATTTCTTGTAATTGCTCTTGTTTAAACTTTTCTGTCCGAGCAAGACTGAAGGCATGAGAGATTTTGTCAATGCCTAAAATATCCATCAAGGTAACCGCGAAAAAGTCAGGACTAATGTAAGAAGGACCTCCGTCATTCTCTCCAAAAACATTTTCGGTATGGGTCATCTTTTGATAAAGTATAAAAAATACCGACCCCATTTTTCTAAATCCTTGGGCCACAGCTCCTTTGGCCTCTTGATTAAGGTCTTTGATTAAGGGGTGAGCATACAGTTGATTGGCAAGGATTCTAGCTTTGCGGGTTTCTTCACTTTCTTTCGTCCCTCCAATCAACACTTCAATTGATTTTTTTAAATGTTCGGCCCGCCACTGAAGTAGGGTAGTTATTAATTCTTGAATTTCCGAGGCGAGGAGACTGAGAATTAAATAAACAAAAATTAGCCCGATGGCAAGGTCTAGAATAAAAGGAATGTTCATGATGAATTATCATTTAGGTAGGTGCAGGACTGACTCAACTTTTTTTAAGTTTGTCATTGATTACTATACGGAGCGACTCTAAAAAAATCGGGGAGATTAAAAAAATATCAAGACATTTAATCCTCGCCGAAGTAAAAACGCAGGAGGAGACGGCGATGCGCCGGGTGGGGGCGTGCAAAGTTCTCAGCCAGGGGCTAAATTATCACCGAAAGTTCCCGCGATCGCCCTGGGGTTTTTGGGCTGAATGAACCTAAACACTGCGATCGCCGGGTTTTTCTCTCTCGGGACCGTTGACAATTTAAAAAAAATAGGTTTGGGATGTTAGATTTGCGACTAGGGATTGGGAAAGCTAAAAGGAGTTGACTCGAACTCTCGGGCCAAACCAGAATCCGTTAAGATTTTTGAAAGATTGCACGATTTGTAGAGGAGCCAATCCTACCGGGGTAAGAGCGCTCTACCAAATTGCTCCCGGTTGTACTCACCCTGGCCTCCCGAAACCCCGTATTCTCTCTGGTTGCTTTTAAAACATCATGTACCAGGAAATTTTCACCCTGCACGAATCAAATAAGAAATCAATTCGTACCCAACATTGGGGCGAACAACTCTGGGTCCTGTTGCTACTCATTGCAGCAATTCTCCTCTATCAATTCGATCTGGGGGTCCTGCCATTACGAGACTGGGATGAGGGCATTGTTGCGGGAGTCGCCCGTGACATCTACCAAGGTTCATTAGATTGGCTGTATCCGACGAGTGGAGGAGAACCCTATTTTAATAAACCGCCTCTAGTGCATTTGTTGATTGCATGGGCTTATTTTTTCGGGGGGGTGAATGAGTGGACGACACGGTTACCCGGAGCGATGCTGTCGGCTTTGTCGGTTCCCCTGCTATATGGAATTGCTCGGGAAGTGTTTCGCCTGCGATCGCCTGCAATTTTCTCGGCCTTAGTCTATCTAACCCTGTTGCCGGTGGTTCGCCACGGACGTCTCGCCATGTTAGATGGAGGGGTGCAATGCTTTTTCTTATTAATGGTTTGGTGTCTGCTGCGATCGCGCCGGGATTTGCGTTGGGGTCTGGGGGTCGGCCTCGGTTTGGGTCTGATTTGCATGACCAAAGGCATGATGGGAGTCTTACTCGGAACCATCGCCCTCGCCTTTACCCTCTGGGATACCCCTCGCCTGCTCCGTTCTTGGTATTTGTGGATTGGCATCGCCTTGGGAATGACCCCCGTCACCCTCTGGTATCTGGCCCAATGGCAGCATTACGGGGATGCCTTTCTCTCGGCCCATTTTGGCATCCAGTCTTTACAACGGGTGTGGGCACCGGTGGAGAGTAACGCTGGCCCGCCCTGGTATTATCTATTAGAATTGTTGAAATATTCCTGGCCTTGGTTCTTGTTTTTACCCCAGGGATTACAGTTAGCTTGGGAAAATCGCACCCTGAGTTGGGCCAAATTAGTCGGGGTTTGGACCATTATCTATTTTGTGGCGATCACGGTGATGGGGACTAAATTGCCCTGGTATGTGTTACCGCTTTATCCCGCCCTCGCCCTCGCCTGTGGTGCAAAACTGGCTCAAGTCTGGGCCGATCGCAAAACGGTAGAACCCTTCAACCGCGACCCCCTCTATCCCGTCGCTTGGATTGCAATTCTCGGTACCCTATCCGTCCTGTTGTGGGGAGGCAGCTTTTATTTCGGCGTCATCGAGCCCACCTATGGGACTTACTTGCCTGTTCTGTTAATTTCCGTAGCGTTAACCCTAAGTATCTCCGCCTTGCTCATTTATCACCAGGACCCACAATTTATACTGATTTTGTTCTGGGGGATGTTCGTTTCGCTGTGTTTATTCGTGACGTCACCCCATTGGGTTTGGGAACTCAACGAATCGTATCCTGTGAAACCTGTTGCCGTGGCGATCGCCCAACTGACTCCCCCCGGTGAACCGATTTACACCTCATTTCCCTACTATCGGCCTTCTTTAAATTTTTATAGCGATCGCCAAGTCATTCCCGCTACCACAGACGAACTCCAACAGTATTGGCGGGAACAGGACCATCCTTATTTCCTCATCGATCGCCCCACCTTAGAAGCTCTCAATCTCGGGTCTAGTCAAATTCAGAGTGCCGGTGAAGGGTGGCTGCTAGTTACACCGGAATTGCGGTAACGAAATGCTACAAAGAAAAAAATACTCGCCCCAACCTCTCATCTTGGGGCGATCGCTGCGGGACTTAAGCTGGGGAATAGTGGTGTCCCCCTGGACACCGACTCATTCCAAAGACTCCTGAAAGGAGTCCCTCACCTCGCCATTGTCTTCTAGAAACTGCCCGAAGGGATGGCGATCGCCACTCCAACCTTCTAAAGTCACAAAGGTCAGACTGGCGACTACTACGCCCGCCAACACCGCCCAAACCGAAGGGCGTTTTTTAATTCCCACATCCCTGAGAATCCGAGCCACTGGGCTACTCTGACGTCGCAGCAACCGCGCCACAGACAATTGTTTAAAAATGAAGGGGTCTCTAACGTAATGACCGCTCCAACTAATCACTAATCGAGCTTGACAATGAGGGCAGGTATAGAGTCCGCCCAAAATCTCCCCTGGATTTGACTGTCCAGAGCGATTGCATACGGGGCATAAGACAGAGTGACTCTCGAAGATATGCGCGTTCATTCGACTTTCCCGTTTTCCCAAAACCGTAATGGATCTATTGTGGTCAACACAACACCAGTGGCGTCGCTTTGGTTGTAAACGCAAGCTCAGGGCTTGCAGGGGTTATCCCGCTCTTGATCTTATCCCTTCTGACGTTGGCTCCTAGGGTGTTCCATCTCTGGATTGGCTCTGGAGACTGGCCTTGCCGATTCAAATTAAGCGCTATCTAGTGGGGTTGACATTCCAATGCGCGTTTGACATCGGATAATCTGCCCCTGGCCGTTCGCCTCGCGTCTCCACCCGGGGAGAAGCACGATTCCCTTAAAGAACAGTATGAACTAAATGGAGCGGCACTGGGTTTGAGTCGGATTCAAGGGAAGGGAAACGGAGTGGGATAGCTTTCCTTCTTTAATTCTTAGTCTACTGTGCTTTTCTTTTTCCCGTAAATCCGCTGTCATATATCTCAATACATCACCAGGCGATCGCCCCCCTCTAGTCTGGGAAATTTACCTTTACCTATCAGGGATCAACGCGGTAACCGGCGATTGATTACAAAACTTTACATTCAATCCTTTTTGACCTAAGTTCATAAAGTTGAATCGGCCTCCCTATCCGTGCGATCGCTTCTCTAACAGCATTCCCCTATTCCCTAACCCAATATCAGTTCCGCCATTCAATCCCACAACCGCTGGACTCACCGGGCTTATTTCCAGGGAAATTCCCATCCCTGCAACAAATCCACCCCCACCGGAGAGGTCAAATTGTAATGCAGGGGCGTCAGGGTAATATAATTTTTCCGAATTGCATCTACATCCGTAGGCAAACTCACCCCCAGCTTTGGGTCGAGGGTCTGTTCCACCTCTTCTAACACTTCCCCGGCCAACCAATAATAAGTATTCCCCCGAGGGTCAATCCGCTTTTCAAAAATATCCACATAGCGGCGAATCCCTTGGCGCGTCAGGGCAACCCCGGCAAAGTTCTCTGCGGGTCCTGGGGGAATATTGACATTCAGCAGCATCGACGCCGGTAACGGGTTTTTTTCCAGAAATGCCAGTAAAGAAACCGCAAATTCTGCCCCGGGTTGAAAATCTGGGGACACATAACTCGCCAGACTAAAAGCAATACTGGGAATGCCTTCGATAGTTCCTTCCATTGCCGCCGAAACGGTCCCCGAGTAGAGGATATCCGTCCCTAAATTCTGGCCTCGGTTAATTCCAGAGAGGATGAAATCCGGGGGACTGTCCAATAAAGCCCACAGTGCTAATTTCACACAATCTGCCGGGGTCCCTGAACAGGCCCAGGCTTTGATACCGGGAGCAAACACCGATTCCACCACTTCAGCGCGAATGGGATGGTGCATGGTTAATCCATGTCCCGTGGCAGAACGTTCGCGATCGGGACAAACAACTGTTACCTCATGGTGGGCAGCATTAAGGGTCTGGGCCAAGGCATAAACACCGGGCGAGTAAATGCCATCGTCGTTACTAATTAAAAGTTTCATTCAGAAAAACAAAGCTAACAACAACCTATCTGTATCATCTTGACTCAAATTAAGGAGCAAGAGCAATGGGTAAAATGGGGAGTCTCGGGGTGAATTACGCCAGTCCCAGAATCAGCTTTGAACAATCTAATCCTAGAAAAAAGCGACTGCATTCTGATAAAATATCCCCCAAGAACGCTCATATTTTTCTACTCCGATGAGAGTTGATAATTCAGAGGTTCACAAAAAGTTTCTACCCCCGTTTCCAACACAAAAATAATCACAGGGGTCGCCAAGATGGGCGGACATAGACGAGATTGGGTCAGGGATTCCATGATTTGATTCAGGTTACCCGCCTCTAACGCCGTGCGGTTGTCAGCTTGACACAGAAAAGCGCGGCATCGTTTGGCAACCCCTTCTAACCACCGTTCCGAGGTATCCGGTTCTTGTCCGGCCTGAATAGCCAGCCCGATCGCCGCATCCTCTATATCTCCCTCACAATCCTCGATCGCATCCAAGGCAACGAGTGCATCAGGATAATTGGCTAATTCAGACCGATACCGGGCAATGTCTGCAAAGGATAGGACGATGGTCATCAGTTCATTGAACGCAAGTGGACATCTTTCATTGTGCCAGATCCCACGAAGTGCAATCTTCAACCGTTCGGGGTTCAGTCGATCAGCCCAATTTCACCCCTGGCCCCAACTACACCTCCTGTCCCCTCGCCGATGCCTTGGGGAGGGGACCGGAAGTTCACTTAACTGTGAGGCAAATTCCCCTGAACGTAAAAAAACTACTCTTGTAAGTGGGCTCCTTATCTCCTACCCCTGCTCTAGGCTGATTCGGGGTGACCCTTTACGCTAAACTCGTCATGGCGGGAAATATGGATTGAAACTCGTGGCATGACTACTCAGCTTAGTGATTTAGAGAACCAACTAGAAAACCTGCGCCAGGATGCAGTAGGCGCAGTCGCCTCGGTGAATACCCTTGATGAGCTCGAACAATTGCGAGTGAACTACCTGGGCAAAAAAGGGCAGCTTTCTCAAATCTTGCGAGGTATGGGAAAATTAGAGGCTGCGGACCGACCCCGAATTGGTTCTCTAGCCAACGAGGTCAAGGAAGCGCTGCAAGGCCAACTGGAAGGGCGGAACAAGGATTTACTCAATGCCCAAATTCAAGGGCAACTCGCGGCAGAAACTCTGGATGTGACGATGCCGGGATTGTATCGTCCCCAGGGTCGGATTCACCCTTTGAATGCGGTGATTGACCGGGCGATCGATATTTTTGTGGGGATGGGATACACCGTCGCCACGGGACCAGAAATGGAAACGGACTATTATAATTTCGAGGCCCTGAACACGCCTCCCGACCATCCAGCGCGGGATATGCAGGATACCTTCTATCTCCCCGATGGTAACCTGCTACGCACCCATACCTCGCCGGTGCAGATTCGCTACATGGAAAAACATGAACCTCCGGTACGGATTGTGGCCCCTGGACGGGTCTATCGCCGGGATACGGTGGATGCGACTCACGCGGCAGTGTTCCATCAGATTGAAATTTTGGCGATCGATAAGGGAATTACTTTCACGGACCTCAAAGGCACATTGAAAGAGTTTGTCCGCCAAATGTTTGGGGAAGATTTACCCTTGCGGTTCCGTCCCAGTTATTTCCCCTTCACTGAACCTTCAGCGGAGGTGGATGTGCAGTGGAAAGGGAAATGGTTGGAAGTGTTAGGATGTGGCACCGTTGACCCGAATGTGTTAAAAGCGGTGGGTTATGATCCGGAGGTTTATACAGGATTTGCCGCTGGATTTGGAGTAGAACGGTTTGCGATGGTGTTGTATCAAATTGATGATATTCGCCGAGTTTATAGCAGTGATTTACGCTTTTTGCGACAACTATAGGGCGATACGGTAGAACCCTCACCCCAAACCCCTCTCCCATATTGGGAGAGGGGCTTTGAAATCTGCTAGATAGTCAGTCTCAATCATTTATCGCCTTTACCCGGCAATTCTCTAAGCCAGAATTGCTTCTATCCCCTGCCGCACTTGCTGGATCTGCTGATTTTGTTCTTCGATCCATGCCTTTTCCGCCTCCCGTTGTTCCGGGGTTTCCTGCTGATAGCGTTCCTGTTTTTCGAGCAAATCGTTATAGAAGGTCATGCGTTCTGTGATCGCCTGAAGCGCGACTTGAATGCGATTAAACAGTCCCTTTATGAAACATTAAAGCAAAAATCTCATTATGATTCCCTGCGGGATCAACTTCGCTTTATTGTAAAACCGGAATTGCGTCACAAACATGAATTTTATGTATTTCAGAGAGCCAATGCCACGGGATATAATGCATTAGCGCCCTCGAATTGGCAAGAAGTACCTGATTTGACGGTGGCAAATCTTTACCACTATTTTAAACAACAAGAGAGCTACGCATAATCGGCAATGCTCTAAAAATTAATGGGCGATCGCAATTTGGGGTAGGTTAGGTTGCGATCGCTGTTTTATTTGGCGATTGAATTGAGGGGATGTAGTCCTCCGACAACATATTGGCACCCAAACTGTATATGACGATATCACTTTAGTGATGTTTAAGCAGAAGTAGGCAACAGATCTTTCTGTAACAGGTAAGCTGGGATGAGAGAATTGTTGAGAGTTAGACTTGGGTAGGACTATTTTATGCCTTTAGATAGATGACTGATTATGTCTTTTCCTTTATTGTAGAATTCCTCCCTAAAAAGGGATAAATTGGCCTGAAGCGACCTTGAAAAATTAGTGGTCCACCCGTTTCTATCTCCGGCTATTCTCTGCTAATATAGAACGGGCGACTGCTTTATTGGAGTGTGAACATCAATAATAGTCGGCGCGAGCTTTCTACAGAATAAATCTGTCGTTCTAAAACCGCAATTTTATCGGATCCCTTTGACCCAAAGCAATTGTCCGGTTAGGTAATGATTCTGCGAGCGGCTGAATATTAATCACTATCGAGGTTATTTTTTTGATAAGTTTTCTATTACGGATAGTAGAAGTACCACCTTAACTTCTAGCCGCTTAAATGAAACTACGCTATTTTGAAAATAAAGAGAAGGAAGGGGAGATACTCTGACCTTTCTAAATTTTTTGCGCTGAATTGATAGCAGTTTTTTATTGGGCTTGTCGTAAATTTTTCAGTCTTTTCAAGGTTTTAATATGCCCTATCCCCCGTTCCGGCCCCGATTTCCTCCGACTCCCAACTGGGTAACTTAAAGAAGCGATCGCCGCTGTAGCAATAAACCTCATCACCAGTAAAAATCAACCATGAATCAGGATAATAATTCCGAACAAAAGAAAAATGAAAGCCTAGAAATGTTTCGCCGGGAGACAGGCGAAAACTTGACCACCAACCAGGGCCTTCAAATTGATGACACCAACAATTCCCTAAAAGCGGGTGAGCGAGGTCCAACCTTAATGGAGGACTTCCACTTCCGCGAAAAAATGACTCACTTTGACCATGAACGGATTCCCGAACGGGTGGTTCATGCCCGGGGTTCTGCGGCGCATGGTTATTTTCAAGTATATGAATCAATGGCGGAATACACCAAGGCCAAATTCCTCCAAGACCCTGCGGTGAAAACTCCGGTATTTGTGCGCTTCTCGACGGTGGTAGGGTTTCGAGGTTCGGCGGATACGGTGCGGGATGTGCGAGGGTTTGCCACTAAGTTTTATACTGAAGAAGGGAATTACGACTTAGTAGGCAATAATATGCCAGTCTTTTTCATTCAGGATGGGATTAAGTTCCCGGATCTGGTCCATGCGGTTAAGCCTGAACCGCACAACGAGATGCCCCAGGCTTCTGCGGCTCACGATAATTTCTGGGATTTTATCTCCCTGATGCCAGAATCGATGCACATGATTATGTGGGTACTGTCCGATCGCGCTTTACCCCGCAGTTATCGCATGATGGAAGGGTTCGGCGTCCATACCTTCCGCTGGATTAATGAGCAAGGTAAGGCGCGGTTGGTGAAGTTGCACTGGCGACCCCCTCTCGGGATGCACTCGTTAGTCTGGGATGAAACCCAAAAGCTGGCGGGGAAAGACCCAGACTTTAACCGGCGTGACCTCTGGGATGCGATCGAAATGGGCCATTATCCCGAATATGAGTTAGGGGTACAACTGGTTGATGAGGAAGAGGCGGATAAATTTGACTTTGACTTGTTAGACCCTACGAAGCTAATTCCCGAGGAATTAGTGCCGGTGAAAATCATCGGCAAAATGACTTTAAACCGCAATCCGGATAACTTCTTCGCAGAAACCGAACAAGTTGCCTTTCACCCAGGTCATGTAGTCCCTGGAATTGATTTTAGTAATGATCCGTTGTTACAAGGTCGCTTGTTTTCCTATACCGATACACAGTTGATCCGGTTAGGTGGACCGAACTTTGCTGAACTCCCAATTAACCGTCCAGTTGCTCCCACCCATAACAATCAGCGCGATGGGTATTCCCGCCAAACCATTGATAAGGGTCAGGTAAATTATTTCCCCAACTCACGGGCGGGGGGCTGTCCCATGTCGAATCCGGAGAATATGCGGGCTTATACTCACTATGCCGAGAAGGTGGAAGGGCTGAAAATCCGCAAACGCAGCGACAGTTTCCAGGATCATTTTAGCCAAGCGACATTGTTCTGGAATAGCTTGTCCGATGTGGAAAAGGATCACTTAGTGTCTGCCAGTCATTTTGAGTTAGGGAAGTTGGAAGACAAGCAGATTCAGGAACGGATGGTGGATCTGTTTAACCATGTGGATCATGACTTAGCCAAGCGTGTCGCCAAGGGGATTGGAATCTCACCTCCGAGTCAACCTGCTTTGGAAAATCACGGTCGCCGTTCTCCCTCACTCAGTATGGAGAATACGGTTAAGGATTCGGTGCAGAGTCGGCAAGTGGCGATTTTAGCAGCGGATGGGTTTGATGGCGCTCAGTTAATGCAAATGAAGCAGGCATTGCAGGAGGCGGGGGCGAGTGCGAAGGTGATCTCGAAGTTTGGCGGCATGATTACCAGTGCATCCGGTGAGCAAGTGGAGGTAGATAAGATGTTTATCGCCACGGGTTCGATTATGTATGATGCGATTTATGTTCCCGGGGGACAGCAAAGCATCGAGACTTTGAAGGAGGAAGGAGACGCAATTCATTTTATTAATGAGGCGTTCCGGCATTGCAAGGCGATCGCCGCCACAGGTGAAGGGGTGGAATTACTCAAGGTATCGAGTATTCGAGGGGTGAGCTTATTAGAGTCCGAATCCAATGGACAGGTGCAATCTGAAAAAGGGATTGTTACCCTAGTTGGAGGGTCTGATATGCAATCGGCAGCGTCGGCGTTTATCCAGGCGATCGCTCAACACCGTCACTGGGTCAGAGAACAGAAAGAACGGGTCCCCGCCTAAGTTTCGTTATCCCCGGTCTTATTATCGTTTCTGAATCAGGATGCGATAGAAAGTAGGGGCAATTCATGAATTGCCCCTACATGGGGATTCAGGCAGGTCCCGATGTAGGCCGAGCTCTACAATAGCCTTTGGCTTTGTTCCCACAGCAGTCGGGTAGCGTCTTCGGCACCTACGGGGGGACTAAACAAATAGCCTTGCATTTCGTAGCAATTGAGGTCCGTGAGGCAATCGCGCTGGATGGCAGTTTCTACTCCTTCAGCAACGACACTCATCTTTAGATTTTGTCCCAGGGTAATAATTGCAGTAACGATCGCTGCTTCTTTAGCATTGAGGGCGATATCCCAAACAAAAGATTTGTCAATTTTTAAAGTTTGAAAGCAAAATTTTTTCAGATAATTTAGGGAGGCATACCCAATTCCAAAATCATCGATTGCCGTTGAAATCCCCATTGTTCTGAACTGACGCAAAATGCTATCGGTTAAGTCGGGGTCGTGCATGGCAGTAGTTTCGCTAATTTCTAACCCTAACCAATGAGGATCGAGCTTGGTCTCCTCTAAAATTTCGGAGATATTTTTAATTAAATCAGGATGGTGAAACTGACGGGTAGACAGATTCACCATAACTCGAACAGGAGGCAATCCCGCATCCTGCCATGCTTTATTTTGAGCGATCGCCCGGTGTAATACCCACCACCCCAGCTTGATAATTTCGCAGTTTTCCTCCGCGATCGGGATAAAAGTATGCGGGGGTACTAATCCCAACTTTGGGTGCTGCCAACGGACCAGGGCCTCCATCCCCACGACTGCCCCTGTTTTCAGATTTACCTGGGGTTGATACTCTAAAAAAAACTCTTCCCGTTTTAGCGCCTCATGGAGGGAATTGTCTAATACCATTAACTCCGAGGCTTCTGAAGTCATGGCGGGAGAGTAAATCTGATAATGATTTCGGCCTTGTTCTTTAACTCGATAAAGAGCAGTATCGGCATTTTTAATCAAGGTTTCCGGGTCTTCTCCATCTTGGGGATAAAGAGCAAGGCCGATACTGCCGGTAATGTAGAGTTTATTTCCTTCTATTTCAAAAGCGGGACGCAGGCATTCCAGCAGACGTTGAGCAATCTGGACGGTATCTTCTGTGCTGGTAATTCCTTCTAGCAAAAGGATAAATTCATCCCCGCCCCAGCGCACTATAATATCGTTATCCCGCAGACATTTAGTCAAGCGGATAGCAGCAGTTTCTAACAGTTCGTCTCCCACCGCATGACCGAGGGTATCGTTAATAATTTTGAAGCGGTCAAGGTCGAGAAACATCACCGCCAGTTGTTGTCCTTCCTGTTTGGCGGTGGCGATCGCAATCGGCAGACGTTCATCCAACAGTTGCCGGTTAGGTAAACCCGTGAGGCGGTCATGATAGGCTTGATGGCGAATCATTTCTTCTTGGTGATGACGCTGGAGAGCACCCCCAATACTCGCGGCGATCGCACTTAGAATCGAGACTTCGCTTTTGGACCAAAGGCGCTCAACCTCAATGTCATCAAATCCGATATAACCCCAAAATTCATTATTTACTAGGATCGGTACCATCAAACTGGAGCGCGTGCCCTCCTTGACAAAAAGTTTTTGCTCCACTTCAGCCATGTTCTGGGTGAGCAAAGTCACCGTTTCACCGATTAACAAAGTATCTAACAAGGTAGAGTGCAAATGGACAACGGAACAGGCTCCATTTTTTAACCCGACCTGGGGAATTCGGGTCCACTGAAACCGAATCCACAACTCACAATTTTCTTGGGAGGTACAATCAGAACAAGATGAGAGGGTCTGCTTGGGTTGTGAGGAGTTCCCGAAGTTATAAGCTTTGGTGGGATTAGACCGCTCACAAATATAAACGCGATCAACTCCTGCCGCTTGTCCTAGGGTGGCGAGGGCATCGAGTGCCGCTTGAGCGGTGTTAGCATTAGTCAGCAGGTGATTCATGGCCTGTGCTACCCCGAGCAGTAAATTGTCCCGTTGGTGGAGTTCCACTTCGGCTTGTTTACGCTGGGTGATATCGACTACGGTGCCTTCATATCCTATAATTTCACCGTTGTTATTGCGGATAGTCCTCGCACATTCAGAAATCCAGATAATCCGGCGATCGCATCGATAGACTTGGGACTCAAACCCACATACCGTCTCTTGTTCTTGTAACAAGCGCCGAAACTCGGACCGGCGCGAAGGGTCCACGTAGAGTTGATGCTCGATATCTGTCAGGACCTGGATTAATTCTTCTGGGGAATCATACCCATAGATCGAGGCTAACATCGGATTGGCGGTGAGGTAGTGACCATCGGGAGTGGTTTGAAAAATCCCCTCCACCGCATTTTCAAAAATACTGCGATATTTGCGTTCCGCCTGCCGCAGGGCTTCCTCGGTTTGCTTGCGTTGATAATAGCTGGAGAGCATTTGGGCAATTACCCGCAGGAGTTGAGCATGGCTAACGGACCAATTGGGTTGGGTTTGGCGATCGTCAAATCCCAGAAAGCCGACTAACCGTTCTTCCTGGGAAAAAATCGGGACAATGAGTAGCGACTGGATATTTTGAGAGAGGAATAGTGCTTTTTCGGCATGGGCCGCGTTGGGTAGGGACTTGATATCGCTGATCTCCAACAGTTCTAGGACACACAACTGTTCGATCAGCCACGAAAAATCAACCCTGTTCAGGTTTTGGCGGTTATGGATTTGGGAAATTGCTGCGTTAGAACACCATTCGTAGGTGTTATTAAACTGACTGAGGCGATCGTCGAGCTCAAAAATGTAAGCTCGTTCTACCCCGGCGGCAATTCCCACCCGGGCTAGAATTTTATTGAAATTGGGTTCCCTTGTAGACACAAACAAGCGAGAAATTTGAGATAACACCGCTTCGATTACCAGTCGCTGATGCAGTTGTTCTTCGGCTTGTTTGCGTTGGGTGATATCCCGAGAATTGACCACAATCCCTTCGATACTGGGATCGGCGAGGCGATTATTCGCTACCGATTCTAAATAAACCCAACTTCCATCCGCATGACGAAATCGATACTCAATGGGTTTTAAGGATGATAGGCGATCAGGCCGGTCTAGCAGGGTGACGGGGGGGAGATCCGCAGTTACTTTAGACGGGTGGGGGTTTTTGAAAGGGGACGGGGGTTGCGATCGCGTTCCACTTGCTGCTTTGGATCGGGGAATTAAAACATCTTGAACGATCGCCACATCTTCGGGATGGACGTAATCAAGGAGGTACTGACCCAGTAAGGTATCCGGTTGATATCCTAAAATGCGATCGAGTGAGGGAGAACCATATATAATCTGTCCGTCCGCAGATAAAATAGTAATGGTGTCTGAAGAGTTTTGCACCAAGGCGGCAAAGCGTTCTTCCGCACGTTTGCGATCAGTGATATCTTTAACAGTGCCTTCATAAGCTACAATTTTGCCGTTAGCATCCCGGATTGTCCGAGCATTTTCGGAAATCCAGATAATGCTGCCATTTTTGCGATAACACTGAGATTGAAAGTCCCAAACGGCATCTTTTTTTTGTAACAGATGGTGGAGTTCTACCCGGCGTTTCGGATCGACATAAAGCTGATGTTGGATATCCCGAATCGAATTCATGACTTCCGAGGGTGAATCATAACCATAAATATTGGCTAGGGTGGAGTTGACGAGGAGATATTCCCCGGAAGGGTTACTTTGAAACATTCCTTCTATGGAACGTTCAAAAAGATTTCGATATTTTTGTTCCGCTTTTCGTAAGACTTCTTCCGATCGTTTATGGAAAAGCACTGATCCCAGTCCCCTGAGAATTTCTGAGACCAGTTCAACCATTCGCCCATCTTCTGGACGCGACTCCACCATGAAGAAAATCACCACACTGAGGATTTCTTCCTTGGCAAGAATTGGAACTCCCAAGGCGGCTTTGACTCCCAATTTTCTAGCGACTTTGGCCCGTTGAAAAATTGCTTGGGGCAGTTCGGATACATCTTTGGCCCACTCAGGCTTTTGTTGCAGCCACACCCGGCCGGGAAGCCCGATTCCCGGGAAAAAGGTGAGGGTTTCGCTTTGTCGTCGGAATTTTTCAATCTCGGGTAAGGATTGCCCCAGGGCGTTCATTGCTCCTGCATACCATGCAGGGCTGCATTGAAGGTAGCCCCTCTCGATATTTAAGGACCAAGCTTCTCCATAATCCCACTCAGCCGTCTGGCAGATGCGTCGCAGGACTAAACTTAATGCTGTATCAAAATCCTCAGCTTGTGCAACGCCGAGGGTCAGTTGTTGTAAAACAGAAGCGCGGGTTGGATTCAGGGGATCATGGTTAAATTCCCGTTTGCTGAGGTCTTGGCACAAGCTAAGACTCTCGCAAATGCTGCCTTTTAGGTTATGCATGGGTCGTCGTTTCACGCTTAGGGTTTCGGATTGAGAAATTGGGAGGCAGGATTAGGCTGGAGTCAGGGTAGATTGCACAATTTAGCTTTTTTTCCTGCCTTTGGCTTTTGGGAGGAAGCCCACCCTTAATACTCTGGACTCAACAGACTGGGTTTGGGGGGCTGGCGGTGAACTGGGTGGAGGAGAAACTTCGGGTCTGCGCTTATAGCGTCTGTGCGGGGCATAATTCTGCTGGAGTCGGCACTCAGACAGTCCCCTGGGTGCAGGTTTTCCCTGGACCCATGCAGCATTTTTGGGGTCTGAACGGTGGGCAGCAATTAAGCAACACACTCCTCGAACTGATTTTGCGTTTTTAACTTCTAAACCCGAAGCGCGATCGCCCTAACTGGGGAACGAGAACCTTTTGGAGGCCTGTGCTAATAGTACCCACCGTGAATCGGTTAGGTTGCCCATTGTAGGATTGACACACCCTGGTTGAACCACCGCACGGACTGCGTTTCTCTGAAACATCTGAAGCGCTAATGCTAACTGGAAGAGAAATTTTTTAACTTCTCTAAACAAATCTATCCTAGACTCGGTGGGAATTTCAGCAACAAATTACACAAAAAAGAAACTATTTTTAGTTCAATAAAAGGTTACAGCTTTACCTCAAAATGGATATTTTGGCAATGTTTAATTTGAGGAAAAACGTAAATTTTTGTCAAGAAACTGTTGGGTAACTTGTCGAGAATACCGAATGCAGTGCAAAAGTGATACGGCCAATCCTTCGGGATAAGTGGATGGGGTTTGGGATTCATGGGGTTGGGTTATCCGCGCTTTGCTGCTGTTGGGCAAGGGATTTTACAAATTCTCTGCCCTCTATCAATTTGAAATAAAGTTAATGGAATAAGGAGATAAATGTCGGCTACGAAAGGCTTTTCACCCCCTTTTACCTGACAATGCTACTCCCCCCATCAAGCTGAACTTTTGCATTAATATAGTTAAAGCGTCAAAGCGTCGCCGAATTTTCCCGCCACTCACGTTACACAACCGGGTTTAACCACCAGGAAGCGAGGAAGTCGTTACTTTTTTTAAGTCTAAGTGAATCCCGGTTACCGAGGAGATTTCTACAGATTTAATTCACAATTTAGAAATATGGGGTCAGGCTTCAGAGGCGATCGCCTTTGCTATGAAGATAGAATACGAAAGCCAATCTCTGCTTTCCCCCGTTGAATCATGCCTCTAGCACCGTGGCGATCGCCCCTTAACCAGGCCCTCCAGCGCAATCGCAGCCGCCCTGAATCTCGCTACTTCCAACTCGCCACAGTCCGCCCAAACGGAACTCCCGCTAATCGCACCGTTGTCTTTCGCGGCTTTTTAGACGAAACCAATCAACTCAAAATCGTTACCGATGCCCGTAGCCAAAAAACCCAGCAAATCTCCGCCCATCCTCATGGGGAAGTCTGCTGGTACTTCCCCCTCACCCGAGAACAGTTCCGCTTTCAAGGTCACCTGAGCTCGGTAGACCCCCATACCCCTAACCCTGCCTTACAACAAGCGCGTTACCTTGCTTGGCAGGAACTCTCTGATAGCGCCCGAGTGCAGTTTGCTTGGCCTGATCCCGCTGCACCCCGTGGCGATCGCCTGGGTTTTTCGCCCCCAATACCCGACTCCACTCAACCCCCGGCACATTTTTGTTTGCTATTACTCAATCCACTGGCCGTGGATTGGTTAGAATTGCAGGGAGACCCCCAAAACCGCCGGTCCTATCAATTGCATGGCGATTGCACTTGGTCAGACCAAGCGATTAATCCTTAAAAATCAGGGTCAAACTGCTTTAAATCTTCTTTTTCTCTACCCCTACTCACCGCCCTTGATAAAAAATCTTGAAAGAAACCCCTCAAAATTTTGATAACTAAAACCCAGCATATTAACAATAGTCTGAAGGACTTTTCGTTAGAATATTCAATATATCAGATGAAAGTATCTAGGGGTCAAATGGGCAATCTCGTTGAAACCAACCCGTTAAAAAATACCACTCCAACCCTTGAAGTCCCGCCAACCCGAAACCGAGTTGATTATCTGAGGATTAGTCTAATTGACCGCTGTAACTTTCGCTGCCAATACTGTATGCCAGAAGGGGCGGAACTTGACTATATCCGCCAACAAAATTTACTCACTCGGGATGAACTGTTAACCTTACTCAAAGAAGTCTTTATCCCTGTAGGATTTACTCGGTTTCGGTTAACGGGGGGGGAACCGCTGATCCGTCCAGATGTGGTGGAAATTGTCGAGGCGATCGCCGCTTTGCCGCAAACCAAAGATTTAGCCATAACCACCAATGGGTTTTTCCTCGCCCAAAAAGCCCAAACCCTCTACGATGCCGGACTGCGCCGGATTAATATTAGCCTAGACTCCCTAGAAGCCCAAACCTTTGATTTCCTAGCGGGGACTCGCGGTCCTAGCCGCTGGCAACAAGTTTGGGATGGGATTCAGGAAGCCTATCGCATCGGATTTAACCCTTTAAAATTAAATGTAGTTGTCATCCCCGGAGTCAACGATCGCGAAGTCTTAGATTTAGCGGAATTAACTATTAACCGAAATTGGCACGTTCGCTTTATAGAATTCATGCCGATCGGGAATGGGGAATTATTTGGTGACTGCGGTTGGATCCCCTCCGAAGAACTCCGCCAGCGTATTCGCGATCGCTGGGGATTAACGGAAGGACAAGTCACCGGAAATGGCCCTGCGGATGTTTTCCAGATTCCCAACGCCAAAGGCACCTTGGGATTTATTTCTCAAATGTCAGAATGTTTCTGCGATCGGTGTAATCGAATGCGCTTAAGTGCCGAAGGGTGGTTGCGTCCCTGTTTGCTCAACGAAACCGGACAAATCGACCTTAAAACTGCCCTCCGTGACGGCACCTCCCTCAGCGAAATCCGACAGCAAGTTGCCAATTTACTCGAACTCAAACCAGAAATTAACTTCAAACAACGAGATTCCGGCACCGCAACCGGAAGCTACAGCCGTACAATGTCGCAAATTGGAGGGTGAGGGATTAGGAAGAAAGTTTGTAGTAACGACTTGCTGTCGTTTCCGCATGACGTAAGCGGTAGCTTACGTCACGCCCCTTTGGATGCGCTGCCTCCAGTCCCCAAGCAGCCAATTCAGTCGTTGCTACGAACATTTGCCCCCTCCACCCCATCCCCAAACTAAAAGCCCCCTTGCTGACGGGTTTGGGGGCTTTAAAAAATATCTAGTTAGGCTGCGCGGTAAGAAGCAGCGAGACTTGAAAAATTAGGCTTGTCGAGAATAGTATTCAACCACCAGGAGCTCATTAATTTGTAGGGCGATCCATTCCCGCTCAATTACTCCGTTAACCTTGCCTTCTAGTTTGTTTTTGTCAAACTCTAGATGGCTGGGCATATTAGCTAATCCAGGAGATTGCAGGTTAGCTTGGACCATCTGGCGAGATTTTTCCCGATCGCGGACGATAATTGTGTCTCCGGGACGGCAATTGTAACTGGGAATATCAACTACCCGACCATTGACCGTGAGGTGACCGTGATTGACCAATTGCCGTGCGGCTGGAATCGTGGGTGCCATCCCCATGCGGAAAATGGTATTATCCAGACGCATCTCTAACAGTTGTAGCAGCACTTGACCCGTAGAACCCGTGACGCGACGAGCACGGCGAACATAGCGCAGCAGTTGCTTTTCGCTCAAGCCATAGTTAAAGCGCAGTTTTTGCTTTTCTTCCAAGCGCACTGCGTATTCTGAGCGCTTTTTGCGGGCTTGCCCGTGCTGTCCTGGGGGATAGGCCCGCTTAGGAGTTTTGCGCGATAATCCGGGCAGTTCTCCCAAACGGCGTACTATTCTCAGTCTCGGGCCTCGATATCGTGACATTCCTTTTCCTCGTCAGTTGTTACACAGTTTTCCCAGACTCTCTAGTATAGATGTTTACTAGACTTAGTTTCAAGTCTAACTTTAGATGACTTTGTGATCAGGAACGTCTGTTTCTTTCCAAAGGTCCTGTTTTTTCTCATGAGGAGTCTTTAAGATGTTTCCGAAAATAAGCGATCGCCTTGAAGTCAGCGCCCCAAATTATCCCAACTCTCCGGCGCAACGGTGGCGCAAGGGGGGACTGTTGGGACTTTCCCTGGTGGCGCTGACCCTGGGTTGGATCCCCGTAAGCCCTACGCCCGCCCTAGCTAGAAATAATGATTACAATCGCTGTGCCGCCGAGTTACTGGATCAGCAACTACCCCCGGAGACGGTGGCCCTAGCCTGTTCCTCCGCCCTGCGTCCCCAAGAACTCTCCCAATGCGTTGTCGATATTGATCGCCGCACGGATATTTTAGCCGAGGATGCCCTGACTCGCTGCCAGCAAGTGCGTCGTCCTCTGGAGTTGGCAACCTGTGTGGTGGATATTAGCGACGGATCGACGGAAGGTGAGGCCCCTTTAATTCTCGATTTTTGTCGCCGGAGTTTGCTACCGGCTGAGTTTTCTGAGTGCGTGGTGGGCTTACAAAATCAAATCGAGTTGGTAACGTCTCAGGCGATGTCGGTTTGCATTAATACCCGCGATCGCGTGGTTTCTCCTCTGCCTAATTTTATTCCGGGCAGGGAACCCCCAGCCCCGACCCGCACTTCTCCCCCTCTCCCTTCTACTTAATACAGGCAAGAAAGGGACAAGTGTTCCTTTCTTCAAAAACAATGCCCTCATTTCTGCACTAACGGGGAAATGAGGGCATTTGCTGTTCGGTGTAGCTTAGGAGTGACATTCACAGCCGGAGTGGCCGCACCCGGTGCCATGAAGATGACCGTTGGCGCAGGCATCAGAACAGTAGGGCTTGCCCTCTTTCATCACGGCTTTATCCGCAGGAACCATGCACACGCAAGATTCACAGGTACATTTCATTTCAGTTACAGTAGCCATTTTTCGATTTCCTCGATTTATTATGAATTCATCTTAACATATGAACAATGATTCAGGTATTTTTTTTGCTTTTTTTTTAGAATTCGGGGGTCACGACCTAGTATCGGAGGCGGTGACCGGCTCAAACCCTCTGCTGGTAAGGAATTAAAAAAAGTTTTGCTTTAGGGGTTGTCAAAACACTTAAGTTCAGGTTATAGTAACTTCAGTGACGCGGGATAGAGCAGTCTGGTAGCTCGTCGGGCTCAATACGCAAGTTAACTAAACGCTTGACAGTTAGCATTGCGATGGGCTGCATACTAAGGAAACTGGTATGCGATCGCCTCTCAAATTCGGGGAAGCCGGTAGCGCGGTAATCCCGAGCCAAGCTCTGAACAAGAGAAGGTGTAGAGACTCGATGGGAGGCACCCTAACAGTTAAAGCTGAGGGTGAAGGGAGAGTCCAGACCCCAAACTGGAAAAATCCCAGGCAACGAAAGTTGTAGATGGTACGCATAACCCGAAGGTCGGTGGTTCAAATCCGCCTCCCGCCATTACTAAAACAAACCCTGTAATCGTTTACGATTACAGGGTTTTGTTTTTGGTCCTTTTTCAGTCGTACTCTTAGTTCGTAGTAACGACTTCAGTCGTTATCCAAGGGGTGGGGTCAGAAACCGGGTTTCTGGTCCTGGGATGGTCCCCTATTTCCAAGGTGATCGTAAAATCCGCACTACAACGGTAGAGTTGGAAGTGCAACCCCAGCCGTTAAAATGGAGATAGAAAAGAAGGGCGATCGCGTATCGGAACTGTTTGCCCCCGGTTGCCCCACCAATCAACATCTATAAAAAAAGTGGGATAATTTTATGGCAATTAAACTGCAACGACCTATTTTAATTGGCGGTTTAGGTTTATCATTTGGTCTCTGGGCGATAGAGAGTTTGAATCACTCCTGGGGAGAAGCGGGGGAATTTGGGGTACTCGGCGCGATCGCAATTGGGGCTGGGTTTTGGCTGTTCAAAAAACGGGAACCGGCAACCATCAAACCGATCGCCGCTGAATCGGTAACCCCAGAAATGCTGGAGAAAGCCAAAACTAAAGCGGAACTTGCGATCGCCAAGGTAGAGGCAGAGGCAGGGGATGCCAAAATTATTGCTGATTTAAGAACTCGCCTAGGACAACTCTCACCGGATGCGACTAGGAAGGCACTGCATCTGGCGATCGCCGGGGGTAAAAGTACCGGCAAAACCAAAGTCATGGAATGGTTACAGTCCAACTGGCAGTCCCAAACTGATAAAACCCTGACCTTTTCGGAAATTCCCGCCTTGTTTACAGTCAGGGATGCCGAGGAAGGATTACCGTTACAAGCGACTGCGGCATGGAAACAGACAGTCGCGGCAGATGTGGTAGTATTTTTGAGCAGTGGTGACTTAACCGACTCAGAATTTCAAGCCATTCAACAACTGACGATAGCAGCCGTCCCGGTTTTAGTCGCCTGGAACAAAAAAGACCAAACTTTACCGGAACAGCAAGCGGGAATCTTGCAACGGGCGATTGATCGCCTAGGATTGACCTTAAATCCTGAGAATGTTGTAGCGATTTCCGTGGCACCCAATCCCGTCAAAGTGCGGCAGCATCAAAGTGATGGGACAACTATTGAGACAATGGAACAACCGGAACCGGAAGCGACTGCTTTAATAACGCGGTTACAGGAGATGGTGGCAAAAGAAAGCCAGCAGTTTGTAATCGCGCAAAGTTACCGGCAGGCAGTCGCCTTAAAAGCGGAGGCACAACAGATATTAAACCAACTGCGTCGCGATCGGGCGATGCCAGTCATCGAGAAATATCAGTATATTTCCGCTGCGGCAACCTTTGCGAACCCAGTAGCGGCCCTAGATTTGTTAGCCACAGGTGCGGTTACTACGCAATTAATCGTGGAATTAGGGGAAATTTATCAGCATCCTTTTTCCTTTGACCGAGAAAAGGCGATCGCGGCTGCAATGGGGGAACAATTGGTTAAACTGGGAGTGGTAGAACTGTCTACCCAAACCATTTCAGCCATCCTTAAAAGTAACGCCGTCACTTATGTTGCCGGGGGAGTTGTTCAAGGGATTAGCGCCGCCTATTTAACTCGATTAGCGGGTTTGAGTCTGATTGAATACTTCCAAGCGCAAGACGTGAGTGCAGAGTCTGGGATTAATTTGGAACAACTGAATCAGACCTTAAAAACCGTGTTCCAGCAGAATCAACGCATGGCATTTTTGCAAGGATTTGTCAAGCAGACTGTGACGCGATTCGTACCCGAATCGAAAAAGTCGGAAAGCCTCACTGCACAAGTGAAGGTTTTACAGGAGAATAGAATAGCAGAGAGTGTAGCGATTCCGAACCTTGAGCCAAGCACCTAAAACCCCCAACCCAACCCCATCCTCTGCCGATTTGAATGGTTCAAACCGGCAAGATACCCAGTATATGAACCGAGCCCGCGCCAGCATTCGGCAAGCGCAGTCGTTCTATTCGCAACATCGGCGATCGCGACAGCAGAGTATGGATGTCAAGCAGCTTGCAGCGATGCAGACACAACTCGATCGCCTCTCGGCTACTTTAGAACGACTCGATGGCGGAATGATTCGCATTGCCGCTTTTGGGTTAGTCAGTCGGGGTAAATCCACGGTATTGAATACCTTAATGGGTCAGAGAATCCTGACAACGGGACCCATTCACGGAGTGACCCAATGGCCGAGATCGGTGCAGTGGGATGTCGGGGGTAATCTGGCGGTGGAGTTGATTGATACCCCGGGATTAGATGAGGTGGAGGGTCAAGTGCGATCGGAGATGGCGCGGAATATAGCTGGCGCTGCGGATTTGATTTTATTTGTGGTTTCTGGGGATATTACACGCACGGAATACGAAGCACTTGGTGAGTTGCGCCGGACTCAAAAGCCGTTGATTTTAGTGTTTAATAAGATAGATTTGTATCCGGAACAGGACCGGCAGGCGATTTATCGACAATTACAGTATTTTGCCTCTGCTAAACAGAAGCGGAAACAGGCTGAGGTAGGGATAGAGGATGATTGGGTGGAAGCGGAGGAGAGTTTGGGCGATCGCCTACCGCATCAAGAGGATATTGTCATGGTAGCGGCGGATCCGGCCCCGTTGCAAGTGAGAATAGAATGGCCCGATGGTCGGGTGTCTTACGAGTTAGAAACGCCACCGCCGCAGATTGAGGAATTGAAGGACAAAATTTTGCAGGTGGTGCAGGAACAAGGGCGATCGCTATTGGCGATTAATGCCTTAGTGCAAGCGAAAGAGGCACAAGAAGAGTTAGCGAAGGCAAGTATCAAATCGCGACAGGAACAGGCAGAGACATTAATTTGGCGCTTTGCTCAGTATAAAGCAGCAGCAGTAGCATTGAATCCGTTGGCGCTGTTTGATATATTGGGAGGTGCGATCGCTGACTTGCTATTAATTCGGGCATTGGCGCGGTTGTATGGATTGCCGATGACGGGATATGAGGCGGGTAAGTTATGGCAGCAAATTCTATTTAGCAGTGGTGGGGTATTGCTGAGTGAATTGGCGAATGGATTGTTTATGGGATTTGGGAAGAGTGCAGCGGCGATTATGGGTGCCTCGGGAGATGTAGGGGGAATGACTGGATATGTTGGCGCGGCGATCGCACAGGCATCACTAGCGGGATTTGGAACCTATAAAGTCGGACAAGCCGCACAAATCTACTTAGAACAAGGCTGTACCTGGGGACCGTTGGGTGCAAATACCGTCATTCAGGATATTTTATCCCAAGTCGAACCCAACACCGTTTTATACCGCCTCCGGGAGGAATTGCAACAACAATTAGAGGTGAAGAGTTGAGGAAATCCCCCACCCTGGAAGGATAAAGCCCGCCGCTTGCACGGGTTCATTTCAAAAACCTCTTAACAAGCCAATTTTATATCATTTTCGCACAATTCTAACTCCCCCCCTTAGCAACGCCATCGGGCTGGGGGGGGTTCCCCCTAAATCCCGCCTCAATCCTAATACAAAATCTGCCCTAAATCCAAAAGAAACCCAGGCAAAACATCTTCCCCCGATAGGGTTTCCGGAGACTGAATGATTTCCACATCTTGCCCAGGACGATAAATTTCTACCTGAAGATTTTGCCGGTCAATTAACCAGCCTAACCGCACCCCATTCTCCAGATATTCTCTCATTTTATCTTGTAACTCTTTCAAAGAATCACTAACAGACCGTAACTCCACCACAAAATCGGGACACAGGGGCAAAAACTTCTCGCGTTGGGCGGGAGTTAAAGCATTCCACCCCGCCATATTAACCCAAGACGCATCCGGGGACCGATTTCCACCTTTGGGTAATTTAAAACCCCCATTCGAGTCAAATGCTTTTCCTAAATTATTCTGCCGACTCCACCCTTGCAACTGATAAGAGAGTTCGATATTCCGATTGCTGGTTTCTCCTCCAGTGGGTGACATAATGATTAATTCTCCCGTTGCCGTCCGTTCAAATCGTAAATTGCGATTGTTTTGACAAAGTTGAAAAAATTGCTCATCGGTTAAATCTAGGGTTAATTTAACCGGGGTAAACGGTTCGAGGGTTACCACTTCCATAGTTTTATTCCAATTGTTTATATAAGGGAACGATTTAAGGGGGTTTAATCATCTACCCAGGATAAATCTAACTTACAATCAGGCGATTCAGTGAGTCAGTTTATGAATAGTGTTGATTGCGTAGATTTTCAAGATTATTGCGAACAGTCATCGTCTGGGGATGATTATCCCCTAACCGATCCTCACAGATTTCCAACGCTTGCACGAAAAGGGGTTCGGCCTCCTTAAACCGCCCCATTGCTTCGTACAGTAGCGCTAAATTGTCCAAACTGTTGGCATAGCTAGGATGATTCTCACCCAACTGCACCTTGTCAATTTCCCTTGCTTGCAAGAAAAGGGGTTCGGCATCCGCAAACCGCCCCATTGCTTTGTACAGTCCCGCCAAATTGTTCAAACTGGTGGCATAATTGGCATGAGTCTCACCCAACTGCTGTTTTATAATCTCTATTGCTTGCAGGAAAAGGATTTCAGCCTCCGTCAACCGCCCCATTGCCTGATATAGTACCGCCAAATCGTTCATACTGGTGGCATAATTGGGATGATTCTCACCCAACTGCACCTTCCAAATTTCCATTGCTTGCCGATAAAGGGGTTCAGCATCCGTCAACCGTCCCATTGCCTGATATAGTGCCGCCAAATTGTTCAAACTC
This sequence comes from Cyanophyceae cyanobacterium, assembly GCA_038321985.1. Taxonomy (GTDB): domain Bacteria; phylum Cyanobacteriota; class Cyanobacteriia; order Cyanobacteriales; family Laspinemataceae; genus Laspinema. The sequence continues at coordinate 3,591 of JBBQFN010000027.1, read as the reverse complement.
GTGGCATAGTCGGGATGATTCTGACCCAACTGCTCTTTTGTAATTTCCAACGCTGGCAGGAAAAGGTGTTCGGCATCCTTAACCCGCCCCATTGCCTGGTATAGTAGCGCCAAATTGTTCAAGCTGGTGGCATAGTCGGGATGATTCTGACCCAACTGCACCTTCCAAATTTCCATTGCTTGCAGGAAAAGGTGTTCGGCATCCTTAAACCGTCCTATTGCATAGTACAGTCCCGCCAAATCATTCAAGGTGGTGGCATAGTCGGGATGATTCTGACCCAACTGTACTTTTATAATTTCCATTGCTTGCAGGAAAAGGGGCTCAGCCTCCGCAAACCGCCCCATTCCATAATACAGTCGCGCCAAATCATTCAAGGTGGTGGCATAGTCGGGATGATTCTGACCCAACTGCTCTTTTCTAATCGCTAATGCCTGCTGGTAAAGGGGTTCAGCGTTGCTATACTGTCCCATTGACTGGTAGAGGTTTGCTAGATGGTTTAGGAAAGTTGCAACAGCAGGATGTTGATCACCCAAGAGACGGCGCGTAATGTGTAAAAATTTCCGGTACAGGGGTTCGGCTTCTGCATACCGTCTTTCCCAATTATAAAAGCTGGCTAATTCATTGAGTGTATTCAGTAAATCATTCTCTAAGCCTAATGCTTCTTGCAAGCTACAAGCCTGTTGTAAATACTCGATCGCCTGAGTGCGTTCGGTTTGATAATCGGCAGATTTCCCCTCTTTTAATCGTTGGCAATATAGTTTTCCCGTTGCCGCGTAAGTATTGGCCCAATCTGCTTGATTTTCTGTCAGGGTTTGGGCTGCTTTGACTTGGGGGGGAACAAAACGAAAGACTCCTTTGCGCCAACTCCAAAAATCCGGGGCTTTTTGGCTGATTTGTTTTAAAATTTCCGTAGTGACCCAGAGGACAATTGGATAAGGAAACTGTTTCAAACTTTCTCGGGTCCACTGCAAATACCCAAAAAATATCTCTCGTCCTGTGCGTTCATTTTGCTGAAGGGTGTGTGAGTAAATTTTTTCCAATTCAGTCACGCTTAAGACCGCTTTTCCTTGGGTTTTGAGATATTCATCCTGTTCTACGACTTCTGCGATCGCCCCTTTCAGATTGGGTTCATCTCTTGATAGCTTTAATCGATAGGACCGAAAGTCTGGTTCGAGTTCAGTTTCATACCTGTCTATGAGGCGATCGCGAAATAATCCATCATCACACACCGCAATCAGTAAGCTCATCATGCCTTCACTGGCTTCAATTGAAACCAGCAAGCTATCATAAGCCGTCTCATTTTCAGTTCTAAGTTCATCTATCAGGAGCATATTCATGGTTACCCTTCCAAGTTTTATGTTTTGGGCCGAAATAAATCCACGACAATGGGATGAACGTTATACCAATTAATGGTGTCTCGATATTCGATAATATGCACCCCATGTAACAACAGTAAAAAATCATGTTGATTGGGGTCGTCCGGCCTATAGTCTTTATAGATTTTTTTCAAAATTTCATAATCAGACTGACTTAAGGGTGTGGCAAAGTCATTTCTCAACTTGATAATTGCCTCTTCTAAAACTTCCTGATTAATCGTAATATCTGTTGCGGTAGGATTTTTTCGAGTTAAGCGTAAGCCAATTCGACAACATTCATTGGCAATGCGGATGAGTTCCCGTAAAACTCCGCCACTATATAACGCCATTTGATCCGCTATGTCTGATTCTAAGATTTGCTCAGAAACTCGTTGCCTCAAAATCTGACGCAACACCTCCACATTTTTTAAGAGGGGCTTGGGGTCTATTTCTTTATTGGAACCCTTCTCAAATAATTTAGAAACTGGCATCATAACAATTTGATTATTGGTTTCTGTATCTAAAATTGGCCTAATTGTTTTATCTCGCAATGCAGCAATGGGAATGGTAAATATAACCCTAAAATTAGGCTGAAAAATGGCCTTCACGTTGTCTCGGTAAACCTGGTTGACTACCCCTAACTCTAATTTATCTAAATCGTCAATAATTACCAATATTTCTTTTTGGGTAGCTGATGCTATGGCTTTCGCAATTTCATTGATTCGAGAAATTAGCACAGACATTTGAGGTTGAAACGTTTGCTTAATTTCTTGCCGGACAGCAGCATTGGCTTTAATCTGGCCCTTGATGAATTCCATGAAATTAAAACCCGCAGCAGTTTCAGCACTCAATGTTTCGGTTTCAGTTTTGGTGTGGGTTGCGAACCACTTATAAAAAGCATCTTTTGTTGGCTTACTGATTTTGACTTTATGCTTTTCTGCCTCCGTCATCAAGCTGACTGCGATCGCAAACAAGATGTTAATATGGTTAACATCCGACATTTCAATCGTATCGGCAATGGAAAATACTACGACAAAATATTGAGGACTACACTTTCTCGCAAATTCCGCCAACAACGTAGACTTTCCACAGCCGCGATGTCCGCTAAAAACAATTTTACTATCTCCCGAAGGGCTATCTTCAACTAATTGCTCTAACTCTTCCAGAACCTCCAGGCCATAATCTACCCGAAACTGGCTTAATTCTTCCGGTTCTAATAAAGGCAGTAAATCCAAGTTGCGATACGCTTCTTGGAAAACTTTTAACAAATCAGAATGATTCAGCATGGCATTTCAGACAATATCATTAATTGAGTGATTTTAAAGGATAGAACCGGAGAGGGAAGGGCGGGCATCTCTCCCCAGGTTTCTCGGCGGAAGACTCCCGCGATCGCGACTCTCTTAAAGAATCTGCCCATCATTTAGATAAACTGTCTCATTTTATCCTATTCTGGAGTTCATTGGGTTGTTTGAACCCTGTACCCAGCCAGATTTTATATCCCCTACTACAGCCACCCCCCTAATTTACCGACTATTAGGATTATTTTACCGTTCCGGGGTTTACAGAGACCCATTTGGTAATAAAGTAGTTCTAAGATGTCCCTGTCAGTTCTCCCCCAATCACCCATCAAGGACAACAGACCAATGACCAATGACCAATGACAAGTGACCAATGACTATTTCTCAATTTCCCCGACTAGCTTTTGTACGTATTTTCCCAGGATATCTGTTTCGATGTTGACTGTGTCGCCCTGTTTTCTTTGACCGAGAGTTGTCACGGCCAACGTATGTGGGATTAATGCGACACTGAAACGGGATTGCTCGACGTTCACTAACGACAGGCTGATGCCGTCGACAGCGATCGAGCCCTTGCGGACCATTTGCAGCGTTAAGTCCTGTGGAACATTGAACCACATCGTCGTCCACTCGCCATCCTGCTCGATCCGCTCGACAGTTCCCGTTCCATCCACGTGACCTTGAACGTAGTGACCGCCGAGACGCGCTCCGACTTGCAAGGCCCGTTCGATGTTGACTCGTGTCCCGGCTTGGAATGTTCCCAGATTGGTTTTCGACAGCGTTTCCGTCCCTGCCTGAAACGAGAAGATCCGACCGTTAAATTCAATCACGGTCAGACAACAGCCATTCAGGGCGATACTGTCACCCAGTTGGGCGTCTGCCACGAATTCCGCAGGCATTTCTAAGACCAGTCGCACGGCAGCTCCTTCGGGAGTTACGGC
>JBBQFN010000026.1:0-74845 GCA_038321985.1 Cyanophyceae cyanobacterium | reverse complement strand
CGATTGTTCAAGGTCGCTTGATTGGTTTGGCTCACTTTACTGTGGGCTATATCCTGACTTATGCTGCGTTCTTGATTGCTTCGACTGCAAGTAAGTTCGGCTAACTTTTCACGGGTTAATTAGTTGAAAAAATCCCCCGCTGTTATGGCGGGGGATTTTTTTTGAAATTCGGTTGAATCCACAGAATAGGGTAGGGGAATTTTAAGAAAGTTTCCTCCTCCTCAATAATTTTTAGCCATTCTTCGCTGAGGGCCGCGAAGGTAGGATCTAATTTGTGTAGGGCCGTAAAATCAAGGGTTGCGATCGCCGACTTTCTGCCAGTTTTGGGAGTGGCATTTCCGACCCTGCCGGATTTGGGGCCGTAGCATTAACCCTCTCTCATACCTCATTAGTGGAGTGGCGACGGGCTGATTAGGTAAAAAAATAGGGGAATTTTACCAAGAGGCGATCGCCCTAAAAATAGCCGCTTGAGAAAATGTCCACTTACAAAAGTCTACCCCGCTTCATTCCCTTATCTTAGAATTCCAGGCATAGTGAGGGATTACTCATGAATCGACCGGCTTCTGGAATTCAAATGTATTTACAACGCATGGAAGGGTTAAAAGTTGGTAGAACTTATACCCTACTCCAACCCGATAGCTTTAAATCGTTGTGGGAAAAAGGAATCGGCCAACCTACCTATCAAAATTGGACTAATCTGTTAGCTTGGGAAGCCAGCGCACTCACCAGGGGACAGGGTTCTAATCGTCTCGCTATTTTATTAGGGGATTCGATTTCGATGTGGTTTCCATGCGAACTACTGCCACCGGGGAGACTGTGGCTCAATCAAGGAATTTCTGGAGATAATACAGGCGGAATTTTAAAAAGATTGTGGACTTTTTCTGAGACTAAACCTCATGTCATTTATCTATTAGCGGGAATTAATGATTTACGGCAGGGAAAACGGGATGCCAGTATTGCAGATAATATTTATTATACGGTACGGGAACTACAACTGATTCATCCTCCCTCTAAAATTGTCGTCCAATCCATTTTACCAACCCGACTTGCGGCACTTCCCAATACGAGAATTCGTTTAATTAATCTCGAACTTGCGGCGATCGCCAAATCCGAAGGAGCAACCTATCTCGACCTTAATTCTAGCTTTACCAACGACGAAGATATGCTACGGCGCGAGTTAACCACTGATGGTATCCATTTAAGCCCAATGGGATATCAACTGTGGCGAAAAGCATTACATCAGATGGAATCTCGGTTAGACCTTAATCGGGATACACGCTATCAGCATTGGTTGCAACAGTCTCAAAATTTTACCCTAGATGGCAAAACTTATGGGTGGGTTTCCTATCAAGTCCAACCGGGGGACAGTTTAGAGCAATTGTCGCAAAAAGCATTTGGATTTGATACGTTTGAATATTGGGATTTAATTGCTTTAAAAAATAGCCTTAATTTTGAAGCTAAACTGGGCGATCGCACGATTTTGATTCCCCAAGTTTTGGAGAAATAATACCAAATTTCCTCATGAATGCTTCCCCACCTGCTGACGCTCCGGTGGGTCTGTCCGCCTTGATTACAAGGAATTATCCCTGTAGACGAAGGGGTTTAGATCGGCCCTAAAGTAGCTCGATGGATGTAAAAAAAACTCGATGTACAAAAATTTATAGGGGGATTGAGGAGTGGGAGCGTCTCACTCCCTATTACCCATTTCTTTCTCTACTACGAATTTCCTTATTATCGATTTCTTCTTTCAAAACATATCCGCCATCCAGGGATGTGTTCCTCTGAATAGCTCGGTTGCAGTGGATAAAGCAGTAGAATTTCCTTGAATATGACCGGCCAGATAGAGTTGATGGGCGGTTAAAAATCCCGTATAAAGAGGGGATAATCCACGCACGTCTAACTGTAAGTCTCCTCTTCCGCCGGGAGTTACTACTCCTTTACCCTCAGATACAGTTAGAACAAATTTACCATTATTTTCAAGCAAGATATTATCCTGTAGTTCTAAATGCACTTCTCCTTCTATTCCCAGGGGATAGCCGCGTTTTTCTAGGGCTAAAGGTACATCCACAATTCGTAACAACCAGTGGGCTAAATCGGTAATTTTTGCGGTTTGTTCGGGGAGACATAATAAGAAGGGGTCAAGGGGGTAACTGCGCCAAATTACCTTAGAAAATTGAGAACGAAAATCGGCGAGGAAAGTCCACAAACGACGGATGGCAGCAGGAGTTAACGCCACCCAATCGACGACGGCAAGGGTTTGGGAGTTTCCTTTTCGTTGTTGACTATAAATAATATAACCTTGCCATTCATTGGGTTCCCCGATTAAATCTGCATAGAGGGTTTCTTCGGGGATGGGTTTAAAAATGTTTTCCCAAATACCGGGGTGGCGATCAAGATTACCATTACAGGCGATCGCCTGTTGGTGATAAATCGCTGCAAGTGTCTCCGATAGTATCGGTTCGATAGAATGCATCGCCAGAGTGCGATCGCGCATCTGAATGCTTTCAAGGGGGAGTTCCCACTTACACAGACTCCCCGCCTGTTCATATCCCACCTTTCGATAGGGAACCTGAGTAGCAGCGTAAAGAACCGAAAGCGGGATCTGATTATTGTAGAGTTCTTGGAGTGTATTTCTGAGTAGTTCGTCGGCTACCCCAGTTCCGCGATGTTCTGGCGATACTCCTACTGCGGCAACTCCCGCCATTGTAACTGGATTGCCACCCCACCATTGTGCCATGGGATACAGTCCTAATCCGCCTATAATTTGCTTGTCTTGCCAAATGGCGCGGTAGTTTCCGATACCAATGCGATCGCGAAAGAGTTCCCACCCGGTGAAATTGAAGCTATGGGAAAGCATTACCCCTAGCCTTTCTGCCTCTTTTTCATTAGAAACTGATCCAAATTCCCGCTGATGTTGCATTTTAACGATTCAGATAGACTGGTTTAAAGCAATAATTCCCGCCCATTTAGCTAAAACTTTGAATCAGAATAAATCAAGAGGGGAGTCAGTAGGGTTTACCGAACCCCATCTCTCTTTTATTTTTTGTTTGCAAGCAATAATGTTAAGAAAAGTTAAACCCTAGGCCAATAACCTATTGCAATCATACGGTACAGTTTTCATAAGGCCCTAGGTCTATCTCCTCCAACTCTTCCACTGGAAATTTCGCTTAATTTCTTACCTTTCAACCGCTGGAAATCTTAATGTCATTTCCAGAACTCCTGGTTCTATCTTTTAACTCTACGATGGAATCGTACAGAACGATTGGTACGGTTAATACTACTACCCAGACCATCAAGAGTCAAGTTAAGTTTTGAGCATCAGCAATAAACGAAGTGAAAATACCTGCTATCCGTAGTTTCTGCGAAAGAGCAATTATTTAACCCTTCATGGCGCTGAAAAATCGGGCAATATATTCTTGTTTAGCCCTAAAATCTACCTAAAGATAGATGCACTAACTGCTTTTTTAGAGTCAATTAATTAGTTAATTCAAGTGAACTTACCATCCAGAGAGAAAAATATGCGTATAGCTCAAGTTTCACCCTTAGCGGAACGAGTTCCCCCACCGGGTTATGGTGGCATTGAATTAGTGGTTAGTCACTTAACCGATGAATTAGTCCGTCGGGGTCATGATGTTACCTTATTTGCTTCTGGAGATTCCCAAACTCTGGCAAAATTAGAATCTGTGGTGCCGCGAGCTTTGCGCCTAGACCCCACAGTGAAAGAGCCGGCGGTGTATGATATGCTGCAACTCAACCGGATTTACGAAATGGCTTCCGAGTTTGATATTATCCACTTTCATAATGGATACTCGTCCCTCCCTTTGGCTGAGTTAATGAAGACTTCCGTGGTGCATACGCTGCATGGAAACTTTACAACTGACAGCAGCAAATTGTATCAGAAGTATGGCAACCAGGGTTATATCAGCATAACCGATGCTCAAAGAGAAGGCGGACCTGATTTGAATTATCTGGGTACGGTCTATAATGGCATTAATATCGATGCTTATCCTTTCTTTCCTAAGCCCCAGGACCCGCCTTATTTGGCATTTTTAGGCAGAATTTCCCCAGAAAAAGGGATTCACCACGCCATCGAAATCGCCAAAGCCACAGGCTGGCACTTGAAAATTGCCGGTAAAGTCGATCCGGTAGACGAAAAATTCTACGAAAATGAAATTAAGCCGCTCATCGATGGCACACAAATTGAATATTTAGGGGAAACCAACCACGAACAAAAAGTAGCCGTGATAGGAAATGCGGTTGCTACTCTGTTCCCGATTACCTGGAGAGAACCCTTTGGCTTGGTGATGATTGAATCAATGTGTACAGGTACTCCATTGATTGCCATGAATCTGGGTTCCGTTCCTGAAGTAATTGCTGACGGCAAAACCGGAATCATCTGCAATACGATCGAGGAAATGATCGCGGCTATTCCCGCTGTCGCCAAACTCGATCGCCAAGCCTGCCGCGATCGCGTCGTCGGTGAATTCAGCATCGCGACAATGGTTGATGGATACGAAGCCGCCTACCGTCTTGCCTTGTCAAAAACCATTCACCAAAATGGTCATTTAAAAGATAAGTTGACGGTTCTTTCATAAGATTTTAATGACAAAACAGAAGGTGTATTTACATGACAGTCAGCAATCAATGTCCTTGTTGTAATGGCTCTTTATTACACCATGTTCGCAAAGGGGGTTCTTACTGGTTCTGTTTGAACTGTGGGCAAGAAATGCCAAATTCATTGCCAGCAGAACTTCTTACCTTACCCTTGAAAAAAGGTGAGATCTAACCTTTGACTAAAAACCTCACTTAGTTTCAATTTTGCTTTTCTAAACATTAGGCGATTATAGAGTCTCATTAAAAACTCTATAATCGCCTAAATTTATGGTATAAACATTCCTGTGAGTAGGAGCATTTCGTTGCCCATGAGTCAGAGGAAAACCAGAGCTTCACACTCCTAATGATTGAAATTATTCTACATGAGATAAACGTCATCTAGTCCCCCTTCATCCTTAATTTTGAGTAGTAAATTATTCCCCCTCACTTATCGCTCGAAATCCTCGCCGAGTAGGGCGATTGTCCGGGAGTTGGACTTGAAAAGTGACCCGATCTGTTAACTCTGCGCTTCTAACTTCTAAGGTCCATTCCCCCACTTCCATCGGCCAAAATAGAGCATGATTCGCCTCAGTCTTCAGTTGTTGTTTCCCCGATTCACCGATTACCCACCATTCTATGGGTGTTTCGGGTGCAACGGCTAATTTAAACTGGATGCGCGGTGTAGAGTCTCTCGAATTTAAGATAAAATAATCATCGTTTTCAGGAAAGGCAATTTTTAGCCGATCGCCCGAGACTTGCGGTTGACTTTGCCTTGCCAACCAGTCGTTATACTCCCGGGATAACTCAAACCCCTCGGAGCGATCGTAGGTACTTAGATGTTCCGGTGCAAAATATTCAAGCACCACCGAGGGACAATCTACGGTGGGTTTTAATCCCGTTATCGCACAAATCGGACGTTGTACCAGATTGGCAGGAGGAGGAAACGCTGCCGGTTCCCGGGTTTCATGTAGATGCAACATAATGCGATTCCACAAGGGTGCAGCGCCGGTGACTCCCGATACTTTTGTCATGCGATCGCCACTAAAATTTCCCACCCAAGTTGCTACCGTATAATCCACCGTATATCCAACTGTCCAAGTGTCTCGATAATCCGAAGAAGTTCCCGTTTTCACCGCCGCCGGAAACGGTAAACTCAGGACCGAATCCACCCCAAATGCGTGTGATCGGGCATAGCGATCGCCCAACATATCCCCAATCAGCGCCCAATAGGAGGACTCCATGAGAGGAACTGCTGAGGAAGAAGGGAGACGACTGCCAGATGTCACCGATAACGGAATCAAATCCCCATTCCGGGCGATCGCCACATAAGCCCGCGCCAACTCCCATAAACTCACTTCTCCACTCCCCAAAGCTAACCCTAACCCATAATATTCGGGAGACTTCGTGAGATGCTCAAACCCCAACTGATGCAGTCGCGCCAAAAAACGCTCTACCCCCACCTGCTCTAACACCCGCACTGTCGGCACATTCAACGAATTAGCCAAGGCAGCGCGCACCCGTACCGGCCCTAAAAACTTTTGACTATAATCTACCGGGCTGTATAATCGCGCCCCCGGTATTGCATAATGAGTAGGAACATCCGCTAAAATCTGATTTGGCGCGATCGCCCCAATTTCTAACGCCAACTCATACAAAAACGGTTTAAGGGCCGAACCCGGTTGCCGTAAGGCTTGCACCCCATCATTTCGCCCCTGTTGGGCGTCCGCGAAGTAATTCGGTGAACCCACATAAGCCAACACCTCCCCGGTATGATTGTCAATCACTAACGCTGCCGCATGAGTAACATTGTGAGCCACCAGGGAACGAACCACTTCCTGGACTTGGGTTTGCACAAACTGTTGCAACCGGCGATCCAGAGTCGTTTGTACGGTAGAAACCCCTTCCGGCAAGCGATTAGCTAGCCAAAATAGAAAGTGAGGGGCGGCGATAATGCTGCGTTCGGGGAGTAAAACCTGGATTTCTTCTTGTTCCGCCCGACTTGCTTCCTCTGGGGTAATATAACCATCGGCTACCATGCGATCGAGAACATAGCGCTGACGCTTTTTCAGCGATCGCCAATTAGAATAGGGATTATAATGATTAGGATCGTTAGGAATCGCGGCTAGAATACTGGCATGAGCGAGGTTGAGTTCTGAGGCAGGCAGTCCGAAATAAGTGCGGGCAGCCGCTTCTACCCCATATATATTTCCCCCCATCGGTAGACGGTTAATATAAGCCTGTAGAATTTCATCTCGGTTCATCCCGGCAAACAGTCGCCAAGATAGCCAAACTTCACCTAGTTTATGGGGTAAAGTGCGCGGTGCCGGTTCCAGCATCCGCGCCAATTGCATTGTAATCGTGGATGCGCCCGAAACTAGCGATCGCGCTTGTACCCCTTCCAAGACTGCACGGGCAACGGCTTGTAAATCTACCGCCCCATGCTGATAATATCGCTTATCCTCTGCCGCGATAATCGCCTGGAGAAACGGTTCAGAAACCTGATCAATCGCCACAACCGCCGTATGATCTTGGTCCCGAGTGAGAAGGGTACCGAGGGGAAGCCCGTTGCGATCGCTAAAGGCGATCGCTTGTTCACTTTGGGCAATATCTCCCGCGCGGATTGGTGCTAAATAGGGCAGCATCCTGGCGATCGCCCCTAGCAATCCAACCGCGAGTAAAACTTGCAGAAAAACCCGCATCTTGGGATTTCTCCTCAACCCTAATTGCTGAAATAACAAGCCGACTGCGGAAATTTTGCTCATCGTTTTATTCTCGGCTAAGGAAAGGTGGAAAAGCATTCCCCCACTCGGGCAATTTCCCCCCTTCTCGGGCTTTTTACCCCCTGGACAGGAAGGTGCTCTCTATTATTTTAAGGCTGATTTAAGATCCTGTCATCGGTTCGCTGCTACGAACGAAGGGGCTATCTTCCGGCTGTTCACCGCCATTGTCAACGCCCTAGGGTGATAAAATTTACCTTAATCCGAACCCGCGATCGCCACTGAACACAGTTTCATTGAGCTCAAAGTAAGCTAGTGAGGGATAATAAAGAAACAATCATTAGCCTACGCAACATGAGCGATCCCATCGGAAACATATTATTGGTAGACGATCGCCCGGATAACCTGCGCTTGCTCTTAAACATTCTCAAAGACAAGGGTTACAAAGTCCGGTGCGTGACAAATGGTGCAATGGCCCTCAGAGTAGTTCGTAGGCATCCTCCGGATCTAATCTTGTTAGATATCCAGATGCCCGAAATGAATGGGTATCAAGTCTGTGAACAACTCAAAGCCAATCCTGAAACCCGAGAAATTCCTGTCATTTTTTTAAGCGTTATTGAGGAGACAGTAGAGAAAGTTCATGCCTTTAATGTCGGGGGAGTAGACTATGTTACTAAACCTTTTCAAGTTAAAGAAGTCGTGGCCCGGGTAGAAAATCAACTCCAAATTCTCCGGTTACAAAATAGACTTAAAGAACAAAATATTCAACTTGAACAGGAAATCCGCGATCGCAAAGCCATTGAACAGCAGTTAATGGAATTAAACCGGGAAATGAAACGGTCTAATCAGGAATTGGAACAGTTTGCTTATGTTGTTTCTCACGACTTACAAGCCCCTTTAGGAAACATTGCCAGCTTCGCCCAACTGTTAGAAAACCGTTACCGGGAGCAACTGGATGCCAAAGCACATCAATTTATTGAACGCATCATTAGTGGCAGTCTTAGGATGCAACAATTGATTGACGATTTGCTACAATATTCCCGTATCGGGAGAATGGCACAAGTCATGGAACCCGTTAACTGCGAGCAAGTATTATCAAAGGCCCTAGCTAATCTCGAAACCGAAATCCATGAAACTCAATCGCTGATTACTCATGATCCATTACCGGCGATCGCCGGTAATAGTAGGGGATTATTGCAACTGTTTCAAAACTTAATCAGTAACGCCCTTAAATACCGGCGTCAAGATATTTCACCTTGTATCCACATCAGTGCATCTCTTAAGGAGGATGTATGGGTATTTTCCATTCAGGATAATGGAATTGGAATGGAAACTAAGCACCTAGGGCGAATATTTCAAATTTTCCAACGCCTCCATTCCGAAAAAGAATACCCCGGAACGGGTATCGGATTAGCAATTTGTAAAAAAATTGTCGAATTGCACGGGGGAACAATTTGGGTCGAATCTTGTCCCCTCCAAGGATCAGTATTTTACTTTAGCATACTGGCGCAAAAAGCACAAGATGACCCCTTGAGAAAAGATGCTAAATTATTATAATTGCCCCTAACATTTATGCCGAAGCCATCAGCCCCTAATCCCGTCCTAACTCAAACTATGACGACCCCCTTAAACCCCCCCACCATTTTAATTGCAAATGACGATTCTTCCTTCTGCTTACTGATTGAAGAAGTGTTGCAAGAAGTTCACTCAAACCACACCCTATTTTTTGTAGAAGATGGGGAGCAACTTCTTGACTATCTCTATCGGCGCGGTCCCTATCAGGATCAACTGAAGTCGCCTTTTCCTGATCTGCTCTTGCTTGACTTGAATATGCCGAAACTCGACGGACGAGAGGCATTAGTTCATATAAAATCCGATCCCCAACTGAAGACTATCCCAATAGTAATCCTGAGTAGTTCTTATCACCAAGAAGACATCTCTAAATGCTACAATGCAGGTGCAAACTCATTTATCGTCAACCCCTTAACTTTTGATAAATTGACGATCGCCATGCAGAGCTTATGCAAATATTGGTTATCCGTAGTGTCGCTTCCCCCTCCCAAATTCTAAACCGACTGGACTCGCTTCAGTAGCATTTATTCAGAAATTTGCCGGAGTTTACTTAAACTTAATAAAAGAGCAAATATATAAAATATTAAATACCTACCACAGGCCAAAAAAAACTTCTTTTCTGACCCATGATAGGCTATAGCTGTTCTTTGAAAGAGGATTCAGGGATAGATTTCCCGTGATTATTTGTGCCGAATTGATTCGTAAATATTCACATAGTTTTCCGCCGGGTCTTTCCACGAATAGTCATATTCCATGCCTTGAATAGCAAGCTGACTAAACTCTTTGGGAGAATTATACCACAAATCAATAGCCCGTTCCATCGCCGATTCTAGGGCATATTGGTCCGTTTCATAAAACACATACCCATTCCGTTTTTCCGGTGCTTTATTCTGGTCATAGTCTCGGTCAAATACCGTATTGACCAATCCTCCAACCCCGCGCACAATCGGAACCGTGCCATATTTCAAGCCAATCATCTGGGTTAAGCCACAGGGTTCATAATTACTCGGAACCAGAATCATATCGGATCCGGCATAGATTAAGTGGGATAACTCTTCATTAAAACCTAACTCCAAATGACAGTCAGGATTATCATTTAAGAAATTTTTCTCATGCCAAAAATGGTTATTAATTGCTGGTTCCGTCGCTGAACCCAGCAGGACAAACTGTGCGCCTTTACCGAGGGCATAATACATGGCATGATGAACTAAGTGTACACCCTTTTGTTGGTCAAGCCGTCCAATATAGACGACAATAGGTTTATCTTCATCTCGCAGCAATAATTGCGATCGTAGCGCTTTCTTCGCTTGCTGCTTGGCTTCAAAATCATCAATACTGTAATGAGAGGGAATGTAGCGGTCTGTTTCCGGATTCCAGAAATCATCATCAATCCCATTCAGAACCCCGGTAAATTTATCTTGATGCAAATGCAAAGTATGACCCAATCCGGAACCTACCTCGGTATAATGAGCTTCCCAAGCATGGTGGGGGGAAACCGTCGTTACCGCATTGGAATAAATAATCCCGCCTTTCATCAGGTTTAAAGCAAAGGGATTGAAATTATCCTGGAGGCGATCATGTTGGAAGTAATAAGCCTCTTGATTGAGTCCTGTTCCCTTGAGCACCTCAGAACCCGCCAAACCTTGATGTTTAAAGTTGTGAATCGTATAACAAACTCGCTGATTCCCCATCCCATTATACTTGTAGATTTCGTATAACAAGACCGGAACTAAACCCGTTTGCCAGTCATGACAATGGATAACATCGGGTCGCTTATTACTTCTGAGGAGAAACTCTAAAGCCGCCTTGCTAAAGAAGGCAAAACGCATATTATCATCACTGCAACCGTAGTAACAACCCCGGTTAAAGAAATTATCCTCGCAGTGGGGTTCAATAAAGAAGCAAACCCGCCCGTGCACCCATCCACAATACACCGAACAGTGGACAGCCCCTCCATACCAAGGCACGAACAAATCCCGATAGGCATCATGAAGGCCCCAAATATGGTCATAGCGCATACAATCATATTTGGGCAGAATCACTTCCACCGTATGACCCCGATTTTCCAATTCTCGGCTTAATCCATAAACCACATCCCCCAATCCGCCCGCTTTAATCACGGGGGCGCATTCCGAGGCAATCTGTACGATGTACATTTTCACTCCTCACGTTACAAAACTTAATTTTATCTCTGCTTTCATTGATTAGCAGGAAGAGTTCCATTTTGGCAAGTGCCGGTTTCACGAAATCAACACAAGCACCATACAGCCGCAGGGGTTAGATCTCTCAAAAATGGGTGCCATAACGCTTAGAAACCGAATTCCTCGAAAAAATCTGGGCCTATTTTGTACTAATTTAAACCAAAAACCCCGTTTCAGGTCCCCTTGAGCCGATCGGATATCTAGGTCAAGGGGCCTCTTTTAGGAGGGGACAAGGGCTAGGAATTGTCATAGTGTTGGCAGAGTGCCAGTAATTTTTCGCGGAGGCGATCGCGCACAAACTGGGGGGCCATGACCATCATATCTGGTGCTTCTCGCTGGACTTCCCGGATAAACCAGTAGGTACTGGAGATGCGCCGCACCACCTGCTTAACCTGATTGTCTAACCAGTCTGCGGAGATATCTCCAGGTTTGGGTTTATAGGCAAAGGCTAATCGATTGTACAAGTGGATTTCGACCCCTATCTGATCAAGCTGGGGACGCCAAGGGCCCTGAATGGGGAAAATGGCAGCGTCAGTAATGCGGTCTAAACGCAAACACCAGTTATGGATGAGTTCTGGGATATCGAGATTGCCTTCGGTTTCCTCGCACCAACAATCCAGATATTGCCGTTCTTCATGCCGGTTAATTTGGGCGTGATGAACGGTGAAGGTCCACAGGCGGCCTGTGGCATCTTGATAGGAGAGTTGAAAGGGTTGCTGGCGGAGGATATAGCGATCGAGTTCGATGCGCCAAGGGTAAGGGGGAGTCTCCAAAAAATGCTCAATTTTGTGGCGAAGGGGGATAGAGAGTTCGCTTCGTTCTTGCAACAGTTGGGCGATCGCCTGGGCTTCCAAAATTCTCCCAGCATCGGTGAGGGCATCCAAGGCGCAATTGAGGGCTTCTATCCGGGTATTTGACCAGTCATTGTTAGGGGCAATCTGAAGCTCACCCCGGGCGATCGCCTCCACCAGTCGGGAGATATTCGGGCGATCGCCCCACGTCTTCCCCAGTTCTAGGGCGAGTTCTTGCAACTGAATTTTATCGCGTTCTGAGATGGACAGGGTTATGGATTGACCTTTGCGGCTCATGTTTTCGTACGGACACTTTATACGGGTAAGCTCTTGTCAGTTTCTA
The DNA here is from genome assembly GCA_038321985.1 of Cyanophyceae cyanobacterium. GTDB lineage: Bacteria > Cyanobacteriota > Cyanobacteriia > Cyanobacteriales > Laspinemataceae > Laspinema. The sequence continues at coordinate 62,628 of JBBQFN010000026.1, read as the reverse complement.
TTTTCAGTGGCAACATAAAGAAATAGCAAGTGGGTACGGACACAAAAAACTTATGTCCAATTATGGCATTTTTCTCAAACCGATTTATTCCTCTCCTGCCTCGGAAGTCCCCCAAGACATCAAACTGCCTGCGGGATGGGGGCTTTCCTGGCATCAACTGGAGACATTCAAGGCGATTCAGGACCCCAATATTGATGTAATTTTCAATACCGCCATGACAGGGGACGGCAAAACCCTCGCCGCCTTTCTGTGCGTTTTGTATGGATATCTGGCGGCAGTCGCCCTCTATCCCACCAATGAACTCGCACGAGATCAGGAGGGACAAATTGGCGGATATACTCAGACATTGCAACTGTCCGAGGAACCGCGTCTGTCTCGCCTAAGTGGGGAAGTGCTAGAAATTTATGCAGAAACCGAGGGATTGCGGAAAAGTGCGGCGATCGCAACTCGCGCTAGTCAATCGGAGATTTTGTTAACGAATCCAGATATTTTTCATTACCTGCATCGCGGTGCCTATCTCACCAAAAATTCTAGTCCCGATAGTTTGTGGAATCGTCTGGATAAACAGTTCGATTTGTTTATTTTTGATGAATTTCATGTTTTTAGTGCGCCACAAATTGCCAGCGTTATTAACACTTTGCTGTTGATTCGCTGTACCAATCGGCGCAAAAAGTTTCTGTTTCTTTCGGCTACTTCCAATGAGGATTTACTGAAGCGATTAAAATTGGCTGGATTTCGATGTCACGAGATTAATCCTGTCGCTGAAAACAAGTATCGCTTTCCGGATAGGGAGGAAGAGTGCGACGAGTTGAAAGCGCAAGGATGGCGACAAGTATCGGGGAAAATTCAGGTAGAGTTTATTTCCCTAGAACCAACGGGTAAGGCATCGGAAACCTGGTTGCGAGAGAACTGTCAGTTAATATTATCTCAGTTTCAAGAGTATCCTGGGAGTAAAGGTGCGATCGTTCTCAATTCCATTGCCGCAGTCAAACGCCTGACCCCATTTTTTCGGGAACTGCTTGCACCATATCGGTTAGTGGTAGAGGAAAATACGGGATTAACGGGGAAAGAACAGAAAGAGCGATCGCTATCGGCCGATTTAGTTTTAGGAACCAGTACGATTGATGTGGGGGTAGATTTTAAAATTAATTTTCTGATTTTTGAATCTGCCGACGCCGGAAGTTTTATTCAACGGTTAGGACGATTAGGAAGACATAATAGCTATCAAAAAAATGGCAAACCCGTTAGGTTTCATAAGTTTATAGCCTATGCCTTATCACCGAACTATTTAGTCGAACGGTTGTTTCAGGGAGATTCGCCGCCATTGACATCGGGGGAAAGCTGCGATCGCGTCTTCTTTCATGAGACGATTCGGGAAAATTACCGTCAAATTAACAACTTTCAAGGCTATTACAAGCGATGGGGTGCAGTGCAGTCAATGCAACTGTGCCGCCAACTCGGACATCCAACGATTAAGGAACAATATGCAGATGCTTCCCAGGTGTTTAAAAAAGCCTGTGAGGAGGTGTTTGATACTCGGCTGAAGAACAAGTATGGACAAGTCAAAGGATGGGAAAAGGAATGGCAACAACTATCGGGAAAAGATAAGGGAAATCCCCTTGCAGAGGATGCAACCAGTTTTCGTGGATCGAGTCCTCTCCACTGTGGATTATATGATGTGACGGAATCCACCGAGAGCGATCGGTTTAAAACTTATGATTTGCCAGGAGTGTTAAGCCATTTGGACATCGAACCCATGACCAAAGTAGCGTTTATGCAATTACTAGAAGAAACTGCACAACGCACCGGCAAACCCATTGCCAAAGGACGATTTAAACAGTGTCTGGGGTTTATGAAATTGCGGGGATATCGAGAGGAAAGATTGAACTGGAATTTCACCTATCCGGGTAATTTGCAGGCGATCGCCGATGCCTGGAAAGTACAGGTTCTGGTGGGGATACAAGTTTGGCAACCGGCAAACCCCTGGATCCGAGAAATTAACCAGCAACTGAAGAAAGAGGGATTAGTCTGTTATGTGATTCCTCGTCCCGTTGCCGAAGTGCGATCACGCTTGCGCCTGCCGATGCACTTTCAGATCTATCCCATTAAGGATCAATCCAGTTTGCACGATGCAACCGCACCCTATGCGATCGGCTTCAGCCAATCGGCGCTTTTGGTTGATACCCTCGCCTACTGGTTTAAGAGCAAAGGGGGTGAGATATGGGTTGTGTAGAAGGTTAATCCCTGAAAGGGATTAAAAGAAAGAAGCTTACGCCAACAAGAACAGAACTAATGGTTTCAATCCCTGAAAGGGATTAGTAAGAGTGCAAACGTTCTAAGTTAGCTTCTATCTATTTCACAAGCATACCACATTTAATCAAGGTTTATCAATATTGAATAATGCCTTGACACTCACTATCGTTCGAGCTAGCGTTGGACTAAGCAATGGCTGAAACTGTTTACTGACGAGACTGGTAGGCTGAGTAAGCCTTTACCAAAACATTAGTATAGGAGATCGCAATGAGCAAAATTGTGAAAAACACTAATCTTGAGAAATTAATCGAAGTTTTGCGGGATGGTCGTTGGCATTCTGCCGACGAACTTGCTGCAAAAGTAAGTTTCCGATTTGGACATACCATTTTCGAGGGTCGTAAAAAAGGGTATTCCATTGAGAAGCGGCAAGTGGCTCGTAGCCAATTTGAGTATCGATTGGTCACGCCATAACCCTTGGCTCAATCGGTAGAGAATTCTTTGGCTAAACCCAAGAATTCCCTACCGATGAGGAAAGATTATCCGAGTAGCTTGCGGCAACAAGTTCAGAAGTAGGTCGCCTTAACCCCCTATCTCTATACAGTCAATCTTTATAGTAGAAGGCTGGTTAAGTCTCCTTAATTCAAAGGAACATTGGAAGCAGTTGATCTAAGATAGTTTACCTTCCTCAGTAATTTTGATTAGGGACTGATAACTTATTTGGAGACAGTCCCTTTTCTCTCCCTCTTTTTGATCCCAAGGTAGAAAACAATGAATACACCATCCCTAGTCAAACTCCCAGCACTTGTCCGCCAACTGCCTGAAAAGATTCCTGCTCTCAAAATGCTAGTTCTATTCGGTTCAAGAGCTAGAGGTAATTTTCATGCAGATAGCGATTGGGATTTTGCTGCACTCTATGACCAAGATATCGAAAAAGGGCAGGTCCAACCTAATTTGGATAATTATTTAGAATTATTTTCCTTAATTAGGCAAGAGTTAGGAATACCCGACAATAAAATTGATATTATTGAACTCTCTCCTGGCTGTTCACCGCTGCTGGCTTATCAAATAGCGCGGGATGGAAAGCTGATTTATGAAAAAAAAGCAGGAGAATGGACAAATTTTAAAATCCGAGCTTGGAAAGTATCTGCTGATACCGAAAAGTTTCGTAAATCAGCCCGACGTTGCATTGAGCTTAGTTTGGAAAAGTTAGGAGTTTAAATGTATGGAACGACAGCGGATTGAATCTAAGATTTTATTGATGCTAAAGTATGTCAAACGACTTCAAGGATTTGAGTCGGTAACAGAAGAAAACTATGTCAATGATTTTGATTTGCAATTAATTAGTGAACGACTAATTCAGCTTTTAGTAGAAGCAGCCACGGATATCAATAGTTATTTGCTGGTTGAATTACATCAGATTACCCCATCAACCTACTTTGATTCCTTTATTCTGGCGGGACAAAATGGAATCATTTCTCAAGATTTAGCGGCGACCCTATCCAGATCGGCGGGAATGCGAAATCGTCTGGTTCATCAATATGATGAAATCAACCAAAAAATTGTATTTTCTGCTATTTTCAGCGCGTTAGAGCAATATCCAATTTTCATTAAACAGGTAAACAATTATCTCGATTCATTAGAGGTTAATAATGGCTAAAAAACAGAAGCAATCAGATGATGAACAGTTGATGCAATTATCTCTGTTTGACATAAAACCCAATCCTGATGAGGAGTTATCCGAAGAGGAATCCGAGGATGATTGGATGGGGGATGGGGATGATGAGATTGGGTGGGAAAGGAGAGATCGCACGATTGAACCCCAGCAGCGCGAGTTACTGACGCTTAAGTTATTGCGGGAGGCGATAGAGGCGCAAAACCCTGATGATGCGATTATGCATGATTTTGCCGAGTACGTTTTGCCGAATTTGCTACGAGTGGCGATCGGGGTAACGGCGAAAGGCGGGAAGTTTTTTGATCGCCTCGATGCGGAACGGGGTAAAGAAAATATCAGACGCGATAATGCAGGCGATCAATCGTTGAATACCCATTTACTGAATGGATTGTTTCCCGCCAATTTAATCGAACAGCGATTGGAAAAGCTAGATACCACCGTTAAGCGGGTGGTGAAAGAACGACAACGGCGTCTGGTGATTTCTGGGTTTATTCTCCATGATTTTGAGAAGTTTGATTATCACTACTTTCCGAATATGCCGCAAAAGTATCGGGATATTCAGAAAAAGCGAGAGAAAAAAATCCGCGATTTATCCGTAGAAGAACATCGAGAAATTGTCGATGCGATGGCTCGTGAATTAAGTCTTGATCGCTTCATCAATCCCGAAGAACCGGAAACGTATCAAGAATATTTAGACGATGTACTTGCAATAGTATATTTCACCCAAGTGAAAGGAGATACAAACTTAAATTTTTCTGAATATGGAGGGTTAAAGCCGGTATTACGCGATCGCGTGGTGAAATGCCTTGGGGAGTTAAGTCGTCTCGCCGATCGCCTCTCCTCAATTATCAAGCATCCTTATGATGCCGAAAACCCCAGTTTAAACAATCTCCTTCACAATCTGAGCGATGGTAATTTGAAATTTACCTATCACAGTTTGGCGGAAAATCGCGGCGTGTTAACCAATGTGGTCAATAATGCCTTAATGGATGCTCACACAGCATTAAATACTGTCGATTGCACCTACTACGAACCCTTACTTTATCTACCAACAGGAGTAATTTATCTAGCGCGGCGAGATGCGCCAACCGTTCCCGTAGAAGATATCCCCGAACGAGTCATCACGAAAATTAAGCAATTGTGCGCGAATCAACTTAAACGCCGACAAACCGGGTTTGGCAGAGATGGCAAAGGCATGAAATATGCAGACTATTACACCCTGTTTTTTGATGATTTTGGGTTGATGGAGGTGGCGCTGAGTGCAACCTTAAAAATTCTCAATCCGCTGAAAAGTTCAGTAGCAAAAAGTCGCAGTGAAAATTTGATGACTTTTCAAAAGAAAGGCGTTTTATCGGAAAGCTATGACTTCAAGTTTGAGGATGATATCAGAATAGACCAAATTGCTGAATTTGGAGATGTGGCAACGCGCAAAATTTGGGGCGATCGCCTCAGTCGCATTGAAGTGGCACGCAAGCAAAATAAGAAATTGCCGGAACCCCCAGATTTAGATTTAGTGCAGGAAATAGCAACGTTTTGGAACCTTTCCCAATATCTGCCACAGATTCGAGAAATCCAGCGGATTAACGAAAGTCTCAAAGCACTAAAACTCAAAGGAAATACCGGGGGTGTACCCTATGAATGGTATTATCTAGCGGCTAAATATCTGGAACATCATCCGGGTATTGAAGAGGTTAGACCGATTTGTGAAGAGGCGATCGCGCATATTTGTCAACTCAATTCAGCAATTATTTCTCAATATGAACTCCCTGATGGCTGGGACGACTTGCGCCAGTGGGTACAGCAAGGGGTGATGCTACCGGGAATGACAAACATTGAGACATCTGCGGATACCTTCCTCGATGAACTCCATCGCTATAATATGGCAAAAAAATCGGGACGAGGACGGCAAATGATTTGCTCGATTTCTCATTCTGCCTATACCGTGACTGAACAAATGGAATCAGCGGTTTTGTTCACGCCGCAGGTTTACACCAACAAACAAATGTTAGGGGGTTCTAATGCCAAACGGAACATTTCCAGTATTGCGGGATTGGAGATGATGCTGCGGCAAATTTTGATGAATCAAACCCAGGCAACCGGGAAACGATTTGAAGATGGTAAATATCGCTATCTCTATTTCTATCCCACCTATTACTTCACTCCAGAAACTAACAAATTTCTTCATCGTGCTTATACCGATATTGCTCAAACTCGGTTTAATGCACAAATTCGCAATCACTTTATCGGCGATGAGTTTAAAGCCAATTTTGACCGCACTCAATATCAAAGTGTCGATGCCTTTCTAATTGATGAGGATTTGCAGCGCAAGAAAGAGTTACCAGAAGATGATAAACAACACAAAAAAGACCGCACATTTAAGCTGTCTTATTTAGAAGACCAACCCATGACCTTTTATTTCATGGCACTCCCTCCGGGACAGGACCCGACAGATACGGAATCCTGGGTAATGCCTGCTTGGTTAGGGTTGGTATTTCCGATGATTCTCGATGTTAAAACTGTGGTTTCTGAGTCACCCATTCCACCTTTTAATGATGGGTCCGAATTTGAAGAAACGGTGTTTTTAGATAGCGCACCCGTTGCCTTGCGCTTACTCACAAAGGGAGAACGCTTCCGCCTCGACTACATCCTAGAAGGATGGGAAGAAAACGGCGCTTCGTATCCTTCACCCCTGAAGGCGTTAACCGCTGCTTATGCCATCCATCTGGATGTCAATGCCAAACAAAGCAAGGGAAAATATGATGCTAACTGGGGGAAATTAACGGAGTTAGCAACGGATTTTGAAACCAGTCCTTTGTTTGTATTTGCCTATCTCAATCGCTGGGTGCGTCGCCAAGGGGTAGATACCGCCCGAATTGAGAAAATCAAACTGTATGCTTATGATTTTTATCCCTGCTTTGACCCGTATTGTACCTATAATTCTGAACAGGAGACCCTAACCGTGGGAGAACAATCAAACTTGAACCATCCGAAACAATTAACTGAACTTTATCGCGAGTTTTACCGTGCCAATAAGCGATTCAATCCTAAAGCTAATGCTGTCCTAAAACCGATTGATATTGCAGCCGATACTATTCTTAAAATTGACCCCAGTTCTCAAGGGGAAGCGTTAGTAATGGTCGTTGCTGCGGAAGTTTGCAAACTGATGGATCGGGTCCATTCTTCCACCGCAGAAGGTCGCTGGATTTTCAAAAATCGTGAAGAAGAGCGGCAAGCAATTTTAAAGTTTGCTGAGTATTTTGTAGTGGAGGTGTTTGAGAAATCTTTTGGAGGCGATCGCGCGCGTTTGGCGGGACGACAACTTAACCTAATTCGTGATACCTGTGAATTTATTTACCGCCTAGCCGATGACAAAGAAAACCAAGACTATTCCTCTAAATCTAAAGACAAATCAGAGGAAGAATCCCCCGAATAACCGGAGGGACAAGGCACTACCTTGTCTTCCTCCCAACCATTTCAATTGTTGTAATTAATGGAAGCAAAACTCATGACATTCTTAAAAACCATCTCTTCCCAATTGTTCCAAACTGAAATTCCCTATAAACCAATGGGGAAATACGTGCACTTTCTCACCATTCGCGTTACCGAATCCTATCCCTTATTTCAAACTGATGGGGAATTGAACAAAGCGCGGGTGAGTTCGGGAATTAAGACGAAAGAAGCGATTAGCCGATTGACCATGTTTAAGCGCAAACAATCTACTCCGGAACGTTTAGTGGGTCGGGAATTGCTGAGAAACTATGGATTAATGACCGCTGAAGAGTGCGAATATAACGTCAGCTTTGCCATGAACAATCCGGATTGTATTATTTATGGCTTTGCGATCGGGGATTCTGGGTCAGAAAAATCAAAAGTGGTAGTCGATACAGCCTTTTCGATTACTCCCTTCGATAACGCGCATGAAACCTTTACCTTAAATGCACCTTATGAAAATGGGACGATGGCATCTAAAGGGGAAGGGGGTTCTAAAGCGGGTGAAGTTACCAGTCGAATCAATCAGCAAGACCATATTAAACCGCAGGTGTTTTTTCCTAGCATTATTACCCTGAAAGACCCCACGGAAGCCGGGTTTCTCTATGTGCTTAATAATATCCTTCGGACTCGACATTATGGGGCTCAAACGACGCGGACGGGTCGCCTCCGAAATGAGTTAATTGGTGTGGTTTTTGCCGATGGTGAAATTACTAGCAATCTGCGGTGGACTCAAGCAATTTATGATGAAATGAACCTCGCCGAAAAGCTGCGATCGCCCGATCCATTGAACGAAGATGAAGTAACGGCGGCTGCAACGAAAACCATTCAAGCCTTGATGGAGGAGGAATTTATTGTGCATACCGATTTTATAGGCGATCGCTTTACCCCTTTACTCACTGAAGTTAAAACCCTGATTCGCAGCGAAGAAGGAATGCAGTCAATTTTGCAGCAAGCGGATGTCGAAGCAAAAGACTATGCCAAAAAGCACATTAAAAACCAAGACAAAAAAGGAACGGCAAAATCCAAGTAATTCCCAAAGTAGGTAAAGAAAGGACACGGCAATGCCGTGTCCCAGCCGTTTAATTCAAATAGAGGATGATTTTTATGCCGATTATTTCTCGCTATCATCTGGAACTTCATGATAGTCTTTATTACGCCACTCGTGAAATCGGTAGACTGTATGAAACCGAACCCGTTTTACACAATTACGCTTTGTGCTATGCCTTAGGATTGGTAGATAGCGATGTCTACTCGACTCGCGTACCCGAAGAGAGTTCTTACCGATACTTTTGCCGAGAACAAGTGCCACAATATGAGGTGCATTTGACCGCGCTAAATCAGGCTGGAATTTATGTGACTCCAGCGCGATCGCTCTCCCATACCACTCAACTCAATACTTGGAAATATGCGGATAATCGCTATCACGTTGAAATGCAGAAAACTCAAAAAAACATTCCCAGTTATGGAAGAAATAAAGAAGTTTCAGCCGAAAGCATCTTTGAGTTTTTTGTCATTTCCAGTCAGCCGCTAAAATTACCGCGCTGGATTCGTCTGGGTAAATGGATGAGTAAAGCAAAAGTCACAGAAATACCTTTTCCCGATAAAGTTAAGCATTCTTTATCCAAAGAACCGTTTATTTGCAAGCATCCACTTAATCCCCTTGATGTCATGTTTACTTATCAAGTTTTTAGTTACGATACGATTAATATGCCTCCCGTGAGTCTAATTCAGAATGTAAGACTACAAGGAGAATGCTTTTCTCTAGGAAGTTTTAAAATTCCTGCTCACATGGAATATCGATTTCAGCCTAACCTCCCAGAAAATTAGGCTAATTAATTTTGACCGATAACTTTGCTTGAAAATCCCTGATTTTTTCCATTTTCTTCACCACAATATTTACCGCAACCTCTAACATAAGGATTAAAAATGCCTCATACTCTCATCATCAACCTGGTTCCCACTTCCCCAATTTATCCGCAATTTGTCAGCGGTAGACATCTCCATGCTCTATTTTTAACTCTCCTCAACTCTGTTAACCCCGAATTAGCAACTTCTCTGCATGAACAAAAGACTGAAAAAGCCTTTACCCTCAGTCCCTTACAAGTTAGCCATTCCTCTCAAAAATCCGGTCACTTGTTGCAATGGCACCACAATAAACCCATTCCCAAAGGAACACCCTGTTGGTGGCGGGTTTCCCTGTTAGATGATGGTTTATTTAATAACTTGATGCATCTTTGGTTAAATCTAAATCCAGAACAACCTTGGCATCTAGGGTCGGCTAATTTACAGATTACCCGAATTTTAGGAACACCGCAAGTTACCCAACCTTGGGCTAATTTTTGCAGTTATGCTGAGTTATATGAAAAGGCATCAGATAGTCAGCGAAAAATTGAAATGGCTTTCTGTACGCCTACGGCATTTCGCCAGGGTCAATATGATTCTTGTTTGCCAACCCGAGAGTGTTTGTTTAATAGTTTGCTGCACCGCTGGAATAAATATAGTCAGATTCCCCTGGCTGAGTCTTTGACGGAGTATATTTTTCCGACTTATGTGAATATTCAATCGGAAATTATTATCGATAAACGTAGTAAGTTTATTGGCTGCGTGGGCGAAATGGGATATTCCATTTTAGGGGAGGCTTCTGTGCAAGTTATCAAGGATATTAATGTTTTAGCCGATTTTGCCCTCTACAGTGGTGCGGGACGGAAAACACCAATGGGAATGGGGATGATTCGGCGGTTGAATCTGTCTTGATAGGAGGTAAAATGTCAGTTTTCTCTACAATTTAAAACTATGAACAACTCTGATTACATTACCATTGCTGCACTCAATCAATATTCTTATTGTCCCCACCGCTGCTGGCGAATGTTTTGTGCGGGGGAGTTTCGGGACAATCACTACACTCTGGAAGGCACTGATTTACATGAACGGGTGCATACCCTGGGAGAGGGAAATCGGGAGGAAGTGTGGCAAGTTCGGGCGATTTGGTTGAAATCAGAACGGTATCAACTGATTGGCAAAGCGGATTTAATTGAATCCGTAGAGGGGGAAGTTTATCCCATTGAATATAAGCGGGGAAAGAAAGGAGAATGGGATAATGATGAGTTACAAGTTTGCGCTCAAGCCTTATGTTTAGAGGAAATGATGGGAAAAACTATTGAGCGCGGGTATGTGTATTATGCCCAAACTCGGCGACGGCAAGCAGTGGAGATTACGGAGGGATTACGACAAGAGGCGATCGCCACTTTAGAAGCCATTTCTAATCTCCTTCAAACTGGAACTATGCCACCCCCTATCTACAGTAAACGTTGTCGCGGTTGCAGCCTTTTTCATCAATGTTTACCCCAAGCTGCGGATAAAGTTAAAGGCTATCAAGAAGCGAATTAATTGTGGAATATTAAAGTTTTTTGTCCTTCCTTGGGCTGGAGGACCCCACCCTAACCTTCCCCAAGACACAGGGGAGGGGACCGGAGGTGGTTTGGGGAAAATTTTAGAAACCTTAGATTAAAATTAGGAGAGAATTGTGGGAACTGTTTATATCACTCAAGATGACTGTTTTATTGGCAAAACCGATGAACGTTTAAATATTCGCGCCAACAAGCAAAAATTGCTGGATGTACCGTTAATTAATATCGAAGGTGTTGTGATTATGGGACGGGCAACGATTTCTCCAGCAGCGGTAACGGAACTGCTCAATCGCCACATTCCTTTGAGTTTTTTAACCACAACGGGACGATATTTAGGACGGTTAGAACCGGAATTGACTAAGAATATTTTTGTTCGCAAAGCCCAATGGCAAGCAGCAGGAGAAACCGAGAAATCCCTGCATCTGGTACGCGGGTTTATTCGGGGGAAACTCAAGAACTATCGAAATGCTTTGTTACGCAAACAGCGAGAACGAACCGATGTGAACTTCCAAGTTGCAACGGACCGGCTGAAACAGAACCTTTCCTCCCTGACATCAACAGCCACTATTGATTCCTTGCGCGGATTAGAAGGCGCTGGAAGTGCAGCCTATTTCCAATGTTTTGATGCTTTAATTCGTAGCGAAGGGTTCAGCTTTGAAGCTCGTCGCCGTCGTCCTCCCACGGATCCGGTGAATGCACTGCTGAGTTTAGGCTATTCTTTACTGAGTCATGATATCCAGAGTGCAGTGAATATTGTAGGATTTGATCCTTATCTAGGATACCTGCACGTTGAACGATATGGACGCCCGTCTTTAGCCCTAGATTTGATGGAAGAATTTCGCCCCCTTGTAGTAGATGCGATGGTTTTGAACGCTATTAATAACCGCATCATTACTCCAGCGGAGTTTACCATAGAACCGATTAGCAATGCAGTCTCTTTGACCCCAGAGGCCTTGCGGACCTTTCTGCGACTATATGAACAGAAAAAACAGTCGGATTTCACCCATCCCGTGATGGGAAAAAAATGTACCTATCAGGAATCCTTTGAAATTCAAGGACGACTAATGGCGAAGTATTTGATGGAAGAAATCGATCAATATCCGCCCTTAGTGTTGAAATAGCCCTCCCCACCGTAAGTAAGCGGCGTAGTCGCCGCTTACTTACGGTGGGGTTGGGGTGAGCTTGTAGAATATTCGGAGTATGGATTATGTATATTGTGATTGCTTACGATATTTCGGAGGATAAACGACGTACGAAAATTCACAATATTCTCAAATCCTATGGACAGTGGGTGCAATTTTCGTTGTTTGAATGTGATTTGAACCAGACTCAGTACCAGAAACTGCGGATGCGGCTGAGTAAACAGATCAAACCGGATGAGGACAATATTCGATTTTTCTTCCTGTGCGCTTGCTGCCAAGGTAAAATAGAACGTATTGGGGGAGTAGAACCCAGGGACTCGACCATCTTTTTCGCGTAAATTTAGCGCGAACCCCAAGCTGTAGAAAAGAAGGGTGCAAAATTTGGGGCTGAAATTTTGACGGGATAAGGCGTTGAGTGCTGTTCCCCCTTCAAGCCGGTTCGCGCAAACGCTGAAAGCTATACGGAGCAATAATTTGAGAGGAAAATGAATTTTACCTATTTACAAGTTGGCGGCTGGAATGGTATTTTTAATCTAGGTTCGCGCAAATGCACCTTGAAAACTTCATACAGCAAGGGTTTCAAACCCGGTGGGTCTCAATGACCCCTAATCCCTTTCAGGGATTGAAACTAATGACATCGCTTGAAATGCCTTTGTCTGCTGTTGTCTCAATGACCCCTAATCCCTTTCAGGGATTGAAACATTTTGGCCGAATGCAACCGTAACCGGCTCAGGTCTCAATGACCCCTAATCCCTTTCAGGGATTGAAACGCGCCTTCAACCTTTATGTAATAAAGTTTCGTGTGTCTCAATGACCCCTAATCCCTTTCAGGGATTGAAACCCATCTAAGGAAACCCTTGTTTTATCTTTCAAGATTCGTCTCAATGACCCCTAATCCCTTTCAGGGATTGAAACTTGAGCCTCTTCTGGCGTTAAACGAAACTCACCAGAATCCTGTCTCAATGACCCCTAATCCCTTTCAGGGATTGAAACTTCATCTGTTGCCATGTAGCAGCGGGTGAAAATTTATGTCTCAATGACCCCTAATCCCTTTCAGGGATTGAAACCGGCAGTAGACTAATGAAAAAACTTCCGACATTGGTCTCAATGACCCCTAATCCCTTTCAGGGATTGAAACAACAATATCTACCCCGTAAGAAAATTTCCAAAAAGTCTCAATGACCCCTAATCCCTTTCAGGGATTGAAACTATTTCTTCTAGTGTATATTCGTATATTTCAATCGTCTCAATGACCCCTAATCCCTTTCAGGGATTGAAACCCATAGTTTTCAGTGTAATTAATTGATTTGTTCTAAGGAGTCTCAATGACCCCTAATCCCTTTCAGGGATTGAAACTGAAACCATGCTTGCTCTTTTGCTGCGCTCCTCTTCTGTCTCAATGACCCCTAATCCCTTTCAGGGATTGAAACGAGAGATACTCTAAGGTACGCTCTGCCCTATCAAAGGTCTCAATGACCCCTAATCCCTTTCAGGGATTGAAACAGAGGAATCCTGTGGATCTTCTTGCTGGGTAATTGTCTCAATGACCCCTAATCCCTTTCAGGGATTGAAACTGATGGAAATTAAATTTTTACCAGTAGACCCTGAGTCTCAATGACCCCTAATCCCTTTCAGGGATTGAAACCTGCCCATTCTCTTATTTCTTTAGAATCAATATTACCTCGTCTCAATGACCCCTAATCCCTTTCAGGGATTGAAACGGAATTAGGTTCCGCAGAAACAAGTTTGGGTGTGGTCTCAATGACCCCTAATCCCTTTCAGGGATTGAAACAGATAAGTGATTGTTGCTCGAAGCTGTTCATTGGTCATTTGGTCTCAATGACCCCTAATCCCTTTCAGGGATTGAAACATTGATTCTATTAAACGGCAAACCCAACCCTACGTCTCAATGACCCCTAATCCCTTTCAGGGATTGAAACACATTATGCTCTGAGATTTCCTAAATTCTCCAAGTCTCAGTCTCAATGACCCCTAATCCCTTTCAGGGATTGAAACGTTTTGAGGGTGGAACGGGTGAATCTAAGGCAATTGTCTCAATGACCCCTAATCCCTTTCAGGGATTGAAACCGAAACTGCTCAATGGGGAAAAGGAAAGCAAATAGTGTCTCAATGACCCCTAATCCCTTTCAGGGATTGAAACTTGACGATCGCCCCAACGACTAACCCGGCTTTTTGTCTCAATGACCCCTAATCCCTTTCAGGGATTGAAACACTAGCCTGTGGGTTGGCGCTTATACCACTGCTCCAAGCAGTCTCAATGACCCCTAATCCCTTTCAGGGATTGAAACGGCAGAAAGTTTTTTTTGCAATAAGAAGGATCCTTGTCTCAATGACCCCTAATCCCTTTCAGGGATTGAAACCGACATCATTTTTGTGATTCACTGGATATCCCTCACCGTCTCAATGACCCCTAATCCCTTTCAGGGATTGAAACGCAAGATTGAAATCTATGATTTCAGTAGCAACACAGGGTCTCAATGACCCCTAATCCCTTTCAGGGATTGAAACATAAAGGCGATCGCCCAGGTAGATATTTCTCAAGTATGGGGGTCTCAATGACCCCTAATCCCTTTCAGGGATTGAAACTCGTAAATATTCCACAAAATGCCATCTAGCATTATGCGATACTGGGTCTCAATGACCCCTAATCCCTTTCAGGGATTGAAACCGAGAAATACTGTAGCGAATGGCGTATCTTCGTCTCAATGACCCCTAATCCCTTTCAGGGATTGAAACCGAGAAGTTCGCCATTGAGAGCGATCGCAATCAGGTCTCAATGACCCCTAATCCCTATTCAGGGATTGAAACAATTTATCTCGGCGAAGAAGCAGATACCGAGGCAATCAAGTCTCAATGACCCCTAATCCCTTTCAGGGATTGAAACAGGAACGTATCCCAACGCAGTGACGGCTAACGGGAACTCAGTCTCAATGACCCCTAATCCCTTTCAGGGATTGAAACCTCTCGATACGGAAGCCACAAAGCGAATGAACTGGTCTCAATGACCCCTAATCCCTTTCAGGGATTGAAACAGCAACCTGAGCTATTCTACTCCAGGCATCGCTAGAAGTCTCAATGACCCCTAATCCCTTTCAGGGATTGAAACGAATAGGTTTTCCCCCCGCCCGTGGCCCCGATTACCAAGTCTCAATGACCCCTAATCCCTTTCAGGGATTGAAACTCCCAGCATCGCGGGGCAGAAGGCAAACCCTCCGTCTCAATGACCCCTAATCCCTTTCAGGGATTGAAACCAGCCCCGATGGAACGATAATCGGAATAATTGAGTCTCAATGACCCCTAATCCCTTTCAGGGATTGAAACCTCATTCTCATTTATCTTAGCTTTTCCCGCTTGGTCTGTCTCAATGACCCCTAATCCCTTTCAGGGATTGAAACCAATATTCCCCCAGGGGTAAGCATTGAGGGGGCGGAAGTCTCAATGACCCCTAATCCCTTTCAGGGATTGAAACCCGATCGCCCCATGAAAAAACCGGACCGATCGCCTCAATATCTCTCTTCTTAGACTGCGATCGCCCCGGTGTTAATTCTCACGCTTCCCTGAATTAGGGTAAATTCTCAGGACCTGCTCCGATGATACCTATTTTGTGCCGGAATGTGAGTTCGCCTCCAAACCAGCCGGTTACTCCCAATAAGCTGGCTACAATCAGTGAAAGAACCAATCCCCAAGGTAAAATCGGTGCGACCGGGTCTCCTAGTCGCGTCCACATATTGATTATACTCAGCAGAAGCACTCCTATATTTCCAATCATGTGAATCCATCCGGCGCTGCGATTGCGGACTCGTTTGATTTTTACGAAGTCAACCATTCCTGTGAGACCGGCGGCGACTCCACTAATAATTCCCCCCACAATCAGCCAAAATGATGCGCTGGCCCAAAATAAATCACTTGTTACCCAATACACCACGTCACTGATCAGGGCAGAAATCAGTAGCCCGATCGGCATGGTGACGATGACAGGGTGGATCGGATGACCGGCGATCGACAGTTTACTGGTCACACCGGAATCCAAATACTCTTCGTCTTTGGTTTCAATGACAGGGGGAATATTAGGATACGGGGATATTCTTCTTTCGTTTGTTGCCATAATTTTTTGTGTTAACCGTCAATTTTTAACAAATTAGGAGCGAATACTTTAGGTGATGCTTGGCTCACTCGTATTCGCTCCTGCTTAAGCTGCCTTAGTTGTATGTCCTCTTCCCCTCACCCTATATCCACCTACCGGCAGACTTTATCCCGTCCAATGGGAATAAATTTACTCGACTGGACCAAACCATTCGGGGGTAAAACTGCCATGCAATCCATAGGGGACATGATGTTTGAGGTGCAATCGCGCTATCGGTCCTCGGGTCAAATCTTCGCTATCCAATATCACCAGGTCGGAACGATGGTGTACCGCATCGTACATCAACAGTAGCAACCAGCCTTCATCTTCTTTTGTTCCCCCAGGACGCGGAACGAACACGGGTTCCCCCGTAAATCCACGGGGGGCGGCACTCCAAATCTGTTGGGTTTGGGTTTCTAGGTCGAGCTTTAACACAGCCTGTAAGGGAGCATTTCCCTCGGCTGCATGGGCAGTGCCGATATACAAGTAGCGATAGGGTCGGCCTACTTGTTCAGGATGCAGGACCGGAAACTCACAGCAGCGGGTTTCTATGACCTGATGCTGCACGGTTGCGGTTCCTAAATTTACCTGAAATCGCCACAACTGACCGGCAGGAATTGCATCAAAATCCACCTCCCGGAAATCTCCATCGGGTTCAACGGCGGGAAACGATTCATAACAGACAGAATCGATGAAGATCTCCCCGTTTTCTTCCCAAGCATTGGCATGATGAAATACAAAACAAGGTTCGGTTTCGACAAATTTAACCGCTGATTTGCCATCCCGAGGAATTAAAATTATTTTGGTTTTTTCTTTGGGATTAAATTCTATACATTGACCCGGACTGCGCCATCCGAGTAAAAAGGGTAGGGGATTAAACCTGACGGGATTCTGGAAAAAGATGCAGTAGTTTGGGGTAATTGCCATATCGTGCAAGAAGGCAAAACCTGGCACTGAGTGGGGATGTTGTCGCACCACTTCCCCGGCGGGATTGAGTTCGTAAATGGTGATGGTGGTGGAGGGTCCGGGTTTAACGGCAAAGTTGACTAAACAAGGTTCTCCGCCATCCTGTTGAGAATGGGGGTCTATGCGCGGATGAGCGGCAAAGGCATCTCCAGGGTTTAAAGTACCTTGAAGAGTGTCTAATCCTATGGTTTTTAAGGTATGAGGGTCAAGGCGATGGGGTTGGGCGGCTTCCCACAGGGCCAGGAGTTTGTTTCCCCAATAAATGACGTTGGTATTGGCAATATTTTTAATGTTGAAGTTAAATAGATTGGCTAACCATCCCCCGGGTTTTTGAGTACCAAAAACGCCGCGATAAAGAATTTTTCCGGCTTTTTTTTCGGCGAGATAACCTTCTGTTTGGACGAAACGGTTGCTAAAGTGGGCGCGACCTTTGTTAATGGCGATTTTACAAATCATGCCATCGCCATCAAAGGGGTGATGAATGAATTCGCCATTAATATCAAGGAGTCCGGGACCGTTTTTAAAGAAGGTGCCTTGGAGTTCGGGGGGAATTTCTCCTTCGATGTCTTCAATCCAGTAGTCAAATTCCCTAGGTTGGGATTCGTAACCTTTTTGCCAGTCTTGGCGAGTATAGGATTTTTTGGAGGAAATGTTTTGGATTTGACGGTTTTCGAGTTGCATGAGGTTGATAGGGATTTAAGGGGAATTTTGAGGGGAGTTAAGCTCGGTTAGTTGTGGCGGCTGGGTGTAATATTTGGAGGGGGAATTAATCCGGAAACGACTGAAGTCGTTACTACGAACTTAAGAGTACGACTAAAGTCGTGACACCGAATTTAAGAGAATTAAGCAGAGGGTTCAAATTCGGGGATTTTCTCGGTTTGTAAGGTTTCGATCGCCGTTGCATTATCTGGACTTAATCTAGGCATATCTTCATACTGCCGCTTCTCGTCGGAAGAGGGGAATTGATCCTCTTCTGAATTGTTGTCCGGTAGCCATTTGATGAAGGGCAAGGGTAACAGAGTGCTGAGGTTGGTAATCACAACTAAGAGCCACAGTTGCTCAAAGTTGGTTTGTGTTACGCCTAACCAGTGCATGAGCATTGCGCCTTCTTCGTAAGACAGGAGTCCGGCTAGGTTGGTGACGGACATCAGCAGGGCAAATAAGGTGGCTTCGACTCCAGGAGGGCAAAGTCTGGCAGCAAGGACTAGGACTGGCATATAGGCGATTTGTCCCATGACGGTGAGAATCAAGCTATCGCCGATGCTAAACCAATGGTCATCGATGCCGATCGCCCGGTTGGCATGAGTCACCAGTAGCAATGTGGTCATACCTAGGGCGGCAGATAGCAGGGTGGACCACCAAAAGATTTTGCGAAAGGGTATGGTTTTAAAGAAGCGTTGGAACAGCCAAATTCCGACTAAGGATGCCAGACTGGTAACCAGACGCACTTTCCCTAAAAATTCCGGTTGAAATCCCAGTTCGTTGGTGGTGAAGTAAAAGAAGGCGGAATCACTGGAGGGGGTTGCTTGCCAGATGAAGACGAAGGCAGCAGGTAACCAAATCGCTTTTTGGGCGATCGCACCTCTGAGTTGTCCCACTTGTTGTTTGATTTGATCGAACCCCTTGGAATCTTCCCCCACTGGCTCCTCGGCAATCAACCAGGCGACTGCGGAGACAATAGGCGGAAAGCTGGCGGTAATTAAAAATACGGTTTGGGTACTGAAGGCTTCTAACAGAGAACCGCTTAAATAGGCGGTAATCAATCCCCCGACTGCGGAGGAACCCCAACACAAGGATTGCAGGGAACCGGCATGACTCAGGGACTCATTTCTGGCTCGTTCGACAACGAGGGAATCTACAATTACGTCGCTGACGGCAACGGAAAGAGAACTCAGCAACATCAAGGCAGTGGCTTTCCATCCGCTATCCACTACGATTGCCATGCCGATCCAAGCGACTGCACCGAATATCCCCGACAGAATTAAATAGGGCCGTCGGCGATACCCAAAAATCGGTAACCCATCGGACATAAAGCCGAATAGGGGTTTGACAATCCAGGGTAAGGCGGCTATCCCCATTAAGGCAGAAACTTCGGCGGGACCTAGCCCCAGTTCGTCTTTTAGAAAGAAACTGACGGCTAAGCGCGCTAAACCCAGGATACCTTGCACGAAGTAAACCAGTAGAATCGCAACCAGTTCAGGGGTAGGCTCGTTCCCGAATAAGAGTTTCTCCTGTATTAAGTTTTTGATTTTGGCTCCATTCGTCGGGGAAGTTAGCATGGGGCTTATTTTCTTAACATTTCTCAATAATTTATAGCATAACTTTATTTTTGCGAGGGTTACTACTTCTGGGGAGGGAGGTAACCACAGATTTCACGGATTTTCACGGAGGGATGGGGTGGAGATGAAAGGGGAGGGGCGTAAAATGGGTTGAGATCTGTTTGGGGGTTGAGGGGATGTCTAATCGAAAGTCCAGATTTAGGGCGGTTTATTTGGCGGCGATCGCCTGTTGTGTTGCTGTCATTTTGGCGGGTTGTCCTTTGTTGTTCGGTCCGCCGACGGGTTTAGAAAACCATCTGCTGTTGGGGAATCCGAGTAATGCCACCTGGGATCCCGGGAATGGGGATAATTATTTGATGGAAAAGCCTCAATATGTGTTGTCCTATAATCGCAGTTTGGGGACGGCGAATTGGGCGAGTTGGCAGCTTAATTCATCCTGGCGTGGGAGTGTAGATCGTCAAGATGATTTTAGACCGGATGAATCGTTGCCGGAAGGGTTTTATGCGGTGAGGGCGACGGATTATCGGGGGAGTGGATATGATCGCGGGCATTTAGTTCCTTCAGCTGATCGCACTACGTCCTCTGCGGATAATTCGGCTACCTTTCTGATGACGAATATAATCCCCCAATCTGCGGCAAATAATCGGGAAGTGTGGAATGAACTAGAGCAGTATTCCCGGGAGTTAGTAGAGGAAGGGAAGGAACTCTATATCATTGCTGGACCCGAAGGACGAATTAAAGCGATCGCCAATGGCAAGGTGACGGTGCCCCAATATACTTGGAAAATTATCGTCGTCCTCGATCGCCCAGGGAGTGGACTGGAAGGAATTACGGCTGACACCCGGGCGATCGCTGTCCGAGTGCCGAATACTGACCGAGTTGCCAATACTGCATGGCGGGATTATCGGGTTTCGGTGGATGTTTTGGAGACGGCGACGGGGTATGATTTCCTTTCTAATTTACCCGCTGCGGTTCAAGCTGCGATCGAGAGTCGGGTAGATAATTTATAATGGGTTTCGGCTTGACAAAACAAAAGAGGACACGGCGGCGCTGTGTCCTTACTGGGTTAAGTTTCTATAACTTTTGTCTTGATTCCTACGGTGTGGTTTTCCACAGTTCCTAACACATAAGCGGCAATTTCTACCTCTCCCAGACGGTAAACAATTAAGTCATTCAATTGTTCAGTCATAAAATTAAATAACCCTTGGTAACGGCGTCTAGTTTCTCGTTCTTCTTCGTTATGCCAGGATTGGTCCCGGAGTGCCGGTGCAAAAAAGCGATCGATACTCACCGTTTCAACAAGGGTATCAGAGGGGAGATTACTCTGTTCTAAAAGCTGCTCGGGGGTGACATTGGCACAATCATAAGAGACGACTTCCCAGGGATAATCTGCTTCACTCATCCATAGCAAATGTTGAGTTATTTCTGTCAGTTCTTCGGTTATTGCTTGGGTCATATTTAGGTTGTTTTAAGGGGATTAATTGAATTTAATAAAAGAGACCTCTCCACATTTAACTGCACTTCCGGTTCCCTCCCCTTGCCAAGGGGAGGGTTAGGGTGGGGTCCCTCTTGGGCGATCGCACGTCAAGAGGAAGGGGTGGGTGGAGGCTTCTCGTATAGGCGCGATCGCCTGAGTCACGAAGAAATAGGTTAGACTAGCCTCTATACAGGTGCGATCGCCTCCAGTGAGTGAGTGAGGTGGCGGTAAGCGGAGCTATCCCCTAGGGAATCCGCCACCTCACGGGAGACCCCACCCTAACCCTCCCCTTGGCAAGGGGAGGGGACCGGAAGTAAAAACCCGACTCTTGTCAGGGGTTAGGTCTCCCCTTTAATTATCGGGTTTCTCTTCATCAATTAAGACAAAACCGGGAAACATTTTGGCGATCGCATTGCCTAGCTCGTATTCAATTCGTTTTTCTCCTTTTACGGCTTCAATGACTAAATAGGCGATTTGAGAGCGATCGACTCTCATTCCCACCCGCCAGGAATCGTGAGATTCGTAGCTGGGTAGTTTGACCATATCCGGTAGAGATTCTTTCAATTTCATCCCCTTGGATTGCGGGTCAACCCAGAGGGTTAAACTCAGGGGGGTGTCATTTTGAAAGGTGACTAAAGGGGGGATGTTTGCAAACTGGGGTTGGGCTAATTCATCTAACCCCGAACCTCCTTTAATAATGGGGATAAAACGCTGTTCTCGTTCAGCTTGGGTGTTAATGGTATCGACGACAATGCCGAGGGTGTGGACGTATTTTTCCGTAGGTTCTACCAGTTGATTGGCGATTAAACAGGCTCCGTAAGAGATGGCATAGGCGCTATTGGTAATGTTAAAGGTTTGGTCAAAACGCGGGTCGGTTTTATCTACGGCTAAGGCTTCTGCGATCGCCTGTTGGACGAGAAGAAATTGCGAGAATCCTCCGACTAAAAATAACCGGTCAATTTCTAGGTTTTCTTGCTGTAACCACGCTTTTAACCGCTTCATAACCCGGTGAATCCCGGCGCTAATGGGAGCAAAGGCTTCTAAAACTTGGGCGAAGGTGACGCAGTAGCCTCCGGCAAAGACATATAAATCGCGATCGCCATAAATATCGGGTTCTTTTAAACAATTAATCAGTTTTCGCGTTCCTCGTCCATGGGAACCAATTTTTACGGTTTCAAATTCTCGCAGTAAGCGCAGGAATTCAGGGTCAGTTTCATCTAAAGCATGGCCGTGTTTGCGAGTATAGGCGAGTTGCACGCAGTGGCGATCGAAGGCAACTCCGGCAGAATCTAAACCGCAGTCGCCTTCTCCATCAAAATAAAGAACCTCTACTTTTTTATCTCCATAAATCCGGCACAAACTCACATCAAAAGTGCCGCCTCCCATATCACAAACTAGCAAATTGCCGCTAAACGGTGCAATTCCCTCTTGTCGAGCGCGACGTTGGATTTCCCAAGCATAATAAGCCGCTGCTGCCACAGGTTCACTGACTAAATGAATTAGGGGTAATCCTAACTGTTTAATTAACTTTTGGAGGGACTCGCGACCGCGATTGTAAATATCCCTTTGCCAAATTTCGGGAACTGAAACCACCAAAGAGGAAACGCTTCCTTGTTGATTGATAAAACTGTAGGGATTCTCTTCAGAAATCAGCAGTTCGCGCAGGTAATCGGCTGTTACTCCACTAGGAGTACGATTCCCTGCAAAATACTCAGAAAATTCCGCAAGGGGCAGGCGCATTTTAAAGTTTCCATAACTTTCTATCTCCGGATGATTCGCGGCTGTCGTGCGGGCCGCCATGCCAATTTCCAGGAATCCCTCATCGTAGGCGATAAACGACGGAATATATTTATGACCGTCGGGCCCCCCATATTGGAAAGCATCCAGTTCTCCAGCCGGACCCAAGTAGGAAACGATCGAGTTAGTAGTGCCGAAATCGAGTCCGATATTGTAGCCTGTCATGATTCCTAAAGAGTTAGGGGTTATCTCAAATCCAGCCTAGGGCTTCCGGGTAACGATGATTAATCCCGGGGGCAAGAAACCGGGTTTCTGGCCTTAATTTGGCGCTAATTGACAGAGATTTGGTTAGGAAATCGAGTTTCTAACCCCTGTGCTGTCGCCCTAGAATTGCCTATTTTAAATCAGTCCGCCCTTGCTGGTTCAGTTCATGCCGCCCCACCTTTGAAGAGGTGGCCTTTTTCAGGAGTTTTTAAAATTGACAAGGCCCACTTCTGCCATTGGGACAGACGGTTAAATTATCGGTTTTAATCCCGACTATTTTCGCCCCGCTGAAGTCAGCATTTGTTAACTTGGCGGCGGAAAAATTGGCTCCCGTGAGGTCTGCACTCATTAATTTGGCCCCTTGTAAATCGGCATTTCCTAAATTAACTCCTTGCAGGTTCGCCCGTTCCAGATTGACATCAATTAAACTGGCATTATTTAAATTAAATCCACTCAAATTTAGACCGGCAAGCTGGCGGTTTCGTCTCGGCCAATTAACGAGTTTCCAGTTGAGTAAATCTTCGGAGTCTATGCGGGTAGTATTAATATCAATTTGAGTATTAGTTAAATTTGCTCCTCGGAGATTTGCTCCGCTTAAATTAGCTCTAACTAAATTGGCCCCGCTTAAATTAGCGGATTCCAGGTTAGCCTTGGTCAGATTGGCCCAGTCTAAACTCGCATCGGCCAAGTTGGCATATTGGAGGTTTGCTTCTTGCAAAATTGCGCCATTGAGATTGGCGTTTTGTAAGTTGGCATTGATTAAACTAATTGCGGTTAAATCGGCGTTATTTAAAGTTGAACCACTAAAATTGCTGTCATCTAATTTTGCTCCCGCTAAATTGATTTGACTTAAATCTTTGTTGGTGGCATTGGTCAAATATCCCTTGCGTAAAGCAAATTTTAACAAAGGGTCAGAGACTCGGGGATGGAAGAGTAATAAAAATGGGCTTAAAGAAAGCAAGACAAATAAAACACTGAGGGCATTTTTTGTGTTTTGTCCGAGGCCGGTATTTCGGGTAAATTGGGAATTGTAGGTGGCAGAAAGCAGACGGCTGTTTTCTTGGTTAGCCACTTCGAGTTGCCATTGGGTTTGGGAGAGTTGGGTTTGTAGCAAAATCCGCTCCTCATTGGCTTGTTCCATTTGATGTTGGAGTTGATTACGCTCTTCCATCAACCAAGAAATGCGGGATTCGCTGATGCGTCTCTCTTGCCGTTCTTCCCCTAGTTCGGTTTGGATTAGGGATAGTTTTGTTTCGAGTTCGGAGGATTTTGCAGTGTGGGTTTGGAGTTGGGTTTGAAGGTGCGATCGCTCTTCATGGGAAGCCCGCCCGCCATTGTTTTTGTAATGGTTGAGTTCGGATTGGGTATCGGTGAGTTGGCTTTGGAGTTGCCAGTAGGCTGTCGCTGCTTGTTGCAGTTGGTTTTGCAGTTCGTTGACAGCTTCCCCATCGGTCGATCGCACTTTGGAGGTTTGTTGTAACGTTCTTTCGACTTCCTCAAGCTGGCGCTGAACTTGAGTAGCGCGGGCTTTATGCAGATTGCGATCGGACTGCATTTTTGCGAGTTCCCCCCCTAGGCGATCGCGCTCTTTCTCTTCCTGTTCTAAACGGTCTTGTAATCGCCAATAGGCTTTAGCTGCTTCGTGAATTTGCGATTTATATTGAGCGCATTCTTGGCTAAATTCTTCTAGTTGAGTTTGGCTTGTTTCCAGTTGAGATTTCTGGGATTGACTGGCTTTTTTCGCTTCCTCTAACTGTAACTGAGCCTGTTCTCGTTCTTTTTGGGCGGCTTCTAATTCAGTGTGAGTGGTTTCCAGTTTCCCGTGCAATTGCCAGTAGGCTTCCTCGGTTTGCTCAAACAGGGATTGTAACTGAGTTCGTTCTTGGTTGGAGAGTTCTAACTGAGTTTTGAGTTGGGACAATTGCATTTGGACCTGAGAGACTTGCTCTTTGTCCACAGGCTTAGGCTGAGACTGCGATCGCCAATGATTCCGCGCCCACCCGAGTTGCGCCCGTTCCTTTCGCAAAAAACTATCCGGGATTCGTCCCAAAGTCAAGGGGTATGGCGTCAAATCCCAACCACAGGTCGAGCAATTTTTGACCTCGCCCTCAACGTATGTTGCTTGACAAACTGGACACTGTGCCACTGCTCTCTCCCGCATCGAAATCAGGACTTATGATATTAAACGAGGGGGACTGGATTTCCTCCTCTGACAGATTATCTCCCAACATCCGACTTTTGCGATCGCCTCTTTAGGATTTTCGACTGGATCCAGACTCAGGGACACCCAACTGCCGGAAGCACGGGGGCCAACTTATCCGGCACAGTCGAGATGCGATCGGCTTTTCTTCTCTGTGGGGCTGGTGAATCTGATAAAATAGAATCAGAGCAAGGGGATAAAACTTCTGGATCCAACTATTCCTCCCCTCCCAGATTTAGCGCGAACCCCAAGCTGTAGAAAAGAAGGGGACAAAAATTACGTCTGAAACCCTTAGCTGATAATGCTTTGAGTGCAATTTTCCCGGGGAAGAGGTTCGCGCAAACGCTGAAAGCTATACAGGGAAATGATTTGAGGAGAAAATGAAATTGACCTCTTTACAAGTTAGCGGCTGTAATGGTATTTTTGATCTAGGTTCGCGCAAATGCACCTTGAAAACTTCATATAGCAAGGGTTCCAAACCCGGTGGGTCTCAATAACCCCTAATCCCTTTCAGGGATTGAAACGCATCTGTTCTTCCCCGGGGAGCCGGCGCTTATGTGTGTCTCAATAACCCCTAATCCCTTTCAGGGATTGAAACGATATCAGGAAGCTGGGCGGCCAACGCTGCGAGTCTCAATAACCCCTAATCCCTTTCAGGGATTGAAACATTAGGGCGATCGCTCCCCGCTGGCGGCAGTGGGGTCTCAATAACCCCTAATCCCTTTCAGGGATTGAAACCCGTTGCTCCCCAACGGTGTTTTCTGCGATGGTCTCAAGTCTCAATAACCCCTAATCCCTTTCAGGGATTGAAACCCGATATCTTCCCCGAATATTATTCCTGCAATTCCGTCTCAATAACCCCTAATCCCTTTCAGGGATTGAAACGAAAAATTTGAGAATGATGATAAGCAGACCCTAAAAGGAATGTCTCAATAACCCCTAATCCCTTTCAGGGATTGAAACGAGATAGTTTCCGCTTTGCAGCTTGTAGTCGGGTCTCGTCTCAATAACCCCTAATCCCTTTCAGGGATTGAAACTCAATCCTTTCCACCCGTGAGCGTAGTTGGCTCACCTCGTCTCAATAACCCCTAATCCCTTTCAGGGATTGAAACACAGTGGTCACCAGAGGCAAATCCACCACTGCATTGTCTCAATAACCCCTAATCCCTTTCAGGGATTGAAACGGGGCCTTCCGCGAGCGAATTCGGATCGCCATTGGTCTCAATAACCCCTAATCCCTTTCAGGGATTGAAACATCAAAACCTATCATTGAAGCCGATTCAATAGCCTCTTCGTCTCAATAACCCCTAATCCCTTTCAGGGATTGAAACATAAGTAGGGGTAATCCCTATCGCAAAAGAGCGGTCTCAATAACCCCTAATCCCTTTCAGGGATTGAAACGGATATATTGATGAACGAGTAGGCCGGTTTGCACAAAGTCTCAATAACCCCTAATCCCTTTCAGGGATTGAAACGCTACTAAACTCTGTCCCCGCGAACAGAGATAGCCGTCTCAATAACCCCTAATCCCTTTCAGGGATTGAAACAAAATTATAGACAAATTGCGCGCCGCGAACGACCCACTTGTCTCAATAACCCCTAATCCCTTTCAGGGATTGAAACTCCAGTTGACCACTCGGAAATAAGCATCCAATTACGTCTCAATAACCCCTAATCCCTTTCAGGGATTGAAACTCTACCTCTAAAACATATTTTTTACTTAACTCCTCGTCTCAATAACCCCTAATCCCTTTCAGGGATTGAAACAAAACCCTCCAATAGCTCAATCAGTTCTTTAACAGGTCTCAATAACCCCTAATCCCTTTCAGGGATTGAAACGTGGAGGTTGACTAAGTAAGTGCAATCATTAAAAAGTCTCAATAACCCCTAATCCCTTTCAGGGATTGAAACGGCTGAAATCTTAGGAGAGAGAATCTGCTGCGAAGGTCTCAATAACCCCTAATCCCTTTCAGGGATTGAAACCTTCTGTGAACTTAGGGTAAAAGTTGATAGCGTAGTCTCAATAACCCCTAATCCCTTTCAGGGATTGAAACACATCTAGCTTAAAGGCTAGCTCTACATCACCTGTAGGTCTCAATAACCCCTAATCCCTTTCAGGGATTGAAACTGGGACGCTATGACAGCGGGGATGAAAGAAGCTAGGTCTCAATAACCCCTAATCCCTTTCAGGGATTGAAACAGGATTGTTTTTAACAAACCTTAACGTTGTTCAAATCGGTCTCAATAACCCCTAATCCCTTTCAGGGATTGAAACCCGTCACGGTCCCATGCTCTCATAGCCGCTCTCTACTAAGTCTCAATAACCCCTAATCCCTTTCAGGGATTGAAACTGATACTTTCTAAGTAGACCTTAATTAAACTTAAGTCTCAATAACCCCTAATCCCTTTCAGGGATTGAAACCAGGTAGTTCCTAGGGGAGGAATATCATCGATTTCGGTCTCAATAACCCCTAATCCCTTTCAGGGATTGAAACGGGTGCTTTCTCCTGAAGGCATGGAAACATCCTCAAGTCTCAATAACCCCTAATCCCTTTCAGGGATTGAAACTGAGAGAAAAGACCGGGAGGTAGTCGGCCTTTAGGTCTCAATAACCCCTAATCCCTTTCAGGGATTGAAACCTTTTTCACTCTTTAACTTAACCAAAAAGATCAGTCTCAATAACCCCTAATCCCTTTCAGGGATTGAAACCGGGGATATAATCGTGCTTTAACGCCCGCAAGTTGTCTCAATAACCCCTAATCCCTTTCAGGGATTGAAACTTTAGACGGAATGACGGGATTCTTTCCCGACTGGTCTCAATAACCCCTAATCCCTTTCAGGGATTGAAACTAAATCCGAATCAGACTTTATCTATCCCTTAGATGTCTCAATAACCCCTAATCCCTTTCAGGGATTGAAACATGAATGTGTGGCGGCAGTTGTAAGGGATCCGGTAGTCTCAATAACCCCTAATCCCTTTCAGGGATTGAAACAGGGATTGCGCCGCCGCGATCGCAGAAATCCGTCTCAATAACCCCTAATCCCTTTCAGGGATTGAAACCCGTTCGTTGTAGATCGAGCTACCCCTCCCTCTAGTCTCAATAACCCCTAATCCCTTTCAGGGATTGAAACCTTGCCCAGCTCGGTGATTGCCCATGCCCAGGGCTGCTTTAGTCTCAATAACCCCTAATCCCTTTCAGGGATTGAAACTTGCTTTTAAATTCGATGTATCGCACAAATAAATCGTCTCAATAACCCCTAATCCCTTTCAGGGATTGAAACTCGGATATTTTCATCCTTTCAAGATCTAAGCAACGTCTCAATAACCCCTAATCCCTTTCAGGGATTGAAACGTCACGCTGTAAAAGCGGGGCACGACAACCACGGTTGTCTCAATAACCCCTAATCCCTTTCAGGGATTGAAACTTAACGAATGCTCCCAACTCAATCAGTGGATACCCAAATAGTCTCAATAACCCCTAATCCCTTTCAGGGATTGAAACGGTTACCGTATCGTGAAAATGATGAGGGGAAGCGTCTCAATAACCCCTAATCCCTTTCAGGGATTGAAACTTGCAGAAACAAGCGAGTAAGGATTCTTACAAGGTGGTAGAGTCTCAATAACCCCTAATCCCTTTCAGGGATTGAAACCAACCTTGAACACTGCTCACACCACCCGCCGCAAGTCTCAATAACCCCTAATCCCTTTCAGGGATTGAAACCAGTTCAGGATTGCAGATTGCAAGCTACCATTTTAAGTCTCAATAACCCCTAATCCATTTCAGGGATTGAAACCCACGGTTGGTTTCTATAATAATCGCGTCTTGGTAAAGGTCTCAATAACCCCTAATCCCTTTCAGGGATTGAAACCGGCATCTTTATGTTAGGTGACCGATCGCCTTGACAATCCTCTTGAAATGAACAATTAGTCAGTAGGTAATCACCGGCCAATTTTTATCCGTAAAACTTAAATAATCGGCAACCTTTCCCTCTCTTACTGTAGGGGGGAAAGATGGAATTAATTTATATATTTTTGCCTAAATTATGGAAAGATTGAGAAATGTAATTTACAGAAATTTTGATATAAAATAACAGCGAACAGGGTCACTATTCCCGGTTACTGCTATTCCGGTCTTTGCAGGGCTTTTGGATTAACGGGTTTCTCTTCCCGGTCAAATTCCTAACCTTCCGGTTCCTTCAGTTCATCCCGAGGGTCTTCTTCGAGTTCCGCAGCTACATCGACTAAATGATTAGCATTCGTATTGGGTTTAACCGAATGACCTTTATGACTCGCATTACCACCTGGCATGGTTTTGAGTTCATCTAATTTTTTACACCCAGCACCCCATTAAAAAAGGTGCAATTTAATATCGGGGGAGTTAGCTGAATCACCCCACAAGCCCTAACTTCAGCTCCCTAAACTCACGGCAACTGAGGCAAAACAGCCAGCTCTAATAGGTTATGGTAACGCCAAACTGTGAAGATCTTGTGAAGCCGGGGAAAAATATATCGGCAGGGATACACTCAGAAGCTGGGGCGATCGCACTATCGGAGGAGAAAACGATTCCGGGCGCTCAACAAATCAACTGGATGACTCCCTCTCACCCTGGGTTGGTTATTCCAACTCCAACCAGTCCTCAATTTCCTGGGCTAACCAGGTACACTCTTCCTCTGTGAGTTTGCGCCCCGAATTTCCAAAGGCATATTGTTGATAATATCCCGGTTTTGGTCCAGCCGTGAGGGCAACTCCCATCACAAACTTTTTATTATCATAAAAAATAGAGGCGGTTTGAATATGCGCGGTGACCCCCAGTTGCCGGCGATAGGTAACTCCTAACCGTTTTTGCTGAATTTCAAAGGTATTGCGATCACGTTCTAAACAGACGATGGTTCGTTCAAAATATTCGCTCAAACAGGCCACCATCACCACGGGAATTAATATCGGTAGCAGCACCATGGCTATGTTCAGGACCAGGGACAGCAGGGCGGCGCTACCAATGCCAATCAACAGATAAACTAACACTTGAGCAATCAGATCGGAAGTAGTCCAATTCTCTCGCAAGGAGGCAACTGTTCGTTCTATAAATTTTAATCCCCGTCGCCACAAATTCAACCCCCAGTTTAATACCTTTAACCCCGGTTCCGGAAGAATTATCTCTAATTTTTGCGGCTTGATCCGGAGTTGAATTGGGGTGATATCGGGTTGATAAAAAGGGCGGTTGTCTGTAGATAAAGTTGCCACTCCCTGGAGGGCGGCGATCGCCTCCGTCGCAGTGGGATAACGATTGTCTACCTCGGTTGCAGTCATGGTTTGCAGCCAACCGACTAAATAGGGGCTGAGATTGGTACTGAGGCGATCGCCAAACTCTAGCTGCAAATTCTTCTGCACTAACTCCGCAGGCGGTACTCCCGTCAGTAAATGCACCAAGGTTGCACCCACGGCATATAAATCCGACGCCGGTACAGCCTGACCCCCAAATTGTTCTAACGGAGTATAACCATAAGTGCCGACTACGGTAAAACTGCGTCCCGGAGTGAGGGCGGCCCGGTCCTGTGCTGCCCCAAAATCCACGAGATAAATTTCGTTATCCTCTCCTAATATAATATTGCTCGGTTTAATATCCCGGTGCAAAACGGGGGGATTTAACTCATGGAGGTAACATAATATAGTTAACAGCGCACTCGCCATCCCCTCGACTTCCTCCTGGGTAAACCGCCTGCCGCGATCGATCCAGTCCTGAAGCGAGGCCCCGGGAATATAATCTTGGACTAAACCAGACCACAAGGTCCCATCATCGATCGCAAAATAATCCCGATACCGAGGAATGCGCGGATGGGCTAAATTTTGGAGTACCTTTGCCTCCCGTTCAAATAGCTTGAGACTTTCCCATGCCTTCGCACCCCCCCACACCAGCAACTTCACCACCACGAGTTCCTCGGTAGTCAGATCCACTGCCAACCAGGTTTCCCGTGCCGGGTTATCATTTAACTGCTCTTGCAGTTGATAACGCTCTTGTAGTATCGCTCCTGTTTCTGGCATATTGTCACAAGCCAAGGTTTACTAACTTGATGGTTCCCCTCTCTAGGGTAGCAATTCTTAAACCCCTCTTGAAAAGGTACCGGATTGGGGAATCCGGAGTTGGGGAAGGGGAATCCCCGGGCGATCGGTAGGTTAGGTTTATCCTTAATCCCGAAATAGGTTTTTATGAACTTCGAGAATTGAGTTCCGGACCACCCATAATCTCGATAATTTATTACTGAATAAGGGCTGCTGCGGGCGGTATTTACTCCTAGCAATCTCTGAGTCTCACAATTTAAGAAGAATTGATTAGACTAGGTTGCTGGGAATCATACTAAATCCGGGTATTAAAAGTCGTTTTAATTTCATCTGATGGTTCCCTCCCCTTGCCAAGGGGAGGGTTAGGGTGGGGTCCACTAAGTTGCGATCCTTTTAACAGACCTATAACTACCGTATGGAGTATTACAGGGTCCGCACAAATAGAACCCAACCGGCTGCAAACGACACCTTAATATTAAGAAATAAACAACGGAATTGATGTTAAATTCATTTATAGGGGTTTCCACCGTTATTCCCGTACATTTTAGGAGTGCGATCGCCTTCCCACCCGCCTGTGGGTGATGCCCGTAAGCCTGCCTACTTGCTTGGCATCTTGCTCCCGGGGAGTACGTTCCCTTAGCCTGCCGTCGGGACCTCATATCTGGCTCGCTGTAGGCTTTACTCACCCCTGACTTATGGGGATCGCAGGATTCCGATAAACCCTATAAATGTTATTTATACCAAATCCGGGTATCAAAAGTCGTTTAATTTCATCTGATGGTTCCCGGACCTTTGCAAGGGGAGGGTTAGGGTGGGGTCCACCAAGTTGTGATCCTTTTAACAGACCTATAACTACCGTATGGAGTATTAAACAAACTCGCCGCAATTCCCGGGACGAAATAAGGTAAAATATATTAAACATGACCAAAATCCCAGGGGTTTATCGTCGCTATCTCCGAGGTACAAATCTTTACCAAATAAATATTTTTAAGGGGGGGACAATTTCCCTAACCTGGATTATGATTTAGATAGAGGGTCAAAAGAAACAAAGTTCATTGACCTTCTACCCAGCTTGTGAAAACGAGCATCAGGTAAAAGGAGTAGGATATATGGTTTCTACAGCTCCAGAACAAAAATTAACCACAGCCTCCAAAGAAACAGCATTGGTACTTTTCTTTGAAGAAGTAGGGTTAGCAGATCTAGGCTTAGTTGGGGGAAAAAACTCCTCATTAGGTGAAATGATCCAACAGCTTGCATCCAAGGGAGTGAATGTTCCCACAGGCTTTGCCACCACTGCGTATGCTTATCGGTACTTTATCGAAAAAGCCGGATTAGAGCAGAAACTAAGAGCCTTGTTTGCGGATCTAGACCTGAATGACGTCAACAATCTGCGGGAGCGGGGTAAGCAAGCGCGGTCAATGGTGATGAACACCCCATTTCCGAAAGAATTAGACGAGGCGATCGCGATCGCTTACATCAAATTGTGCGATCGCTATGGAGTCAATGCTGATTTTTGCCAGCACTTCGGGCCACAATATCAAGAAGTGTGCGAGCGGTTTAGCAGCGATCTTGACGTAGCGGTTCGTTCCAGCGCCACTGCCGAAGACTTACCCGATGCGAGTTTTGCCGGACAACAAGAAACCTACCTTAACGTCCACGGCGTCAAAGGAGTGCTCGAATCCTGTCATAAATGCTTTGCCTCTTTATTTACCGATCGCGCCATCTCCTATCGTCATCAATACGCCTCAAAGCGGCCCGACTTTGACGAATTCAAGGTTGCCCTTTCTGTTGGTGTCCAAAAAATGGTACGCTCTGACTTAGCCAGTTCTGGCGTTATGTTCTCCATCGACACGGAAACAGGCTTCAAGAACGCCGCCTTAGTCACCGCAGCTTATGGATTAGGGGAAACCGTCGTCCAAGGTGCAGTCAACCCCGACGAATATTTTGTCTTCAAACCTACCTTGAAAGAAGGCAAACGCCCCATCCTGGAAAAACGCCTAGGCAGTAAAGAAATCAAAATGATTTATGACGTGGGCGGGTCAAAGCTGACTAAAAACGTCTCTGTTTCCCCTCCTGAGCGAGATCAATACTGCATCACCGATGATGAAATTCTCACTTTAGCAAAATGGGCTTGCATTATCGAAGACCACTACAGCGAATCTCGGGGCAAATATACCCCCATGGACATTGAGTGGGCCAAAGATGGATTGACGGGCGAATTGTTCATCGTGCAAGCGCGTCCGGAAACCGTGCAATCCCAGAAAGCCGGAAACGTAATCCGCAACTTCAGACTCAATGGCACCAGTGAGATTATAGTCCGGGGTCGTGCCGTGGGCGAAATGATCGGCCAAGGTAAAGCCCGCGTCATCTTAGATATCCACAATCTGGACCAGTTCCAAGAAGGTGAAGTGTTAGTCACCAACAAGACGGACCCGGATTGGGAACCGATCATGAAAAAAGCCCGGGCGATCGTCACCAACCAAGGGGGACGGACTTGCCACGCGGCAATCATTGCGCGGGAAATGGGTATCCCGGCGATCGTCGGGTGCTCTACTGCCACCAAAGATATCCAGAATGGGCAAGAGGTGACGGTTTCCTGTTCCGAAGGGGAAGAAGGCAAAGTTTATGAAGGTTTAGTTCCCTTCGAGGTTCTCGAAACGGCGATCGACAACCTGCCTCGCACCAAAACTAAAATCTTGATGAACGTCGGCAACCCCGAAGAAGCCTTCGGTTTATCTTCTCTCCCCTGCGATGGCGTTGGTTTAGCCCGATTTGAATTCATCATCGCCAATCACATCAAAGCTCATCCCTTAGCCTTGATCCACTTCGATCAACTCGAAGATCAAGCCGTCAAAAAAGAGATTGGCGAACTGACGAAACTGTATTCGCACAAACCCGACTTTTTTGTAGAAAAACTAGCCTATGGTATCGGCACGATCGCCGCTGCCTTCTATCCGAATCCCGTTATCGTCCGGATGTCGGACTTCAAGAGCAACGAATACGCTAACCTGTTAGGGGGTAAGCAATTCGAGCCGAAAGAAGAAAACCCGATGATCGGCTGGCGTGGTGCATCTCGCTACTACGACCCCAACTATATAGAAGCCTACGGGTTAGAGTGCGTCGCCCTCAAACGGGTTCGGGACGACATGGGTTTAACCAACGTCATCCCCATGATTCCCTTCTGCCGCACCCCCCATGAAGGTCGCAAAGTGATAGAGACCATGGAAAAATTCGGACTCAAGCGCGGTGAAAATGGGCTACAAGTCTATGTGATGTGTGAAATCCCCAGTAACGTCATTTTGGCCGAACAATTCGCCGAAATCTTCGACGGATTCTCCATCGGTTCCAATGATTTGACTCAGCTTACTTTGGGTTTGGACCGCGACTCTGCCTTAGTTGCTCACATCTTTGACGAACGCAACCAAGCCGTTAAAGATATGGTAAAAATGGTCATCCAAACCGTTAAGAAAACGGGCCGCAAGATTGGCATCTGTGGTCAAGCGCCTTCAGATTATCCCGAATTTGCAAGGTTCCTGGTGGAACAGGGTATTGACTCAATCAGCTTAAACCCCGACTCAGTGATGAAAACCCTACTCGACATCGCCCAGTTGGAAGAAAGCATGAACTAATCCAGCTTTCCCCGTAAGATAGCCGGGAGAGTGAATTCTCCCCAATCAGAAACAAAGCCCGCATCAGCGGGCTTTTCTTTATCTTTTAAGGAACTCTAAAAAATAAAATCTTCTCTGTAATATGGGTAAAGACTGTTCTGTGCTTTGTCTAACCCGGTTAAATGCAGAACTTTTATTTTATGTACATCCTTAAGAAAAATCTTCTAACGGCTGGAAAAATTTCTGCTTATCTCGATTCCCTGGCAATCCGCCTAACATGACTTGGCGAAGTTTTGCCATCACCCGACCATTCCAGAAGAAAAAGAAAGCCCCACCTCCACCCAACCGCAGCAGATGTTTGGCGATCGCTTTTGTTTCTTCATCCTCTCTCGCTTTGGGGTCAGCGAGATAGATTCCGAGCAAGGCTTGATTAATCATTAAATGAAATTTGGGGTCGGGTAATTGAGTGACACTTTGATTTGCCTTAGATAAAAAATGCGCCAATCGTTCTTTCATTTTATCTATATTTTTGTAATAAAAACAAAAATTCAAATCCCCACCCCGTCTATCTTCTTCTCTATCAATTAAGTAATCTAATAAAATATGCAGACCTTGTACCCACGGGAAATAACCAGCTTTGACTTTTTGGGTTAACCCTTCCGAGTAATTTTCATTACAAGCGTAACTCACTAGGCAAAAAATCCCCAAAGTCGAGCCAGCACAGGCTGAAAACTCAAACCACTGCATCTGGGGAAGCTCGTTTTTGTATGACTTAAACCACTGAGTGAGCCGGGGAACGCGTTCCTCAACTCGAACGTGCTTGTGAACTTGCAAATCACAATAATAACGGGCTAATTCTTGAAGGGATGAATCAATTTTAGAATAGGCAGGAAGAGACTGTAATACAGTTTGGCAATTTTTTACTAGCTGGTTCAAGTAGCCTCCATCATCCTGTTCTTTCCGAAACCGATAATAATTTCCCGATTTTGCTCCTGGGTTTAAAGCATCAAAGATTGATTCGTGAAGCGCTCTAAAATCTTGAGGGTCCAGGGACGTGCTGCGATCGCATAAATTGTCTAAATAATCACAAAGGGTTTGATACCCTACAATAAATTTAATAACTTTATCACAATCTTCTTTAGCTAACAAGCCATAAATTGCACCCCCTTCACAGTGAAACCGTTTGGTTTCTAAGCTCATTAACGCTTGCTTTCTCAGTTCAAGATTGGGAATTTTTTGAGCCTGTTTTTTCCAATGGTTCCACTGGCGATGAACAGCCGGAATGACCCGCTGATAAATCGTGAGCATTAACCCCAGGGGATGAGTTGAAACTTTCATATCTAGATAATAAAATCCAAAGATTCATTGTAATTTTCATAGACCCGTCCACATCAATTGAGCAATTCACCAAAAAAGGAGAGGGAGAATCTCCCAGCATTAGGCAGCAAGATAGTTCTCCTCTTTACTAAGGTTATAATTGTTCAAAATATTGTTAGACTAACTACTTATTTTAACCAGAGAAAATTATCATGACCTCTCCCGAAGGAAGGATCTACTCTCTCTGACTACAGGCAGACTTGGACCCTGAACTTTTATAGCTCATTATAATTTACGCAACTGCTAAATAATTTAGGTTCGCTATAGCAGTCCTTGGGTATAATTCATGGATTGACAATGGAAACTCTTGTAGGGCGAGACCCCAAGCGCGCTGGGTGTGCTACAAATCAGCTAGGATTGCTATAGGAATTTAACCTCAGAAATATGAACTTAAAAAAATGAACCGACAAATTCTAATCGGTATAATTGGAAGTGTGTTGTTGATGGTGTTGCCGGTTCAAAATTGGGTCCCCTTGGAGATCAGTTTTTTAGAGGCAGTCGCCGTTGTCACTTCCGCATGGAGTGTCTGGCTACTTTCTAAAAATAACCCGTTGGGATGGTGGATTGGTTTAGTGGGAGTGCTTGCCTATACCTGGGTATTTTATCAGGTTCGACTCTATGGGGAAGTGGGGATTCAACTCTTCTATTTAGTCACCAGCTTGCAAGCGATTTACAGTTGGCTGCGTGGCGGCGAACATCGCACAGCAAAACCGATCGCCCGGATTCCCCCGCATTGGATACCTTGGCTGGTGGGACTTTTAACCGTGAGCGTGATTGGGTTGCGATCGCTGTTAATTGCCCTGAATGGCACCGCCCCCTTTTGGGATGCCCTCACCACCGTTGCCAGTGCGATCGCCCAGTTATTATTAATGCAACGCTATCTGGAAAGCTGGTATTTATGGATTGGGGTAGATACCATTTACGTTCCCCTCTATGCCACCCGTGGACTTTACTTGACCAGTTTTCTCTATGCCATATTTTGGCTATTGGCATTTGGAGGATTGCACAATTTTAAACGCCTTTATTCTGAACAAAAACAGGAGAATTCAGAACCATGAAACTGGGGGTTACCGTGGGTAAATTCTATCCCTTCCACCGGGGACATGACTATTTAATTTGCAAGGCAAAAGCTCAGGTTGAGCAGTTAGTCGTTGTGGTAGGGGCCAAACCAGAACAAGCGATTCCCGGCAGCTTACGGGCGAATTGGATTCGAGTCATGCATCCCGAGGTTGAGGTGTATGAAACCCTCGATGATTTGCCAGAAGCGCCTGAACCTTGGGCAAAACGCACCTTAGAATTACTCGGAGGAAGACAACCGGATGTTGCCTTTACCTCCGAGGCGTATGGCGAACCTTGGGCGGCGTTTATGGGCGCGCGACATATTGCGATCGACTGTCCCCGGGAGGCATTCCCCATTTCTGGAACCCAACTGCGTCAGGATCTAGGGACTCATTGGCAGATGCTTACCCCCCCGGCAAAAGCCTATTTTGCCAAGCGCATCGCTATGGTGGGGGTAGAATCCAGTGGAACTACTACCTTGGCGCGATCGCTAGCAGAACAGTATCAAACAGTCTGGGTGCCAGAATACGGGCGATGGTATTGGGAGGGACGGCAATATCTCGCAGATTCCGACGATTGGGATAGTGACGAGTTTATCCAAATTGCCCAGGGACAAATTGCCTGGGAAGACGCCCTGGCAATGCGTTCCCATCGCCTCGTAGTATGTGATACCGACCCTCTAGCTACCTGTATTTGGCATCGCCGGTATCTCGGTTCAAAATGTGAGAAATTGGAACAAATCGCCGCGAGGCGAAATTATGACCTATATTTGCTCACTGCACCGGATTTTGGATTTGTTCAAGATGGCACCCGCGAAAGCGAATCCCTGCGAATGACTATGCACCAATGGTTTCTCGAACAGTTAGAACGTCAGGGAAAACGATATATTGTCCTGGAGGGAAGTCACGAGGCGCGGATGGTTCAGGCAAGGGAGGCGATCGCCTCTTTATTGAAGTTTCCCTCATTTTAGGCGATCGCCGGTTGAAAACTGGAGAAACTTAGCCCTGGGGCGATGGCAGATTTTGGCGGTACAATCGACTTGAGCTACTTGACAAAAAATCGGGTTTATACATTCTTTCCGATTGAATGGGTGTTGTACACCTGTCAATTTTCGGGCATTTGCTGCGTATTTATGGGCTTAAAGGCATTTTCTCCCTGTTCTTGCAAACGACGTTTGCGAGCATAAAGTTGAATAATCACCGCAAAGGCAACAATAGCGGCAATGGTTCCCCAGGAGACAATATCTGTCGGAAAACTGTTTTTAAAAATGGCTAAAAACACGACTAAAGCCAGTATAATAGTGGGAACTTCATTCAGTCGGCGCATTTGAATACCACTGATAGAACAGGTTCCGGCTTCCAACTGACGAATTACCCGGCCACAGTAAAAATGAAAGCCAATTAATGCCAATACTAACAAGAGTTTAACATGAAGCCACGTTTCTTTAAAAACTCCCGGTTCTTGATAAATAATGCCAGCCGCCATGACAATAGTGAAAATCATTGCAGGCATCATAATCAATTTATAAAGCCGTTTTTCCATGCGGTTATACTCCTCTTTGAGAGCCTCTCTAACCGCTTCAGGTCGTTCGTTGGCTTCAATATGATACACGAATAAACGAGGTAAATAAAACAGTCCGGCAAACCAAGCTACAAAGCCAATAATATGAAAAGACTTAAACCAAAGATACGCCATAAACTTTTACTACTCCTTCAAAGACGAAAGCTGAATAAATTAGGGATGGGATAGGTGCGATTCGGTCCCCCTGCGCCCGAAACTGGCGATCGAGCTAAGGCCAGAAATTAGTTTATCATCATACCGGCTCACGGCGCAAAAACCCATCCCCAATCAGTTTTGTTTTTGGTAAAGACTGCCATCGGGCATCGTGGCACCTTCTAAATTTACATCGCTCAGAATCGTACCACTCAAATCAGCCCCAGTGAAATTCCCTTGATTCCGTGAAAAT
Organism: Cyanophyceae cyanobacterium; assembly: GCA_038321985.1. Lineage (GTDB taxonomy): Bacteria > Cyanobacteriota > Cyanobacteriia > Cyanobacteriales > Laspinemataceae > Laspinema. Next base: position 23,527 of record JBBQFN010000026.1, on the reverse strand, counting down.
GAGCCTCAATTAAATCCGCTTCCCGCAAAGCTGCGATCGCCCTCAAGATATCGGTTCCGAATATCATCTACCTTAACGATGTTAGTTTAATAGTTTATCATAGCGACTGCCCCCAAGTGCGTCTAGGCGAAATATTCCCAATCTCGCCCCCAAATCAGCTACGCGACTGCCTTAAATTTTAAATTAATTTTTGCCAACTTTTGCTTCACAAGGTGTAATTTAATGGAGGAGGAATAACTCCAGCTTCCCCTAAAATTTAAGGGCGTTTAAGACGCGATTAGGTTGGGTGTATCAGACAATCAATGCCTTGTGAAAAATAATAGCGCATCTATCTGACACACCCTTCAAAACTTCAAGAAAGCGCTATCCGAAAACCGGCGATCGCCTCCCGAGAATCCGGTTCCTTGCCAAACCGTTGCGCCGCCCGAGAATACCAAGCTAAATCATGCCAAGAACCTCCCCGCAACATCCGAAATCCGGGATTTCCGCCCACTTCCCAGGCAGTCCCATCCGTCGGCGCACCCGCATAATTATCATGCCACAAATCTTGGCACCACTCCCAGACATTTCCGTGCATATCTGCCAACCCAAACCCATTTGCCGGAAAACTTCCTACCGGGGTTGTTTTATGAGCCTTAATTCCCGTCAAGTTTTCATCATAATTCCCTAAATCTGCCGTCATTTTGTGGCCAAAATAAAACGGAGTTATAGTATTAGCGCGACAGGCATATTCCCATTCTGCCTCTGACGGCAGACGATACCCCCGTCCTGTTTTTTGGGCTAATCGGTTACAAAATTCTACGGCATCATGCCAGGAGACATTTTCTACCGGCAAGTCTTCTTGTTGCCAAGTTGAGGAATTATTTCCCATCACCGCTTGCCACTGTGCCTGAGTAATGGGAGATTGACTTAAATAAAACCCCGGTACATTTACTCGATATTGAGGACCTTCACTCTCATATCGTTCTAACTCCGTTTCGGGGGAACCCATCAAAAAAGTACCCCCAGGAATCTGAACTAAATCGACACCGATACCCTTGATGAGAGTTTCCTGAAAATATTGGGTTTCTTTGCAAACTTTCTGAATGATTTCTCCCGTTTCATTCACCGTAACTGTGGTAAATTTAAACGTAGAAAGGAAAGGTTTTTGCTGAGCCTGTGCTTTTGCCCTTCCTCCCCACAAATGGGGACCGGATAAAGCCCCTAAAAATCCGACTGCGGATAAACCGCCTAATTTCAAAAAATTACGGCGAGTCAAGGGATGAGAAAGTTTTTGGGACTGATTGAGTGTTTTATCTGGATGCATAGTGATTGAAGGGCGATCGCGCTTTGGTTGTGAACCTCCCATTCCCCGGGAAAAAGGGACTCGGGGACTGGGTAGAGTTGCTGATATTCCTTATTTCAAGTAATTTATTCCTCAACCCGATAAAATTGGGGATTTTAGATAAAATAGAGGGAAAGATTCCAGCAGGCGATCGGCGGTTACGTCGTCCGTATCCTGTCCGTGGATTGTCCCGGCGAAACGGGGCAAATTTTCAGGTCCATAACCTTAAACAAACCGCGCATATTACCGGGTAGTTGCTATTAAAATTACTCAGGGCTTTGAGCCAATCTTTAACTCTATCTAAAGAACTGTGCAAAATTTGCGGTTACCCTTTATCCTAAAACAAACCGCGCATATTACCGGGTAGTTGCTATTAAAATTACTCAGGGCTTTGAGCCAATCTTTAACTCTATCTAAAGAACTGTGCAAAATTTGCGCTTACCCTTTATCCTAGGAAATGTCAATACAATCCTTGGGAATATTCGATGTTTGAAGAGTTATTTACAGAATTTACTGATCGCGATCTCGCTTTACAAAACAATCGTCGTCCTCTCAAAGGGGTGATTATTGGTGCGGGTCAGGTTGGCATGGCTTGTGCTTATTCTATGTTAATTCAAAATACCCTAGATGAGATGCTTTTGGTGGACGTCAATCAAGAAAAACTCCAAGGGGAAGTCATGGATTTACTCCACGGATTACCCTTCATCGCTCCCACCGTGATTCGGGCGGGAACTTTAGCAGATAGTGATGATCCGGATATTGTGATTATTACGGCGGGTGCAAAACAAAACCCCGGGGAAACTCGCTTAGACTTGATTACCCGCAACGTGCAGATTTTCAAAGAGTTGGTTCCAGAAATTGTCCAATATTGTCCTCATGCGATTCTCCTCTTGGTGACAAATCCGGTGGATATTATGACCTATGTCACCCTGAAGTTATCTGGATTTCCCTGTAACCGAGTCTTGGGTTCGGGAACGGTCTTAGATACAGCTCGGTTTCGCTATTTGTTAGCCAATCAATTGCAGCTAGATCCCAGAAGTTTGCACGCTTATATTATCGGGGAACATGGAGATAGTGAAGTTCCCGTGTGGAGTAAGGCCAATATTTCCGGGATGAGTTTGTGTAATGGGGGAATAGAGCAGTGTTCAGGGTCGGATACGGACCGATTAAAAGAAATTTTTGAAGAGGTCAAAAATGCCGCTTATGAGGTGATTAAACGCAAAGGAGCAACTTCTTATGCAATTGGATTGGGAGTAACAGATATTGTCAAAGCCATATTAAGAAATCAAAACCGAGTATTAACGGTGAGTTCTTTAATTCCGGGGATAAATGGCATCCATGATGTCTGTCTAAGTTTGCCGGCAGTGGTCAATCGGCAGGGAGTGACGCGGGTGTTAAATCTGTCTTTGACAGCGGAGGAAGAAAAGCTGTTACAAGGGTCCGCAAGGGTGTTAAAAGAGGCGATCGCAACTTTAGATTTATAGGGAAAAATAGAGCGCCTCTTAATCCTTCTGACCATTTAGGTAGACACCCGTCAAGGAAATATAGCACCTCTAAATCATTCTGACCATCAAATTGACGGAGTGGGAATCTTGCTTCCTAGTGCAGCAAGATGCTCCCACTCCATTGAGAAATTGTTAAATTTATTTAGAATCCCTATACAATACAAGCCGGTTGATTGATATCTTTTCTTAACGTAGACCCTGAACAACTTATGCTTTTTGTTATTGTTAACCCAGACATCAGTTATACAAACCCGAGTCACTGGCACAGCGATCGCCCTCGGGATGGGCAGTTGAGGGGTAAATTCGTTAAATTAATACCCATCAGCCTAAATACTTTTATCCTGAACTGACCCTACCCACTTGGAGACTACCCTCATGACTGCTTCCTCTTCTCAGACGAGTCCGTTTCCCTTTGATTTTGCCCCTCATCCCACTGGGGATGCGGAACTCCTCCAGCAACTACAATTTATCCCCGGGGTTAAAGAAACCTTAGCAGTACGTCAGGTTCATGCCTTGGAGCACGCCACAGTGTGGGTATTAAGCGAAACCTCCGGTTCTGATGCAGACAGCAACAGCCAACAGAGGCGATCGCCCGATAATGATGGATTGGGTGGAATGTCCACCGATCGCGGATTTTATCTCTATGGCAGTGTCAACCCCTTGGAACTGCGCCGCGCGGTTCATATTGCCCATGATCGCCTCACCCGGGGGGAATGGCACCTCGCCGTTCATCCCCGTTGTGGCACCAATCTTTCCGTGGGAATGCTAATCACTGCGGGTCTAGCTTTTGGGATTACGATGGTCCTACCCCGCGACCCTATCTCCCAACTCCTCGGTTTAGGGGTAGCCGCAACGGCTGCCTCCCAGGTGACCCCGGACCTCGGTATTCTGGCTCAACGCTACGTCACCACCGCCATTCCCTTTAATCTTGCCATCGAAGATGTCACACCCACTCAGGATATGTGGGGACGTTCCGCGCATTTTGTGGGGGTCCGTTGGATCGAGTAGTTAATAAAACTTAAAGATTCAATCATTCCAGAGTATCCCATTGGAGTAGTACGCTGAAAAGCAATTCCCCTTAAACTTTTAGTTCAATTCATCACAAGGAAAAAAAACAGATGGTTCAACGTGGTTCTCAAGTTCGCATTCTGCGGAAAGAGTCGTACTGGTTTCAAGAAGTTGGCACCGTTGCCACTGTAGACCAAAGCGGGATCATCTATCCCGTAATCGTTCGCTTTGACAAAGTGAACTATGCCGGAGTCAACACCAACAACTTCGCGATGAACGAAGTCCAAGAAGTCTCAGGGCCCAAAGCTGGAAAATCCGCCCTTGGCAAAGGTGGTACCACAACCAAGGCGGCCGATCGCAAAACGGGTACCGACGCTGCTGGTAAAGGCAGCAAAACGACCGCCAAACCTGAAGCTGGTAGCAGCGGTACCGTACAGGGCGATCCCAACCAGGGAACCGAATCACGCTAACTGGTGCCGGAACTCCCAGAAGTTGAAACAGTGTGTCGAGGGCTAAATCAATTAACCCTCGGTACGAGTATCCTGGGTGGGGATGTTTTGCTGAGGCGAACCATCGCCCACCCAGTTTCACCTACAGATTTTTTGGCGGGGGTCCAGGGCTGTGCGATCGCCTCGTGGCAGCGCCGAGGAAAATATCTCCTCGCCCAACTTTGCAACCCCACCGATCCAGATTCTCCCCAGGGAGACAGCCCTGATTTTTCAGACTCTACCCCGCCAGCCTCCAACCCTAGAGGCAGTTTAGGCGTCCATCTGCGGATGACAGGGCAACTATTGTGGGTCCACCAGGAGGAACCGCTGCATAAACATACCCGAGTTCGCCTATTCTTCAAAGGCGATCGCGAATTGCGGTTTGTGGATCAACGCACCTTCGGTCAAATGTGGTGGGTCCCCCCTAACCTCCCCATCCCTTCGATCATCACCGGATTGGCAAATTTAGGCCCGGAACCCTTTTCCGCAGCATTTTCCGTAGAATACCTGACTCGTCAACTCCAAAGACGTCAAAAACCCATCAAAACCGCCCTTCTAGACCAAGCAATTGTAGCCGGGGTGGGCAATATTTACGCCGATGAAAGCCTATTCCTAAGTGGCATCCTACCCACAAAGCTTTGCACTCACCTGAGTACAGCAGAAATTGAGCGACTCCACACCCACATCATTCAAGTGTTGCAAGCTGCGATCGCCGCTGGAGGGACCACCTTCAGCAATTTTCTCAACGTTAGCGGCATTAATGGTAACTATGGTGGCATTGCTTGGGTCTACAACCGCTCAGCCCAACCCTGTCGCGTCTGTGATACCCCCATCCAGCGCCTCAAACTCACCGGACGTTCTACCCACTTTTGCCCCCAGTGTCAGAATTAGGGGAAATAGGGAAAACCACAGCCAGTCGGCGGGTTAAGTCGGGACGTTGAAAATCCCCCCTCTCACCGACTCCCCGTAAAGGATTAAAATTTGGAAGAGAAACCGTTCTAAACAGTGCACAGCAACTTATGGCAGTTAAAAAAGGTAGTATAGTTCGCGCAGTCCGGGAAACGTTAGAGAATAGTTTAGAAGCAACTGCTAGTGATTCGCGCTTCCCCTCCTATATCTTTGAAACCAAAGGGGAAATCGTAGACACCAATGGGGACTATGCCCTGGTCAAATTCGGCTTCGTTCCCACCCCCAATATCTGGCTGCGAATCGACCAACTCGAAGAATTCCAGTAAACCCTAAACTGTTCCAGTGTTTTATTAATCATGTCCTCCTCCCCCTTTTCTCCTCCCTCTTGTCAGAAGGCTCGCGTTTCCATCATTGGTGCGGGTAAAGTAGGCAGTACCCTCGCCCAGCGGATCGCCGAAAAAAATTTAGCCGATGTGGTAATGCTGGATGTCCTGGAAGGGATGCCCCAAGGGATTGCCCTAGACTTGATGGAAGCAAGAGGGGTGGAGGGTCATGACCGACAGATCCAGGGAACGAATGACTATGATGATACGGCTAACTCCGATATTGTGGTGATCACCGCCGGTCGTCCCCGGACACCGGGAATGAATCGAGATGACTTAATTGAGATTAATGCCAAGATTGTCAAAACAGCGGCAACCGAGGCGATCGCCCGATCGCCGGAAGCTATCTTAATAGTCGTAACCAATCCCCTGGATGTGATGACCTACGTGGCCTGGGAAGCGACTCAACTCCCTTGCCGTCGGGTGATTGGAATGGCCGGGGTTTTGGATGCGGCTCGCTTTAAAACCTTTATTTCCATGGAACTGGGAGTTTCAATCCAGGATATCAAGGCAATGGTTTTGGGTGATCACGGAACATTAATGGTCCCCCTGCCGCGCTACACCACAGTTGAGGGGATTCCCCTGAAAGAACTGATGGATGCTAAAACCATCCAGGGAATTGTGGAACGAACCCGCAACGGTGGCACAGAAATCGTAGAATTGATGAAAACCGGGAGCGCTTATTTTGCTCCGGCCTCTTCTGTGAGTCTGATGATTGAAGCGATTTTACTGAACCAGTCGCGAATCGTTCCGGCTGCTGCTTATCTTCAGGGTGAATATGGGTTACGGGATCTGTTTATCGGGGTTCCCTGCCAGTTAGGGTGCCGAGGGGTTGAAAAGGTGTTAGAACTCGAACTCGATCAAGCAGAACGGGCGGCCTTCCATGCCTCTGCTACATCGGTTTCCCAGCATCTCCAGCAGGCCCACAAAATTTTGTCGGGCGGCACCTCAGTTTAACTGGAAGGAGATCCAGACACAGCAGGGCGATCGCCTTCGGAATCTAGCGGTGTGACTAGAGAACGGATGGGTATAGTGCAAGGTTAAATGAGTTTCGCGGCACACTGTAAGTAAGAGCCGAAGCTCGATTCGGTTTACTCCTTTATACGTCTTGCTATGGCTAGTTGTTCTATTTCTTCGATCAAAGACCTGAATACGGCGATCGCCGCTCACAACCCGTTCCCTTACCCGGCATCGGTCAGCGATCGCGAAATTTGGCGCGATGAGATCCCCAATCTCAATAGTTTGAACGATCGCATTCGTCAGGTAGTCTTCCAGGCCCTTGAGCGATCGCGCCAGGGTTCTTCTGCCCTGAGTGCGATTACGGTAACTGGGAATTCGGGGATGGGCAAAAGTCATCTGATCGCCACCCTTCGTCACCAGATCCAACAAGAAGATAGCGCCCTGTTTATTTACCTGAATGCCGGTCAATTGACGGACTTAAACCTACTGCGCTATCAATTTCATCAGCGTGTTGTTGATAGTTTACGCTCTACGGGTCAAGGTGAAGTGATGCAGTGGCAATCCCTCGCCGCAGCGATCGCCAATCACGCCATTCATGCGATCGACCCCAACGCTCGCACTTTTTCTCCCCCGGAACTGATTGCTAAACTTAACAACCATACCCTCACTAAAAATCAAACTTGGGTTAATCAACTCACCGAAGGGTTCTCCAAAATTAAACCCGATATCCCCGATCCCGATCTAGTCCGGGCGATTATTTGGACCTTGTGTAGCACTCAAGCCCCCTACAGTATTAAATGGTTGTCCGGTGCCGCGATCGCCTCTTCTAAAGCCACCGAACTCGGTTTACCCAATCGCTCTCGGGACGCCCGCGATGCCGATGCCTGGGAAATTCTCCTGCAAACCTTTAGCATTATTAGTTTCTATTACCCTCTGACCATCTGTTTTGACCAGTTGGAAGCTGAGGATAAAAGCGATACCGGCTTAAAACGAGAACGGGTCGTTGCCAGCATTATTAAACGAATGTGGGATACCCTACCTCGGGCATCACTCGATCGCGGTATTGTCCTGTTAAGTGTCATGACAGAGGAAACTTGGCGCAATAAAGTCCAAGCGCTGCCGCCGGGAATCTCTAGCTACCTGTCGAAACAGGGAGAACCGATGCAGTTATATCAGATCAGCGCCGATGGCATCGTTGAGTTGGTTCGCATCTGGTTACAAGCCTTTTATGAGCGATACAATTTAACCCCACCTAACCCAGTCTATCCTTTTGAAGCGGGGCAACTCCGAGCTTTAGCCCGGGAACAACTTTCGGTTAAACAGATTTTGGAATGGTGCGCGGAAAATTTCTGTCCCGTGGAAGAAGACCCCTTTGAACAGGTGGAAGCGGCGTTTGAACGGGAACGAGTTTTCAATCAAAGTCCCGAGCGTCTATTGGATAATACCGCAGTAGCTGATGCGCTTTATTTTGGGTTTCAACGGGTTTTGGGACAGACGATCGCCGGGGTAGCGATCGAATCCGTGAGCGATCGCATTCAGCGAGATCGCAACAATCGTGGATATATTCAATTTACCGTGATTACTCGTGAGAAGGCCGGTCCCTCTACCCTTGGCGTTGCTATTCTCCAAGATTTCCAAAGCAAAAAAGTCGAAGCTGCCTTAAAACGCTTGGTTCAATATGAAACGTTCGATCTCACCTGCGGTTGTTTAGTTCGCTCTTACGAGAAACTGATTCCCCCCCACTGGCAAGGGTATCGTTATCTGCAACAGTTCGCCGCAGAACAGGGGGGACAGTGGGTAGATTTGAAAGCAGAGGAAATTGTCCCCCTGCTTGCCATTTGGCGGGTTTATCAGCGGCGCATTGAGTATGGACTTCAGGAAGAACAAATTTTTGAATTTATGGCTTACCGAAAACTCGCCGCCGAAAATCTTCTGTTACAGGCGATCGCCCGGAGCACTCTTTCTCAGGCGATCGTAGAAAAGGCCCGTTTTACCCCTGAGTCAGAATCGCTCAAAGGAATTAATTTAGCCACCTCTCCTCCGGCTTAGGACCGGGTGGACTTACGCCAACCCCTCACTCCCGCTTCCCTTTGGGTTTAAAATTTCATCCCATTTTATCCGGGATGTCCCTTGGGAACGGGTTATTTTTTTGCGTTTTTAGCTGAGTATTATTACTGAGTAAAGCCGGCAGTTTTTCTGGGTAAACTCAGGGCAAAGAAACTCAATTGAGGGCGATCTCGTCGGTGGCAAAATAAGCGGTTACAGCCAAATCGCAATCTGTCATAAAATAATCACCCATCGGATATCAACGGCTTAGGCTGTAGTTATCAGAACCCAGGGGTCAATCAAAGCCCCACTTACTCTGATTCCTAGAGAATCAACGGAGTCTATGCTATTCATCCACGGGTTTCTCCCGAAGCGTGTTTATTAAGGCGATCGCCGTGAATGATTGCCCGTCAACTTAATAATCCTTAACCTATTTTTTGATTTTTGTAACGTTTGCTTTATAATCTGTTACATCTACATAAAGTCAAAATCCAGCTAGGGCTCGCCTTGCTGGGTATGAGAACTAGACGAGGACAAGTTATGTCTGAAATATTTCCGGTTATCCTCCTGGCAATGGGCACGATCGCGATCGCTTACTTCCTACAGCTATTTGCCGCACTCTTTGGGGATGTATGGCTATTCATTGAAGGAATTCCGAGTTGGTCCTGGACATTGGCCTTATTAGTGGCCGTGATTGCCACCTATCGCGCCTTACCGAGCTAAGTAAAAATGTTTAATTCCTTCGGGGCAGCCCGGGTCCAAGTCTCAGAAATCCCAGGCTACATCTTGGACATTATTCTAAATAACCGTTAATCCCAAATCCCTTCTAATATTTATTTCTTTGCGAGCATTCGTAATGAATATTAATTTAGTTTTAGAACCGATTCGAGTACGTTATAACTTACCGGCTTTAGCAGGGGCGATCATCACGAGTGAGGGCTTAACGGCCATTGGTGCCGTAGGTGAGCGGAAATATGGCAGCGGAATTCCTGTAAAAATCGAGGATCAGTTTCATCTCGGTTCCTGCACCAAAGCCATGACCTCCACATTGATAGGAATATTGGTCGAAGCTGGAAAATTGCAATGGCAGACAACCCTAGCTCAAGCATTTGAGTCCGAAATGCTGCCGATTTATCGCACCATTACCCTAGAACAACTCTTATCTCATCAGGCAGGCTTTCCCGAACCTGACCAACCCTGGCTTACCGGAAAAACTCCGATGGAAATGTATCACCTGCCCGGGTCCATTCAACAGCAGCGACAAGACTATCTTAAACTGGCACTGCAACAACCCCCGACATTTCCCTTAGGTGAGTTCCACTATTCCAACATGGGCTACGTTGTAGCAGCAGCCATGGCAGAACAAGTGATGAAGGCTTCCTGGGAGGATTTAATCACTGAAAAACTATTTCAACCCTTGGGGATGACAACGGCAGGGTTTGGGCCGATGGGAACTCAGGGCCAGATCGCACAACCCTGGCAGCACTTTGAAGAAAACGGACAGATTGAAGCGATTGATCCGGATCCAGACCATGATAATCCCCCCTTGGTTTCACCCGCTGGTCGTGTTCATGCTTCTATGGAAGATTGGGGCAAATTTATTTCCCTTCACCTGCAAGGCGAACGGGGCAACTCTAAACTATTAAAACCCGAAACCCTACAAAAACTGCATACACCCGCTTTGGAGAGGGGATATATGCAAGCAGGGAGTTCCGATAGCTATGGGTTGGGATGGATAGTCACCGAACGGGATTGGGGGGGTGGGCGCGTACTTTATCACAATGGCAGTAATACCCTGAATTTTGCCTTAGTCTGGATGGCAGCCCAGGGGGATTTTGCGGTACTGGTGGCGACGAATCAAGGCGGCGAAAGGGCTTCCCGAGGGACAGATGAAGCCGTAGGGGCACTATTGGAAGTCTGGCAATAGGGTCAGGGCGATCGGGCAAACTCTCATTAAAAGAGCAAAGGATGAAGTTAAAGGTAGTGATTGAGACTTCATCCTTTTTGCTGGTTGAATTAAAGGGTAGTTGGATCAGCTAATCGTTTCAGAGAGAGTCTAGCCGCTTCAGAGACTTGGGGATGGTTATCTTTTTCCATGTATTTGAGGGCCGATATGCTTTTTTCACTGGGCAAGTGTCCCAAGGTTTCTGCGAGTCGCTGACGGACCAACCAATCCTCTGATTGAACGAAATTTAAGAGACGATCAACTGCCTCGATACATTTAATTTCTCCCAAGGCAGAGATAGCGGCTTGTTGTACGACTACTTCCTCTGTATCCAAGGCACTCAGTAGGACGTCACGAGCCCGGGGGTCCTTGAGATTTCCCAAGGAGACGGCAGCACTAAAGCGGACTAGCCAATCGGTATCCTCATAGAATGCTCGCACGAGGGGTTCCAAGGCTCGTTCGTCTTCAAGATATCCCAATGCACCGGCTGCACCGGCACGAATGCTGTAATCCGGTTCGCCTTCGAGGATTTTGACGAGAAGGGGAAAGGATTGTGATGTGGCTTTAATTCCTAAGGCAAAAACTGCCATTGATCGCACTTGCAGGTTCTCATCATTGAGGAGTTTTTCGATCAAGGGGAACGCAACGGCAGCCGGGACATTCCGCAAGGAAGCTAAGGCTACCATGCGATCGCCGGAATTTTCACTGTCGAGCTTGACGACTATTTCATCTAAACTTAAGAGGCTCATAGATTCAGAAAATTTACAAAAGTTTACATTCACTCTTTTATTATAAAGCGAGGACTGAAGGATGGGGATGAGATTAGCCCTCTCCAGGGAGGGATTTCCGAACCGGCGATCGGCCAGTTTGCACCCAACCCCATAAGATTGGGCTTTAGAAGTCGGATTTTTACCTCTTACGTCCTTCTTCGTTACAGGGCAAGGCTTTAATGCACCGCTGGAGGCTCCCCAACCGTCCGAAAATCCAGCCCCCTGCATCAGATAACGGTGCGATCGCCTACATAGGCTGGAACCTTAAGAATACTCGCCACCTTACCTATCATTCCGCACCCTTCAACCCCGCCTTGTGCTTACGTTCATAAAGCTGTAATAAGATAGCGGCATGAACTTCCCGGCTTAGAGGATAGAAATAAGCCAAAATTAAACCCCCCATTAACAAGAGCGTAGGCAGGGGTCCAATTGCTATCCGAATAGCGAACAAAGCCGAGTCTGGTTGTACGGGAATCGTGGCACTCCCCGCTGATTCTACGAACCCCGACCACTTGAGTGCTTGTCCCACCAAGAAAATACCAAGACCTAACCCTAATTTTTGTAAAAAAACCATAAAGGAATAGAAGATTCCTTCCCGACGCTGGCCGGTATTTAATTCATCTAAATCAATCACATCCGTGAGCATCGACCAAGGAACCAAATAAGCGGTTGCCACTCCCACCCCAGCGAGCATGGCTAGAAAAAACATCAAATCGGTGCGATCGCGGGGTAAAAAGAAAAGTCCCGCCTGAGCAATAATCCAAAATCCCATCCCCATAAAATAAACCGTTTTTCTCCCCCATGAACGGCTCAGAGCACTCCAGACAAATAGCATGATAATCGCCACAACTTGCACGATTAAAGCCACTTCAAAAAAGGAATCGCGGCGCATCCAACTGACTACAAAATAGGGAAGAATTGCCGTAGTTAATTGCAGGGCTAACCAGGAAAATAGATAAATACCAATAACAAACTGAAACGGACGATTGCTCAGGGCAATTTTTAACTGAGAAATTAAAGATAAACTTGTCGGGTCTGATGGGGTTTGATACCGTTCTCGGGTTCCAAATACGCACCAGTAGAGGGGCAGAACCGCCAGAATCGCACAAATACCCCCGAGGGTGGCATACATCTGCTTCTGGTCAGGAATCAGTTGCGTTAAAACTACACCCAGAAGCAGGGCTAAGATACTACCGCCAATGGAGAATGCAAAACGAAAGCTGTTGAGACTGGTACGCTCATTATAATCCTGAGTGAGTTCGGGAGTGAGAGCTGTATAAGGTAGATTAACCGCTGTGTAAGCAGTTTGGAAGAAAATGCCTACCATTACATAATAGCCAAATAGCGCCCATTGATTCACCTGGGGATCGGGGCTGAAGTGAGGTACCAGCCAATGCAGGAAAAAAGCCAGACCAAAGGGCAGCGACCCAAATAGCATCCACGATCGCCTACGTCCCCACCGAGAGCGAGTGCGATCGCTCAACATCCCGATCACCGGGTCATTGATGGCATCCCACACCTTACCAATCATCAGGACTGTTCCTGCCAATCCGGGGTCTAAACCCGCGACCTCAGTTAAAAATATCAGTAGGGTAAACGAGATTAAAATCGTCGTGATTCCAGCCCCCATATCTCCAGCACCATAAGCTAGTTTCGTGGAGATACTGAGTTTTTCGATCAGGGATGTATCGGAAGCAGGATCGGAATGAGACGAGTGATTCATGGACTTTTTTTTCCGGAGGAATAAGCGTTGCGAGATTTCTGCAATTGCTGGAGGAGGACGGGAACAAGCACAAGTGATCAGCCAAATTGCACGGCGCTTTTCTGTATTGTGGCATACGATACAGCCCGTAAATTCTATGCTATCGTGATCTATTACCTTTGTTCGTGCTTCCTGTTGCTACTGTTAAAAAAATTGCCCCCATGCGTGACCTTCACATCGGCTGGTCCGAGTACCACCAAAAAATAGAGCAGCTTGCAGTCCAAATTTATCAGTCCAATTGGCATTTTGACCAGATCGTTTGTATTGCCAAAGGTGGACTTCGGGTTGGGGATATCTTAGCCCGGATTTACGATCGCCCTTTAGGGATTGTCTCCACCGCCTCTTATGGTGGCACTAACGGACAACACCGAGGTTCCTTGAAGATTGCCCGCCACTTAACGGCGATCGATGAGAACCTCGGCCCTAATGTCTTATTGGTAGATGACCTTGTAGATACCGGCATCTCTCTACGGGAAACCAAAGATTGGCTTCATCGCCATTACCAGAATCAAGTTCAAGAAATTCGCACTGCGGTCCTTTGGTATAAAGCCTGTTCGGATATTAAACCGGATTACTACGTGGATTACCTAACGGATAATCCCTGGATTCATCAACCCTTTGAAGGCTATGAAAAAGTGACGCCGCAGCAATTAGCCCAGGCTTATCAAAGTGTAGCCAGCTAATCCAGAATGAGGAAATTAGCAAAGAAATTCAAGGGCAAATTTTCTGAGGGACAGGGCAGCAGCCTGTCCTTTTTCATTCCTTTAATTTCCTTCAATTTAGCGGCTTAAACTGGGGGGATACCAAATATTAATACCCACACTGGAAGGGTGAATAATAAACCAATCGAACCGAGTCCAAGAGCAGTAACCGCTAAATCACAATCGAGATTGTAAGTTTCAGCCAAAACGAGGGTGGCAAAAGCAGGCGGCATTGCCATTTGTAACACCAGAACTAGCAGCGCAGGGCGATCGATTCCCCAGAAGGAAAGGCTAATGCCCAGGAATAATGGCACGATTAGCATTTTAATGATTAGACTAACTGAAGCGGGTTTGAGACTACTCCAGGAGTGTAATTGGCTAAGTCTCATGCCACAGAGAATCAGAGACAAGGCGATCGCACTCCAGGCAAAGTGTTGTAAACTTTGTTCTAGTACGGCAGGTAGCGGCCACTCTCGCACCCATAAGCCTAATCCTAAACTCCACAGGGTGGGATTGTAGAGGATTGCATTGACAAACTGCTGATAGCTTTTAGACCCTTCTCCAAACCGAGCGGCTAACAGCGCACCTAACCCATACGCACCGATAACCGTACCCAGAAGATCGTAAAATAGCGCCCAGGCAAAATATTGTTCTCCCACTAATGCCAAGGTGACAGGATAACCAATAAAGCCAGTATTTCCGACCATTGCGGCTAAGACAAAACTGCCTTGGGTGGGTTGTTGAGACCACAGCGATCGCCCGGATCCTGGGGAAGTAGAGAGGGGATGGGCTTTACTTCTGAGCCAGATCCAGCTTAATCCTACCCCCAGAAGAATAGCTAACCAGGCGACTGCCGGTGCTAACCACATCGACCCCGATAAATCCGAGCGTCGAACGAAGGCAATTACCCCCACCGGCACGCCAATCCAAAACAAAAATTTACCGATATAAATAGGGATTTTAGGCGGCAACAGCCGACCCAAAATGAATCCCAATAAGGCTAATCCCCCGAGTTGGAGGTACAGTTTTAGAAGGTGAGTTCCTAGAAGGAGCATAATAATTTAAAGTAGGATTAGTTTTCATGGAGTTGCGGGATAGAGCGAGTCTAAATCCAAGAGATAAGTTTTTAAAGGGTGGGAGCTTCTACCTCGCAATTGGGGTGCTCGAGGTAGAATCTCCTAGTTCTTTCTCCTCTTGTAAAAATATTTAAAATAAGCTATATTTTATTATTTACAGAAGCTATTAAGTCGGATTAAAGGATAAAATAAAAAGTGGAATTACCCTTGGGGAGTAAAGGCCGAATAAGAGTTTAAAAAATTAAAGATAAAGCCCATTATTCAGGAATTGGGGAATGATTTTACCATAGAACGGAGGGTTCAATCCGTAGCACTGGACGCTAAATCTACGAAAATTCTTCAAGAAGTTTTGTAAGTCGTAAAATAGAGCAAGGGATGCAGGAGTCTGAGGGCGATCGCGCTTAAGGCCCACTGCCTAAGCCCGGAACCGAGAAGCAGACGCATAAAGTAGCTTATGCATCTGAGTCGGTCCCGATCTACAAGGATTCGGTAGAATGCTTTTTTAACCCCGTAAGGGATAGGGAAGCTCAACCCAAAAGGGATCCGTCCAACGATCCATCAACGCTTCCGCAGACGTTTAATATCATAGTTTAGGAAATCAGAGTCAACCTGTAGGAGTCGAGTCATTGGATAAGGCACGTGTGTCAGAACAACCGTCGAAAACCTCGACATTTATGGGAGAGGACATTCCGCAAGCCGTCAGAGATAGCTCCGAGAGCCTCTCTGCCGCTAAGAGGTCAAAATCGGGTCAATGGATAGCGATCGCCGTCATTGCGGGGGTGATGGCCCTCATCTCCGGGGCCCTGGTGGCATGGCAAGGGGGAATTCCGGGATTTAGTAATAACTCAGAACTCGCTCAAAGCGGTCAATCTGGCTCCCCGGACCCTAATGCTACCCCCGACCCCAACGTAAGCACAACGGAGACTCTGCTCGGTCACTTACCCTATAAAGAAGCCCCTCCCGAAGACCTTCAGCCGATTTCCAATGATGGGAGCCTCCTGATGCGCCAAGCAGCAGCTAGAGCTTTTTTGGACATGAAAGAGGCTGCTCAATCCCAAGGGGTTTATCTAGTGCCGATTTCTGGATTTCGCAGCGAAGAAGACCAGAAATATCTCTTTTTTGAGGTGAAGGCGCAACGGGGAGAGGTGACCACGGAACGTGCCGAAGTTAGCGCACCTCCAGGGTATAGCGAACATCATACTGGCTATGCGGTAGATATTGGGGATGCTAATCTTCCGGCAACGGATTTAAGTCCTAACTTTGAAAATACTCCCGCCTTCCAATGGATGAAAGAGAATGCAGCCTATTATAGTTTTGAGATATCCTTTCCAGAAGGGAATACTCAAGGGGTGACTTATGAACCTTGGCACTGGAGATTTGTCGGCGATCGCGACAGTCTCGAAACGTTTTATAAAGCCCGAACCCAGGAAGTACAAGGCGCTCCCCCCCCTAACTGAATTTTTCCTTTCATGCTCACCCTAAATTCTTGCTACTCCTGCGCACAAAACCTAAATCATGAGTCAAACTGCTCTTAATCTGGTTGCTATTTCAGTTTTTTTGATGACTCTTTCAGTATTGCTCGGACCCATCCTAGAGCTATCTCCTTTAATTGGTGCGATCGCCACGGCGAGTATGCTAGGATTTTTTACCCTCGATACCCTGGGGTGGCAAGGAAAAGGAGCAACCCTAATCGTTGATGTGTTTGCGGGAATGTCCGAGGACCATCGATCGCGTGTTGTGCGTCACGAAGCCGGTCATTTTTTAGCCGCCTATTTGTTAGACATTCCCATCACCAGCTATGCCTTAAATGCCTGGGAAGCCTTTAAACAAGGACAATCCGCTGGTGGTGGCGTTCAATTTGGCGATCGAGAACTTCTAGCAGAACTTGAACAAGGCAGTCTATCCGCGCAATTATTTGATCGGTACTGTATCGTCTGGATGGCAGGCATTGCCGCTGAAACCTTAGCGTATAATCGTGCCGAAGGCGGTGCAGAAGATAGAACGAAATTAAAAGCAATTTTAGCTCAAAACCGCAAATCTCCCACCGATGCTCAACTGAAGGAACGGTGGGCAATTTTGCAAGCCAAAACCCTGATTGAAGCAAATTTAGAGGCCTATCAAGCGTTAGTCACTGCAATGGAGCAGCGCCTCGCCGTGAGTGAGTGTTATCAAATTTTAGCCGATAAAATTCAACCCAAGACAGAATTAAATAAAACAGTTTAATTCTATTTGACAACTAAAAAATTATATCAATCTCCCAGTATAGCTATATTTAATGATTCTTTAAACTCATTAAATATAGCTGTATTTTAGTTCTTAAAGCAATTTTTATTCAATATCACGACTGTAGTTGTGACGTGGAAAATCCAGAGGAGAACAATGCAATTTTTAAAATAAAATTCATATCTATTTTTTTGAATTTTAAAGTTTTATTAATTTTTCTTAACTTCCGGCCTATGGACGAGTCCAAGTTATGATATATTGCCACTAAGCAACGTTGAGAAAGGCTTTCCACTTTAGAACGCCTGCTGCCGTGCGAAATCTTTATCAATGGAGAGTTCGCCTTGGGAGTATGCTTTATTTCCTTCGAGGCAAACCGATGAAAAATTTCTGGAAAATTGCTACCTTACTAAACTCGGTGACGCTGACTGCTGCACTGATGGCGATCGCGCCTTTGGGATTGGCTCAAGATTTTCCCATTACCAGTATATTTAGCATGGGTGTCGGGAGTGCAGAGCACGGCGGTTCTGGCGAGTTAATTGTCCCAGATACAAATACAACCACTCCAGCCTATGGCAATGATAGCCGCTTACGTCGATATGAACTCCACATTGCCAAAATGTTTGAAGTGACCATTTGGGAGTGTAGAGGGTCTCGGGAAGGTTTCATGTTTTGGCAATACAAAGCAGGAAATGGTTCTGTAGATATGGGAGGATTTGAGATTACTTGCGCTTTGGCTGATGATATTCGCCAATCTTACGGTGTGGGGAGAGCTGAACCCACCTCTATTACCCGATTTGGACCTCGCTTAACGGGTAGAGTTACCCAAACTGTAAACGTGCCAATTTTAAAAATTGAAGGCAATAAAATCGACAGTTGGTTGAATTTTGTAGAACGTTTCCAACCTGTTCGTTAATTTGTAGCACACCTCCTCATTGACTAGAAAACTGGTGTTTCCCAGTTCGTATTCAATAGGGAGGCGTGACTACGAACATCGGATTATAACGACTGAAGTCGTTACTACGAACATTCAACCATTGATCCTTATTTCTCCTCTTGGTCCTCCTCATCCTCGGACTCTACTTCTTCCCCTTCCGGGTTCACATCCTCCTCGGACTCTACTTCTTCCTCTTGCGAATTCACATCATCCTCATCGGACTCTACTTCTTCCTCTTGTGAGTTCCCTTCTGAGTTCACATCATCCTCATCGGACTCTACTTCTTCCCCTTCGGGTTCTTCCATTTCCACTTCCTTTAATTCAATATCCAGCTTAACTAAATCTTCCTTTGAGAGTTCTTCTCTGAGCAATTCAGCCACCCGCTGACGCATTTCTTGATGTCGTTCCACCCCTTCATAGGCAAAGCGATTATACCCCCCCCTCTCAATCAGGGTTTCGAGATCAGAAATCCGCTCTTTTGTTGGCGGGTGAGAGGACATGAATTTCCAAAAAGAACTTCCTTCCCCATATTGTTCTTTGAGTTTCACCATCAAATTTCGCAAGCCATCAGCGGCATAACCAGCAGAAGTGAGCAATCGGGTCCCCAGTACATCGGCTTGTTGTTCCATATCCCGGCTGTAATCAAGCACTAGCAGGTTGGCTAATGTGCCACCAAAGGGTACATACCTTGCCATATTGCTGATTAAATTGCCATGAGTCACCATTTGAAAGCCGTGAGAAAGGACTGCATGAGCAAGTTCGTGGGTGATTAAACCGGCTAATTGTGCTTCCGTATCACTGTGAAGAATAGCACCGGAATTGACGAAGATTTTACCCCCGGGGAGTGCAAAAGCGTTAAGATTTTTATCGTGAATTACATAAAACTCGTACTCAAAATCCT
The DNA here is from genome assembly GCA_038321985.1 of Cyanophyceae cyanobacterium. GTDB lineage: Bacteria > Cyanobacteriota > Cyanobacteriia > Cyanobacteriales > Laspinemataceae > Laspinema. The sequence goes on along the minus strand of JBBQFN010000026.1, from coordinate 4,592 downwards.
CGCGTCCCGAAACTTTGGCAAGTTTTTGTCCAAGTTCTTGAACATACGCGACGATTTCTTCATCTTCCACCATTTCTAATTCTTCTACAGCTTGATTGGCGACACTTCTGCCGATCGCCGATTCTCCTCTGGCTAACATAACTAAGGTTTCAACAGCAGAAAGTGCACCGAGGGGATTTCCGGTTAAGGCAACGCCGATCGCCCCGGTGACGACATTTCCGATCGCATTTCCAGCGATTAATTTACGGATATAACCCCGAAATCTTCCAAAGTTTTCTTCAGCTAAGGTGGCAAATTCTTCCGTATCGGGATGATCGGGGTTGAGAATGGCAAATTGTCGGGCGGCGATCGACGCTTCTAACCATTGTTCTGTCGCGGCAAGGGCGTCGATTTTCATCCGCAACAATTCGGGATTATTCGGATAAAATGTGGTAGCTCTTTCTAAGACTTCAACGGCTTTTTCTGGTTCTTCGTAGGCGGTATGAGCTTCTGCAAGTAATAAATGTCCCGGAAGAAATTCCGGTGAGGCTTCCACCAGGAATTCTAGGGGGACAAAGATGCGAGATTCGAGCTTATTTTCCCAACCGGCTTGTGCTTCACGCCAGTAGACTCTAGAGGCGGGGGACAGTTGTTCGGAATCGGTGAGGGGTTCCGGTAGCGTGGAGATCGCCGCTTGTTTCCCATTCTCAAAAAAGGGCGGTTTCACCTGCTGATAAAGTTCCTCGGCAGCGGTAATATCTCCGGCAATATAAAGGCGATCGGCTTCTGCCAACAACTCTAAATGGCGGCGTTTCTCGGCTTGTTTGGCTGCTTCTTCGGGATCTAGGGTGGACTCTTCGGAAGCCTCCTCTTCCTCATCGGAGGTTTCGGTAGGGGTGGATTCCCGGTTCTCTTCCTCTTCCTCATCGGAGGTTTCCGTCGGGGTGGATTCCAGGTTCTCTTCCTCTTCTTGGGAATCTACGGTGGACTCTTCGGAAGCCTCCTCTTCCTCATCGGAGGTTTCGGTAGGGGTGGGTTTCGGGTTCTCTTCCTCCGGTAGCGGATTCTCCGATTCTGTTTCTGAGGTGGGTTCGCTGGAGGGTAAGGTGGGTCGGGTTTCGGTGTTAGCTTGTGCTAATGGGGATGTAGATGTAACGGGTAACTCCGCAAGTGCAGGGGTTGCAAGGGGAAGTACCAAGCTAAGGGTAATGAGCCAAGAATTCCAGATGAGTTTCATCTTAGCAACCTAGGGTTAATTTTGAGGGAAGACTGTTGGACGAAGAGACAAGTTTCGGTGCGCTACTTTATCACTATTGTAGAGAAAAAACAAAAAAATGGTTAAAATACTTTTAAATTATTCTCAATATACCCAATCTAGTTAGTAAAAGATTATTTTAAACTTTAGCCAACCCAGGGAGGTGTCGCCCGATCGCCTCCAGACTCGGAAGGGCATTAGCGTATTTTTGTAGGCTCACCTTTCCAGTATTTTGGAATTTCAAAATAAAATTCCCTCGCTTACAATAGAGAGGGAATTGTTGTCAAAATACCCAGACTTTCTAGCTTCATTCAAGGGAAAATCTCAGGAAATCTTCCCTGGCGATCGCCAGTTTATCTAGCAGCTTATACGGCGGCTAAAACGGTTTCACATACATCTAAAACCAACCCTTCCCGAGCGAGAACTGAGTTAGGAAATTCTGCCTTAACATCCATGTCCAATTTATCTAGAAACTCATCATTGTGACTCGGATCGTGGTGGAAAATTACTAGCTTTTTCACCCCAGCAGCTTTGGCAACTCGGACCGCTTCTTCCCAGGTGGAATGTCCCCAACCATGTTTGGGAGATTTGGGATTATTATATTCCGCATCACTGTACATGGCATCATAAATCAACAAGTCCGCATTGCGAGCTAGATGCAAAACAGTTTCATCCATGTGATCGGGAAAATGTTCCGTATCCGTACAGTAAAATACCGTATGACCCTGATAAGTCACTCGATATCCCATTGCTCTATTCGGATGATTTAAGGGGCCGGTTTCAAAGTAAATATCATCGAGATAAAAAGGTTCACCACAAACCATTTCCGAAAATCTCAAATCTGCCTGCATTCCCTCTAGAGGAACTGGGGAATTAGGATGGAGAATTCTCTCAATAAAATGCTGTTGCATCGATTCGGCATCCAGGGGAACCGATCCATGAATGTGCAGACAGTTTCCCCGAATAAAAGCCGGAGTAAAAAAGGGAAATCCCTGAATGTGATCCCAGTGGTAATGGGTAAAAAACATATAGGCTTCTAGGGGCATTTCTTTTTGCAAGGTTTGTCCTAAAACCTGCAATCCTGTGCCACCATCAAAAATCAGACGTTTTCCACCAATTCGCATTTCCACACAGGAGGTATTGCCTCCATAGCGAACAGTGTCCTTTCCGGGGGTCGGAATACTGCCTCGAACGCCCCAGAATTGGACAACAAACTCAGAGGAAGGGTTCGTTTCCATACAGGCTCTCAGGTTTTTTATTTTAACAAGTGGAACTAACATTAAGCGTGTAAATGATGAAATCGGGGACAGAATGGCGATCGCCCGATACCTCGATCTTTCGATGAACCCGTTGATGCAGGTAAGTATTACCCCGCTTGACCGAGTTTTGCGGTCAATGTGCCGGTTTGACCCTGATGGCGCAAGAGGTGATCGCAAAGCACTAACGCCATCATCGCTTCTACCATTGGCACGGCTCTAGGTAAAACGCAGGGGTCATGCCGTCCTTTAGCCGCTAGGAGGGTTTCTTCGCCTAAGCTATTTACCGTGCGCTGTTCTTTGCGAATTGTAGCAGTTGGTTTAAAGGCAACTCGAATAATAATATTTTCTCCGTTGGAAATTCCGCCTTGAATCCCTCCAGATCGATTGGTTCGGGTGCGAATTTCCCCGGCATCATCGATATAAAATTCGTCATTATGCTCGCTACCTGTCATTAGGGTCCCGGCAAATCCGGACCCGATTTCAAATCCTTTACTCGCAGGCAGAGACATTACCCCTTTGGCTAGATCCGCTTCTAGCTTGTCGAAAACTGGCATTCCCAACCCTTTGGGAACGTGACGCGCGACGCATTCGACGACGCCACCTGTAGAATCCCCTTCCCGCCCGATTCGTTCGATCAGTTCGATCATGCGATCGGCACATTCGGAGTCGGGACAGCGCACGATATTGCTTTCGACTTCTGCTAGGGTGACTTGGTTGGGGTCGATGACGCCTTCTAAGTCTTTGATGCGCTTAACGTAGCCGATAATTTCGACTCCAGCGACTTGGTGGAGGATTTTCTTGGCGATCGCACCCGCAGCAACTCTGCCAATCGTCTCCCGCGCCGACGATCGCCCTCCCCCTTGCCAGTTGCGGATCCCATATTTGGCATCATAAGTCGCATCGGCATGGGAGGGACGGTAGGTGTCCGTCATTTCGTTATAGTCCTGGGACCGGACATCCTTGTTTCGCACCAAGATACTAATCGGCGTCCCTAGGGTTTTCCCCTCAAAAACGCCGGAGACAATTTCGCAGGTGTCTAATTCTTTGCGAGGTGTAGTAATTTTACTTTGTCCCGGTCGTCGCCGGTCTAGTTCGACTTGAATTTCTGCTTCGGTAATGTCAAGTTGCGGTGGGCATCCATCAATAACGACGCCTACACCCCCACCGTGGGATTCTCCAAATGTGGTGACTCGAAACAGATGCCCGAAAGTGTTTCCCATGATTGATGCTCAAACCGCGTTAGAACTTGTATTTTATCCGAAACTGCACCGTTTCGTCAGCCCCAAGCGCCCCCTTCTTGAGGAGTGAGGACTGGGGATGGGGGAAGTTTCGGGCGATCGCCTCACGCTCAATGAGCAAGGTTGAGGAAAAATTTACTCCAATTTGTGCCTATCAAACAGAGCATTGCTCCTTTATCTGGGTTCATTCCTCGGTTCGAGGGGAATTTCCATCAGCCCCTCAGTTTTTTTTCTGAATTGCTAAAGGCAGCGCATCGTTATATCCGGTTTTTGTGAGCTATTTTCTACCCTAATTTAAGAGCGAATAATTAACGTTTATCCGGTATTTTTTCACTGAATTTTTTCTAATAAAACCCCTCAAAATTTTTTGCGATCGCCCCTTGTAACCCGTTTCTCTTTAACTCGGTAGTGCGACTGCCCATGAAGGGGTCAGGGAATCTGTTTCTTTCTCGACTTCCTTTCTAACCTCCCATCAGGATACTTTGTGTAGAAAATTATCCTCGTGTTTTCGCACTTCCCATTCGACCGGGCGATCGATAACATCCCTCGCCACTTTCAGAATTTTTGAGCCCTTTTAAGCACCGATAGCTCGGCTCCCACGCAAACGTTACTTAAATATACCCAATAAAAAAGCGCCCCTGTACAGGGGCGCTTTTTATATGACAGACAAGCTATATGTCGCGTATATAGGATGTCCGATCTTCAGTTAAAATTTAACCGTTGATAGAAGGAGCAGTCAAAGCAACCGGAGTAGCTTCGCCAGCAGCCAAGTCGAGGGGGAAGTTGTGAGCATTGCGCTCGTGCATGACTTCCATACCCAAGTTAGCGCGGTTGATCACATCAGCCCAGGTATTGACAACA
>JBBQFN010000025.1:0-75139 GCA_038321985.1 Cyanophyceae cyanobacterium | reverse complement strand
ATTTTGACAACTTTCGGTTACGTCTTTTAGCAGCTTTTTCATCATAGTCATTATAAATTAGAGAGGTAGCCACTCAAAAACATTTAAACGCTCAGTAACTAATTAGAAAAACTTATCACCAAAAAGTCTGAAGAGCCAATTAAAAATCATACCCTAACCCCCGTAAATTCTCGCGAATCACCTTCTCTAACCGTGTCCACTCTGTAAACTGCTCGTCTAACTTTGCCGTTGATCGCTGTATCATTTTCTCATACTGCCTGTAAAATTTGCGGTTGAGGTAAAGGTCTATTCTCGGCTTGATAACTTTCTATTAGCAATTCCAGCACCTCTTGAGCATTTTTAAGGGCTTCCTCGTAGGTATCCCCATCAGTAAAATATCGCTGAATTTCCGTGACAAATTCTGGCAATTCCACAAGATAAGATCCATCCACTTCAGACCAAATAATATTAACCCGATACTTAAGTGGACTCATCGTCCTGTTCCTTATTTTCTAACTGTTGCAAAGCATCCTTGACTAACTTTTATAAATAGGGTTTAGCATCTTTACTATCTTTTCCGGCTAAGATAATAGGCAATTCTGATAAATTCCTCACTCATGACTCCATCGAGTTCGGATACATTCAAAGCCGGTTTTATCTATAGCGTTTCTTAAGCTATTGAGGTTCGGTTTTGGGGTAAAAATCTCCCTTTTGAAGGGGGATTTAGGGGGATCGTCCGGATTTCACGAGACCAAAAACTGCTATAGTATTGCCTTCAATTCTATAAAATTTTTATCAATCTTCTCTATAACCGCTAGCAATTGGCAAAGTGACGGTAGACCTGCACTCGTTCCCGTTCAGGAACACTGCATTTCTGTTATTATTGATGAATAATGATTGCATCCCGGCTGAGTTCCATATAGCGGTGCTTTTCCAAAAGATCCACAATCTGCCCTAAATTTTGTTGGAATAAATTTTTTATGTCAAAAATTTTAATATTGCCCGTAGAAATCAACAATAATTTGTAAGGCTCGTTTTTGAGCAAGAATGATTCAACAAAATCCGCATCTTTCGTAATCAAAACTCTCTGATCTTGCATTGACAAAGCATTCAGATCGGAGTCCGGGGTAGCATTTTCTTGGGGTAAATCCCTGGTGTGAATGGCATCATAACCCGCATTTTGAAGAAACCGAGCCAGCCGCCGAGGCAGTTGAGCATCGATTAAAAATTTCATGAAACGAGGCTATAAACCCGTTTAACTTGACTTAAACGAGCCGCAAATAGCAAAGCGGATAAAATATCGGCTTCTTCCAGGTCTTCATAATCTGCCAAAATCTCCCCATAAGTCATCCCGGAACTAAGCAATTCTAGCAAAAATTCCACCGGATAGCGCAACCCTCGGATACAGGGTTTGCCATGACAGATTTCTGGATTGATGGTGATTTGTTCTAAAAGGGAATTATCCATAATGACTGGCTCCAAGACACTTTTTCTACTGTATAAATACCTATACATCACACCCGCACATTATAGGCTCCGTGCTTTTCGGCAATGGTGAGGATCTGCCCTCGGCGATCGTCATAGCCCCAACCTCCTCAAATTTTCCCGAATCTCTGCTTCTAGTTTGGCACTTTCCCCAAACTGTGCGTACAACTTCTTGGTCAACCGTTCCATTTTCTCTTCAAACGGCTCATCCTCCTCTTCCAGTTCCTCCGCCCCCACATAGCGCCCTGGGGTCAGCACATAACCATGGGAGACGATTTCTTCCAGGGTGGCACTCTTGCAAAATCCCGGCACGTCCTCATACTCATCCGCCCCTGGTTCCCCACGCCATGCCTGATAGGTTCCGGCAATCCGCGCTAATTCCTCATCGGTCAATTCCCGCTGAGTTCGGTCAATCAACACCCCCAACTTCCGGGCATCAATAAACAAAGTCTCGCCCTTGCGGTTGCGACAGGGTTTATGTCCGGCAGTGGGTTTACCCGACTTATCCCGCGCCACAAACCACAGACAGGCGGGAATTTGGGTAGTGTAGAACAACTGCCCCGGTAAGGCAATTATGCAGTCCACCAAGTCGGAAGCGATTAAGGCTTTGCGGATATCCCCTTCTCCGGACTGGTTGGAACTCATCGAACCATTTGACAACACGAACCCAGCAATCCCGTGGGGTGCGAGGTGATGGATAATATGTTGAATCCAAGCATAGTTAGCATTGCCCTTTGGTGGCGTCCCGTACTGCCAGCGCACATCTTCTGCCAGTTTCTCATTCCACCAATCGCTGATATTAAACGGAGGATTTGCCAGGATGTAATCAGCCTTCAAATCTTTATACAAATCGTTGATAAAACTATCGGCTTGCCTGTCCGCGATATTGCCATCTATCCCGCGAAGGGCAAGATTCATCAAACACAGTCTGCGCGTTGTCGGGTTTGATTCTTGTCCGTAAATGGAAATATCGCCTTGGCGTCCGCCGTGCGCTTCCACAAATTTTTCGGACTGCACAAACATTCCACCGGAACCACAGCAGGGGTCGTACACCCGGCCCTTATAGGGTTGAATCATTTCGACTAACAGCTTAACCACTGACTGCGGCGTGTAGAACTCGCCGCCGCCTTTCCCTTCCTTCTCAGCAAACTGTCCTAAAAAATACTCATAAACTCGTCCTAAAATATCCTTAGAACGGTTCTCAGCATCGCCTAATCCGATGGTACCAATCAGGTCGATGAGTTCCCCCAAGCGTTGTTTATCCAGGTCGGGGCGATTGTAGTTGTTGGGTAAAACCCCTTTAAGTCGAGAGTTTTCTTTCTCGATCGCCAGCATCGCTTCATCAATCCGCTTACCGATATCGGGCTGCTTCGCGTTGGCCTGAATTGCTGACCACCGCGCCTCCTGTGGCACCCAAAATATATTTTCCCCAAGATACTCATCGCGGTCTTCCGGGTCGGTGTAGTCTGTTTCTTGCCTTGCTGCGAGGTCATCTTAGCGTTCTTGGAAGGCATCAGAAATGTACTTGAGGAAAATCAGCCCCAAGGTGACGTGCTTGTATTCCGCCGAGTCCATGTGGCCGCGCATTTTATCCGCAGCAGCCCACAAGATCTGCTCGAAACCAAGATTGGCCCCGTTTCCATTCTGCACGGCGGTAGATTTAGTTTTACTGTTCTTGGACTGGGGCATTCAGGGATAGGATTCTCTAGGTGGACAATATGGAATTTTCTAAAACGGGGTGGGGGCGATCGCCCAATGCGCCGATGAGTTCAGGGGCTTACAATACTTCGGTGGGTTAAGTCATTTTTTACTATACCTGAACTGGGGTTACGGCCTTCTTGATGTTTTGTTAAGTTTTTCAGCCCCAGGCTTTCTGGCTTTTTAACCCCTTCAATCCATCGCTACAGGATAAAGACAAGGGCAGTACAGCCCGAATTCCCCCCATCAGAAGGACTCAAACGCCGGGTTCCGTTACGTTGGGGTTGATAAAAAATTCTGTGGGTGGGGTTGCATATAAAGGGCGATCGCAACTTTCATTCGTCCGCTTTGGCGATCGGGCAACAACCACCTCTCACATAAAAAATTTATATAAAATAAAACTATTTATACTCTTTGTGTAAGTCTAGAAAATATTTTTAATGAAATTATATAAGAGCCTAAGTTATACTATACAAACAAACCCAAGTTATCAAGGAGCGATCGCCCTTTACCGAGAATCTATCACAACGAATCCACTGGCTCAATTTGAATTTTTACGCCGGTTTCTCCATCGGGTATGTGCCGCCAACTGCCGAAGGGAATCTGTTTGAGGCTGTCATCAGAAAATATTCCGGCACCGACTAAGGCATCGCACACGCTACCGATCGCATTGTCCCCATCCCCGCGATGTTTACCGCGTAAAATAATCCGCAGGGCTGCGCGTTCAATCGGTAACTGAGGTAAGGGGCTCATTTGGTGCACTTGCATGATGATTTCCCCTTCCGCACGGAGTCTCCATTCTCGATACCGTTTCGGTAAAAATGTTCCGTTTGAGGTTACCCGAGGACGGGCTTTTGGGGTAACCGATCCTGGAATCCAGAAAATTAAGGTTCCCGGTGTAGTCAGGGAATCGGGTTTCGTCTTTTTCTGCGCTTCGCTGGGTTTTGCTTTTCGGGGTTCGGTTCGCAAAATCCGCGATCGCGGATCGTGTTTGGGTCGTTGTAGGGACAAAAAAGTAAGCCGCTGTGCTGCATCGGACACCAGTTGAGCTTTCACCACGAGGGGAGGTTCTAACAATTCTTGCATCAAGTCGGTCCCGGTTGGCGAAAATTTGGCTTCCAGGGGTTCTTCTGATACCTCCAGTTCATTCAGTCCATGGCCTAAATCCTCGGTTACCCGACCTCGGGCGATCGCATCGGAATCCTTTACTGAGGGCCAACCCCAAGCAATTTGCATATAAGTTTGCGCGGTTGCTTCCGGAACCCTGCAATGAGATGCCAACCAGACAGCCCATTTTTGCGACGGCAGCCGATGTTTGGCCTGGATCAGAAATTGTCCAGCATTGCAAGCGTGCAGTAACCCCATCGCCACGGACTGTTGACAGCGTTCGTGTTCGCGATTAATTTGGGCCGCCAGTTCCATCAGAGTGAGCATTCCCGGGGTCGTTTGTCCCAGGAGATCGCCCTCTATTGAAAGCCGGTTGTGTGTTTGCGAATCGATGGAGTCGAAGATGGAGATCGATGGCATGAGTAATTAGATAGAGTTAGCGTTTAGGGGCATCGGTTTCCAGACGCATCCGGATCTTAACCTAAAGTTCTACATCTTTCGGCAATTACCCGGGAAGAAAATACCGATTAATTAGGGTGACCCGGAATATCCCTTTTAGGGAAAAGGGAATTTCGGTTTATTCTACAGCTCAATGGGGTTCCGATTTCCTGAAATTTCAGAGTGAAGTAATTTATAATATCGAATTTTTAGCCCCTGCCTACACCAACATCTAAAAGGTATAAACCTTCTGCCCTTTCTTCCAACTGCCCCGCCTAGTTTATTGCCCGGGTTTCCCTCCGGTCCCACTCTTTTTTCCCGGGGCTTCTTGCAAAAAAAGGTAATGCTATTATAAGGGTTTTTAAAAAAGTAGCCGGACAAAAACACAGCTTTTTCAATAACTTTAAAATAAATTATAATTGGGCGGTTTGTGAGGGTGTCACCCCACCTCCATCGGCAGAGGCAAAGTGCGAACATCTGTAACGGCACCGGCTGCCTGGGGACTTCGGCCCGTTCGCTTCAGGAATGACGGCGATCGCGGTAGGATAAGTCATCAGGTCCTATTTTCTGCCCTGACCCAGGGCAATAGTTCAGTTACCCTATCCCCTCTAATTCCCTGGCGAGGCACAATTTAAGCTCTAACATCCACCCGTTAAACCTTATGAAATCTTCCCACGCTACATCAATCGTCAAACCCCAATCCCATTGGAGAAGCCAGTCTGGATGGAAACGACTTGCCCTCTATGCACTCTTGAGTGCGATCGCCTTCCTTACCCTCCTCCCTTTAATTTGGCTGATTAGCACCGCCTTCAAATCCCCCAGTGAAAATATCTTCCAATTTCCCCCTCAATTACTCCCCACCGAACCTACTTTTCAGAACTTTGTAAAGGTCTGGCAAACCAATCCCTTTGGACAATATCTCTTTAATAGTACCCTGATCGCAGTCCTCACGGTCGGCTTTAATTTGCTATTTTGCGCCTTAGCGGCTTATCCTCTGGCCCGATTAGAATTTCCGGGTAGAAATCTAATTTTTTCTGGCATTGTCTCCACGATTATGATCCCCTTTCAAATTGTGATGATTCCTTTGTATATTTTAACCGTACAATTAGGTTTAAAAAACAGTTATTTAGGGATTATTTTTCCCTCCCTCGCTTCTGCTTTTGGGATATTCTTATTGCGCCAAGCCTTTCAGGGAGTACCGAAAGAATTAGAAGAAGCAGGCCGGATGGATGGCTGTTCAGAATTAGGGATTTGGTGGCACGTGATGATTCCTGCGGTGAGACCCGCCCTGATAACGTTAGCGTTATTTGTCTTTATCGGGTCCTGGAGTGATTTTTTATGGCCGTTACTGGTGATCGATCGCCCAGAATATTATACATTACCCCTGGGTGTGGCTAAATTAGAGGGTACTTTTTCCTTAGATTGGCGGTTGATTGCTGCCGGTTCAACGATCGCAGTCGCCCCAGTGTTACTGTTATTTTTAATCTTGCAGCAGTATATCGTCCCGACGGATGCGGGGACCGGAGTCAAAGGTTAAATACCAGCGGGGGATGATTTCTGCCTTCCCCCTACTTAGTCTGGAGAGACAATGCCGCTTTGGGATAGGCAATCCGTTTGTGGTTGAACTGTTGCCAAACCCTCACAAAAATTTCGGCAATTTTTGGCATTTCTTCCCGTTTCAGACCGGACTCACTTAATTGATTGTCTTGCCAACGGGCTTTAAGAATTTTATTCACCATGTTGAGGGCTTCTTCTTGGGTAACATCTTTGAGACTGCGTAAGGCCGCCTCACAAGAATCAGCTAACATCAGAATCGCGGTTTCCCGAGATTGCGGAACCGGACCATCATAGCGGAAATCTTCATCCCGGACTTCTCTGCCTTCCTGTTCGGCACGTTGTTTAGCTTGATGATAAAAATAAGCAATCAACATCGTGCCTTGATGTTCTGGGATAAAGGCTTGAATTGCTTTCGGTAAGCGGAATTTCCGGGCCATCACCAGCCCTTCGGTGACGTGTTTTTTAATAATAGCTGCACTCACCCAGGGATCATCGATTTCATCATGCTTGTTGGGTCCACCCATTTGATTTTCGATAAACCCTTGGGGGTCGTGCATTTTCCCGATGTCATGGTATAAAGTGCCCGTGCGAACCAATTCTACATTACAGCCCAGTTCCTTGGCCGCAGCTTCCGCGAGGGTAGCGACAAAGAGGGTATGTTGAAAGGTTCCCGGGGCTTCTGAGGCCAAGCGTTTTAAGAGGGTGCGGTTGGGGTTAGCCAGTTCAGCTAGACGGATGGGCGTCACCAGGTCAAATAGATGTTCGAGATAGGGACTTAACCCAAGGGCGACGATACTCCAGGAGACACCGGCGATCACCTGAACTCCAGCGGCACCGAGGATAGTGTACCAAATCGTCCCAGCAGTGGCGCTTGGAATTAGGGTACCAATTAGGTAAACTGCTCCTTGGGTTAAACCGGCCACACCCCCTACCATTGCTAGTTCTTCCCGCGATCGCATTCGTCCGGCCAGGAGTCCACTAATTAAACCGGCAGCAGCATTGGCCAGCAAATAGGTCCACTCAATTTCCAAGCCCAGGGGGAGCAAAAAGCTCAGAAGTCCTACCACGGTCCCCCCGAGGAGAGACCCGTAAAAACTGCCGAGTAATAATCCGACTGCGGGTAAGGTGGTGTAAGGGATGCCTAGAGAAATAAGCAGGGGTGTACTCAAAGACAGGAGTAAAACCAAACCCCGATCGCGCCGTCGTAACGTCGGATGAACGCGCCGTTCCGCCAGCCAAAAAATGCCCAAGGCGATCGTCACCGTTCCGCCAAACCCGAACAGTCCCACCCAGTTAATTTCCCGGCGACTCATATCGAAGCGATCGAGGAGAACGAATTGCGCCTGAGAAATCGTCTCCCCATTTTCGACAATCGTATCCCCGAGTTCAACCGTCACATAAACTGGTTTGACTTCCAGGGCCGCTTGTTCAGCGCGAACTCGGGTGCGTTCGAGGTCTTTGGTTAAATTAGGCTGAAGGACCTCTAACAATAAATTTTGGGAGAGTTCGACGGCGATCGCAGGCACTTCGGGCTCCAATTGCATCATCACCGCCATTTGTAAAACGTTTTTTGGCAGTCCCGGTGGAATCCCTTGGGCTAACATCCGGTCTAAAGCATTGTGTAGACCCTGCTGAGTTTGGATCCACTCTTCATCAGAAATTTCAAATAAATTACGATCATAAATATGGGTTGAGGCGACACTCGAAGTCTCCGCGATCGCCGCCACCGCTAAACGGTAGGTTTGACGGGTTTGGGAAATTTGCTCAATCAACGCCGTAAACGGCGAAGAACCGGATTGCTTGCGGTAGGCTTGCAGTTCTCTCACCGCTTGCTGTCCGGAGTCCGTTAACAGACCCCGTTTTACCGCCCAAGCTGACGGAGACGAGTTATTGGGGTCCTGGGTTGAATTGGCAGGGATATCCACCATGAGTGCATCTTCTCCGGCTGCCCGCACTACCTCGTTATATTCCCACTCTTGCGTCTGTCGCAGATAAAGCTGGGTGGAAGTAGACAAGATGGCAGTATCCACAAAGGGAAATTGCCCCCCGACTTGGCGCAATTGGGTCCCCTCATCCAATACTCGTTGTAGGACTTTCTCAATCTGCTGAGAGACGGGGCGATCGATCATTAAAACCGGACTGGACCCGATCCGGGCCGCCCTGCGATTATCTTCAGTGGTTTTCGTGTCCTCTACCCTAGCATCTTCAGGGGCGATAAAGGTTTGTGGGGCAACCGTGCCTACATCCAGTTGCGGCTGATTGTAAAAACGCTGTCCGATGGTGGCACTCAAACAAGTTACCGCCAACACAAGCGCTACTGGAGAATGGACGGTACTGTTCATCCGGTCTTGGATTCCCCTTTTCCAAGGCGGAGGTGTCGTAGTAGCCTGATGGGGCTTGGGTAGTAACTCGTGAGGCCCCGAGGAAAAGGACTTCTTTGAAAGGGTCCCATTCTTAAGTTCTTTGGGGTGGGAGAGGTTGCGCGAGTAAATATTGGCGCAATCTTTTCCCCATTGTTCGAGTTGCTGAGTCAGCAGATGAATTGATCTCATGGATCTTGTGCCTGTTCCAAAATAGAGAATTGCTAGGATCAGAAGGCAAGGCCATAGGCACTATTATAGAGGGTCTCTTCAACAGCCTAGATCTTAACCCCAAAGCCGGGGATCGGGTATGCAGAAACCCGCTGTGATGGCAGGGTTGCCTGGGTATCAAGACGAGGCGGGGCCTAGAGTTGCCAGGGACGAATGACATTAGGTGCGGCGACGGCGCGAAAATGAATCGCTTCTTCCGGTTGATACTGGATATCATAAACCCCAGACCAGGTGGCGAGAAGGCGATCGCCCAGATGAAACATTTGATCCGTTGGCAATGGACACTGTTGCCAGGTCCAAGGGATGCCGGGAATGCTGTTATAAGCCCCGGACAAAATTCCCGTGATTATTGTCGTCACAGCGGATGGACTCCCCGTCCGGGTGGCACGACTGATCGATAATCGGAAGTCTTCTAGGGTACTTAGAAGGCAGTAAAACCCTAGGGCAAAGGGGATAGTGGCGGTCCCCTCCGTCCGGGCTAATTGTTCTCGAACCCGTTCTAAACAGGCCCCTTGGGCGAGGAGGGTTTCCACGGTTGCCAGTTGGGGAATCAGAGGGGAGGGAGTGTCCTGAAGATAGGCGATGGTTTCTCCAATCAAAGTGTGCCGGTTCAGGCGTTCCGTCAGACTGGTGGCGATCGCATACCCCAAGGCCACCAGTCCATCGGTTTCGGCTAAGGGGATTGACAAAATCTCACCAATCTGGTATAAAGTTGTTCGCAAAAATTCTAATTGTTCGTGATAGAAGAGGAGAACCGGAAGCAGAGCCATCAGGCGATCGGCCCCTAAGATTGCCGGCAAGTCACTTCCCTCGGACCGTTGAGACACCGAGGCGACTGCCTCACACCAGCTAGAAGAATCCAATCCGCCATTTTGAATCAAACTCTTCGCACTCGTTACCAGGTATTCATCTTCCCCAGGAGTCGGACACACTTCAAGCCCCCGTCCGCTCAAGGAAATCATCCCCTTTCCTATCCCATAGCCTATATTAGCACCGAGTAGGGTTCCCTGAAACCGACTTAAAACTGAATATCGCATGGAGATAACAATTACCCGTGAATATTATTATAGAGCGAGTCTCAATCAGTTTTTCATAAAAATGGGAAGCTCGATGCTCCCTTTCTAGTAGAAAGCCGATCGCATTCCACTTCCGTCTAATAGCCAAGTGGAAAACCTGGGGTAGACAATGGTAAGAGAATAGCCAAACTTGAGGCATTCATGAAACCAATCCTCCTGGCGATCGCCATCCTGCTGACTAGCGCCTTTCCCCTGCGCGCCCAGAACCCCATGCCCCTGCAACAACTCTTCAATACCCGAGAGTGTCGCAACTGCGAACTCAGCGGTGTCAACCTCAGCGGGGCTAATCTCAGCGGCGTCAACCTCAGCGGGGCTAACCTCAACGGCGTCAACTTCAGCGGGGCCAATCTCAGCGGGGCCAACCTCAATGGTGCCTCTCTTCTCGACGCCAACTTGATTGGGGCCAATCTTAATCGTGCCTCCTTAATCGTCACCAACCTCAGTGGTGCAATTTTGCATGAAGCTGACTTAAGGGATGCGGATTTATATGGGGCGATCGCCCCTCATGCCGAATTCAATTTCGTTAACTTTGTCGGGGCCTCTCTTCCTAAAGCCAATCTCTATCTCTCCGATTTAACCGAAGCGGACCTCTCCACCGCCAACCTAGAAGGTGCTAATCTAGAACGCGCCGACTTAACCGATGCCAAACTCAGAAATACTATCCTGATCGACGCCTCCCTCTGTCGCGCCATCATGCCCGATGGTTCTCTCTCGGAAATCGGTTGTCCCCCCGCAGAACCCGCAGCGGAACCCGCAGTTGAACCCACACCCACACCGGCACCCCTTCCGCCACCGCCACTCCCACCACCGCCAATCACTCGGTAACTATTGCGATAACTAGCCATAAGTCCAATGTGACTCCCCAAACGAGTCCCGTAAAATAGGTGGATTCCATCTGACGGCCATTGATGTAGCAAAAGCGAAACTCTTGCCAGGAGGAGTCTTTATGAAAAAAATCAGAACCCTAGTTCAGCGCAAAAATAACAAAAAATATCCCCAAGCCTCTACAGTAGAGGGTCAATTTGAGTCGCGTCCTTTCCCCTCACCAACCGAGGCATCTGCGGAACAGACTCCGGGGGTCCAAGCTGCATCCGAGGGGAAAAAGCGCCAGGGTTTCAACTTTGCCAAGATTGATATCTTTCCCCCGCAGGAATCGGAAACCCCGGGAGTCAAGTCCACAATTCAGCGTCAGGGTGGCGATCGCCAAGAATCAGAGGCAGAGTCTATAAAGCCGGATGCCGAGGCAACAGTTCAAACCCCCGAGACAGTCCAACTCAAGGAAGACGAAGAACTCCAAACCCAAGCAATAGTTCAAACTCCCGAGGAGGAATTAACCGTCAATGCTGCACCGGTCCCAGAGATTCAACGAAAGGGAAAAGATAGACAAGCGCAAGTAGACGATCGCCATAATATCAGTGACCCCTACATCGAACCCACGCGCTGGTTAGAAACCCTAAAACGGGAACGAGTCGCGGATTTGTTTCGCACTCCAGGGGGATTAGATGGTCATGTTCAACAGATCCAAATCGAAATCAACCGGCTGATTTCAGAACGTAATCGGCGCAAGTTAGAAGGTCAAACGGGAGAAGAAGTTGGGCAATATACAACCGCCTTAAATACCTTGCGAAAATCCCTGATTGCCAGTGCCAAAGCCGCAGAATTTGATTTTGCAAAATTTGGAATTACTTTTGCACCCTTAGGCTCCGATCTGTATCTTGAATGTGACCAAGGTCAGGTCAAAGTTGATGGAAAGCCCGTCTAAGCCAAGGCACGGCATGGCCGTGCCTTTTTGTAACAGTTAAATTCCAGGAATTTCCGATAACTTTGACTCTAATTCTTCCACCTTAAACTGGGTTGCTTCCACCCATTCCTCGGTCGTAAAATCATATCCATCTTGACGAGCCATCGCAACTAATTTATCTAAACTGGGAGCAGAATTATATTTTTCTTTAAGGGAAGGATTGGCTTGAACATCTCTAAACAGTCGAACAACCTCGGGTAGGGTCATTTTTAAATTCCTCCAAACATTCAATATCAGTCTGAAAACTGAAATATTCCCTTAAATTTTAAAACAAGTTTTAAAAAATAACCAAATTATGTCTAAAGAAATTGGCAAAAAATTAGCCCAAGAAGCCGGTAGCCGAGAAATCAGTCGCATCATTATGCGGGGTTCTTCCGTGAAAATGGGTATGAAGAACCGCCTGTTTCGATTCCTCCCTGCTCGATTTCAATGGGTGATTCCCTTCGTGCAGCAAAACTTAAAGATTGAACCCCCCAAACTGCCGGAATTAAAATTCAAGCTGCCGGGAATATTTCGTCAAAACCAAGACATGACGAAACAGTCGCAGCAACTCGCCCCAGAAATAGAAATAGGTATCCTACCGGAAGTTATTCAATCGGTTCAACCCCTTTATTCAAAGTATGATTGTGTCCGAGGAAATCCCTTATACTGTGAAGTGGCTCAACAGACCCAGGAAGCCAAACCCCAAGCCAAATATTGCCGACAATGTGGGTTTTTGGTTCCCTTAGCACCGGAAACCAAAATTCGAGGCGATCGCGGAACTTACCAAATTGAAAAATTGCTGCGCCATCGGGGAATGGGACGGCTGTATGAAGCGATCCAACTCAGCGATCGCCAACCTGTTATTCTCAAAGAATATGTCTTGCCAAAACGCTATTTTAACTCCGAAGAAATTCGCCAGCGCAAAGACTTATTTCGGTTGGTTGCGGGGATTAATTTAGCCGATGGTCGAGTTCAGGACCAGCGGGTGATTTCTCCTTGGGAAGCGATCGCCCCCTTACGGGAAGAACGCTGCTATCTCGTCACCAAAGGACAAATTGACGCCTTCCCCACCCTGTCCAGCTACCTCTTACAAACGGGAGCTATTACTAGCCCCCAAGTTCGTCAAGTCCTCGACCAAGTATTACAAAGTTTAGAGTTTCTCCATGAGCAAAAATTTCGGCTACGGTCCGGTGCATTGAAACAAGGAATCATTCATGGAAACCTCAGTTTAGATAGTCTAATATTTGTTCCCAATACCCAAGGATTTTTTATCTATTTATGTGATCTATCCCTTTGGGAGAATTTTGGACAACCTATTTTATCAGACTCGGCCTATTCCTCTCCCCAACAAGATTTAAAAGCATTAGGATATATCGCCTTTTATTTATTAAGCGGACGTACTTTTAACCCCAAAACGGACCAAGAAATCGACCCCAGGGTAGAGGAGGATTGGCCTTTGGGCATCCCTCTTGGAATGAAAGATTTTATTTTAAACTTAATTGGACTGGGAACTCACAAATTTGAAACTGCTCAATTGGCGCGAGAAACTCTCTTAAAATTAGCCAGGGAATGGTGGATTAGAGAGGACACGATAATTCCTTTGGGAATACCAGAAGCACTCGTCATTGAAACCGTTGAAAAAAAACGCCGTCAACGCACCCGACTTTTAGCCTTTTTATTGGCAAGTCTAGGTTTTATTTTATTGGCACTGTTAATTTGGTGGGCCATAGTGACTCGGCAGCAAAAAACTGTGGCAAAAGACCCGGTTTGTTGTGTTGACAAAGTAGCGGGTATTCCCCTCGGAAATTTCACCTATACTGCCTCTGTAAATGGCACTTGGAGCTATCTACTCCAGCAACCAAATTTAATTGCTCCCGGGAGAACATTGGAGCAAGATTTGCAACAACGCTTTCAACCGGAAGACCCCAGCGAACCGCCAAAATACAGCTTTCGCTATTTACCTGAATCCTCTTCAAGCGAGGCGATCGCCAAGGTTTTATCCGGAGAAACTGACTTTGCCATTACCAATTTAGCCAATGCTCGCACAGCCTACAATAATTTAATTCACACTCAAATCGGCTATCAAGAATTTGCCTATGATGGCATCGTTGTTTTCGTTCCATTCAGCTATTCTCGTCGAAAAAATGGACTTCCTCAACGTTTAAAGGGGAGCATTACTTTCGACCAATTACGGCAACTTTATACGGGCAAAATTAGAAATTGGCAAGAATTAGGCGGTCCCAATCTTCCCGTTAAACTGTATATTCCCAATGAAGAAGAAGCGTTACGAGTCTTTGAACAGCGAGTGCTCAAAGATGAACGAGCGATCGCTGACTTTCACAATCTCCTCGAAGCCCCAATATCCGCCAATACCCTAGTCAGAATTCCCGCAACGATTACCCCCCTTACCACCTTCTCGATGCTACGAACTGTCATCCGAGATTTTGAGGATAGAAATATAGGGAGTATTGGATTTGCCACCTTAAGTAAAGTCTTTGGACAATGTTCTGTTTATCCCCTCGCTTTAAGCGAAGGAAACCAACTGCCTGTTTCTCCCTTAGTTAAAAATCTCGATAACCAACCGATTTCTCCCGTGACTGACTTGTGCAATAATAAAGGCAGTTATAGCCCGAATGTGACGGCATTTTCTCAAAATTACTATCCCTTAGCCTATCCTTTGGTGGTGATTTATCCCCGGGATAACCGTCTTCCCTCCGTCGGAGAAAAATTTGCCGAAATTCTAACTACCTTAGAAGTTCAAAACCTACTCGATCGCACAGGACTTATTCCGATTTATCCCCAATCTCCGCCCTAATCTAAATCAGTCTAGGGAAAAAGGGGAAGTTCGACCTTTGTCTAATATCCACAAACATCTAACAAACCTAAACTGAGCTATAGTTTTGGGTCCTCGGGCGCGTCACAAAATCAAAGGGGAGTCGTTAATTCATGACGAAACAAAATCAGACGGAAACCCACGGACTTAATTATATTACTGCCAATCGCTTTTATGTGGAGATGCAGGAAACCAACTCGATCGCCGCTTGTTTTAGCGAATGTTCCGGGTTGAGCGTTACGGTTAACTATGACACCTATTTTGAAGGGGGAGTCAACAATCAACAGCGAATCATCCTGGGAAATACTCAATTTTCAGAAGTCACCCTTAAACGAGGGCTAACCAATGATACGGCATTTTGGGGGTGGGCATCCCGAATGCTGACTAAAATCAGCCCGGAGAATACCGGTAGTCCCCAACGTCGGAATATTAATATTTTACTATTTAACCCAGCGGGAGAAACGATTCAGTGTTGGACTTTAATGGGGGCGGTACCCGTTGCCTGGAGAGCACCGGCATTAAGGGCAGATGCGGCTACTGTAGCGATTGAAGAGTTATCTTTAGCCTATGAAGGGTTAAATGTTGAGGTGAAGAGCAATTCCGGAAGCGGTGCTAATGCTCTGGGTGGCGGGGGCAAGATTCACCAGAGTGGCAGGGGTGCGGGTGGGTTCTTTATTTAGGGGTTAAATGATGGTAGAAGCTGTGGAGAATTATGGGGAAGAACCGGGCGATCGCAGTCGCCTTGCTTCGTTTAAACCCCTAGGAATTCAAAAACCCTTTTTGCCCCATCAACCCTTGGGACAAAAACCATTTGAATCTCAACTTTTAACCCCCATTGCTCGGGAATCTTTAACAAGTTTTGAGTTCAAACCGGCGATCGCATCCGGTAGGGAAAAACCTGTAGGGGAACTAGAGCAATCCCAGGAGAAACCCCCAGCAGAGATTTTGGATCTGACTGAAATTGCGATCGCTACCGGATCAGGGCAAACTCTGGGACAGTGGCATTCCATCGGCGATCGGCAAACCCAACATACCCCGCCCTCAAACCCCTCGCCTCAACTCCCCCTCACCCTCTCCCTAGAACAGATTTCCGCAGATTTGTCTGAACTATCCGCATTAACCCCCTTCGTGAGTCCTCCGGTGGATCTGGGCATAGCTTCTACAACCGAGTCCATGCCAACCGCTTGGGCGAATCTCGAAGACTTACTCACCCAAACCGCCCAAATTGATACCGACGGGGAATTTGTGTTAACCCCCTGGGGAGTACAACGAGAGACCCCCCCAGAACCCAACCGAGCTCAGTCCCCCATCCTTGTTCAAAATCCCCCCGACTATCCCGATCCCAGAAGTCGAGAAGTCACCATCACCGCCCCGGGATATGGACCCACACCGGAACCTGAAAACCTAGAGATTTTAGCCCGAAAAGTTTACGATTTAATTAAACAACGCCTAATCATTGATCGCGAACGGAATGGGGGTCGTTATTCGCGGCGATCGCCCTGGTAAATGTAATCTTAATAATGAAGAAAAACCGCCATGCCTGGTAACAATATTGCATCCGGAAAACTCGAAAAAGCGAAACTAATTTCCCAAGAAAGCGATACCATCGAATTCATGTTCAACCCCACCGAACTGGTATTCGATCAATCCGTTAGCATCAATCCCAGTCGAGGAGCACGCACCAGTTCCGGATTATCCAAAGTCAGCTTTGCCCATCCCGAACCCTGTACCCTCACCATTAGTAACATCATCTTTGATACCTACGAAACCGGCACCAGTATTCTCCCCTCTATCAATCTTCTCAAACAAGCAGTCAGTTTTGCCACCAAAGGAACTGCCGCTAAAAAACGTCCTCCCACCTATATTTTTGCCTGGGGACAACAGCAGTATATGCGCTGTTTCGTTACCCGACTCAGCTATAGATTAACCCGTTTTTTAGCCGATGGAACCCCCGTGCAAGCCCGAGTGGATTTGACCCTAACTGAAGTGGATAAAGC
Source organism: Cyanophyceae cyanobacterium (assembly GCA_038321985.1). Lineage (GTDB taxonomy): Bacteria > Cyanobacteriota > Cyanobacteriia > Cyanobacteriales > Laspinemataceae > Laspinema. The sequence goes on along the minus strand of JBBQFN010000025.1, from coordinate 58,595 downwards.
GACGGGTAAGTAGGATTCGGGAGAGGGGGAGATGGGGAAAGGCTGAAACTAAAAGAGCTTTTCCTGGATTAATTATCATCAGAAATTTATACCAAATCAACATTAAAAATCATGACAGCAATCTCTTACTTAGCTCAACCCACCTTAAAAATAGATGGAACAGAAGCATCTGAACAATTAAGGGCAGATATTATAGAAATTTCGGTAGAAGAAAGCATCCATCAGCCGGGAATGTTTACCCTGATGATTAACAATGACTACTTTCCAGGGACCGGAGACCCCTGGGGACATGAAAAATTATTTACTATTGGTAAACCCATCGAAATTGGGTTTAGTTCCAGTACCACGGAAGCCCCGGAATTTTCCAAAGGAAAAACCACTGCCAGCCTGTTTAAAGGCGAGATTACCTCCATTGAATGTAGCTTTACCGAAACCTCGGAAGCTACCATGCTGATTCGAGGGTATGACGTGGGACATCGGCTGCATCGGGGGAGATATAATCGCTCTTTTCAAAATATGAGCGATACAGATATTCTCAAGAAAGTCATTGGGGAAGTGGGAATCTCCAGTGGGACAATTGATTCCAGTGGTTCTCCCCATGATTATGTGTTTCAAGAGAATCAAACCAATATGGAATTTCTGCGGGAACGAGCAACCCGCAATGGATTTGAACTGTTCGTTCAAGATGGAAAATTAAATTTTAGGAAACCCAAAGCGGGCAGCACTTTAGAGTTGAAATGGTTGCAGGATATCCACAGTTTTAAAGTGCGCGTGTCCAGTACGGAACAGGTGAGTGCAGTGGAGGTGCGCGGCTGGGATTATAAACAAAAAAAAGCCATTGTTTCTAAAGCAAGTTCTGCCACTGTGCTGACGAGCACCCAATATCAAGAGGGTAAAAAGACCAGTTCTGCTTTTAGTGGACAACCCTCTCAAGCCACCATGATAGTAGTTGATAAGCCAGTTTTTAGTAATAAAGAAGCCGATACGATCGCCCAGTCCTTGTGCAATGAATTAGGCGGCGAATTTGTACAGGCCGATGCCGTAGCCGAAGGGAATCCCGACATTCGCACCGGCAAAGTGGTCCAATTTGCCGACATGGGAAAATATAGCGGAAAATACTATATTACCGAAGCCCGACACCTATATCAAGATGGGATTTATACCACAGAATTTAGTGTCCGAGGATTGCGATCAGATGATATTTCCACCACCGTAGCCTCGGAAACTCGCCTAGAACCGGGTCAAACCATGATGGTGGGAGTGGTATCTAATAATAACGACCCGGACGGACTAGCACGAGTGCGGGTGAAATTTCCCACCCTGACGGAAGAACATGAAAGTAATTGGGCCCGGGTGGTGGCGATCGGGGGCGGACCCGATCGCGGATTTGACTGCTTACCAGAAATTAATGATGAAGTGCTGGTTGCCTTTGAACATGGAGATATTCATCGACCTTATATCATCGGGGGCCTGTGGAATGGCAAAGATAAACCCCCGGAAAAAGTGGCCGAATCCGTGGCGAATGGGAAAGTACGTTTAAGAACCATTAAAACTCGTCTCGGGCATAAATTGCAATTTGTTGAAGAAGATAAAGGCAGCAGTAAAAAAGGGATTTATATCGAGACCGTTGAGGGAGATAAACATAAACTGCATCTGAATGACACAGATAAAAAGATAGAAATGAAAACCAACGGTTCTCATTATCTTTTGTTAGATGATAAAAATAAAAAACTAGAAACCAAAACCACCGGTGGTCATACCGTCTTAATGGATGATAAGGGCAGTAAAAAAATAGATGTGACCTCCGTCGGGGATATGAACGTGAAAACGGGGAGCTCGGGAAAAACCCGCACCCTTAAAGTCGATGCCGGGGAAATTCAAGTTACCGGCACCACTAAAATCTTGCTGAAAGTTGGCCCAAGTAGCATTGAAATATCCAATGCAGGGATTAAGATTAATAGCCCTAAAGTGGAAGTCGTGGGAACCACCGGAATCGAGATTAAATCCCCACTTAAAGTTGACATTAGTGGCGCAACTCAAGTCAATGTCCAGTCGGCGTTGCAAGTCGGGATTAAAGCCGGGGCCTCTCTGACGGCTCAAGCGGGGGGTACCTTGGGCTTGCAAGCTGGTGGGTCCTTAAGTGGAACCGCAGCCGGTTCGGTGAGTTTGACCAGTGGGGCTTCAGCCAGTATTACCTCCGGTGCCTCATTCCAAGTGACCGCCGGTGCCACTGCCGGGATTTTAGCACCCCTGATTCGCCTCAATTGTTGAGACCCTGGAGAATGCGACTTATGGCTAATAGTCAGTCGCTGGTGAGGGAGTTGAAAATGGGGACTACAATGATCCAGGCCATAATCAGAGGAAAATCATGTTTCCGGTAGCAGTATTAGGAGATTTAGCCGGTGGGAGTCCCATTGTAGGGCCAGGAGCACCCACGGTTTTAGTAATGGGTCGTCCCATTGCTTGTATGGGGGATGCGGTTGCCGGAGCACCGATGGCAGTCGGGACCTTGGTAATGCCAGCTTCGGTTACGGTGTTGGCAATGGGGCGTCCCGTGGCGCATATGATGACCATGGCTGTAGGAATGAGCGTCCCGGCACCCGTACCAGTTCCCTTGGCGTTACCTGTCATTGCCACCGGGGTGACGGTGTTAGTTGGACCTCCGTAAAAAAGGCCAAAACGCCCAGAAATTCTGTCCCAAGTCCACTACACTCGACTTTTGGCGAATATTCCTAAGCCCGCAGCCTTTAGTAAACTAGCGACTAAAGTCTGTGGGCTAACTGTTTCATGGCAAACGATTACAACCCCCAACAGCCTCGGGATTACATCGGTACGGGATGCTCATTCCCGTTACGGATTAATGTCCAGGGCAAAATGCAACTGAGTTCAGATGTCCGTAATGTGGAGGAATCGATTCGGATTATCCTCAATACCAAATTGGGAGAGCGCGTTTACCGCCCTAATTTTGGGTCGCGGCTGTCGGAGTTGGTATTTGCGCCGATGAATACTCAAACCCTCTTACTCATCCGCGTGTACATTGAGGAAGCTCTGGAATTGTGGGAACCGAGGATTATCATTGAGGGAATTTATACGGAACCGGATCCCGTGCGAGGTCGAGTTGAAGTGCGGATTGAATATCGTCTCACAGACAGTTACGAGTCTCGCAGCCTGGTCTATCCCTTTTATTTAATGCCGTCATCTTAAAGGGGTCATTGGGTCATTTTTCATGGGTTGTTTGTTATTTGTATTTCTGAATAATCAGGACCAGCAAAGCACAAATGATAAATGACAAACCCCCAACCGAAAATGATAAATGACCAACCCCAACCACAAATGACAAATAAAAAACAACCCTTATGGACTTTGATTTTTTACCGAATTTACCTAAATCAGATTTAGACGATCGCAAGTTTCAGGACTTGGTGGATGAATGCCTATTACGAATTCCCCGATACTGTCCGGAATGGACAAATTATAATCCCAGTGACCCTGGGGTAACCCTGGTGGAACTTTTTGCCTGGATGACGGACCAAATGTTGGTCCGGTTTAATCAGGTACCGCGTCGCAATTATGTGACGTTTTTGGAGTTATTGGGGGTGCGCTTACGTCCACCGACTCCGGCTAAAACTGAGGTCACGTTTTATATGAGTGCCTCCTTACCGGAAAATTATACGATTCCGGCAGGGACGGAGGTAGCGACGGTGCGGACGGAAGAGGAAGAGGCGATCGTATTTAGTACCGATGCGCCGGTAGCAGTGGGTAAACCTCGAATCCGGCATTTGCTCACGGCCCCTTCTGCGGAACAGGAACCGCAGATTTTGCGCGATCGCTTCGTGGGGTCTTGGCGGATGGAACGTACCGGGGAGTGGCAAGGGTTAGAGTTGCCATTTTTTGACGATACCCCAGAACCGGGGAATTGCTTTTACCTCGTCTTCGATTCCGAAGCGCTCATCGAAGGAAATGTTATCGCCCTTACCTTGAAAGGGGAAGCCGCTACCTCCACCGGCATTAACCCTGATATGGCTCCCCGACGGTGGGAAGGGTGGAATGGGGAAAAGTGGCAACCCATTCTCCTGCGTGAATCAGACGATCAAACCCAAGGATTCAGTTTTAGCGAAATCGTCCGCCAAGGGGGCGACCCCCTTTCGGGGGCTGATGTGGTGCTGCATACGCCCAAAACTTGGCCGGTGACGCACTTTTTTACCTATCAAGGTCGATGGATCCGCTGCATTTATACCCAACCGGGAACCTATCAAGCGGGATATACGCGATCGCCCCGAATCGTCGGGTTAAGTGTTCGGTCTATTGGCGCTAGTGTCACCGCTTCTCAAAGTACCCTGATTCGCAATGAAATCCTGGGCGAAAGCGATGGCAATCCTGGACAAACCTTTCAGATCCAGGGGGTGCCGGTACTGCCCCGAAGAGAAGAGGAATATATCCTGGTCACTCCCATCGGAGCGCTACCCCAAATTTGGCAAGAAGTCAATGATTTTTCTACCTCGGGGCCGGAAGACCTGCATTACACTCTGGATTCCCTCACCGGAAAAGTCCAATTCGGACCCCTGATCCGCGAACCGACTCAACTGCGGGAAAAAATGGCTTGGCGGGCGTCGGAACAGGGGGCGCGTCCGAGTTCCTTGACCTTAGCCAATGGCCGCCCGGGCGATCGCAATGCCTTTGAACCCATGACCGCCTCTGGAATTGAGTCAATGGAACGACAATATGGAGCAGTTCCCCCCCGAGGGGCGAATCTTCAGATGGTCAGCTACCGGACCGGAGGCGGACTGCGAGGCAACGTTCAAGCTGGAACCATTCAAATTGTCAAATCAGCCGTACCTTACGTTGCCGCAGTAATTAACCATCTGCCGGGACGAGGGGGGGCCGATAGTGAATCCCTGGATGAAGCGGTGATCCGCGCCCCGCGAATGCTCCGCACCCGCGATCGCGCGGTGACGGTCGAAGACTTTGAAACCCTCACTCTGGAAGCGGGACAAGGCGCAGTTGCCCGGACCCTCTGCTTACCCCCCACCCACAAATCCGAAGCGGGCATCGTGCGGATGCTCTTAGTTCCCAACCCGGACACCCTGAGCATTGAACGTGGGGAAGGCATTGAGCCAGACTTGTTTAATATTTCCCCAGTCCTCGTCAATCGCGTCTTGACCTATCTGGACGATCGCCGCTTGCTGGGGGTTCAGGTCCAATGCAACCAACCCGACTATATGGGAGTATCCGTGCAGACAGAAGTTGCCCTCAAACCGGAATATAAAAACCCTAGCGCCCAACAGCAAATCATCTTTTCTATGCAAGTCGCCCTCTATCGCTTCCTGAATCCCCTGACTGGGGGACCCGAGAGGACAGGATGGCCCTTTGGACGGCCTGTCTATCCCTCAGATATTGTGACTATCTTGCAAAACATTCCCGGCGTTCTCTATCTAGGTTCCGTCCAACTCTTTGAACTGCGCCGCCGCAATGGGGTGTGGGTGCGAAGTCTCCCCCGAGACCCGGTAATCAACCCCGGTCCCTTGGGTTTAGTCTGTTCCTGGCGCAATGATACCCTGCGATCGGGGCATACCATCAGCGTCATCTAAGCTCAGTGAAAATCCGTGCAATCCGTAGTTTAACCCTCATGACTCAAGCCCGTGACCTACTCCCACTAAAACTGCAATTGCTGCCCATGCAAGTGCCAGAAGCACCGACTCAGCCGGTGGGACGGTGGCATGAAGCCGTGGAGATTGCCGAAGGGGGGCGATCGCTCAGGAGTGCCTTGCCACCCCTCAGAAATCGGTGTGACCTCCTGTTGCATCCGGGAGAACCCAGCGAAATTCTGGTCAAGCTAGAAAATATTGGCGATCGCACCCTCCAAGTCAATGCTACCGTGACGGGCAATTTTCCCCCTGAGTGGTGTCAACTGGGAACCGAAGGTCACGAACTGCCTCCGGGAGGCAAGATGGAAGCGGTCCTCTACTTCAACGTTCCCCCCAACTTCTTCGAGAGCCCAGAGATTGTCAGTACCAATCCGGCTCTTTTGGATTTTCAGGGCCGCTTTGGCGTCTCTTGCATCGAAGAAAATCGGACCCAAGAACATCATGATTCCGCTGCCTTCAGCCTCTACTTGCGTCCCCGGAGTCTCTACCTGGAATTTTTACCCGAACTCTACCAGGAAGTAGACTTCATCGGTCGATTGCTCTCTATTTTTGAGCAGAGTTTTGAACCGACGGTTCAGGCCATGGATGCAATTTGGGCTTATGTTGACCCCCTCATGGCCCCGGAAAGCTTATTACCCTTTTTGGCGTACTGGGTAGGGTGGGAAATTGACCCCCATCTGAGTCTGACCCAACAGCGCTATTTAATCCGGTATGCGATCGAACTCTATCGTTGGCGCGGCACTCGTCGGGGATTGCGCTTTTATCTCTATCTTTATACCAATTTGCCCCTGGATGACCATCTTCCAGAAGATGAAAAACATATTAGTATTCAGGAAGTTTTCACCCAGGGATTAGTAATCGGAAGAAGTCGCTTGGGAGAAGATACGAGCATCGGGGGTGGACAACCCTATCATTTTATTGTCAAACTGCGACCCGACTATCCCAACCAAATTGATGAGAGACTGGTTCGGAAAATTATTGAACAAGAAAAACCAGCATTTTGTACTTATGATTTGTATATCAATCCCATTAATTCCCTTTCTCGAATCGCCCCTACAGACATTTAAATCGGTTATCAATTAATTGTCCGGCGATTCTCGAATCGCCCCTACAGAGGCAATGGGGGTAAGATTCCGGCCTAATTTAGAGGCCCAACTGCTTATTCTAACCCTTAATCTGGTGAATTCCTAACATGACACTCCCTTGGCTCCCTCCCAATATCAAACCTTTAAATCGGCTACACGTGAGCGATGGACTGTTAATTGATGCCGAACGATGGCGCTTGGCTCATGACTACCACCGTCATCGCCAAAATGCTCATTTTCAATCCTTAAATCAACCGGGAATTGTCAGTGATATGGGGGTGCGGTTAATTGACCCACCTAATGATATTCCCTCAGCATATCGAGATAAACGATGGGTGCAAATTCAGCCGGGAATTGCCATTGATTTGTTTGGGAATTTGGTTGTGATTCCCGAACCGATTGATTTTCGGATTACTTCTACCGCGCTGATGGGAAAACCGTTGATGGTTTATCTCGTCGTCAGTTATGTAGATCCGGATGGATTGGTGCGGGAGGAAAATGGTACTTCAGATATTGTTACCGAATCTTTTAGAATTGATGAAAAAAATAGCCCCCCAGCCGAGTGGGAGGTGGAACTTTGTCGAATTTTATTGCAACCGGGAGAGGTGGAATTTTCTATCGCTTTAGAGGCTTGGTTTCCTGGGGTGAATCAGTTAGATTTACGGTATCGACCCCAAGCAAATACGCGAACCCAGGCGGTGGTCCGGTTGGCACAAGTGGTTAAAAATACTCCAGAAGATGCTCAGATTTATGCTAATTTGGCTTATCTGAGTCAGGCGATCGCAGGTCTTTATCCCGTTTGGCAAGGGTTAAATGAAATCGGACAATTTACCTTGCAGTCATCCTCGGAGATTAATGACTTAATTACCTACGATGTCTTGTATTTTAAAACCCAACCCTCTCTCTCTCTGACTCCCGGAGAATTTGACCTTTTAGGGCAGTATATAGAAATGGGAGGAGTGCTGTTGGTAGAGGCATCGATTAAGGGGACAAAAGTTGAGGAATTAATTGGATTGCAGCATCAATTACAAGAGGCAATTTCTCGGCTGGAAATCAGTCTGAGTGTTCCCAAAGAACCCAACGAATTCCCGGGCAAAACCGCTTCTGCTTCTCGGAATGAACAATTGGTGAATCAACTCGAACTTAAAAAATCCCTAGAAGAAGAATTAATCTCGATTAAAAGCGCCTTGAGCGAAGAAATTAATACTCTATCTTCCGCTTTTAAAAAATTCGCCCGAGACTTAGGAATCCCTTTAGAAGACTTGGATAACCTCAGCAGGAATCACCCCCTGAGAACTCAACCTTTTCTATTTTCAGCCTTACCGACAGTCAATGGACAAACCTTGAAAATATTAGCTGGGGGAGGAATCATAATTTTCATCGGGAACTTATCCGCGGCTTGGGGATTAGATCCCAATCTCTCATTAGGGAGAGAAACCATCCGTACGGCCCAGGAAATGGGCATTAATATTTTACATTATGCCCGCACCCGTCGGAAACTTACCCAATTACAAAAAGCCCAGGAATTCCCACTAACCCAACTCCCCGATTCAATTTGATATGTGGATTTGTTGTTGGTCATTGGTCCTTAGTCCTTAAATGACAAATGACAAACCACATAGGGTAAATGACACTTGACCCATGAGAACCCGACTAGATAAGGGGAAAAAAGATGGTTTCAATCCGCAAAGTTCTACCGGCCCTAATCGTTTTTCCAATTTTTGTCGCCGTCGGTGTAACCGGATGGCTCTCGTTTCGCAGTGGACGGCAGTCGGTTGAGATGCTAGTTCGCAAGTTAAGCGGCGAAGTCAGCCATCGCATTGAATCCGAAGTCTTAACCTATATGAAACAACCCCAAGTTTTCCATGAGTTGACCTTAGCTGCTATTGGCAGTGACAACTTAAATGTAGAAGACTTTGGACAATTAGAACGCTACTTTTGGCACCAAATGCTTTGGGATGATTCCATCATTTATTCTTATTATGGAAATGAAGCTGGAGAGTTTGTGGGAATTAATTTACTAGAGGATGGCAAACGAGTGCTGCGGATTCGTCAGGAGGAGTCGGGTTCCTCCCGCAGAACTTATGAACTGGATAAGCAAGGGAATCGACTCGGTGAAATTAGCGTTGGGGAGTACGATCCGCGCGTGCGACCCTGGTATCAGAAGGCCAAAACCTTGGGTCAAATCACCTGGAGTCCTATCTATAAGTTTCAGTCCCAAGATGTCCTAGGAATTACAGCCGTTGCGCCCGTTTATCAGCCTGGGGGAAACCTGGAAGGGGTGTTTGCTATTAATATTTCCCTGGGTCAATTGAGTGACTTTTTAAACAATTTAGAAATTTCTCCCGCCGGGGCCGCTTTTATTGTAGAACGCTCAGGAACTATTGTAGCGAGTTCGGTGGTTGAAAATCTGTTAGTTGAAGGGGAAGCCGGACAAACAGACTCTCCTGAAAATCCAAACCGACTGTTAGCGGTTGATAGTGTCAATCCGACAATTCAAGGCACTGCACGGGAATTATTAGCACGATATAACAATCTCGATAGTATTCAGACTCCGGAGAATTTTAAATTTTCCCTGAATGGCAAAATGCAACTGGTGGCGGTGAATCCTATCCAGAATGCAAGGGGTCTAGATTGGCTGGTGGTGGCGATCGTCCCAGAATCAGATTTTATGGGGTATATCTATGAAAATACTCGCAATACGGTTGTCCTTTCACTCGCCGCATTGGTGGTGGCGACCCTCTTAGGGATTGCGATCGCCAAATGGTTGATTCAACCCCTCTTACGACTCAGTGCCACCGCCTATGATATCGAATTAGGCAATTTTGACCCCAACAGTTTGACTAAGGTCACCAACCGTTCTGATGAAGTAGGTGAATTGGCCCGGATCTTTCAAGATATGGCGAACAAAATTTATGCCCGTGAGCAAGGGTTTAAAGACCAGTTAAGTTTACTACAAACCGAGACTGACAAAGCTAAAAAAGCCATGCTATTAACGCAGATGAGCGACAGCAACTACTTTGAACAATTGCTGGTTAAATCTAAGCGGACTCGCAGTAAAGCTGAAGAATTTAAAAAAATAGATATTGCCGAATTATTAAAAAAAGTCTCTTATTTTCACAGTTTCAGCAATGCCGAAATTCAACAGTTAATTGAGATGGGATATCGTAAAATTTTGTATCCTGGGGAATATGTTTGCCGAGAAGATGAACCGGGAGATGCCTTTTATATTATTCTGGAAGGGTCAGTGGAAATTTTTGTGGAAAAAATTGATAAATTTCTCACTAATTTAGGTGTGGGTACTTTTTTTGGTGAACTTTCCTTACTGCTAGGAATTCCCCGAACGGCGACGGTTCGCACCCGAGAAGATACGGTTTTATTTGTGCTCGATCGCGAAGGGTTGCAAAAGCTCTTAAGAAATTACAAAGATTTGGCCGAACAAATTGCCCAAGCTTTGCATGAACACAAAGCTGAACTAGAATCGAGAAAAGAACTGCTACAAAAAATGGGTTTATTGGATGATGAAGAAGGATTCAATCAAAACCCTTTAGGGTGGATTCGCAACCGAATGTCAACTTTGTTTGGCTTGTAATTTATATTATTAAGAGACAAAAGCAAGAGTATGGCAACTACAGTAATTAATACAATTGTCTCAACGAAAGAACTCCATTTTGAACCCGGAGGAGTACCCGTCTCGTTTGAAGTCACGGTCGTGAATGGCAGCGATCGCTTTGCCAGCTTCCAAGTCGAACTCATTGCCGCAGGTGCTGCCGTCAATCGTAATGGCGACTGGTACAACATCTCCCCCACTGCCAGCAGCAAAAAACCCCCGGGTGCGGCCACGCGGTTTCATGTCTCTATTCTGGATACCCCTGTTCCGGGATTTGTGGGCATGATGAATATCCGAGTGCGTGTCTTTTCGATGGAACTGCCGGATGAAGCCCGGGAAATTCTACGTTTAGTCGTCGAACGGGGGACGGGCGCGACGCTGTTGCAACTGGAACTCCCGGTTAAACAATTTCAAATCAATCCCGGGAGTCGCCTCGAAGTGCCGGTGCGGGTTTATAACCCGGGTCAACTCCTGAGCAATGCTCTGCTTACGGAGAAGGCGATCGACCCCAGATGGCTCCCCCTTTCCGGGGAACGACGGTTACAAGTGCCTCCGGGTAAATCGGTCGAAACCACCTTTACCTATCAACCCCCCTTTGGTGCGATAGCTCCGAGTCAAGCTTATCTGTTCATCATTGAAGCCACCCATAATAATGGCCCTGCCTCTGAAGTCAGCGGCACTCTGGAACTGATGCCAATGGGGTTTCTAGACTTGAATGCCACTCCTAAAAAACTAACCATTCCCCATAAACGAGCTTGGAAATTTTGGCAGTCTCCCCCGGTTATCTACAGCCTCGAAGCCACAAATGCCAGCAATTTAAACCAGGAAGCAACCGTAGAACTTGCCGGAGACAACCCCCCGGAATGCGACTTAACCCTCATCCCCGAAGCGAGTGCGATCGCCCCAGAAGAAACAGTCGAATTCCTATTAACTGCCCGTAAAAAGCGGCCCTGGTTCGGCAGAAATCGTAAACTTCTCTTAGAATTGACGGGGATTTGGTCCGATCGCCGGGTGGATACCCGCAATGAACGTCAAACCCTAGAATTAGTGGTTAAACCGGTCCTCCCCCTAGCGTTACAACTCTTAGGCGGACTCTTCCTCCTTTATCTTCTCTGGTGGTTATCCTGGCTCAATCCCAGAAATCCCTTTTTTGGACATCATCAACCCGTCAACACCGTAAAATTTAATGGGGTGGGGGAAAGACTCATGAGCGGTTCCAATGACCAAACCCTCATCGAATGGAATATCCAGGGATTTTTTAACCCCATCGTCAACCCAGAACTGCGGAAATTCCCCAATAAAAGGAATCAATTCTGGCCATGGCTGACTCGTTCCTTTCAAAAGCAGGGCGATTGGTCAATTGCCCCTACGGGCGAAAAAGCGGTGAGGGTTGTTGAGTTTCGCCCGGTCAACAATAATTGGGTGGCAACTGGATTAGAAAATGGGGAAATTAATCTCTGGAATTTAACCGATAACCGATCAGACCCATTTCAGTCCTTTGTCTATCAAAAAGATAACCGGGTATTTGCCTTAGAATTTACCCAGGATTCTCGCTCCTTATTTAGCGGTCATGGCAGTGGGGCGGTCTTACAATGGGACTTGAGAGACGTGGAACGCTCGGGGGCAACTTCCGAGGCGATCGCACCCAACCTGATCAAACAATTTAACTTCGCCGTGTATGCCCTGAAATTTGTGGGTAATGATGATCGCACGTTAGCCGTGGCGGGGCAGTTGAATCAGTTGGTGTTGTGGAATTGGCCAGAGAATACCGAAACGGTTGTGCCATACCGGGAAGGAGGAAAGGATGCTTATATTAACAGTCTAGATACGGCGGAGTTCAATCCCAACCTGCTGGTGACTGCTGATACTCACGGGTATATTACGGTATGGAATATGCAGCCGGCCTGTTTGAACGGGGGTGCAGATTGCCAAAGAATCGAACAATGGGATGACGCTCACAACGGCCAACCTGTGCGATCGGTCGCCTTGAGCGAAGATGGCTGTTACCTGGTCAGTGGCGGCGATGATGGCAGAGTCATGTTATGGCCGCTTAACACCGATGGCAGCCGTGCCCAACCCCAGGGAGAGCAAATTATCCAGGCCAAAAATAGAAACTGGAAGAGCGTCGATATCAAAGTAGTTAATGACCATCTGCTCATCGCGGCAGGTACTGATGATACACAAGAGGTCCGGGTAGAATCTCATCCACGATTACCTAACTTGGGATGTGATTTAGAAGATGGGGGTGGAGCAAGGCGGTAATTAGACTCACTATTTCAGGCCAATAGAGGGATTAAGAGGAGCAGAACAATGGTCATGCAAGGTTATACCCCCAAATCGGGGCAGATCATCAATGGATTTGAAGAGAATAACGGCGATCGCCTGATGATTCGTCCGATTGGGATTATCCTCAATCCCGCAGGCGTTGCTTTAGTTACCGCTGGAGAAGTCTTAGAACTGACCGCAACCATCACCAATCAAGGTTCCGTCAGTGCCATCATTGATGTTTTCATCGCAGAAACTTCGCAACCCGTTCATCAGTGGTTCGTTTGTCCTCGGGAACGACTAGCTTTAAGTCCCGGACAAGCCAGTGAAATCGTCTTTCAGGTGCAGATTCCCGTAGATGCCATCCCCGGAACCTATGACTATACCCTGGTCATTGATGCGCCCCAACATTACCCCGAACAAACCCCCATTGACCAGAAGGTTCGACTACAGGTCATGCCCTTCATTCAAGAAGCGCGGACCGTCAGTGACCCAACCTTTATCCTCCAACCTCCCACCAGTTCCGTTTCCCCCGCCCTCCTGTCACCAGGACAACCCCTGGAAATCCAGGTCACGGTTCATAACCGTTCCGACCGGGTAGACCGCTTTTTTCTGACCTGTCCGGACTTGGAATCTCGGTGGTTTACGATCATCTATCCCGAAGGATTCCAACAATCGGGCATGGTAACCTCCCAGGAAGGTCTCGAACTCAATCCTGGTGATGTCGGTCAAATCCTGCTGTTTATCAGCCCTCCTCTCGATACTTGGGCCGGAGTGTATGCCCCCACGATCCGGGCTTACTCCGCTAACTATCCCGACCTCGCCCTCCTGGATGTCGTTTATCTCCAGATTGCCTCCCTCCATCTGGTCACCGTAGAACTGCTTTCCCTGGTAGCCAAAATTAAGCATGAGGCGGGACTGTTTGAACTGCGCTTGTCTAATCAGGGCAATGTCATCCGCGAGGTTGCCATCCATGCCAAAAGTACCGATGAGGAGGACATCTGTACTTATATGATTACCCCTCCCGTAGTCCGACTTTTACCTGGAACCTCCGTTACCGTCGGGGTTTCGGTGAAACCGACCAAGGGATGGCGGCCTTTCTTCGGGCGAATGATTAATTTCAGCATTGAACTCGAAGACCTTCAGCGGTTCCCCTTAATGAGCGATCGCTTTCAAGCTTCTTTATTTTGGGAACCGCGTCCCTGGTGGCAATTTTTGCCCATCGTCATCCTCATGTCAGCCAGTATTGCCGCCCTAATTTTTCTGATTTGGTGGCTGATAACTCGCCCGCCGGTGCGATCGCAAGTCGTACAATTTTCCCCGGAAAGCAATTCTTATCAAGAACTGAATAATGAAGCCATCCGCCTGAATTGGACGATTGCCAACCCGAATCACCTCAAAACCTTAACAGTGGTGGGTTTTTCTCCCGATGGACTGGTCAAAAGTGGACCCTTTGTTTACGAATTTACCCCGGGTTTGCCTAATGCCCTAGATCGGTTTTGTACCCAAGGGGAACAACTGGTTTGCCGCAATGTTTGGACTGACGCCAGGGAGGAGGGGGATTATGTATTTGAAATAACTGCTATTCCGATTAATCCCAAGGCAGAGACGCAAACTATCCGCACGAACCCCATTCGGATTTTACCTCTTCCTAAACCCAAAATTGAAGAATTTTCCTCTACTCAACCGGTCTACCAAGAGAGTTTGTTACCCCTTGCAAACTCCATAAAATCTGGTATCCCTGCCACCGAGAGTAAGCGAATTCTGTTAAATTGGACGCTTTCTCATCCGGATCAGATTCAACAAATCAACTTGCTTGGATTGGGTGCAGATGGAACTGTTAAAAGTGTAGAAAAGCGCTATAATTTTGCCAATGGAATTCCCGAAGAGTTGCGGAGATTTTGTGGAAAAAACCCCGCCAATCTCCAAGTGATTTGTACTAATGTTCCCACCGATGCCATTCAACCCGGGGACTATATTTTTCACCTAACTGTTATCCCCAAAAAAGGACAACCGGAACAATTAGAAACCAGCCGCACTAATACCCTTAAAATTCTGGCCCAAAAGATTCCGACGCGGATTATGGAATTTACCTTTAATGGACAACCCGCACCCCCAAAATTGGTGCGGCAGGCCAATCCCCAACAAAATTCCCTGATGATTTCCTGGAAAGTAGAAGGGGGGAACGGGATGAAAGTTGAACTGCTACCCGCCCCGGGAACGGTCCCCCCAGAAGGGAGAATGCCTTATCCCGTGAGTCAACAACCGGGCAGTGAAACCATTACTCTGTCTGTCACCGATGAAGAGGGCAACCAACAACAGCGATCGGTGATTATCGAAACTTTAGCGCCCCCGCCACCCCCAGAAACCGTCGAGGTTCCGCCACCCCCGGCAATTCCACAAGCCCCGGCAATGGTGCCCACCACCGCTACCGCCCCAGGCGCAAACGGTGACCCGGCAGCTTCCCCCGCACCCGGGACTCCAGACGCCGCCTTGGTCATTCCCGCACCCCCCACTCCAGGCGGCGATGATCCTCCTCCCCCCGCACCCTTAGAACTCCCAGTTCCTGGGGCAAATCTCCCCGGTGGCGTTGTTGATCCATCCGCCCCAGGAGGAACCCCCGAAGGTACTCCGGATGCAGCCGAAGAACCCGTTAAAGAACCGGGTCCCAAGTTCTTTGAGACTCAACCCCTTGCGCCAGCAGAACTGCCTCCCCAATTTAATTAAATGGGTCTTATGTCATGTTTCTCTCGTAGGGAAGTTCTCTTCATGTTCGTAGTAACGACTTCAGTTGTTCTTATCTAAAAGGGGAAGTTCTCTTCATGTTCGTAGTAATCACTTCAGTCGTTCTTATCTAAAAGGAGAAAGGAAACCAAACCCCTACATCACCGAAGAGGGTTTGGAAACCAAACCCCTACATCAGGAATTTGGTATTACACCCAGAAAAACTAATGAATAGGAAAAAATCCCGCCCCGCCATTCCCCTCTTTTGTTATTGGTCATTGGTGATTGGTCATTGGTCCTTATTTTCCCTGATTTCCCTCCCAACTCCCGTCTTAGCCGCCCGGGGTTCGGATGTTACTAAATTGCAAGAAACCCGTCAATGTACCCGCTGCAACCTCCAAGAAGCAAACCTGATGGGGGCGGAACTCCAAGGTGGGGATATGTCCGACTCTAACCTAAGATTAACGAATCTCAGAGGCGCAAAACTCGATGGGGCTAACTTGTCGCGATCGCGGATGTTTCAAGCGGATTTGAGTAATGCTACCCTGGGCAGCGCCAACCTAGAACAAGCGGATTTAGAAAAAGCCAAATTCAACGGGGCCACCTTATTTAGAGCTAACCTCCATCAAGCAAATTTAGAAAATGCCGAACTCTTAGGCACTAATCTAAACTCCGCTAATTTAGAACTTGCTAATTTAAAAAAAGCTAATTTAGAAAATGCCGACTTACAAGAAGCCTCTCTCCCTCTCGCTAATTTAGAAGAAGCAAATTTTAAAAATGCCAATCTCAAAAATGCTAACTTATCCGGGGCTAATTTAAAAAAAGTTAACTTAGAAAATGCTAATTTAGAAGGGGCTAATCTCACTAGCGCAAACTTAGAAGAAGCTAAATTATTTAGAACTAATTTTAAAAAAACTATCCTAAATAATGAAACAATCCTCGATAGTAAATGGCAATTTATTTGGACCGTTGTTAATCAACCTTTAGCCAGTCAAACCCTTGCTGGAAGTGACTTATCGGGTGCCAATCTCGAAGCAATGAATTTTCAGGATATCAATCTGGAGGGTGCTAACCTTGAGGGTGCTTCCTTCTTTATGTCTAATTTAGAACGGGCGAATCTGACGGGAGTTAATTTAACTGAGTCTTATCTCCATTATGCCGATTTCACTTCAGCTACTCTGGTTGGGGCAAATCTGCATGGGGCTGATTTACGCCATAGCATTTTATTGGGAACTAATCTAACTCAGGCTGATTTGAGTCAGGTTAATTTTCAAGGAGCGAATCTTAGAAATAGTAATTTATTCGCGGCTAATTTAGAACAGTCTAATTTAGGAAATGTCAATCTCTTGGGAGCAAATTTAGGAAATGCCAATCTACGGGATATTAAAATCACTGAAGAAACAGTTATTGAAAGTCAATGGCTGTTTATTTTAAACCTGCTCCAACAGGGAGCGGAAAACCAAGATTTAACCGAGGCAAATTTGGTAGAAGCTAATTTAAGCGGGATTAATTTAAAAGGGGCGAGATTGGCGAATGCCAATTTGCAGGGAGCCGATTTAAGTCTGGCAAATCTGGAAAGCGCCCATCTGTTTGGGGCAAACCTGCAAAATGCTAACTTAAGTGGAGCGAATTTAACCGGAGCAAATCTAGGCGGGGCGAATTTGACCGGAGCAAATTTAGAAGGGGTAGATTTGACTCAGGTTTATTTGTGTAATGCAATTATGCCAAATGGCATCGAAAATCGCTGTAATTGAAGAAGAAAGTAAAGGAGAAAATTAATGCCTAAACAGTTTGGAAAAAAGAGGGATTTTGAAGATGGACCTCACCCTAAATCCCTCTCCTTTCCAAGGAGAGGGACTTTGAGAAGAGTTGGAGAAACCGGAAGCAATTCAGTCAAAATCGGAGTATCGGTTCTATTGATGATGGTTGGGATGGGGGTGGAAAGCGGCAACTATCGGGTACTGGCACAGGAAGGGTTAGAGGATTTTTCCCATTGGGCGGGGTTATGTCGCACCTTGCTGGAACAAGCGCAATATGAGGAAGCAGTTGCCGCCTGTGATAGCGCGATCGCCTTAAATACCAATGACCCCCTCGTTTGGAGCGATCGCGCTGATGCCTTATTTGCCTTAACCCAGTACGCCGAAGCCGTTGCCTCCTACAACCAAGCCATTGAACGTGACCCCAACAATTCCCTGTTACTCACGAAACGCTGTTCCGGGGCAGTCGAACTGAGTCAATATGAAGAGGCAGTCGCCTCCTGTGACACCGCCTTACGCATGGATAACAACTGGGAAAACCAATCCCCTGCCGTCGCCTGGTATCATCGCGGGGTCGCCTTGAGTCGTTCGGGTCAAATTGAAGAAGCTCTCACTTCCTACGAATGGGCGATTAAAATTAATCCTAATTATTCCATCGCCTTGGCGGGACGATGTGCTATTCTTGTCGAACTGGGACAAGGTACAGAAGCACTGACGGCTTGCGATCGCGCCTTGCAAGTCAATCAAAATTGGGGAACCCTCAACCCCGCGATCGCCTGGGCGAATAAAGCCAGACTGCTCAAATCCCAACGACGCTATGACGAAGCCTTAGCCGCCTACGATCGCGCCTTGGGATTGGAACCCAATGATGCTATCTCCTGGACAGAACAAGGCATTATCCTCGGCATCCTCGGTAGACATCCCGAAGCGCAACTCTCCTTCCAATGGGCGGTTAAAATCAATCCCACATCTTCCTTTACCTTGCTGCATCAATGCGCCAACTTGAACCGATTGGGCAGCTATGAACCGGCAAAAGCGGCTTGTGAAATGGCACTACAGGAGGGAGATGGCAACTGGGGCGACTTGGGACCCGCTTATGCCTGGGTGCAGTTAGCCAATGCGCTCACGGGACTGTCCAATTATGAAGAAGCTCTGGCGGCTTCTAATAAGGCGATCGGGCTGAATCCCCAGTTAGCCGATGCTTGGAGTAATCGCAGCGTTCCCCTGTGGCATTTGAACCGAGAACAAGAAGCGTTAGCCGCTACGGAAAGGGCGATCGCTGTCTCCCCGGGCTCATCCTTAGCTTGGTTCAACCAAGGGCGAATTCTCACCGGATTAGGCCGATATGACGAAGCGGTGGATGCGTACAATCGGGCCTTGAGAGGGGATGCCAACGTAGGCGATCGGCCCACAATGGCGGATATTTGGGTAAATCAGAGCGCCGTCCTCTATCGCTTAGAACGCTATACCGAAGCAGTCGCCTCCGCCGACAGCGCCCTAGGAATGGCTCCCGAATCTGCCCCCGCCCTCTATAATCGCGCCCTCGGACTGATGGCACTGCGCCGCTATGGAGAAGCCGTCACTACCTACGAAAGGGCGATCCAAATTAATGCTGAGAATGCTGATTTTTGGGCAGGGAAAGGTATTGCTTTACGATTTTTAGAAGAGTATGGGGATGCTTTAGCGGCGACGCAAAAAGCGTTGGAGTTGAATCCGACTCATTCTCAGGCTTTGATTAATCAAGAGATTATTTTGGAGGAGATGAATCAGCCGAATCCGACTTCTCGGAATTAGGGATGGGGAGGGGGATGAACCAGCGATTTCACGGATTGTCACAGAGGGGGAGAGGAGGCGATCGCATCTGGGTCCCACATTCCCCAGGTTTAAGCTGATACGGAATCCGGTATTTAAAGGTCTATAAAAACCCACCCCCTAAAGGGTTGGTAAACACGGACGCTAGCGTAGCCCGCCTGCGCGGGTTCAAGAGTAAAGACGACTTTTGAAGTCCGGATTGGGTATGAAAATCTTATAGAAAAGGGTCTTTAGCCATTTTAAAAAAATACACGAATACTTGCTGCTAATAAAACAAAAAGACCCGCTCTTAAGGTTTAATCGGGGTGTACAATTTAGCAACGATTGAAAGTTTTTTTATGGTAAAAGTAGAACACGACGAGGAACGCGAAGAACGCATTGCGATGGAAATTGTAGTGGATGCCTATGGGCCTGAAGAACAGGCAATGGGCTGGTACTACTACTTACAGGACACGATGCAGTTTCCATTTACAGCAACCTGCATCAGTAAGCGGCTCAGTTCTCCCCTAAAAAAGGGGACAATAGTAGAAGTAGTGGGTATGGCATCGGAAGATGAGTGCGATCGCGAAATGTATGTGAAGATTACCTGGCAAGGCGATCTCCTGGCAGTATCGTTGATTCAGCTAGAGGCTCCCGATGCAGATCCGCAGACTCAACAAGCGATCGCAGACTGGCATTACTGGGTTGATCGGGGCTATGAGTTTGGGTAAGGTTTATTTAGATATCTTGTAAAAAATTCTAAAAGCTTTGTCCTGTCTGGCACCAAACCTAATATTTCTTGGAGATTTGGTGCCATAAATTCCTGGTGAAAGCTACAACTACAACAGGTCTTCCGCGAGGCGATCGGCTGCTTGCTCGTATTTATCCTGGGGTGCGCCAGTCATCAGTTTCGGTTGAATCGGAAAGCGAGCCAAAAAGTCGATAAGACAGAGGCGATCTCCTGCGTCATAGCTGGGCATACTGAGGCTGCCTGGGGTTTCCCGAATTTGGGCATATTCTGACTCAAAGCAAGGACCACGGAATTAGCTTCGACAGAACAATCCACCGATTTTTTGCACACAGCTGGCTCCATGAGGGAAGTTCAAAGGCTTCTTCTGGCCCCAGGGGGTCTTGTGATTTTCGATATATTTTCCCTCGAACGATGCACAACAATTTCCAATTTTACCTCTTTTTCCTGTCTTTTGTGTCCTGGTCAGACTTCTCAAAGCCTTGCCTCATCAGCATTTCGTGGTTTTTCAGCAAGCCCTAACTACCGGATTCCGTATTACTCCCCTAAAAAACTCCCCGATTAGAATCTGATTCTAATCGGGGAGTTTTACTGAGCATCCCCCTTTTTTAATAGGAATTTGAGGGATTGGATTTTTTAACCTAGGACAACTTTATTCAAAGTCATCCTCAATATCATCATCGTCATCGAAATCGTCATCATCCTCGAAGTCTTCTTCTAGAATGTCGAGCGATCGCACCACTTTATCATCCTTCAAACCCAAATCCGGTAAAGCAAACTCATCGTCCACTTCCTCCTCTTCCTCGGGGAGAATCTCCTCTTCTAACTCTATCCCAGCGCTGCGATAGGCTCGTGCGGTATGGTCATCTAGGACTACATCGGGAAACTCCTCTTCTTCCTCCTCGATCACACCCTCATAAGCACTATCATCCGGGAGCAGCATCATATCCTCATAAGCATTAAACCCTGTCCCCGCAGGAATCAGCCGTCCGATAATCACATTCTCCTTCAAGCCGCGCAGCCAGTCGGACTTGCCCTCGATCGCAGCTTCGGTTAGCACCCGAGTCGTCTCCTGGAAAGAAGCCGCACTAATAAAGCTATCCGTATTCAACGACGCCTTAGTAATCCCCAACAACAGCGGTGTATATTTCGCAGGCGCACCGCCGGTAATCGACATCGCCTCATTCACCCGTTCCACCTGTTGCAGTTCAATCAACTCCCCAGGCAGCATCGTCGTATCCCCGCCATCATCGATTCTCACCTTGTTCGTCATCTGACGCACAATCACTTCAATGTGCTTATCACTAATATCAATCCCTTGGGACAGATACACCGACTGCACCTCGCTCACTAAAAATGTCTGCACCTGCTGAAAACTCATCAGCGTATGCTCATAAGTCCGTTCTCCCGGCAGATTGAAGAAAATCTCCAAAATCTCATGGGGATTCGACGGTCCATCAGTCAGGGCTTCCCCTGCCTTCACCCGCTGTCCGTCGCTGACGAGCAACGTCTGGCCTGGGCCTAATTCATAGTCGGTGACGGCCCCATCCTCTTCTACGACCTTCAAAATGACCGTATCATCATCCCCATAAACCACCTGGGCCACCCCCGGCAGAGCCGCCAAAATGCAGCCCTCCTTCGGCTTACGAGCCTCCAGCAACTCCTCAATCCGGGGCAACCCTTGAATAATATCCCCAGTCTTCGTGCGTTCAAACACTAGCAGCACCAGGTTATCCCCCCGCTGCACCAAGGATCCATCGTCTACATGAAGCACCGCCCCTGGGGAAACCCGGTAAGGTCGGGCTAACCGGAACTTCACCCGGTAATTCGCCTGGGCCAAAGCAGTCGCCTCCGGATCGGACTCCAGGGCGCTTACTTCCACCACCTGACCTGAATCGGGCATCCGCATCCCTGGGGCAATCTCTGTATTCTCCACTACGAAACCCCCTACCTTCACGGTAGGTTTTTCCGCGCAGTCTACAAAAATCACATCATCATCCCGGACCACCAACACCCGGCGAATCGCTTCAGCCCCTTCGCGGATGCCTCGGATTTCCCCGGACTCCTTACACTGAATCTCTGTCCGGGCTACCACTGCCCCAGGCGGAATCCGGTCCCCATCCTTGACCAACAAACGGGTGTGGGTACTCCCCTGGGTCGTATCCGCCACCACATCCCGGCGAATTACCAACGACTCCAGAATCACCAACTGTAAGCGCATTGGCGCGCCCCGGGATGGGTCTACCTCTTCCGAGGCTATCTCCTCATCCTCCACCGGCACCAACTCAATATCTGCCGCCAATCCGGGTGCATCCTTATCAATTTCTAGCACCAACTGGGTCCGCAGCAACTCTAACCCTTCCACGGACTTCACCCGTTCCCCATCCTTATAGGGCAACCGTTGCACCGCCCGCAGTTGAATCATCGCCTCTTCCCCATTGTTCAGAGACTCCTGAGAAGGAATTGCCGGTTCATCCAACACGGGATACTCCACCGTGGGACGCAGCAGTAGGGCCGGACCCTCGGGGGTTTCTAGCACTTCCACATAGCGTAACTCCGTCGCCACTAACCCAGGCATAATTTCCTGCCCCGGATTCACTAAGGTACCCGTGGTGACGGCCACCTCCTCGGGGTCTTCGATCATAATCAACTCCCCGGGTTTAATCGTCACCTCCCGGAGGATGTCGTTTTTCTGGGTAACTTCCACCACTCCGGACATGGCGCACTTGATATCCTTGACAATTTCCGTGGCGGCTTCCACGAACTGCCCGTCTTCCACCAGCAGCAACGAAATATCCTTATTGATTTCGTGGCACTCTTCGGGAATCCACAGCAAAGTACCGCCCTTGACGACTTCATAGCCTTGCTTGGCTTTGCCCCGTTTGAGCACTTCCACCCCGGCATATTTGATAATCCCCCCGCTTTGGGTGCGGTAAGTCTCATCTATCAACTCCGCCACCACCTGATGATTTAACACCTTGGTTCCCGGAGTCGCCTTCAGGGAGAACAACTGTTTGCCAAATGTCTCAATGGTGTAATGGTCGCGCCCTCCTGTGGAGGTGGCATAAACCGTGGCGCGGTCCAGAGTCACGGAGGCGGTGATAATCTCTACTTCCCGAGGCATGGAAGAGGGGCGGTTTTGCATCTCTTCCGGGAGTCGGACGATGCCGCCATTATCCGTCACCAGTTTGGTTTCGGCGAGTACCCCACCGGGTTGAACCCGGCTGCCATTCTTGACCACAGGTTCCGCCCCAGTCGGGAGGTTATAAACCTCTCCGGATAAAATCCAGACCAGACCCCCCCGGGTGGCGGTGCGGGTGGCATTCCCCTGACGGTCCTTTTTCTCTTCTTGCATCAAATCCGCAAACACCACTTCCCCGGCTAAATCCGAAGCCACATCCTTCGTGGCTTTCTCCGTAGTCCGGCGAGTGCGACCTGGGAGGGGGACTTCTGCCAGTAGGGTCAGGGGTTCGACCACAGCGCCATCATGGGCCAACAGCACGGTGCCTTGGAAGACATCAAAGACTTCCTTACGGTTATCGGCTTGCAAGGTGATTTCAGACTTGGCATTTTCCACCACAAACGCATCTTCCCCATGTCGGGTCCGGAAGGCCCTTGCACGCATGGTGGGGGAATAGTGGACTGTCCCTCGGAATTGGGCCATCACCGTTCGGGCCACTTCCGCCGTGAACACACCCCCGGTGTGGAACGTCCGCATGGTCAACTGAGTACCGGGTTCGCCAATGGATTGGGCGGCGATAATTCCCACCGCTTCACCCATATCAACTAACTTGCCATGGGCCAAACTCCAGCCATAGCAGAGTTGGCAGACGGAACGGGAGGCTTCACAGGTCAGGGGCGATCGCACCCAGACCCGTTCGACCCCATGTTCCATAATCTTGAAGGACAAATCATCATCCATCGGCTGATTCCGCGCCGCTATCAGTTCGCCGGTTTTTGGAGAAACAATATCCTCAGCAGTCACCCGACCAAACAGGCGATCGCTTAACGGAATCAGAATCCGGTCCTCATCTTTCATGCTCTCCATCGGAATGCTGCGAGTGGTTCCGCAATCCACCTCCCGCACAATCACATCCTGGGAGACATCCACCAAACGCCGGGTCAGATAGCCCGAATCTGCGGTGCGCAGTGCCGTATCCACCAGCCCCTTTCGGGCTCCGTAGGATGAGATGATATACTCCGTGACCGTCAGCCCTTCTCGGAAATTCGTCTTAATCGGTAAATCAATAATTTCCCCTTGGGGATTTGCCATCAATCCGCGCATCCCCACCAACTGCCGCACCTGGGAGACATTCCCCCGGGCACCGGAGAAGGCCATCATATAAACGGAATTGAGGGGGTCCGTTTCCTTAAAGTGCCGCACCACCTCATCCTTGAGCGCTTCACTGGTGCTATTCCAAGTATCAATCACCTTTTGGAAGCGTTCCACCTCCGTGATTTCCCCTCGGGCATAACGGCTTTCCGTAGAGGAGATTTCCCGTTCTGCACCCACCAACAAATCCCGCTTTGACGGGGGAATCATCAAATCATCCACACTAATCGAAACCCCCGCTTTCGTGGCATAGCGGAAGCCCAAATCTTTTAGGCGATCGGCAATTTGAGCGCTCCGCGCCGTGCCATACTGCACAAACGTTCGGGAAATCAGGTTTTTAATCTGCCCTTTATTAATAACTCGGTTGTAGAAAGTGAACTTATTTTTAGTCATTATTCCTTTGTCCTTTGTCTGATGAGAGGAGATCGGGAGGATTGGGGAGGATTGGGTAAATTGAGAGGATTAGGGAAATCGGGAAGAGAGGGGAAATCAGGAAAAGAAAGAAAATTTTGCTTCCCTTACCTCCGGTGACTTTCCCCGCTACCTTAGCCCCTATCCGGGGGCATTTTGCCTTCCTTAAGCCAACACATCCGCAATGGTTTTATTGAAGATAATTCGGCCTGCGGTAGTGTGAATATATTGAGAAATTAGATTACCATTGGCATCCTCTCTTAAGCGGCGATCGGAATAAAGTTTCGTCACCGTTCCATCGGAATGTCGCGTGATTTCTGGCTTCGTTTCTTTAGTCTCCGAATCAATATCCCAGTTCACATCCAAGCGCACCCAAATTAAAGCGTGCAACTCAATCAAACCTTGCTCATAAGCAATAATTGCATCTGGCAACGACGCAAAATAACCTCCTGCGCCCTTATGAGCCTTGGGATTATGGGCCGTCAAATAATAACAACCCAACACCATATCCTGAGAAGGGGTAACAATAGGCCGTCCCGTTGCCGGAGACATAATATTGTTAGACGCTAACATCAATAACCGAGCCTCTGCTTGTGCCTCTAAACCCAGAGGAACGTGCACTGCCATTTGGTCACCATCAAAGTCAGCATTAAATGCCGGACAAACTAACGGGTGCAACTGAATGGCTCGTCCATCCACCAAAATCGGCTCAAAGGCTTGAATCCCTAAACGGTGCAGCGTGGGTGCGCGGTTTAATAGCACGGGATGGGATTCAATCACCTCTTCCAACACATCCCAAACACTGGGATCGGCTCGTTGAATCAGCTTTTTCGCCGCCTTAATATTGTTCACCAAACCCTGACGAATCAGGCGGTGAATTACAAAAGGTTGGAAGAGTTCGATCGCCATTTCCCGAGGCAATCCGCACTGGTGAATCTTCAGCTTCGGACCCACCACAATCACGGAACGTCCAGAGTAGTCTACCCGTTTCCCCAGCAAGTTTTGCCGGAACCGGCCTTGTTTACCCTCAATAATATCCGAGAGAGACTTCAGAGGTCGGTTATTAGCCCCTACCACTGTCCGTCCCCGACGACCATTATCAATCAGGGCATCTACTGCCTCTTGCAACATCCGTTTTTCATTCCGAATGATGATTTCCGGGGCCAAAATCTCCTGCAACCGTGCCAAGCGATTATTCCGGTTAATCACCCGCCGGTACAAATCATTCAAGTCACTCGTGGCAAACCGTCCGCCATCCAACTGCACCATCGGGCGCAAATCTGGGGGAATCACCGGAATGTACTCTAACACCATCCAGTCCGGCTGAGAGCCTGTGGCGATAAAATTATCAATCACCCGCAAGCGTTTAATCAGCTTCGCCCGCTTTTGTCCTTTCGAGGTAGCGATTTCTTCGCGCAGGCGTTCTGCTTCCGCTTCTAACTCCAGGTCCTGCAATAAGCGTTGCAACGCCTCCGCCCCAATGCCTACCTCAATCCCAATGAGTTCCGTATCCTCACTATAGAGTTGGTCCTCAATTTCCATCCAGGCATCTTCACTCAGAAGCTGCTTGTATTGCAGATTATCTGCATTTCCCGGATTCAGAACACAATAGGCATTGAAATAGACGATCTGTTCTACATCCCGCAAGGGCATATCCAACAGAATTGCGATATAGCTCGGAATCCCCTTGAGATACCAAACATGAGCCACCGGCGCAGCTAACTTAATAAAGCCCATGCGATGCCGACGCACCCGAGACTCTGTAACTTCTACCCCGCATCTCTCACAAACAATGCCGCGATGTCGAACTC
Source organism: Cyanophyceae cyanobacterium (assembly GCA_038321985.1). Taxonomy (GTDB): domain Bacteria; phylum Cyanobacteriota; class Cyanobacteriia; order Cyanobacteriales; family Laspinemataceae; genus Laspinema. The sequence continues at coordinate 32,415 of JBBQFN010000025.1, read as the reverse complement.
GCTTATATTTACCACAATGACATTCCCAATCCTTAGCGGGACCAAAAATCCGCTCACAGAAGAGCCCGTCCATCTCGGGTTTGAGCGTGCGGTAATTAATCGTTTCCGGTTTGGTAACCTCGCCAACAATTTGACCATTTGGCAAAGTCCGTTCCCCCCATTGCCGAATTCGGTCCGGGGAGGCGATCGCAATCTTTACATAATCAAAGCGCTGCTCAATCTTTGGCATTCGATGATATCCCCTTATAAACTTTGTCCTTGGCCGTTGGTCATTTGGAATAATGGAAGGATGAGGGACTTAGGGAGGATAGGGAACATCAATGAGTAAAAAACACTTTAACGTCCCGACTTGCTGTGGTTATCCCCTATCCTCCTTCCACCTCAATCAGAAGAAGTTACTCTTCCTCTTCCTCCTCTAACGCTTCCCGAGACACCGACTCATAAGTTGGACGAGAGGGGGTGCGACGATTTGACACATCCGCCATTAAGTCCACCTCTACATCCCGCGAGGTGCCATCTTCCTGGGTCTGCACTTTATGTACCGCAATATCCAAACAAAGAGACTGCAACTCGCGCATCAGCACCTTGAACGACTCAGGGGTTCCCGGACGCGGAATCGCTTTCCCTTTGACGATCGCATTCAACGCTTCATTACGCCCCTGCATATCGTCGGACTTCACCGTGAGCAATTCCTGCAAGGTATAAGCGGCCCCAAATGCCTCCAATGCCCAAACTTCCATTTCTCCGAAGCGCTGACCACCCTGTTGTGCTTTACCCCCTAGAGGTTGCTGGGTAACCAAAGAATAAGGACCCGTAGAACGGGCGTGAATTTTATCATCCACCAAATGCACCAACTTGAGCATATACGCCTTACCCACGGTAATAGGACGGTCAAATGCCTCTCCAGTCCGGCCATCATAAACGACGGTTTTGCCTGGATTGTTCTCGTCAAATAACCAATCCTTGCCCGTCTTTTCCCGAGACTCCCGTAACTTGCCATGGACGGTTTCACGCGACTTTTCCGCCCCGTGCATTTCATCAAAAGGTACCACTTTAAACCGGGAACCGAGGTTTTGTCCGGCCCACCCCAGCAGGCACTCAAAAACTTGGCCTACGTTCATCCGTGACGGTACCCCCAGAGGATTCAACACGATATCCAACGGCGTGCCATCGGGCAGATAAGGCATATCCTCGATCGGTAAAATTCGAGAAATAATTCCCTTATTCCCGTGACGACCGGCCATTTTGTCTCCCACCTGGATTTTCCGTTTCTGGGCGACATAAACCCGGACCACCATGTTCGCCCCAGGAGGCAGTTCATCTCCCTGTTCTCGGGTAAACACCCGGACATCCACAACCCGGCCTTTCTCACCGTTAGGCACTCGCAGGGAATTATCCCGCACATCACGAGCTTTTTCTCCGAAAATGGCCCGCAGGAGCTTCTCTTCTGGCGGTTGGTCTGATTCCCCTTTAGGCGTCACTTTTCCAACGAGAATGTCACCGGACTCAACCCAAGCGCCAATGCGGATAATTCCGCCTTCATCTAACTGTCGGAGGGAATCTTCCCCGACGTTGGGAATTTCTCGGGTAATTTCTTCCGGTCCCAGCTTGGTTTGCCTTGCCTCAATTTCATATTTCTCAATGTGAATCGAGGTGTAGAGGTCGTCATAAACCAGACGCTCACTAATCAGAATGGCGTCCTCGTAGTTATAGCCCTCCCAGGGCATATAAGCGACCAGAATATTCTGGCCCAGGGCCAACTCGCCCCCTTCTGTCGAGGACCCATCGGCTATAACTTGACCCGCAACAATATCATCCCCTTCAAATACGAGGGGTCGCTGGTTCAAACAAGTGTCTTGGTTGGACCGTTGATACTTCTGTAACTGATATTCCATTTCCCGACCCGTTGGGTCCTGTACCCGAATCGTATTGGCATCGACAAACGTCACCATGCCCTCGGTCCGGGAAACAACAACCATGCCGGAGTCCCGGGCTGCTTGTGCTTCCAGACCCGTTCCCACTAAGGGTCGCTCGGGGAGTAACAGCGGCACTGCCTGCCGCTGCATATTAGAACCCATCAGCGCTCGGTTAGCATCATCATGTTCCAAGAAGGGAATTAACGACGTTGCCACGGAGATAATCTGCACCGGAGAAACTGCCACATAGTCCACCTGATCAGGTGTGGTAGTGGTGAAATCTTGGCGATAGCGCACGGGTACGGTTTCACCCTGGATATACCCGCCTTCATCTACGGTAATGTCTCCAGGAGCAACCCGCAGGTCATCTTCCTCATCGGCGGTCATAAACAGCGCCCCCCGTTCCCGCAAGACGCGACCATTTTCTACGGGGTAAAATGGGGTCTCGATAAATCCGTAGGGGTTGACCCTCGCGTGAGTCGCTAGGGAGCCAATTAACCCTGCGTTGGGGCCTTCTGGAGTTTCAATGGGGCAGATCCGTCCGTAGTGGGAGGGATGAATATCTCGCACGGCAAACCCGGCACGTTCCCGTGTTAACCCCCCTGGACCCAAGGCACTCAAGCGGCGTTTGTGGGTCAGTTCCGCTAAGGGGTTGGTCTGATCCATAAACTGGGAAAGCTGGGAAGACCCGAAGAATTCTTTAATCGCAGCGACGAGGGGTTTGGGGTTAACCAAGGAGGCGGGAGTGAGGGAATCGGCATCAGAAACCGTCATCCGTTCGCGGATGATCCGTTCTAGGCGGTTGAGTCCCACTCGGACTTGGTTTTGCAAGAGTTCGCCGACCGATCGCACCCGGCGATTGCCTAAGTGGTCGATGTCGTCGCTTTGTCCCACGTCGAATTCCAGGTTGATCAGGTAGTCGATCGCCGTGAGAATATCCTGGGGCGTTAACACCCGCACGTTATCGGGCACCGACAAGCGCAATTTCTTGTTCAACTTGTAGCGTCCCACCCGCCCGAGGTCGTACCGTTTCGGGTCGAAGAAGCGCGAATCCAGGAGTTGGCTGCCTCCGGATACCGTGGGGGGTTCCCCGGGACGCAGCTTTTTGTAAAGCTCCATCAGAGCTTCTTCTTCTGTAAATTCCCCTTCTTTTTCAATGGTTTTTTGAAAGTATTCGGGGTGGCGCAGGGCATCGAAAATTTCGTTATTGCTCAGTCCTAGGGCCTTGAGCAGCACTTGGGCGCTCAATTTCCGGGTTTTATCGATGCGGACCCAAACTAAATCGTTTTTGTCCGTCTCAAATTTCAGCCATGCCCCTCGGTTGGGGATCAAGCTGGCATTGTAGGTCCGTCGTCCGTTTTTGTCAGTCTCGGATTTGTAGTAGACTCCCGGAGAGCGCACAATTTGGTTAACGATGACTCGTTCGGCACCGTTGATGATGAAAGTGCCGCGTTCGGTCATCAGGGGCAGGTCGCCGATGAAGACTTCTTGCTCTTTGATTTCGCCGGTTTCTTTGTTGATCAGGCGGGTGGGTACATACATTTGCACCGCATAGGTGCTATCTCTGCGTTTTGCGTCATCAACATCGTATTTCGGACGCTTGAGTTTGTAGTCCTTTCCTATAAAATGTAACTCTAGTTTTCCCGTATAGTCGGTGATGGGGGAAAAGCTGTCGAGTTCTTCAATTAACCCTAATTCAAGAAACCAGCGGAAACTGGCCCGTTGAATCTCGACGAGATCGGGTAGGGTAAATGCCGTTGCTGCTGGGTAGGTCGGATTATTCATTTGTATCGATCGCCTCTACGCTGTGAATTCTACGCAAGTTAGGGAAGCCAAAAATAAAGACCTGTTGCTGCCGGATGAAGGCCGAAGGCGTGCATCTTCATCCTTTATGCTTCATCCTTCTTCATCCTTCATCCTTTGGTGCTGTTGTTTCAAAGAGTGCTTTTTCGGTGACGCCGTTGGGTTTAAACTCTTGTTTTGGCTTGGCACAGTTCTCCGGTCAAAGATGGTTTTTCCGGGTGACTTTATGAGTCTCCCGATTAACGGTGTCAGCTATCCCTTGATGGATCGCTACTGCGCGGAAGTCCAGACCCAGGCAATTTTTCCATTTTTTTCAGGTAACCCATTATTATAGCTTCGTTCGTTTTTAGCGTCAAGGAGTGGTCAGGTTTAGAGGGAATCGCAGCAGAGGGCTTGATAAGCTACAACAGCCCAGGCGACGTTTGTAGGGGGCGTTCAACGAGTGAACTCATCACAAAGTCAGTTTAAATAGGCGACAGGCATTTTCTGTGGTTTGAGCGGCTAGGGTTTCTAATGAGACCCCGCGCAGGGTCGCCACTTGTTCAGCAACGTAGCGAACGTAAGCTGGTTCATTGCGTTTGCCGCGCTTTGGCACTGGGGCTAAAAAAGGGCAATCGGTTTCGACGAGCAGGCGATCGCTGGGGACTAGACGTGCGGAGTTTTGAATGCTTTGGGCATTCTTAAAAGTGACAATCCCGCTAAAGCTAATATAAAAGCCTAAGTCTAGAAACCATTGGGTTTCTTCGGGAGTTCCACCCCAACAATGCATGACTCCGGGAACGGGAGAGCGATCGCCCCAGAAACTCTGTAAGAGTTCAGCCATCTCCCTAGAGGCATCCCGGCAATGGATAATCACCGCCTTATTAAGCCGCTGTGCTATTTCTAGCTGTGCTAAAAATGCTTCTTTTTGCTGCTGTTGATTTTCGGCCTTATAAAAGTCTAGCCCAGTTTCTCCAATGGCGACCACTCGCGGTTCGGATTCGGCTAATGCCTCAATCTGCTCCGCGCTGTGGGATGACCATTGATGTGCTTCCAAGGGATGCAAACCTACGGCGAAGGAAATTTCCTCAAACCGATTCGCGATTCCTTGAATGCTGCTAAATTCTTCCGGTGTGACGCAGGAATGCACAAGATGCACGACCCCGGCTTCACGCCACCGTTCGCGGACCGCCTCTAAATCTCCGTCAAACCGCTCAAAATTAATGTGAACGTGGGTATCTATCAATTGCATCGGAATCGACGCGCTCTGGGTAGGGAAAGATTTACCCGATGAAAGCCGCGAGGTTTCGCGTCTCTACAAGGGGTTTAAGGTGAAAAATACGCAGGGACAAAGAGGTTGGACTAAGACTTTGAAAGCATTTAGCCCAACCGTCACTAACGCTTTCGGTTTCCCGAAGTCGTCAATGGCAGACAAAACCCTGCGTTGGGGGTCATCCTTACGAGGCAGACGATTGCGCTAACTCGTGTTGTTTAACAACTTTGGCTAAACTGGATTTTTTGCGAGCGCCATTGTTCGCATGAAGGACGCCGCACTTTACTGCTTTGTCGATCTTGCTGTAAGCGGCATTGAGCCGATTATGAATCTCTTCTTTCAACTCGGGTGTCGGGTTGCTGCCGTATTGCTCGGCAGAGGTGACACACTTCTTGATCAGCGTTTTGACCGCTGACTTATAAGATTTGTTACGCAAGCGATTGCGTTCAGTAATTTGGACGCGCTTGATAGCAGACTTGATGTTAGCCACAGTCGATTAGCCCAGAACTCAATACGGGAACAATTATAATAACATACTAGATAAAATACTATAGCATCGAATCTAGGGGAAATGCGTTTCAGTTAAAGAAAATCCAGGTTAAGCTAGAGAAGACGGGTACGGGTAAGCCAAAACATCGGTAGTCGCGGTTGATGTGGCGAGCGAGCCGTTCTCGAATGGGCAATACCTCTGATTATCTCCTAATTCCATGCTGCGAATCATTACACAGCGGGCTGAGGCACAAGCTGAACTCCGGCGCATCTGCGATCGCACCCACGATGACCAAGTTGTCCACAAAGAGGCAACGGTTCGTGAAGTGCTCCAAGCAGTCAAACGCCAAGGCGATCGCTCACTTTTACATTATACGGCTGAGTTCGACGGGCAATTATTAAAGCCCGAAGACCTGCGCGTGAGCGGATCCGAATTGGATGCCGCTTATCAGCAGGTCCCCAAAGAACTCTTAGACGCCATTCGCTTGGCAAAACAGAACATTGAAGCGTTCCATCGCCAACGCGTTCCCAAATCTTGGGTTCAATTTGGGGACGATGAAGTGGTGCTGGGTAAGCGTTATACCCCCGTAGATAGAGCGGGGCTGTACGTTCCGGGGGGGCGAGCTGCCTATCCCAGTACCGTGCTGATGAATGCAATCCCGGCTCAAGTAGCTGGGGTCCCCCGGATTGTCATCTGCACGCCACCGGGACCCGAAAAAACGGTGAACTCAGCGGTGCTGGTGGCAGCCCAGGAAGCTGGGATCCAGGAAATTTATCGCGTAGGCGGTGCCCAGGCGATCGCGGCCTTGGCGTATGGTACGGAAACCATCCCTAAAGTGGATGTGATTACCGGCCCCGGTAACATCTACGTGACTCTAGCGAAAAAGCAGGTCTTTGGCACCGTGGGCATTGACTCCTTAGCCGGTCCCTCGGAAGTGCTGATCATTGCTGATTCCCAAGCTAATCCAGCTCATGTCGCCACGGATTTACTGGCGCAAGCCGAACATGACCCCCTTGCTGCCGCGATTTTGATTACTACTGATGCTCAGATCGCGCGCAAAGTCGTGGCCGAAGTCGAGGACCAACTAATTGATCACCCACGCCGGACCCTCACCGAAAAGGCGATCGCCCACTACGGTGTAGTCATTGTGGTTGATTCCCTGCAAATTGCCGCCGAGCTCTCCAATGAATTTGCCCCAGAACACCTAGAACTCGAAGTCAGCGACCCTTGGGATTTGCTGGAGTGGATTCGTCATGCTGGTGCCATCTTCCTCGGGAACTCCACCCCTGAAGCTGTCGGCGATTACCTCGCAGGCCCTAACCATACCCTTCCCACTTCGGGATCGGCGCGTTATGCCTCAGCTTTGGGGGTGGAAACCTTTATGAAACACTCCAGTTTGATTCAATATTCTCCCAAGGCACTCCAGAAGGTCGCCAGTGCGATTGATATCCTCACCAAAGCCGAAGGTTTACCTTCTCACGGGGATTCCGTCCGCAAGCGAATCAAAGATGGACCCTAGGGGTTGCCGTTGGTGGTCTTCTCGGAAGAGAAGCGCGATCGCCGATGGACACACCGGGCCCTTGAGTCCCATTCATTTAATTCATTTCTATAATTTTCTGCCGACAGTGACTTGTCGGCTTTTTTATGGCCTTAACAGCCCTAGAAAAAGCTCGGCCCTCCCTCCAGGCGGGTCTAGAGAACGCCCCCATCATCCCGGCTATTAAAAAAAGTTAGATTGCTTTGCTTGTGCCTAAGAATTCCGAGTACAATCCCGCTAAACTAAGCGGTGAAGCGATTTTCTCCCGGAAAGATTTTTCCCGGTAAGATTGAAGCCAGTTGCCCAAACTTGGCCCAGCGAATAGCGAATTAGGAGTCGGCATCGTGATTAGTACCATTCTCGTAGCTCTTGATGGTTCAGATTTGTCAGAGCAAGTCATTGCCACCTTGCATAACCTGAAGCTCGAAACCATGACTCAAGTCATTCTGGCTCATGTGATTTTCAATCCGACATCGGATCTGGATGTGGTGGCAGATAGACCCCCAGTTGATACGGAAGATATCCCCTATCGGGCTATAGAAAAAAAACTTCAATCCTATCAAGAAAAAATTCCTTGTCAAACCGAACTTGAAATAGTCACCGGGGATCCTTCTGAAGAAATCGTGCGCTTGGCAAATATTTACCGGGCTGATTTAATTCTAATTGGCAGTCGAGGCTTAACGGGAATGAATCGAATTTTGCAGGGTTCAGTTAGTGCTCAGGTGGTAACCGATGCCTCTTGTTCTGTCCTGGTGATTAAGCCTGCCTGATCTCTCTAGGGGAAATAAAAAACCGGATTTCCGCCCCAAAAATCCGGTCTCTGGTAGGGTTGAAACGATGTCTAGGAGGAGACAGCCTTTGTCTGGGCGACAAACTCGCGCAGACGGAGTAAATTCATCGTATGGCTTAAATTCAGCGGGAGTAAAGAGACTCCTTCTAGACGGGACTGTACCCAACCCTCTCCCCAGTACCATTCGTGAAATCCATCGATGCTGCCACTGAGTAACAGTCGCAGACAATTTGACTCAGCGCGTTCTACGAAATGTCGAAGCGCCAAGGGACCGATAGAAAGGGTAAAGGTGGCACCGGAATGCAACTGTTCCGGTAGGGGGGTAGAGAAACGTTGGGTCCATAACCATTCTTGGAGGCGATCGCGACGCAGGAGACTATCGCGAATCACCGTTTCTGGTGCGTTCACTTCTATTCGGAGATGAGCTTGTTGAAAACTGCCTAACATAGTTGAGGTTGAGTGCCTGTGGGGGTTTTCCCTTTTAGTATGGCAGACTTCCCCTTTCCCCCTTCGCTTGGCTGTCATTCAGCCAGCGCCCCTTTTACAATAAAGTTAGGTGACTTGTTAAGAATTGTAAGGTTTTGGCATGGCAGATCAATTAATTAGAGCAACGGCAGCGGATGGAGGGATCAGAGCAGTTGGGGTGATTACGACGCGCTTGACGGAGGAAGCCCGTCAGCGGCATGGCCTTTCCTATGTGGCAACAGCAGCGTTGGGCCGTACCCTCTCATCGGGTTTACTACTGGCCTCGAACATGAAGCGCCCCGGATCCCGAGTTAACATTCGGGTTAAAGGCAACGGACCCTTAGGGGGCATTCTCGTAGATGCGGGATTAGATGGAACCGTGCGTGGGTATGTGGATTATCCCGATATAGAATTGCCTCCGAATGCACGGGGAAAACTGGATGTGGGGGGCGCAATCGGTCATGAGGGATACCTCTATGTTGTTAGAGATATGGGATATGGTTACCCCTATTCGAGCACCGTAGAGCTGGTTTCCGGTGAAATCGGGGATGATATCGCTCATTATTTGGTGACTTCAGAACAGACTCCTTCAGCACTGGTGGTTGGGGTATTTGTAGAAGCAGCAGGGGTGCAAGCTTCGGGAGGAATTTTGTTGCAGGTGATGCCGAAAGCGGCAACCGATGAGGAACTCGTCACGCTTTTAGAATCCCGGGTTGCCGGTTTATCGGGATTTACGCCTTTACTGCAATCGGGTAAATCCCTGCCGGATATTTTTGAGCAATTGCTCGGAGATATGGGATTAAATATTTTACCCGAGAGACAGATGGTGCGCTTCCACTGCGGATGCTCTCACCAACGGATGTTAGGGGCGTTGAAATTGCTGGGGAAAGAAGAACTCCAGGACATGATCGAGAAAGACGATGGTGCTGAGGCAATTTGTCACTTCTGTGGGGAAGTTTATACCGCCAGTAGCGATCAACTCGCCGAACTGATTGGGACCTTGCAAGCGGAGTCTTGATCCAAGCGATCGCTGGGTTTCACTCCGCGATCGCCCCACGGGAACTGCACTGCCACTCCCTACTCCTGGTCCATCATTCCGGCTCGACCCCCGCAACCTTACAAGTCCAGGTTTTTTACAAATTGGGCTATTGAGTCAAGCTAAATCGTCCTCCGGTTCCCTCCCCTGATTCTGGGGGAGGGATTTCGGAATTCAAAATGTGAAAAATTTTCGGAGTAAGGCTTACAGCCCTTCTATAAAAACCCTAGACTGGGACGATCCCCCCAAACCCCCCTGAATCCGGGGGACTTTTTAAATTTAAAGCCAGAAGTCTAGGGGAAAGTTTTTTTCAAGTGGGGATCGCAATAGAAAATAACATGAGAAGATAGAGAGGCAACGAATCAACCGGCTTGAAAACTCAACGGTACAAGAGTCGTTCTTAGTTATCTGGTGCACTAACTCCCCCACCCTGGAAACAGCTTATTCCAGGGTTCGATCTACTCTACTGAGGTATCTGGGTGCTGCTAATCTACACAATGTTAATGATCACAAGGATATAGAAAACCGGAAAGGCGGGGGGTGCCGATGTAGATCGGCCTAGCAAGGAAAAGGTAGATAAGCCAACGGCGTTGCCAAAAAAGCTCTAGCACTTTTAACCTAAACCATTCTGGGTGCTAGACCGAGGGAAATATAACCGGCTCTTATCAAACCTAAAACTTGGGTTTTGGAAGTATGGCAGAATCGTAAAACCTGTCTTTCTAAAACAGCCAAGACTGACGCAAGAGTGTTTTCGGGTGGGCTATGACAAAAGATCGCGAATTTCCAGAACAGTGGCCTAAAGCCCAGCCGTCGGAGTCCGGACAACCTGACTCGTCGGCGAGAATGCCTAGATCGTCCCTGTCTGGATTCACAGGGACTACTGCGGGGTCGGGTTCTCGTCGGGGTTCCTATCTTCACCTTCCGCCTTCGACCCCGGACCCATCCTCCGGACAAGACGCAGCTAATCGCGAAGCGTCTCGGAGCAAAAATCGCTTCGGACAGAGAAAAAAGGATCAACAAGGGTTAGGTCGCGGCTATCGAGACGGTGGGTCTTCCCCTATCGATGTCCCGGGGTGGCTCCGATGGATGACGAACTGGCAATTGTGGGCGCTGGTTACCTTTTTGCTGACGGGGGGACTCGGGGGAACGGCACTGCTAATGTTATTGCGCCTTCCCGAGACGCCCAATTGTGGAGAGAGTACGTGGGTCTCGGGTTCCGAGCATCTATACTGCGCGCAACAACTGGCTAGGGAACAAACGGTAGACGGGTTTTTACGGGCGATCGCTGAGGTGAATCAACTTCCTCAAGACCACCCACTGCGCCCGGAAATCAATCGTCAGATCGAAAAATGGGCGGGGCAACTCCTGGATTTGGCGGAAAAAATATTTAATGAAGGTAAGCTGTCGGAATCGATCTCTACGGCCCGTCAGATTCCCAGCAATACAACAGCTTATGGCTTAGTCCAAGAGCGTGTCGATCGCTGGGAGTCAATCTGGAATGAGGCGGAAAAATTTTATAAAAATGCTGAGTCGGAGTTGGAAAAGGAAGACTGGAACCAAGCTCTAGGCTATATGCGACAACTGCTTTCCGTGGAGAATACTTACTGGGAAACGGTTCGCTACGATGACTTGAGCAAACTGATCCGCATAACTCAGCAAGAAGGCCAAACTCTGGAGAAGGCCCGAAGTTTAGCTAAAGCAGGAGCCATCAAAAATCTCCAAGAAGCGATCGCCTTGGTGGAAAAAATTGAGCCCCAGAGCAAGTTATATAAAAAATCTCGCTCTCTAGCTACTGATTTTGCTAAGCAGATGCTAGCCTTAGCCCGTCAAAATGGAGAGGAGCAGAAGTGGGAAGATGCCATTTATGTTGCCCGCCAAATTCCAACTAACAGTTCGGTTAAAAAAGAAGCGGAGGATTTCATCGAACTGACTCGGGCTAAATCCATTGCGACTCGGGTAACGGTGCGGTCTTTGGAAGATGCGATCGCTAAAGCCCAAAGCATTGGACCGGATCGCCCGCTACATTTAGAAGCAAAACGGTTAATCTCTCAGTGGCAAGATAGCATCAAAGATGTTGCGTATCTAGAACAGGCGCGAAATCTGGCGATGGGTGGAAATGTTAACAATTTGCGCTCGGCGATCGCCCAAGCTCAACTGGTGAGTCGCACCAATCTGGTCTGGGATCGAGCCCAGGAAGAAATTGATGAATGGGAAGGCCGCATTCAGGTGACAGAAGACCAGCCCTACCTGAGACAAGCTGAACAATTAGCAAGTTACGGCGATCGCGCTTCGTTGCAAGCGGCTATTGATAGCGCTAGCCGTGTGGGGTCAGGTCGGGCTTTGTACTCAGAGGCCCAGGACAAAATTGGGAAATGGACTGAGGCCATTCAACGACTTGAAGACCAGCCTATTTTAGACCGAGCCTGGAATTTGGCTCAATGGGGAAACTTAAATGCGGCGATCGCTACGGCCCAAGGAATTCGTCCGGGTCGCTTGCTTTACGATGAGGCCCAGTCGGCCATCCAAACCTGGCAGCAGGAAGGTCGCGATCGCCAACTCCTTGACCGCGCTTATCAGCTTGGGGATGTCTCTCAAAGCCCCGATCGTTTGATTCAAGCAATGGATTTGGCAAATCAAGTTTCTTCTAAGTCGAATTTGCGCTTTAGTGCGGATGCAGCCATTCAAGACTGGAGTCAACGGATTTTAGGGCTGGCCCAAGAACGCTCTTTGGAGAATCTTCCTCAAGCGATTGAGCTCGCGCGCATGATTCCACTTTATTCAAATCTACACAATCAGGCACAGGGAGAAATTGAGGCATGGGAAACTATCCTCAATCCTCCTCCAGTCCAAGTGATCCAACCGACTCCGGCGATCGAAGCCACTCCTACTACTGCTCCCTTTACCGGAGAAACCCCCACGGATTCAGTAAATCCTCCCCTCTCCCCGTCAGAAGCGCCATTGAATCCATCTGACTTCCCTGCCACTTCTGCGCCAACTATGCCGATCGATCCCATGGAGGGAGTGAGGAGTGACTCTCCTTAGGAGACTCGGATCGAACGGATAGAGTCATCAATTCCTCACGTTCGAGCTAGGAATGGTCCCCTCCCCTTTACTCGGAAAGGGGGCCGGAATGGGTGCGGTGGCGGGTTGAATCTGCATTTTTGTCAAAAATCTAGACTGGGAGGAGTAAAGTATTAAGGGTTTATAAAAGCCTAGAAAATCCTCCTCAATCCGTGGCTTTTTTTAGGGATAAGATGAAGCTATACCGGGTAAGGTTTTAAAATTCTTAACAAGACAACTGAGAATTAAACCTTAGAAGTAGGATATAATAATAAAATTAAAGGCAGTACATTCCCGGCGAACATTTACTCTCTAAATTATAATGCCGCAGGTTGAATGAGTGAGAAAGCCTGTCGGTTTTGGGCTTCAAAAAATTAGGGTGCTGACGGTGGTGGTAAGGGAGAGAAAACCAGTCGCGATCAAGGGGATCTCGCTCCTGTTGAAGCAGGGGGATAATTTGGGGAGTGGGCTTTTCCTATGAGGGTGACTGCGGTCTCCTATGCTCCCTTGAACCTGACTCCAGACAGAAGAACAGAGGGAGGGGACTGCACTGCTGTGCAATGGAATCTCAGGGGATTGGGAAGGCAGAAGCGCGATCGCGCTAAATCTATCGCCATTTTGAGATACAACCGCTACCCTAGAATAATAAAGCACAGCTTTCTACCCTTGATGCCCATCGACCTCGATCCGCATTGATCGGCGCTGTTAGTGCTTATTTCAATCCGAGATAGGGGAATTATATGTTAGATCCGTAAAATCACAGTTTATGCACAATTACAATTGTCTTGAGTAGGACTCCCACGGTCAACCATTCTCCCTCGAATGTAGTCGCCCCTCAATATACACCCTAAATATTAATGCATCGTCTGATGAGAAAGTTCGCGTCCGAAAGGAATTTCCTAAAGCGGTTCTTCATAAAAATTAGGCAGAGTCTAGCGACATTTTTTTCCCTGTACTTCCAGTTAAATGGAAGGCAGAAGATGTCAAAAGTCAAGCGCTTATTAATCTTGTTTTTGGCATTTTTCATATTGCCGGTAACCTTGGGACTGTTTTCAGGTCAAGCCAGCAGCCAAATGCCTGAACCCAGGTATTACAGTCAAAACATACCCGTTCCCACAGCGGATGAATGGGGAGATGAAAGCGAAGATAGTGAGAACAGCGAAGAGAACGAAGATAGTGAGGACAGCGAAGATAGCGATTCCTTGGAAGATTTTGAAGAGGTAGTGAAAGATGCGGAAAAGCTAGATGGACTCTTCACCCTCTATCACCAGAAGAAAACCGGCAAAGTTTACCTGGAGGTTCAGCCGGCACAACTGGACACAAACTTCTTATGCGTGATGACTTTAGCATCCGGGATTGGAGAAGGAGGATTGTTCCGGGGAATGCCTCTACAAGATTTTCTCTTTTTCTTTAAACGGGTGAATAAAAACCTCCATTTTGGGGTGAGGAATGTTTATTTCCGTGCTCGCCCCGGAGATCCTGTCGAGCGATCGCTAAACCGATCTTTTAGCGATTCCGTGATTGCCTCTTTACCCATTAAAAGCATACATCCCGACCGGGAAAGCCTGCTAATTGACCTTAATCAACTGCTGATTGATCGCCAGGATTTAACCGGCTTGACCTCGCTTTTACCCTGGCTTTTAGGGTCAGCCTACACCAGAGATAGCGACAAATCTTATTTTGGTCGAATTCAAACCTTCCCCACCAATGTGGAAATTGAGTCTGTCTATGGCTTCACGGGCGGTGAGGATATATTTGCTGACGTCCAAAGTCTGGCCGATAGTCGGGGTTTTTCCCTGAACGTGAACTATAGCTTCTCAGCACTTCCCGTTAGCAATGGCTATCGTCCCCGGTTAGCGGATAACCGAGTCGGCTATTTTATTACCGCCTATCAAAATTTGTCTGACGATCAGAGTAAAGAACCATTCCAGCGCTATATCAACCGCTGGCATTTGGAAAAAGAAAACCCGGATGCCGCACTCTCCCCGGCAAAAAAACCAATTGTTTTTTGGATCGAAAACAATGTTCCCCTAGAATATCGGGATGCGATTCGTGAAGGCATAGAAGTCTGGAATCAGGCATTTGAAAAAGCCGGGTTTCTAAATGCGATCGAAGCCCGTCAGATGCCTGATGATGCCGTTTGGGATCCTTCAGATGTGCGTTACAACACCATTCGCTGGTCCAGTTCATTCGAGTCCTGGTTTGCCGGAGTCGGGCCCTCTCGCGTCAATCCCCTCACCGGGGAAATTTTAGATGCGGATATTCTCATTGATGGGAATATCGTACGAAATATCAAGAATGAATATCGGACCCTGATTCAAAAAGACCCGAATGCTTCAGAAATGTCCTTCTTGGGCAAAATGTTAGAGGGGACTTCATGCGTTCCCGGGATGAATGGGAGTCCGGGAGTTGGCAACAATCCAGCCCTGATGGGAAATGCCAGTGCCCCCGTCCAGCAACCCCCCCAGGTTCACACCTTCGTCAGAAAGATGATGGAAAGATACGACCTTTGCTATGGCATGGAAGCGCCTCAGCAGTTGGCGATCGGGGCAATGGGTTTGTCTCTGTTCCATAATGCATTTCCCCAAGGTGAGGAAATGACAGCATATATCAATCAGTATTTAACGTTCCTCACCGCCCACGAAGTCGGTCATACTTTGGGACTGCGCCATAACTTCCACGGCAGTACGATGTTAGAACCGGAGGAGTTGCATAATACAGCGATTACTCGCACACAAGGTATGGTTGCCTCCGTTATGGACTATGTACCCGTGAACTTGGCACCCAGCGACCAGAAACAGGGTGACTTTTTCCCGATGTTAGTCGGTCCTTATGATGAATGGGCGATCGAATACGGGTATAAACCCCTGAAGGCGATGCTTCCCCAACAAGAACTGCGGGAACTCCAAGAAATTGCTGATGCGAGTAGTAGCAACCCCGATTTAGCATACGCCCCAGATGAGGATTCCATGGATATTCTCAACCCGGCGGCGAATATGTTTGACCTCAGCGGGGATATGCTGAAATATTCCGAGTGGCAGTTAGAAAATGCCAAGCAAATGTGGGAACGCCTTGATAAACGCTATCCCGCTAGTGGGGAGAGTTTCACCGATGTCTTGCCGATGTTTGATACAGTGTTTTCCTATTATTTCCGACAGGCAATGAATGCGACTCTCTATATCGGGGGCCAATGGTTTAACCGCAATCATGCCGACGGTAACGGACGCTTGCCTTTTGAAGCCGTGTCTGTGGAGAAACAGCGTCAGAGTTTGGCATTACTGCAAAAGTACATTTTCGATGAAACGGCGTTACAATTTCCACCGCAACTGCTGAATAAATTAGCGCCCGATCGCTGGTATCACTGGGGTGCGGTTCCGGTGGTGTACCCTCTGGATTATCCGATTCATCAACGGATTAACTTACTGCAACGGGTAGTTCTGCGAGAGTTGCTATCCTATCCACGCTTGATGCGCTTACAGGATTTAGAATTAAAAACTGAACCGGGTCAAGCCTTGACGATGCAGGAACTGTTTAATACCTTAGAAGGGGGAATTTGGACCGAGGTGCTCGATCGCGGAAAGGACCTGACAGTAATTTCTAGTGTCCGCCGCAGTCTACAACGGGAACATTTAGGGATGTTAATCGGGATGGTGTTGCGGAGTTCCAGCGTTCCTGATGAAGCCCGCACCCTTGCCCGCTATAACTTACGGCAACTCCAAGGCGAAATTGATAATGCCCTCAGAAAGCGAGGACGGCATTTGGATACAGCAAGTAAAGCCCACCTAGAGGAAACCCGCGATCGCATTGATAAAACCATAGAGGCGCAGTTCCAGTCGGGTTGAGGTTGAGGGAGATGGGGAAGATGGGGAAGATGGGGGAGATTACGACATAAGTTGCTTCTTCCGGTTTGTAGTAACGACTTGAGTCGTTCCCCGCTTCCGCAGGAGAGCAGATGAAGTACAATTCTGTGGAAGCACCTTAACTCCCGTGCTTCACCTCATTTT
Organism: Cyanophyceae cyanobacterium; assembly: GCA_038321985.1. Taxonomy (GTDB): domain Bacteria; phylum Cyanobacteriota; class Cyanobacteriia; order Cyanobacteriales; family Laspinemataceae; genus Laspinema. The sequence goes on along the minus strand of JBBQFN010000025.1, from coordinate 16,062 downwards.
CCTGTTCCCTAAATCCTGCTGACCCCTTCTTTTAACAAACCGGCACATGACATTTATCTCGATTGTCTACGCCCTCTTTCTCCTGAGTATTCTGGGTATCTACTGGAACGTTAATAAACAGCGATCGCGCCTGTGGATTCTGTTAATCGCCAGCTTAGTCTTTTATGCCTCCCTCCAGGTGCAGTACATTCCCCTGTTGCTGGCAGGGACCTGGATTAACTATCGGATTGGACGGGCGATCGCCAAAACCTCCGAACGTCAACCCCATCCCCAAACCTGGCAACTGACTACCAACGACTGGCAAACCCAATTTGCCGCCTGGGAACGCCGCCGCCTCATTGGATTATGGGGCGGTATTCTATTCAACATCTTGCTACTAGCGGGCTTCAAATACATTCCCTTTATCTTCAACACCATAGGGACCTCATTTGATTTACCCCCCGTCCAAGAAACCGCCACTTGGTTTCAAACCAACATTCTTCCCCCACTGGGACTGAGTTTTTTTACCTTTGAATGTATCGCCTACCTGATCGACGTCTATCGAGGTTCCCCCGCCTCAGCCCAATTTCTACGCTTTGCATCCTATAAACTCTTCTTTCCCAAACTCATCTCCGGCCCCATTACCCGCTATCATCACTTCCAACGGCAACTCAAAACCCTGATTTTTCCCTCCTCCCATGACTGGGTAGAGGGACTCTGGTTGATTGCCTGTGGCGCATTCAAAAAAGGAGTCGTCGCCGATCGCCTCGGAATATTTGCGACCCTCAGCTTTGAAAACGTCCAACGGGCTGGCAGCGGTGACCTATGGCTTGCTACCATAGCCTATGGCTTGCAACTGTTTCTGGACTTTAGCGGTTACGTCGATATCGCCCGAGGCAGCGCTATTCTCCTCGGATTCAACCTCCCCAAAAACTTCAACTTCCCCTACTTCAGTACCAGCATCGCCGACTTTTGGCGACGCTGGCACATCACATTAGGAGATTGGCTGCGAAACTATCTATACTTTCCCCTGGGAGGTTCACGGGTTGGATTAGCACGCACCTGCCTCAACTTAATCATTGTCATGTTAATCGCCGGAATTTGGCACGGTGCCGCCTGGGGATTTATCCTCTGGGGTGCAGTCCATGGCATCGCCTTGGCACTGCATCGCCTCACCGATATACTTTCAAAACGAGTTGACTGGTTAAAACTCTGGTGGAAAAGCATCCCCGGGATTCTACTCGGTTGGTTTCTCACTCAAACCCTGGTCTTTTTAGCCTGGATTCCCTTCCGACTGCCCAACCTAGCAGAAGCCGGATGGGTCATGCAGCATTTTTGGGGACATCCGGGAGATATACAATTCGCCGAGAAAGTTTATCGAGAAACCCTAGGGTTAGAACGCATTGAAGTTACCTTGTTATTAGTCTTAATTTGGCTATTAATGACCCTAAGTTATGCCATGAATCGGGGCTTAAAATTGCAGCTTAATTGGCCGATTAAAATTGCCTTAGTTCCCATTTGTTTGTACGCCGTTTGGATTTTTGCCCCCGAAGGCGGCTTACCTTATATTTACTTTGATTTCTAGAAATCACCCAGCAACCTAAAAGCTGGAGTTACAAGAACAAAGCCCGCCTGCGCGGGCTAATTCAAAATCAAGGTTTAAAAGCTGGATTTTTTATTCCCCAGTTCAAGGTCACGACTTCAGTCCTTCTTTTCTGCTGTTTTTAGTAACGACTTCAGTCGTTGCCTCCCCCTATCAAATACGCTTTAAATAAAACCTGAACGGCAAACAGAGACAATCCATTCTCAGTAAATTTCTCAATTAACCCGCGCTTCTTCAAAGACTGTACCGCCTTCAAAAAGTCAGCATCAGACAACACCAGCTCAACCGGGTTTTGAAAAATATCCGCTGCTTCCTGGTTTGACAACCACCGAATCACCAGTTTTTCCGCCTCCGACAACCGTTGATAATACCCTTGCAATTTGGATTCCAAGTCTCCAAGAAAGAGACTAGGATAGGATAAGAAGCGATCAACACTGCCATCAAATAAATCTTGAATCGTAGAAGCAATGATATTTAACCAGGAAGGGTTACCGCCGTAAATTTGGAGCATTTCCCCCCATTTATCTGGATCAGTTAATCCTTTAGAGTGCAATATTTCTACTGCCGACTCTCCTAAACCAAGCAATTTTAAACTCCGACAGTGACGGTTTTCTCTTTCTAAGTTGGTGATTTCTGTCGGGGTTTCCCAACTGAGGAGGAGGAAGCAACTCTGGTGAGGCGATCGGGGGATTTGTTCCCAGAATTTGCCATAATCTTGACACTCAGGCAGATAAGTTCCGGCTAATTCCCCATCGGCAAAGAGTTCCTGAAGTTCATCAAGGATAATTAGGCAGGAGTGCGATCGCAGATAGTCAATCACAGAAGGCAGTTGGGTTTCTCCATTTGCCGATAACAAATCAATTAATTGACTTTTTAGGCATTGTAGCGTCAGAGTATTGGTACAGTTGCGCCAGAGGATACAGTCAAAATTCTCTTGAATCTGTTCCACCAGTTCTCTCCCCAGGGCAGTTTTACCCATTCCCGGCAACCCAAAGAGATTGACAATGCGGATTTTGTCATGGAGTATCCAGTTTTTAAGGGTCGTTATTTCATTGCTACGGTTATGGAGGCGATTCTGCGACGCAGACGCTTCGCAATCGGGTTCCGGCGCTTCGGTGAAGTCGTGCCGTTTTTCAGGTTTTTGGTTGGATGGGGTGGAGGGCGATCGGGTTTGGGTTGCTTCCCTAGAGGGCCAATTGTCTCCACAAAGATTGATGCTACTTCCAACAAATTTACATCGTCGTTGGCGCAACGGGCAAAGTGAAATGTCGCTTAGAAAAATTAGGGAGTTCAGGGTTAATTCCAGGTAACCCGTGGATGGGCGATCGCCTAAATGTACTCAAAGAAGGGTTATCCAGGGTTTAAGAAAAAGAAAGCATTAGCTATAATGAACTTCAGCAACCCTTTTCACCCATTTCTGAGTCCTAACCCTGAACGCCATTTGAGGAACGAATGTCATGCAACTAGAGATGCAACCGGAACAAACACAGAGTAATTCCCCAGACGATCGCCTCAATTGGGAAGTGAATCGCCGCCGAAATTTTGCTATTATTTCTCACCCTGACGCGGGTAAAACTACCCTCACAGAGAAACTTTTGCTGTATGGAGGGGCAATCCAAGAAGCGGGGGCGGTGAAAGCCAAACGCGCGCAACGTAGCGCTACCTCGGACTGGATGGCAATGGAACAACAACGGGGTATTTCGATTACTTCTACGGTTTTACAATTTCAGTATCAAGAACACTTGTTGAACCTGTTAGATACCCCGGGACACCAAGATTTTAGTGAGGATACTTATCGAACTTTGGCTGCCGCAGATAATGCCGTGATGCTAATTGATGCGGCCAAAGGGTTGGAGACTCAAACCCGTAAATTGTTTGAAGTTTGTCGGATGCGGAAACTGCCAATTTTTACGTTCATTAATAAACTGGACCGCCCCAGCTTAACGCCCCTAGATTTGATTGATGAAATCGAACAAGAATTAGGCTTAAGCACTTATGTGGTGAATTGGCCGATCGGGACGGGCGATCGCTTTCAAGGAGTCGTTGATCGCCGGCAGCAAAAAATTCATCTGTTTCAAAAAACCGCCTCCCAGGGCAGTAAGAAAGTTACGGATACTATCATTCCTGTGGGCGATCCGCGGCTAGAATCTTTACTAGAACCGGAGTTATATCAGCAGCTTCAAGATGATTTAGAACTGTTGGATGGAGTCAGTCCAAAACTAGATTTAGAGGCGATTCATCAGGGTCAATTAACCCCAGTCTTCTTTGGTAGCGCCATGAATAACTTTGGAGTAGAGTTGTTTTTAGAGGCATTTTTAGACTATGCGATCGCCCCTGCCTCCCATGAAAGCGATCAGGGAGAAATTTCACCAACCTATCCTGAATTTTCCGGATTTGTTTTCAAATTGCAGGCGAATATGGACCCCAAACATCGCGATCGCGTGGCCTTTTTGCGGGTCTGTTCCGGTCAGTTTGAAAAAGATATGGTAGTGACCCATACCCGCACAGGTAAAGCGATTCGCCTCTCCCGTCCGCAAAAATTATTTGCTCAAGACCGGGAAACCGTGGAAGTGGCCTATGCTGGAGATGTAGTTGGATTAAATAACCCAGGTAGCTTTGCGATCGGGGACACGGTTTGTATGGGAAAACCCATTCGATATCCGGAAATTCCCTCCTTCTCCCCCGAACTGTTTGCCTTCCTAAAAAATGCTGACCCGACGAAGTATAAAAACTTCAATAAAGGGGTATCAGAATTGCAAGAAGAAGGTGCAGTCCAAATCCTTAATTCTACCGATGAAAGCAAGCGGGACCCCATTTTAGCTGCCGTTGGACAACTCCAGTTTGAAGTAGTGCAGTTCCGGTTAACTAATGAATATGGGGTGGAAACTCGCTTAGAAATTTTACCCTATTCTGTAGCGCGATGGGTTGTGGGAGGTTGGGAACCGTTGGAAAAAGCAGGCCGGCTATTTAATACGTTTGTCGCGAAAGACCGATGGGGCCGTCCGGTTTTGTTATTTAATAATCAGTGGAATCTGGACCAAAATTTATCCGACCATCCTGAATTAAAATTAAGCCCGATTGCCCTGCCTCCCTCATAATTGTTATATGGAGCAAGAGAGCGTATTGGCTGCGTCAGATCATAAAATGATTGCTTTCAAACGAGAATTATTATCGGTCTGACGCCTCGTAACCAACCCCCTGCTGAGATTTTGAATGGTGCGTCAGATGCTAAAATAATTATATGGAAGGGTTATTTTTCTGACGCCCTCTGCCTCTGTTCACTCTGATTTATCTTACCCAGCCCATGACTTACTACATCGCTCCTAAATTTCTCAATAAACTAGCGGTTCATATTACTAAAAACTTCCTGGATTTACCGGGCATTAACGCACCGCTAATTTTAGGAATACACGGCCACAAGGGAGAAGGAAAATCCTTTCAATGTGAATTAGTTTTCAAACGGATGAAAGTCCAAGCGATTCATTTATCCGCTGGGGAATTAGAAAGCCCCGATGCGGGGGACCCCTCTAGATTGGTGCGCTTTCGGTATCGAGAAGCAGCGGATATTATTAGCAAACATGGCAAATTAGCCGTGTTAATGATTAATGATATTGATGCCGGGGCGGGGCGAGTGGATAGCGCAACGCAATACACTGTCAATACGCAATTAGTGAATGCGACATTGATGAATATTGCTGATAATCCGACCAATGTCCAACTGCCGGGTAGTTACGACAGTGAACCCTTGCCTCGGGTGCCAATTATTGTAACTGGAAATGATTTTGGGACCCTGTATGCACCCTTGGTTCGAGATGGACGCATGGATAAATTCTTTTGGGAACCCAGTCGAGAAGACCGACTAGAAATTGTCAATGGAATTTTTACCCCTGATGGACTGAACCGAACGCAAATTGAACAACTGGTTTCTAAATTTGAAGGTCAATCCATTGATTTTTTTAGTGCCTTGCGGTCCAGTATTTACGATGAGCAAATTCTGGCCTTTATTGAGAAAATTGGATTTGATAAAATTGGCCTAAAAGTGGCCAACAGCACGGAAAAGCATAGCTTCATAAAGCCCAATTTTCGCCTCGAACACCTGATGGAAAAAGGGGAAGAAATGGTGAAGGAACAGCAACATATTCAAGAGTTGCGATTGGTTGCTGCTTATAACCGTTCTTTGGCAGAAAGTAACACCGCCCAACGCTATGGGTATATGCCGGGACAAGCACCTGCCTCGGGGAATGGAATACGCCAGGAAAATACGGTTTCTAACTCTCAACCCACCCCATCTAACGCTTCTCCCTCTACCCAGGGGTCGCCTTCCCAAAATAAACCTCAATCCCATAGTGCCACATTAGACTCGGAAGCGGTGCAACAAATCCGGCATTTAGTATCCCAAGGTTATCCGATTGGCATTGAGTACGTCGATCAACGCCGATTCCGAACCGGGTCCTGGCAAAGTTGCGGATCGATTCAAACTCCCAATGAATCGGAGGCGATCGCCTCGTTAGAATCTTGCTTAAAAAACCATCCAGGGGAGTATATTCGCCTGTTTGGGATTGATTCTAATAAGCGCCGAGTTATGGAAACTATCGTGCAACGTCCCGATCGCTAACCGGATGGAGGAGGGAGTAACTCACATAGAATTTCAAAACGGTACTTTCCTGGTGTTATAAAAACCGTAAAGTGCCGAATGAACCTGTTCCCGAATCGCGCGATCGCCTTTACGGTTTTAACCCCTTCACAAAGGCGATCGCCTCGGGATTTACCTTCGCCCAAGATTCGCGATCGTGCCGGATCTCCGCTAAGTGTTCCTCTACGGTTTCTGGTGTCAGCAGGGGGCCAAAATCGGGAGGAACGGAGGCGGTATCATACTCAAATAGACGATTGAGAATGATGTTACCCACTTCTTGCCGATAATGGGAACTGTCCCAATAATAGGTCATGCGATCGCCCATGGGTTCGGTAGAAATAGAATGATATCCCGAGAAATCCCAAACCGGGGCAATTTTTACCAATTCCCGTTTCCACTGTTCAAAATCCTCCCAATGTCCCGCTAGTCGCAATGCTTCCCATTGAGTCGCATGAGAGGGGGAAATAAATATCTTTAACTCGATATTTCGACTCTGACAAATCTCGACCAATTCTCGCAAGTCATTTAAAAACCCTGGGGATAATTTGTATCGCAGATAATACCCTTCTTCTTGGAAAAACCCCAAAATCATATTTTTAAATTCTTTGGGCAGGGGATTTTTAGGTTCATTATTATGAACATAGCGAAATCCATTATCATGATACAAGAAATTCGCTTGGGATTTCCAGCTATTTTTAATTGTACTTAAACTTGAGCGCGTTACCCCAAAAGAAAGCGTAACATTGAGCCATTCTTGGGGGGTAAGGTTTTTTCGTTCTAAACGCGTTTCTTCAAAGTCAGGAAGATGGGTTTTATATTCATTGAACATAAAAAAATCTACACCCAGAACCACAGTTTTTAACTCCGGTTGAATGGCGAGTGCATGGTCAAAATAGCGTTTGACTTCATACATATTCGGACCTGCTAAACCCAAATTGTAGGCGGGTTTCCCCTCAGCTAAGGCAGGATGTTTTGGATCAAGTCCTAAATCGGTGCGGGAGGAACCTAATAAGATTGTTTTAGGTGCGATGCGATTGACGGAACTGGCTTTAAACAGGCGAACGTGATTAAATTGTTCAGTTTTTAAGCGATTCAGCCGCCATTGTGGGCTATTCATCACCCCGTATGGATCAATTCCAATATTAAATAAGCCAACGGCTAATAATCCCGGTAGGGTGAAGCCAAAAAAAGCCAAATTAAATCGACGATAATTTTTCATGAAAGACACCCTGAATTAAAATTGGAAATAGAGAAATTCAGAAACTCGGTTCAGGGAAAGTAGACAGGCGATCGCCACGGCGCTGAGTCCCACAGCCCATGCCATTGTCGGTTTAAAGCGATCGACTATTTGCTGGGTATTGGGTAACAAAACTGTTCCTAATAAAATAACTCCTAAAATCACAAAACTTTGGCGGTAGTTAGGCGGCAAAGAAGGCAGTTCCGTTGCTTGCTGAAACTGGACGATCGCCTCGGGTAACCACCCCAATATCGGTTGAAAATCCGCAGTTAAAACAATTCCTTTCATGCCGACTGCGGCTTGAATAATCTGTCCCGCCTGAGTTAAATTTTCGGCGCGAAATACCACCCAACTCAACACTATGGCGATAAAGGTAACTCCCCAGGCGATCGCCCCTGGCATTTTACCCCCGAACCGTCGCCACCCATGATTGATGACGAGGAAACTGCCATGCAACCATCCCCACAGAATATAAGTCCATCCCGCCCCATGCCACAATCCACCAAGCAGCATTGTAATCAGCAGGTTAGCATATCGGCGCAGTTCTCCCCGACGACTCCCCCCAAGAGCAATGTAGAGGTAGTCTCGCAGAAAGAACGATAAGGTAATGTGCCACCGACGCCAAAAATCCACGATTGAGGTGGATTTATAGGGAGAATCAAAATTGATGGGGAGGCGGAAATTAAACATCCATCCCAATCCGATCGCCATGTCTGAATAGCCCGAAAAATCAAAATAAAGTTGTAAAGTATAGGCGAGTGCCCCCACCCAGGCTTCGATGAACGTCACCGAATCTGCACGATCAAAAACCGTTGCTACCCAAGGGGATATTGTATCAGCAATTAAAACTTTTTTACCCAATCCTAGGATAAAAAAACTTAAGCCGATCGCAATATTTTTATGAGAAAATACAAAACTACGGAGTTTTGTGAATTGCGGAATTAGTTCGTTATGACGTAAAATTGGCCCCGCAATCAGTTGGGGAAAGAAGGTGACAAACAGGCTATAGGAAACCAAATCATATTGATAATTTTTGATTTGCCCCCGATAGGCATCAACTAAATAGGCAATTTGAGTGAAGCTGTAAAAGGAAATTCCTAACGGGAGTTCGATTGCGGGAACAGGCAACTGTGTCTGAAATAATCCATTTACGGAGGCAATCAAAAAACCTGCATATTTGTAATAACCCAGAATCCCTAAATTAAACAGAACACCTACCCATAATAAAGTTTTTGCCTGTTTGCTTCCCGGTTGCACCCCGTCTATCCACCGCCCAAAGTAATAGTTACCGACGACAGAAATCAGCAACAGGGGAATATAACTCATTCGCCAGTATCCATAAAATACCAACGAGGCTAATAAGAGCCACAGTATAGCAGCCTTTACCTGACGGTAAGCGCTTAACCCGAAGAAAACAATCAGAGCAAGCGGTAAGAAGATAAAGATGAATTCGTAAGAATTGAATAACAAGGCTTTATCCCGATGTTTTCGTTCACCAGGTTTAGTCTGCCTAAAAAATTTTAGAGCGTCATCTGCTCTCAGGGGTTGTTTGAACCGCTAAATTGGAGTAAAATGTTAATTTTACAGCTCTACTTCCGATGAAGTTACTGGGGTTACAAATAACAGGCGATCGCGATAACCAGGGGGCTGTTAACCCCCTAGGCTTGGACTAAACCAGGATAAAATCATCTGCACTAATGGTGCTAGCATCTATACCCATCAGGGTTGCCAAAGATTCCCCACTATCGGCGATCGCAATATGAGTGTCACTGGCAGCACTGCCGGTGGAAATGGTAAGCTGCTCAAATTCTAATCCGTCAGATAGTCCGAGGCGATCGATACCGCTTTCAAAATCAGCGATCGTATCCGTTCCTTCCCCTTGGGCTAAAATAAATGTATCTTCACCAGCACCCCCAATCAGCCAGTCATTCCCGCCCCCGCCTTGAATTTCGTTCGATCTGTCATTCCCAATCAGGGTGTCGTCATAGGCGGAACCGATGATATTTTGGACATCAGTAAGGGTCTCTTCACCACTGGGTAACATCCGGATTTGCGAATACCATTCATCCGCTAATTTATCATATCCACTCGCATTTAAGTGGATGCCATCGCTGCTATAGTCACTGGAGACTAACGGCGTATTAAACATATCCACAAACCGGATGTTAGGGTTTGTAGTGGCTCGGGGTGCAACAACAAATTCATAAACTTGTTCACTAAATTCTTTGGTTCGCTGTTGCCGATCTGAATTAGAAGAGATATGGGGAATAATGGAAGCAACCAGCACTTGTGCTTCCGGCAATGTTTCCGTAATCCGATCCACTAGAACTTCCAAGTCTGCGATCGCGATTTCGGCAGCATCTCCCTGAAGAATATCATTCGTGCCAGCCATCAATAAAATCGCATTAGGCTGATCCTTCAAAGCATTTTCTATGGTGGTATAGGGGGGAGTGTTGGGCTGATTATATCCTGAAAATTCTTCGTTATTATTAATCAATTCATTGATGGTAAATCCCCCCCTTCCTTCATGGTTGATATCGATGTTTGTTGGACCACTGCTAGCCTGACCTACAAAGTCGATATTAAACCCATTTTCTCCCACCAATTTCTCCCATAAACGAGCTCGATATCCGCCGATACTCGCCTGATTAGGAAATCCCCGAGTATTGGAATCTCCCAAGGGTAAAATCTTAAACGGAACATCCGCAGAAGTAGTAAATAAGCGGGTGACAATCCCTTTGGAAAGGTCAGCAATAATCCCACTGGCAGCGTCGGCATAATTTGCAGGGGCGCTGATTTCACTTTCATCGCCACTACTATTATCCCCGTCTTCATCCAGAGGTTCATCCTCAATTTCGCCATTGGTATCCTCCCCATCTTCCTCTTCGATAGGGGGAATTTCATTCTCTTCAGAAGAAGTATCGGGTTCGGTATCTTCGGGTTCTTCTTCTATTTCAGAAGAAGTATCCGGTTCAGTATCTTCGATTTCTTCGGGTTCTTCTTCTATTTCAGAGGAAGTATCCGGTTCAGTATCTTCGATTTCTTCGGGTTCTTCTTCTATTTCAGAGGAAGTATCCGGTTCAGTATCTTCGATTTCTTCGGGTTCTTCTTCTATTTCAGAGGAAGTATCCGGTTCCAAATCTGCCGGTTCTTCGGGTTCTTCTTCTATTTCAGAGGAAGTATCCGGTTCCAAATCTGCCGGTTCTTCGGGTTCTTCTTCTATTTCAGAGGAAGTATCCGGTTCCAAATCTGCCGGTTCTTCTTCTATTTCAGAGGAAGTATCCGGTTCTAAATCTGCCGGTTCTTCTTCTATTTCAGAGGAAGTATCCGGTTCAGTATCTTCGATTTCTTCGGGTTCTTTTTCTATTTCAGAGGAAGTATCCGGTTCCAAATCTGCCGGTTCTTCTTCTATTTCAGAGGAAGTATCCGGTTCTAAATCTGCTGCTTCATTTTCTTCTTCTGTTCCGTTTACATTGTCATCACCGAAGATAATCGAGCCGGGTTGATTCTGAGTGGGGAGGGTTACGACAATAGGATGGGTTAGGGCGATCGCAGCGCCCCCAGTTGGGTCACTTAATACGATAGAGAAGGTTGTATTAGTTTCCCCTGCGTCATCCTCTCCGATAGGAATCGTGATAATTTTCTCAGTTTCTCCAGGGGCAAAAGTAACAATAATAGCGGGGTTATTATTATTTGGGAAAACTATTTCTGTACCTTTAATGAGGGTAACAGTAACACTAACTTTTCCATCATCACCATCTTGGCGAACCAAGGTGATTTCTCGTGTCCGGGTCTTATCTTCTAATACGTTATATCGAATCCCATTAAAGGCGATCGTCCCATGATATTGCTTTTCTTCATCAGGAGTAATTATTTGTTCACCATCGGGAGTAATTATTTGTTCATCAGGGGCAACAGAATCGGAAGAGGGGATTTGATCCACAGCTTCATTGGTATCTTCCTGCGGATTCTGGGTTGGCAATGGTGAGGCGGGCGGTTCTTGAGAAGAAGGCCAAAAATAGTTACGCGCGATCGCCTCGGGACGGATATTTTTGACAATTGCTAAATACTCTTGAGTAACTTTATCTTGAAGGATCGTATCCCCTGTATTCTCACCCGTTCCGGCCAAAATATTTAAATCATCAAATGTCAGTCCCCCCTGCAATTCAATCAAGTCTTTCCCGGGGGAAAAATCCATGATCCAGTCTGCGTCAGCCAGGGTTTGACCTCCGGTGCTTTGAAATCCGGGAACATCAAAACGCCTGCCGATTTGAAAGCGATTTTCTCCCTCACCTCCAAATAGAGTATCGCTTCCTAAGTCACCAAACAGGACATTATTTCCGCTATTCCCGTACAAGAGATCGCTATCTTTGCCCCCATAAAGGGTATCGTCTCCTTCACTACCATAAAGCGTATCATCTCCTTGGTTTCCAAAGATTAAGTCATCTCCAGAACCGCCCACTAAAAGGTCCTGTCCTTCCCAATCTTCAACGATGAGATGACTCGTTCCCCCATATACCGTGTCATTTCCTCCGCTTCCATAAATGCTATCGTCTCCGACATCGCCAATCAACAAGTCATCCTGGGAACCTCCCAACACTAAATCGTTGCCCGAGTCCCCGCCGATCGCATCCGGGATTTCTACTCGGATTGGGGTATTGTTTCCCACCAGCGATCGCAGAATATCTCCCTGAGATAGTCCCGCCCAAATTTCTCGGATTGATGAATTAATACTCCATACCATGCTGATTTTCTCCTCCGTTTTTACTGGGGGTAATTGAATAAAATAATTTTTAATTAAGATGAAAATGGCTAACTAAGTGAGGGTAAGATTTAGAAAAAAGGTTTACCCCGAATTTAAGTGAGCTTAAGTTACTTCATTTAAGGGTTAACTAAATTTCATTCCTGGTGACGCCGTAATGTATTCCTTTCTATCTAAGCCGGGATGCTTTAAAACCGTATCTATCTATCGAATGATTGCGGGGGATCGCCGCCCACAAGTTCCCCCTAGATTTGTAAGGAAGAAGATTGACTCCCGCGTAAAGAACTGTTTCTTAAAATAAACAGACGACCCTAAGTTACTGCTTTTTACTCCTCTACCAAATTTTAGGAAAATTTATGTAAAATTTTGATGAAGCTATAAATTAAACTCTTAAAGATTTGGTAAGATGAAGTGAAATTGGTCGCCTATAGAGTGATAAAATATTTTCTTTCTACAGAGTTTAAAAGCAGGACGATAGTCAGGGAAAATCAAATAGGGAGAAGAGGTCCCGTGAAGAGGCCAATAATTGAAGGGCTCCGTTGCGATCGCCTGATCTGGGAAAAGCAAGCAGCCAATTATCACATCTACCAAAAGGAGTAAATTCTGGGAAATCACAGGCGATCGCAGCAGCAACAAAAAAGATAACGCCTCACTCTTGGATATCGCCCCCCTCCTTTTGCGTCCATAATAACAAGATTGAGAATAATCATAAAACCCAGCGATGATACCTATTGATGATAATCTCCCCAATCGTTATCCACCCTTGGCAACCTACGGCCTTATTGGTTTAAACGTTGCCCTGTTTGTAATGGAACTCAAACTAGAGGCAACCGGCCAACTCGGCGCATTTTTGCAAAGCTGGGGAGTCGTCAGCGATCGCATAACTTCAGTTATCACCGATGCTATCCGCAATCCTAGTCCTGCCGCCTGGGTTGCCCTGATTGTCATGTCTGGCGGTCCCTTACTGTTCGGGATGTTTCTCCACAGCAGTTTTAGTCAAATTTTGGGCAATCTGCTGTTTTTGTGGGTGTTTGGCAAGCGCATCGAAGAAATTCTCGGACATGGCCGGTTTTTGCTGTTTTACCTAGTCTGTGGCATCCTCACCGCGATCGCCCAGGTGGCGATCGCCCCTAACTTAGCCGTCCCCTTAGTCGGGGCTAATGGTGCAATTTCTGCCATTCTCGGCGCTTATTTCCTTAACTTTCCCAAAGCCAAAATCGAAACCTTATTACCCTTAATTATCCTCTTTATTCCCGTTGAAGTTCCCGCCGTTTTTTATCTAATGTGGTGGTTTATCCAACAGGCATTTTATGGAATTGGTCAACTCACGGTCCTTAAAATGGTCAACCCAACCAGCCTCGGCTATTGGGCTAATGGGGTAGGGTTATTTATCGGCGCAGGTTTGGTTTCCCTTTTGGTTAAATATAAACCTAAGACAGCTATTTATTAAGGGAACTGTAAAAAGGGCAGGTCAGTAACCTGTCCCTCCGGGCAAACGCAGAAGTTTTGGGAGAAATTCTTCAGCAAAAAATTTTTACCGACCCTTGAGGCATTGGAAAATAAGAGGATGGGTAATTAATATTCTCTGACATTCCTGGCTGAAAACAAACTTCTCAAATGCTGCTTTTTCTTAAAATTATTATCAAAATGGATTAAACTCCATATCAACTAAAAACTGTTTAAAAATCCGATAATTTATGAGTTTTTAAATCTTGCTGATTAAAGTGGGCTACGGAGGGATTTAACCTAAAATCCGGGCAACCTTCCGCATTCGGACCCCGGGGATGTACTGCACAGAGTAAGTGTGGATCACCCGAATAAAAGTGACAGCGATTGCACTCCCCGAGTTTTCCAAAACCTTCCCCTTGTCGGAACTGCCATAGCCCACCTCGATAAGTTCCAGAAATTTCCCCCCGTGGTGTTTCCACCGGAGGAGTTAAATCATAGCTGACACCACGATAATAAAGTTTCATTAATCTCACCTGTTAGCGATCGGGCATTTCCTAAATTCCTAGGCCAATGAGTTTTCAATTCAAATCTACCGTTGGGTAGAGGTCAAAAAATTGGAATTGAGGTAAAATCCGTAAATTGGCAATTCATTTATACACCGTCTCGATTCTGACATCAGGAAACCGGCGATCGCACCGATCCCCAGTATGAGTTCCTGTAAACTTTTAGGGCAATTTTCCACACAACCCCCGGATTGTTGAGCATCCGGGGTGCGATTCGTTCAGAAATCGGTGCATTCTTAATCCAAAATACACCTCTTTTCAGTATTGTTCAAAACAAAACCGTCATTAAACTGCGCCGATAAACTTTCGTTAGAGGATGGTCATTTCCCAACAAGTCAAAGATAGACAAAATCGCTTTTCTCGCCCCATCCTTTTTATAACTGCGATCGCTTTCCACAATTTCTAGGAAAAGCTGCAATGCCTCCTCATAGTTGCCTGCCACAGTCAAACAAGACGCCTGAGAAAATTTCCGATCCAATTCACCCTTTCCTGATGGATGATTGCATTCCATCTTAAACTGGAGTAACGCCTTTACCGCTTGCGCCTCTGCAAAAAATTCCGGTTCATCCGATTGAATTACCCCTAAAAGTTCCTCAATTTTTTCCAACTCATCCTCACTGATATAGAACTTTGCAGCTTCTAGGCGCAACCGTCTATTCTCTGGATATTGGGTTAAAAGCGATGCAAACAGTGCTTCCGCTTGGGTTCGATTCCCCTCTAAAAGTTCCTGACGAATCGTATTCAGACCCTCATCCAAACCAGACTTAATATTACAATTTGTCAAAAATTCTCGTAATTGAGGTTCCGGTAACACCCCTACAAACCCATCCAAAACTTCACCATTGCGGATGATTTTCACATCCGGCACTCCTTCAATCCGAAACGCCTGTGCTAAATACTGATTTTCATCAATATTCACCTTGGCTACTACACAATCATATTCTTGGGCGACCTTTTCCAACATCGGCTTTAACATCTGACAAGGACCACACCAAACCGCATAAAAATCCACGATCGCCGGGATTTCATAAGACTTTTCTAATACTTCTTGGTCAAAGTTATGGTCATAGACCTCAATCGAATATCCCATCGTTTCTTCTGAGTTACTAAACTGCCAAGTTCTCATTGTAGTGAAACTGGGGAAGGCAGGAAAGCAACTCGCAGCCTTAGCCGCCAGGTAGATGATGGAGTTTAACAAAAAGCGGGCGATGGGACTCGAACCCACGACGTTCAGCTTGGGAAGCTGACATTCTACCACTGAATTACGCCCGCATCAAGTCTTTGTTACAATCTGTTACGCTTTGGCACTTTACTTGTAACTTTAAACTAGAAGACCATTATATAACCCTTGCCCCCTGGTTTGTCAAGAGGGAAGTGAAATTTTCCATTTAAATCATTCTTTGCCCTGCAACGTCCCGACTTGTTGTCGTTATCCCCCGTCCCAAGTCGTAGGGTGTCTCGGA
This sequence comes from Cyanophyceae cyanobacterium, assembly GCA_038321985.1. Lineage (GTDB taxonomy): Bacteria > Cyanobacteriota > Cyanobacteriia > Cyanobacteriales > Laspinemataceae > Laspinema. The sequence goes on along the minus strand of JBBQFN010000025.1, from coordinate 373 downwards.
CAAGAATTCTCCCAGCCCTCAATAATCTATCACTCTGACGGACCCTACCCGCTTCTTTCCCTGAGTGAGGGTCTGGATTCTGGGGTTTTGCACCCTTGGGATTCAAACCCTGGATCATTAGGAATAGGGTATATAGGGGTGTACCTTTTTCTTTCTATATAAAATAGGATGAATTTAAGTAAAAACAAAGGGTGAGTCTAGTTTTCTAACAGCCCTAGATTGATAAAATATTCGGCTCTTCAGACTTTTTGGTGATAAGTTTTTCTAATTAGTTACTGAGCGTTTAAATGTTTTTGAGTGGCTACCTCTCTAATTTATAATGACTATGATGAAAAAGCTGCTAAAAGACGTAACCGAAAGTTGTCAAAATTTC
>JBBQFN010000024.1:0-77123 GCA_038321985.1 Cyanophyceae cyanobacterium | reverse complement strand
GAAATTTTGACAACTTTCGGTTACGTCTTTTAGCAGCTTTTTCATCATAGTCATTATAAATTAGAGAGGTAGCCACTCAAAAACATTTAAACGCTCAGTAACTAATTAGAAAAACTTATCACCAAAAAGTCTGAAGAGCCTATCAAAGTGGATTAGAAACCGGAGATATTTTGTATGGAGGGTTGGCATTGTGGATGTACTGCGTCCATTCGTACTGGACAGGCCAAGAACTGCTTTATATCAACGCTGCAATTTCTAATTACAGCGATGAACTCATCAAATTAAAGCAAGCAATATCGTTACGGTGGATGGAATCGTTTCGAGAATCGGTCTTTAAGCTGTTAACTCCGACTGAAGAACCCTGGACGCTCAATAGTGATACATTTGATGAATCGAGTCAACTGTTATCTTATCAACAAACAGGGGATAGAATTGCGCTTTGTTTGAGTTATTTAAACAAAATCATGTTGTGCTACCTGTTTGAACGGTTTCCTGAGGCGGCTGAAAATGTAGCCTTGGGGGAAGAGTATGTGGGAATGGCGATCGCCATGCATACGGTCCCCTTATTCAATTTCTACGCTTCCCTCACCCACCTCGCCCTCTATCCCGACTCCCCGGAACTGGAACAACAGCGCATCCTAGAAAAAGTCATCGCCAACCAGGAAAAAATGCAACTCTGGGCGCAACACGCCCCCATGAACTACCTACATAAATACTATCTCGTCGAAGCCGAACGCGCCCGAATCTTGTGCAACCCGTCCGATGCGCGAGACTACTACGATCGCGCCATCACCCTTGCCAAAGAAAACGAATATCTCAACGAAGAAGCCCTCGCCTACGAACTCGCCGCCCGTTTCTACATCGGGTGCAACATCCCTCACCTAGCGCGATTTTATCTGAAAGAAGCTCACTATGCCTATCAACGCTGGGGTGCGACAGCCAAAGTCAAACACCTAGAAACCCGTTATCCCCAACTCATTGAGTTACGCACCTCCACCGGCAGCACAATCTCCTACCCCTCCACCAGTGGCAGCAGTTCCGGAGAAACCCTGGATATCGCCACCGTGCTCAAAGCCTCCCAAGCGATTTCCAGCGAAATTCAACTCAATAAACTCCTGTCTCAACTTCTAAATCTCGCCATAGAAAACGCCGGAGCACAAAAAGGTGTGCTGATTTTATCTGACAACAATCAACTCAAAATCGAAGCCGCCAAACTTCCCCATGATGAAGTCCAAATCCTGGAATCCTTACCCCTAGAAAGCGGCAACTTCGTTCCTCCCGCTATCATTAACTATGTCGCCCGGACTCAAGAAAATGTCATCCTCGCCAACGCTACCCAAGAGGGAATTTTCACCGCAGACCCTTACATTCTCCAACAGCAAACCCAGTCACTGCTTTGTGCCGCCATAGTCAACCAAGGCAAACTTATCGGCATTATCTACCTCGAAAATAACTTAGCAACCGGCGCATTTACCCAAGAACGAATTGAACTGTTACAAGTCATTTCGGCCCAAGCTGCAATTTCCCTAGAAAACGCCCAACTGTACCATACCTTAGAAGATAAAGTCATCGAACGTACCGCCCAACTTGCGGAAGCGAACGAAGAAATCAGCACCCTGAATGAACTGCTCAAATCCGACAACCTGCGGATGAGTGCGGAACTGGATGTCACCCGGCAACTGCAACAGAAAATCCTCCCCCGGAACAAAGAATTACAGGCCATTCCTAACTTAGAAATTGCCGGATTTATGGAACCTGCTGAGGAAGTGGGGGGAGATTATTATGATGTCCTCAACTATGATGGACGCATCAAAATTGGTATTGGTGATGTGACGGGACATGGATTAGAAGCGGGGATGGTCATGCTGATGGTGCAAACCGCAGTACGAACTTTGCTGGTTAACAATGAAACTGATTACATCAAGTTCTTAAATACCATCAACCGGATTGTTCACGATAACGTTGAGCGGATGCGGACGGATAAGAACCTGACTTTAGCGTTACTGGATTATGCTGATGGAGTATTGCGGATTAGTGGACAACATGAGGAAATTTTGATTGTCCGGGCGAATGGAGAAATTGAGCGGATTGATACCATTGATTTAGGATTTCCCGTTGGGTTAGAGATGGATATTTCTGATTTTATTATGGAAGCTCAAGTGCAGTTAAATTCCGGGGATGGCGTAGTGCTCTATACCGATGGAATTACGGAGGCAGAAAATATGGCGAATGAGCAATATGGGTTAGACCGACTTTGTGAGGTTGTATCGCAGCATTGGCAGCAGTCTGCGGAAGAAATTCGGGAGATGGCGATTAATAACCTCCGGGAGTTTATTGGTGAGCAAAAGGTGTTTGATGATATTACCATTGTAGTTATCAAGCAACGGTGATGGGGGAGAAAAGGACAGCAACTCGTTACTACAAAGCTAAAAGGAAATGACTGATACTCCATACGGTAGTTATAGGTCTGTTAAAAGGACTGCAACTTAGTGGACCCCACCCTAACCCTCCCCTTGCAAAGGGGAGGGAACCGGAAATGAAATTAAAACGACTTTTGATACGGAATGCGGTTGGAATAGGTCTTTAAAAACAAGTTGAGCAATTGTACGGTGGGCAATGCCTCCTGAGCTTGTCGAAGGGCCTACGATTTTTAATACTTTTAACTCGCTTGCGAACCGCTATATCAGTTCCGCTTATTTCCTCACCCTTCACCGATACCTGTCATTCCCGCCTAGGCAGGAATGACAGGAGGCTTTTGTTAATTCGAGAATAGCTGGACTGGATAGCCGGGATTCACCCTTCAGTTGGGGGTGCAGTGTGAGCGAGAATTTTGCCGATCGCAGCGGTTTCCATCCACCATTGTTCCTTGGGTCGTTGACGTTCTTTGTCTACCATGCGCGGTATCATTCCCAGGTCGATAAATCCCACGTTGCCGGCTTCAATTCCCATAAAAGCTCCAGCAGGAGAGGGTCTTTGAGCTTGTTCGATGAGGAAGTCTAGCCCCGTCGCCGAGAAGCGGGTGGCTTGGATGCGATCAAACGGAGTGGGGTCGCCGCCTTGTTGCAGATGACCTAAAATTGCCTCTCTCACTTGAAATACTTCTTTCCCTTCTTCCGCGAACAAATCACAGATGAAGTCGCTATCATATACAGCATGGGCGTTCTCATTACAGATAATTAAACCGACTCGTTTGCCCTGTTTAAATCCAGTAATCAAGGTGGCGAGGTCTTGTTGCAGGTCAGTGAGGGCGACGCCTTCTTCATTAATATACACCCGTTCCGCCCCCGTTGCCAAGCCACTCATGACGGCTAAATATCCGCAGTAACGTCCCATCACTTTCACCAAAAAACAGCGATTGGAGGCAACAGCAGACTGCTTAATTTTATCTACCGCTTCGATGATATTATTGAGGGCAGTATCAGCACCGATACTCAGTTCGCAGCCGGGGAGATTATTGTTAATCGAGGCGGGGAGGCAGAGAATGGGGATATTGAAGGCGGGAAAAGTCTCACGTTGGGTGTAGAGTTGATAGGCGGCTTCGTACCCACTCCAACCCCCGATGACCAGCAGCCCCTGAATATCATATCGTTCAATTTGACGGGCGATCGCATAAAAATCCTTGCCATTGGGAATCTTGCGGCTAGTCCCGAGTTCAGAACCGCCCGTCGTCGCCCATCCCCGCACACTTAACCATTGCAATTCTTTAATTTTACCGTCTATCAAGCCTCGAAAGCCATGTTTCACCCCTAACATGGTATGCCCTTTATCGATCGCCAGTCGCACCGCAGCGCGAACAGCGGTATTCATGCCCGGTGCCGTTGCCCCACAGTTGAGGATAGCGAATCTTAAAGGTTTGCCCTCCCGGGGTTCCCGGGTACTCGGTTTAGCTTGCATCAGGGTATGCAAAATCTGATAGGCGTTCTTGAAGTTCTCTCCCCGCAGATCCATCGCTTTAGCGTAATCTCCAACCGCGATCGCCTGGGAGACAGCATGGGTTTGTTCCACACAATGCATCAACGGGGCCTGATCGATGCGGTTGCCGCGCATTCCAATTAGCACAGATTCGCTGTCTGGGGTGGCAGTGAGGAAGGCATTAACCGCAGCATGACCTAACAACGTGCTTAAATTGCGATCGAAAGCAGTGGGAGAACCCCCCCGTTGAACATGGCCTAAAATCGTGACTCGGGCATCTTCTCCGAGTTTTTCTTCTAGCACTTGTCGCACATACTCGCAGGAAATCGGGTTACCGTGACGGTCTTTTGCACCTTCGGCGACAATCACAATGGTATCACGACGCCCGGATTCTCGACCCGCTTGGAGGACTTCACACATTTTTTCCTGCCAGCAGTCGCCCTCTGGGGGACATTCCGGAATCAATACCCAGTCTGCCCCCGTTGCTAACGCCCCCATCAAGGCCAGATATCCGCAATGTCGCCCCATTACTTCCACCACAAAAGTGCGCTGATGGCTGGCAGCGGTGGACGAAATCGAGTCTACAGCCTCCGTTAACCGATGAAGTGCGGTATCGGTGCCAATCGTCATATCGCTGCCATACATATCATTATCAATGGAAGCAGCTAATCCGACAATGGTTAAGTTCCGGTGTTGTTCCGCTATTTCCGAACTAATCTCACCTCGTTGTAAGAGTTCAGCGACTAATTCCGGCCATTCGCTGCGGAACAAGTGAGCACCGGTGAGACTGCCATCCCCCCCGATCGCCACTAATCCATCGATATCATTGGCTAACAAATTCCGAACCGCCTGCAACCGTCCTTCCCGAGTCCGAAATTCGGCAGATCGTGCCGTCCCGATGATAGTGCCGCCTTTATGCAAAATTCCAGCCACGTCATACCACTGTAGCTGACGAATACAAGCCTCAGCATTGGGGGCTACGCGACGCGGGTTTTCCAGGTCGCATTGTCCCCCCTCAACCATCCCCTGATAGCCTTCATAAATAGCAAATACATCGATTCCCTGGGCGATCGCCGATCTCACCACCGCCCGAACTGCCGCATTCATTCCCGGCGAGTCTCCACCACTGGTTAAAACGCCTAACCTTTTTTTCCGCTGCATGAACTTCTCCTCATTTAGGATTGACCCGATGAATTTAAACTTTCAAGATTCTAGAACTTGTTTTATCTTGCATTCTAAAATTTAACTGACTTTTTCAGTTTGCAGGGGAACGGGTTCAGATTAAAATTTTTGCATATTTTTTAATAAATCTCTTGCGGTACTCTGAAGAGACCCCCGGGGGACTGGGTAGGTGGGGGGCAAATATTGGGCTACTGAGTAACCCTAGCCGGTGGACCCCACCCAACCCTCCCCGATGCCTTGGGGAGGGCTTTCGGCATACAAAAACTGAAAAGGTTGCGGGACAAGGGCTACATCCCTTTTGGAAAAACCTGGGCTTGTATCTGCCTCCTTTCCTCTCAAGGGATAAAAAAAGGTGGCAATGCCGCCAGATGTGGATTCCCTGACATAGCTGATTCTGTTTCACTATAGCCGGATGGATGTCTAGATCAGCGAGGAAAAGATGCCCGAATTGACGCCTTTGGATATCTTAGCGCACGCCACTAATGGCCCCGGCGATCGCTTGTGCCGTGCGATTTTTCTGATCGTTGGAGAAGATCCGCCCGAGATTGCGCGCTTGAGTATAATCATCGCAGTTTCGGGAATCATGGCGATCGCCCACCACATCCCCCGGAGGCAGCCCCGGATCGCGGTATTCCGGCGCTTCTTTCGGGGCATTGCTGTCACGGTTCGGGTAAAATAATTTGTACCTATTCATCCTTTAAAGTCAGGGGAGAGCCCTGAAAAATTCAATTCAATCCAGATTTGTACCTACTCCTTAAAGAGCGATCGCCCTTTTACCCGGCTATTTTTGCGATAGGAAACCCTCGAAAGAGCCCTTAAGAATTGAGTCTCCCCATTTTTGGGGCAAATTTAGTATTAAAATACACCATTCATCCCGAATCTCTCACGCTATCATTAGCTGGAAAATAAAGAGTAAATTTATCATCTAATTAGCAGTTAGGGGATTAACAAATGAAGACCTATCGGAGTATCGAACAGATATTGCAGAATAACCAGCTTTGGGTAGCTCAAAAAAACCAAAGTAACCCCCATTATTTCGAGAATTTATCGGCGGGACAAACCCCTCCTTATTTGTATATTGGCTGTTCAGATAGTCGAATGCCTTTAACAGAATTTATGCAAGTTGAACCCGGGGAGATTTTTGTTCACCGCAATATAGCTAATCAGGTTTGCTTAACCGACATCAACTTTCTATCCGTCTTGGAATATGCGATCGAACATTTAAAAATTAAATATATCATTATCTGCGGCCATTACTGTTGCGGTGGGATTCAGGCAGCCTTAGAAGGAACAACATCAGGACTCGTCGATAGTTGGGTTAACCCCATTCGAGAACTTTATTTACAAAATAGAGAGGAAATAGACGAACTACCCCACCGGCAAGCTAAGCTGAACTATTTGGCCGAATTAAACGTTAAATCTCAGGTTAAAAACCTCTACCAAACTGCGATTATGCGAAATGCCTTACGGGACAACCGAGCCCCCCAAGTACATGGCTGGGTGCTCAATTTATACTCAGGTTTCATTAAAGATTTAGATGTTTCTACAGAAGGATGGTACCTTCACCCGAGTTGCCCTACATCGCAACGGGCCTTACTCCCAATCACATTATAAAATAAGAAGCAGACAAAGAGGACAAGGTACTGCCCTGTCCTCTTCTTCCTTAATGAAACTCAACCTCTTCAGAGGAGAGCAGGTTAGGAAAAAATTGGGTAGGACATTTTTTAACACGAGATGTTACCTTCCCATTAGACTACTATATTTTAACTGCTTATCCCGAACCATTAATTACAAAAAAATTCTGCATTGACGCAATTTTTCGGGAGTTACTTCCATTTAACCGTCTCTACAAATTTTATCACAGAAGAGCAAGGAGAGTGCGGAAGGATTAAATTATCCTTCCTTCCTTCCTTCCTTCCTTCTTTCTTCATCCTTCTGCCTAGCTTACAGCGGTTGGAATTGCTGTAATGTGGCTGCCGTTGTCTTCGGGAGAGTGTGAGACATTTCCCACATAAATTCCGAGGGCGCGGGCTGTTTGTACCATGAATCCATTGGGATCGACGGGGGAGGCACAGCGGTTTTCTTGGTGGCACTGTCGGATGAGTTGGATCACCATCTCTAAGGGTTTGCTTTCGACTTTCCCGCCTTCCCAGACAACTAAGCGGTTATAGTGTCCGCGTTCGATTAGTTCAACCGCTTTGATGCCAAAGGCGGTGGCTAAGATGCGATCGAAGGAAGATGGGGTGCCGCTGCGCTGTAAGTGACCCAAAACGGTGACTCGGGTATCGATTTCGTCTAAGCCACAAAATTCGGGGCGATCGAGGGAACAAAGTTTCTGGCTGTAGAGTTGAATCTGCTGGGCTACATAGTCTCCGATATTGCGACTCTGCCGCCGATCGCGGTGTTTGACTCCTTCGGCAACGACGACTAAGGCAAATTTACGTTTGTCTTGACGCAAGGCGGCGATTTTATCACAAATTTGAGCGATCGCCGTTTCATCCAAGACTGGGGTGAGTTCCGGTATTAAAATCACGTCGGCACCCCCGGCAATTCCGGCGTGTAATGCCAAATGTCCCGCATCCCGTCCCATCACTTCCGCTACCATCACTCGTTCGTGACTGGCTGCGGTAAATGTGAGATTGTATAGCGCTTCGGTAACGGTATCGACGGCTGTTTGGAATCCTACTGCCCGTTCGGTAAAGGGGACGTCGTTATCGATGGTTTTAGGAACGCCGATCATGTTCCAGTTGCCTTTTTGGGCTAAATTATAGATAATATCTAAACTCCCATCGCCCCCGATCGCCACTAAACCATCTAGTTTTAACCGTTGATAGCCTTCTAAAATCTGTTGTGCAACTTCCGGTTTTTCCGTATTCCCTTTACTCAGACTCCCCAGGACGCTGCCACTGAGAAATTGCAGCACGTCAAGACCCTGTAACAACCCCGGGATATCATAGCCATGTTCGTTTAATTTTAAGTCTTCGGGTTGGCGCGTTCCATTGGCAACGTCGATGAATCCGTCGGTACCGTAGGGAATGCCATAGACTTCCCATCCTTTGTGGGAGGAGCATTTGACCACGGCTCTAATCACGGCGTTCAGTCCGGGGCAGTCTCCACCGCTGGTTAGAATTCCAATTCTTTTTTTTGGATGTGTCATAGTTAGTTTACCTGTTGACTCTCCTGATTGATTCCCAACTTCCGGCACTGCAAAAATAAGCGCAGGGGCTTTTTCATTATGACTTTATTTTTGCCCTTCAACTTTAGCCAATCGCCCTAGACTTTTGAGGGTTCTATCTGTTGTATTTGAGGGATAACTTACCCTGAAACGGATTCAGCTTAGGGGCGCTTAGGAGGGAAAAAAGTTTAATCCCCGGGAAGACCCCTACAGGGCAAAATCTTTAAACCCTGGATTGGATGAGTGCAAGATAGGGGTAATTTTGGGGGACGATCTAGTCAAGCCCCTGGTTACCCATTTTTATCATCTTTTCCTTCTATTTTATCCCTCTGTTGTAAATTTTATAACAGTTTCTCGAATCCCTGATTAAATTCAGATTTTTTTTATGAATTTACGGTGACAAATTATATGCTATAATTCAGTGTTATTATATGACCGAATTATTCAAAATTCGTGACAACTGGAAGGAACAAATAGGGTGGCCCTCAACCCCTCCCAGGGAACAAAGCTGGACTCCCCTTGATACCAACAGTCCATGACTGCCGGAAGGCATTTTAAAGTCCCAGTGGCAGCAGGAACCGAGTCCGATATACTATCTAAAGGGTATAGATCGGGAATTAATATGCAAGCGCTCTTAAGCAACTTGGTGGCGAATTCTTTCATCCCCCACGGCCATTGTTACCTCTGGCAGCCAGAGCTAGTCTCCCTCCATGTTGTCTCAGATACGCTGACGGCCCTGGCATATTACTCAATTCCAGCGACCTTAATTTATGTTGTACAGAAGCGTCGAGATTTGCCGTTTAACTGGATCTTCATAATGTTTGCGGGGTTTATCGTCTTCTGTGGCACGAGCCATCTGATGGAGGTGTGGACCCTGTGGTATCCGACCTATTGGGTATCGGGGATAGTTAAAGCCATCACGGCGGTGATTTCTGTGGTAACGGCTTTTCAACTGGTGCCGTTGCTACCCAAAGTGCTATCTCTGCCGAGTTTGGAGGCGCTCAATCGCTCTCTGCAACGAGAAATCGCCGATCGTACTCAAGCTGAAGCTCAGTTATCGGACGTTAAAAATCAACTGGCAAAACAGCTTGCGGACATGACGCAATTACACTTTTTGGGTAGTCGCCTCTCTACTACCTTAGAGTTGGAACCCCTGCTGGATGAAATGGTGGCAGCGGTGACTTCGCTCCTCGGCTCAAATCAGGGGGTGCTGATGCTGTACGCTCGCGACAGTGACGACCTTTACCCCGTTGCCAGCGTGGGTTTTACCCCCGAGTATCTACAAGGTGTAGGACGAATTAAACGGGGGGTGGGAGCTTGTGGGACAGTCTTGGAAAGAAGGCATCCGGTGGTGATTGAAGATGTCAAAACCGACCCCATTTTTGCGCCGTACTGTCAATTTGCCTCCTTAGGGGGTTATCGCGCGGTGTACAGTATTCCCCTATTCAACGCCCACGGGGAAATTATTGGCACCCTAGCAACCTATTTCCCCGAGCCCCATTCCCCCTGCGATCGCGATCGCCATGTGGTGGAGTTGTATGCACGACAAGGGGGATGGGCGATCGAGAATGCCAACCTGTATCAAACTGTAGCAACGGCAAGAGCTGAAGCAGAAATGGCGGCGATCGCCTTAGCGGAATCGGAAGCTCAATATCGGGTGGTGGAAGAGTCGATCCCCTTTGGCGTGTGGATGTGTAACCCCGAGGGCCAAAACCGCTATATCAGCCAATCGTTTCTGGATCTGTTGGGGATGACACTGGAAGAGTCTCAGCAGCAAGGTTGGCTGAATCGCCTAGCGCCAGAAGATGTGGAACCCACCCTTCAACAGTGGCAGCACTGTTTAAAAACCGGGGAAGTGTGGAATTGGGAATACCAAATTTTAGGCAGCGATGGCAACCCGTACACCATATTAAGCCAGGGTCGCCCCGTCCGAAACGATAAGGGTGCTGTGGTGAGTTGGGCCGGGATTAATCTAGATATTACCGATCGCAAGCAAATCGAGCAAGAGCGTTTGCAACTGCTGCAAGATCTTGCCACCCATCAAAAATTACTAGAGGCAGTCTTGCAACAAATGCCTGCGGGGGTGATGGTAGCGGAGGCACAGACGGGGCGCATCCTGTTGATGAACGAACAGATTGAACAAATTCTCTCCGGGACTCAGCGTAGCTTTGGCCCCGGCAAGGGCCGCAAAGACCCCTCTGGGAAGAGTGCCCTTCCCCATCAGATCTCCTACCCCGATGGCCGCCCCTACTCGGAGAAAGAGTTACCTTTGATGCGGGCAATCAAAACCGGTGAAGTGATTATCAATGAAGAAGTCTTGATCCGACGTCCTGATGGTTCCACCTGCGCTGTCTTTGCAAATGCGGCTCCCATTCGGGATCCCGCCGGGTCGATTGTAGCCGGAGTTGTGACATTTTATGACATTAGCGATCGCAAGCGGGTTGAAGCAGAACGAGAACGACTGGTACAGCAAGAACGGGAACTCCGACAACAAGCCGAGGGGACAACGGTTCGTCTGGCCCGTCTACAATATGTTACCGCAGCGCTTTCTGAAGCGTTAACGGCTACAGAAATTGCCGAGGCGATCGTCACTTCGGGATTAGGCGCACTGGGGGCTACGGTGGGTTTAGTTTGCTTACTGACGGAAGAGGGGAATGAATTCGAGAGCATCGGGATTGTCGGCTATCCCGAAGAGTATCGGCAGGAATGGCAACGGTTTCCCATCACCGCACAAGTGCCGATCGCCGATGCAGTCCGGGACCGCAAACCGATTTGGTTGGAGACTCCCAGTGAACATGAAACCCTCTATCCGGACTATAGCGCGATCACAGCGGCGAATGGAAAGGCGGCTTTAGTCGCGCTGCCGATGATCTGGGGCGATCGCGTCATTGGTGCGATCGGGCTGGGATTTCCGGGCGATCGTCACTTTAACGAAGAGGACCGGGCGTTTATGTTAGCGCTTACGGATCAGTGTGCCCAAGCCCTAGAGCGATCGCGTTTATTTGAAGCCGAACGCGCCGCCCGGGCGGAAGCAGAAGCCGCCAACCGCCTTAAGGATGAGTTTCTCGCCGTCCTTTCTCACGAACTGAGAACCCCGCTTAATCCAATTCTAGGCTGGGCGCAACTGCTGCAAATGCGCGAGTATGACAGCGCTACCCACAATCGCGCCTTGCAAACCATTGAGCGCAATGCCAAATTACAAGCTCAACTGATTGAAGATTTGCTGGATGTGTCGCGAATTCTCCAGGGTAAGCTGAATCTGACCGTTGTAGATGTGGATTTGGGGGAAATTGCTCGTCAGGCGATCGAAACCGTGCGCTTGGCTGCTGCGGCTAAATCTATTGTAATTCACCCGGAGTTGGAATGCTCGGGGGTGATGGTTTGGGGGGATGCCAATCGCTTGCAGCAAGTGCTGTGGAATCTGCTCTCTAATGCGGTTAAATTTACTCCAAAGTCCGGCCAAGTGACGATTCGGGTAGATTCTCACGGGAATGAGGCTCGGATTCAGGTGACAGATACCGGCATTGGCATCGAACCAGAGTTTTTACCTCACGTTTTTGAGCGGTTTCGTCAGGGAGATAGTACCACAACCCGCAGATTTGGGGGACTCGGGCTGGGACTGGCGATTGTTCGTCACTTGCTCGAACTTCATGGGGGGCGAATCTTTGCCACCAGTGAGGGTTTGGGGTTGGGTTGCTGTTTTACGGCTATCTTGCCTTTAGCGAAATGGACTCCCCCGGGTGAAATAGGTTCTCCTGCCGCTGAAACGCCTCTCACTCTCACTCAGGTTAATATTTTGGTGGTGGATGATGAAGTGGATACTCTAGACGTGATCCGGTTTACTCTGGAAAATTACGGTGCTCAAGTCCAGGCAGTGACTTCGGCAACGGCGGCTTTAGAGGCTCTAAGGTCGTCTAAACCGGATATTTTGATTAGTGATATTGGAATGCCAGAAATGGATGGGTATGGGTTGATTTCTGCGGTGCGATCGCTATCTCCCGATGCAGGCGGTGACCTCCCGGCGATCGCCTTGACTGCTTATGCCGCACCCACTGACCGCGATCGCATTCTGGAAGCTGGATTTGGTCAACAAATCTCTAAACCCATCGAACCGGAAGAATTAGTGCGGGCGATCATCCGAGAACTGCGTGTGAACCGGAATATTTAACCGGCAAACCGCCCGGTGATTCTCAAACCTGATGCTCTACATCCCCCGGGGCGATCGCTTCGGGAACATCCCTCCTTTATATCCATTTCTCACATTTTCTTCAGTTACTCAACCCAAATAGGGAGACATAATCCGCAATCTGAGCCCGATTTTAGACTGTTAATTTACGGTCCCACTCGATAAACCCCCACATCATCAACAATGAATTCTGTAGACAGTTTACCGTCTGTGCTGATTAGTGAAAAGAACAAATAGTCGAGATTATCAAACTTAAACTTATAGGGAGTATAAGTAGCTGAAACAGACTCAGAACCGGCACGGAAGGTCAGCAAATCTCTAGGGGTTAAATCATCAACATCCGGACTGGCATAGTAACTAATTGAGCCATCCGGATTGAATGCCATCCCCAGTGTCCACCAGCCCGTATTGGTAAATTTGCGTTCACTGGCGTTGATATCTACCCCTTCATTATTGGCACGCACAACCCACCGGAAATATCGGCGTCCACTGGTTTCTTTACCCATCCACATCCAAATTCCCGGCCAATAATTCTCTAATTTTCCATCAGGTTTGCGTCCCGTTGCCCCGACTCGAAACCCAATATGATATCCATCAAGATCTTGCCATTCATCCAAGGGTGGCAGATAAATTCGCGTCACCACACTCAACCCTGAACCTAGGGGAATATCCCCATTCGTTTTTCCGGGAATAATATTTAGTAAATCATCTTGCTGAATCGTCCCTGTCGTGAGATTGGGAGTGCCCGAATTTGTAGTCTGTAGACGTAAGGAAGATAGACTCCCGGGTACTCCTCCAGAGGGGGTCCTGACTTGTTCCACAACATCTGGATGTCCCCGAGTCGGTCCCTCAATCCATCGGCCATTAGCAGAGACGCCAGTGGGGGGGTTACGCGCCGGAATCACTTCCACCAAACCCGAACCGGGGTTGTGATATTGATTGTAGAGTTTAGGGTTATTGAAGTTATAACTCCAACCGGCTTCCTCAAAGGTATCACCGAATTCAGGGAGGCGGGTCCCTATCCCCGGTGGCAGCAATCCGCTGCTACTGGATAGAGTGAAGCTAACTAAAACGCCGGATAGGACTTGCAGTGCTTTCATGGGGAACTAAGTTTTTACTCTTTGATAAGACAGATTTGTAGCCTAAATTGTGCCAATTTTTAGAATGCCTGGGCTAGTTTCTTCTCAGGTGCAAGATAGCTTTACCTAAAAGATTAATTTGAATAAGGGGTGAGTTGGGGTAGAGGTTATAAACTGTTATCCGGTAGAGACAGACTATAACTTTAATTATATCCCTAAAGGTAACTGAAGAGATATAAATTTTATCCCTAACTGACGCTACGTGTTTTCTGGATGGGAGTTTATTTCATAAATAATACCTGCTTACAGACTGCCTAATTTTTAATTTATAGCTTTCCTTAAAATACCTCCTCAACCTCCAGAATTTCGGTATATTCAAATTCATTAGGACTGAATTTGACTAAAGGATAGCGCATTCCTTTTAATTCAACCCAATCTTCTTCGCAATCTGTTTTGGGCGAATTATAAACCAAGACATATTCTTTGCCAATGTAAGGACCCATTTCTTGGGCAACTTCTCCGCGCCATTGGGTTTTGGTGACTAATACAACCAACTGGTTAGCCAGTTGGGGGAGAATTTTGGCAATTTGGCGGCGATAAATTTCATCTAAACTACCAAAAGGGGAGTCCATGACAATGGGAAAGGTGCTGCTATCCGGTCCCATCAAGGTGTTCTTTTTACTCCACTCGCGCACCCCGTCGATAATACCACCAATAAAAGATAAACTGAGGATCTGATTTTCTCCGGTTGAGGCAGCAACGGGAATTTCAAATCCGCTGGTATTTTCAATTAAAGTAAGTTCGTATTTTTCACTGAGTTTAGGGAGATAGGGGGTAAAAGAAATTTCGCTAAAAATTTCCTGGACTCGTTGTTGGAGTTGGCTGCGAAATTGGTTTTCGAGGCGCGATCGCACCTCGGCAAGGCGGTCGATCGCATCCTGAGTGGCGAGGATGCGTTTTTGGGCTAACGCTTGTTTCTCTTCGTTGATTTTCTGCTTCTCCAGTTGTTTATTGAGTCGTTCTATCCCTCCTTGCACGCTGTCAATTTGAGTTTGATTAGAACCGGCTTCTCGGTCCAGTTCGCTGACTTTCCGCTCAATTTCATCTAAACGCTTTTGCAATTCTTGGATGTTGTCATCCGGATAAGTTCTGAGTTTATCTTTAATTTCATCTAACTGAGTTTCACTGGCAGAAAGTTTGGTTCTAAATTCCTCAATAGCCTTTTGTTGACGGTCGATTTCTTGCCAGAATTCCGGGACTTGTTTATCGATTCCTTCCACTTGGGTACTCATGCGAATAGCAGTTTCTTCAATGTCTGCCATGCCTGCTTTATCCATCCACGATCGCACCAGTTGGTGAGAAGGATTGCCTTCGTTGAGTTCTGCACCACAGATACAACGTTGGCGATCAAGCAATTGTTGGACGAAGGGTTGTTTAATTCCAGCCGGTAATTCCCCTCGCTTTTTCAAGTCATCGACGAGGGTTCTAAATTCTGTGGTGAATTCACCCAGTAAGGTGATATAGCCTTGGGTAGAAATAGCTCGTTTTAGGGCTTCTTTAGCTTGTTTTAATTGGTTGCGAATGGAGAGGCTTTGTTCTTCTAGGTTTTTGCGCCGCTTTTGCAATTCTTCAGCACCTCCTAATTCTAGTAAGCGATCGCTGATGGTTTTCTTAAGTTGCCCTTGTGCTTCTAACTCTCGGGTAATTTCGGTTTGTCGATGGGTGAGGCGACTGCTTTCTTTTTCCCGGGCTGCCTTTTCTTTTAATAGCTGTTTAGTTTGGGGGTCTCCAATGGTTTTTAACTCATTTTCTAAAGTTTTGCGGGTTTCGCCTAAATGCCGAACGGCCCGATTTAAAACCTCTAAACCTAGTAATTTCTTAGTCGCTTCTGCAATTTCGGCTTTTTTCTCAGAACGGACAATATACTCAATTCGTTCTCCGTCAAAAAAGAAATATTGATGCAAACTTTCAGGTAAAATTCGGCCAATAATATCATCCGGATGTTGTTGAGGCGGTGGCGGGGACCATCGCCCATCATCTCCGGCGATCGTCATAAATAATTCACTCGAACCGTGGGTAATTCCGGTGTCGGTATTGTAAGCGCGAATTAAGCGTTTGGCTTGATAGCGTTTATTGTCATGTTCAAACACCAATTGAACCCAACAGGGAACAGCCTCACCGGCTTTTGCTTCGCAGACTGCGCGTTTATTTACGAGGCGATCGGGTCCGGCAAATGCTGCCGAAAATTGTTCATAAAGAACCCAGGTAAAAGCATTCATTAAAGTTGTTTTGCCAGACCCGTTATTGCCATGAATAATCGTGGTATTGTGCGCTCCTCTGGAAAGGAAAATTTCGGGGGTTTTACCATAGAATTGGCGGAAATTACAAAGTTTTAGAGAAATAAGTTTCATTGGATTGCTTCCTTAACAATTTTGAGGATATCATCGTTAATATTGCGGGGAGCTTTCATATAAAGTTTATCTTTTTCAGCTTGTAAAACGCGCTCAATAATTGCCCGAACTTCTGGGGAGGCACTGGTAATCGGTTCTTCGATATCCCGGAGATTGTCGGGGAGGCGATCGCTAGGGTGATAGGAAGAGTGATTTTCCGCAAAAATGAGAGGCTTTTTGACGGCAACCGTCCTGTAAGGATCAGCGATGGCAACGGTTGTATTCGATTCTGGCGGGTTACTGGCGTACATCTTGTGATTTCCTCCCCGATTGACGTTTTACCCAATTGTTATCAATCTTAGCGGTCTTGACCCCAACTGTCAAAGACTTAACAATCCGTAAGATTTCTGAAGTTGCAGTAATTGCACTCGCGCTTCTCCAGCATTATCAGCTAAATCAGCAAATTCTATGAAGCGACGCAATTCTTTTTTTAAGATATTTCGCTCAATTTCTAGGGCTTCTCGGTCTAAATTGGGTGGCATAACAATCGTATCAAATAGGGTAGCTCGTTCTTTTTTAGGGTGGGGACGTAAAATTCGACCCCGACGCTGAATAAACTGGCGGGGATTGCCACTAGATGCGAGAATAACAGCGGTTTGAATAGCCGGAATATCGACCCCTTCATCTAAGCAGCGAATGGCTACTAATCCTTGTAATTCTCCACTTTCAAATTGCCGTCGCAATTCTTCTCGTTCCTCGATCGCCGTATCCGTAGTATAGGTATTGATCCGATACCCGAGTTCCGACCCCAGGAGGTGAGAAACCGCCTCTAGTTGACGGTTACTGCCACCGGAGGGCGACGGTTCAACGGTGCCATCCCCACAATAAAATAAGGTATGACTGGTATTTAAACGAGTTTTCATTAACTCACGCAAGGCATTTAATTTATTGCTGGCGGCCCCCACTAACCGCGCTCGCTGCATTAATAATCCTCTTAAATCATCGTTGATATCTATATTTTCTTCATGGCGCAGCGCCCAGCCAATTCGCTTTGTTAATTTTAAATAAGCATAGCCCTCAGATTCAGTTAAATTAACTAAAATAGGATAATAGAGATAGCGCACTAAAGCCCCGGCTCGAATGGCATCAGCTAGGGTTAATTCTGGGGGAATAACCGAGCCAAAATAGTCGAATAATCCTTGAGTACCACTCTCATCAAAATAGCGTTCAGGAGTAGCAGAAAGCGCCAATCTTAAGCCAATTTGACGGGGTAAACTTTCTTCGAGGCGGGATGCACCTAGGTTATGGGCTTCATCCCCAATAATTAAAGTTTTTTCAGGGAAATAACGGAGTTGAGACTGCAATCCTTCACTGATTAAAGTGGCATTAGTGGTAATAATTGTGAGAAAAGGCTGGATATTTGCACTGACGTTATAAAGTTGGGTGGAAAGCAGACTCTGCCAGGTATAAACATTCTCAAAGGCTAAAATGGGGAGGAGGCCGAAACTCTCACATTCTCGCGCCCATTGATTAACAAGATGGCGGTAAGGACAGACGATGAGCAGAACTTGCAACCCGATCCGGTGATACAGTTCCGTGGCGATCGCCAAGGCAGCGATGGTTTTGCCACTTCCCGTTGCCATTTTTAGAGTACCGCGTCCTTGGTTACTAAACCAACTGGCAACAGCCTCTTTTTGATACGATCGCAGATTCAAATGGGGGGGAAGTGTCGGAACTCCCCGTCCGGATGGGTCAGAATGATTTGATGCACTCATAGCCTAATTTTGAATTAAAAACCCTTTTTTATTTTAGATTAAATCCTAGATTTTTCATTCAAACTCTGATAAAATATATTTATCCCTCCTCCCTATTTATCGACCCAGTACACCCTAGTCAAATGTCCGGATCTGTTCTACAGTAGATCCGGTAATCTTATCCGTCTCATTGCCATCATGATAGAGGAAAAACCAACTTTGCCAGGTACACTGACCCTAGAACCGGGTATATTATGGGAAAAAGTTCAGCAGCGCACTGAGGAGGCGATCGAATCCGGTGCTCTCCAGTCTATTCCTACGGATTCTGACTTTATTGAAGCCAATGGCATTCGCTTTTTAGTTCGGATTTTGTCGAATCTCGTGCGCAAGGATGAGGCGAAGCAAACGCAAAATAAAAAGCCTCAGAAATCCGGACAAGAATTTAATCCCTTTTTGCCCTATGAGCGCGATTTATTCGTGGCTGATATTTCCCCCACTCATGTTTGCTTGTTAAATAAATTTAATGTAGTAGACTATCATTTATTATTAGTAACCCGGGAGTTTGAAGACCAGGAAATGTTACTCACCCTGGCGGATTTTGAGGCGATGTGGGCGGGGTTGCAGCAGTTGGATGGGTTAGCGTTTTATAATGGCGGGAAGGAAGCGGGGGCGAGTCAGAGACACAAACATTTGCAATTAGTGCCAATACCGATCGCCCCGGAGGGACCCCGGATTCCCATAGAACCGGCGATCGCTTCAGCTACCGTTGTAAATGGGGTGGGTATGATTGCTGATTTTCCTTTTGCTTGTGCCATCGCCTTCTGTGAACCTGACTTATTTCATACGCCCTTGGAAGCGGCCCAAATTACCCTCACTTCCTATTATAAATTATTAGAAGCCGTGGGTTTAAACCCGCAAGAAACCGCACCCAAACAACCGGGTCCTTACAACCTTCTGGTAACACGAGACTGGATGATCATTGTGCCGCGATCGCAGGAAAATTTTAATTCTATTTCAATTAACTCCTTAGCCTTTGCCGGTTCTCTATTTGTCCGCAATCCCCAGGAAATGCAAATGCTCAAAGAAGCTGGACCCCTGAAAATTTTACAAACCGTCACCCAATCGCCCGGGGTTTAATCCTCCTATGATTGAAGTAGCCGAGTCTCGTGGCGCATCGGAATTTTAATCATAAATTCTGTGCCTTCTTCCGGTTTGGAGGTACAGATTAGTTCTCCTTTATGACGTTCGACAATAATTTGATAGCTAATCGATAAACCCAGTCCCGTCCCTTTTCCTTCCGGTTTAGTCGTAAAGAAGGTATTAAACAATTTTTGTTGGACTTCCTCCGTCATCCCACAGCCATTATCGCTAATATAAATGGCAATGCAATTTTCTATCACTTCCGTGCGAATGCGAATAGTTGTCGGGACTAACTGATTCGTCGCGGGGGCGGGCTGATTCTCTACAGAGGAAGGATTAAGAACCCCGGATAAATGACTCGCCGCCAATGACAAGCGACTAGAAGCCCCGGAGTCTAACGCATCGATCGCATTGGCAATCAAGTTCATAAATACCTGATTCAATTGTCCGGGATAACACTGCACTAACGGCAGATTTCCATACTCTTTAATTACCGTAATCGCTGGTTTAGAACCCGTGGCTTTCAAGCGATTAGATAAAATCAACAAGGTGCTATCTAGCCCCGCATGAATATCTGCTTTTTGAAAAACCCCTGGATCTTTGCGGGAAAAATTCTTTAAGGATTTAACAATTTCCTTGATGCGATCGGTACCCAAGTTCATGGAACGTAGCATCTCCAGAAAATCTTCTTTCAGGTATTCTAAATCTATCTGCTTAGCATGAGCTTGAATCTCGGGAACGGGGTCCGGATAAAATTCCCCATAAAGTTGCAGATGGTTGAGCAAGTCTTCCGCGTATTCCAGGGCCATACTCAGATTGCCGTGAACAAAGCTGAGGGGATTGTTAATTTCGTGGGCGACTCCTGCCACCAACTGTCCGAGGGTAGACATTTTTTCATTTTGAACCAGTTGCAGTTGGGCTTCTGTCAAGTCATGCACGGACTGTTCTAAACTTTGATATAATCGAGCATTCTCTAAGGAAATGGCAGCCTGAGATGAGAGTAGCTTTAAAACTTCGAGGCGATCGCGGGTAAACACTCCGGTAGTTAAGTTATTCTCTAAGTATAAAATCGCCACGGTTTCCCCTTTGTAAACAATCGGAAAGCAAAGAACCGATTTGGGCTTCTTATTAAGAATATAGGGGTCACTGGTAAACACCGACTCGACTGCCGCATTATTAATCACCAGAACTTCTCCGGTTCGCTGCACATAATTGACCACAGTCAAGGGTAAACAGGATACGTCTTCAAGGGGAATTCCCACACAATCGATTTCGACTGAATGCGGAGCCGCACTCACCGTTTCTTCATCCACACTTCCTGTGGCTTGAATAACTTGTTTTCCCTCTCGCTCTAGGATTAAAAATCCGTGTTGTGCCCCCGCATTCTCTAGAATGACTTCCATCAATTTGTTAAGGAATCTATCTAAAACCAGTTCTTCAGAAAGTCCTAGTAGAGCTTTCATAACCGCTGCTATATCTAAAACCGCACCGCCTTGAGTAATGCTGGTGTTGGTTGTAGAAAAGGAAGAAATGGTTTCCTGAATACTGAAAGGGCGAATGACTGTTCGTTGGGTCACTCTTGCCAAGACTAAGGGATATTTCTGTTCTAGTAATTTCACCTTAGCCGTTGCTGACCAACGAGCATATCCATAATAGGCTTCGGTCAAATAAAACTGAGCAATTTGTTGGCTACCTCGCCCTAAATGAAATTCTCCAGCCAGTTCGTTGGCGAGGGCTTCTTCTTGAATGTATCCGCTTTCTCGGGCATGGACAATGGCGTTATCATAACCCGCGATCGCCTCGGCAATATCCCCAAAAACTCGCGCTTTTTCAGCCTCAACCAGTTCATATTTATGCTGAAAATTATGGGGGGAAAATTCCGCCCATTTCTTCATCTTAGCTTGGTTCTCCTCTATTTTAGTCCGGAGGAGTTCTTGCTCAGATTCCGTGCGTTTCAAATATATCCCTAATCCAGAAAGAGAGTCGTAAAAATAAAAGAGGGGTAAGGGATAAACTGCAGTCAAGCCATCTAAATAATTAGCGGCTATGCCCGCATTTTCAAAGGCGCTGTCCCTTTGGCGAAAGAGAAAGCTGAGAATGAGTTTGTGCAGGTACAAGCAACATAACGCATAGCGATCGCTCGTTCGTTCATGCAGAGGCAACATGAGCGCTTCATTATATACTTCCCCTATCAAATGTCCGGGACGGGAAGTCCCTCGAATTAGTTGGGACACCACCTGCCAATACATTTTTTGATAGTTGAGGGTATTGGTTTGCTTGAGTTTCTCCATCATCAAGCTGTAGGAGGTCATTTCGGCTTCTAACTGCCCCAGTTCTTTCCCGGCAAAATAGGAATTGATACAGTAATTATAAGCACAAAGACCGGCATATTCTAAATCTCCGCTTTCCAATCCACTCTCATAAGCACTCAGTAAAGGGGGAATAGTTTCTAGGAGGGGCTCTTTCCACAACCGAACATTATTATTCACCACCATTACGGTCCGCGATTTGAGCTTGGGATTATTGAATTGAGCCAGGATCTTTAAGGCTAACTGTCCGAATTGATGGCCGGTTTCAATGTCTCCGACAATGCCACATAGAATTAATCCATAACAGGCGTAGGCATAAGCCGACTCATCAATATTACCATATTTAAGAGATAGTTTAATTTCTGCAAAAACCACCAAGGGCAACAGTAAAGGAGCAGATTGATACGCCGGAGTAATGGCATTATTGAGAATCCGCATCGCTGCTTTTGAGTTAGCATCGCTCATTATGGGTAATTCGCTTAAGGCGGCAATGCTTTGGCTATTTAACAAGGTGAATAGTTCCCCCAGGCCATTTTGAATATCCCCAAAGCTGGGCTGTTCGGGTAAATCTATTCCCAATAAAATCAAGGACTCTCGGGCGGTAACCAGGGCGTCTAATTGTTTATTTTGGGCGGTATAGGCTTGAATTTTAACTTCATAAACTTGAATTTTGTCCAGGAGAACAGTTGCTTTTTCTAGGACGATTTCCGCAAGGCATTCCATGCGCTCAAAGTCCGTACTCAGATAAGCTGATTCTGAGGCGGCGACATGAAGCTGGAGGGTTAAATCATAGCGACTATCCCAACTGGTTGAGTTTAGCAGTTCTAACCCGCGACTCAAATACCGTAATGCTGGTTCGTATGCCGTAGCAGCTTTCGCTTTCTGTCCCGCTTGCAAATTCAATTCAGCCAGTTGATATTTTTCGCCTTGATTTTCGATTAAATCAGAACCCAGATTCAATTGATTAACTAAATCAAAAAGATTTTCGTCTAAGGCGGACGGTGGCGTATTGTGTAACAGTAACCGTCCCAGTTTGAGGTGGGTGACTTTTTTCTCCCCCTCGGGAATTAAGGAATAAGCCGCTTGCTGGATGCGATCGTGTAAAAACTTATACTGAACCAATGGGGCTTCGGTGAGATTGGCTCCGTCAGGCTGAGAATCAGCTTGGAAAAATTTATACAATTCACTGACGGGAATTACCATCCCCGCTTGCAGTGCTTCCCACAACTGCATCGATGTTTCCGCCAGGGAATGCTGATACACTAACGCTAAAGTCGCTAAATCAAATTGATGTCCGATACAGGCGGCTAATGTTAAAACCGTTTGTGTGGGCGCGGGTAATCGCTGCAACTGAGTTGCCATGAATTCGACAATGTTCTGGGAAGCCGCTAAGGATTGCACTTGGCTGATATCGCACTGCCAATACCCGCTATCGCCGTCGTACTCTAACAGATTATCTTCATAGAGGGATTTTAAAAATTGAGTAACAAAGAAGGGATTCCCTTCAGTTTTTTGAAAGACCAGTCCGGAAAGCCGTTGAGATCGCGTTTGGGGACAACTTAAGGCATCGGCAACTAATTGATGAAGATCCTCGCGCTTCAGGGGCGGAACTTCAATTCGGTTGATGCCAACTACGTCAGTTTTTTGGATGCGCTCAACGGTCAACATCAAGGGATGAACCGGACTCACTTCGTTATCCCGATAGGCCCCAATCACGAAGAAATGGTGTAAATCCGACTCACTTAATAGCAATTCTAGTAACTGCAACGAAGCGATATCTGCCCATTGCAAATCATCTAAAAATAGCACTAAAGGATGATGGGCGCTGGCAAAAACTCCGACAAACTTTTGGAACAGGCGGTTAAACCGATTTTGAGATTCAGCGGCAGGGAGTTCGGGAATGGGGGACTGTTTTCCGAGTAGTAATTCTACTTCGGAAATCACATCAATAATGACTTGGGCTTGATTTTCCAAGGCGTCAGCGAGTTGTTGCTTCCAAGTCGCGATCGCCGGGCGACTTTCGGTGAGAATGTGGTGTCGAATTAAATCTTGAAAGGCTTTAATTAGGGGCGCAAAGGGGATATTTCTCTTAAATTGGTCAAATTTTCCCGAGATAAAATAACCGCGTTTCGCGAGAATCGGTTTGTGAATTTCCTGAACTAAGGCGGATTTGCCAATTCCTGAATATCCCGCCACTAACATCAGTTCGGTACTGCCGGCGGCAACCCGCTCAAATGCACCCATTAAGCGGTTTATTTCCAGCCTTCGTCCGTACAATTTTTCCGGAATCTGGAATCGCGGGGCAATATCCCTCTGGGCGATCGCAAAAGATTCAATAGTGCCGGTGTTTTGTAACTGAGTTAAACAGATTTCTAAATCTGTTTTTAACCCCAGGGCCGTTTGATACCGGGATTCAGCATTTTTCTCCATCAGTTTCATGACGATCTCGGAGATCGCCTGGGGAATCCCCGGAACTACCCGATCTGGTGGTACGGGCTGTTTAGCAATGTGATAATGGACTAATTCCATCGGATCGGTGGAGGAAAAAGGCAAGGTTCCCGTCAGCAGTTCATAAAAGGTTACCCCTAGAGAATAAAAATCCGTCCGATAATCAATTAAGCGGTTCATTCTCCCCGTTTGTTCCGGGGAAATATAAGCTAAAGTCCCCTCTAAAGCGGTAGGATTGACGAGGGTTAAGGTTTCTTTGGGCAACCGAGACGAAATACTAAAATCTGTTAACTTCACCAGCTTCGTCGGCGGGTAAATTAAAATATTATCCGGTTTAATATCTTTATGAATAATCTGGTGTTGATAGAGTGCTTCTAAAGCATCTGCAATTTGGATCCCAATATAAAGAAAATCAGCGATAGAAAGAGGATGGGATGTGATATAATCTTTTAAGGATATCCCCCCAAAGTCTTCAAGAATTAAAGCAACCCCGTTTCGATCCCGTTCCAGACTTAAGGGTTTGACAATTCCCCTCACGTTTAAATTTTTGGCGATCGCATATTGATTTCGCAATCGAACCAACTCTCCCACTGTCGGATATTCGGCACTGGGAATTTTAATAATTACTGAAGTATCGTCCCCTTTTCGATAGCCCCGATAGAGCAGGGTATGGACACTTTCATGAATCTTTTCCGTGATCGTGTAGTTAGCGATCGCTTGCATGATATATTGTTCTCCTCTCCCCGGTACTCTCTTTGAGTTATCTGCTTTAATTCTACTCTACCTTGATTGCTATTGTAGCTAACGCCCGTCATCTATATTTTTTCAGCCTCGGGGGCAGATGGGGCGGCGGGGGATATTTAGGGAGAGGGGCAAATCCAATCCTTTATTCTTCATCCTGTGTTTTGAAATCATCCTATTCCATCCTTCCCCAATTTCTTCTGGTGAATTGGAATTTCAATGATAAATTCAGTCCCTATTCCTAATTGTGAGCTACATTTAAGTTGACCTTTATGCCGATCAACGGCAATTTGATAACTGGTTGCTAATCCTAACCCCGTTCCTTGACCGATAGGTTTAGTCGTAAAAAATGGATCGAAGAGACGGGGAAGAGAATTTTCCGGAATGCCACAGCCATTATCTTTAATCTGTATCGCCACACTATCGCCTTCTACCACCTGAGTCTGAATCCAAATTTTACCGGCTTCAGTGCGATCGCGATGTCGATAGGCATCTTCAATCGCGTCGATCGCATTCGTGAGAATATTCATAAAGACTTGATTCAGTTCACTAGCAAAACACTCCACTTTCGGAAGCGTTTCATAGGTTCTAATCACTTCAATTTTCGGGCGATTACTTTGAGAGTTTAACCGATTGGTTAAAATCATTAATGCACTTTCAATCCCCGAATGAATATCAACATCTTTGAACGGAGCTTCATCAAAGCGGGAAAAAGTTCGCAAGGAGGTAACAATTTGTCGGATGCGAACGGCCCCTTGTTCCATGGAATCCAGAAGTTTAGGAAAATCTTTTTTCAAATACTCTAAATCCACGCCCTCTGCCTTATCAGAAATGGCGGTTACTGGATTAGGATATTGTGTCTCATACAGATCAACTACTTCTAGCAAGTCTGACAAATACTCTCGCGCATGGATTATATTTCCAAAAATAAAGCTAGTAGGATTATTAATCTCGTGAGCAATTCCCGCCACCAATTGACCTAAGCTGGCCATTTTCTCACTTTGGATGAGTTGGGTTTGGGCTTTTTGGAGCTGCTTGAGCGTTTGTTCTAGTTCTTGCGATCGCGCCGTGGCTTCATTATACAGCTCTGCTTGAAAAATGGCAATTTCCAGACATTCCCGTACCGCTGATAACAAGTCTATTTCCGACGCTTTCCAGGGGCGGGGTTCGCTCAAATTGGCACAACAAATTACCCCTAAATTTCCATTACTTTTGCGGACGGGAACTGAGAAAAACGAGGTAAAGCCCACCTCCAAGTAAATATTATGCCAGCACGGATCCGGCGATTGCACCAGATCATCACAAGAGATCGTTTCCATATCCAGCAACTTCCGTTGCAAAGGGCTAGCTTCTTCGATCGGGTATGTCCCTAAGAAACTGTTTAAATGGGGTCGTTTAGCTTCGTAAACGCAAGCCCAAACCGGGGTCGGTTCGGTTTGCTGCCATAAAAAGTAACAGTGGTCAAGATTTAAAAGCCGATGGAGTTCCGCTACAAGGGTTTGCAAAATAGTATTCAAATCTAGGGAATTGCGGATTTGGGAAGTTAGCCGATTGAGCAGTTTCTCTCGTTCAACTTTTTCGAGAAGTTTTGCCTCACTTTCGAGCCGTGCGGCTTCAGATTTTTTGCGCTCGCTGATATCTTCTACGACCGCAATCCAATAGCTCCCCTCTTGCTCCATTGCCACCGTTAAATTGACCCAAATTAAAGTATTATCTTTGCGAAGATAACGCTTTTCAATGGAGTAATGAGAAATTTGCTCCTGCTTCACCTGTTGGGACAAATTCACGTCTATTTCTAAATCTTGGGGATGAGTAATTTCCTGAAAAGTTAGAGAAAGCATTTCCTCTTTTGAATAACCCGCAATGTCGCAGAAACGTTGATTGATTCGGATAAACCGCCCCTCAAAATTGACATGACCCACGCCTACTGCTGCTTGTTCAAAGGTTGTACGGAAGCGGGCTTCACTATTTTTTAAGGCTTCTTCAGCTTGTTTGCGATCGCTGATATCGGTATTAAGTTCTAAAATAGCTCGGGGATTTTTCTGAGCATCCCGTTGCAAAGTCCAACGACTTTCTACAACAACTTGAGAGCCATCACGCTTAGTATGAATTAACTCCCCTCGCCAATGGCCAGCCCGTAAACAACTTGCCATAATTTCTGATAACGATTCCGGAAACCGGGTCTGCAAAAAGCTATGGATATGTTTTCCCTGGACTTCGGCCTGGGTCCACCCATATAACCGCTGAGAACCTTGATTCCAATATTGAATCTTATCGTTTAAATCGCGAATCATAATGCAATCATTGGCAAGGTCCAGCATCTCTATCTGCTGACGCATCGACTCGTCTGCCAACTTGCGCTCAGTAATCTCCAGAATCACCCCATCCCAGACGATCGCACAGTCCCGGTGTTGGGTCATTTTGGCAACGCCTTGGACCCATTTAAGTTGTCCCGAAGGGGTAATGATCCGCCACTCATAACGCCATTCTTTACCCTTTTGGGCCGCATGGGTGAATGAACGAGCAAATCCGGCCCGATCCTCGGGATGAATCATTTCCCACATTAACTGGGAATTTTTGAGGACTGCTTCAGGTTCAAGCTCATAAATGTCTCGACAGGCGGGGGAAATATAGGTAAAGACATCCTCTGCCGGGTTGGGGTACTGACGGTATTGATAAACCACCCCAGGTAAAGTTTTGGCGACTCGTTGAAATCGGGCCTCATATTCATGCAATGCAGCTTCAGCGCGTTGGCGTTCAGCCTTAGCCAGTCTCACCTCATCTTCGATGGGTGCAATTTCACAGCCAACCCCCACGACTGCATCCCGGGTATCAGTGACAGGAAAACAGGAAACTTCCCACGATCGCAGCACTCCGGGTTCCCTGGGGATATCTCCAGACACTTCTAGGGCGAATACAGGAGTGCGATCTCGTAATACAATCTCAATTCCCGCCTGAATTTCTGCCGCCATTTCGGGCAGAACTTCTCCAAGGGTTTTGGAGAGGGGTTCTGTTTCTGTCGTCCCCATCATTTGAGCCAGGGTTTTATTGAGCTTCACGAAGCGCAGACCCTGGTCAAAAATAACTAACCCCGACGGTGCCTCTTCAAAAAAGGCGTTTAATAATTGCTGATGGGGGCGATCCTCTGTCTGCGGCTTCTGACCCTCGGTGATTTCTTCGACAAACCCGATGATTGAGTGCGGCATTCCCGAACCATCTCGGACTAAACCCACTTGAAGCCACACTCGGGCGATCGCACCGTCCTTTCTCAAATATCGCTTTTGTAGAGAATAGGTATCTATCTGGGCCGCGACTAATTTTCTCACCCATGCTAATTCTAAATTCAAGTCCTCTGGATGAGTCAGGTCCTCGAAAGTTCGCGATCGCAATTCCTCCTGTGTGTACCCGACTATCTCGCAAAACTTCTCATTCGCTTTCCAGATTTGACCCTCTAATCCACACTGAGCCATTCCCACCGGGGCTTGGCTAAAGCTAATCTGGAATACCGTTTCACTCTCCTGGAGTCTTTGCTGGAGTTGAGCGTATTCTTTTTGCAGGGCTACAAATTTTTTAGACTGTATTACCATTAGAGCCTACCTCACTAACTGAATTTCTTTGGGCGAGAGAGATGTTTAAACCACTTTGGAAACCTTTACTCTAGGGAGTAGCGGGACTAATTCCAATATTCCCCAAGCCCTCCAACAAATTTGTATTTCTTTAGAAAGTTGACAAAATTTATTAAAAATGCTTAGTAGTTCTTTTTAATCTCTTTATATTTTCTTTATTGTTATAATAGCGGGTTTTGTCCCCACTCAGCTAGAGCGCATTGCTAAGTTCCACCAGGCGACTAAAAATTGAAGAGTAAAATCCTGAGTAACCGCTTCAATTTCCTAGGTTCGATATCCCGACTTTATACTAAATCCGGTTGTTAAAAGTATTAAAAATCGTAGGCCCTTCGACAAGCTCAGGAGGCATTGCCCACATGACTGTTCGGTGGGCATTGTCCACCCTACAATTGCTACTAAATCCGGTTGTTAAAAGTATTAAAAATCGTAGGGTGGGCATTGCCCACCCTACAATTGCTCAACTTGTTTTTAAAGACCTATTCCAACCGCATTCCGTATTACTCGTTTCTGATATTTATGATATTATTCAAATTGAAGAGTAAAATCCTGAGTAACCGCTTCAATTCCCTAGGTTCGGTGTCACGACTTTACTCGTTTCTGATATTTATGATATTCTTAATAATGAAGTAAAAAGCTCTTCTAAATAATAAAATTAAGGAGGGGGAAACCTTTGGCTTCCTGGCGGCTGTAGGGAGCAAAACAGTCCCCTTATGGCGAAGAATTACCCAATTTAGGGCGGTTAGCTAGAGGGGGGGTGAGCATTGCTCACCCCCCCTCTAGCATAATTCCAAAGCAATGTACCCAAATTTCCTAATTAAAAAGAGCGAGAATTAGAGGATGAATTACCTTGAAAATCCTGAATAAAATGAGAAATGGCCGTGACTAGATTGGTGTAAAGCATCCCATCAGAAGCCCGATACCCTCTACCACTCCATCCCGGCAGTTCCAGGGTTTCAGCCAACTGCCCAAAGTCAGCGGCGATCGCCCCCGATTCCTCAGAAACCGGCAGTTCCTCCCGTGGCACTCCCCCTTGGCGATAACCCTTGAGTTCTTCCTCTTGTTGGGCGAGCTTGTGCGTCATCCGGTCCAACTTTTCCACCAAAGGCTGATAGGCTTTTTCTAAGTCTGCATTCACCACCTTAGCGGCTTCCTCATTAAAGGTATTTTCCCAGCTTTCCTGTTTAGACCGTTCTAAGGCCGCCTCTAAATCAGCAATGCGTTCATCCTTTAATTCATTCTCTCGCGGCAAATCCGCATGGGCTTCTAACTCCGCCTCTTTTGCTTGCAATTCAGCAGCAAGTTCAGCATTTTTAGCCATGAGTTCCTCGCGCAATTCCTGGGCCGCCGCTAATTCAGTTTTAGCCGCCAGCAATCCCGCATCCCGCGCTTGGCGATATTCCGCCTGTACTCGGGCTTGGAATTCTTTCTCTAACTCAATTCGCAAGGTTTCGAGTTCCCGTTCCTTCTGGGCGACTGCCTCACCAATTTTTCGGTTTACCTCTTCTTGGCTAAACCGTTTTGGGGAAGGCTTACGGGCGATCGCCGGTTGGCCGGTCCGTTCGCTGCGTACCCGTTGTTTAATCATCGTAGCGCTAGGGCGATCGCCAGAGGTTAAAATCTTTTCCGCTAGGCGATCGGACCCGCTACTGAGGGCCGCTAATGCTGAAATGCTCCACCCCGCCATCTGATCAATCCGGTGGGGAACTCGCTGAACCAGTTCCGCCACTTTGATTAAATTTCCCGCTAGATATTCCGACCCCTCAAAATAGCGATCGACCCAGACTCGGAACAGGTCTTTTCCCAAGCGTTGCTTAGTTTCCAGCAAGTCGCACCCGTTCTCAATCTGCTGAATGGTCCCGGTTTTGATGCGATCGCGGATCCGGCATACAACCGCTTCCGCAGCTTCTACCACATTGGCGGGTAAATTTCCATAATCAAGGGGAGATGGGTTGATACCTTCCGTCTTCTGCGCCATAATTGTCCTTAATTGTCTTTAATTGATTTCAATTGGTTGCAATTGAAATCAATTGAAATCAATTGATTCCAACTGTCCTTCGCTTCCTTAATTAATTTCAATTGTCCTTAATTGTCCTTAGATTATGCAATTGACCTGAGCCGGTTCAATTCTTCTTATTGTCTTGGTGCCTCAAGGGTCCGGTAAGAAGGGTCTCAAAAAATCTCAGCGTCTTTCCGACCTGAGACGGTCCAATGATTTTGATCTCCTATCCGTCCTCTGAATAAGTGGTTAGGCTTAGCATTCCCCGCGTTCTGTCCGGCAAGACAGGGCGCGGTTTTTCCTTAGCCGCTATTTTATCACAATTAGGTACCCTGGTGACCCGGATCGGTTCCCTATTGGTAAGTTTAACGTACATCCCAGCTCCCGCGATGTATCATAAAAGTGTTGAGAGCAAGATAAAACAGTGAGTAAACGAGTACACGTCACCCTTCCCGATGCCGTTTATGATGCCCTAGAACGTTGGGCTGACAGTCAAGGACGGCCCGTTGCCAACTTAGCCGCTTTTATTATTGAAAAAGCTGTAGAAGGAGCCAGCGACGAGGGAAAAGTTCCCCCTCCCCCCTCGTCTCCGGCAAAGAATTAGCGGCCACTCGGAATAAGTACCGGATGGAGATCCACCAAATCTGGAGGGTTTGCTGTTGATCATAAAGTCGCTGTCGGTTTGAAGTTGAGGGGAATCAATCGGGACGTTCCCTGGAATAATTTCTGAGTGAGCCGTAGTTTATCCCTTTACGTTCTTTTTTATCATTTGTAAGGGCTTTATTGAATAATAATAGAATAAATTTAATCTTTTTGGAAGATGAACGTGTGAAGTTTTTACGGCAACTGTATATATAAAATTATTTCAATCATGGGCGCAAGGGAATTGAGGAGTAGGCTAGTTTATTTAGATTGGCTTTAAAAAATAAGAAACGACTTAAGTCGTTACTCTTAACTTAGACATAACTTAAACCGAGAAAAAACGACAGCAAGTTTATTTTTTTCGGGGGTTGAGTTGAATTTTAGGGTGGAATTAGGGTTGGATCACCGAAGGTTTGAGAAATTATACCTAGTGCCTTAATCTGAAAGGCGCTTCTTTTTTGTTGAATCTGGCAGGAGTCGGCTCATGGTGCGATAACGTTGTTATAGGGAAAAGATTATAGTTTCGGCAATACCGGGACCGCCTGAAAATTGCCGTGCAGATTAAAAATGGACGTTGCCTACACTGGAAACAAGACAAGATAAATGAGCATTCCTACTTCGGTGCTGGAAGAGTTGCTGCAAGAAAAGCCCCTGCTGAGAACTCAAATTTATTTCAAGTCTTCTTTAACCGCACTGTCCCATGCGATGGAAGATCAAGTCCTGGCGGGGGCGGATCAGCCTTTGGTGATTGCCTGCTTTCAACGAGAGCGATTTTATCGCCAGGAGGCACACCGATATAGGCGCATCGGGAATAAGAGCGATCAAGTGTATGTGCTTGCGGCACCGGAAACGGAATTTCAAAATAGTTCTCAGATCGAGGAGGCTGTGGCTTTTGAACCCACGGATGGGTTAGCGAAGGAGTGGCACTTACTGGTGCTGGCACAGAACTATTCGACTTGTCTGGTTTGTCGAGAAAAGGAGGTGGCGGTGGTGGCGTCATCGGAGCCGCCATCGATGGATCAATCTAGGCGATTTGAGGGGATCTGGACCTTTGATCGGCAGGTTTCTTGTACCGTAGCGCGGTTATTGTTGGAGCGAGTGCGGGTGTATCGTCCGGAGTTAGAGGAGAAGATCGAACGGGCGATCGCCACTTATGGATTGCGTGAATCCAGCACCGGGCTGGAAACGGCAGGAAATTTCCAGGATGTAGACCCCGGACCTTTTGTACAGCGCTTGGTAACGTACCTACAAGCCGGTCAACATAAATTAGTCAAAACCTATCGCTCGATCGCCGCGCAGGAGCGTCGAGAACGGTTAGTTAATTCTATTACTACAGCGATTCGTCAATCCTTGAATCCGGCGGATGTTTTCCAAGTGGCGGTGCGAGAACTCGGAGCCGCGCTGGATGTTTGTCGGTGTTTAATTTATCGCTGCAAGGCAACGGATAAAGAAGCGGCGATCGCCTATGAATTTTTAGGACAGCCGGTGAAGTCCCTCACCGGAGAAGTATGGCCGTTGCAGGAAAATCCCCTGTTTCAAGAAGTCGTCGCTTCTGGAGAACGAGTGGTAGTCGAAAACATCCATACCGACCCTCGAATTAGTGGATCGACTCGGTTGGTGAACTTAATCCAGGAGTGCCAGATTGAATCCTGGTTAATGGTACCTGTGCGCTATCAAAATCAATTGGTGGGAATGGTGGAGTTACACCACTGTGGACAGGAGCAAAGAGAGTGGGATGCCGAGGAATTAGTCATGGTTGAGGCGATCGCCACCCAAGTTGGGGTAGCGACCCTTCAAGCCGAAGCCTATGCCAATTTAGGGGACCTCAACCAACAACTCGAAGCCCTCGATCGCACCCGCAGCAACTTGATCGCCATTACTGGACATGAACTGCGGACCCCCCTCTCCACCATCCAAGTCTGCTTAGAAAGTCTAGCCTCCGACCCTGATATGCCTGCGGAACTGCGGCAAGTCATGCTGAGTACCGCCTTAGATGATGCGGAAAGAATGCGGACCCTTGTGCAGGATTTCCTCACCCTCTCCCGCCTCGAAAGCGGAAGAGTGGAATGGAATACCGAAGCCCTCCCATTCCACGAATGCCTTTCCTTAGCCCTCAGTAGCGTTCGCACCCGGTCCAACTCCGAAGCTGGCTCCCTACCCACCCTGAACCTGGAAGTCCCGGATGATCTACCTTTGGTGCGCGCTGATGGGGAGTGGTTGGTGGAGGTGCTCTCCAAACTGATTGACAATGCCTGTAAATTTACACCCCCGGATGGAAAAGTGACGATCTGCGCCGAACGGAGTGGCGATCGCTTCCTAGAAGTCAAGGTGGCTGATACGGGCCGAGGCATTAGTAGCGATCGCTTAGAAACTGTCTTTGATCGCTTTTACCAAGAAGAAGGTGCACTGCGTCGTTCCACAGGTGGCACCGGCTTAGGGTTAGCCATCTGTCGGCAAATCGTCACCGGCTGGGGGGGCCATATTTGGGCCAAATCTGCGGGAAAAGACTGCGGCAGCCAGTTTTATTTCACCATTCCGATCGCCGCCGACGGCGGGTCCGAAGCCACCCCTAACCCGCGCACCCCAGGCAAAAGCAAATCTCAAAAACGCGATCGCTCCTCCGGGAGTTCCCGCAGTCGTCGGACCCCTATTCGGTAGGCCATTCCCCCCTCTTCAGATAACCAATAACCAACACCGACTGCCCCAAATCTAAAGAACTGTTACAGATCCTTACAAAGTCTGTAGCGGCAAGCGGTGTGAGTGGTACGATGCCCTAAAAATTGTTTCAAAATATCCGGAGTAAGATATGGCAGAAACCTTGAAAGGCCAAGCCCCAAAATTTGGGGGCAGCACAGGCGGTTTGCTCAGCAAAGCGCTAGTGGAAGAAAAATACGCAATCACTTGGACCTCTCCTAAAGAGCAAGTGTTTGAAATGCCCAGCGGTGGCGCGGCTGTGATGAACGCAGGGGAAAACCTAGTCTACCTGCCTCGGAAGGAGCATTGCCTCGCATTAGCGACCCAGTTCCGGACCAAGTTCAAGCCGAAAATTGACGACTACAAAATTTACCGCATTTATGCCAGCGGTGAAACCGAGTACCTCCATCCGAAAGATGGGGTCTTCCCTGAAAAGGTGAACGAAGGTCGTGCTTACTACGGCAAGAACGATCGCAAAATTGGCGACAACCCCCAACCTGCGAAAATCAAGTTCAGCGGGAAGAAGCCTTACGATCCGTAAACACAAGGCAAAGGGGGCGATCGCACTGGAAAAACGAGCCTCGTGCCGTGAGTTCCCAGTCAGAGTCCCATAACATTTGGGGTAACCCGACTTGCGATCGCTCGCCTTGTTTGTGTAACGTTCAGATCTAAATCCCAATGGCTAATTGCTAATTGCTCAAAGTTTTTTGGCAATGAGCAGTTAGCCATTGTTTTGGGAAGAGGGGGAAAAGGGGAGTATCAACTCTAGTCCCCTCCCTTCCCAAGATAAGGGGACCGGACCCATCACATTTTTAAGAAAAACCATCCCCACTTCTCCCAATTTCCCCAAGCCTGCGGCACAAGACCCTATGATTTTTCCAGATTTTTCTCAATTTACTGAACTTGCCAAACAAGGAAATTTTGTACCCGTCTATCAGGAATGGGTTGCGGATCTGGATACCCCAGTCTCAGCGTGGTACAAAGTCTGTGCAGGGCAACCCTATAGCTTTTTGTTGGAATCGGTCGAAGGCGGGGAAAACCTGGCACGGTATAGCTTCCTTGGCTGTGACCCCCTGTGGATCTTAGAAGCGAGAGATCACCAAACGATTCAGAAACATCGCACGGGACAGGTTGATGTGTTTGAGGGGGATCCGTTTGAGGCCCTGGAAAACTGTCTCAACTTGATTCGACCTGTGAAATTACCCGAATTGCCGCCGGGAGTGGGGGGTTTATTTGGTTTTTGGGGATATGAATTAATTCGGTGGATGGAACCCCGGGTGCCAATCCATCCCGCCGCAGCAACCGATGTGCCGGATGGATTGTGGATGCAAGCAGATAGTTTGCTGGTGTTTGACCAAGTAAAGCGGAAGATTTGGGCGATCGCCTACGCAGATTTACGAACCCTGGATATCAAATCGGCTTATGAACAAGCCTGCGATCGCGTTCGGAGTCTAGTCAACCAACTCCAGCAACCCCTACTCAAAAAAGATACCCTCCTAGAATGGACCCCCCCATCAAGACCCTCGGATTCGGACCGGAGGAAGGAGTTGCACTACACCAGCAATACTTCCGAGGAAAAATACTGCCAGAGCGTTTTAAAGGCAAAGGACTACATCAAAGCTGGGGATATTTTTCAAGTCGTCATTTCTCAACGCCTATCGGCAGAATATGAGGGAGATCCATTTTCCCTCTATCGGTCCCTGCGCCTAATCAATCCTTCGCCTTACATGGCTTATTTTAATTTCGACGACTGGCAAATTATTGGCTCCAGTCCAGAAGTGATGGTGAAAGCAGAACTTACCCCCGAAGGGTCCAGACTGGCAACGGTGCGCCCGATCGCTGGAACCCGACGCCGGGGACAAACTGCCCAAGAAGATGCTGCCTTAGCCGAAGATCTACTCAACGACCCGAAAGAAGTGGCTGAGCACGTCATGTTAGTGGATTTAGGCCGCAATGACTTAGGCCGAGTTTGTGTCAAGGGCAGCGTTAGAGTCGATGAGTTAATGGTGATTGAGCGCTATTCCCACGTCATGCATATCGTGAGTAATGTGCGCGGGGAATTAGACCCGGAAAAAACGGCTTGGGATTTATTAAAAGCCTGTTTCCCGGCTGGAACCGTCAGCGGTGCACCCAAGATTCGGGCGATGCAGATTGTTCATGAGTTGGAAGGCTGCCGCCGGGGTCCTTATTCGGGGGTGTATGGGTATTACGATTTTGAGGGACAGCTCAATAGTGCGATCGCCATTAGAACGATGGTAGTTCGCAGCAATGGCAATGGCAAACATACGGTATCTGTACAAGCCGGTGCCGGTCTAGTTGCGGATTCGGTCCCGGCCAGTGAGTATCAAGAAACCCTGAATAAAGCCCGAGGTTTACTAGAGGCGATCGGCTGTTTGCAGAGGTCTTCGCCAGGGTAACGGCTAATTGTCCGGTGATCCGGTCTTCTGCCGTCCTGGTGACGCGGCTGAACCTGCGTCCCGCTCCCTTGGAGGCTCTGCTGCCACTGTCCGATCCAGCACTTAATCCGCTTATTGTGGGTGTCACGGCTTCAGCCATGACCCGAGTACCATCTACCCCATCTCCCATGACAAGTCACTTGTGCGCGACTGCCTTAGCGGGGGTGGGTTTCATAAATATTGCCTCGTAGGAGATGACGCCGGTTTCTTCACTGCCTAGAGCACGAGCAGCACCCAAGGAAAGGTCTAAATTGCGGGGGGGGATATAAGGTCCGCGATCGTTGATCCGAACGATTACCATCTTGCCATTCTGAAGATTTTTGACTTTCAGATAGGTATCAAAGGGTAACGAGGGATGAGCCGCCGTCATGTCTTCTTGATCGTAAGTTTCGCCGTTAGCCGTGAGGCGACCGTGAAAATAAGGGCCATACCAAGAGGCTGTTCCCTGAAGTTTCTGGGGGGTCTCTACTAATCCGTACATCTGAGCTTGTGCTTCGGCGAGGGGTAAGGGTTCAGTGCCTAGGGCCGTGCGGAGATTATTGGTCCATTCCACTGCTAGGAGGTCCGGGTTGCTCTGGGTGGATTCAACCACATCATCGGATAGAAGTAATAAGGTGCGATCGCCGCCTTGGATAGCTCTCAATCCTTCTAAGGTGGTAGGGGTAAGTTGAGCCGGACTGTGACTGCTCTCTTGTAGCCAGTCCTGGATCCGATGAGCTAATAAATCCGCTTGGATGCGATCGGGAAGTTGGGCAATTTTTTGACCCTGCACCAAGACTAAAAACTCCGAAGGTTTTGTGAAGAGAATCTGCTTGGAGCTTTCGTTGGAGGACCAGGAAACTGTCTGTCCCAGCCCAAATAGATACCGAGAGTGCCACCAATCCACGCGGCTCATGGCGCGAGAGGGACCTGGGGAAACGGTAACTGCTTTTACCTGAATTGAGGGGTCCAGACTGGGTTGCCGGTCTAAATCTGAGGGTTCTTTTAGGAAAAAATTAGGCCAGAACTGCCCAATTCCCGGGGCGGATTTTTTCGAGTCAAGGCGATCACTGATCAGGGTTGCTTCTAGGGGATTTTCGCGTCGGGTTGAGAAAAAATTATATTGTCTCAACTCGTTACGGATACTAGAATTCTTAAAAGGGGTTTCCAGGGTGCATTGTCCGTTTTCAGGGAGATTGTCCCAGGTGAGACGTTCTGGCAATCCTGGGCGGTCCCGGGAGTCGGCTGGGCTTTGTTTTCGCGGGCGATCGCTGATTTGAGACCAGTGTTGTAGCGATGCGAATTTTCCCGTCTCTACACCGGCAGCCCCCTTAAATTTGAAATGAGGGCGGTACTTTTTGACTTGAGCCTTACCGCCTCGGGCCAGCCGGTGAGGAAGGTCCCACCGATGACTTAAACTAGCTAAAGATTGGAGTGACAACGGATTTTTTAAGACAACTAAGGCATTCCCTAATCCTGGGCTGTATGAAAGCAAACCGCTCAAACAGCACGTCATCCAGACCAGTCCCATCAATGGCATAAGCATTTTTATTAGAGGGTTAGCAAATTTATCATCTGGGTGAATTCCTAACAGGATATCCCGAACTCTCTCAGAGATCAAGTGGGTCTGGGGATCAATTTGATACTCATCCATAGGCCCAAATGGGCTACGATCCCCGGTGAGAGCTAACTGTACTGACATCTACAACCGAGGCAAAAATGGGCAATCTTAACTTTTACATTGTTGATGTTTTCGCCGAAGAAAAATACCAGGGCAATCAGCTAGCTGTATTTACTGGAACCCCTGGAATGACTGGGGAGCAGATGCAACAAATTGCTAAAGAAATGAATTATTCGGAGACAACCTTTGTGCTGTCTTCAGAACCCCAAAACGGCGGATATGACGTGCGGATTTTTACCCCGGCCCAAGAAGTCCCTTTTGCCGGTCATCCTACATTAGGCACCGCTTTTATTATTCAGCAAGAGATAATTAAACAGCGGGTAGAACGGGTTAATTTGAATCTTCCCCTTGGACAAATTCCAGTCACCCTGCACTATCAAGGGGATACAGTTGATGTTTTGTGGATGCAGCAAAAACCGCCCACGTTCCATCAGACGATCGAGGGGGAACGGGTGGCAGAAGTTTTAAATTTAGAGGTTCAGGACTTGGATTCACGGTTTCCGATTCGAGAGGTTTCGACGGGGATTCCTTTTATGATTGTCCCCTTGAAAACTCATGCTGCATTAAAGAGGGCAAAAGTCAATCAAAATAAGTATTTTAAATTAATCGAGGGCACTGAGGCTAAATGTATTTTTCTGTTTTGTCCCGAGACGAACAAACCCGAAAATGATCTCAGTGCAAGAATGTTTGCGGATTATTTAGGCGTACCCGAGGACCCGGCAACAGGTAGCGCCAATGGTTGTTTGGCAGGATATTTAGTCGAGTATGAATATTTCGGGGAAGGGAAAATTGACGTGCGAGTAGAACAGGGATATGAAATGGGCAGACCCTCCCTGTTATTATTGAAGGCACATAAAAATAACCCAGAGATTTCTGTCTCCGTTGGTGGCAAGGCGATCGCAGTTGCCAAAGGGGAATTTGTATAA
This sequence comes from Cyanophyceae cyanobacterium, assembly GCA_038321985.1. GTDB lineage: Bacteria > Cyanobacteriota > Cyanobacteriia > Cyanobacteriales > Laspinemataceae > Laspinema. Next base: position 38,807 of record JBBQFN010000024.1, on the reverse strand, counting down.
AGTCTGGGGTGGCACGAGGCGAGTGCAATCTCTGAGTCAAATTTTACCCAGTTCCCTGGGGTCATTGCTCAATGTAGAAAGATTGGTATTCTAACTAAAGTGTAGGATACTCTTAAAACAAGATAACGAAGGTAGAGAAAGAAGGATGAAAAGACCGACAAAAGCACACATGACTCAAACCTGGGATAGCCGCAAATCCAGAGACTTTAAAGACTTGAAAAAACGCCAGATGGAATACTATATGGGTGCAAAGTTAATTGAAGTCGGAGTTAACCCGAAATCGGCAATTTTTCGCTGGTCCCTAGCAACCAGTGGTAACCGCGAAACCTGGACTTATAGTGCTTACTGGGGAGAGTCTAAAGAAGAGTTGTTACAGCAAGAGTAATCCGCCCAGTTAGGAAGATGGGGGAGATGGGGCAAATTTACCACTCCCTTTCCCCTTTCCCTTCGTCCTCTTCTTTTATCCCTGAAAGTGATAAGATTGGGCTAGGGTTTCTATGACTTGGGTGCCGATTCCTGCTAAATTTTCATCGCGAGTGAGTCCCATGATATAGATATATATGGGGTCAGTACCTACTCGGTACACTTTGATATTGTGCAGAAAATAAGTGAGATAATTATATAAACTCTGATATCTTCCGATTAAGGCTTGATCTAGGATATAACTATAGCTACCGAGTCCTTCTAGGGCAGGGGCGAAAAATTCATCAATACCCAGGGTATGAACCGGGGTATGGGGGGGATGGTAGGTTAGTTTGAGGAGTTGTTCAATAGTCACCCTATCTGTATCCCAAGTGATAATTTGGAAAGGAAATTCAGACTCACTCAGCCAGAGTAAGCGATTTGTGAGTTCGGCTAGATGGTCGGTAAAAAGGGTATTGATAGGGTCCATATTAAGGTGAGACGTAAAGAGCTTTCCATCGGTAGTAATTTATTATTATAAGAAACAAAAGACAATAAAAACCCCCTCTAACTTTCTACTTTATTACCAAAAGATAGAGACGATACAAATTTCCTGGAATTCATCCTCAATGTTGTTAAGGTTGAGGGAGGCTGACGGCAAATTCGGAATCCACCTAAGATAAAAATACCCCTCTCTATGCTATATTATCAGAATGGGGGCTTTGCTCTTCCTGAATCTTGTTTACTGTTCAATACAACACCGGGCGATCGCAATGGGTGCATATAGAATTAAGGTTGCCAAAGATAAAGCAGATTTAGTCACCTCCTTAACCTCATCGGACAACAAAACCGGCGTATTTCGCCACTTTACCGATGTTCTCGTTTTTGCTGCTGCCTTGGGTGCCCGACGCAAAAAACGAGTTCCCCTTGGCGCAATTTCCAAAACCGAACCGGGTCCAATTGATATTGATACCTTTGTTACCAAAGGATATGACCTGGTGATTAAATTATTGGCGATCGCCGAAACCAAAGACTCCAAAATTATCGCCCCCAACGACCCCGATTCCGAAGAAATCCGCGCTCATATCTTTGAAGAATATGCAAACGGCGGCCTAGAAATCCTCCGCGAAGAGTTACGGGGTGCAGTAGACTATACCGAACGAATCCTACTCATCCTCCTCTCGGAACGATTTAAAAAAACCTCCTCAGAACCCGATGATTTTGACCTCAGTCGATTTTTGTAACCCTAGGGGTTCGGGAATTTATGTATAAAATTACCGACTTTAAAAACTCGGTTAGGTATTAAAAAACCCACTTTCAGAAAGTGGGTTTCTATTTGCTCACCAAAACAAACACAAAAACTCACAAATTTAATTAGACTTTTAGTTTCATGCGCCGCAGTTTTACATCACCCACCAGTGCGGAATAGACAAATCCAGCAAAGGCGGCACCGGCAAGGGGTGCTAACCAGAATAACCAGAGTTGTGCGATCGCCCAATCTCCGACAAACAGTGCCGGTGCGGTACTCCGTGCAGGATTGACAGAAACATTAGTAACGGGAATGCCAATTAAATGAATCAGGGTCAATGCTAACCCGATCGCCACGGGTGCGAAACCTTGGGGAGCACGGCGATCGGTTGCTCCCATAATCACAAACAAGAACATGAAGGTCAAGACAAATTCAGTCAGCAACGCGGCTAACATTGAATAACCACCGGGAGAATGGGTTCCATAACCATTTGCCGCAAATCCATCACTGAGACTAAATCCAGGTTTACCACTGGCAATCAGATAAAGAAATCCCCCAGCAAAAATCCCCCCAAAAATTTGCGCGCTGATATAAGGGAGTAGATCGCTTTTTGGGAACCGTTTCCCCACCCATAAACCCAGGGAAACCGCTGGATTTAAGTGACAACCAAAAATATGCCCGATCGCGTAGGCCATCGTCATCACCGTTAACCCAAATGCGAGGGAAACTCCCAACAGTCCGATTCCCAAAGCATTACTCGAATCCGGGAACGAGGCAGCAAGTACCGCACTTCCACATCCACCAAAGACTAACCAGAACGTTCCTACAAACTCCGCAAGACACCGCTTAGTTATTGACATAAGCTGGACTTATTTCATAAATAATTCTGGATCATATCACGACTTGCTAGAGAAAGTAGTAACCAAGTGAACATTTCTTTACAAAACCTCCGGCAAACCCACCTCCTTCGGTTTTACAAACTTACCCTCAAAACTTACTGCTTTCCCTTCAAAAGTGCGCGCATCCGCTAATGCTTTCCGAAGATGTGCGCGATCGTAATCATCCTCGATTCCTCCGAGAATATATATCAACAACTTCGCCGCCAAATCCCGACCCGAAACTAACACGCGCCGTTTACTCGGGTCATATAAAACCCCATACCAAAGAGACTGGGGATATTCCATCCCACTAAATCCCCCATCCACATCAAATTCCTGCAACTTCTCAATCAACTCTTTCAGGGAAAACCCTTTCTCAAACACTAAAATTCCCAGGGCTTGCGCTAAGGCAACTTGTCCAATGGGACGAAACAGTAAATTCCCATCTCCACTGCCTTTTTCATGACTAAACCGGCGCAGTTCAGGGGTTTCTGTTCCTGAGTCAAGTTGCTGATAGCTGACTAAGCTGGATAATCCATCAAATAAGGCTTTAAATTCCCCTAACCCTTCCTCTAGTTCGTCATCTTCGGGACGAATCGGCACTAACCCTTTGTTATTCCCCGATCGCCATTGGGGAAATTTCGGGCCTAAGTAACGTTCCGACATATCCTTAAGCGCTTGAAGGGTTGTTAAAACTGTTGATTTAGCCGCTACCGTCGCACTATCCCAATTCACCCGAGGATTCCGTTTTTTCTTCTCTTTCAATAGAGGATGAGTAACCGCAACTTTTCGCGCTATAATGGAAAAACCATCATCTTCATTCAGAACAGCGAGTTGTCCTTTACTCAGGTTGACCGCCATTAGGTTAACATGAACAAAAATCGACCGAACCCTCCGCCTTGCTTCGTCGCGGGTTTCTCCTACCAAGACTGCTGGAATAAATTCAATGCCGATTCTTTCCGAGGCTAAATTTTGCAGATGTGCCGATTCGACTTGATATTGCTCTTTTAAATCATCGATGGTAATTGCCGCACCTACGGGGTTTTTATTTTTGTTATAGCGTTGGATTCGTCCAGTTTTGATGAGTTCCATTAACCCCTGAACTCCCATGAGTCGATGTTGACCATCAAGGGCAAAAATTGCGACTTTTTCAGACAGGTCTAAGAGTCCGATGGTATTATCTTTATCTAAGGAGATGAAATCACAACTGGATTGATGCGATCGCCCAGTTTCATCCCACTCTGGCGCATCCGGATTATCCACCCACGCCGGACTTTGTACTACCAACAATGCCGGAAATTTATGATTTTTGCGGGCGACTAAATACAGGGTCAAAGCTGCTTGTCGAGACCAATCTAGGGGACGTTGTAGCAGTTCGTCAATGGTTTCCCGGTCCCTAACTACATTATCAGTTTGGGGGTCATACTTTTTCTGAAATAGTGGCAGTTGGGAGGCGAAACGAACCCGACTGCTTAACCATTCTAAGGTGACGGATCCAATAAATGCCTCGGTATTCCCCATCTGGGTTTTTTGAACCAAAAGGCGATCGCTGCGGGTGAGATGGCGATCCAACAATAACGCCAACGCTTCGCGATCGCTGTTTTCCTGTTCCAGGATTTTACTGGCAAGGTCCGTTGCTGGTTTCCGGGGAGGGTTCATGAGGACTTTCACATCGATAGGCATATCCTTAAACATATCAGGAAAGTTACCTGACTGATTCATTACTACTTAAACCCTCTACCTGTAAGGATTTCAGACTAATTTGCTAAAAAGCTGGTTTTTAAAAACTTTTTGTGCTTTACTAAAATAAAGCGATTAAATTCAGTTAGTCTTTAACATATTAATGTTAATTTGTCAAGAGCTATCAAAAAAAAGGGGGAGTTGCCGGTGGGATACCATCTACCGCACATACCGGGAGGGCGATCGTGCTAAATACCGCCTTTGAATATGTCTTACCTGTAATTCGGGGAATCCAGGCGGGACGAGAATACTATGTGTCCATGTGTCCCCTGCGACTCCTGCCGAAACTGTTCCCCCTGGAACAGGTGGAAAGGCCGCCAGAAAATCGGGGGAGGCGATCGCTGAATCGGACTCGTGTCCCGCAAATTACCCAATATATTTTGGATAATCCCAAGAGTTATACTATCTCGGCGATTACGGCCTCTATTGATGCGGATATCACCTTTGAACCCTTGGGAACCGAGGCGGAAGGGCGAAAAATCGGACGCTTGCGAGTGCCGATGGATGCGCGATTTACCATCAATGACGGCCAACATCGGCGGGTGGCATTTGAATCGGCATTGAAGGAGAATCCGGATTTGGCGTATGAAACGATTCCCCTGATTTTGTTTCTGGATGTGGGTTTGAAGCGATCGCAGCAAATTTTTAGTGACCTCAACCGCTACCCAGTGCGATCGGACCCTGCCTTAAACCTGCTGTATGACCATCGCGATGACAAAGCGGCATTAGGCAGAGGAGTCTATCAGCAAGTGGAGGTATTCCGCACTCTCACAGAAACCGAACGCAGTCATTTAAGCACCCGGTCTGGTAAACTGTTTATACTCCCGCATATTTGTCAGGCAACCTTGACATTATTGGCAGACTGGCAAGGCGAACCCCTAGAAGCACAAATCAAACAGGCAGTCGATTATTGGAATGCGGTCAGTCGGCAGATTCCAGATTGGCAACTTGTATTAGACCGCAAAGTTAGTGCGTTTGAGATTCGGCGAGACTACCTACATACCCAGGCGATCGCCTTAATTGGGTTAGGCGCAGTGGGTGCCACGTTACTCAGGACCTATCCAGATACTTGGCGAGACCATTTGGACCCCTTACGGCAAGTCGATTGGTCGCGATCGCATTTAGACTGGGAAGGGAGGGTGATTTTCAAGGGTCAACTGTCCCAAGGGTCAACTAGCGTGATGCGGATGACTGCTTATCTGAAACAGCGCTTAAATTTGCCGTTAACGGAGGAAGAGAAGCGTTTGGAACATTAGTAAGGTAGAAATCAACCCACTCAACACCGACCCCAGAAGGCAAAAATGCCGACATTCCCGCTTAGGCGGGAATCCAGGCATTTTTGGTCCCGGAGAATTGGTAAAATGAATTCGGTCAACATATTTAGGGGGATTTGAAGGAGGGAGAAATGAGGCAAGAACCGGAACCACAGAACTATCGAAATGTAGGATATTATGCCAAAGGGTTTGCCCAACTTAACGTCTATAGAGGGGAGGCGTTAAACAAGCCTATTTTACTTTTATCCGTTATTGACCTAATCAACCAAGGTTTAATTACAGAACGGGAAATTTTTATTTCGGATGAGTTGATAGAAACTTTTAAAAAATATTGGTCTCTCTTGGGGATGGGACCTTTCAAAAGTAGCCAGATTGTGTATCCCTTTTTTCATTTAAAAAATGACCCTTATAAGTTCTGGCATCTTCAATTTACAGAAGAATATGAAGGAGGGCGTCCTCAATCGATCCGTCAACTGAAGCATGATATTGCTTTGGCTAGACTGGATCAACAGTTGTTTGAACTCCTCCAAAATTTGGCCTCAAGACAAGAATTAATTGATGCCTTGATTTCAAGCTGGTTTGCTTCCAAATCTAATCAAATCGAAGACATTTTAAAAGTTAATCAAGAAATTCAAGAATCAGCAGACCAAATCGATGACAATACCGAAGAGGGAGAAGAGACTCAAAAAAAGTTTAGTTTACGAAAATCTCTGGTCCGAGATGCTTTATTTCGGAAAGCTGTCGTTCATTTCTACGATTACAAATGTTCGATATGTCGCCTCAAAGTGACTAAATCCTTGACCCAAAATATTGTGGATGGTGCTCATATCAAACCTTTTGCCATTTTTAATGATAACAAGGTAGATAATGGAATATCGTTCTGCAAAAATCATCACTGGGGATTCGATAGAGGATGTTTTGGAATTGATGAAAGTTATAGAATCATAGTCGCTGATGATTTTATTGAAGAATCTCCCTATAGTAAACCAATCAAAGATTTTGAAGGGGAACTCATTTTATTGCCAAGTGACCAACAATATTTACCTCGAATAGAGGCGTTACAATGGCATCTCAATCATGTCCTTAATGCATCGCAACCTAACTAAAATGAGCAATAATAACCAAGCCTCCCTCTTTCCGCCCCGTACCGTTAGTGAATTAGTAGAAGCTATCGATGATTTAACGAAAGAAATTCAGGAATTATATTGTCAAGATGATATTCCTTTTGCTGTGGGTTGGTCTGGAGGGAAAGATAGCACTACTATTTTGCAGCTTATTTGGAATGCCGTCGCTGCTTTACCGCCGGAAAAACGCAATAAGAAAATTTATGTTATTACCAATGATACTCTGGTTGAAAATCCGATTGTTTCTTCTTGGGTGCGTAAATCCTTAGAACAAATGAAGGTGGCTGCCGAAGCCCAAAATATGCCAATTGAACCGCATTTAACCTATCCACCAGCCAAAGACACCTTTTGGTCCTGTTTAATTGGTAAAGGATATCCAGCCCCCAGAAACCGTTTTAGATGGTGTACAGAACGCCTCAAAATCAAACCTGCTGACTCGTTCATCCGTGAAGTTATTAGATCGAACGGGGAAGTCATTATGGTTTTAGGAACTCGTAAGGCGGAGAGTACCAAGCGGGCAAGCACTATGGCAAAACATAGAGAATGGAGAGTTCGCGATCGCCTAAACACAAATCCGAACCGGCCCAACTCTTTAATTTATCTTCCGATTGAGGACTGGCGAACTGATGAAGTCTGGATGTACTTGATGCAATGGGAAAATCCTTGGGGTCAGGATAATAAACATTTATTAACCATGTACCGAGGTGCAACGGCAGATAGTGAATGTCCCCTCGTCATTGATACCACTACCCCGAGTTGTGGTGATTCTCGCTTTGGCTGTTGGGTCTGTACAATGGTCAGTAAAGATAAATCGATGGAGGCGATGATCCAGAATGATGAAGAAAAGGAATGGATGCAGCCTCTTCTTGATATTCGGAATGAACTCGATGTTGACAATGATCACGATAGAAGAGACTTTCGTCGAATTTATGGGAAGGTTGAACTTTTTGAACGGGACGTTGACGGTGAAAAAACGGTTTACAACATTCCGGGTCCCTACACTAAAAAATGGCGAGAAACCTGGCTTCGGCGAGTTTTAGAAGCTCAAACTTTGGTCCGTCAGACTGCCCCAGAAGAAATGAGGGACATTACCCTAATTACTTTAGAAGAATTGAGCGAAATTCGTCGCATTTGGCTAGAAGAGAAGCATGAATTTGACGATAGCTTGCCTAAAATTTATGAAGAAGTGACGGGGGAACCGTTTAAGGACCCTCGTCCTGGCGCTGGCAATCAGTTGTGGGGAAGTGATGAGTGGGAGGTGTTGCAGGAAATTTGCAACCCGGACACAATGCACTTGGAATTGATGGCAAAGTTGATTGGGACCGAGTATCAGTATCACACAAAATCCCGGCGGACTGGGGTGTATGATGCCTTAGAAAAATGCTTTGAGAGTAGTTCGCGATCGCAAGAACAGGCGATTGAAAATGCTCATTACAAGCGGGACCTGAAAACTGCTGCTAAGGATGGGGATGTTTATGCGATTAAACAACTCAAAAATCGGGACATGAAACTTTCTTCGACTGATGAGGATGTTGCTGGGGTTAAACAGTTAAGTTGGGGAACGATGAAATATCCAACTCTTGATACTGAGGATGATGATGTAGAGGATTAATTGAAGAGACCCCCCTTAACCCGATGGCGTTACTAATGGGGGGTGTTGGAATTTTGCCTACTGTTGACTTTATTACCTTGACTGTATCGTGATTTTTATTGAACTGGTTCTGCAAAACTTTGGTCCCTATATGGGACGACAGGTGATTGATTTACGTCCCCAAATTCATGGGGAAACTCGTCCGATTATCTTGTTTGGGGGGATGAATGGTGGGGGGAAAACGACCCTGATGGATGCCATTCGGTTGGCGCTTTATGGTCCTCGTGCTCAATGTTCGACCCGAGGCAATTTGAGTTATAGCGATTTCCTGACTCAGTGTGTAACTCGGGATTCGGATCCGGTGGAAAAAACTCGGATTGAGTTGGTGTTTGAGCATTTTGAAAATGATGCAGCGGTTGAGTTGCGGATTGTGCGCTATTGGGAAGCCAATCCGAAGGATGGGAAGGATACTTTAGGGATTTTGGAAGGAGATTGGCCGCGAACGGATTTGACGAATATTTGGGATGAATATATCGAGAATTTGTTGCCGTTAGGGATTTCTAATCTGTTTCTATTTGATGGGGAACAGGTAAAAGAATTGGCGGAACAGGAAACGCCGCCTCCGGTGGTGGTGGATGCGATTCAATCTTTGTTAGGGTTGGAGTTGGCGGAACGGTTATCGACAGATTTGGATATTTTGGTCCGGCGGAAGCAGAAGAAGTTGGCAAGTGCCAAGCAGTTGGCGAGTTTAGAAGAAATTGAACAAAAGTTGTCGAAATCTAACGATGAATTAGATGAGGCAAGGCAAAAATTAGGGGGTTTGCAAAACAACTTAGAAAAGGCGCATGAACGGCAGCGGGATGCTTGGGATAAGTTTATTTCTGAAGGGGGAAAAATTGCAGCGGAACGGACTCAACTGGAAAAGGAAAAGCGCAGTTTAGAGGGAAGTCTGGAACATACACGCGAGTCTTTGGGAGAATTAGCTGGGGGGAGTTTACCTCTGGTTTTGATTCAACCGTTGCTGAATGAGGTGCAGGTTCAAGGGGAAAAGGAGGCAAAATCTTTTCAGGCGAAAATTGCGCGGGATGTGGTGAAGGAACGCAGCAGTCGTCTGGTAGAATATCTGGATAATTTGAAGCTGAAACCGCAGCAGTTGGATAAGGTTAAGTTCTTCCTGGAACAGGAGGATGAGGCACTCGATCGCGAAATTGGTTCAGAGGAGGATTTCTGGTTAGCGGCGGATGAGGAAACCCTATCTTTGTTGGCGAATATTTTGCGGCATGAATTGCCAAATCAGGTGAAGTTGGCAGGGGAAAAGTTGCAGTCTTTGGAGGCGGTGGAGGTAGATATTACTTTCAATGAACGGCAACTGGCATCGGCACCTTCTCCGGAGATTTATGAACAACTGGATGCGGCATTGAAGGCGGCACAAGCGGCAGTGGTGAAAGCTCAAGGGGACTATAATAATGGTCAGCAGCGATGCGATAAGTTAGGCAAAAGTATTGATGGGTTCAAGAAGGAATTGGCGGTTTATAGTGAAACAAGTATTGAACGCCAAAATGATGAACATATTATTGAGTCATCGAAGAAGGTTCAGGAAACTCTGAAATTGTTTAAGGAACGGTTGACCCTGCGGAAGTTAAATAAGTTGGAGGTAGAGGTAACGGAGTGTTTCCGCTATCTGTTACATAAAGCGGATTTAGTTCATCGGATTGCGATTGATACCCAAAGTTTTGGATTGTCGCTTTATGACCCCGAAGGTCAACCGGTGCCGAAACATCGTCTTTCGGCGGGGGAAAAGCAGTTGTTGGCGATCGCCTTTTTGTGGGGATTGGCGCGAGTCTCGGGACGGCATCTGCCAGTGGCGATCGATACCCCCTTGGGACGGTTGGATTCTTCCCATCGGAATAATCTAATTGAACGCTATTTTCCTTCAGCATCCCATCAAGTGATTCTGTTATCTACGGATACAGAAATTAGCAAGACTGAGTATGAGCATCTTGTACAACAGGAGGCGATCGCCAACAGTTACTTACTCAAATATCAACCCGAAACCCGAAAAACTGTTGTAGAACCGGGCTATTTCTGGTAAACTATCAAATCACCCCAAACCCCCTATTCTTAGCCCGCGCCGGCGGGCTTTGTCCGTATAGTCCCACCCTTTCCTAACGGAACGCTACGCGAACAGGGTGCGGGCCTCTCCACTTTATTTTACACCATCAATGGAACCACCATTAGACCGAATTAAACTCTCCCAAACTGCCAAAGAACAACTCAGCAAACTCAAACGCTATACTAAAATTGACCAATGGAATATTTTATGCCGATGGGCGTTTTGTAAGTCTTTATCTGAAACTTCTACCCCATCTCCGGTTCCGATTCCGGCAGATAGTAACGTCGAAATGAGTTGGCGAGTGTTTGGAGGGGAACTGTCAGATATTTTAATTTTGGCATTGAAACAACGCTGTCACCAAGATGGATTGGGGACGGATAAAGAGACATTGGCAACACAGTTTCGCTTGCATCTACATCGAGGGATTGGGTATCTGGCAGGAGATCCGAATATCAAGAAAATTGAACATTTAATTGATGTGGCAGTTGCAAGTCAGACAGGGGAGAAAGAATCAAAAGGAAAACGGTAAACCAGTAGTCGCCTTTGCCGCTAGAATGAAAAGAGTATTTTACATCAAACGGTGATTTATGTACAACTTATCTCCTGGAAAATTCCTCACTCTCTGTTTTTCAGTCACCTTGGCAATCTGGTGTTATTTGGGTCCAACTCCTGCGGCATTCGCTGCTGAGATTTCCCCGAATGCGATCGCCACTGTATTTTCCTTTTCCGGGGAACGTCCCGATAACTTAGGGGTCAGTATGGGCAAATTATCCCCTTGTCCGACTTCTCCCAATTGTGTCTCTTCCCAAGCAGAAAAAACGGATAAAAAGCATCAGATTGAACCGTTACGATATGAGTCTTCAGCGAAAAAAGCGTTTATCCATCTCAAGGAGATTATTGAAGAAATGGATAATGCCCAAGTGATTAAATCAGACGCCCATTATTTGTATGCTGAATTTACCAGTTCTTTAATGGGATATGTGGATGATGTGGAATTTTTTCTCGATCGCAAGTCAGATGTAATTCAAGTGCGATCGGCATCGCGGTTAGGACAATCTGATTTAGGGGTGAACCGCAAACGAATCGAAGACATCCGTAGTAAATTTACCCCCTAGTTCAGAAGCGGGTTTTGGAATAACTGGGTAGCGGCAATAATTTTTTAGAGTGGCGGCAGCCATTTTGTGGTATGAAAAAGGTGGGTCACGATCGCTGCTGAGTTCCCCCTCCAAACTTATGGATAAATCCAGTTTGCCGCTACCCCAAACCCATCTAAACCGTTTGGCATCGGTTCACCGCCATCTACCTCGTCCCCTGGGACTTGCAACAGAGGCGGGAATCCTGAGTGCTGAAACAACATTTTTAGACTATAGTCAACAGACAAATCACCGTCTTGCGGATGTAGTGTATCTTGCCGATGTCCTTAATGTGATCCAGTCCTCGGAAGAACGTCAGGATGTCTTACGCGATGCCTGGAAATTTACCCAAAAAGTCTTAATTGTCGCAGCATCGGTCACTGTTTCTGAGGTGAATCAAGGAAAAATTGCTTATGGGAAAGATGGAGTGATTCCGATGAATTCGGTTCATTTCTATTATGAGCAAAAAGAACTCAAATCAGAACTCAAAACGGCGTTATCAGTCGAGGCAATTCCAGTGGGACTGGGAGTTTATTTTATCTTTCGGGATGCGGCAGAAGCGCAAACTTATCACTTCAACCAAGGGCGATCGCGCTCAATAATTCCTCCCCTCAATCCCGATGCTACTGCGTTAATTGAACAGGAAGAAATCCTCACCCCCTTGATGGAGTTTGTCGGTGACTGGGGACGGTTACCCACGGTAAAAGAGTTATCCACAGCCAAAACAATTATCAAAATATTTGGCAGTTTAGAACAGGCATTTAATCAAATTAAAGCAGCAACCTCGGCGGAAATTTGGGAGCAAATTCAGGAAAAATGCCGTCAAGATGGATTAATTTATCTAGCAAGTCTGATTCACCAAAAACAGCGCGTTCCGACCTTATCGGAATTATCCCCCCAAATTGCCTATAATCTGCGCGCTTTATTTGGGAATTGGACTAACGCAAAACAATCGGCGCAAACCTTGTTATCCCAATTAGAATCTCCGGATGCAGTTGCCACCGTTTGCCAAAATAGTCTTCTGGGAAAAAAGCTACCTGGTGCATTGTATATTCATGTTTGGGCGATAGAATCCTTAGATCCGATTTTGCGTTTATATGAAGCAATTAACCGTCATCATTTAGGCCGAGTGGATGGCGCTACTTTAATTAAATTTAACCTCGATAAACCGATTATTTCTTATCTATTTTACCCCGCATTTGACACCGACCCGCATCCCTCATTACAGGCAAGTTTAAGGGTTCATTTTCCTGATAGTCGAATTCGTTATCGAGACTATTGCCAAGCGGATAATCCTCCAGTTCTCCACCGAAAAGAAACCTTTGTCACCCCGGATTATCCGCTGTATGAACTGTTTTCTACTCTCACCCAGAAAGAAGAAAAATTAGGACTTTTAAACAAGTCCCGGGGGATTGGGACAAGGAATGGATGGTTAGATTGTTTGGCCGATGCCGGGGTTGAAATTCAAGGACATACGGTCATTGTCACCTCAGAACCGACAACTTATAAATCCTTAAAAACCACTCCAAAAATCGAACGCCATCGCGCTGCAATTGTTCGTAATGCCATCTCTCGTCCAACGCGATTAGGATTAGAAGCAGGATTTTTTACCGAAGGAACGACCTTTTTTGATTATGGATGTGGTCATGGGGGGGATATTAAACGGATTGCGGAACAGGGATTTCAGAGTAATGGTTGGGACCCGTATTATTCCCCAAATACTCCTTTAACTCCTGCGGATGTGGTAAATTTGGGTTATATCATTAATGTCATTGAAGATTTAGAAGAACGCCGACAAGCGTTAATTCAATCTTGGAAATTGACCCAAAAAGTGTTAATTGTTGCGTCTTTAGTGTTAGTCGATGACCGCAATTGTGGTCAAGTTGCTTATGGAGATGGGGTGATTACCCGCCGCCATACTTTTCAGAAATATTATGAACAAGAAGAACTGAAACAGTATATCGAAAATGTTCTGCAAGTGGAAGCAGTTCCCGTGGCATTGGGGATTTATTTTGTTTTTCGGGACCAACAACTCGCACAACTGATTCAATCCTATCGCTTCCGCAGTCGGACGACGGTTCCCAAACTGCTGAAAAGTTTTGATGAATATCGGGAAATCCTGACGCCACTCATGGAATTTGCCAGCGATCGCGGCAGACTGCCAGTTCCGGGAGAACTCCCCGAAGAACCCCAAATCCTTGCCGAATTTGGTAATTTGCGACGCGCCTTTAAAGTCATTATGGAGTTTACCCATCCGGAAGAGTGGGAGGCGATTACAGAAAAACGCCGCAAAGACCTTCTAACTTATATTGCCGTTACAAACTTATTAAAACGAGTTCAACTGTCTCATTTACCCTTGGAAATTCAAAATGATATTAAAGCGCTGTTTCCCTCCTATCGAACTGCTTGCATTATGGCAGACCAACTGGTATTTAGCTTAAATGATATTCAGTTAATTGCCAGCAGTTGTAAAAATAGTTCCGTTGGGTTACTCAAACCCAATAGTTTCACAGTTCATGTTTCCGCCTTAGAAACCCTCGACCCCTTGCTGAGAATTTATGAAGGGGTAGTGAGTCGGGCGATCGGGCGGATGGATGAAGCAACTTTAATTAAGTTTAGCCTAAAAAAGCCGAGAATCTCTTATTTATTTTACCCCAATTTTGACCAAGAAGCTCATCCCCTTTTACATACTCGCATGGATATTGATTTAATCGATTTACGGGTGATTTATCGAGACTATGACAAGGATGATAATCCGCCAATTCTCCATCGCAAAGATGCCTGTGTCACCCCCGAATATCCCGAGTATGAAAAAATGGTTAAACTGACCCATCACGAAGAAACTCGGGGTTTATTAGATAAACCGTGGGAGATTAAAACCCTCAAAACTTGGCAAAAACGCTTAGAAGAAAACTGTAGTGAACTGCGCGGAAACCTGTTATATTGGCGCAAAGATGCAGACCCCTATCGCCTGAGAATTCTCAAAGCAGCCATGCGATCTCGTCAGAGAAAGCAGGTTGAAACTGACCCGGATTTAAGCTAGAATTAAATAAAGCTACAGAGAGGTTAAGTTATGAGTTTAACAATTGCCGACCTGGAACAAGTTCAATTAGAACATCCCGAGTGGAACCTGGAATTAATTGATGGAGGTATTAATGCAATGGGTCCATCCGATGACACATCCAGCGAAATTGGTGCTCAATTTACCTTTTTGCTGAAACTGTGGGTTAACCCCCGTCGAGTGGGGCGAGTTTATGACTCCAGTGGTGGGTTTATCCTACCAAATACGGACTTGCGGGCACCGGATGTATCCTTTGTTCGGGCGGACCGAATCAAGCGCAGTAATCGGGATTTTGTGCGGTTAGTTCCAGATTTAATGGTGGAGATTAAATCCAAAAGAGATCGCATTAATCCCCTCGCGGATAAAATCAAACTATTTTTAGCATTAGGAACAACAGTCGGAATATTAGTAGATCCGGATAAAGAAACCGTCACCGTCTATCGTCCCAACGGAGAAACTACCATATTAAATAGTGAAGATACCTTGACCCTTCCCGAATTATTCTCCGGTTGGGAGATGCCAATTTCTGATTTATGGCCGCCGGTATTTGAATAATAAAGTTGCATTTTAAAAGTCGATAAATTACTCTATATTAGCCCGCAACTGCGGGCTTAGTCCGTATAACCCCACCCTTTAGGGTGCAAGTTTATTTAATAATTTTCGCCAACTTCACCCATTGGTCAATCCCTTTTTTAGTCGGCTGTCTCCCCCGAGTAAAGGTCCAAATATCCCGCTTCTGTTGCGGTCCATAGCTAATATGAATTGGCCGAGTTTCTCCATAAAAATAAAGAGAATCAAAGGGTAATTGATGGGCCAATATCCAATCCACCAAAACTGCACTGGATAAATCGAGAATCAGAAAATCACAGGAGGCCCCGAGACGCTGACAATAATAATTCCCCTTTGGATTCACTTCATGGGCTAAATGTTGGTCCAATTCTGGGGCCACGCGACCATTTTTTTGTCCCGTTACTGGGTCTTTTTTCGCTAGATAGCGCTTTAAATCCTGGGAACAAAATCCATAAGTCAACCGAAAGCGATCGCGTCCGAACTCATCGATAACTGGATCAACGATTGCCTGAATTAACGCCAAAATTGCTGGAATCGTTTCCGGGGGGTTTGCGGGAAAGGGATTAATCTGATCCTTGTAGGTTTGATAGGTTTGCGTACAGGTGCAAAATTCTTCTAGGGTGAGGTATTTGCCAATTTTTTCTCCAGTCATCATTGCGATCGCTCGTTAGTGGTAAAATAGGCCAGAGTGAGGGCAACCACAGTTTCCTCTGTTCTTACCTCCTCCGTTCATTCCCTAAGTTATACTCTATTGATATCGTAGATCTCCGGTTTTAATAAGAATTCACAGGATTTGTGAAGAGCAAATTGCTAATTTTTGACCGGGTTGGGCGAAGATCTCCGTGGGTCATTTCCCCGGTGAGTAAAACCGGGGGAGGTGAGCGAAATTCGGGCAAAATCGATTCAATCTCCACCCACTATGATCAATTTTAGCGATAAATTACAAAGTGCGATCGAGCGAAATAATAGCCTGCTTTGTGTGGGACTTGACCCAGATCCCGAGGCGCTTCCCTCCCGTTTTGGGACCCAGGATAACCCGGAAACTCTCATGGCGCAGTTGAGGGATTGGTTGCATTTTATCATTGCCCAAACGGCTGAACTGGTTTGTGCCTACAAACCAACCCTCGGATTTTATACGGCTTTGGGTGCTCCAGGCATGGAGCTTTTGCACAAAATTTTACAAGCTATTCCCAGTCGCCTCCCGGTGATTTTAGACGTCAAACACTCGGATCTCAATAGTAGTACAGTATTTGCCCAGACAATTTTTGAACGCTGGCAGGTGGATGCGGTGACCCTGAGCCCCTATCCCGGGCAAGATTTGGCAGCCCCATTTTTACTCTATCCCGATAAAGCAGTGTTTGTCCTGTGCCACACCTCCAATCCGGCGGCTCAAGTCTTGCAAAACTATCCTAAAAATGACGCTCCTTTTTACCTGCATATCGTCAAAGAAACCCGGACTTGGGGGACTCCCGAACAGGTCGCAATCGAGGTGGGAACCAATGTACCGGAAGTCTTGGCACAAGTTCGCGCTGTGGCCCCAGAACGCCTGATTCTCGCCCGCAGTATCTGGGCAGAAGGAACCGTTTTAGCTAACATTATTAAGGCCGGTTTAAATAGCCAAGGAGAGGGATTAATCCTGCCGGTTCCCCAAGATTATTTAATTAGTGAAAATGCCGCATCCCTAATTTTAGGGCTGCGGGAAACCATTAATCAAGTCAGAATTCGGATTCCCCATGAGGCACAAGCTTGTCCGGTGTGGTTTCCGGATATTCCTTTGGCAGAAGCCCATCCCCATACGGATTTAATTCTTCAACTCTATGATTTGGGTTGCATCATGTTTGGGGAATATGTCCAAGCATCCGGTGAAACCTTCCCCTATTATGTTGATTTACGAACAATTATCTCCAATCCGCAAATTTTTGATAAAATTATTGGCGCTTATGCTGAAGTTTTAAAATCTCTAAAATTTGACCGCATTGCCGGAATTCCCTATGGGGCATTACCCACGGCAACGGGGCTTTCCTTGCGTTTGAATTATCCGATGATTTTTCCTCGTAAAGAAGTCAAAGCCCATGGTACTCGGCGGTTAGTGGAAGGTCATTTTAATCCCGGAGAAACGGTGGTGGTGGTAGATGATATTCTAATTAGTGGTAAAAGCGCAATGGAAGGGGCTCAAAAGCTCCAATCTACCGGGTTAAAGGTGGAGGATATCGTCGTCTTTATCGACCATGAAAAAGGGGTAAAAGAGCGCTTGCAGGTCAATGGTTATCGCGCTCATTCGGTCTTAACTCTTTCCGAAATTGCCGAAACCCTTTACAATGTAGGGCGCATTACCGATCGCCAATTCCAGTTTTTTAAAGATACCCATTAATTTCTGGGTGGAAACCCAGATTTTGCCGAACCCACGGGCAGCATCTACTCCAGCAAGGGATAGGGTTTGATGAGTTTGGGGTTTCCCTGGGGTGAAATGGCGTATTTTGTGCTAAACTTGAAGGAATCCGGCGTTCAAATTATCCTGAATCCTTGGAACCAACCTCGCAGGGTGACTCTGAATCAAAAACCCTAAAATCCGGGGTTTGATATCTAGAGAAACAAGTCAGAAAAAAGAAAATTAGCCCAAACGAAAAGGCGATCGCCAAGCGAAAGTGTGGCGAAAGTTGGCTCGATTTGCCATTCAGGGGTCACGACTCCAATAAATACTATGATTGGAATTGTTATTGTTTCTCACAGCAGAAAACTGGCCGAGGGCGTGAAAGAACTCGCTGAACAAATGGTGCAAAAATCCGTGCCGATCGCCATTGCTGCGGGTGTAGATGATCCAGAAAATCCCCTAGGAACTGACGTGATGCGGGTTTATGAAGCAATTATTTCAATTTATAGTGACGAAGGAACGATTGTCCTGATGGACTTGGGTAGTGCGGTAATGAGTGCGGAAATGGCCTTAGAGTTTCTCACAGAAGCTGAACGGGATAATGTGAGACTGTGCGAAGGTCCCTTGGTGGAAGGTGCCATCGCCGCTGTGATTCAAAGTGCTGCCGGTTGTGACCTAGAAACCATCCTTGCCGAAACGCGAACTGCACTAGCTACCAAAGTGCGATCGCTCCCCCTCCAAAACCTGCTTCCGCTTCAGCCCAAATCAGACCTTACTGGAGGGTTGCAAATCCAACTTTGTGTGATTAATCCTCTAGGAATACACGCCAGACCGGCGGCACAATGGGTCCAAACCGCTAACCGCTTTCAATCCAACATTACCTTACAAAACCTCACTAAAAATAGCCCTGCGGTGAACGGCAAAAGTATCAATCAAGTTATCACCTTGGGGGTACGTTGCCACCATGATATCGCCCTCACGGCTGCCGGGAGTGATGCTCCGGCTGCCCTGGCTGCCTTACAGAACCTTATAGAATCTGGGTTTGGGGAAATGAACCCCTCGCCCCGAATTCAGGGAGAACCCTTAGCCAACCTGCTGGTAGAAGGTGAGATTCGAGGCATTCCGGCTTCTCCGGGAATTGCGATCGCCCCGGCTATCCTGTATCATCTAGAAATACCTGAAATCCCCCGAAAACCGGCAGATAACCCGGACTGGGAGTGGCAAGAACTGCAAGAGGCCCTAGAAACTGCCCGCAACGAATTACAAGCGCTCAGTAGTCGTCTCACAAGTGGAGAAGAAACCGGAATTTTTCAAGCGCATCAGCTCTATTTAGAGGACCCAGCGCTCCTTGATATCGCCCATGATTATATCTTTGAACATCACCTGCATCGAGGCAGTGCTTGGAAAATCGCGATCGATCAGATAGTTGCCAGTTATCTAGCCCTCGCCGATCTCGAAATCCAAAGTCGTGCCGATGATGTGCGAGACGTTGGCGTGAGAGTCCTCCGCCTACTGATGCCGGAAATTCGCCTCGGGCGATCGCTACATTTGAAAGAACCGGGAATTCTTGTAGTTTCTGAGTTACAGCCCTCAGAAGTAGCTCAACTTGACCCGAAAACTGTCCGGGGATTGTGTACCGCCCAAGGAGGCGTAAATACCCATAGTGCGATTATCGCTCGCAGTTTAGGAATTCCTGCGGTTATGGGCCTCGGCAGTTATCTTTCGCACTTGACCCGTGGCACTCAGTTGGCCCTCAATGGCACAACCGGGCAAGTCTGGGTGCAGCCCAATAGCAAAGTTTTAAGCGAATTACAAAGCCCACACCCCCCGGCAACAGAGCATTTACCGGAACGGACCCTCCCTGCGGATGGACATAGCATTCCCATTTTGGCTAATATTGTCGGGATTTCTGGGGCAGATGTGGCGCGAGAAGCGGGTGCGGAAGGGGTGGGATTGTTTCGCACGGAGTTTTTATATTTAGATCGAGCGATGCCACCGACGGAAGCAGAACAAGTGGAAATTTATCGGGCGATCGCCACGGCGTTTACCTCTCATCCCGCCATTATTCGCACTTTTGATATGGGGGGTGATAAACCCCTAGCTTACCTACACCTTGTCCCCGAACCGAATCCCTTCCTGGGATGGCGAGGGATTCGGCTGGCATTAGAACGTTCAGATTTGCTTAAAACTCAGTTACGGGCGATACTACGTGCGAGTGCAGAGGGTTCGCTTCAGGTGATGTTTCCGATGATCGCCTCACTCTCGGAAATTCGCGCGGCTAAGCAGCTGCTGGTAGAAGCTCAGGAGGAACTACGTCAGGAGGGGATTCCCTTTGATGAGGCGATCGCAGTGGGAATGATGATAGAAATTCCTGCCGCTGTTCTGATCGCCGATCGCTTAGCTATGGAGGTCGATTTTTTCAGTATTGGTACTAATGACTTGAGCCAATATCTCCTCGCTGCCGATCGCTCTAATCCTAAAGTAGCCGCCCACGCTGATGCATTAGAACCGGCTGTCTTACGGGCGATTAAACAGACTGTAGAAGCGGCTCACAAAGCCTGTATTTCTGTAGGAGTTTGTGGGGAGTTGGCATCGGATCCGGAAGCCACTCCAATTTTAGTAGGATTGGGAGTGGATAAATTGAGCATGAATCCCCCAGCGATTTCGGCTATTAAAGCTACCCTTTCCTTATTAAATGAAAAAGAAGCCCAGGCGATCGCCACAGCGGTATTACAGCTTGATTCAGCCCGCCAGGTTAGAAATTATCTTGCCGATAAAATTCGGTACTGAACCGGCAGCGTCTGGAGAAAAAGGGACAATGGATCGGGCTTCTTCTAACCTTTAAACTCCCTGGCTTCCGATTTTTTTGGCAAGGGGGACTTGTAGAAGCAGAAAATTAAGAATTGTTACAACGTTAATTTTCGCTTAAAAAATTAAAGCGGGAGTTAATGGCTATGATAGAATATTAAAAATTATTAACACCCCTAGAGCGCTAAAATAACCCTTTAATTAAAATAGCCCAAAAAGGGCAAAAATTTCTCTCAGTTTCAGCCGAGTCTCCCTAAAACCAAACCCTTGATTTACGAACACAGTAGGAGAAATAAGATGATGGAATCAGAAGCACTAAAGTGGGCAAGCTACGAGCAAGAACCAATCCATAGTCCCGGTTTTATTCAACCCCACGGGGTCCTCTTTGTCCTCTCTCCTGAGCTTATAATATTACAAGTTAGCAACAATACCCTGGAAGTTTTCGGCCATTTACCGGAAACCTTTCTCAATCAACCTTTAGAAAGTTTACTAGATGCCAGCCAAGTCCATCTTCTCAAAGAATCTATTCATTATCAAACCCTGGGGAGTGTCAACCCCCTAACCATTACCATTAATACCGACTCGAAAACCCTCTATTTTGAGGGAATTGTTCATCGCTCTCATCCCAACTGTTTAATTTTAGAACTCGAACCCGCCTTGTCTCCCAAAACTATGGGGTTTTTAAG
This sequence comes from Cyanophyceae cyanobacterium, assembly GCA_038321985.1. GTDB lineage: Bacteria > Cyanobacteriota > Cyanobacteriia > Cyanobacteriales > Laspinemataceae > Laspinema. The sequence goes on along the minus strand of JBBQFN010000024.1, from coordinate 17,807 downwards.
TTTCTATAAATTAGTAGAAGTCGCTGCTTCTAATATTCAAACTGCTAAAAATTTCAAAGAACTCTGTCAATTTGTCGTTAAAGAAGTTAGAAATATTACAGGGTTTGATCGGGTAATGCTTTATCGATTTGATCCCGCCGGACATGGGAGAGTTTTAGCTGAAGAAAGACTCGATGAAATGACTTCTTGGTTAAATTTAAACTATCCCGCCGAGGATATTCCCCTGCCCGCTAGAAAACTTTTTTGCATTAATTTACTCCGCTTAATTCCCGATGTCAGTTATCAACCTATTGGAATTTTACCGGCCTTGAACCCCCAGTCTCGAAGCCCCCTGGACTTGAGTCATTCCGTTCTTCGCAGCGTTTCTCCCTGTCATATTGAATATCTTCAAAACATGGAAGTTGCTGCATCTATGTCTATTTCAATTGTCAAAGAAGGAAAACTTTGGGGACTGGTTGCCTGCCATCATAATTCTCCAAAATATATTTCTTATGAAGTAAGAAAAGCCTGCGAATTTTTTGGAAAAGTGATGGCATTGGAATTGGTATCTAAGGAAAACGATCGCCACTATGAATATCGCTTAAAATTGCAAGCGACGACGGCAAAATTAGTGGAATATATGTCTCGGGAGGAAAACTTTATTGATGGATTAGTAAATTTTAGTCCCAATTTACTAGAGCTAGTCCAAGCGGATGGAGCGGTGATCTATTTTAAAGGAACCTGTTGGCAACTGGGGAACGCGCCAAGCTCGGATCGCATTGAGCACTTGATTCAGTGGTTGGAAAAACTAGGCTTTTCTTCCCTTTATCAGACGGATTCACTCCCGAGTGTTTATCCAGAAGCCGAAACTTATAAAGATATTGCCAGTGGATTGCTGGCAGTTGCCATTTCCAAAAATCCGCAGCATTATTTGTTATGGTTTAGATCGGAAGTCATTCATCAGGTTAACTGGGCTGGAGACCCTAAGCGCCCCTTTGAACTGCTACCGGGAAGAAATCCGCGACTGCATCCTCGAAAATCTTTTGAACTCTGGCAAGAAATAGTCAAATTAAAATCATTACCTTGGAAACCCTGTGAAATTGATGCAGCGTTAGACCTCAAAAATGCGATTGTGACCATCATTCTGCGCCAAGCAGATGAACTGGCGAAATTAAATGAAGCGTTGCAGGAATCCGATGCCCGAACCCGGGAGAAAGCCAATCAACTCGCTAAAGCGTTACAAGAACTCCAGCGCACCCAAACCCAGTTAATCGAACAGGAAAAGATATCAAAGCTAGGAGATTTAATTACAAGTATTGCGGCTGAAATTACTAATCCGATCAACTTTATCACGGGCAATCTTTCTCATGCCGAGGAGTATGCCCAGGATTTACTTAATCTGTTGTATCTTTACCAACAACATTATCCCGAACCTGTACCGGAGATTGTAAACACCATAGAAGCAATCGATCTGCAATTCACGTCTCAAGATTTTTCTCACCTGATCAACTCGATGAAAGGAGGTGCCGAACGAATTCGGAATTTAGTTCATGCGTTGCGGAATTTCATGCGTTTGGATGAATCAGACCTGAAGACAGTAGACATTCATGAGGGAATCAATAGCACTTTATTAATTTTACAGCACCGACTTAAAGGTAAAGTGGATTCACCCGGAATTCAAGTTATTAAAAATTATGGAAACCTGCCACAGGTTGAGTGCTATGCCAGCCAACTTAACCAAGTGTTGATGAACCTATTATCTAATGCGATTGAGGCGTTAGAGTCGATCGCTACTCAGCCGGGAAAAACCGAACCAAAAACCATTAAAATTCTCACAGAAGCAAGGGGAGGCGACTGCATCGTAATCAGCATTGCCGATAATGGAGTGGGGATTAACCCCCGCCTTCACGACCAAATATTTGATCCATTTTTTACCACTAAATCAAACCAGAAATCCATCGGGGTTGGTTTGGCGATCGCCCGTGAAATTGTGGTGCAAAAACATCAAGGTCAGCTACGGTGCCTTTCAAAACCTGGAAAGGGAGCGGAATTTATCATTGAAATTCCAACTCAGCAACCCCCTAAAACCCTTGATACTCCAGTGGATTTCGCACCTCAGCCCGATCAGGGGAAAATACTCGAGTAGGACTTCAAGTTAGCCCCTAAATTCCCTTACAGTTGCCATTGAAAGAAGCGAACGGCTCGTCCCACCATTCGTCTCCAGAGCGATCGCTTGCGCCAGTCTTCCATTCGAGCGAGCTTAGACTTAGAAAACCCGCGTTCAAAAATCTGCTCAACTTCTTTTAAAACATTAGGTTCGCCGGTGGAAAAATCTAATTCGTCATTGTGAAAAAAGCTCCGGGGATCAAAATTAGCACTTCCCGTACTCATCCAGCGATCGTCAATCAGTAACAGCTTGGCGTGAGTCATACTGGGTTGATATTCATAGATTTCAACCCCGGCGGCCAACAGCGGCCCATATCCTTCAGAAGAAGCGTAATACACCTTTTTTTTATCACTCACTGAACTCGTAGTGAGAATTTTGACATCCAACCCTTTCTTTTTGGCGGCAATTAGCATACTTCGGGAATTAAGATCCGGAAAAAAATACGGACTTGCTAACCAAATTCGCTCTCTCGCCGCCAATAAACTCGACTGAAATAAAGACCGAATCGGCGAAAATCGGTAAGTGGGGTTAAACCCAGGGGTAACAATCGTCATGGGTTTATCTGTTGGGTCTATTTTAAACGTTTCCGGACCTAAATCGGCCACCCCACCGGCATAAGTCCAATGTTGAATAAAGACCCCTTCTAATACAGCAACAATCTCTCCTTCCAGACGAAATTCACAATCAAACCAAGGTTCTTTTTCCCCCGAACCCGACTTGCCATCCCAAAAATCAGAAATTCCAGCCCCGCCAATATAGGCAATTTTACTATCAATGGATAGCAATTTGCGGTGAGTCCGTCCCGCATAATCTGCCGGTGCTTTCCAATCAAAGGGGTTGAAAAAAAGCACCTTAACCCCGGCTGCTTTTAAACGCTTCCAATATTTTTTAGACATTTTTTTGCTGCCGTAATGATCAACCAGTAACTTAACTTCAACTCCCGCTGCCGATCGCTCGGTGATCGCTGTGGCAAAGTTATTGGCACGTTGTCCCGGCGTCATAAAAAAAGTTTCAAAATGGATGGAAGTTTTCGCGCCGGCGATCGCATCGAGTCTAACTTGTTGAATCGTCGGCGCATCGTTCCAAACATCGGTGATTAAAGCCGAGGTAATTAAAGAATTGGATAAACTGGCTTGGGAGATCGCAAAGCGGGGCTCTCCCGGAGTCGGGGGATTTTTTACCTTGTATTCCACACTATCGCGGAAAGCTCCGCGAATATACAGACTAACCAAGACGAGTATCGCGAGTCCAATAATTATCGAGAGAATCCATACCAGTACAGAATTCATTGTTTTTCCTCGTGATTTTCTTGGTTGTTCTCACTTGTGCGCTCTCTCTCCCTCTAAGTTTCAGCGAACTTCAACGTTGTAGGATTGAGTTCGGATTGAGCACTGTGTTCTCCAGCACCCTAAATCTCTTGACTAGCACAGTCGTCTAGGAGCTGATTTTAAATCCATCCTCCCGTTTCAGTGGGCGCAGTTTTAGACGTGAGATTATCACATAAGGTAAGACCCTCTAATTATTCCTTAAACCGATTTTTTCTGTCTCTATCTAAAGATAGACTCCAGAATTGTAATCCTTAAAAATAAACAAAATCCTGCTTGATGTGGGATAACAGTTACGCAGCGTCATCCATAAACTAGGTTTTTAAATATATAGCGGGTTGAGAAACAACTTTTCCTTGAAATCCGGTGATGGCTAGAATAGAGTTGGGCAAGCAACCCATAGCCAAACGGGTATCGGGTTTCTTTAAAAAAAAAGGTATTTTCTAATCGGTATTACGACTCAATCTGTTGAAAAGTTTGGAGGAGTTGGGCAACTGAATGAATGAATACCTCGGGTTCGATGGGTTTAGAAAGGTGTAACTGAAACCCCGCTAAAAGAGCCTCTTGACGATCTAACTCACTGGCATAGGCGGTGAGGGCGATCGCCAGAATTTTACCCCCGAGCTCTGGGGGTAATGCCCGGACCTGACGCATCAACATATAGCCATCGATATCGGGCATCCCGATATCACAAACGAGCAGATCATAGAGGTTTTGATTCAACTGAGCGATCGCCTCGGCAGCATTCGCACAAGCCGTTACCTGCGCCCCTGCTTCCTCTAACGTAAAAGCCGCTAACTCGCGCAGATCCGGTTCATCATCCACCAACAGCACTCGCACCCCCGCCAAATTCTCCATCTGACAGGCTTGAGGGCGATCGCACAGGCTGGGAGTCGAGGCAGCACTCATCACGGGTAGAGTCACTGTAAACGTTGCGCCCAAGCCCTCGCCGGGACTTTCGGCCATCACAGAACCCCCATGCTGTTCCACGATATAGCGGACGATCGCCAATCCCAACCCGAGGCCTCCAAAAGAGCGCGTCGTCCCCCCATCTTCCTGACGAAAATATTCAAATACATAAGGAAGAAAGGGTTTAGCAATCCCTTTTCCGCTATCCTTGACCTGAATCTGAGCCATTGAATCTACCCCTTTTAAAATTACTTCAATTTGTCCGTTAGGAGGAGTAAATTTAACCGCATTAGAAAGCAGATTCCAGAACACTTGTTGTAAGCGAGTGATGTCACCGGAAACGGCAGGGAGATCCGGATCAAATCGAGTTTCGATGTGGATAGATTTTGCTTCTGCTGCCAAACTGACAGTTTCTAGCGCCCCTTTGATCGCCCCCTCTAAATTCACGGGTTGGACTTTCAGGGTTAATTTGCCGCGCAGAATTCGGGAAACATCCAGTAAATCTTCAATCAATTCAGTTTGTAACTGAGCATTTCGTTCGATAGTTTCTAAGGCTTTATCAATTGTTTTTTGATCAAATTTACGAGAGCGTAGCAACTTGGCCCAGCCTAAAATTGGATTGAGAGGCGATCGCAATTCATGAGAAAGGACGGCCAAAAATTCATCTTTAATCCGGTTAGCTGATTCAGCGTCTTGTCGGGCCAACCGTTCTCGCCCCAGGAGTTGTTCGCGCTCTTGTTCCATCTGTTTGCGCTCGGTCAAATCCAGGACAAATGCGATCGCCTTATCCTCTGTTTCTTCTAACCGTGCCGCCCCCAGTAACACCGGAACCCGAGTGCCATCGACGCGGATACATTCCATTTCCAGGGGTGCAAACGCCCCAGTTTGCTGCAATTCCTCACTGATGCAGCGACTACCCTCAAAATATTCAGCCGGGGCAATTTCCCGCCAGCGAATTTGGCCGGAGGCTAAATCAGCGCGAGTATAGCCCATCATCTGAAGAAACTCATCATTCGCTTCGAGCACTGCACCCGCTATCTCCACCACGATCGCGCCAATAATATTGGATTCAACCAAGCGGCGAAATTTCGCCTCACTTTGCCGTAACTCAGCCTCAGCGCGATCGCGTTCTTGAGTGCGTCGGACCAGGCGATCGCGCATCGTTCCAAACACCAAGGATAAATTCGACAGTTCTGTAATATGGCTCTTAGGCAGGGGCGCTTGAGAATTGCCCTTTCCTAACTCTTGTGCGGCAAAGGCTAGGGTACTCAGAGGTTTCGTCAAGCGGTGAGACATCCAAGCACCGATCGCCACCGAAGCCGTCGCCACCCCCAACAGCACCAGAAAATCGCGCTCCCGTCTATCATTAAGAGTCCCCAACACTTCCATCGCTGGACGTTCAACAATCGCAACCCAGCCAAAATCCGGCACTCGGGCGTACCCGACCAATTCTCGAATAGACTTATTCCAATAGGTGAGTTTTCCAAACGAAATAGGACTCTCCAGCAGGGCCGCCACCGGAGGAGCTTTGGCAAAATTGGCAAAGGAATTAACCAACTTGACATCGGGATGGGCGATCACCTGCCCTTTTTTATCGACCAGATAAACTTTCAGATTCGTATCTGCCGCCATCCGTCCCATTTGCTCCGTAATCCGTGACGAGGCGATCGATCCAGCGACGGCACCGGCAAATTCTCCCTCAGAATTGAGCAAAGGAATCAGAAAGAATGCCACCGGCAGATTTACGGTTCTTCCCACCTGGAAATTCAGAATAGGCCTTGCTGTTACACGGATCTGTTCAAAAGAGGCCAGATCCCGAATAGAGGGACCCAGGGGCCGGTTATCGCTGCGGGCAATCTCCTGACCATTGGCATTGAAGATACTCAGGACCAGAATATCTGGATAAGCGGTATGAAAGACCTGGAGTAAAGTCTGTTGTTCTTCCGGTTCCATCTGTGCCAATCCAGGCTGATTCGCCAAGGCAGTCATCGCGGAACGGTGGAGGTTGATATATGTGGCGATATCTTGAGAGAGAGCAACTGCCAGGGACTGTTGGACCGTCAAAGCGCGATCGAGGCTAGCTTGTTCTTGGGGGAGGAATACCAGGGTTGTTAAAGATAACAGGGGTAAAGTGACGATTCCAATCGACGCCACCGCAACTCGGGTCCGCAGAGAGTTAGGATCCAGTCGGTTCAGCCCCTTTCCAATCCAAGGGAGAAATGCCAAGGCGGTTCCCAACCCGGCAAAGGAAAGAACCCCATTCCAAAGCGAAAAACCTGTCCCTACAACCCAGGTCCACAGGAAGATCCCCCCCACTAAATGCACCAATTGAAACAGCCAGCGAGGGACTCTAGAAAAGAAATGTACTCCTAAGATGCTTAGCCCGCTCCCTAAATATAGGAGGGAGTAGGAGATCCGGTAGGAGGGAAGGACGGGGGATAAGGATTCCTGTAACTGAGGATCTAACACCAGGAGGAAGAGTAGGGCCTCGATCACCATTCGGAGTCCCATCGCCACCGCAAACAGGTCAACCTCCCCGGACATGGTTCCGGTCCTGTGATCTCTGCCTTTATTAGGGTTGCCTAGAAAAGGGGCGACTGCGATCGCTAATCCCAACATCAGCGCCGCGATCACCCCCATCCACCGGCCCCCAAAGGCGTATGCAATTCCGCTCTGGAACAACGCCCCCCCTGCGATCAGATGCGTGATCACGATACTCCACCGTCTGGGCAACAAGCTCACCGCCCCAATCAAAGAAGCGCCTGCGATGACTTGCAACGCACCCAACCCAGTCACATAAGATTGAAAAGGGGCAAAAATATGACTGGCGAGCTTGTGTGGCAGCATCAGCATCAATGTTCCCCGGATGGCAAGATAAATGCCAATAAACCACTGAAGCGTATCAATCCGGATAGGGCGTTTCATCAATTTCATGTCAACAATGGTGAATGATGGAACCCAGGGCATTAAGTGAATCGCCAGTTTGGGAGCGGGTCAATTGAATACGGCCAAATTTTTCTGGGGTGTAGACTTATGATTTTAGCATGGACCATAGAGGCTGGAGTCGGCACCTGGCTCTACCGGAGATCGGCAGATCACGACCTCCCCCCCTTTTCCGGTTTTATCCCCCCTTAATACATTAGACCAATTCCCGAATTGTCTCAAGCCAATTACGGGTAAATCCTGTGGTCCTCAACAACCCCTAAAAAGGGCGATCGCAACGGATCGCCCTTTTTTACTCAAAACTCTGGATAGAACTAGAGAATGCCGTCTTTTTTCGCCATCAACAGCATCAGATCCACGATGCGGCAGGAATAACCCCACTCGTTGTCATACCATGACACAATCTTAAAGAAATTCGAGTTGAGTTCCATTCCGGCACCGGCATCAAAAATGCTCGAATGAGAATCCCCCACAAAATCTGTCGAAACCACCTCATCCTCCGTATAACCCAAAATCCCTTTGAGTTCTCCCTCCGAGGCTGCCTTCATCGCCGCGCAAATTTCCTTATAGCTCGTTGCCTTAGTCGTGCGGAAGGTCAAATCCACCACAGACACATCCGGAGTCGGGACCCGGAACGCCATCCCCGTCAGTTTACCTTTCAACTCGGGCAACACCAAGGTTACCGCTTTCGCCGCACCCGTAGCCGCCGGAATAATATTCTGGGCTGCACCCCTGCCACCGCGCCAGTCTTTTTTACTGGGTCCATCCACCGTCGGTTGGGTTGCCGTCATTGCGTGCACCGTCGTCATCAGCCCTTCACTGAACCCGAAATTGTCATTAATCACCTTGGCAACCGGGGCTAGACAATTGGTGGTACAACTGGCATTTGAGACTACTGTATCTTTAGCTGGGTCAAAAGACTCGTGGTTCACCCCCACTAGAAAAGTTCGTACTTGGTCCGGGTCCTTCGTCGGTGCTGAAATCACAACTCGTTTGGCACCGCCTTGGATATGTTTAGAGGCACCATCGAGATCAGTAAACAGTCCGGTAGACTCCACAATGTAATCGGCTCCAACTTTACCCCAAGGCAGTTCCGTCGGGTCTTTGATCGCCGTACAGGGAATAAACTTGCCGTCAATCTCAATTCCCTCTGGGGTAGCTTTCACGACCCCGGGAAATTTCCCTTGGGTTGAGTCGTGTTTGAATAAATAGGCGAGGTTATCCGCAGGAACCAAGTCGTTAATCCCCACAAATTCAATATTGGGATTGTTGATTCCTGCACGCAGAACTAGACGTCCAATCCGTCCAAATCCATTAATCCCAACTTTTAAAGTTCCCATGAACAACTCCACTCCTTTAGATTTAACATCTGTAATCATAACTCTTTGCACTTTAGCAGTAATTTCCACTCCTTCTTGTGACCAGAGCCACATATGGTCATGCTTTTAAGACTTTTGAGGGAAATTGTATTCTTTTAGAATAGTTTTATAAATGGAGCGGCAGCCCTGAAAAGAGTCCGAAAAGCCCAAACTAGGCGGCAGCGAGGCTTTAGCCCTAACCCATATTTTATATTATATATCAAACCTTCCCGGGCTGAATCTCACGCTGAGTCTGCGATCGCCCGGTATATCCCTCGAACTCCCTCACCTGGGACACGCACCACTCTACAATCCTTGTCCCCAACAGGTAAACTATTGATATCTCATCATAGCTGAATCCTTCAAAAAAAGCAAGAGTAACCCCACTTAATTTTCACGTACCCCAGACTACAAATATTAAAGAATTACAAAGAAAAATTACAACTTGAATTCTAAAGAAAAAGTAATCTTTTTAAACAAGCCTTGACAAGGGTGACACCCTTGCTAACAAAAGCACTCACCGTTTTTACAACCCTTATTTTTGCCCTCTAAACCTGCAAAATCTCCCCCTCCAACAGGTTCTTGACATTTTATTAAAAAAACAAAATAAAACGAAAAATTGAATGAATTGTGTGCTACCTTAAAAGAGTGGATAAAAGACAAGCACAACAGTTTACCGATTCGAGGTAATAATATGGTTTCCACCTCAGTCAAATCCCCCCAAACTACAGACTCCCCGGGCAAAGCAACTCCCATTAGCGAGGAATGGCAAGGGTTCGTGACCGGCAAATGGAGCAAAGAAATCGACGTCCGAGATTTCATTCAAAACAACTACAAACCCTATCAGGGAGATGAAACCTTCTTAGCAGAGGCGACAGAACGCACCACAACGCTCTGGAAGAAAGTCACCGAACTGATGAAAGAAGAACGCCTCAAAGGTGTATTAGATGCGGAAACCAAGATTCCAGCAACCATTACAGCTTACGGCCCCGGTTACATTGATCGCAACTTAGAGCGGATTGTCGGACTCCAAACCGATAAACCCCTCAAACGAGCTATCATGCCCTACGGCGGTATCCGCATCGTCAAAGCTGGTTTAGAAGCCTACGGGTATAAACTCGACCCCGAAACCGAAGAAATCTTCACCAAGTATCGTAAAACTCACAATGACGGCGTATTTGATGGATACACGCGAGAAATGCGGGCGGCCCGACATTCCGGGATCATCACCGGATTGCCCGACGCTTACGGACGGGGACGGATTATAGGTGACTATCGGCGAGTCGCACTTTATGGAGTCAACCGCCTGATTGTCGATAAAAAACATCAGCTAGAGTCCCTAGAATTTGATGCGATCGATGAACCCGTAATCCAACTCCGGGAAGAAGTCTCCGAACAGATTCGCGCCTTGCAAGAACTCAAAGACATGGCAGCGGGTTATGGATTTGACCTAGGGCGACCGGCAACCAGCGCTCAAGAAGCCGTCCAGTGGACATATTTGGCCTATCTTGCCGCCGTTAAAGAACAAAATGGTGCCGCCATGTCATTAGGGCGGGTGTCTACCTTCCTGGATATTTACTTTGAGCGCGACCTGAAAAACGGCACTGTCACCGAAACCGAGGCGCAGGAAATCATTGATGATTTCGTCATGAAACTGCGGATGGTGCGGTTCCTGCGGACCCCGGACTACAACCAACTCTTCTCCGGCGACCCCACCTGGGTTACTGAATGTCTCGGGGGGATGAGTGAAGACGGACGTTCTCTCGTCACCCGCACCAGCTTCCGATTCCTGCACACCTTATATAACCTCGGGGCAGCACCGGAACCTAACTTAACCATCCTGTGGTCCGAACGGTTACCAGAAAACTTCAAACGCTATTGTGCGAAAGTTTCCATCGACACCTGTTCCACCCAGTATGAAAACGACGACTTGATGCGGCCTGAATATGGCGACGATTACGGGATTGCCTGTTGCGTCAGCGCCATGCGAATTGGGAAACAGATGCAATTTTTCGGGGCGCGGGCTAACCTAGCGAAAGCCTTGCTGTACGCCATTAACGGCGGTAAAGACGAAACATCAGGCGCACAAATTGGACCGGAATTTAGCCCCGTAATGGGAGAGAGTCTGGATTACGAGGACGTAGTAGCGAAATTTGATCGCTTCCTAGATTGGTTAGCCAAACTCTACGTCAATACCTTGAACGTCATCCATTATATGCACGATAAATATTGCTATGAGCGGATTGAAGCCGCCTTGCACGATCGCGATATTTATCGGACCCTCGCCTGTGGTGTTGCGGGACTCTCCGTGGTTGCCGACTCCCTCTCAGCAATTAAATATGCCAAAGTCAAAGCCATTCGCAACGATCAAGGCTTAATTGTCGATTACGAGATAGAGGGAGATTATCCCAAGTATGGGAACAACGACGATCGCGTAGATGACATTGCCGTGGATCTCGTGAAAAACTTCATGAACAAGATCCGCAAGCATAAAACCTACCGGAATGCCGTTCCCACTCAATCCGTCTTAACCATTACCTCCAATGTGGTGTATGGTAAAAAAACCGGAAACACTCCCGATGGACGCAAAGCCGGAGCCCCCTTTGCACCGGGTGCCAACCCCATGCATGGACGGGATACCAAAGGAGCGATCGCGGCCCTCTCTTCCGTCGCCAAACTTCCCTATGAACACGCCCAAGACGGGATTTCCTATACCTTCTCCATCGTCCCCAAAGCCCTAGGAAAAACCGCAGGCGATCGGCTCACCAACCTCGTGGGAATTTTAGATGGGTACTTCCACGATAGCGGGCATCATATTAACATTAACGTCTTGGAGCGCGAAACCCTCCTTGATGCAATGGCCCATCCCGAAAAATATCCACAACTCACCATTCGGGTATCCGGTTATGCCGTCAACTTCATTAAATTAACCCGAGAACAACAGTTAGACGTAATTAACCGAACCTTCCACGAACGCATCTAATCCTTTAAAAATAGAAAGGTGGGCTTTAATGCTCACCTTTCTATTTTTATAATCCAAAATAAATTCTCATCCTTACTTTTTTAAAATGTTAAATACAACAGCCCCTCAAACTGCCACTTCTGCCTCAGTTCCGGCCATTCAAACCGTCGGTGCGATCCATTCTGTCGAAAGCTGTGGAACCGTCGATGGTCCTGGTATTCGCTTTGTGATTTTTACCCAAGGATGTCCCCTGCGCTGCCTTTATTGCCATAACCCGGATTGTCGCCATATCGAAGAGGGGAGAGTCGTCAGCGTAGATGAACTCATCGAAGAAGTGCAAAAATATCGCTCCTATATGCGCTTTTCAGGAGGGGGAGTCACCGTTACCGGCGGCGAACCCTTGATGCAGCCCGAATTCGTGGGAGAAATATTTCGTCGCTGTCAAGAATTAAACATTCATACCGTTTTGGATACATCCGGTTATGTCCAATTAAATGCAGCTAAACCTGTATTAAATTATGTGGATTTAGTCTTACTGGATATTAAATCCTATAATCGGGCGCTCTATGAAAAAGTGACCAAAGTTTCCCTAGAACCAACCCTGAAATTTGCAGAATATCTTAAAGAGATTAACAAACCGGCTTGGATTCGTTTTGTTCTAGTTCCCCATCTCACGGATAATCGGGAGAATGTGGAAGGACTCGCCCAGTTTGTTTCAACCTTAACCAATGTGGAAAAAGTGGAAGTGTTGCCTTTTCATCAAATGGGAGAATATAAATGGGAACAGCTAGGGTACGAGTATGAACTGAAAAATACTCAACCCCCCACAGCGGAACAAGTGGAAGCCGTGATGGATATTTTTAGAAGTTATGGGCTGCCCGTGCAATAAACGGCCAGAAAAGGGAAGCGCTCTCACTTGCGATCGCCCCGGGGTTGAGGAAATCAGGCCCAATTAAGGAGCGATCGGCCCGTGGAGTATCTTACCCACCTGACAAGAATCAGTCAAGTTCGGTAAGGTGGATCAGGACAGGACTCTATGCCTGACGCAATTGAGAATGAGGCGATCGCCTACCTCTAAAAGCATCGTAACTTTTTCCCCATCTGGAAAGAGTGATTAGGCTAATCTTAGGTAACTCTCAGCTTTTTACTCAAAAAATAGGGTCGTGTCTAGAACCCTGTCCATTTAGAAGATTATTTTTAAGGAAAATTGAGCGATGCAAAAGCCGATTGCAACCAATGTAGGCCAAACCCCGGGCACCGTCACGACTCAAGACGTCCTGCGCTATGAACGTCAGCCCCTTGATGCCATTTTTAAACCGAAAAACGTCGCCGTAATCGGTGCAACCGATAGACTCGGGAGTGTCGGACGCACTATTTTATCCAATCTGATCGCCAGTCCCTTTGGGGGGGCCGTATTTCCCGTCAATCCCAAGCGGGATAACGTGCTGGGGATCAAAGCTTATCCTAGCATTTCCGCCGTTCCTGACCCTGTAGACTTGGCGATCGTCGTCACGCCAGCCCCCTCAGTTCCCGGGATCATTAGCGAATGCGTCGATGTTGGCATTCCCGGCGCGATTATCATCTCAGCCGGATTCAAAGAAATCGGCCCTGCCGGAGTCGAATTAGAACGACAAATTCTAACCGAAGCCCGACGCGGTAAAATGCAGATTATCGGGCCCAACTGCCTTGGGGTAATGAGTCCACTGTTCGGACTTAATGCCACCTTTGCCACCAAAATGGCAAAACCCGGCAATGTTGGCTTTATCAGCCAAAGTGGGGCACTCTGTACCGCCATTCTGGATTGGAGTTTGCGGGAGAATGTCGGGTTTAGCGCCTTTATGTCCATTGGTTCCATGCTGGATGTGGGTTGGGGAGATTTAATCTATTACCTCGGCGACGACCCCAACACCCAAAGCATCGTCATCTACATGGAATCCATCGGGAATGCGCGATCGTTCCTCTCAGCCGCAAGGGAAGTGGCCCTGAGCAAACCGATCATCGTCATCAAAGTGGGTCATACAGAGGCTGCCGCCAAAGCTGCTGCCTCCCATACCGGCACCTTAACCGGCAGTGACGAAGTGCTAGATGCCGCCTTCCGACGCACGGGAGTATTGCGCGTCAACAATATCTCCTATGTTTTCTATATGTCAGAAGTCCTTGCCAAACAACCGCGCCCCAAAGGACCTAATTTAACCATCCTCACCAATGCCGGAGGTCCCGGGGTGATAGCCACAGACGCCCTGATTACGGAAGGGGGACAACTCACCGAACTCTCCTCAGAAACCATCGCCGAACTGGACGAATTTTTGCCCGTCCATTGGAGTCGCAGCAACCCGATCGACATCTTAGGAGATGCCGAACCCAGCCGCTATGCCAAAACCCTAGAAAAGGCGGCAAAAGACCCCAATAGTGATGGATTGCTGGTGATATTGACCCCGCAAGCAATGACGGACCCTACCGAAACCGCCAAACAACTGGAACCCTACGCCAAAATCAAAGATAAACCGATTTTGGCAAGCTGGATGGGTGGCGAAGATGTCAGAGACGGGGCGAATTTTTTGAATCACGCCAATATCCCCACTTTTCCCTACCCCGATACAGCGGCACGGTTGTTTAATTATATGTGGCGCTACACTTACAACTTACGGGGGTTGTACGAGACGCCGGTACTACCCAAGGATGATGACAACAACACCCCCGATCGCGCCTTAGTCCAAAAAATTATCACCCAGGCGCGGCAAGAAGGTCGAACTTTGTTAACCGAGTTTGAATCAAAACAGGTATTCGCCGCTTACGGCATTCCCACCGTGGAAACTCACATTGCCACCAGCGCAGCCGAAGCCATAGAATGTGCCAATAAAATCGGTTATCCCGTGGTTCTGAAGCTGTATTCAGAAACCATAACCCATAAAACCGACGTGGGGGGTGTGAAGTTGAATTTAGGCAGTATGGAAGCCGTGGGAGATGCCTATTGCGCCATTGAAACCGCCGTTCAAGAAAAAGCCGGTGGGGAGCATTTCCAAGGGGTAACCGTACAGGCGATGATTAAATTAGACGGTTATGAATTAATCGTCGGCAGCAGTATCGACCCACAATTTGGCCCCGTGTTACTGTTTGGCACCGGGGGGCAGTTGGTGGAAGTGTTTAAGGACCGATCGCTAGGGTTACCGCCGTTAAATACAACCCTCGCCAGGCGGATGATGGAACAGACGAAAATATACAAAGCGCTTCAAGGGATTCGGGGACGGGACCCGGTGGATATTGCGGCGATCGAGCAATTGATGGTGAGATTTAGTCAATTAATTGTCGAACAACCCTGGATTAAAGAGACCGATATTAATCCCTTGCTTGTATCGCCTGAACGGATTATTGCATTGGATGCACGGGTGGTACTCCATGATCCAGATAGCGACCCCGAGGAATTACCCCGTCCGGCAATTCGGCCTTATCCGACCCAGTATATTACCTCTTGGTCCATGAAGAATGGTACATCGGTCAGAATTCGTCCGATTCGTCCCGAAGATGAACCCTTAGTGGTTAAATTTCATGAAACCTTGAGCGATCGCTCGGTGTATTTCCGTTATTTCCACCTGCTTAAACTCAGTCGCCGCGTCTCTCACGAACGGTTAGCCCGGATCTGCTTTATCGATTACGATCGCGAAATGGCACTTGTCGCAGATTACCGACATCCGGAAACCGGCGAACATCAAATTCTCGGATTTGGTCGCCTGACCAAGTTACATGGTGCCAATGAAGGCGAATTTGGATTACTGATTGCCGACCCGTATCAAGGGTTAGGGTTAGGAACAAAACTTTTGCAACAATTGCTTGAAGTGGGACGAAGTGAGAAGCTAGTTCGCATTACCGCAGATATTCTCCCAGACAATGGCGCAATGCAGCACCTGTCTCAAAAAATCGGCTTCCGCCTGCAACGCCAAGAAGACGTGATTCGTGCGGAGATTGATTTGTAGTGGATTTCCCTGAGTGCCTTTGAAGAGATAGCCCCGTTCTCACTCCTCGGAGGCGATCGTCCAATCTTCCCACTGCAAGCCCGGGCGCTGTTCAAAATCCCGACGGTTGCGGGTGACTAGAATTGCACTGCGGGAGAGGGCGACTGCCCCAATTTTTAAGTCTTGGGTCCCGATTCGGATTCGTTGCTGTATCAACCCTTTGTATTCTGTCAACGCAGGGCGATCGAAATCCAGGAAATTAAGCGGATTGAAATCATCTACCGTTTCCCGGAGTTTGGCGTAAGCTAAAATCAGGGCATCTCCTGAGGGCGATCAGTGAATTAGATTGAGTCGTCCAGACAGTTGTTCTTCCATCGTCACAATTGTAACGGCTAAATGTTCAGGATCAACCTGCTGAATGCGGTGCTCTAGGTGTGGATGGCCACCCCGTTGCAAAAGGGAGAGGCAATCTGAATCCAATATCCCTAGAGTCATGCAAGGTCCTCCATATCGACTGAATGATCATAGCCTTCATCAAATTGGGCTTTATCCTCCTCATCCAGTTGAGGATAATAGTCTTCCATTTCTGCATCGCGTTCTTGACGTAACGCCTCAATATGTGCAAGCATTTCATCGAAATCTGGATCATCTTTGTATTTTCCAGCTAACTTCATCCAAGGATGCTCTGCGTTGGGATTGACAATTTGTAAGGAAGCAATTTTCGTGGTTTCTAGGCGAGTGCTCAGGGCTTGATTCAGATTGGCGATCGCCTCTTCTTTAGTCAATCCCGACCCTTGACAATCGGACCACCCCAACACCGTTGCCTGATATTCCCTGCTGACTTTTCTGAAATTAGTACAGTCAAAGTAATTTTATTCCAATTCGTTTCAGTGGGTTTTCAACCTGAATATTCAGCAGATTTTTCATGGTTTTATCCTCCGGTTTGATTGGCCTAATTAGTCTCTAACTCATCTTGATTGGCCTGATTTCTGGCAACTTTATCCTCCCCCTACGGCTACCTCTCTGGAGTCTTATCAGAATTCGGTAAATCTTGGATGACTTGGTGAACTTGCTCAATGTCTAATTTTAAGACCAATGCAATTTTTTGTCCAGTTAACCTCATTGTCAATAGGCTAGGTACGGATTCGAGCTTACCTTCAAGCTTTGCTGACGCTGCGACTTCTTGAAAATACGGAGTCTGTTTCAACTCTTGTAATCCAAACATGGCTTCTATCTCCCAATTTGTTTAAGCAATATTGTCGAGGATTTTGCCTAAAAAAGCCCCGACAATTCCGATGGAAAGGAGTTTTAACTCTGAGCCTGGGGAGTATTATCAGAATTCGATATGTCTTGGATGACTTGCTGAACTTGCTCAATGTCTAATTTTAAGGCCAATGCAATTTGTTCTGCACTCAACCCCATTGCCAACAAGCCCGGTACTGATTCGAGCTTGCCTTCGAGCTTGCCTTCGAGCTTGCCTTCGGCCAAGGCATGGGCCCTGGCTTTCTCATTGAAGATTTCAGTGAAGGTCACCTGGGACTCCTGATTGGAAGTGGAATGAGCGTCAAGGATCTGAAAAATCCGCTGCTGCGAAATTGCGGAAGCAACCTGACGATAATAGCTGAAAAGGGGAGCGAATGCCTCAAAGCCATCGGGCTCCAAAATCAAGGCATAAAAGTCAGGGCCCCAATAGCTCAAAGCGTCAACAAAACGCTCGTGCGAGCGGCAGTCTCGCAGGAATAGGACAGTGAGTGTGGGTTGATGCCGCCACGCGCGCTGGCGAAGAGCCGCATTGGAAATGTGGCTAATGTCGTCAAGGACGAAGGAAAGGTGAGGAATGAAGGGAGCAAAGATCGGGTTGGAGGTGAATGCCGGGTGATAGAGTTCTTGCACACTGGTGCGGGCAGTCCAGCCCCTCTCGCTGTGGTGCAAAAGAACGGGAATAACCAGCGGCAAGGGAAGGGGCGAAACCTTGCTGTCCCTGGCTTTCGCGATGTGGCGATCGACGGCACGGCACGCGTACTTGAGCTTGCGATAAGCCATCAGTTCATCGACGCTGCTCTGGTGCTCAAACAAGATGAAAATGTGCGCGGGCTGGTCGCAAATGTTTACGGAGAACAGCAAGTCGGAATGTGTCTGTGCGAGCGAATCCTCAACGAAGCTGCCTGGGCAAAGCTTCAAGGTTGGCCAGCTAACAAGTTTCACAATGGCCGG
>JBBQFN010000023.1:0-85364 GCA_038321985.1 Cyanophyceae cyanobacterium | reverse complement strand
CAATTTGCATCACCTCTTCCACATTTTCGGTATGCTTGACATTGAGGCCACCCCGCTTGGTGAGGATTTTAGAGAAAACCCTAGCGTTGACCAGATCGTCCTCCACAATTAGAACGGTTCTCATATCCCTTTCCTTTTCATTTAATCAATCGGATGCGCTTTATCGTCAGACTGTCAGGAATGATAGTACGCTGACAAAGTGTCCTCCGATCTTCTTCTATTCGCTAACGATAGCGTTATTGAGCGCAAAAAAGCAGGACACTGTTGGAAGTTGGTTTGGTTTAAGGAACGAAACTCATGGCTAAACAATTGAACCTACTGTCTACTGGACAGGTTATCCCGACTGCTTTGCACGTTGAAATGCAACAGTCCTATCTTGAATATGCCATGAGTGTGATCGTGGGGAGGGCGTTACCCGACGTTCGAGATGGCTTAAAGCCTGTCCACCGGCGGATTATGTACGCGATGCACGAATTGGGATTATCTCCCGATCGCCCTTATCGGAAATGTGCTCGGGTGGTTGGGGATGTCCTCGGTAAATATCACCCCCACGGCGATCAATCCGTTTATGACGCGATGGTGCGGATGATCCAGGACTTCTCTAGTCGGTATCCCCTCCTCGCGGGTCATGGCAATTTTGGTTCGGTAGATAACGACCCCCCAGCGGCAATGCGTTATACGGAAACGCGCCTTGCCGAAATTGGCAGCGATGCCATGCTTCAGGAAATCGGCGAAGCGACAGTTGATTTTATCGGAAATTTCGATAATTCTCAACAAGAACCTATTGTTTTACCGGCGCAATTACCCATGCTGCTGCTGAATGGCAGTTCGGGAATTGCGGTGGGTATGGCAACTAATGTCCCCCCCCACAATTTAGGGGAGGTGGTAGATGCACTCATTGCTTTAATCGATAATCCTGATTTGTCGGACGAGAAATTATTTACGCTGATTCCGGGTCCCGATTTCCCCACTGGGGGCGAAATTATTGATACGGAAGGTATTCGATTGGCTTACACCACGGGACGGGGAATTATCCCGTTGCGGGGGGTGGCACGAGTTGAAGAAATTCAAGGGGGACGTGGCAAACATCGGCGTCAGGCGATCGTGGTGACGGAATTACCTTATCAGGTGAATAAATCCGCCTGGATTGAAAAAATCGCGGATTTAGTCAATCATGGGCGCTTAGATGGAATTTCTGATCTTCGGGACGAGAGCGATCGCGATGGGATTCGCGTTGTCATTGAACTTAAACGGGAAGTGAACCCCGAAGTTGTTCTGCAACATCTCTATCACCAAACGGCGCTGCAAAATAACTTTGGTGCGATTCTGCTGGCACTGGTAGAGGCACAACCGCGCCAATTATCCCTGCGGCAAATGTTGCAAGAGTTCCTAACTTTTCGGGAACAAACGCTCAATCGTCTCTACACTCATGAGTTAGAACGCACCCGGCAGCGTTTGGAAATTGTAGAAGGATTACTCAAGGCGCTGAACAACTTAGACGCACTGATCGATATTTTGCGGAATGCACCGGATGGTACCACGGCAAAAGTCGAGTTGCAAAGCGAGTTAGAACTCACTGAGAACCAAGCTGATGCGATTTTAGGGATGCCAATGCGCCGGATAACGGGATTGGAACGGCAAAAATTGCAGGATGAACAGGACCAACTGAATACTCATAGGGAGGAGTTGGAACGGTTACTCGGCGATCGCCGAGAATTGCTCAAAGGGTTAAAGAAAGAGTTGCGATCGCTTAAAAAGAAATATGGCGACCCTAGGCGGACCCGAATTTACACGGTTTCGCCCGATCGCGAGACAGTGCTGGTGGCAACTCCTGACTCCGGGGAAGAAACCAGCAAAGCCAAATCCCGCAAAGGTAAAAAAGCAGAAATTCCGGAAGAAGTCGCACCCTCTCTGCCGCTGTTTGCTACGCCTCCCGAACCGGAAGAAACGGTTTTGGAATTTACTCGACGCGGGTATGTGCAACGGTTGTCCCCGTCCACTTATGAGCGCCAGCAACAGAAACAGGAGGAAAATCCGGAGATTCAAACCCTAGAAGCGGGTGCGGATTTTGTGGTGGAAACTCACGTTGCTTTTACAGATCAAGATGTGCTAATTTTGACCCGAGATGGCAAGGGATTTTCCATTAAAGTTGGGGATATTCCGGCAAACAAACGTAGCGCGAAGAAAACGCCTTTCGTGAGTTTATTTCCGCCTGCGGTGCATGGCAATCCAGATGCGATCGCCACTCAATTTATCCTCTCAGATTATCCAGAAACCCTGGATTTAATCTTTCTGACGGAACGGGGAAGAATTAAACGCCTACCCCTGTCAGAATTTGCCAATTTGACGGCGCGAGGATTAACGGCAGTCAAGCTAAAAGAAGGGGATGCGTTAGCCTATGCCAATTTAGCGACAGTGGGACAAGATATTGCGATCGCCACTTCCGGGGGACGATTACTCCGATTTGCGATCGATGATGACAACCTGCCGGTAACCAGTCGCGCCTCCATGCCACAGCAGGCATTGCGCTTAGGTAAGGGTGAAAATTTGATCGGATGTGTAGCACTCAGTCCAAGTGAGAAACTCCTACTCGTCTCTCAGTTGGGATATGGGAAACGGTTGCCAATGGATTTAGTCCGACTAGCAAAACCCGGGGATTTGGGTACTCAATCCATGACGTTTAAAAATAAGGCGGATGCGTTAGTGGGTATGGTGGCAGCGCTTCCAGATGCGGAGTTAAAGTTACTCACCAGTAGCGATCGCTTCTTGCGGTTGCCAGTTAAGTCAGTGAAATCAAAGCGCAAAGATGACGCAGGCGATCGAATCATCAAACTGGAACCCAAAGAAACCCTCATTTATCTGAGTGTTTCCTCCCCTGAACCGGAACAGTATGTCTAAGGAATTGTCCAGAAAACAATTTCTGGACAATTCCGGGGTATTGGGTGCGTCAGACCCCTAAAAAAGGGATAAAACCAGACCCTTTCAACTGACGCACCTTTCACGTGAAAATCGTTTAATTATTTTCACCCTATAACTCTATGAAGCTCAATTTAATTCTGGATACGTTACAAATTGAACTGGACTTTTGGGAACAATTCTGGGCGTTCAGCTTTGAGAAAATTATCACAATTCCCTTAAATCATATTCTCGCGGTTTCCACGGCTGAACCCCAAAGCAATTGGGCCGAAATTCGTGCGCCGGGAACGTTTTTACCGGGAGTGATTAAAGCCGGGACTTATTACAATCCCGGCGGCAAAGAATTTTGGTATGTTACCCGAGAAAAAGATTATCTCACCCTAGAGTTAAGAGATGAATCCTACAAGCGGATTGTTTTAACCGTAGATAATGCCTTAGATTGGGCGAATCAAATTCAGGAGCAAATTTAAAACCAGCAGGGCTTAAAATCCCCGCTGGTTGTCTAACTAGCCACCGGCGACAGCAGGGACAATGCTCACTTCATCCCCTTCCTTGAGAGGCGTATCAGTCCCGTCTAAAAAGCGGATATCTTCTTCATTAACATAGACATTTAAAAAGCGCCGAAGCTGACCTTTTTCATCACAAAGACGCTCTTTAATGCCCGGACAATTAGACTCTAGGGAGTCTAATAATTCCGCTACATTATTGCCATCGCAGTCCACGGTAGCTTTATCATTGGTAAACTTTTGCAGAGGAGTTGGAATTAAAACTTTAACGGACATGGTTCGTAAATAAATTAGGATAGGGAAGAGGGGAGAAACTGTTCAACCTCACGACTTTAGTCGTTCTCTAAGTTCGTAGTAACGACTTTAGTCGTTTCTTAAGTTCTCAATAAAACCCATATTAAACTAAAACCTGCTGCCATTCCAAGCGATCGAGAGTGCGAGAACGTTCTAATGCCCGCTCAAAGCTCTCTAATTTCGGTTCAATGGTCAAGGGTTCACCGATATAACCGTGAACAGCTTCCTGGGTTTTTAATCCATTCCCCGTAATATAAACCACCGTCGTTTCATCCGGGTCAATCTTACCCTCTTCCAAGGATTTCTTCAAAACAGCAATCGTAGTCCCGCCAGCAGTTTCGGTGAATATTCCTTCCGTTTCAGCCAGTAACTTCATCCCTTCAATAATTTCGGCATCACTGACAGATTCAATATTACCGTTCGTTTTATGAGCAACTTCTAACGCATAAATACCATCCGCCGGATTCCCGATCGCAATCGATTTCGCCACCGTATTCGGTTTAACCGGCTTAATAAAATCCCGTTCTTCCCGGAATGCAGCGGCGATCGGTGAACAACCCTCCGCTTGAGCTCCGGTAAACCGAACCGCTTTCTCATCAACCAATCCAACTTGAATAAACTCTTGAAATCCTTTATAAATCTTGGTGAAGAGAGAACCCGATGCTAACGGTGCAACAATGCGATCGGGCAACTGCCAACCCAATTGTTCTGCCACTTCATAAGCCAGAGTTTTCGACCCTTCCGAATAATAAGGACGCAGGTTAATGTTAACAAACCCCCAACCATGAGTATTGGCAACTTCCGAACAAAGGCGGTTTACTTGGTCATAATTCCCCTTAACCGACATCAGAGTGGGATTATAGATGAGGGTTCCCAACACCTTGCCAGCTTCCAAATCCGAGGGAATAAACACACAACAATCTAACCCCGCATAAGCGGCGATCGCAGCGGTAGAGTTCGCCAAATTCCCGGTACTCGCACAAGAAACCGTCGTAAAACCCAGTTCTTTCGCCCGAGTCAACGCCACCGAAACCACCCGGTCCTTAAAACTCAGGGTCGGCATATTCACCGCATCATTTTTAATATAAAGATTTTTCATCCCCAACTGACGCGCCAAACGGTTCGACTTCACCAAAGGAGTCATCCCCGTTCCTACATCAATCGGGGTATCCGTCATCACCGGCAAAAAGGGACGATAACGCCAAATCGAGTTAGGACCCGCCTGAATCGTTTCGCGAGTCACCTGCCGACGAATTTCATCATAATTATATTTAACTTCCAGAGGTCCAAAACACAATTCACAGACATGGATCGCCTTCGTTTCGTACTCCGCACCACATTCTTTGCATTTCAGTTTGTCAAACGTGGCCCCATTCGGTGGGGTGTCATGACTGTGGGTGTGCAATTCTGTCGCCTGGATCATGGTTCAAACCTCTGGACTCGCTAAAAATAGGGGCTTGGAAGTCACCTTCCCTCATCTGTTGGGAAGATAGTAACACAGAGAAAAATACTCGTCAACCAATCCCGACCTTTTTTGTCGGGATTTATCAGGAGGGTGATGAGAGATGAATTTTTCATCTCTCATCACCCTCCACTCACAGGCGGAATCAAAACCACTTCATCTCCTGCTTGTAAGGTAGTCTGGGGGTCAACAAAATCGAGATTAATCCCAAAGCGGGTGATATCGCGCCAGCAGTCCAGTTCCGGGTGTTCAGCAATCAGGCGATCGCGAACTGCAACCACCGGAGTTCCCGGAGGAAATTCCAGAACTAACTCAGGAACGCCATAGGCTTCTTGATAAGCAGCGAACAGTTTTACCGTAACGGCGATCGTCGGTTCAGACATCATCAAAAAATCACAAAAGGGCTAACTCTAATAAAATACCCTGAACTTGTTAAACTGACTTCATTCATTTATACTCAGAAAATCTAACAGTTTTCAGACTACCTAAAGTCTAAACCTAAAAATCCTAATATTTATCCCCCCTTTAAAATGCCCACTCGAAAAAACCCTCAATCCATCTATCAACTAAAAGTCACCCTAAGCGATATCCGACCCCCAATTTGGCGGCGAGTGCAAGTGAGTAGCGATTACACCCTGGCAGATTTACACCAAGTGATTCAAGTTTCAATGGGTTGGGGAGATTACCATCTCCATTCATTTAACATTCAAGGGGAAGAATACGGAATGCCAATGGATGATGATTTCGGATTTGGTGACATGGAAATGAATGATGAAACCCGAGTCAAACTGAGCAAAATCATCCCCGGAGAAAAGTTTAAATTCTCATATGTCTACGACTTCGGGGATTTCTGGGACCATCAAATCCTAGTCGAGAAAGTGCTTCCCCCAGATCTGGATGTCAAATATCCGATTTGTATAAAAGCGAAAAGAGCCTGTCCCCCAGAGGACTCTGGCGGTCCTTTGGGATATCCAGACTTCCTCGCCGCAGTCCAAGATAAAAAGCATTCGGACCATGAAGAAATGCTCGAATGGGTAGGTGGCTCTTTTGACCCCGAAGAAGCCAATTTGGATGAGATTAACGCCCAGTTTAAGAGAGGTTTCAAATAAAATGACTCGTTTCAAAAGCTAGGAAATTGTTATAAATTTGAAGAAGCAGGACCAAAAACCGGGTTTCTAACCTTGATAAAAGCACAAATAAAAGAGGATAATAAATTTTAAAAATTCAGTAGAGATAGGTAGATGATGAAGGGGCAGGTAAAGATTGGGGATGATAAAGAATCTGATTTTTTAGAAGAAACGGGTTTTATGCGAGAAACCGATCATATCAGCTATGATCGCACTATAATTGTTATAGGTGGAGTAGCCGGGGAAAATCCGGAAGAGGGGAGGGCGATCGCATCCTCGATGAAACAGGCTGAATGAGTAAACATCTGGCGCGGATATGCAGGAGGGAAGCCGTCTACTGATGAAAACAGATAGCCTATTTTACCAAATATTTCAGCAATTTCCCGCGAGTTTTTTTGAGCTCATCAATCGCACTGCCAGTGATGCAGCCGCTTATCAGTTTACCTCAGTTGAACTCAAACAAGTGGCGTTTCGGATTGATGGAGTTTTTCTGCCCAAACAGGAAGAGTCTACCCAACCCTTTTATCTGGTAGAAGTGCAGTTTCAACCCGACGATAGTTTATATTATCGGGTCTTTGGGGAACTGTTTCTGTATTTAAAACAAAATCAACCGCCCCATCCTTGGCGGGTAGTCATCATTTATCCCAACCGCCGCATCGAACGCGAACAAGAGTTACAGTTTGCGGAAATGTTAGAACTCAGTCGCGTATCGCGGATTTATCTGGATGAGTTGAACGACTCAACTGAGTCATTGGAAATTCAGGTGTTGCAACTGGTGATTCAAGATACCGAAAGTGCAGCAACAGAAAGAGCGAAACAATTAATTGCTCGCTCTCAATCTCAAATCACCTCGGAAGAGGTGCGACGGCAGTTTATCGAGTTAATAGAAACTATTATTGTCTACAAGTTACCGCAAAAAAGCCGGGAGGAAATTGAAGCTATGCTGGGATTAAGTGAATTAAGGCAAACCAAAGTCTATCAAGAAGCCTTTAGCGAAGGCAAGATTGAAGGCAAGATTGAAGCGATTCCGAAAATGATTCAGAAAGGGATTAGTCTGGAGGAAATTGCCAATATTTTAGACTTACCGTTAGAAACAGTTCAGCAAAATATCCCTAATTTTGAAGGAAAATCCCCAATTTAATGGAATCCAAGGGCAAGAATAAGTTATTCACAAGTGCGCGGGTCCTCGCCGTTAGCGGAGACCCAAATCCTGATGCAATGCTTCTGCCAAGGCACTCCAAAAACTGAAATGTTCAGGGTAATCTGATTTTTATCAGGAGCGTGAGTGACTGGAAAACTTTAATGGACCAAGATTGAGGATATTAAATCGTGAGTGAGGGTGCATGATTACCCCGTTTCTCACACCCCCTCCAACCGCAAAAAAAGTACCTGTCCCGACTCTTCACTCGCCACTACTGTCACCCCGTCCGGTGCAACGGCACAGGAAAGTAACTTCCTCTCACAACTAAAACTCGCTACAACCTTTCTCGTTGCCAAATCCCACAGTTTTAGGGTTCCATCCCTAGATACGGAAACCGTTTGTTTGCCGTCGGGAGTGATGGCGACTGCGGTTACCCAGGAACGATCTCCGGTGAGGGTGACCACCAAGGACCTGGTTTCCAAATCCCAAAGGTTCAGGGTTCCATCCCAGAATGCGGAAAATACTTGTTTGCCGTCGGGAGTGATGGCGACTGCGGTTACCCAAAAATGATACCTGTAGAGAGTTACCAGCGAGGACATGGTTTCCAAATCCCATAGGTGCAGAGTTCCATCTCTGGATGCGGAAACCGCTTGTTTGCCATCGGGAGTGATGGCGACTGCGGTTACCCAGGAACGATCTCCGGTGAGGGTGACCACCGAGGACCTGGTTTCCAAATCCCATAGGTGCAGAGTTCCATCTCTGG
This sequence comes from Cyanophyceae cyanobacterium, assembly GCA_038321985.1. GTDB lineage: Bacteria > Cyanobacteriota > Cyanobacteriia > Cyanobacteriales > Laspinemataceae > Laspinema. The sequence goes on along the minus strand of JBBQFN010000023.1, from coordinate 77,155 downwards.
ATGCGGAAACCGCTTGTTTGCCGTCGGGAGTGATGGCGACTGTGGTTACCAAAGAACGATCCCCAGAGAGAGTGACCACCGAGGATCCGGTTTCTAAATCCCATAGATTTAGGGTCTCATCCTTTGAGGATGCGGAAACTGCTTGTTTGCCGTCTGGGGTGATCGCGACTGCGCTTACCCAGGAACTATGTCTGGGAAGGTTGGCCGCAGAGGACGCGGTTTCCAAATCCCACAGTTTCAGGGTGTTATCATCTGATGCGGAAACCGCTTGTTTGCCGTTCGGGGTAATGGCGACTGCATTTACCGAGTGATTATGCCCGGTTAGGGTGCTCAATTCCTCTCCCCTTGCCAAATCCCACAGTTTCAATGTGTTATGCCAGGATGCGGAAACCGCTTGTTTGCCGTCCGGGGTGATAGCGACCCCATTTACCCAGTGTCTATGCCCAGTGAGGGTGGCCACTTCCTTTTGTGTTGCCAAATCCCACAGTTTCAGGGTGTTATCCCAGGATGCGGAAATTGCTTGTTTACCGTCCGGGGTGATGGCGACTGCTTTTACCGAGTCATTATGCCCGGTGAGGGTGGCCACTTCCTTTTGCGTTGCCAAATCCCACAGTTTCAGGGTGTTATCCCAGGATGCAGAAACCGCTTGTTTGCCGTCGGGGGTAATGGCGACTGCATTTACCCAGTCATTATGCCCGCTGAGGGTTGCTACTTCCTCTCCCTTTGCCAAGTCCCAAAGTTTCAGAGTGTTATCCCAGGATGCAGAAACTGCTTGTTTGCTGTCCGGGGTGATGGCGACTGCATATACCCAGTCACTATGCCCGGTAAGGGTGGCCAATTCCTTTTGCGTTGCCAAATCCCAAAGTTTCAGGGTCTTATCCCCGGATGCAGAAACCACTTGTTTGCCGTCCGGGGTGATAGCGACTGCATATACCGAGTGACTGTGGCCGGTGAGGGTGGCCACTTCCTCTCCCCTTGCCAAATCCCACAGTTTCAGTGTCTTATCCCTAGATGCAGAAACCGCTTGTTTGCCGTCGGGGGTAATGGCGACTCCATATACCCAGTCACTATGCCCGGTGAGGCTCCGCAATAATAGCCCGCCTGCTGGAGTCAGACATGGAATTACCGGGCGAAACCAGGGTTTTCCTTGGTAATTTTTTGCCTCGGTGAGCAGTTGTTCGAGTTCGGGGATAGTTGTTTTTCCCTCGCCCTGGGAATCTTGGGCTAACTGTTGTCCAATATCAGAACTTTCTGCCTCAACATCGGGAGACCTTGACAGGGGTTTAGCCACATACCACAGCAACCGCCCCAAAAGTTGCCCTGCCAGTTGCGTCTTATCTTCTTCTAAGATATGCAAGGAGTTGCGAATCGCACCTTCAACCAATTTGAGGGCTTCCCTGCTCTCGTCTCCCCTGATCCACTGAAAGTCAGACAGCAATGCCTTGACGTTTGTCGCATCCAGTTTCGCTTGCAACCAGCGAAAGTCCAACAGCAATTGGCGAATTTCCTCCTGCCGGCCCCTTGGGTACAGATATTCCGCGATCCGGTCCCAGGAAGAATAGCCATCATCCTCAATAGTAACCTTACTAGAAAGAGAGATTTCTTCGTTAAGTGCAGTAACTTCCACATCGCATGGGTTGTCCCGTTCAATGAAACTACCATTTTCAATACTGCCGCCTGGGGACGATTCCCACTGAAGGTTAGTCTCTATCTCTATCTCGTTAAGCTGCTCATCTGACCCGGTGACTGTTAAAACAGGAATTACAGTCACTTCGACTGAATCATTAATGATTTCAATTCCCTGAGTAAGACAAATCTGAGCTACTCCCCTCAAAATCCCAGATAGTAAACGAACTATTTGTTTAAATAACCTCTCTTGGGCCAAACGAATCATATCAGTGGCAATAAGTAGTTCCGGGTCAGGATTCGGGTCATTCTCTTGGGTTATAAATTCCTCCCTTACTAAATCTTGCACCCACTCTAAAGAGACCAACCAAGATATAACTATTAGAGATAAACCCAATCTCGCTATCTTTAACCGCTGCTGCGATTTGGTTTCTCGGGTGACAGTAGCAGTTACTAAAAATTTTCCCTTGGCATCACGATCACCCGTAAATTGGCCATTCTCGTCAATCTCGCCACCTGTCGAATCCCAGTCTATTTTTTCCGTCTCTATCTCATCGCCATACTGGTCAAAGCCTATCACCGTAAAGGGATAACTTTCCTCGGGTTTCAGTTTTATCGGTGATTGAACTTGTATTTTTAAAGTTTTTAACACGGGAAGCAAGGTTACTTGCACCGATTTTGTCAAGGTTCTTCTTCCACAGGTTCCCGTTGCCTGAACCTCTACTTCTCGTTTTTTATTATAATTTCCAATGAAAACACCGTTTCGGTCAATTGTTCCACCTCGGCTACATTCCCATTTGATACTTTTAAGTTCAATTGGCGATCCAGTCTGGTCAAATCCCTTAACTGTAAATGCTTTTTCTTCTTGAGGTTCGAGAGAAATTGAATGTTGCGGATGAATTTCCATTCTTTTCAAGACAGAAACCACATTCACTTCGACCTTTTCGGTGAGATTGGCTTGGGTTTCAGTTACTCTGACTGTATATGTACCCTTAGCATTGGAGTCAGGGATAAACATATTCCCTTCCATCCTACAGCCGGTCCAACTCCATTCAAGAGGTCCTATCTGAATTTCTTGACCACGCTGATCTAAACCCTGAACTGTAAAGCATGGACGGTCATCGGGTGTAATCTGATAACCTGAAGATGATGAAATCACTAGCTTTGTTAGTCGGGGTGGTTCAATGACGTTAATTGTGATAAAGTCTGAAACCCCTTGGAATTTAGCGGTAATGGTAACTTCTTCTTCGACGTGACCCGCGTAAAAGATTCGATTAGGCTCATCAATCGTACCCTGACCTTCAACGGTCCAATCGATTTGTCTCAGTTCTCTTGACTTGCCGAAGTTATCGAAGGCTATAACTGTCAAATTTACGGGATTGCCAAACTCTACAGTGGTCGGGGAAGCTGCTAAATTTAATGTTTGAAGTTTGCCAATTCTGACGATTTTTACAGCATTGTAATTCCCTGCGGTTGCTGTGACTCTAACCTCTCCGCCATTTTCGCCTGCGGTAAATTTACATTCATTATGGCCTTGCTTTTCCAGAGTTCCGTCCGTTGCTTGCCACTGCACCTCTGGTAAATCGATTATTTCCTGCTGATGCTGGTCTAATCCTGTGACTTGGAATGTACAAGATTCGTAAGGTTCAAGTCGGACCTGCTCAGGCCAAATAGTTAATCGTCTCAATACTTGACTGATAGTGATATGAGCAGTGGCACTATATTGTTCTACTGTGGCCGTGACGTAAAAAGACCCTTTTTCATCGTGACCTGCGATGAACGTCTTCTGTCCCTCTATCCTGCCACCATTTTTCTGCCAGATAATTTTGGTCCAATCTATCTCTATCGATTCATTGGCTTGATCGAAGCCCTTAATCTCGAAGTCCTGGCTTTGGTTAGGTTCTAGGGTACAGTGCTGAGGGTGAATTTCAAGGCGTCTCAAGACGGAACGCACGATTACATCAACCCATCCCTGAATATTTGTTTGGGTGTCAGTGGCAGTTACAGTAATTTTTCCCTTAGCATTGGGGTCGGGGATCAACCGATTATCGTCCATCCTGCCACTGGATACACTCCAGCTTATCGGTCCTGTTGCTATTTTATTCCCGCGCTGATCTAAACCCTCAACTGTAAAGCATGGCCGATCATCGGGTGTGATATCACCAACCGGATATCGTAAAATCACCAGCGATGTTAGTCGGGCGGTTGGAATTACGTTAATTGTGGTAGAGTCTGAAACCCCTTTTGCTATAGCTTGAATGGTAACTTGTTCTTCGACGTGACCCGCGTAAAAGATTCGATTAGGCTCATCAATTGTACCCTGGCCTTGAATTTGCCAATCGATTTTTCTCGGTTCTATTGGATTTCCGGAATTATCCAAGCCTCTGACCGTCAACTTTACGGGATTGCCAAACTCTACATCTGTCGCAGAAGCTCTTAATATTAATTTATCAATTTTTTTAACAAAAATACAAGCATCAACCCTACAATCTCTCCCTATTGCGGTGATTATAACCTCTCCATCATTGTCGCCAGCGGTAAATTTACATTCATTATGGCCTTGCTTTTCAATCATTCCGTCCGTGACTTGCCACTGCACCTCTGACAGGGTGATTATTTTCTTTCGCTGCTGGTCGAATCCCGTGACTGTGAATGTACAAGATTCGTAAGGTTCAAGTCGGACCTGCTCAGGCCAAATAGTTAATCTTCTCAATACTTGACTGACGGTAACATGAGCAGTGGCACTGTATTGTTCTACCCCAACGGCAGTGTATTGTTCTACTGTAGCAGTGACGTAAAAAGACCCTTTTTCATCATGACCTGCGATGAACTTCTTCGGTCTCTCTATCCTGCCACCATTTTTCTGCCAGATAATTTTGGTCCAATCTATCTCTATCGATTCATTGGCTTGATCGAAGCCCTTAATCTCGAAGTCCTGGCTTTGGTTAGGTTCTAGGGTACACTGCTGAGGGTGAATTTCAAGGCGTCTCAAGACGGAACGCACGATTACATCGACCGATTGACTAATATTTGTTTGGGTGGCAGTCGCAGTTAAAGTAATTTTTCCCTTAGCATTGGGGTCGCAAATAAATCGATTCCCTTCTATACTGCCACTAGATGCAGTCCAGTTTATCGGTCCTGTGGCTATTTTATTCCCGCGCTGATCTAAACCCTCAACTTGAATTTTTGGTTGTTCGCCCGGTGTAATCTCAACAAATGTCGGGGAAATATTTAAAGAATTCAGTCTTGCTGATTCAATGACTCTAACGGAGGTAGAACCCGAAACCCCATTGACGATTGCAGTAATGGAAACTTCTTCTTCAACATGGCCCGCATAGGCATTCACAGTAATGTAAACTTTTTTGTCAACATTGCCAGCATAAAAGACTCCCACAGGGTCTATTCTAATATCTCCTTGAATATCCCACTTGATTTCGCCAATTGGCATAGATTGGGCATTTGGCTCCAATTCGCCCATTAACATGGAGTTGGCATCTTGATCCAAACCTGCCACTTTCAAGATAATTTGTTCTCCAAACTGTACTTGCTTCCGGCAAGTAATAACCTGAAGAGTGGTTAGTTTGCGAAGGATGACAGAGATTTCTTTACTCTCGTTTCCTACGGTAGCCTTGACCTTAAACTCGCCGCTATCTTGTCCAGCGTTAAAATTTCCGTTGTCGTCAATTGTGCCACCTGTTGCTGTCCAAGTTACCTGAGAAACAGGAAAATCTTGGCCGTGCTGGTCAGTTCCTTTCACGTTAAAGTGGTACTGAGTCCCGCAGGCGATCGCTATCTGTGAAGACCCAACAATTTCCCATCTTTTTAACTGAGGTCGGGAACGGCCCTCAAACTGATGAAGCTGTTGTCCGGTTGTTAAATCCCACAGTTTCACCCAATCATTACCGCCTGTCACCAGGCGTTTGGGATTCAGAACGATTCCCAGAACTCCCACAAAGTCATCTGAATCTGTGGTCAATTTCTGAAGGTCAAAATTCCATCCCTGAATGAAATCATTTTTTCCACTCCAAACGACTTCGGGTTGATTCCCGGAGACAACTAATCCATGAATATTAAGGGTTTGACGCTTCTTGATAACTTCGCTACACTTAAATTTAGCAAACTTGGATTTTAAGTTCTTTTCTGAATTAATAGCCTTAACTAGGAGCACAACCAACCGAGAAAGTCCAGATGTCGAAAGAAATGTCAGTCCAAACACCAACAATATTGGATGAATTCCAGATTCACTCAAATTCATAGAAGAAACGATTTCCGCTATTCCGGAATTAACCTTTTGGGGAGTTTCATCAGTGGTCCAAATGCGGATTTCGCCATCTCGACTGCCACTGACGAAAGTTTTGCCATTGGGAGCGATCGCCACTGCCTGTACCCAGTCTGAATGGCCTTTCCAAGTGGCGATCGCCTCACTCCCATTCATGTACCATAACTTAATTGTTTGGTCTGCACTCCCACTGGCTATAATTTTTCCATCAGGACTGATTGCCAGGGACATTACACTACCAGAATGTCCTTCAAGGGTGCGAATCAATTCGCCGGTTGTGGTATTCCATAACTTGATGGTGCGATCGGCACTTGCGCTAACCAGTGTTTTCCCGTCAGGGGTGATGGCAACCGCATTTACCCAGCTTGAATGACCTTGGAGAGTATGGAGGAGTTCGCCGGTTGTGGTATTCCATAACTTGAGGGTGCGATCGGCACTACTACTGGCGAGAATCTTGCCATTTGGACTAAAGGCAACAGACAAAACCCAATCAGAATGTCCGTCCAGGGTCCGCAATTTATCGCCTGTTTTTAAGTCCCAAATTCGGATAATTTTCCAACTTCCACCGGCCAAGATTTTACGACTAAGATTACCACAACGAGAAGCCAATGATGAAATCGTATCGGTCGGAAAAGCAAACTCTGTAGGGTGTTGCTCATCCGGATAAGCGAGATAGGGTTGATGGCCATGAAGCACCCAATAAGCTGCCTGCTTTACTTGTTCAGACTCATCTTGTAACGCTTGCTGGATAAATAAGTCTAATCCGTCCGTCCCAAATTGTAGCGATTGTATCAGTCCGGCTACTCTTTCCTCAACTTGAGCGCTTCCCAAAGATTTCTTAATGTTTTCTAAAGATTTCTGGCGTTCGAGGTCGTCTGGGTTAGAAGGGTGAGTCATGGCCTGATACCGGACACTACCTTTGATTTTCCCATGAATTGCTCCAGGATGTCAAGAACAAGCGAATAATCCAGATATAATACTCAAATGCCACAATTTTTTAAAGTTTTCGGTTGACCGATAATGGATGACAGGGCAGGGCTTTGTCCCTACGGTTCTTCTGCTTTAATTTGCTCTCTCACCCAAGCGCGAAAGGATCTTAATAACGTTGTTTCCCCCACGGTTTGGCTTTGTTCTAAAAGCTTGGCAATTTCGGTCACGGGTAACACTGGAAAGGCTAGAGAATGGTCTATTTCTACATAGTTGCCCGATCGCAATTGTAAAAACTTGACCACACCCCGATCGCATCTCCAGATTTCCGGTACTCCCATTGCCGCATAAATCCCCTCTCGGTCAATGAAACTGCTGGTTACATCAATTTCGATTACCAAGTCAGGCGGCGGATCGGTTTTTAGGTCGAGGCGTCGCTTACCTTTGATAGAACTCTCATTTTGGATATAAAAACTTGAATCGGGTTCAGAACCGCGCGCCAAATCTGGGTCTTTTAAGGTGGTGGAACCCGCTCTAATTATTTCTATATTTAATTCATCGGCTAACACGCCAACAAGAGCCGTGATTAATTCTTTCGGATTCTCATGTTCAAATAACGGGGTCATGATTTCTAATAGTCCTCGGTCATAATTTAGGCGAATATTGCGCTGATCTCCCATTTCATGTAATAAGCGTTCGTAAGTCTCCCAGCTAATATTCTGGAGTAAGACTCTGCCTTCGGTGGGGGGTTTGGTTTTTGGGGTAGTAATCATTAGAAAATTTGCTCCAAACGACGAAAATCTCGTTCGACTTCCATCCACAGCGATCGATTGTGAGGATCGATGCGGAGGGCTTTTTTTAAGTATATTCTAGCTTTGTCTAGTTCCCCAGCGGCGATCGCATGGCGTCCCCAGCGTTGATAGGCGATCGCCTGCCATTGTCGCACTTCCGGGTCCTGGGGTAGGCGTTGTGCGAGTGCATCGACTAATGCCACGGCACGAGGAAAGCGTTGTGCTTTTAAAAACCCCTGTAATTGTAAATACCCCCGCTGTTTGAGGAGTTGTTCGAGGTCCGTTAACCGAGGATTATTCCGAAATTCCGGTTCTTTCCGACTGACTCGGGTCTTGACGGTGGTTTTTGGGGCAGTTGTGGGGGTGCTTGCGGGGGTGCTGGGTTGGCTAACTTGGGCGGCAGGTTGGGCAACTTCTAGCAAGCGGTGATAGGCTTGATTGAGCTGGATAAATCTGTCATGCGATCGCTCGTCCCCGGGATTGACGTCCGGATGATATTGCCGCGCCAATATGCGGTACGACGTCTTGACCTCTTCTAGGGTCGCACCGACTTTTAAACCTAATATTTGATAACATTCTTCGATAGTCATTCTGATTAAAAATGGCAGAGGGGGATAAAAATTCTGCCATTCTTCCACAAGTTTAGGATAGTCAAGATATTACCCAATTTGGAGTTAAGAATAAGGGGACAAGGATAATAATTTTACCCTTGTCCCCTCCCGGAAATCCTTACCCTCGCAGTTAAGGACGTTCTTCAATCACGCGATCGATGAGGCCATAGTCTTTGGCCTCTTGAGCTCCCATGAAGAAGTCGCGGTCCATGTCTTTTTCAATTTTTTCTAGGGTTTGATTTGTGCGATTGGCGTAGATTTGGTTAAGCTGACGACGAATCCGCACAATTTCCCTGGCCTCGATTTCAATATCCGAGGCTTGACCTCTGACTCCGCCGGAGGGTTGATGAATCATGATCCGGGAGTGGGGGAGGGCCAGCCGTTTGCCCGGTGCTCCTGCCGCTAAGAGGAAGGAACCCATGGAGGCGGCTAGACCGACGCAAATCGTCACGACATCAGATTTGATGTGCTGCATGGTATCGTAAATTGCCATGCCCGAAGTGACCGAACCCCCGGGAGAGTTGATATAAAGAATTATATCTTTGCCTGCTTCCTCAGAATCCAGATAAAGCATGATGGCAATGATTTTATTTGCCAGTTGATCATCGACTTCGCTACCCAGGAAAATAATGCGTTCTTGATACAACCGGGTTTCTAGGTCAATCCACTGTGTATAAGAATCTCCCGGTAGACGATAGGGAACTTTTGGGTAACCGATAGGCATAATGTGAGGCTCCGATATTAGATTCAAAAAGCAATAAGTGAGAATTTAGAGTCACCAAAATCTAAACTCTCACGGGATTAGACGATCGCAGGGATGGGATGGGCTAGGTCTTTGGCTTCCAGTACGCGATCGATGAGTCCGTATTCTACCGCGTCATTAGGGCTCAGATAAAACACCCGATCCATATCTTTGATAATTTTTTCGGGGGTCTGACCTGTATTTTCGGCGAGGATATCGATCATCGTCTTGCGGTTTGCCAAAACTTCCTTAGCTCGAATCTGAATATCGGAGGCTTGACCCCGAGTGTAACTTTTGGGTTGATGCAGGACGATGGTGGCATTGGGTAAACTGGTGCGGCATCCTTTGGTCCCTGCCGATAGCAGCATCGCTGACATTCCTACTGCCATGCCGATACAGATGGTGTTGACTGGCGGCTTGATGTATTTGATGGTGTCGCAGATGGCAAAGGCTTCGGTTTCAAAGGCGACAGGTTCGCCGCTTTCATTTGAGGTGCCGGTGGAGTTGATATAGATGTTGATGGGTTTTTCCGGGTCATCGTACTGCAAATACAGCAGTTCGGAGATGATGAGTTCGGTAACCTGCGGCACTAGGGGCATCCCCAGATAGACAATCCGTTCCTTGAGCAACAAGGAGGGTAAATCTGGGGGGGGTGTCCGTTGATATCCATCTCCGTAGTAGGGAGATTGAACTGCCTGTATGGGTGAGTTCATGTCAAGTTTCAGCTCGAATTCATGGCGGTTTCTCTATCAATAGTAGCGTGTCGCCGGACGGGGCGCAGGGGTGGATTCTCGATTATTGATTCGTAATTTTACGAGGGGGTTTGGGAGTGGGGCCTTGGTTCTGGGGTGGGGTGTGGGGTTGTGGAGGAGGGTAATCCCTGGGGATGTTGAATACCCAGAAACACTTGTAGAGACGCGGAATTCCACGTCTCTACGAATGAGGGGGGGTACAACGAAAGCAAGTCGTGATACTTAACTTAGATAAGAGAACGATGATTATGGATCAGGTCCCGTTCTTCTTTACTTAGATAAGAGAACGATTGAAATCGTTACTGCGAACTTAGATTGTTGATTAGGTCCCGTTCTTCTTTGAGGCGATCGAGAGTTGTCCAGATTTCTTGCAAGAGGGGGTCGAGTCCCAGTCTGGAGACAGCGGAGATTTGAAAGATGGGTGTGGTAGAGCGTGAAAGTTCACTTAAGCGCGTGACGATCGCCTCAATTTCTTCTTCTGTGCGATCGCTAGCATCCATCTTATTTAAAGCCACAATTTGCGGACGATTCATCAAATCCCGCCCGTAAGCGGCTAACTCCTGCTGAATCATTTCATAATCTTGAATCGGTTCCGGTGCGGTAATATCTACCAAATGCAACAACACGCGGGTCCGTTCAATATGGCGTAAAAACTCATGACCCAAACCGGCTCCGAGATGCGCCCCTTCAATTAATCCGGGAATATCCGCGAATACAGTCCCGTCTCCGCTGGGTTTTCTGACTACACCCAAGTTCGGAACTAACGTCGTGAAGGGATAATCGGCAATTTTAGGACGGGAGGCAGACAGGGCAGAGATTAAGGTAGATTTGCCTGCATTGGGTTTACCGACAATACCGACTTCAGCCAGCAGTTTCAGTTCTAGACGCAGAAATCGCTGTTCCCCTTCCAATCCAGGTAAAGCATACTCGGGGGCGCGGTTGCTATTGCTGAGAAAATGCTTGTTTCCGAGTCCGCCTTTTCCACCGGCAGCGACAACTAAGGTTTGTTCGGCTTCGATGAGGTCCCCGATCACTTGTTCCGTGGTGGCGTCATAAACCATTGTACCGACGGGGACCTGAACGACCCGATCGCCTCCAGAAGCGCCGGTGCGATTGTTGGGACCGCCCCTTTGTCCGTTTTCTCCTTCAATTCTGCGGTTGTATCTAAAATCCAGGAGGGTTTGCAAGTGTTCCACTGCCTTGAGAATGACGGAACCTCCTTTGCCGCCATTGCCGCCCGCAGGGCCACCTGCCGGGACGTATTTTTCCCGGCGGAAGGCCACGATGCCATCGCCACCGTTGCCTCCGGCGACTTCTATTTCTACGCGATCGATAAATTGCATGATTGTCCTTAGTCCTTTGTCAAAAGTAAGTTCGCTTTACACCCTGAACCCCTCAACAAAGGACTTTGAAGCCATTGGCGAGTGGCCGGGATTATTGGCAGTAGGGGGTTACATCTTCACCGCAATCATCGGCCAAATAGGATAAAGCGCGGAAGCGTAAACCCACCAGTTGATCGTAGAGGGGGTTGATATGGCACAGGGGGGGAATATGTACGACCTTATTGCCGAACAGATGGATATCTCGCTCAAACGGACATTGGGGGGGGATCATTTTGCATAAAAATCTTGCCAGTCGCGGGTCTTGGATTTCCAAGTCGTCGAGCCAATGCCGCACGGGTGAAAGGACATCTGCGGACTGTTTGGGACCGGGTCCTAAGCTGAATGATCCATTCCCCTGAGTGACGGCAATCGCCTCGGCATCCATAGCTTGAGCATTATCCCCTTTCCAGAGGGTGTGCCGGAGGGCATCTAAAACCTTAGAGTTTTGTCCTAATGCTTCACAAAACTCATATAATTTTTCTGCTTCACTAGGGGAATATATTCCATCCGCTAAGGCAACCATGACCGCTGTTCTCAAGAAGTTTTCGGCAATGATCGGCTCTTGGCCTAAAACATCCGCTAAATCTTGAGGCTTAATCGGTTCGAGTTCACCCAAGTTAATAGAGGGCGCTAATTCTTCCTGAGTCAGTTCTGCAATTAAGTCTTGTTCTTCTTGATCGAAGTGACCATCTGCCCAGGCAATCGTTAATAGTCCCCTCAGCCAGACAGAAATCTGCTGGGCATTTAGAGGAGATTGAACAACACCAGTCATAAACTGTCAACCTGTTGAGTGTAAGTGCTCAATCCTATGGTAACCGCTCTTTTAGGAATGAGGTTGATTCCTGGGCCTATCTCGGGTGATCTTGATCACCGGGGATATTCAAAAACAATCAGCGGATATCTCTAGAAAGATACCCGCTGCCATTCGTTTGATAACTGGGGGCTTCAGCTGCTACCTGTAAAGGCCACTTCCGGAAATTTGGACTGCGCTTCCATCATTGGCTGCCTTCTGCCTTCTTCTTGCCAGTAATTAATGACTTCAGTGGCTTTGTTGAGCAACTCTACGCGGTCAGTTTCGGAGATCCAGTGCTTGGCTTCTAACTCATTCTTTAGTTCTTCCCAGGCATCATTCCGAGGCCAGAAAAAATAACGGGTTAAAGGGCTTGTTCCCTTACCTACAATTTGATCCACTGCGATCGCTACGTTGTCCTCTAACCAGAGAACTTTTAAAATAAACTTTGACAATCACACCTCCTTGAGGCTTGTGTAATCTTTTGGCAATCGTACAACGCTTTATTATAGCGCACAGTTGGGCTAGTTAGGCGATGTCTGGAAAAATAAAGTCTCAAATAAAATCTAAATTTTTCCCCGTCCTACTGTTTAGAGTAAGCCAGCATTCGATTATAACTGATGTAGGGCAAAAGGCGATCGCAATCTTTTTTCGGGACTTGAGGCTGAAAGATCAACAATTCAAAAGATGGGGTTCGGGATAGGGAGAATTTGTAGACCCTACCCCCGATATCCTGAATAACAGCACCTTTAGCCGTTATGGGACTCGATGCTGATGGAAACCACAATGACAACCCCTGCGATCGCCGTTTTTGATATTGATGGCGTGATTCGGGATGTTAGCGGTTCTTACCGCAGGGCGATCGCCGATACCGTCGAACACTTCACTCAAAATGCCTATCGTCCCCCCTCTACGGATATTGACACCCTCAAGTCCGAAGGCATCTGGAATAACGACTGGGACGCCTCCTTTGAGCTAATCTGTCGCTACTTTGAGGCTCAGGGACAAAACCGCGATCGCCTCCCCTTTGACTCCGACACCCTGGTTAACTTTTTCCAATCCCGGTATCGTGGCCCAGACTCCAATCTCATGACCGGATACATTTGTCAAGAGCCATTATTGGTCAATCCTGCTTATTTGGAAAGTCTGACCCAAGCCGGTATTCTGTGGGGCTTCTTTAGTGGAGCCATGAGAGCGGAAGCGGCTTATGTCTTAGAAGGGGCGCTGGGATTAACCAGTCCGGTGGTGGTTGCAATGGAAGATGCGCCAGGTAAACCGGACCCTACAGGACTTTTTGCCACCCTTAAGCAATTAGAAACTCTCCATTCCAGTCCAGAAAATGCCCCAGTGATTTATGTGGGCGATACGGTTGCGGATTTGTACACCATTGAGAAAGCTAAACAACAGCAACCAAACCGAACCTGGATCGGCGTGGGAGTTCTACCGCCTCATGTTCAAGATAGTGAAGATAGAAAGAACGCCTACAGTGCCAGTCTGCAAAAAGCAGGGGCGGCAGTCGTTTTAGCAAATGTTAAGGAATTGACACCCGAGTTGATTGGGGAGTTGGTGAAGGATGAAGGATGAAGGATGAAGGATGAAGGATGAAGGATGAAGGATGAAGGATGAAGGATGAAGGATGAAGGATGAAGGATGAAGGATGAAGGATGAAGGATGAAGGATGATTTTTAGGCTTGGGAGGGGGAACGACTGAAGTCGTTACTACGAACATAAGAAAGATAACGACTGAAGTCGTTACTACGAACATTGCTTACTCAATTTTGAGAAACTTCTCCAAAGCACTCACCATTGCTGGGGGCCAGCGGCGGGTATTGGCAACCCAGTCTAAATCTTTATAGCGGGTATCTAAACCCACAGCGGAAACCCAATTGCTTTCGGCTTCGCCTCGATATCCGTGAGTCCAGAGTGCGGCGGTGAGGGCGGCCCGCATATCGGCAAATTTGGGATATTTGCGGAGGATATTCTTCATCGACTGGATGGCGGCTTCTTCTTCCCCGGTTTGATAGAGGGCGAGGGTATAATTGGCGCGGGCAAAGGCATAGTCTGGGACAAGTTCGCTGGCTTTTTTGTAGTTGGCGACTGCCTCCGCCCAGTTTCCGCGTCCAGCTTCGGCATTACCCCGATTATTGTAGGCAGCGGGGTCTTGGGGGTCGAGTTCTAGGACGTGATTGTAATCGGCGATCGCATCATCCCAACGTTTTAAGCCTTCATAAGCAGTGCCGCGATTGAGGTAGGGGTCTGGAGCATCCGGTGCAAGTTCGATCGCCCGGTTATAGTCGGCGATCGCCTCGTGGAGTTTGTTCAAACTAACCTTGATATTTCCTCGATTACTCCAGGCAGCGGCATTATCCGGCACCTGCTCTAAAAACTGAGTCCAGTAGGTTTCGGCCCCAACTAAATCCCCGGCATTCATAGCAGCAAAGGCTTGGGTTCCCAGTTCTTCAAGCTGCAAGATGGCTTCAGTCCCCAGCCCTCGGGTTTCGGGTTCCTCCGATTCTGCATAAGCTGGAGTGAGGGTTCCCACCCAGGTTAATAAACAGATGAAACACAATAATGCTAAGGCGATCGCCTGACGTTGCCAAGAGTTCGGTTTTGTTCTCAATCGTTTCTCCATTGGGTAATTTTTATAAAAATTAATTGATATCCTGCGGTTAAATCATTCTCCTGTTCCCTCCCTGTATCTTGGGGAGGGAGGAGCTTCAAAAGCCTTTAACTTGATCGGTTTTGGGGGTCGCAATCCCACCCTAACCAGGGAAGGGGACTGATAAAACTCTAAATCTTCAAAGACAATTGCTCCGGGGGTGCCGAGTACCCGAAGTGCCGCCAAGCGGCTGCGGTGGCGGTTCGGCCCCGATGGGTGCGATTCAAATAGCCGATTTGTAATAAATAAGGTTCATAAACCTCTTCAATGGTTTGAGAATCCTCTCCTGTTGCGGCGGCGAGGGTTTCCAATCCCACTGGGCCGCCGTTGAAGTTTTCAATCAACATTTTCAGTAAGCGTTGGTCGGTCCAATCCAGACCGATCGGGTCTACGTTAAATAATTCTAAGGCTTGATTGGCGACCCCGGCGTTAATATCTCCGCATTCCTTGACTTGGGCGTAATCGCGCACCCGTTTAAGCAGGCGGTTGGCAATGCGGGGGGTCCCCCTAGAGCGACGGGCAATTTCCTCGGCCCCATCGGGGGTGACGGGAGTTTGCAGGAGTTCGGCAGTGCGTTGGACGATCGCCTTGAGTTCATCCACCTCATAGAAGCGCAACCGTTGAATTAACCCAAAGCGATCGCGCAAGGGGGAGGAGAGATTGCCAATGCGGGTGGTTGCTCCAACTAGGGTAAATCGTTGCAGGGGAATGCTCCGAGTCCGCGCACTTTGACCTTTGCCGATGGTAATATCCACACGAAAATCTTCCAAGGCTGGATAGAGAATTTCTTCACTCATCCGACTGAGGCGGTGGATTTCATCGATGAAGAGAACATCCCCCGGTTGAAGATTCACCAGCAATCCGACAATATCGCGGGGTCGTTCTAGGGCAGGGGCTGAGGTGATTTTACACCCCACTTGCATTTCGCTGGATAAAATCAGCGCCATTGTGGTTTTGCCTAAACCGGGGGGACCGTACAGTAATAAATGATCCAGGGCTTCCGATCGCGACTGGGCTGCTTTGATGGCAATATCTAGAACTTCTTTTAGGTCTTTTTGTCCGATATAATCTGCCAATCGGTTGGGGCGAATGTTTTCTTCCTGCTGGATATTGGTTTGTTCCTCCGGGGTGGCTTGAGGTTCAAGTAGTCCGGAGGTCAAGTTGTTATAGGTTGCACCTTTTTCAGCAGTTTTGCGCTCTTTCTTCGGTGGATCGGACGGGTTATGGGAAGAGATGATTGCCATGAGTGCCTTTGTTCGTAGACAATAGTGCGAATGGCGCGAAGCGCCCTCTTCAGAGGGGGTTCTAACTAATTTAAAGGGACTATTTTATGACTTATGACTAATGTATCTTCTTTAACCGTACCGGATGCGGTGAGCTTCCCGGAGGCGATCGCTCTGACTCAATCATTCTTGGCTCAAATGAGTGAGGGAACACTTTCGGAAGCAGACATCGCCACAGTAACCGAAAATCTTGTCCGCACTGAAAATGGGGCGCGCGGGTTTTTTGTCACCTATTTGACCGATGAGGGCCCTTTGGCCGATCAACCTTCACCGGGAATTTTCCAGGGGTTAAAGTCCTCTGAGGAAATTGTCTCGGAACTGCTGGTTAAAAATATTGCCATGTCCTCCGCAATGGTAATTGCTCATCGACGTTCCGGGGATGAGGCGATGGCACAAGGATCCGAGCGAGTGCGCGATCGCAGCGCCCATCTGATTAGAACTCTAGCTCTCCCGATGATGAAACAGGGGGTTGAATCTTTGTTAGCAACTATTCATAGCGGAAGCGGAAGTTATCAGCCATTTTTAGAGCGATGGAAGTACGATGCCGAACAAAAAGCGGCGATCGCCACTGCGTTACAAGCTGTTTTAGAGGAAGAATAACCACTTTTGATGAAATTAACTGAAATTTACCCCACTCGGGGCTATCTTGACCGCGCGGCTATTGTGGAGAATGAGTTGGTCCTGCAAGGATGGGTTGCACCTACCCAAGGCGATCGCCCGGTGGACCAGTTTCAAGTCACCTTTGCCCATTGGCAGTTAACTGATTTAAACTGCACTCTAGGGATTCCTTCAGCGGATGTGATGAAGGTTTACCCCGAGTTAAAGGGGGCAAACCAGGCCCGATTTGAGATTCGTGTCTCCCTCACCCTTGAACAGCAACAGCAGCACCAGGATGTTCTGATTACAGCCACTCCGTTCGTGAATGGGGAAGCGGGGACGATGCTGCTCACCCTCCTAGAACCGACTTTGCCTCTTCCTCCCGAAGAGTACATCGAATATATTGGGGGGGGTTTTACGAATATTGGGCTGGAATTTTTGGGCTATTTCATCCAACGCGGCGGAATCGAACCGAACAGTCGCGTCCTGGATGTGGGTTGTGGAATTGGTCGTATGGCCTATACTCTGGCCTATTATCTCAATGAGCAAGGCAGTTATGAAGGGTTTGATATTCACAAACCCCTGATTGAGGTGGCGGCTCAAACCTTTGGCGATCGCTGTCGGAACTTTCGGTTTGAACACGCGGACATCTTTAACCCGATGTACAACCCAGAAGGTCCCGTACAAGCGGCAGAGTATCACTTTCCCTATCCCGATGAACGGTTTGATTTTGTCTTTCTGACTTCGGTTTTCACCCACATGAGAGCGAAAGAGGTGCGTCAGTACCTGGATGAAATTGGCCGGGTGATGAAATCGGGGAGTCGGTGCATGATTACCTGCTTTTTGCTCAATTCCGAGTCAGAATCTTATATTCGCAAGGGGAAAAGCTCCCAGAATATCATTCATAAATTGGAAGAGTGTTTTACCAGTACCCTAGAGGTCCCGGAAGAGGCGATCGGGTTTAAAGAACCCCTGCTGTTAGAGTGGATCTCCAAACGCGGATTTAGTGTAGTCGGGAAATATTATGGCGGATGGTGTGGACGCCCTTATCTGACGAGCTATCAGGATATACTGGTTTTGCAAAAAGACTAAGAAAATATGCTTAAGAGTTTTTAAGGGGGTTGATCCTGACCTAGGATTCGTTATCCTAAGCTCTAAGCACGATCGCCTGTTTAGTCAGGAACCCTCTGGGGGCGATCGCTTTTCAGGCAAGGCTCATGGTGTCGGACGCTATTCAAACAGCGATCGCCTTAGGATTGCAACAGCAATCGCACCCATGAAGCCCCCTATCTTCTGTCGTTGTGGGTGAGGATGTGAAAATTGGTCAGAACAATCAAAGGAGCCTTTCGCAAGGCAAACTCCATTTCCCAAGGGTCACTGTTTGATGAACAACTGTTAGTCAAGCTCAACCTACTCAAAACCTTAGTCCAACGAGACTTAGCCGCCCGTTATAAAGGGTCAGTTTTGGGCAATTTGTGGCCTTTGCTCAATCAACTTTCGCAATTGTTGATTTACACTTACGTCTTTTCGATTATTTTAAAAGTTAAACTTCCGGCTACTAACTTACCGGAAAATAGCTTTACCTTTGGTCTATGGTTGTTTGCGGGATTAGTCCCCTGGATTGCCTTTACCAGTGGTTTTATGCAAGCGGCTAATGTGGTGGTAGGACAGCCCAATTTAGTCAAAAAAGTGGTTTTCCCTCTGAGTTTACTCCCCTTGGTCCCGGTACTCTCAGCCTTTATCGAAAGTACCTTTGGACTCATGGCATTAATTGTCATGTTGGCAATTTCCTCCGATACCCTGCATCCGACACTTTTTCTACTCCCGTTAGTGTGGTTGACGCAACTGCTTTTCACGGCTGGACTGGGATATTTAGCCTCTGGATTCACGGTATTCCTGCGAGACATTCCCCAAACTCTGATCGTTTTGGTGAATTTGTGGTTTTATTTAACCCCAATTTGCTATCCAGCTACCGTCATTCCTGCGGAGTGGCGAGAGTTAATATTTTGGTTAAATCCAATGGCGGCGATCGCTGAAACCTATCGAGATATTATCCTCGTTGGAGAAATTAACCACCCCGGAGAATGGGCCGTTGCCTCCTTGATTTCCTTAGTCATTTTTGGACTAGGTTTATGGTCTTACCGGCGCTTACGTCCCGCTTTTGCCGATGTCATCTAAGTTAAGGATGAAGGAGGAAAATGCAATTCTACCTTGTTTCCAGCCTCGGCCTGGGAATCTTCCAATTAAAGGTTCTGCCTCCTTCTTGAATTCTTGAATCTCTAGTCAATTTCCACTCCTTCATCCTTCATCCTCCGCCCTCCTCCAAAAGTTGATTCGCCGTTTCATACAGCAGAAAACTCATGGGTGAAATTGCAATTTCGCTAAAGAATGTTTCCAAATGCTTCAAACGCTATCGGCATCCCGCCGATCGCCTTAAAGAAATTCTCCTCCCCGGCAAGGTTAGGTCTGATGAATTCTGGGCATTACGCGATGTTTCGCTAGAACTCCCTAAAGGCAAAACTTTAGGCGTTGTCGGTCGCAATGGTTCCGGAAAAAGTACCCTCCTGCAAACGATTGTCGGTACTTTATCTCCAACTAGCGGGCAGGTAGAAGTTAAAGGCAGAATTTCTGCACTGCTGGAACTAGGCAGCGGGTTTAATCCGGAATTTACCGGAAGGCAAAATGTCTTTTTTAATGCTCAGTTACTCGGTCTATCTCAACAGGAAATAGAGAATAGATTCGATGAAATTGTCAGTTTTGCTGATATCGGAGACTTCCTGGATCAGCCGGTTAAAACCTATTCCAGCGGGATGTTTGTCCGATTGGCATTTGCCGTTGCCACCAGCGTTGACCCGGATATTCTCATCGTGGATGAAGCCCTTTCCGTTGGGGACGAAGCCTTTCAACGCAAGTGCTTTGCGCGGATTGAAACTATCCAAGAACGGGGTGGGACGATTTTATTTGTCTCCCACGCCGCCGCCATGATTATTGAATTGTGTGATTCGGCTATTTTTATGCACGATGGAGAATTACTGCTCTATCATACGCCTAAATTTGTAGTCGATAAATACCAAAAATTAATTTATTCTCCCCCCCATAAAGTAGATGCTTTATGCGAAGAGATTCGTAAATTAAATCAACAAAAAGATGAACCAGACGAGTCGGAAAAACTCCCGCTGTTTAGCCCTCATTCCAGTGAGTTTGCTATCCCCTCTTCCGGTCCGGTAGAACAAGCCGCCCGTGCTTATTATGATGAAGATTTGAAACCAAGCAATACCCTCCATTACGAATCTCGGGGGGCGCAAATTCTCGAACCCCACATCATGACACCCACGGGTAAAAAAGTTAATAACCTGGTGGGGCGTCACGAATATGTTTACACCTACACAGTAGAATTTTTAGAGGCTGCTTCTCAAATTCGCTGTGGAATGTTGGTGAAAACAATTAGCGGTTTGGATCTGGGGGGGGCATCCCATTCCTTTTCAGAACATTCTCTGGAAAAGGTTGAACCCGGGACTAAAGTTGTTGTAAAATTTCGGTTTAAATGTTTGCTAAATCCCGGGGTATATTTTTTAAATGCCGGGGTTTCGGGGATTGTCAATGGGGATTTTACCTATTTAGCGCGTTGTATTGATGTGGCAATGTTTCGGGTTCAACAGGAACAAAGTTTATCCGCAACGGGCATTGTAGACTTATTGGTTAAACCCAGTGTTACTCTTGATGCAGAGGTCCCGAAAACGCTCAAAGAAATTGAATTGATTTGATTGCACCTCCTCTAGTTGATACGGATACAAGGAACCATGTCGCTGCCGCTGATCGTAACCGGAATGCACCGTTCGGGAACTTCTCTAATTGCGTCGTTGATTAAAGTCATCGGGGTGGAACTTGGCGATCGCCTCTACCAAGCAGATTGTTTTAACGTGAAAGGGTATTTCGAGGACCTGGATTTTCTGGAATTTCAGCGATCGCTCCTTCAAGAAAGTTGTCCCCCAGGGGATCCAGGTTGGCCGGATTGGGGCTGGACTGAACAAGAATCCCTCAACTCGGAGCATTTTAAAACCAGGTTGGCAACGGCACAAGGGTTAATTAACGAAAGAAATGCACAGGGAGGGGTTTGGGGTTGGAAGGACCCGCGCACCTCCCTGATGCTCGATTTTTGGCAGGAGTTAATGCCCCAGGCACGTTATTTATTCGTCTATCGTCTCCCCTGGGATGTGGTGGACTCCATCCTGCGTCTCAATAGTGGGATTTTTTCCCAACGTCCCGATTATGCGATCAGAAGTTGGGCGTATTACAATCGGCATATTTTGGACTTTTATCGGCGCTATCCTGATCGTTGTCTTTTAGTTAATATTAACTCTCTACTAGCACAACCTACAAAACTGGTCAAGTTATTAGAAAGTAAGTTAAATCTTCCGGTGCAATCGGGATTAGATGACCAAGCGTTTCAAACAATTTATGACCCGAATTTGTTTCAGCAATTGCAGGGAAATAGCCCCTTAGTTCGTTTTTTACAAAGCCCGGAACTGCCCTATCTTTCTATTTTAGAAGAGCTAGATGGGGCGGCGGATCTTCCCAGCCATTTTACCCCACAGGTTAACTCCGAGCAGTTACCTATAGAAATTTATCCCCTCTGGTTACATCATGAAGCAGTCCAAGCCAAAATGCACCTAGAAACCTTGGCTCATTCTGTGTCTAGTTCCATAGATATGAAGGCAGAATGCGACCAATTGCGAGGACAAATTGCTGGGATGGAAACCTCAAAGTTTTGGAAATTTAAGGTAAAGTGGTCAAATTTCAAAGGGGCAATTGCCCGGACCTTCAATTTTAAACCAAGCTAATTATAGGATTATCAGGGTAATATGTCGGAATCGGCAGCAGACTATTTATGGGGAAATGTAGCGGTATCAGTGGTTATTCCTTGCTACAACCAAGGAGAGTTTATTCTAGAGGCGATCGCCAGTGTCGAAAGCTGTCAAGAAAAAGTCTATGAAATTTTAATTATTAATGATGGTTCGACCTCTCCAGGTACCCACAAGGTCCTGACTTATTTACAAGAGAAAGGATATCACGTTATTGAGCAATCTAATCAAGGACTCGCTGCCGCCCGAAATACAGGCATAAAAAAGGCACGGGGTCGCTATATTTTACCCTTAGATGCTGATAATCGAATTAAACCGGCTTACATCACGGAGGCAGTCACGATTTTAGATGAAAATCCAGAAGTTGGCGTAGTGTATGGGGATGCAGAATTATTTGGAGAAAAAACTGGGATTGTTGAAGTCCCGGAATTTGATATCAATCGTCTAGTGGCCGGAAATTATATTGATGCTTGTGCAGTTTTTAGAAGAACAGTTTGGCAGGAGTCTGGGGGATACGATTCTAATATTCCCCAAAAGTTAGGGTATGAAGATTGGGATTTTTGGCTAGGGGTTGCAGAAAAAGGCTGGCAATTTTATCATATTTCCACGGTGCTTTATGAGTATCGGTTTCGGTCCAAGTCAATGGTCAGTGCTTGTAATATTCCAGAGAATCGCCGGGAATTATTTCGCTATATTTGTAGTAAGCATATTGGTTTATATGCTACCAACTTTGCCAATGTTTTTGCTCAAAAAGAGTATGAACTTTTAGAAGAACGGGAGAAAAGCGAGGAGATAACAAAAACTCTAAGCAAAACCGAGGTGAAATTAGATATCCTGCGATCGCAATTGGAGGAATTAGAAAGCCAGTTGCACGTCTTTAGAGCAAGAGTTCAATCCACTGAGGAATTGGAACCTCGGGCAAAAATAGCAGAGTTGGAGGAGGAAATTGAGGAGTTGCAAGGGGAACTGGGGCGATCGCAGGGGGAAAAGCAGTCTTTAGAGGCTCAAATCCAGGACTTACAGCAGCAATTGGCTCAAACTCGGGCGGACTTTGAGGTGCAACGGGAGGAAGAATTGCGATCGCAGCAAGTCCAACAGCAGGAACTCGAACAAACCCGGACCCAGATGCAGGCACAACTAGACGAACTGACTCGCAGTTCCCAACAGCAGATAGCGCAAATTCAGGCGGAGTGGGAGGGCAAACTCAATCAGAGCGATCGCACCCATCATCAACTCCAAACTCAAATTTTACACGCTCATGCCGCCCTCGAACAAGCCCAACTCGAAAATACTGCGATGAAAACCAGTAAATTCTGGAAATTACGGACCCAATGGTTTAAGCTAAAACAAGTTTTCCGGATGAATGATTAGGGTGAAGGCATGATTAATATTAGTTCAAACCGCAGAAATGGACCATAAATCGATAAAAGTAATCCTTGATTTTAGAGTTAAATTCTAACAGCGATACCCTTCTTTCTGGCCGACTTTTTAAATTCCCTTCTCCCTTGTAAACTCGACAACGAATGTTAAACTATCCTCTGTCCCAGACCCTAGAGCAATTCTCTCGCGCCCAGCGGCTATCTAAACGGTTTTACGAAAAAGTAAAAACCCAAGGAGTCCGCTATGCACTCGCCCGATTGTTTCGTAAACTTTATTTTAAACTCGATGAGAATCCACTTCCGGGCCCAGGGGCACCCGAAGTCACCCATCCTTATGCAGACTATCATTTTTGGTTAGGTCAAAACTCAGCGAGGGCAGCGGATTTACGGCACAAAGCTCAAACTCTAAAAGTGTTTGGATATAAACCGCTAATTAGCCTGATCATGCCGGTTTATAATACCCCAGAATCCTATTTGAGAATGGCCCTCGACTCAGTGATGGATCAGATTTATCCCTACTGGGAACTCTGTATTGCTGATGATGCCTCCACCCTAGATCATGTGCGCTCTATTTTAAAAGAAT
Source organism: Cyanophyceae cyanobacterium (assembly GCA_038321985.1). Lineage (GTDB taxonomy): Bacteria > Cyanobacteriota > Cyanobacteriia > Cyanobacteriales > Laspinemataceae > Laspinema. The sequence goes on along the minus strand of JBBQFN010000023.1, from coordinate 53,892 downwards.
ATGCAGAGCGAGATGGGCGAATTAAGGTAATATTTCGAGAAGGGAATGGGCATATTTCGGCGGCCTCTAATTCGGCGATCGCCTTGGCAACGGGGGAATATATTGCCTTGTTTGACCATGATGATATGCTCAATGCTGATGCTTTATATGAAATGGCTTTGTTGCTAAATCTACATCCCGATGCGGACATGATTTATAGCGATGAAGATAAAATTGATGATAGTAATATGTTGCGGGACCCGTTTTTTAAACCGGACTGGTGTCCCGATTCTTTTCTGTCTCGGATGTACACCTGTCATCTTGGACTTTATCGGCGATCGCGGGTTGAGGAAATTGGCGGCTTTAGAATCGGTTATGAAGGGTCCCAAGATTATGATTTTGTCTTAAGATTTACTGAAAAAACCGATAAAATTTATCATATTCCTAAAATTCTCTATCACTGGCGCATCCATCCTGACTCCACCGCCAGCGAGTTAGAAAACAAAAACTACGCCGTTGATGCTGCCGAAAAAGCTCTCACGGAAGCATTAGTCCGACGGGGAGAACCAGGAAGAGTCATTCCCACTCCGGGGGGTCACTGGATTGTTCGCTATCATATCCAGGATTATCAGCGAGTCACGGTGATTATTCCTACCCGAAATTTAGGTGCAACGCTTAACACCTGCCTCACTTCGATTTTTGAGAAAACCACTTATCCCAATTATGAAGTGCTGGTGATTGATAATGGCAGTGACGAGCCCGAAACTCTAGAATTATTCCGGAAATGGCAAGTCCAAGAACCCGACCGTTTTCGCTGCATTAAGTACGATGTTCCCTTTAATTTTTCTAAAATTAATAACTACGCGGTTACCCAAGCTCAAGGGGAGTATTTGCTATTTTTAAATAACGATACAGAAGTGCTAAATGAGGAGTGGATGACGGCAATGGTGGAACAGGTGCAACGCCCAAGTATTGGAGCAGTTGGGGCCTTGCTATTGTATCCCGATGATAGTATCCAACACGCTGGGGTTGTCCTCGGATTAGGGGGAGTTGCAGGGCACAGTCACAAGCATTTCCCATCTCAAGTTCCGGGATATTACTATCAACTCAAGACGGTGAATAATTATTCCGCCGTCACCGCTGCCTGTTTGATGTGTCGCCGAAAAGTATTTGAATCCGTGGGAGGGTTTAATGAGGAAAATTTAAGCATAGCTTTTAATGATGTGGACTTGTGTTTGAAGATGCTGGAACAAGGGTATCGCAATCTCTACTTGCCTCATGTCGTGTTGTATCACTATGAATCAAAAAGTCGGGGATTTGAGGATACTCCCGAAAAAATTGCTCGATTTGCAAAAGAGATTGACTATATGCGAAATCGCTGGAAACCAATTATTAGTCACGACCCCTGCTATAGTCCCAACTTAACTCGCGATCGCGAAGATTATAGTATCTGGATTTAATCCAGCAATGGTTTAGTTACGGGAATTCATGAGTGTAAGAATATCACCTAGCTGAGTATGAAAACTTTTAATTCATTGAAGTTCAAGTCTTTTGCTAAAGCATTATGGGCTAGAAAACCGATGCCAATAGCAGGGATAAAATTGCCCCCTGATCCGTTTCTATATTGCATTGATTCCCCTAAACCTCAAGAGGCGATGTCGGCGGCTTTTGTGATTATTAGTGGATGGATTGTCGGGAATGAAAAAAGTCACATTGAAAAGCTCATTTTATGCAATGAAACTCGGGAGGTTCAGTTTTTAACCCTAGTCGATCGCCCCGATGTGGAAGCCGTCTATCCCAATCGCACAGCAATCGGGTTTCAAGACTTTATTTTAACAGGTCACCTCACGCCGGGAGAATCTTGGTTCATTCAATTTTCTATGGATGACCAACTCTATCGTTTTCCCATTGATTTATTCATCTCTGGGGAATTATGCCAGAAATTTGGGCAACAAAAAGAAGAAAAGTTGCTGAAAATTCAGCCTATTTTGCAATGTCCAATTTGTGAAGGCGATCGCCTTTCCAACCGGGAATCGGTTCTATCCTGTTGTGACTGTGACTCCGAATTTCGCCTTAATCCCAATAATTATAACTTTTTAAATCGCCAATTAACTGAATATGGCAACGTGAAATCAACGGCTTCCATTTCTGCAAATGATTACGACCCTATTAGCCTTAATTTAATCGAGCAATTTTCCAATGGATTAATTTTAGATAATGGCTGTGGATTGAGAAACCAATATTATCCTAATGTGGTGAATTTGGATATTGTTGACTATCCCACCACCGATGTGATTAGTATCGGAGAAAAACTTCCTTTCAAATCTAATGTATTTGATGCCGTCTTTTCTCTAGCTGTTTTAGAACACGTTAAAAATCCATTTGAATGTGCCAAAGAGATTATCCGCGTTCTCAAACCCGGAGGTACTCTTTATGCGGCAGTTCCTTTTTTACAGCCCTTTCATGGCTATCCTGACCATTACTATAATATGACCAGCAGTGGTCTCAAAAATTTGTTTAGCGAATTAGAGGCCCTCGACTGTACAGTGCAACTGCCGGGGTTACCGATCGCCGCTTTGACTTGGTTTCTGAATTCTTATGTCCAAGGGTTACCTCAACCCATCGCGGAAGCCTTTAAAGAAATTAAAGTCGGAGAGCTTTTATCGCATCCTAACACCTACCTCAACCGAGATTTTGTCACCTGTCTGCATCCCCAGACTAATGAAGAGTTAGCCTCTTGCAACTATTTAATTGCGAAGAAACCATTATAATCGGTCCGTTATTGAGTCCCTTCCTCTGTATCTTGGGTAGGGGACCCGCAGTAATTGCATTTGGACTCGCTTCTCTATAGTTTCAATCCTATAATTGGCAATCACACTCTAACTCAACCATGCCAGATTTTCTGATTATTGGAACTCAAAAAGGAGGGACAACCTCTCTCTATAATTACTTGATTCAACATCCGCAAGTTCTCCCCGCTGCTCAAAAAGAAGTTCATTTTTTTGACTTTAACTTTCATCAAAGCATCGACTGGTATCGTGAACAATTTCCCCCCCAGTCCCCAGAAAAGCCGATGCTAACTGGGGAAGCGAGTCCTTATTATCTGTTTCATCCCTTAGTTCCCCAGCGGGTTAAGGATTTAGTTCCTACGGTTAAACTAATTGTTTTACTTAGAAATCCCGTCGATAGAGCCTGGTCTCATTATAATCATGAAGTGCGCTGGGGATTTGAGGCGCTTTCTTTTGCTGAAGCGATCGCCCAAGAACCGGAAAGACTGGCCGGGGAAGTCGAAAAAATGTTTGCCGATCAAAACCACTATAGTTACAATCACCAGCATTACACTTATTTATCTCGGGGAATATATATCTCCCAACTCAAAAAATGGTTGAAACTTTTCCCGAGGGAGCAATTTTTAATTTTAAAAAGTGAAGAATTTTATGCTAATCCGGCTGACATCCTAGCCAAGACCCTGGCATTTTTAGGCTTATCCCCGATGAAAATTTCCGACTACCCCAAGTACAATGCCGGAGACCATTCCAAAATGCCGGATGAATTCAAATTCACCTTGATTAAGTATTTTCAGGAATACAACCAACAGCTATCCGAGGAATTATTCCTCAATTTTTCCTGGGATTAAATCAACATAATGTGGTAAAAGAATGATCGGGGATGATCACCGAGTAAGGTGAATGTTGTCTAGTTCGGAAGTGTACAGCGCAGCAATGGAAACGACCAATCACGGCATTGACTATGAAGGGACCTGGGATGCTTACGCCGAGGTCTGGCAAGATTTGCATCCCGAACTCGATCGCATTGGGGATGAATGGATTGGAAAAGGGGCGGGTGCAGCCCAAACCCTAGCCGAATATGAAAGCCTGATTGAACAGCGCTTCATTCAGCCTCATATCGGGCAGGAACATCGGGTTTTAGAAATCGGTGTGGGGGGTGGCAAAACTGGGGCATTGTTGCTCAAGCACTGCAAAGAGCTGATTTGTGCGGATATTTCCAGTAAAATGCTAGAGGCGACAAGATCGCGTCTCGGGGACGATCGCGTGAGCTATTGTAAACTCGATGGACTGACCCTTAGTGCGATCAAAACGAACTCCGTTGATGTCTGTTTCTGTTACGATACGATGGTGCATTTGGAACCTCGCGACATTTTTAATTATCTAAGTCGAATTCCCCCCTTATTGCGCGGCGATCGCCTCTGTATTTTTCATCATACTAACATTCTTAGCGAATTAGGTTGGCAAAAGTTTTTAAGTGAATGGCATCTCAATTTAATGGGGCAAAGACACGGTTCGGCCTTTTCTGTGATGAGCGATCGCATCATGGAAAAATTTCTCACCCATCTCAATTATGAAATTCTGGTCAAAGATACCCAATCCGTTCCCCGAGATTGTGTTTGGATCTGTAAAGCCCCGATTGTTTGAACTCAAAAAAATTAAAATGAGGAACTAAACTCTTTAAAACTTTGTTCCTTATTTTAATTTATTAGGCAGTATTTTTAAAGTAAACCGTTGCGATCATTGACCATGCAAATTCTCTTCCTGCATCCCAACTTCCCCGCCCAATTCCGTCATTTAGCTACCGTACTAGGCAGTAATCCTAAGAATCAAGTTGTTTTTGGTACGAAAAATGAACGGCCAGAATGGGTGATTCCTGGAGTCAAAAAAGCCTTATTTGCACCCAGTCGGGACCCTCATCCGGGAACCCATCATTATGTGCGTCCCTTAGAAAGTGCCGTCATCTACGGACAAGCGGTTTATCGGATGGCCGAACAACTTAAAGCTCAAGGATTTGTACCCGATGTGATTTACGGCCATTCCGGCTGGGGTCCGACGGTATTTGCCAAAGATATCTATCCCGAAACCCCGTTAATGTGCTATTTTGAATGGTACTATCATGCCTACGGGTCTGATGCCAACTTTGACCCCAACGACCCGTTAAATCCCGATGATGTAGCCCGAATTAGAGTTAAAAATGCCCCGATTTTAATTGACTTAGCATCATGTGATTGGGGAGTATCACCAACCTACTGGCAGCGATCGCAATTTCCGCCCGAATTTCACAGCAAACTTTCTGTCATTCACGATGGCGTCGATACAGAATATTTTAAACCCGAACCCGGTGCTAAATTAGTCCTACCTAACTTAGATTTATCTCATGTAGATGAACTGGTGACTTATGTAGCCCGAGGAATGGAACCCTATCGCGGTTTTCCGGAGTTTATAGAAGCGGTGGGTTATATTCAAGAACGCCGTCCCAATTGTCATGTAGTCGTGGTTGGTTCGGATCGCGTTTGTTACGGCAAATCGCTACCCAATGGCGAAACTTACAAAGACTATATGCTTAAAAAAGTGCCCCTAGATTTAACTCGGGTTCACTTTGTCGGGTCCTTGCCTTATGGATTGTACTTAAAAGTAATTCAAGCCTCCGATGTGCATATTTATCTGACCCGACCCTTTGTTTTATCTTGGTCCATGATTGAATCTCTGTCTACGGGTTGTTTAGTGCTGGGATCCGACACTCAACCTGTCCGAGAAGTCATCACCGATGGCGAAAATGGATTGTTAGTAGACTTTTTCTCCCCCAAACAAATCGCTGATCGCGTCGATGAAGTGTTCAATCATCCGACTCGTATGGCAGAGATTCGTCAAAAAGCCCGAGAAACAGCGATCGAACGCTATGCCATGCCGACGTTACTCAAGCGCCACCTGCAACTCATTGAAGATGTCGCCAGTGGGGTTTTAAATAATAAAAGTTTTACCGTTTAAAATGTGAGAATGAGGGGTAATTTATGAATTGCCCCTCCCTAATTTTTGATGTGCTATAGTTTAGGGGTATCTATGTTAAAAACACCTATTTTTTTACTGAATTTGTGTAAAAACTCCCTTAATTATTCTCATCCCATTTTAAATATTATTATTAAATTGGGTTTGTCGTAACCCTACTTCTGTACAAACTCCCTGTAAAGGTTTATCCCACGAAGCGATGGGTAATGGGAGTAAATCGCCCAAGTCGAAGAGAATACCCAGGGTGAGTTTAGACTGCCATTCTGGAAGAGAAAGCAGGCGATCGTAAAATCCTCCACCATATCCTAGGCGATATCCAGCGCAGTCGCACCCCACCGATGGCACTAGAATTAAATCTACCTGATCCGCTTGCAATATCGGCGCATCTGCCAAGGGTTCTAAAATTCCATACTTTCCCGATTTTAAGGGATCTCCCACACAGTAACGATGCCAAACCAACTGCTTATTCACACAGCGAGGAAGTCCCCACTCATGACTTTTATCCGTGAATAAAGGACTTAAATCCGGTTCTTGGCGGAAACTAAAGTAGGCCAAAATAGTAGACGACTGCCTAAACAAATCGGAAGATTGCAGATGAGTACAAAGGCGATTACTTTTCTCCTGCCATTCTGCTTGAGAAAGAGATTTTCGCTGCTTCAGTAACTTGAGTCGGAGTTGTGCCTTTTCTAATTGGGGGTCGAGGGACATCTCGGAAAAAATCCAGAAATAGTAAAGGTTTCAGTCGATTTTTACCGAATTCAAGGTAGAAGGCGGGGGTTTGAACCCCCGTCGGTTGTTACTAAGCCGCGTTTTCCTGATACCAGGCGATCGTCTGTTGCAACCCTTCTCTAAACCCAACCTCGGCAGTAAATCCAAACTCTTTTTTAGCCCGTTCTGTATCTAAACAGCGTCGGGGTTGACCATTAGGTTTGTCCGTATCCCAGACAATTTTACCCTCAAATCCCATCAATTCGCCAATGAGTTCGATTAAATCCCGAATTGTAATTTCATACCCAGTTCCCAAGTTAACGGGGTCAGATTTATGGTAAGATTGGGTTGCCATCACAATCCCTCGTGCTGCATCCGTGGAGTACAGAAATTCCCGAGACGGGGTACCATCTCCCCAGACGACTAATTCTTTGTCTCCCCGTTCTTGAGCTTCATAAATCTTGCGAATTAAGGCCGGGATGACGTGGGAACTGCTAGGATCAAAGTTATCTTCGGGCCCATATAAGTTAACGGGCAGTAAGTAAATGCCGTTAAAATTATATTGTTGCCGATAAGATTCTAATTGAACTAATAGGGCTTTTTTGGCAATGCCGTAAGGGGCATTAGTTTCTTCAGGGTAGCCGTTCCAGAGGTCTTCTTCTTTGAAGGGAACGGGGGTAAATTTGGGATAGGCGCAAATAGTGCCGACACAGACAAATTTCTGCACCCCCGCTTGATAGGCGGCGTGAATCAGTTGCGTGCCCATCATCAGATTGTCATAAAACAGTTCGGCAGGTTTCTGTTGGTTTAAACCAATTCCTCCGACATGGGCGGCGAGGTGAATGATCACATCTTGTTGTTGCACAACCTGCTGACAAATATCCATGATTCGCAGGTCGGAATCCCGCGATCGCGGTACGGTAATTTTAGCAGGATCGGCCCCGGATTGGGTTAATTGGTCGATGACTTGCCGACCTAAAAATCCGGCCCCTCCGGTGACTAGAATCCGTTTGTCTTTTAAGTCTAATGATTCCATTTAAGTTGCCCTCTGGTCCTCAATAATTGAACTTCCCGGCGATCGCACTTTTTCTATCTCTTCTATTTTAAGAGGAGAGGACCCCTCCTTGACCCTCCCCAAGGCAGAGGGGAGGGGACTAGAGTTTGGTGTTTTCTCGGGTTCCGGAATGGATTAGTCCACCATTTGGCCGTCTTGGCGGACAAAGGCGCGGTCAATAATCGGTTGTCCGGTGGGAGATTCTACCCCGATCGCCTTTAAGTCGGAATCCACCATTAAGGCGACCAATTGTTCAAAGGTAATCGACGGTTCCCACCCTAATTTTTCCTTGGCTTTACTGGCATCGCCAATTAATAAATCCACTTCCGCAGGACGCAGATAGCGGGGGTCGAATTCGACATAATCTTCCCAATTCAGGTTAACGAAATTAAAGGCTAAATCCAAAAATTTGCGGATGGTATGGGTTTCATTGGTGGCAACGACATAATCATCCGGTTCGTCTTGTTGCAGCATCAACCACATGGCGCGAACATAGTCTTTGGCATACCCCCAGTCCCGTTTGGAATCTAGGTTACCCAGGAAAAGTTTTTTCTGCTTTCCGGCGACGATGCGGGCGATCGCCCGAGTAATTTTACGGGTGACAAAGGTTTCACCGCGTCGGGGGGAGTTATGGATCCAACCCTGACCGACTCCCGCATGGAAGGTGCCACTCGTTGTCGCTAAGTCAAACAACCATCCTTTATATTCGATGGGTTCGGCAGTGACAACTTGTGCGCGGGTTCTGCCTTGGGGTGGGGTGGAGTTGAAGTGAATCTGGTATTCTAGGCCCTCGCCATCGAGTTCAGTGGCAATCCATGCAGGTTGCTGGAGAGTCGTGACGGCCATCCAGTAGAGTCCAGCGGCGAGCACTGCCGAGGGAGTCTGAACCGTGAAACATTCCCCAACCTGGGGAGAAACGGCCTTAAATCCTTCTAGAAATGCCAAGCGTTCGCGATCGCCCGCATTGAGAATCCGTTTAGGAATGCGCTTGTCTGAGGATTTTCCGTACAGTTCCGACCGCAAATAGTCAGCGTAGGCGGCATTTCCCGACAACCAGAGATTTGATTGGCGATCGCAACTACCACCGGCTACTTTTCGCCAAGAGGCGGCGAGGCGATCGGCTAAACCCGGTTCAGGCATTGTCAAGTTTACCTGACCTTCGCTGTCAATCTCTCCCGAGGCAACCAACACCCCCAGCAACCATGCTTCAGTTTCCGTGATGTCTAGTTGTTCCGTAGGTTGTGGTAAATCAATCAATGCCAAGGAGTCACCGACTTTGACCTCACCGGCAGGTTTTTCTACTGCCGATTCTTCCCCTTGCACAAATACAACGTGACTGCTGGTGGCATGGTAAACTGCACCCTCGGCAGCAATCCGATGTACCGTCTTATTCGGTTGTTCCGTTGCACCATTCCAGGTTGCCGTCATGCAAGTAACTTGCGCCCAGCCTTGGGCATCCCAAACCTCAAACCGATTTTCTGCCGCAATGTCCGTGGTGTATCGATTTTGGGAGTTTGGATCGGGGTGATGGGGGACCACTTCTGCGATCGACACTAGGTCAATTAATCCATCCTGGCGAATGAAGACTGGGGTGTTATCAATTACGCATTCGTGGTTAAACAGAATGCCATTGCACGCAAATAAATCGTAAGATTCCCGATAGTTAATGGTTTGCCAGTGGGCGTAAACTTTGGCACAGGAATAGGGACTTCTGGGATAGAAAGGGGTGTTTTCTGTCTGAGGAACTTCCAGGACCTTACCAAACATTTCCGAAGAACCGGCTTGGTAAAACCGGACTTGGATCCCGGTGCGGTGTTGGTAGTCTCGGATTGCTTCTAGCAGCCGCAGGGTTCCCATTGCCACAGTATCAACGGTGTACTCTGGGGAGTCAAAGCTAACTCGGACGTGGGATTGAGCACCCAAGTTGTAAATTTCAACGGGTTTGACTTCTTCGAGAATGCGGCGCAGAGTGACCCCATCGGTTAAGTCACCGTAGTGCAGAAATAACCGGGCTTGTTCGCTATGGGGGTCCACATAAAGATGATCGATCCGGTCGGTATTAAAGGTGGAGGTCCGGCGGATAATGCCGTGCACTTCATAGCCTTTTTCTAATAACAATTCGCTTAAGTAAGAACCGTCTTGGCCGGTGATACCTGTAATTAATGCCCGCTTACGTTGCGTCATTTCGTATTTTTCCTCTCAACCTCAAGTTAATCTTTGGGACTCTTTGCGGCGATCGCGTGAGTCTGTACTAAACAGCACCCTGATGATTAGTTGCCTCTCCCCCTATCCTGGGAATTGTTCTGCTCAGGTGGGGACTGATCAAATCAGTGTCTCACTCTACCGTGAAATGGGGAAGTTAATGTCAAATAAACCTATAGTTTTGGTAAACTTTTAGGGAATTGAGCCGTCTGATTTCTCTCGTCCTATTGTAAAGGATTATACTTCCTGGGGGTATCAACTGTCACCGTCTTGTTTATTTTACCCAGGGATTGGGGTTTTGAATACAAAAAATTTGCTGAAGCCTTGCGCCCTCAGCATGATTCCCGATCTGCATCGGTCCGTTAAAGGGGATGAACTGCACCAGCAAGAGCGCTGATGCAGCCCAGGGCAACAATGCCCGTTAATATGCCCCATTATTTTTAGGGAACAGCACCACTCTAAGGGTTTTCAAGACAATCCACAGGTCCATCCACAAGTTTTTGAAATTGACATAATAGACGTCAATTTGGATGCGTTTGGGATAGGGAATGTCATTTCGACCGGAGACCTGCCACAATCCGGTAATTCCGGGTTTAATGGTGAGGACTTTATCGATATATCGGCCATACTTGGGTAGTTCCTCAACCACTAAAGGTCGAGGCCCAACGACGCTCATTTCACCTTTCAAAACATTCCAAAATTGGGGGAATTCATCCAGGCTGGTGATTCTTAGAAAATGGCCGATCCAAGTAATTCTAGGGTCTTGCTTGAGTTTGAAATTATCCTCAAATTCTTGACGCAAATGAGGGGAAGTTTCCATGATATCCAGCAAAACTTCGTCGGCATTGAGCACCATTGTCCTGAATTTAATGCATCCGAATTTTTGGCGGTTTTTGCCAACGCGCTCCTGCACATAAAAAATCGGGCCGGGGGAGCTAATGTAAATTAGCAGACCCAAAATCGCGTAAACCGGGGAAAACACGATTAGAACGCACAGGGAAAACACAACGTCGAACAGCCGCTTGGAAAATTCTCCGTTTATACCACTCAGGACGAAAGGCCAAAAGGTACGCCTTGCAACCGCCCGAATCACTTTGCCGGAGATGAGTTGGCTATCGGCAGTCATCTTACTCCTTTAATTCACACCACACACAGTCCTGATTGTAAAGCCTTCAGACGTTTTGCACCGCGTCTGGAGAGTTCAGTTCACAGACATCCAGACAAAACCGGCTCTTTCAAAGTGCCTGTCCTTCTGAGTCTGCGCGCTTCATGCCGATTCACTTCCCGTCAGGAGAATTTGTTACACCCTCATCGCCTCAATCATTTCAAATTGCAGATTATTTTTACATGGGGTGGAACCCAGCATTGCAAATTTTTTGGCTGATTTTGTGGTGCGATCGCCTAACTTAGGGTCCCAGCAAGTATTGTTTACCCATATATCATAAAATTTGATTTTTATCAAGATTTAGCCTGAAATTCTTCAGAACAGCGCTCCAGAAAATGGCGGTAACGCTCCTGAAAGACCTGGGGAGCAAATCGGGCCGCCTGTTCCCGTCCCGCTTGGGGATTAAACTGCGATCGCAAGCGCTCAAAGCTCTCCACCGCCTCGATTAACGACTCTTCCGTTTGCTGGTCAAATAATAATCCCGTCCCCTGGGAGGGATGGTTGCGGATATCTAGGACCGTCTCTAAGGCCCCACCTGCACCGTAGGCGACTGCCGGGGTCCCACAGGCTTGAGCTTCCACTAAGGCAATTCCAAAATCTTCACAGGCGGCATAAACAAACGCCTTCGCTCGTGCCATATAGTCCTCTACCACCGCATCCGGTTGTTCCCCAAGCACCTCCACATTCGGCCCGGCGATCGCCCGAATTTCCGTCAACTGTGCACCTGTGCCAATCACAACCAACCGTTTTCCCAGCCGATTAAACCCCCGCACGATCATACCTACCTTCTTGTAAGGTACCAAGCGTGCCACGGTTAAATAAAAATCATCCTTCTGAGTTTCAAACCGAAATCGATCCACATTCACCGGAGGATAAATCACCTCCGCCTCTCGCCGATAACACCGCCAGATCCGTCGTGCCGTATGGTGTGAATTGGCAATAAAATAATCTACTCGATTGGCAGAAATCACATCCCACTGTCGCAATCGATGCAGCAAATACCGGGTCAGAATTCCCGATAATCCTCGCCCCGCTGGACTATTCTGTAGATAATCAAAGGTTAAATCCCAGGCATAGCGCATAGGCGTATGGCAGTAACAGACGTGCATCTGATGTGGTGCCACCAGGACCCCTTTTGCCACGGCATGAGACGAGGATAAAATTACTGGATACTCACGCAAATCTAACTGTTCTATCGCCAGGGGTAACAACGGTAAATATTTTTGAACTCCCTTTTTCGCCCCCGGAAACTGTTGCAAAAAGGTTGAACCAATCTGCCGTTTAAACAAATAACTCTCGGGATTGGTAGACTCAAAATCAATCAGGGCATACAGATCCGCATCTACCGTATTGAGAATTTCTTGGACCACCAGTTCTGAACCCCCAGTTGCATGAGGCGTCAGCCATTCATGCACCAAGGCATAATTTTTTACCATTAAATACCCCGTATCTACACAGGCTATTATTCACCCGTTAATCACAAACGAACCGAGGGGATTAAAGGCGATCGCCACCCTTTTTTTCATCTTTCTCGGGTCCCCTCTCGGTCTAACTGGGAGAAGACTGAAGGCACTTTTACCGTTTCGGAATCACAAAGTTGCCATAACTCAACTCACTAATTGCCGTCCAGGGGTAGATTTCCTCTCGAAACTTATTCCATTGTTCATAAATGCCCCGAAACGTTGCATCTTGACTGGCACTCTGTTCGTATAGCTCAAAGGTGACTTTCTTCGCAGCTTGGATAATTTCCTCACTGTAGGGAAGCAGTTGCGTCCCTCCAGCTATCAAAGTAGCCAGGGCCTCCCGATTGAGCACTTCATATTGCGCCAGCATATTCAGATTCGCCTCATAGGCGGCAGTTCTGAAAATTTCTTGATAATCTGTAGGCAGTTGGTCCCACTGCGAGCGGTTCACTAGGACATCCAAGGTCGGCCCCGGTTCCCACCACCCTGGATAATAGTAAAATTGCGCCGCTTTATTTAAGCCCAATTTCAAGTCATCGTAAGGACCTACCCATTCGGCTGCATCAAGGGCCCCCCGTTCCAAGGCTAGAAAAATCTCCCCTCCAGGCAACACCTGGACGTTGACCCCCAATTTTTCCATCACCTGACCCCCCAATCCCGGAATCCGCATTTTTAACCCCTGTAGGTCCCGGACGCTGTTAATTTGACGCTTAAACCAGCCCCCCATCTGCACGCCGGTATTGCCTGCGGGAAAATTAATAATATTGAAATCGCTATAAACTCTCTGCATGGCTTCTAATCCCCCGCCATGATACAGCCACGCATTCTGCTGTTGGGCATTTAATCCAAAGGGAACCGAGGTGGCAAAGGCGAGGGCTGGATTTTTGCCAATGTAATAATAGCTGGCAGTATGTCCGCATTGGACGGTTCCGCTTTGCACCGCATCGAGGACCTGCAATCCGGGGACCAGTTCCCCGGCTGGATAGGGGCGAATCTCGAATCGGTTATCCGTCATCTGGGCCACCCGTTGGGCGATGGTTCGAGCGCCCCCATAGATGGTATCCAGGGAGGCGGGCCAACTGGTTGCCATATTCCACCGAATTTTGGGCAAACTGTCCCGGGAGACTGCGGGACCTCGGGCTGCGGGACTACAGGCGACTGCGGCAGCACTCAGGGCACCGATCGCCCCATTACCGATAAGATTTCTACGTTTCATAGATATTTCAGGCCTTAGAGGAGGGTGTAGGATTTTGCGGTGGCAAACACTGGAGTATTTGGATCCGAAGGTTTGTAGTTAGGCACCGATTGCACCGGGATACCGATTTTATCACCCATTTCACTCCTAAACTCTAAACTCCCTATGCTCTGGTTTTTTTTAGCAATTTCAACAGCATTTTTTACGTCACTTAAAGATGTTTTAGGAAAAAGAACTCTTAAAAATATCGATTCGACCATTGTGGCTTGGTCTTGGTCTTTTTTTACGGCGTTGGTGTTATTGCCGGTGCAAGTCTTGGGGGGAATTCCTGATTTAGGCAGTCACTTTTGGCTTGCCCTAGGGGTTGGCAGTGTGCTCAATGCGATCGCGTTTATGTTATATATCAAGGCAATTAGTGCCTCGGATTTATCTTTGTGTTTACCGATGATTGCCTTTTCTCCCCTCTTTATGGCAATCTCTTCTCCCCTTATTGTCGGGGAATGGCTCAGTTGGGCTGATGGGTTGGGGATTTTGTTGATTGTGAGTGGGTCTTATCTATTAAATCTCCAAGACCGAAAGCGCGGATATTTTGCTCCGTTTCAGGCTCTGGTTAGAGAACCCGGACCGAAATTAATGTTGCTGGTTGCTTTCCTGTGGAGCATTACTTCTAATGTGGATAAGGTGGGCGTCCAAAATTCTTCTCCCTTATTTTGGAGTTTTGCCGTGTTTTCAGCGATCGCCTTGTTGCAATTTCCCTGGCTATTCTCCCAGTCCAAGGACCCCGGGGGTCAGATTTTCAAACACTGGCTGGGGTTAAGTCTGATGGGACTCTGTACGGCAGTGGCAGTGCTGTTTCAAATGCAGGCGTTGAAACTCACTTTGGTGGTTCAGGTAATTGCCGTTAAACGTACCAGTGTTCTGATGGGGGTGTTGTGGGGGAAACTCCTGTTCCAGGAACCGGGGATTCGCGATCGCTTCTGGGGTGCAACAACGATGTTGTTGGGAGTTGCATTCATGACGTTGTTTTAATCAGGTTTAACTGGCAATTCTGGTTTACCCCCGCTGCAACCTGGATTAGACGTCGGGTTTTGAGGAACCTACCGGAAGGTTCCTCAAAACCCGACTGATGACCTGTCTCAACCCTTGGGCATTCCCCGGTACAATAAAAAAAATAAAAGATAGACCAGTAGTGCTGATATTCTGAGATGCCAAGGGGAGGGTGCACTCAATCTGTGGTCTCTCGTTCGCGATCGGTTCCCCGAGATTTCCAAGGGAGCCAAATAAAATGGGAAAGTAGAGATGGCAGGAGCAACTTTAATCTATGTCCAAACTTAAACTCATGGTAGTGGATGATGAGCGAGACAACCTGGATTTGCTTTACAGGACGTTTCGGCGCGATTATCAAGTACACAGAGCAGAAAGCCCTCTCGGTGCGATCGCCCTGCTGGATGCAGAAGGGGAAATGGCAGTGATTATTTCTGATCAGAGTATGCCGGAGATGACGGGTTTAGAATTGTTGAGTAAGGCCAGAGACCGCTTTCCCCATACGATTGGCATTTTGTTAACCGGGTACAGTGAGGATGCCCTAGAAGCCTCGGAAGATATGAATAAAGCCAATGTTTTTAAATGCATCAGCAAGCCTTTTGATACTCAGGACCTCAAGGCGATCGTTCAAAAGGCGGCTGAAATATATCAAACTAACAAGGAAAGTACGTGATTTAAATGAAGTCCTTTTTTACCCCTTCCCGGGAAATGGGCCTCTAAAGATAAGTGGATTATATAGCGCGTCTAAATCATTCTGAGAATGGATACAAGCCCGAGAATCTGGGAATGCCGCACATCGTTCGCCTGTGCGAATGTTGGGCGTTAGGAGGAATTAGACAATTTTTCCCCAAGAGTTAGGAGTATCGGATCTCCTGAGTCTTCATCGCGAGATCCCATGCTCCTACTCCTCAAATTCTGTGATCCGAATGGTTTAGACGCCCTAGAGCTAGATCTAGGCCGTGGAGATGCCCTCTTTCTGGTAGACTCTAGGGCGATCGCCTTTTCTGGGGCTTACAGACCCCGGGAACTTCCATCCCCTGCTGCTGGGTAACCCATCTCCTCCTAATTTTTACCCCCTTGAGTCACCCAATTTTCCCCAATTCTCAATCCCCCCTATAAAACTTAAACCCTAACCCCTAAAATTTAACCTCTAAAATCCCAAATCTTCCCCCACAAATCTAGGGAATCCCTGACAAAAAGGCTATTAAATCCTGAGAATTTGGTTAATAATAAACAGTTGATCGGTATTGCAGTAGAAGGAAAAAGTAATGGGTCGCGCTACCAAAGTCGTCTTGGCATATTCCGGAGGAGTCGATACCTCCGTTTGCATTCCTTACTTAAAAGAAGAGTGGGGCGTTGAAGACGTGATTACCCTAGCGGCAGATTTGGGACAAGGAGAAGAACTGGGCCCAATTAAGGAAAAGGCTCTAACCTCCGGTGCCAGTATTTCCCTGGTGGAAGACGTAACGGAAATCTTTGTCAGAGATTATGCCTTTCCAGCCATTCAAGCAAATGCCCTATATGAAAACCGTTATCCCCTGGGAACGGCACTGGCTAGACCGTTAATTGCCAAAATTCTAGTGGAGGCGGCGCAAAAATACGGGGCTGATGCGGTGGCGCATGGCTGTACCGGGAAGGGGAATGACCAGGTGCGCTTCGATGTGTCGATCGCCGCGCTCAACCCCAATATCAAAGTCCTCGCACCTGCACGGGAATGGGGCATGAGTCGGGAAGAAACTATTGCCTATGGCGAAAAGTTTGGCATTCCGACTCCGGTGAAAAAGTCTTCTCCCTACAGTATTGACCGCAATCTTTTGGGACGCAGTGTGGAAGCGGGCCCCCTGGAAGACCCCTGGACGGAACCGGAGGAAGAAATTTATGTGATGACGAAGGCGATCGCGGATACTCCAGACGAACCCGAATACGTCGAAATCACTTTTGAGCGAGGTCTCCCCACCCGCGTCAATGGCAAGGCCCTTTCTCCGGTGGCACTGATTACGGAGTTAAATGAGGTGGTAGGTCGTCATGGGGTCGGGCGCATCGATATGATCGAAAATCGTCTAGTGGGGATTAAGTCTCGGGAAATCTACGAGTCTCCTGCACTCCTGGTCCTGATTCAGGCTCACCGAGATATTGAAAGTCTCACCCTCACGAAAGATGTCACCCAATATAAGCGGGGCATCGAAGAAACCTATAGCCAAATGGTTTACAACGGTCAGTGGTACAGTCCCCTCAAAGCGGCCCTGGATGCTTTCATTGAAAAGACTCAAGAGCGAGTCTCTGGCACGGTCCGGATTAAACTGTTCAAGGGGAATGCGGCGATTGTCGGGCGCAAGTCGGAGGAGTCTCTCTATGCCCCCGATCTGGCGACTTATGGGACTGATGATACTTTCGACCATAAGGCAGCGGAAGGGTTTATCTATGTCTGGGGTCTGCCGACTCGGATTTGGTCTGAAAAGGTTAGAGGCAGCTAATCTACACCTTTAAAATGGTAAGAAGGCAAAAGAATCGGGTTATCTTTTGCCTTTTGCCCTCGGTCGTATCTAAATCTTGTCTGCTTTAATTCATTAACCGGACTGTTGATTTCCTGGCGATCGCTCCCAGAAATCGGGTCAATGTTCTATCTTTTTAAGTTATCAAAAAACAAGTTAGTTATATTAAATTCTAAAAAAGTGTACTACGCTACCTCTAAGGATTAAGTAGGTAGAGTAAAATTACCTTCATATATAGCCAGCATTGGTCACTGTAGCCTTTGGAGTGATTAAGTTCACAATCCAGTGGTGACGGGTGACAACCCTCGGGTAGGGAATTGGGACGATGCTGGAACAAATACGGTGCTGGTCTATGTCAGTGCGTGTTTGTTAGCAAGTCCAGATTAAGATATTTTTTGAGGTGAAACTTTATGACGTCCTCACAAGCAGTCCACCAGCCTATTGTATTTCGGCCGCAAACCTCTTTAGATGCGGTAACCCTCGCGGCAATCGAACAAGCCGTCACGGAATGCGATCGCGGGACGTTACTCACGATTGACATGAGTCAGGTTGATTTGATTGATAGTTCGGGATTATTTACCCTGGTTTCGGCACTCCGAACCGCTAAACAACATGGCTCCCGCCTCACGATCTACCACCTCAAAAGCCCGGTACGTGTCATTTTTGAAATTACCCAACTCGATCGCATTTTTGAGATCTTTGATACCCAGGAAGAGGCGATCGCTTCGGAGTTGTCCTCCTCTACTTCTACTTCTGATCTGGCTGCGGCCTAAATCTTTGCTGTTTTAGCTATCTGGGTGTCATCTGTCTGGCTCTTTTAACCGACGCCTATCGGGGAATTTTTTCCGTCTCGATTGCCGGTCACTTTCTACTATTTCTCACTTAAATCATTTGACTTTTGACTTGGAACTATAGTGAGGTCATAAATTGGTTGCCCGGTCAAACAGTACCAATGACAGGTAAACAGGTCGGGTTTTTGAACGCCTAAACTAGCCAGAGCCGGAATGCCTGGAAACGGCCACAGGCGATCGAAACACAGAGTATCCTCACTCCATCCAAACTGAATTAAATAAGTAGCCGGTGGAGCGTCTAGCCAGTGTAGCAGACGTCGCCCCAGGGCATAAATCGGTTGTCGCCAACGGTCAGGAAGATGCACCGGCTGGTTGTAGGAGTGGGCTATTTCTTCCCGCTCCGGTTGCTGGGTATCTGAGAAGCCGATCGCCTCTCCATAAATCGGTCCTTTTGCTGTGAGTACGACGGGTAGCCAAAAGTTACCGATTCCTGGTTTAACCTGCCATTTTTCCTCTACCACGGTACGCAACCCTTCTATATCTCGACAAGCCCGATAGAGGTCCTGACGGTCCCCGGTTACAGAATCGGAGATATTTAGGGTCAACGGGTAGACCGGCACCTCACTTTTTAATGCCAGTAGGGTGTTTAAGTGAGAAGTAAAAGCAACCTTGACCTCACAATCCGGATGGGTTTGGGCGATCGCTCGTTGGAAGGCTTCCACCATCTGGGCGATCGCCTGGGCGTCAGCACCAGGAAACTCCTTTGCTGACGCTTCATCCACAACAATACAGACCCTAGGCATTACCCAAAGACGGTAGACTGATATCGCCGCCTTCTCCAGAAATGGTAGGCAACTCCAGGCGTCCATTTTTATTACGCTTGCCTCTAACCGCTAACCGATAGCTGACGCTTTGGAGTTCGGCGTGAAGCTGACGGTTTTCCCGTTGTAGCCGTTCCACCTTGTCTTTGACCTCTTCCATGCGATCGGCAAACTTCTGGCGATAAATTTCCGGCAACTCCTGAACTACCTGTTCGAGCATCCGAGCGCGATCGGTCAATTCCTGGACAGATTGGCGCAGATGATAAACTTCCCCATCCTTTTGAGCGATCTGCTCTTGGTAAAAGGTTACCTGCTCCTCAACCCCTTGCATTTGTTCGCGCAAGGACCGCATTTGAGCCAGGTATTCCTCGGGGACATCCTGAGCAGCCGGTAACAGGTTGTTATTACCCTTGACTAACCGAAACAGTTCTTGGGAAAGTTGTTCAACAAGCTGGTCTCGCATCTGCAACTCTTCGCGCAGTTGAGACACTTCCGCCTGTAGGGAATGTAGGCTTGGGGTTTCTGATTGGCTCACGATCGTTCGCAGCTCCTTAATTAACTAATATCGGTTTATGTAATTTTTAGCGGAAGCGGGGGCGATCGTCATCCTCCCCCAATCGGTGCTCTGTGTTAATTTACCATTTGCACTTCCAGATTGACACTAATTTTAAACATTCTGTTAAGAAACTTCAGCATTTGATCACAAAGGTGGATCCAACCCGCTTAAATCAGACTCCCTAAATCTTTACGGAATCTTTACCCGAACGAGGGTGACTGATCAGGTATAGTGATGATTGTGGCTATTGCCATGAACCAAAAAAAAGTTAGAATATCTTTTAGCCAGAAACATAAACAGCAGCAGCCGTATAGTTATCCAGCAGGGGTACTAACCGATTCACTGAGTAAAATTGCCCGATCGCAGTTTTTAGGAAGGATGAGAGCGCACTGAATGTTGGATGAACACCCCGAAGGGGAATAATAAATCCATACTCAGTTTCTCGTTGTTTTTAAAACCACCTTCTCAGTCCCAGCCAGACTAAAGGATTTTCCGAGAGTTAGGGATAACTCCGGGGGACCCCGAACCAGGCAGGGGAATCAAGTCAGTAAAAACTCTGTGTTAGAGATCACTGCGGCTACCAACAATCTGTACGATACTGAGCTAGGGAGCGACCTACCGGGGTGTCAAAATGCTTACAACAGTCAGTAAAGAACTCAAGAGTGAGAGTTTGGAACTCCTTCGAGAATACCAAACCTCTCCAACAACGAAACTCAGGAATCAAATCGTCCAACTGAATATAGGGCTAGTTCGCAAAGAGGTCCATCACTGGATGCAACAGTGCACGGAAACCTATGATGACCTCCTGCAAGTGGGATGCTTGGGCTTAATTCGGGCGATCGAACGATTTGATATGTCCAAGGGACACGCGTTTAGTTCCTTTGCTGTCCCCTACATTAGAGGGGAAATTCAGCACTATCTGCGTGATAAAAGTCCATCAGTACGGATTCCGCGCCATTGGTTGACCCTGCAAAGACAGGCAACTAAGGAAATTCAAAAACTGCAACAAAGTCTAAATCGCCATCCATCGGATATGGAAGTGGCATCTGCCTTACATATTCCCGTAACGGAATGGCAAGAAATTAAACTCGCCTGTCGCAACCGAGCCCCCCTGAGTTTGGATGCTCCAGTTCAGGATGATGAAGAAGGCGCAGCATCCCTTGGGGAATTAGTGCCCGATGCGGGGTATCGCAGTTTTCAGCTAGCCCAGGAAGACCAAATTCGCTTGCAATTGGCCCTAGGAAAATTAGAGGAAGGGACTCGCAATGTTTTAGAGTTCGTATTCCTGCATGATTTGACTCAGAAAGAAACAGCGGAACGGATGGGGATTAGTTCGGTAACGGTGTCTCGTCGGGTTAAAAAAGGTCTAACTTCGCTCAAGAAGTTGATGGGTGGCGCTGAATAGCAGGAAACCTGCTCTTTTAGCTGAACCAATAAAATAATAAACAAAAGTGTAAAGTGTAGAGCGCGATCGCACCCCAGCGGCGATCGCGCTTTTGATTGGGGGTCTGGCATGGGGTCGATAACGGTTGCTCGAATACCTGCGGCATGGGGATAACCCCAGCTATTTTTGAGGAAAACTAGCAGAAGGACCCTATTAAGGAGCAAATCCTAACATTTCCTTGGGCATTACCGTATCTTGAAGGTTGGCACCGATTAAATTGATATTGGATAAATCGGCGGCAGTTAAGTTAGCATCGGTAAGATTGGCAAAGGAGAGATTGGCATCGGTTAGATTTACCCCTTCCAGATTGGTACGGGTTAAGGTGGCACTGTTGATAAAGGCCCCAGTAAGATTCGCACCTTGTAAATTTGCCCCCGTCAGATCAGCACCTTCGAGGTTGACGTCTTGGAGATTGGCACCGGAGAGGTTAGCATTTCGTAAATCGGCACCAATGAGATGTTCGCCCCTTAAGTCAGCGTCAGCGAGGTTACAAGCGGCACAGAGATTGGTTTCGATTAATTGCTGGATTTGGGCGGTATTTTGTGCGATAGCAGGGGTGGCACAGAGTAGAGTGATAGAAAATGCAGCGATTTTTAAAAGGGTGGTTTTCATGGGAGTTTTCTCCTGGAATACTATATTTATATCTTCGGAGGTTTCAGGGGATAACGCAGCGATCGCCAACCCTCAACCGGAGTGAGATATTTTCAGTATTTAAGCGATCGCGGTCCTTGCAAAAAATCCTCATCCTGGTATAATTAGCAAAGATATTGCGCGGTTTATGGGGAGAATAGTACCGGCGACAGGGTTTTTATCCCGGGAAATGAAGATATTTATATAAATTGCACCGCATTTGGTATAATTAGCCGGAAAAAGCTGCGATCGGCGTAGAAAATATGAATCCAAGTAACGGGGATGAATACGAGCAAATTGCCCAGTTAATCGCTAGTTTACCCAGCGATCGCCTGTTAGAACAGTGTCAAAGCCCGCAACAACAGGCAGAATGGCATAACACCAGGACCAATCAGCAGATGATTGCCGATTGTTGGCGATCAAAATATATCAGGCGATCGGGTGACCCTATTGCCGATGCCTTAGATCCGGGCAAAATTTCCCAACATAAACATGACTTAATTAACTTAAGAGTCAATCTCTATCGAGAACAATGGCAACTGATTAAAATTGCCAATGCTTCTCTACAAGTATGGCATCAGGCAATTTATCAACACTCTCAGAAGCATCCCAAATTCTTCTACATTTTACCCTTCTGGCATAAATTGTTGTCCCCGGGGTTTAAAACACCCTATCCCTTTGCCACCCCCTGGGAATTATTTTCAAAAACCCTCGAAGAAGAAGTTAATGCACCCATCGAGTGGTCATTAGAACCCTATTATGACGTTCCGGTGAAGAAATGGAGAACGGCAGCCGGATTGTTAAAAGAGCAATTGGAGAACTTGAACAAAGATGGCAGCTACCAGGAACTGAAAGGATCGCAAGAGATCCAACTTAAAAATCAGCTTGTTTATAACAAAGTGACCTTTTCTTGGTTTGGATTTACCCTATTTATCTGCCAATTTGTCGCGCTCAAAAATCCAGTAATTCGGCAGCAATACACCACCTTTAATCGCGCCCTTACCGAATACTACAAGATGGGTATCCGCGCCAGTCGCTCCGTGCGTGGTTTCGCTTGGCACAAGGGAGAGCAAGTACCGAGTACCCAGTATGGGGGAACATATCGTAAATCGGGCTAAAAATCAAGGTTTTTTAACAAAAGTTCACATCAGGTCAAAAAAAATCCTCCTCCCTGAGAACCCCGATAGGGTGAACTTATCAACTTTGGTGTTCTCGGAGAAGGATTGTGAGATTAAATTCATTAAAATCCCTTGGCGTTTTTTCAAGTGTGGGATTCCTGTTTGGGGTGGGTATCATGAGTGCGGATGCCCGAGATTTAGGGATTAAACCCTTGCCGAAACAGCAGTCAATCCAAATCAGCCAAAACAATTTAGGTCCTGTGAGTGGACAATGGAGGCTTGCCATTGAAGTGACTGCACATACAAACTCAAATGTGAGTACCCAAAGGAATTACTGGATGCTCACTTCCCTGGAACAACGCGGGATAGAATTATCGGGGCGAATTCTGGATACGAATTCAAATGCTTGTCAAGATGCGGAAATATTTGGGACGGTTGAGGGAAATCAAGTCAACTGGACGATGTATTATACGGGGTCTTGTTGTCAAGGTGGCATGATGAAATTTGAGGGGGTGATGGTTTCACCAACTCGGATTGAAGGGACTTTGGTTCCTGCGGGGAGTTCTCCGCCCAATTGTACGTTATGGTCGGCGAATGTGGTGGCAAGTTATGGGCATTATTATAAGTGATTTTGGGGATGGGGGATTTTAACCACTGATTTCACGGATTTTCACTGAGGAAGATTTCTCGGAGAAGGGGGAATTTTAGCCTGCGTAGGAGGGTTTTGTTTGTGTGTTCCCACCCGCACTCTGAAGGGTGGGAACACACAAACACTATTTTTTAGCAGCAGCTTTAGATTGTTTTGCGGCTTTTTTGGTGGCTTTCTCGGAGGCTATTTTGGATTGGCGTTCTTGTTCTTTTTCTTCGGCTATTTTATCGAGGTAGTAGTGATAGTCTCCGAGGTAGGGTCGGAATTCGCCGTCGCGGATTTCGACTATTTTATTGGCGACTTTGGAGATAAAATAACGGTCGTGGGAGACAATAATAACCGTGCCATCGTAGTTTTGCAGGGCTTCTTCTAGCATCTCTTTGGCGGGGATGTCTAGATGGTTTGTAGGTTCGTCTAGGAGGAGGAGGTTGGCGGGACGCAAGAGCATTTTAGCTAGGGCTAAACGGGCTTTTTCTCCGCCACTGAGGGCTTCTACGGGTTTGAATACGGTGTCTCCACTGAAGAGAAATCGTCCCAGTAAGGTGCGAACTTCTTCGTTTTTCCACTCGGGTACTTCGTCATGAATGGTATCCATGACGCTTTTAGTGAGTTCTAAGGCTTCGGCTTGATTTTGTTCAAAATAGCCGGGAATGACGTTATGTTGTCCGAGTTGGATGCTGCCTTCTTTGGCTGTTTCCATGCCCATGATCATGCGCAGCAGGGTGGATTTGCCTGAACCGTTGGGTCCTAAAAAGGCAATGCGATCGCCTCGTTCGACAAACAAATCGGTGCCTAAAAACAGGATTTTGTCGTCGTAAGTATGGACTAAGTTTTTGATATCTACGACTTCTCGTCCACTGCGGGGGGCTGGGGGAAATTGGAACCGAAGGGTTTTTAAGGTGCCTTCGGGGGCTTCTATACGTTCAATTTTGTCGAGTTGTTTTTCTCGGCTTTTGGCTTGGGTACTGCGGGTGGCACTGGCACGGAACCGCTCAACAAAGACTTGTTGTTTTTCTAGTTCTTTCTGTTGGCGTTCGTAGGCACTCAGTTGGGCGTCGCGATTGAAGGCTTTTTGCTCTAAGTAAGAGGAATAGTTGCCGAGATAGGTGTTGGAGACGCCCCGTTCGGTTTCGACGATTTGGGTGCAGAGGCGATCGAGGAATTCCCGGTCATGGGAAACGATGACCATTGGGGTGATTAATCCCTTGAGGTAGGTTTCTAACCATTCGATGGTTTCTAAGTCTAGATGGTTTGTCGGTTCATCCAGCAGCAATAAGTCAGGACTTTGTAACAAAATTTTGCCTAAGCTCATCCGCATCTGCCAGCCCCCACTAAAGGCACTGACGAGGCGATCGCCATCTTCGGCGACGAATCCCATTTCGGGCAGGATTTTCTCGATTTGCGCTTCTAGGGTATAACCATCTAAGGCTTCAAATTTGCGGTGCAGTTTATCGAGTTTGTTGATCAGTTTGTCGAGTTCTGCCTCGGAAGCGGTTTGCATGGCGTGTTGGACGTCCAACAAGTCATGCTGAACTTGGTTTGCTTCTTTAAATACTGTCCAAAATTCTTCCCGGACGGTGCAAGTGGGGTCTACCTCGAATTCTTGGGTGAGGTAGGCGATGTGTAGATTTGTCGGACGGATAATTTCTCCGGCAGTGGGTTCGATTTCCCCAGCCACGATTTTGAGTTGGGTAGATTTTCCGGCCCCGTTGACGCCGACTAAACCAATGCGATCGCCCGGTTTGACTTCCCAGTTAATATCTTTGAGAACTTCGCCAGTCGGGTAAATTTTACTAATATGTTCGAGTCGTAGCATCCAATATCTCCAAGGCAGATGGAACAAAGGCAAGTTCAGCGACGGATCCGGAAAAATCAGACGCGATCGGGGCATCTGGGGGCCGCACTATCCGTCCGGTGTTGGCTGTGTTGGGTTAATCTTAACAAAAATTAACGACTAGAGATCACAGATTTAGATGGGTGTTTTCATAAAGTTTGACAGGGTAGGTCCATATCAGCGGTTAAGTGTGTTCACGAAATGAACCGGAAAGTTCGCCGATGCTTGAATGTCGCCTTGGGTTTACTGTTGGCAGTTGCCTGGGCGATGGGTTTTATCCCAAATAGTGCTAAACCCGAAACTCCAGCCCGGGAAGAAATTCGCGGGGTCTGGCTGACCAATGTGGGGAGTGATGTCTTGTTTGTGCCTGGGGCGGTTCATCACGCCTTGCAGGAACTCTCGGATCTTAATTTTAATACAGTTTATCCCGTGGTTTGGAATCGGGGACAGACTTTTTATCCGAGTATAGCCTCAAAGCAGGTGACTGGGCGATCGCAGGACGGGTTACTTTCCCTAATGCGGGGCAAAACCGACGTCCTCGGGGAAATTATTGCCGATGGGCAGTCTTTGGGATTGCGGGTGGTTCCCTGGTTTGAATATGGGTTTATGGCACCGGCAAACTCCGAATTAGTGAAGCGTCACCCGGATTGGGTAACCCGACATCCCGATAATAGCCAAAACCTGCGGGAGGAAGAATTAGCGCCAATTTTTACGGAAAATCCCTTAACGATTCAGCAGGTTTGGTTAAATCCCTTGCATCCGGAAGTGCAGAATTTTCTCCTGCGGTTAATTGTGGAAGTAGTAGCTAATTATCCCATTGATGCGATTCAATTTGATGATAATTTTGGCCTGCCGGTTGAGTTGGGATATGACCCTTACACCATCGCCCTCTATCAAGCCGAACATTGGGGAAATTCTCCCCCTAGTAATCCCTATAATGCTGAGTGGGTACGCTGGCGGGCGAACAAGATTAATGATTTTATGGAACGCATCTACCAAACGGTCCAATTTGTCAATCCCGATTGTGCAATTTCCCTCGCTGCCAATTCTCAAAGTTTTGCTTATGGTCACTATCTCCAAGATTGGTTAACCTGGGTGGAAGCGGGATGGATTGATGAGTTGTTTTTACAGGTGTATCATTCGGAGTTAAGTCGATTTGAGGCAGAACTAGATATTTCAACGGTTTGGTATGCCCGCAATCTGACTCGGGTAGGAGTGGGTATTTTAAGTGGCACTATGAAACGTCCAATTGCCTTTACTGAGATAGAAGATCGGGTTAAGTTTGCCCGCGATCGCGGATTTGCGGGATTCGCCTTTTTCTACTGGGAAAGTTTGTGGGGAAAGGTGGCATCCGAATCTCCTGAACAGCGGCGTAATAGTTTTCAAGCCTTATTTTCAGAACCGGCTATTTCACCTGTACCCGTGCGATCGCAAACCCATAAAAAAGACAACCTTCAAATTTAAGCCTCTGGGTTGCGGAAATAATAAACCCCAATCTCGTCTTTAATTCGACCTAATTTAAAATTTTTAAAATTGTTATAGGATGATGATAAAATTAACCCGGGGCTAATTTTTAATCGAGTATCGTTGAGATTGATGAGTGAAAAAAACTGGATCCGGTGGGCATACGGAATAATTTTAGGCGTAGCAATTGCCTGGTTCCTATTTCCTTCCTTATCCTTAGAAGCAACCAAACCGGAAACTCCCGCCTCTATGGAAATTAGAGGCGTGTGGTTAACAAATGTTGCCAGCGGGGTACTGTTTACCCCCTGGGGAGTACATCTAGCCATGCATCAACTTGCCAAACAAAATTTTAATACCCTTTACCCAGTGGTATGGAACCGAGGAAATACCTTTTATCAAAGTACAGTTGCTAAACGAGAAACAGGAAGGTCTCAAGCACCAATGTTAAGCCTTTTTCATTTAGGCGCAGATCTGCTGGACCAAATTCTTAAATTAGGCGATCGCCATAACATTCGAGTCATTCCCTGGTTTGAATATGGATTCATGACCCCCCGCACCTCTAACTTAGCTAAATTACACCCACAATGGTTAAGTGAAACCCAACAAGGTCAAAAAACTCAAACCGAAATCCCCGATGAACTCAATCCCACTACTATTCCCAACCCACCACCTCCTAAGCAAAACTGGCAACAATTTCTAGTTCCCCAAAATGTTTGGCTAAACCCCTTACATCCTGATGTCCAAGACTTCATCCTTGACCTAATTGTAGAATTAGTCACCCAATACCCTATCGATGGCATTCAACTGGATGACCATTTTGGAATGCCCGTAGAATCCGGTTATGATAGCTTTACCCTCAACCTTTATCGCCAAGAACATCAAGGTTCATCCCCACCGGATAATCCCTTTGATGCTGACTGGATGCGCTGGCGTGCAGATAAAATTTCGACCTTTATGGAAACCCTGTATCAAGCAATTAAATCCGTCAATCCCGATTGCATTGTCTCCCTTTCTCCCAACTCCCAAGACTTTGCCTATCGCAAATATCTCCAAGATTGGGAAACCTGGGTAAAACGCGGTTGGGTAGATGAACTGCTAGTGCAGGTCTATCGCAATGATTTAAACGCATTTCAAACCGAATTAACACAACCGGCAATCCAGGCAGCGAAACAGAAAATTCCCGTTGGCATTGGCATCCTCACCGGCACATTGGGACGGTCTGTCCCTATGAAACAAATCCAGGAACAGGTCCAAGTTGTGCGCGATCGCGGCTTAGATGGGGTATCCTTTTTCTATTGGGAAACCCTATGGAGTTATCTCACCCCAGAGTCACCCCCAGAACGTCGAAAGGCATTCCGAGACCTATTTTCTCAACCCACCCCCTAGGCTTTCCAGGTCTCAATTCATGTCGTCCAATCTCCCGGTCCCCCAACAACTTAATGTTCCTAATCCTAAAAGTTCTATCCTCTTTGGATGGAGTTTTTGGTTTCAGTGGGTGTTGGCTACAGGGCTGGGTTTTCTAGTCAGTTTACTGTTTGTAGAAATCGGCGTCAGACCTCACCTGGGGGCTATCTCTGGCGCAGTCGGGAGCAGTGTCATTGCGATCGCCCAATGGCTAGTCCTGCGACGAAGACTCTACCAGATTACCTGGTGGATCATTGCCACCATCACCGCTTGGGTACTCATTGGCAGTAGCAGTCTCGGTGCTCTGGGTTGGATCGCACCTCGCACCGAACTCCTGACTATCCGCCTGCTCTATGGCTTGATCGATGGCGCAATCGTCGGCACTGTCCTAGGCTTAGGGCAATGGTTTGTCCTCAATCGCTACTTCTCTAACGCCGCCTGGTGGATACCTATCTCCTCCCTCAGTTGGGCAGTTGCCTTACCCTCTGGATGGGCAGTTGGCGGCATCCTCCGCTCTATCACCGGCCTATTTTTTGGCGAAGTCATCGGTTTAGCCTTCACCTGGCTGGCGATCTCCGCCCTCTCGGGTTTTGGGTTCCTCAGTCTCCTCCATCACAATGGCATCGAATGAGGTATAAATCTTTTATTAACGACTTCAGCCGTTTCTTTCTTTCTTAGAAAGTAAATATCCCTACTCTTTGTATTGTTGTTAACATACAATCTTTTATTTCAAGTTGGCAACCTAAAACCCCGGCAAGATGACTCGATTCATTAGCTAAACCTTAATAACTCTCTAAATTCAATTAAATCTTCAAATTCAAATTCCTAAATTCCTCTAAAAATTGCCAAAATCCATCCACGCATTGACAAGGTTTGTAGGCTATAATTAGGGAGGAAACCAAGGGGTTACTGTGTCTAATTT
This sequence comes from Cyanophyceae cyanobacterium, assembly GCA_038321985.1. Lineage (GTDB taxonomy): Bacteria > Cyanobacteriota > Cyanobacteriia > Cyanobacteriales > Laspinemataceae > Laspinema. The sequence continues at coordinate 25,162 of JBBQFN010000023.1, read as the reverse complement.
CAGGAAGACACCGCTTGCAGCAGCCAAAACCCTAGAAAAATCGTTATCCAATCCCCGGCAAGCCCCAAAATTCCACTCCCTACCATCACCCTTCTTGCACAAGTTTTTCCACCAGCTTAAATCCCCCCCCTTGACAAATCCGCCGCCCTATGATATGAGACAACTCTTTTCCCGGGAAGAGACAACCCTCTAAAATAGAGGAGATTGGCGCATAGCAGCGATCGCGAGAGTCTAGATTTGTTGTTTGAGGGGAAACCGTGTTTTTTAGCATCATTATTCCAACCTATAATCGCCGACCGATTTTAGAGAAATGCTTGCGAGCAGTAGAAGGGCAAAAGTTTAAAGCAGACTGTCAAATTAGCGGCTATGAAGTCATCGTCATCGATGATGGTTCAACCGATGGAACCTTAGAATGGTTAGCCGAAAATCGGCAAGACTTTTCCCATGTGCGGTGGCTGGAACAAGCTCATCAAGGACCGGCGACAGCGAGAAACCGGGGAATAGAAGCAGCCCGAGGGGAGATAATTATTTTTATTGATAGTGATTTAGTAGTAACTGAAAATTTCATCCAAGCTCATGCCGAGGGTTTAAGGGAGGGAGAGGAGAAAATAGGAAGCGATCGCCTATTTACCTATGGTCATGTAATTAATACCTGCAATTTTGATAATCCCACCGCAGAACCTTATAAAATCACTGATTTTTCCGCCGCTTATTTTGCAACAGGGAACGTGGCGATCGCCCGAAAATGGTTACTACAAGCGGGAGGATTTGACCCTTCCTTTTCCCTGTATGGGTGGGAAGACTTAGAACTGGGAGTTCGCCTGAAAAAATTAGGCTTAAAATTGATAAAATGTCCCCAAGCAGCCGGATATCATTGGCATCCCCCCTTTACCTTGGATGATTTACCTGGGGCTATTAACCGAGAAATTGAACGAGGAAAAATGGGAGTGGTCTTTTACAAAAAACATCCCACTTGGGAAGTACGGATGATGATTCAAATGACGGTATTGCATCGAATTTTATGGGGTATTCTGTCCCTGGGAGGGAGCTTAAACGAACGGACAATGGCCGGATTTTTACAATGGTTGATAGACCAAGGAAAATCCCAGATTGCCTTAGAAGTGGCCCGAATTTTCTTAAACTGGTACAATGTTCAAGCCGTTTATGCAGCAGCAAATGGAGAGGGAAAAAAGTAAGGAGTGAAGAGGCGATCGGCTCTCCTAGTTTTCCAAATTATTCTACTGCCTTCACCCGCTTTTTCCACAAAAGTCCAGCAATACCTACAACTGAGAATGCACCGAGGATGCTGGGTTCTGGAACGGATGTCGGTTCTTCTTGGACTCGGGAAAAATCAACAGACCAAGAATCATAGAGATTGGTTTTTTTGCCCTGAAATCCGGTCCAAACCGCTTCCATTCTATAACCTCCGCCCGTAAACCTAAAGTCCTCTGTTTCCCAAGATAAAACTTCTCCAATTTCCTGAGTATCTGCATAGTGCATACTAAATGAAATCGGTGATAGGGCATCCGCTTGGGTATAAACTTGATCGAGGAAGGAGAATTCTATGAAATCGACCTCGTATTGTTTCACTTCATAAGTCCACACCCCCCACGGCGGGAAACCGTAGTCACCAAAGTCATAGAAGGTATTCACTTCAGTGGCTTCATCATAGCTAAACCGTCCGGTTAGGGGAGCAGATAGGTCGCGAACAGAGATAAAGAAATCATAAGTAATGCGTGCGGCAGAAGCGGGATGAATGGCGATCGCACCTAAACTGAAGACTGCGCCAGTGATAGCCAACGTGGAACGGGTTAAAAGAGTTGCATTCATGATTTTCTCCCTAAATTTGGAAATCGGTGTTAGGTCTTAAAGAAGCAGCAAACAAAATTATTTAAAAACAACTCTTTCAAGGAGGGATTATTTCCTGCATCCCCCTCTCAAAGAAAAGACAGCAACAGACTGGATTGAATGACCAAATTGCATCATATTTGAACATTTTAAAATTTACCAATTCATCTGCCCAGTGTTTTTACTGAACTTTACTAAAGCAATATCATTTTTTTAATAAGTTTTTCTACTTATTGTTCTTCAGAATCAAGGCAGTAAAAGGGATTGAGGTGCGTGTAATTACGGAATAAACTGTAAAATTTAGGTAAAGAGCCTGTGAATTGACTAGGAGTCTAACCCGCAAATTATTAACAGGCTTCCCCCTAAGTCTTGAAGAAACTTTTTAATAATCTTTCTAAAGAAAGAGAAGACTTAAAATTAAATCAATCTTTAGGTAGGTGTGTCTCAAAAAAGTATTCATTTACTACCTCTATAGATAGAGAAGCCGAGAAAATCCAGGATGGGCAACAGAACGAATAGATTCTACGGTGACCAACAGAAGGAGACCAACCGAGGGAACTCCGGACTGAGTGGGGGCCTCCAAGCGGTCAAACCCTGGAGCAGACCGGAGGATGAGGGATAGGTCCGAGACCCAGACTCAGCAGAAGGGTAAAAATAAAAGCGTTAGAAGTAATGCAGTCGTGTTATTCTAGTAAAGTTGTCTAATCTCGCACATCCGGGGTTTCGGGTGTTTCCAAGGCGCGATCGCGACCTAGAAATCCGCTCGGATGGAGGATTAACCCGAATCAGGAGAAAAAAATGGGAGTAGTTTCGCTGGCTCAACTGTTAGAGTCAGGGGTTCACTTTGGGCATCAGACCCGACGATGGAACCCCAAAATGTCGCCGTATATTTTTACCGAGCGTAACGGCGTCCATATCATTGACCTAGTGCAGACCGCACAGTTAATGGAAGAGGCCTACGACTATATGCGATTGGCATCTGAGCGTGGGGAAAAAGTCTTATTCGTAGGAACCAAGCGCCAAGCGGCAGGAATCATTGCTCAAGAAGCCTCCCGCTGTGGGGCTTACTACGTCAACCAACGATGGTTGGGCGGAATGCTGACTAACTGGACGACGATCAAGACCCGCGCCGATCGCCTCAAAGAATTAGAACGCATGGAAGACACCGGCGCAATGGATCGGCGTCCGAAAAAAGAAGCCTCCATGTTGCGGCGAGAACTCAGCAAGCTGCAAAAATACCTCGGCGGCATCAAAAACATGAGAAAGATCCCCGACATCGTAGTGATCGTGGATCAGCGCCGAGAATATAACGCCGTGCAGGAATGTCAAAAACTGGATATTCCAATCGTGTCCTTGTTGGATACCAACTGCGACCCCGATTTTACAGATATTCCCATTCCAGGTAACGATGATGCTATCCGCTCGATTAAATTAATCGTCGGAAAACTTGCCGATGCCATCTACGAAGGCCGTCATGGAGAAGTCGATTCTAGTGGTCAAGACGAAGAATACGACTACGACGGCGTAGAGGGCGAGTACGAGTATGACGAAGAAGGGGAAGAAGCCTATCAACCCGATGGCGAAGAAGAAAGCGACGATAAATAAAAGCGATCGCCATGAACCCCTGGACTGAGTAAGCACCAGCTTTTGGATCAAGAAAGTAGACCCGGTAAATTTACCCGCCATACTTTTTTGATCCAGAAGCCGCAGAAACAGCCCAGACTAAAGTTCCCCGGCGACACTTCAATCGTCTATTCTTACGCTAAAGGCAGATGGCAAAACCCCAGAATTCTGGGACATTGTAAAGCGATAAAAACGAAGAGAAAATGGCGGACATATCTGCAAAAGTGGTCAAAGAACTGCGCGAAAAAACCGGCGCAGGCATGATGGACTGCAAAAAAGCGCTCACTGAAAACGATGGAGACATGAATAAAGCCGTAGAATGGCTACGGCAAAAAGGGATCACCTCTGCGGAGAAAAAAGCAGGGCGCGTGGCAGCCGAGGGACTGGTGGATAGCTACATTCACACCGGAGGTCGAATTGGCGTCCTGGTGGAAGTAAACTGTGAAACCGATTTCGTAGCGCGGCGTGAAGAATTCCAGGCTCTAGTTCGCAATATTGCCATGCAAGTTGCAGCCTGCCCCAACGTCGAATACGTCAGCTTAGAAGACATTCCCGCCCAGATTGCAGAAAACGAAAAGTCCATCGAAATGGGACGGGACGATTTAGGCAACAAGCCGGATAACATCAAAGAAAAAATCGTCCAAGGACGGATCGATAAACGTCTGAAAGAACTCACTCTCCTGGATCAGCCCTACATTCGGGATCAGAACATCACTGTTGCCGAGTTGATCAAGCAAGTGATTTCTCAATTAGGTGAAAACATTCGCGTGCGTCGCTTTACCCGCTTTGTATTGGGTGAAGGGATTGAAAAAGAAGAAACCAACTTTGCCGACGAAGTAGCTGCCCAATTGGGTAGAAAATAACTTGAATTCAGAGTAGGGGCTCTATCCCCTACTTCTGGCTTTGTAGAGGCAGTTCTTGTACTGCCTCTACATATCGCTTTACATCCCTAGTTAAGAGCATCAATTCTCCAATCAAATAGGACGGTTACTAGATTTTTGGCCTTAATTCAGTTGCTTTTTAGGTAGAGATTGGGTAGAAAAACTAGGTTTATCTTTTTTATACTGTACCGACTGCCTAGGGGGAAAAATACTATTAATGTCAAGATGTGGGTGACAGGACAAACCATAGCATGACTTGTCTTATATTTTTATAGCCACTATCTTTTAGAAAAAACGTTTATTGATATCCGATATAAATTAAAAGCTATGGCAAGACCCCTCGATATTATTGACCAAGATATTGCAGAGCTAGAACAGGCAGCGCAAAACCTAGCGGGACAATTTCAGAAGACTTACGCTCATTATTTGATTGCCTTGGGACAAGCCATACGCCAGCAATTAATCTTAGCAGGATATCATATTTGTACCCAAGGATATCCCGAGCAATTTCTGGAATTAACTTTAACCCAAAAACAACAACTGCAAGAAAAGCTGAGGTCTATTGTCAAGGAAGCCCAAACCGAGGCGATCGCCCTTTTGGAAGACCCCAAACCCGAAGAGTCCCCCGTTGTGCTCATCGTAGAAGGTCTTTCCGAGGAGGGAACCCCCGCTGAGGACATTACCTTAGTTGAAGAGGAACTCACTCCCCTAGAAGAAATTGCCGACCCGGAAAACTTAGCCAAGTGGCAAGATCGGATAGAATCGGGAATTGTGGATCTGTTGAAACAAGTCTCCCATGAAACCAACCAGGCCCTACAATCCTCCGGAATTTGCTCCCAAAATGTACCGGCTATGTTATTAGAAGCCACTGAAAAACTTCCCCATAGCGAGGCGATGGGAGGTCCACCCAATCTTATTACCCTGACCCTAGAAGCTCAAGGGACAGAAGAATTGCCCCCCATGCCGGGTTTAGCTGCCCTGATCAAAGGACCCGTGCATATCATGGCCGTTCATTTAAGATTAACTGATATTGAATTTGCCGATTCCCGAGTCAGCGCTTCCCGAGGCCAAATTCGGAACCTATCGGGGCGGTTAAATTCACTCAAACGAGACTATCATCAAAAACAACGGGAACGAGCGATCGCCCAAGCAGAAGCTGCGTGGCGTGCAAGCTGGTTTGACGAATAATTCTGTAGGGGGAAACCGTGAACGCCGAATCAGTAGATTGGGGGCGATTACAAAAAGCCTTGTCTGTCGAAGCACAACGCGGATTTACCGATGTTGTCGGAAGTCAATATCGCTTTAGCGAGTTTATTCAAATTAGTTTAAAAAACTCACCCGCAAACCTCGTATCTGCGGATATTCGTCGTTGGCAAACCTTAGCCGCAGAATATGGTCGATATCCAGAACTTACCCTAGAACAGCGACAAAATTTGCTAGGAGATACCCGGCGATTTCTCTTAGATATGGAACGCGTCTGTACCACCACGAGAACTGCGGCAAATTCGGCCTCCAAACAGTATCAGGTCGTCGAAAAAACAGAACCATCCCCGGCGCGTTCCCTCTCAACCCCCCCCCTCAACTCCAACCGTTCCAGTTCTCAAATCTCCCTCAATCAAGCCTTAAGTCAAGTCAGCGGCATTGGATCGCGTAACGCCGATAAACTAGCAAAATTAGGGCTTTATACCGTTTATGACTTACTTTACAACTTTCCTCGGGACCATATTGATTATGCCCGTCAGGTTAATATCAAAGAACTCGAAGCCGGAGAAACTGTCACTATAATCGGAACAGTTAAACGGTGTGATTGCTTTAGCAGTCCGCGCAATAAAAAATTAACCATTTTAAATATTGTCCTCAAAGATAGTACCGGACAAATCAAACTCTGTCGATTTTTTGCCGGTCGCCAAAGCAATCGCGGGTGGCAAGAAATCCAAAAGCGACTGTATCCGACAGGTGCGATCGTTGCTGCATCTGGGTTGGTGAAGAGTAGCAAATATGGCCTATCCCTGGATAATCCCCAACTCGAAGTTTTGGATGAAAGCGGCACCATCGAATCCCTCAATGTAGGACGAGTTGTCCCCGTTTATGCGTTAACCGAAGGCATTACCGCAGACATTGTGAGAAAAGGGGTACAGAGTGTCATCCCTCATGTCGGCTTACTGGGTGACCCTCTGCCGGACTCCCTGCGATCGCGCTATGAATTGATCCCATTACAGGAAGCCGTTTCTCAAATCCATTTTCCGCGCGATCGGGATATCCTCGAAATCGCCCGTCGCCGCCTTGTCTTCGACGAATTCTTCTACCTGCAACTCGGACTCCTCCATCGTCGCCAAGGACTCCGAGAAACCCAAACCGGCGCAGTCCTGTCCGGGAAAGGCAAAGTCATCAATCAATTTTATAAACTCCTCCCCTTTAAACTCACCAATGCTCAACAGCGAGTCATTGCAGAAATCCTCGAAGACTTGCAAAAACCCAAACCCATGAATCGACTCGTCCAAGGGGATGTGGGGGCCGGTAAAACCATCGTAGCCGTCGTTGCCATATTAGCCGCCATTCAAGCCGGATATCAAGCCGCATTCATGGCACCCACGGAAGTTTTAGCCGAACAACATTATAAAAAATTAGTCAGTTGGTTTAACCTCCTGCATCTCCCCGTCGAACTCCTCACCGGGTCCACAAAAGCGGCTAAACGGAAACAAATTCTCCCCCAATTAGAAACCGGAGAATTACCCGTATTAGTGGGAACCCATGCCTTAATTCAAGACCCGGTAAACTTCCATAAACTCGGCTTAATTGTCATTGATGAACAGCATCGATTTGGAGTTGGACAACGGGCGAAACTGCAACAAAAAGGCGAAGACCCTCATGTTTTAACCATGACGGCTACTCCCATTCCCCGCACTCTTGCCCTAACATTACATGGGGATTTAGACGTCAGTCAAATCGATGAATTGCCTCCCGGAAGACAAGCGATTCAAACGACTATTTTCTCCGGCAAAGAACGCACCCATGCTTATGATTTAATCAAACGGGAAGTGGTTCAAGGGAGACAGATTTATGTGGTTTTACCGTTAGTCGAAGAATCAGAGAAATTAGATTTAAAATCGGCAATAGAAGAGTATCAAAGACTGCAAGAAGTAATTTTCCCAGAATTTAAAGTGGGATTGCTGCATGGGAGAATGAGTTCAGCGGAAAAAGAAGAGGCGATCGGGCTGTTTCGCGATGGACATACTCAAATTTTAGTCTCTACCACCGTGGTTGAGGTGGGGGTAGACGTTCCCAATGCCAGCGTCATGTTAATTGAAAATGCCGAACGATTTGGACTATCACAATTGCACCAATTGCGAGGACGAGTCGGACGGGGTGCAGATAAATCCTATTGTATCTTAATGACCCATCCTAAAGCAACAGCAGACGCCCGTCAACGCCTCAACGTCATGGAACAATCCCAAGACGGCTTTTTAATTGCCGAAATGGACATGAGATTACGCGGACCCGGGGAAGTCATGGGAATGAGACAATCAGGAGTCCCAGATTTTGTCTTGGCGAGTTTAGTGGAGGATAAAGAGATATTAATTTTAGCCCGAGATGCAGCAGAAAAGGTGATTAACAAAGACCCGACTTTGGAGAGATGGCCGGTATTAAAGAGTGAGTTAGATAAGCGGTATCAGAAGTTGTTAGGTGGGGCGATTTTGACGTAGGAGAAAGGGGAGGGGGAGGAGTGCGATTAAGCTTTCCTCCTATTCCCTTCACCCCAGCTTACTGATTTTCTGGCCAACAGCGAGACAGCAACTCCTGAATTTGACGTTGACGGACTTTATCCTTCATTGGGGGTGTTTCAAACACAGCAATTCCGTAAAAAATCGGCAGATGACCCAAGGGAGGACTCTCAAAATTTGGCTGTGCAGAATTTACATAAGACCAACGCTTTTCAGATTTATTGAATTGTTGATCTACTAACCATTTATTAGAATTTAACGGTTTCCATCCCACGCGATCGTACATTTTTTCCCAACTTTTTCCCGTTTCTTGATAAATCCTCCATTGAAGTTTCAGTCCCAAGGTCCTCCCACTCGCAGCACCCCACAAATTATCGATGAGTGTTAATTCCTGACAAGGGAACTGTTTATACTCATTAACATCAAAATATCCTTGCTGTTCAGATTGGGAACCGGCAATCCGCAGAAGTAATTCAGAAGTCTCTTCATCCGCTTTTTGCCAATCCCTTTTTGCCAAATTTTCCTGGAGACTGCTATAGTCAAATGGGGTTTGAGAGTCGGCAATTAAAGTAGATAACACTCGACCAACACTTGCCAAATCTTGATTTCGAGCAAAATCAAGGACTGTTTTCTGTTCAGCCTCTAATTGAGCTTTCACTTCTTTTAACCGATTGGCATTTTCTTCCGCTTGATTTTTTTGAGCTTGGAGTTGTTTATTAGCTTTTTCAATTTTATCCTGTTGGATTTTTAAATCCGCAGCTAATTGACGAGATTGAACAGCTAAACCGACTGCACCCACGGCTAAAATAGCTAAAACCATACCAGCAGCCAAAGTAACTTTGAGCTGACGTTTCAAAACTAAAGTCAACTCGCGATCGCTTTGTTCCTTTTCAGCTTGAGCCTTCTTCAATTCTGCCTTGAGTTGGCCAATATTTTCCTCTTTCTTAGCGCGCACAAAAGAAACTAAATAATCATGAACCAATTGATAGCGATCGCTCGGACATTCGGGCAACAAAAACACTAACCCAGAATTCACCAACACATAAAGGATTAAATCAAGTCGCTCGGGTTCGTTCACCAAATCCGTTACTAAAACTTTCAGATCGGTTTCCAAATCAGCCCGAGTTTTGAGGGGCCGAGTATTATTCTCATCGGTGAGCAAATACAGAATGATTTCGGCAATCTCTTGGTTTTGGGGGCCGCAATCTCTGACTACTTCTTGTAAATATCGGTGGACCAGTTGTTCTTTTGGGTTTGGTCCAAGTTGCTGATACTCAGTCAGAGTGGTTATATCATCGGTTTGCAGTTGTGCACCTACAATTTGCAACTCAATGGGACGGACTGCGTTTAAATTTTCCGCTAAATCTGTGACAACTGCCTCGATTAATCCTGGTTCTAGGGGGAAATGCGCCCGATCGCTCAAACTCCGAATAATATCCGCTGCATCTGCCGTTGAAAAATTTCCCACGGCATACAGTGTATTTTTACTCAGAATATCATGATTAATCGCCTCAAATCCACACTGTGAATTATAGGCCAACAAATAATGGATATAATCTTCGCGCAGAGATAGCAGCACTTTGACAAAAGAAATCTGAAAACAATCCCCCAAAAATTCAAAGAATTTTAAGCGCTTTTCCGGTTCCTTACAAATAAAGAAAAACTCTTCAAATTGGTCGAAAATCAGCACCGTGAGCAGATGATTCGATTCATTTTGACGCAACTGTTCCAGGATACTATCCACTGAATCAGGAATAGTCTCAATCTGAATCCCTCGTTGTGCCATGGCCTCACCCAGTAATTGTCCCAAGGTTTTCGCCCAATCCGTATATAAACCTTGGGAAACGGGTAATATATCCCGATCTCCTATCACGGTTTGTTTCAATGCCGGAAGTAATCCCGCTTGCACGAGGGAACTTTTCCCCACCCCAGATTGACCGTGAATCACTGTTAGTTTGTATTGGGTACTGCCAATCCGTTGGATTAATCGTTCCACATCCTTTTGTCGTCCCGAGGCAACAATCTCTCCGGCGACGCTTTTAGGAGACTCCATTGGCATCGGTTGCGATCGCGCTTGTCGTGGGGATTCCAACCGTCCCGCGCCCAGAAATGCCCGCAACCCAAACTGCTGCTCAATCGACAGTCTTTCTTTTTTGCGATCAAACGCTTTTACATACTGCAATTGCTCATAGTATAGCGATCTCAATTCCTCCAAAATCTCAATATATAAATGGGGATTATCCTCTGGGTCACCCTTTGCCGCCTCTTCCAGGCGATCGACTGCTTCCTCTTGTTCCCCCAGTTGCCGCAAACTCCGCGCCAATAGCAGCAAATATAATCCCTGATATTGTTTCTGCTGAGAATCTAGCGCTAAAATTTCCAGGGCTTTTTCTGCTAATTCCTTAGCATGGTTCCACTCCTGCTGATATAGGGCGACTTGCGCTAAAAATCCATAGTCCCGCGCCAACTGTACCCTATTTCCTAATGTTTCATGCAATTTAATCGCACGTTGAGCGAGTTCCTGTAAACTGGAATAGTCACTCAACTGCCGTAATACTTCCCCAAGCTGACCGATAAACTGACCGACAAGGTCCTGTCTTCCCGCTTCCTCAAAGCAATCTAAAGCCGATTGAAACGCCTGTCGAGCTTGATTCCAATAACTCTCATCCTGATTGCGATCGCGTTCTGAGGCCCGAAGATAGCACAAACCAATATGATAAAAAACCGCTCCCGCCCGCTCTTTACAGCCTTTTATATCACTAGCTTGCCAAAATTGTAAACTATTGTGATAGCAATCTAACGCTTCCTCCATGCGATCGCGCATATAAGCATCGCGACCCCACACCAACTGCAAACCAGCTTGTAATTCAGGACTCAGCGGCTGTTTAGCCTTGTCCAAATCCTGCAATGCTAAGGTCATTTCAAACGGATAGCGCTTGCCAAAAATCTCCTGATTCGTGACAAATCGCTGATTTCCGGCAGCAAATATTTCCACAAACAGGTGATCATTCTCCTCCTTTAAGGCAGAGAGTAAGTCATCTGGGGCGATCGCAAAGTGAGTCAAACTGGCCCAACTTTCAAAGTCCGGTGCTAACCGCGTCAACTTGATTGACACCTCGTCATTGATCCAAAATATGACTGGAAAAGGGCAGTTTTTTCTAAATTCTTCTCGCACTTGGTTCAGAGAAGTTAGCACCACATCCAAAGCAATCACAGACTCTAACCCAAACACCATCAAAGCATCTGGGGTTTTGCCACATAGGCGATCTCCTAAAGTTGAATACACCTGCTTGACCGTCGGTTCTAAGACGATTTCGCAAATGTTCAAGGAACACTCGCGATGCAATTGTTGAACCAGTATATCTCGCAATGTGATATAATTACACCGCACTAACATCAGCTTAAATTGTCCCTGGGACATTTCAATTGCCCAGATCAGTTCGGCTAATGTCTGCTGATTTTGATTTATAACCTCCGCATCGGATAGCGTCTCACTCATCAGCCTAACTCCTTCGCTTCTGCCAAAATTGGATTAATATCGAACCAAAACCCTTCTGCATCCCGATATTCATAAACGAACATACTGCGGATTAGGATTTGATATCCATCATCTCCCGCCACCTTTTTCTGTTCCATGACACGCCGCAGCATCCCCCACTCTAGATCGGTGACGGGTAACATTCGTTCATTGCGGTAAGCGCAAATTACATCCTCAATGGTTTGGCGGGAGATCGGTAGTCCCCGTTGTTTTTTAATGGCATCATTCAGCATTCGGAGTAAATTGCGCACGTGACCCCCGCTGACCCGGCAGAGGCGATCGAGGGTTTCGGTATCTTGGAAGATTAGGGTCATTTTTTCCAGACGCTGTAGAGGTTCTAAATCTGGAAAAGCTCGGGCGAGGACCATTTGGCGCAGGAGGTTCATTCCTTCAAGGTGCTCACTCCCATCCCGACATTGTACCGGGACCATTGGCAGCACTTGGGGACGAGCAATAAAGCGCTCGATCAGGGTGCCGAAGTCGTTGGAGAAACGCAACGGTAGGGGCATGGTATAAACAAGGTGGCAGTGCAGAGATCGCAACTGTTCGCCGCGATCGACAAAGAGGTACTCTTGTTGAGGACGTCCCCAAGGTTTGGGTGCACTATCTACTCTGTCCAGACTATCCACGATCGCCACGATTCCTTTTTTGCCATGCTGCTTGAGCTTGGCGATCGCGGGTTCCAGGAGTTCTTTATTAATCGCCTCGATAATCCCATTGGTTTGGGGTTCCAGATATCCTCTTAATTTGCTGCGTAGATGAGGACTATGTTTCACCTTGGCGGTAATTTTGGCAATCCCCATTGCTACAATGGTAATCCCTTCTTTACCCGCGCTGAATTGATTACCCAAGCCATCAAACGTTATCCCTTCTTTACTGGCGCTAATTTTATTGCCCAAGCCCTCGATTTCAAACTTCTCAAACTCCATTTCGGTTTGTAACAGTTTAGCTGCCCCTTGCAGAATGCTTTTCAGGCGTTTGGGTTCTTCTAGGGTGAGGCGATCAAGGCTTTCACTGACTCGTTTGGCGATCGCCAGTAAAATATCCCCCACATCAACATCACCCATTTCCAAGTCTTTAGAAGACTCGAAATAGACCACATGAAACCCTTCTTGTTCTAACTCTGCCTTGAGACGCAGTAATTCCGTAGACTTCCCGCAGCCGATATGTCCTGTAAACAGTTGACAAGTGGGTTGTTCTGGGGACCAGAGGGTAATGTTATCCTTTAAATCTTCAATAATTTTGCCCCCGCGCACGGAGGAAAAATCAATATAATATTTCTGATCCAGTTCCGAATCTTCGACAAATAGTGTCTTACTCGGATTTGTCGCATCAAAGAATTGCTTTACATCAACCATCATAATTCTGACCCTGTTGTAGAAAAATACAACCCACCTGATGGGGGTTAGGGGCTAGATGCCTGCCTGATGGTTATTTTCAACCTGATGTCTGAGTCTTCGGGACAGTTTAAAAGAGATTAATTTAAACTGTTTTACGGTTCAGTCTTAGTCGATTTAAGCTCAAATTGTCAAGAGCTAAATTAATAAGTTTTAATAAAGATAATCCGGTTCCATGCTCTTATAAAAAGCAGTTTTGAGAGGAGCTATTGTAGAAAATCCAGCCCGGGTAAATCTTCTAAGATAAGTTACCCGCACAAATGCTTAAATAGAAACGTGAAGAATGGGTAAAGAGAAGAAAATGGCCTCCTGACCCCTAAAACAGTTAGGGGCCAAAGACTAAGAATTGTGGTTTAGCAAAGATAACTTGCCACAACTTCCCAGACTTCAGCCCCTAACTTTAGGGTTGAGGGAATTACATTGCTCAACAGAGCAAAATGCAATTACTTCTTACGGGGAACCAGGGCTTCGTAATTCATATTGAACGTAGAAACACGGCTGGGGGGGTTACCTTTCCCGTTGCTCAGGTTACGGGCCATATCCATATAGAGGGACGGATCGCCTGCACGAGCCACCTTGTCTTGGGGAACGTAGCGGCGGACTTGGCTTTGCCAGATGATTTGTGGGAAGCCCAACTGAGCGCGATGGTATTCGCCATAACGGGGGGTCTTCAGGTTAAAGGGAGTTTCACCTTTGGACTGTTGAGGGAGAATCCGGCGACGCTGATAAGGAACGGTGCTGTACCCAAAGTTGTTCAGGTACTCTTCGCTATCGAGGACGGCATCGATAAAGCCTTGAACGCCTTTGGTGGCGATGACAATAGACCATGCAATTTTTTCGCGTTCGTTGTAAACGTCGCGGCCTAAAATGCGTTGTACGCAAATTTCGGCGAAACGGTAGTTGCTGTTGGTCTCGTAATTGAGCCGCACGAACGCATCAGAGGTCGCCAAAGCGCGAATGAAATCGCGAACGGTGATTTGACCGTATCTCAATTGAGATTCGGAGAAGGTTTGGCGATTGCTCTTGAGGATTTGGTGTTCGCTAAAAATTTGGCGATAGCTGGCCCAAATCACCTCATCCATCTCCGTAGGAGAAGGAAGGTTTTCGGTGGTATAGATTTTGGGTTGCTCATCGCTTCCCAATTCATATCCAGCAACCCGCTGGTTTTGGCTCTTAGGAGCGTACTGTAACAAAGGTAATGCCACGTCAGAATCTCCGTAAGTTCAAATTTTAACTTCTGCTTTCAGTGGCAGATACAGCGAATTGGCCCTTAAGGTATGGGAACCCCCTAGACAGACAAATTCGGTCTGTTCTAGGGATGGCTTGAACCCGTAGCGCTCAACGGTCACTGCTACCGACTGACTGCCGATTTCAATAAATAGACATCCTTCAGATTACGGGATGACGGTCAGATCAGTTTCATTTTTCTCACCGAACGCAACAATCTGTAATATTTCGCTACAAAAAGTATTATCCGTTACCCTGCCAGAAGGCCAAGGGTTCAGGGGTGGCGTTACAGTGGGGCCAATTTCTTAACATCTGATCCATTGACCTCTCATCCATTCCTGTGACATTGGGGGGTTCGAGTCCCAGTCCTAAACAGAGATGAGTCAGCACTTCCAGCAGTCGGGCGTCATGTCCTGGTGACTTTAAATAGGCATGAGCATATTCGTGAACCACGATGCTTAACCAGTCCTGGGGTGCTGTCCGACCCACATCAATAACGATCACCACCGGATCCACGAGGATATTACAGAGGGCATCAATCCCATATTCCGGGGCGATCGGGGCGGCAAAAATCACAATCTCCCGGCGTTCCGATGCTGGAAAACATTGATGGCAAGCTTCTAGATACTCCCGCAGTTGTTGGTTGATGGTTTCAATATGCTCTCCAATCCAGGTACAGATACGGATCCGCTCGATAATATCCTGACCGGACCAAATGGTACTCGGGTCGATCGCAATCTGACGTACCGCCCTCAGATAATCCGACCCCCAGACCAAGGGGTCCGACATGATGGGGGGAATGGGGGAGGTTTGGGGACTCCCTTGGTCTTCCTTTTGATTACCAGCCGAAGGCGGAATGAAATTGGGGGGTGGTTCTGGCATTCTCGTCGGAGTCACAGAGGCGATCGCTACTGCTTGGGGTGGATTCAACCGGGATCCGGCTTTCGCTACAGAATGAAGCTGTGCTGAACCCCCCAAACCGGGTGACGGTACTCGTCCGAAGTCGTAGATCCGGGCTGGCAAACCAGAACCGTTCTACGACACTCATCGTTTCATATTCCGTCACTAGAATCAGACCCTCTTCCTCATCCATTTCATACAAACCGGCCACCGGCACAATTTCGGCATAACCCCGCTCTCTGAGGAGTTTTCCGGCTTTGGGGTTATCCTCTTCCGGGACCAAGGCAAACACGGTGGAACCCGAGTGATTTTCATCATTCTGGTCCCATTCCATCGAGCCCGCCCAGGAGACAAAGGCTCCTCCGACTGCCCGGGTTGGATCGATTTGATGTAACTCGCAAATTCCTACGACTTGAGGATGATCTTTGTCTAAAGTTTCTACCAGGATTTCTGAATCTCCTAGTTCTGCTCGTCGGAAAGCAAGGTGGTGGGTCGTGCGTTGCGATCGCCAGGTCCCCACACTCCGGCGAAAAAACTCCATTGCGTCCATTAGGCTTATCTCCGTTGGCTGATGTTTCGGCGCTTTTTCCCTTTTATAATATGGCTTACAGGGCTTTGATAAACTTTTGTCGCAAAAATAAATTGGAAAATGTACGTTTTGGACAGTTTGTCAAGCAAACTTAATGATACTTTACAATTAGCGGGACCAAACCAAACGGATTACCCGTCTATTCCGGTAGTAAATAAAAATAACCAACGAAACCACCAGGAGCAAACCAATGGATATGCCTACGAATTTGAGCTTAGAGCAAGAGTTTAAACTGCAACTGTTGAAAGAACAAGTTAGGGGCCTGACTCAAGAGCAAGCCCAGGAATATTTACTCGAAGTTCTGCGGCAAAATATGGTCAAGGACAATATGTTTAAGTACCTGCTTAAAAAATCAGCGTAGTGTACCCCAGGTATTTCGACGTCTCCTTTGCATCCAATCTTCTGCCCATCTCAGGGGTAGGATACCCTTCACTTCGACTGGACCATAGGCGATCGCCATTTAAAATTGTTAAGCCTTAAACCTTAAAAATTTTCCGAGGGAGGTGAGGTGGTACTTCATTATTATTTCTTCCAAACCGCTTGTCCCCAGGCCGTAATTAATGCGGATTTGTCATGGGTTCTGGCTAACCCCTTACCCGTTCATTCCTCGCTGCTAAAAATAGCACCTTAACCGGTAATTATTAAAAACCACTCGAAAACGGTAAAGCCCGAATGGTAAAATGCCAGAACTTCAGGAACTGTCATAGAAGGGCTGAAAGTGGTTCAAGCACCCGTATCCAAAATTTCCCATCAATCCGCAGAAGTTGCCGAGAATAGCTCAGTGATAGGGGCAACCGAAACCCTACGTGAGTCACTCCACCAACTAGCCGATCGCATTATTGCAGGGCATCGCCTCACCCGAGAAGAAGCGATCGCCCTAACTGAGATTGAAGGTCAAGATCACATCATGTTATTGTGCGAAGCTGCCAACGCGGTTCGCCAAGCCTGCTGTGGTAATACCGTCGATTTATGTAGCATCATCAACGTCAAATCCGGCAATTGCTCTGAAAACTGTGGCTTTTGCTCCCAGTCCGTGCATCACTCCGGCACCGATTCACCCATTTACGGTCTCAAATCAAGCGACGAAATTCTCGACCAAGCCAAAGCCGCCGAATCCGCTGGTGCCAGCCGGTTTTGCTTAGTGTCTCAAGGTAGGGGACCCAAATATAGCAGTCCCAAATCTGGAGAATTTGAAAGCATCCTGGAAACTGTGCGCCGGATTATTGACGAGACCAACGTCAAACCCTGCTGTGCGTTGGGGGAAGTAACACCAGAACAAGCTAAAGCCTTAGCTGAAGCAGGAGTTACGCGCTATAACCACAACTTAGAGTCATCAGAAAACTTTTACCCCGAAATTGTCACCACCCATGCTTGGGGCGATCGCGTCGCCACTATCAAAAATCTCAAAGCCGCAGGCATCCAAGCCTGTAGTGGAGGGATTATTGGCATGGGAGAAAGCTGGGAAGACCGGATTGATTTAGCCTTAGCCGCGCGGGAATTGGAAGTTGAATCCGTTCCTCTCAACCTGCTCAATCCCCGGTCGGATACCCCTTTAGGCAATCTTCCCAAACTTGATCCTTACGAAGCCTTAAAAGCGATCGCCATTTTTCGCCTAATCCTGCCCCAGCAAATTATTCGCTATGCTGGAGGGCGAGAATCTGTCATGGGCGAACTTCAACATTTAGGACTCAAAGCAGGCATCAACGCCATGTTAATCGGTCACTACCTGACCACCCTGGGTCAACCTCCAGACCAAGACCGTGCCATGCTCGAAGAACTCGGACTCCAGGGCAATGAAGCCCCTGTTCCTCCGGGAAAGGCTAAAGGGTAAACTGTCTTCACACTCCCTCAACGGTGCTTACAAGTCTAAGTTTTTCCTGCCCGCCTGACCCCATTGTGAGTGGAGCCATTTCCAGTCTCCTCCCCTAGGGAAGGCTATTTTAAAAACCCTAGACTTGTAAGCCTATTTCCCTTGACCCATGACCCAGGATCAATGACCACCGTGGCTGCTCCACTTGAACTCATGTGGGCTTTGATTGGCCTGTTGCTCACCATTGGTGGCACTTTTCTAGAAGCCTCAATTGCTAGTCCCTCCTGGAATGGAGTCCAGGCAGGTATTCCCATCCATTCCCTGGGTGTCACCTATCAAATTGGAGCCGTTCTCCTGGTAGGGTGTCTCGGGGGTAAAAATGCCGGTGCCTTGTCTCAGATTGCTTATGTGGTCCTCGGATTGATGTGGTTGCCGGTTTTTACCGAAGGCGGTGGATTGGACTACATCAAGCAGCCGACTTTTGGCTATTTACTGGGTTTTATCCCCGGGGCCTGGGTTTGTGGTTGGTTGGCCTTTAAAATGGCCCTCCGTCTCGAAAGTCTGGCTTTTAGCTGCGTCTGCGGTTTACTGAGCGTTCATGCGATCGGCCTGGTTTATCTTGCGATCACTTTGCGCTCTCCTTCTCAAACCCTGCTTGATGGAGTTTTCAAATACTCCCTTTATCCCTTACCCGGACAATTAGCCGTAGTTTGTGCCGTCACCGTTCTAGCGTTTATCCTGCGAAGGCTCATGTTTTATTGAACGATGAGTTGTTAGCTGTCCCTGACTACTCAGAAGATGGGTAACGCTTGTCCTTTTGACTCTCCATTGTTGGTAATGAAATTCAAAAAAAACTCGCTATTCTGGATTGCTGGTGCTATTAGTATAATTTTTGACCAACTGAGTAAATATTGGGTCGTGCAAAATTTTGATTTTAGAGAATCTTGGCCCTTATGGGAAGGGGTCTTTCATTTCACCTATGTGACTAATACCGGCGCAGCCTTTAGCTTGTTTAGCAATAATGGAGTGTGGTTGCGCTGGCTTTCGTTGGCCGTCAGTCTCGGTTTAATGGGATTGGCCTGGTTTGGCCCGAGGATGAATCGATGGGAAGAGGCCGGCTTTGGATTGATTTTAGGCGGTGCGCTTGGAAATGGAATTGACCGCTTTAGGCTGGGAGAAGTGATTGATTTTCTCGATTTTCGGTTGATTAATTTTCCGGTTTTTAATATAGCGGATGTCTCGATTAATATTGGAATTATTTGTCTGTTGGTTGTAGCCTTGCGGCCTTCGCCACCCAGCAATGAGGGACCTACCACCCCGTAATCCAGAGCCCGAGCACAGCGTCAGAGAAGGGAATTTTGGTTTCCCTAGAGCGCAGGGACATAGAAAAAGTGAAAATCTAAACCCTAAAATAGAAAGCAGAAGATTTTTCCGGGAGAAAGGTCCAAAGTGGTACTCGGACACTGGGGGTCAGTTGCCTCCAAGGTTCGGGAAAAGCCGGTCCCTGAGTTGTAGTTGCTTCCACATTCCCTAGACCTCAGTGTGATCGCACTTCTGAGCGATCTAATTTCTTTGGTTGTCGATTAAGCCCACGAGCATAGCCCATGAGTCCACCGCAGCCCCCCCAACAACCCAAAACTCTCCTGGGTACGATTACCCAAGTCACCCAGACGGTTTTGGCAAAGGTTAATTTTTCTCGACTGGCACTCAAACCGAATGCTCGGGTGCCAGAACTTTGGGTTCAAGATGCGGGGACACCGAAACCGGAAGTCTATCCGTTGTTAGGCGATCGCTATATCATTGGGCGCTCGTCCAAAACCAGCGATATCGTGGTCCGCAATCCCGTCGTCAGTCAGATTCATGCCTCCCTATCCCGGGATACCAATCGTCGCAATACTCCCTTCTATCTCAAAGACGAAAACTCCACAAACGGCATCTATCGCGGCAAGCGTCGCGTCACCGCAACTCCCGTGCGTCACCGTCAAACGTTTACTCTGGGACCTCCAGAACTCGCCGATTGCGTTCAGGTCCAATATATCGATCCGCCCCCCTGGTATGTCCGCGCTACACGATGGACTTTCTATACCAGCAGTGGGGTGGCGGGTTTGGTTGCGGTATTTGTGGGGGTGGAATCGCAAAAGTTTCAAGTGCGCCCTTTCCCAATTTCTACCCAAGGTCCCGTAGTAGTCTATGCTCGGGATGGAGCCACTCCTTTACGTCCTCCCTTTAATAACTCTCACCAGGAACTCAAGCGCTTATCGGAATTTTCTCCATACTTGTCTGATGCCCTAGTCGCCTCGGAAGATACTCGCTACTATTGGCATTTTGGGGTTGATCCGATTGGCACTCTCCGGGCATTGAGCGTGAATTTACGCGGTGGCAGTCTCCAAGGGGGCAGCACCCTCACTCAACAACTGGCCCGTAGTTTATTTCGGGATTATGTTGGAACGGAAGACTCTGCGGGACGCAAGATCCGCGAGGCGATCGTTGCCTTAAAATTAGAAACGTTCTACAGCAAAGATGAGCTGCTCTTAACCTATTTAAATCGAGTTTATTTAGGTATTGACCTCTATGGGTTTGACGATGCAGCCCGATTTTATTTTGCCAAATCCTCGGCAGATTTGACTTTATCGGAAGCAGCTACCCTGGTGGGGATTTTGCCTGCGCCGAATGCCTTTAATCCGGTGCAAAATTATGAATTAGCCGTGAAGTACCGCGATGGCGTCATCTATCGGATGCGGCGATTGGGGCTGGTGTCTCAGGAAGAGGCCGATCGCGCAAGGCGATCGCGCATTGAAATTAACCCCAAAGCGGTAGAAATTCTCAGCAGTACGATCGCCCCCTATTTCTACAGTCACGTTTTTACGGAACTCGAGCAATTACTAGGGGAACAACTAGCCCGGGAAGGGAATTTTATCGTAGAAACTTCCCTTAATCCTGGAATTCAAACGGAGTCAGAAAAGGCATTACAAAATAGTGTCACTGCTGCTGGTTCTCAATTTGGGTTTTCCCAAGGGGCGATCGTTACCCTTGATTCCCGAACTGGGGAAATTTTAGCCCTGACGGGGGGAGTAGATTATCGTCAGAGTCAGTTTAATCGGGCAACCCAAGCGTTACGACAACCGGGTTCAACCTTTAAAGTGTTTGCCTACGGTGCGGCCCTTGATCGCGGTATATCCCCAGGTCAGACTTTTTCCTGTGAACCCCTAAGTTGGTCCGGCCAATCTTATAGTGGGTGCGAACGTAGCAGCGGTGGGGTGGATATGTATCAAGGTATGGCACAATCCGAAAATTCGATCGCCTTGCGGGTTGCCCGAGAAGCAGGGTTGGATCGGGTGGTGGAAATGGCCCGTCGTCTCGGGATTCGGTCCGAACTCAAGGCGGTTCCGGGGTTAGTTCTGGGACAGAGTGAGGTGACGGTCCTGGAGTTGACGGGCGCTTATGGGGCGATCGCCAATCGGGGTATTCTTAATCGTCCCCACGCGATTCAGCGGATTTTTGATAGCAGTGATTGCAGCGATCTCGATGACGTGAGTACCTGCCGGGTGATTTACGATTATCAAAGCGATCGCACCGCTAATGTGGATGTTCTCTCTCCTGAAGTCTCCGATACCCTCACCGTTTTATTACAAGGTGTCATTAATAACGGTACTGGTCGCAATGCGGCCCTCGGGTTCGACGAAGCCGGAAAAACAGGGACCACTAACGATAATATAGACCTCTGGTTTGTCGGTTATATGCCCTCTCAAGAATTAGTGACCGGGGTCTGGTTAGGGAATGATGACAATACTCCAACCAACGGCAGTAGCGCTCAAGCGGCTCAACTGTGGCGGGATTATATGCGTCAGATTATCCCTTAATTTGGAAAAATTAGAGATAAAAAGAGGTCGCCGGCTCAATTTTTTCTTTTTTTAGAGAAAAGGCTTTTCTTTTATGCTATTATTTATAATAGGAATATAAACTTTAATTTTAAAATTGTCACTATTCCCATTATAAAATAATTTTAACAAAAGTCAAGAAAAATAGCAACCCCCCCTTAAAAAAAAGTCGCCAAAATTTCCACTTGCAAAACGGTAATATTATTAAAATCTAAATTTCTTAGAAAACAGATTAGATAACTAGCCTAATTCCTAATCAATCCCCTTAATCCCCCTTTATTATTAAGGGGGATTTTTAGAGTGTTACAAGGGGTCTATTATTGACGAGAGCTTAAAAAGTGACTGGCTAATTGGATGGCATCAGCGATATTGACATCACCATCATTGTTAGAATCTAAAAATTGATTGAGAACTGGATTAGAACCCGTCTGGGGATTTTGAGAGCTGGCTCCAGTTTGTAACAACTGGAGAACCACCGGGATTAAAAGTGGCAGCATCGATTGAATTTGTTGCGGGTTTAATCCAGTGCGAGAGGCGATCGCAGAAATCATTTCATTGAGTTGAGGGATAGAAAACAAGGCAGCGATCGCCGCAGCATTGGGGGTAGTCCCACTAAATTGGCTCACTAAAGATTGAGCTAAATCATTACCACCAGCTGCCCGTTTTTCTTGTAAAGAAGAGCGGACAAAATGGCTAACAATCGATAGGATAGATTGAGTCGTTCCCGGGTCGGTATGATAAGTCTGACTCAGTTGTTGTACGGTATTGATAATGCCGCCAATTTGATTGGTATTAGCTTGTTGGCTGGGATTATCAATTGCATTGATAATTTGGTCAAACAGTCCCATTAATTTTGACTCCTAAAGAATTGGACAAAAAACAGAGAACCCACGGCAGCAAGCCGCCCGATGGGTCACTCTAACTCCTACGATAGTGCAAATCAGGCAGATTGGTTGGGTCCAGAAGCGGGGCCTTGGAAAAGCTCGATCCGGCGTGAGTGGGGTACGGCAGATCAGCCTAGGGTGAAGAGTCGTGGGGGCGATCGCCCGTAAGCATAAAAGATAAGGAGAAAGTCCCCCCGATCTAATTCAAGGTGCTACATTGTACACAAACACTATGTTCTAAGCCACATGAATTATTTTTTAAAGCGAGTAAATTCTAGGGAGGTTTTGGCTATTTATAGGGCAAAAGCCTGCATAAATCGGCGAAATTGGTGGACTGTTTCTGTAGCGATCGCCCTGGGGAGTTTTTTATATCACCTTAACAGTCCAGCCCAAGCCCAAATCTTTCCAGATGCCACCCTTGCGAGTCCGAGCGTAGTGACAACCGATGGCACAATTCAAAGTATCACCGGAGGCACACAAATAGGAGGAAGTCTATTTCACAGCTTCCAGGAATTTTCTCTGCTGACGGGGAATACCGCCTTTTTTGATAATTCCTTGACCGTAGTAAATATCCTCAGCCGGATTACGGGAGCAAACAGTTCTACAATTGATGGAATTATCCGTGCCAATGGTAGTGCAAATCTCTATTTACTCAATCCCAACGGAATTGTATTCGGTCCCAATGCTCAATTAAATATCGGGGGTTCATTTTTTGCCAGTACCGCCACGAGTATAGTCCTGGCAGATGGGAATCTATATAGTGCGCTCAACCCAGAAGCACCCCCGTTGCTGAGCGTAAACGTGCCGGTAGGATTACAATTTGGGTCAAATCCGGGCAATATTATAGTTCAGTCCCAGAGGATAGAGAGTACCGGGGAACCCGTGGGATTGCAAGTGTTTCCGGGGCAAACCTTGGGACTATGGGGGGGAAACGTACTTTTAGATGGAGGACAAGTGCGATCGCCCGGAGGACGGATTGAGATAGGCAGTATCGGAGGCAATAGCCGGATTAGTCTGAGCCCGACAGACCGGGGTATGATGGCGGGATATGAAAGCGTCGAGAGCTTTCAAGATATTCAACTGACTCAACAGAGTGGGATTAATACCACTGGAGACGGGGGTGGAACGATTCATCTGCAAGGACGGCGGATCGCTCTCGGGGAAGGGTCTCAGGTTTTGGCCGTCAATGTTGGATCTCTCCCGGGAGGTCCCGTAAATATAAAAGCAACAGAATTAGTCGCTGTTACAGGGGCTGACCCTGCTAATTTTACCACAGTCGTGAGTGATACAAGGGGAGTGGGGACCGGGGGAGATTTGACTATCGAAACCGGACAATTTTTAGTCCAAGGGACTGGATTCGTCTCTGCCAGCAGCTTTGGACGGGGGGCCGGGGGAAATCTGACGGTTCGCGCCGCTGATTCCATTACCGTGATTGGGGTCGGATTTCAGCCCTTAGAGTTATTAATTGGGGGGGCATTAACCGGACAATTGCAACCGGAAGATCGCATCGGGGGTTTAGTAACCGGAACCGTGGGAGAAGCACCTACGGGGAATATGAGCTTAGAAGCGGGGAATACAATTGGGTTGTATAATGGTGCGTTAATATATAGTCCGACCTTTGGGGATGCAGCCGGGGGGAACCTCCTGATGAGGGCGGGAAATAAGATAGAAGCGATCGCCGCAGGGGTGTTATCCAATACCGCCTTTGGGAGTGCCGCTTCTGCCGGGGATGTTACCATTGAAACTCGCAACCTGCTAATTTCCGATGGCACCGTAATTTCCAGTGGCACCCTGGGCAATGGTCCCGGTGGGAATATTATCGTCAATGCATCAGAGGTAGTGGAAATCAGCGGAACCGTACCGGGAAATGTGCTACCGACGGGAATTTTAAATAACACCCTATTTGGGACGGGGACCGGGGGTGACGTGACGATTAAAACCACGCGATTAATTAATCGCGGGGGTGCATTGATTTCTACCAATAGTGGTGGGGGGAATATTAGCACTGGCTTGGTGACATCTGGGGGAGTGGGAGGGAATATCGACATTGAAGCAAGTGAGTCGATAGAGATTTCAGGAGTGTCTCCCGATGGGCGCGTCACCAGTGGTCCGGGAACGACGACATTTAGTGAGAATCCGGCGGGGAATTTAACGATTTCCACGGGCAAATTAACCATTAGCGAAGGAGCGATCGTGTCCTCGGGTACATTCAACAGTGGGGAGGGTGGAACCCTGACGGTGAATGCCTCGGAAGGGATTGATATTTCGGGACAGTCGCCGATTACTGGATTACCCAGTAGCTTAGTTTCCTCCTCGGGACGGGCGGATATTCCAGAGCTGGAAGTAACCGGAGCCGGAGGGAACTTGCGGGTAACCACGGGAGAATTGGTGGTTCGGGATGGAGCAACCCTGGATGTGAGGAGTTTTGGGACGGGGAATGCTGGGATTCTAGAAATTGTAGCCGATGCCGTGCGATTAGATACAGGGGGGAGTTTGAATGCCACCACTGTTTCAGGTGCAGGGGGTAATATTCAACTGAGATCGCCCGATCTTCTGTTACGTCGGGGTGGCAATATTACCACGAATGCCGGAAGTACCAATGGCGGAAACATTACAATCGATACCCAAATTTTAACCGCCCTAGAAAATAGTGATATTACCGCCAATGCCTTAGCAGGACGAGGGGGACGAGTTAGTATTAATGCCGAGGGCATCTTTGGGACAGAATTTCGGACAGGGGAAACCCTGGGTAGCGATATTACCGCCACCTCGGACCTGGGACCGGAGTTTAGCGGTAGCGTAGAATTAAATACCCCCGATGCAGATTCCAGCTTGGGAATTGTGCAACTGCAAGAGAGTTTTGTG
>JBBQFN010000022.1:0-86440 GCA_038321985.1 Cyanophyceae cyanobacterium | reverse complement strand
GTTGTCCACAACCTCGTAAACTAGATGGTGGAGTCCTCGGGGTCCGGTGGTCCCGATGTACATCCCCGGTCGCTTGCGTACTGCTTCGAGTCCTTCAAGAACTTGTATTTGGTCAGCGCTGTAGTTGCTGGTCATACCACGATAGCTCCATTAATCGGGCTTTTGCAGCCCACAAAGTGTCAGAATACCAAAAACTATCAAAATTATAACACTAAACGGTTGTCAGCGATGATAGCCCAATTAGAAGAGAAATTTTTTGGGGGGATGCAGGGTGTGATTGGGGAAGATGGGGAGGATGGGGAGGATGACCAAGGACAAATGATTAGGGACAAATAACGATCATGCCTGGATTAATTGTGATTTGTGGGGCGACGGCTACGGGGAAATCAGGTCTGGCTTTGGCTTTAGCACAGCGTCTGGGTGCACCAATTTTGAGTGCTGATTCCCGTCAGGTGTACCGCGAGTTCGATATTGGGACAGCTAAACCGACGGTGGCCGATCGCCTGTTGGTCCCTCATTATCTCCTAGATTTGTGTGATCCGAGGGATACTTTGACGGTGGCAGATTACCAAGAACACGCGAATCAGGCGATCGCCCAGGTTCAGGGGAGTAATCAGACACCTTTGTTGGTGGGAGGGACGGGTTTATATCTGAAGGCGGTGGTTAGGGGATTGAAAATTCCCCGAGTGGCACCTAATCCGGAGTTGCGATCGCAGTTGGCTGCTTTGGGTCAAGGTCAATGTTACGCCATGCTGCAACAGGTGGATCCTGAAGTAACAATGCGGATTCATGCCAATGATACGGTCAGAACGTTACGCGCATTGGAAGTATTCTACGTTACGGGCTGCCCAATTTCTCAACAACAAGGAGAAAATCCCCCCAGTTATCCGATTTTACAGATTGGTTTAGACTGTACGGAGGTGCAAGAATGCGATCGGAGAATTTTGATTCGTACTCAGGAAATGTTTGCGGCGGGGTTTGTGGCGGAAGTGGAGTCGTTAGGTCAAAAATATGGAAAGAATTTACCCTTATTTCACACCCTAGGATATGCGGAAATTAAACAATATTTAGCCGGAAAAGTTTCTTTAGAAGAAGCACAGGAATTGACGGTATTACATACTCGGCAATTTGCCAAGCGGCAGCGGACTTGGTTCCGAGGCGATCGCAGTATAGAATGGTTCGCCGTCGATCATCCCGATTTAGTAGAACGGGTATGGACGCGAATCCAAGGGTTTCTGAAATATCCCGAAGTAGATTCTCTCTCTGTGCTTTCCTGACAATCCCCCAGCCCTAATCAGGACGGTTTTTATTTAAAAGCCTATGAAATTTGCTCGGTTTAAACGAACGTTTATTCTGTCTGTAGCCTTAAATTTAATCGGCTTGATTCTAGCGGGAACCTTTGTTTATCAGAAAGGCGGGATTCCTTATTTATTAAAAACTTTAGGTTTCCTTCCTTCCAAAACTCTTTCTACTACTAAAATTTGGGCTAATATTTACTATCAACACCGCAGTAGTTTGTTTGATGTTTTACCCAAAACTGGGGATAAAATTATTTTTTTGGGAGATAGTTTAACGGATTCCTGTGAATGGCAGGAAATCTTAAACAATCCGCAAGTTTTGAATAGAGGAATTATTGGAGATACCACCGAGGGGGTTTTACAGCGGTTAAATCCTCTTGTAGGGTCTCAACCCCAACAAATTTTTATAATGGTTGGAATTAATGATTTATCTCGGGGAAAACCTATTTCGGAAATTTTAGGAAATTATCAACAAATTTTAGGTACTATTCGAGATAAATCTCCTCAAACAAAAGTGTATGTTAAAAGTGTTTTACCCATTAACTCCAGTTTATTTAAAAACGCCCCTAGTAATCAAATGATTAGAACTTTCAATGCTAAATTGCAACGATTGAGCGAGAATTTTTCTTATTTTTATATTGATTTACATTCTCAATTCGTAGATGAAAGCCAACAACTTGATGAACGTTATACCTTAGACGGATTACATTTGAATGGCAACGCTTACTTAATTTGGAAAGAGGCAATTGAAAACTATGTAGCACAGTAAAGGGGAAGGATTTCGAGGTGATTTCTAAAAACTTTCCCTTGTAAGGGGTTTGGGGGGAGTTCCTCCCAATTATGCCAGAGGACTAATGACCCGTAACTAAATGACAAAAAGCCGTGTTAAATTATAAAAAAGAGGCAACAGAGTTCCAGGGACATAAATCCCCACATTATCCGAGGTGAATTGATGGATTATCGTAAGTTTATTGAAATGCTTCCTACCCAGTATGAAAATTGGGGAGAATCTTCGGTGCAACCCTGTTCTAACAAGTTTCAGCAGGTTCTTGATCGGGTACAAGGGACTACAACTGCCAATTTGATGCAGTTAATCAATTTGGCGGTGTCTTGTTTGGAAGCGGGGGAAATCTATTGTGAAATTGGGACATATCAAGGGTCAAGTTTAATTGGTGCGTTGCTGGATCAAGGCGATCGCCAAGCCTATGGGGTAGATAACTTTTCAGAATGGGATGAGAGTAGCGAGAGTTATGAAACCTTGATTGAAAATTTAACCCAATTTAATGTTTTGGATCGGGTGGAGTTTTACAATCAAGATTTTGAGAGGTTTTTGTTGGATCTGCGCGATCGCCAACCGACTCCTAAAATTGGAGTCTATTTTTATGATTGTGCTTATGACTATCGCTCTCAATTGATTGGTTTATTGTTCATGAAAAACTTTTTAGCCGATCGCGCCTTAGTAATTGTGAACAATGGTCACTGGAAAACAGTACAACAAGCACAAAAAGATTTTATAGCGGCCCATCCTGAATGTCAAGCGATTTCTGAACTTTCTACAGCAGTTGGAGAAGCAACCTTTGGCAATGGAATTCAAGTGCTCAGTTGGACAAGTTCCTCCGATAATCCCTATTCTGCGGCTTCTACACAGAGGCGTGATTGGCAACCCGTTGGATAACAGAATAACCGGCTATTTTACTTAGCCTAAATCCCCCGACCACTTAACCTCGAACCTTGATTCAAACCCCGATAAGGAATTGTTACCATGCTGGCCCAAAAAAAGCAACAAGAACGTGACTGGAAACCGATTATTAAAGAATTTGAGCGGGTCGTCGGTAAAGATGGGGTAGTGCGACGAAAAGAAGAACTACTTACTTATGAATGTGATGGGTTAACCAGTTACCGCCAACGTCCTGCATTAGTCGTATTACCCCGAACTACGGAACAGGTTTCTGAGGCCATTAAAATCTGCGATCGCCATAACATCCCCTGGTTACCCCGAGGTGCAGGAACTGGATTATCCGGTGGCGCATTACCCGTTGAAAACTGTGTCTTAATCGTCACTGCTTTAATGCGGAAAATCCTTAAAGTTGACCTAGAAAATCAGCGCGTTGTCGTTCAACCGGGGGTGATTAATAATTGGGTTACCCAAACGGTAAGCGGGGCTGGATTTTATTATGCACCGGACCCTTCTAGTCAAATTATTTGTTCGATTGGAGGCAATGTTGCTGAAAATTCCGGGGGAGTTCATTGCCTCAAATATGGGGTCACCACTAATCATGTTTTAGGGTTAAAATTAGTGCTTCCCGATGGTTCCATTGTGGAAGTGGGAGGAGAACTCGCAGAAATGCCCGGGTATGATTTAACTGGCTTATTCGTCGGTTCTGAAGGCACATTAGGAGTGGCAACAGAAATCACCCTTCGCATCCTGAAAACCCCGGAAGCTATTTGTGTACTTTTAGCTGATTTTATCAGCGTGGAAGACGCGGGTGCGGCTGTTTCTGCCATTACCAGCGCTGGAATCATTCCGGCTGGGATGGAAATGATGGATAATCTTAGCATTAATGCCGTTGAAGATGTGGTGGCAACCGGATGTTATCCCCGAGATGCTACCGCCATTTTATTAGTTGAAATCGATGGATTGCAAGTAGAAGTTGACCAGAATAAACGGCGAATTTCTGAACTCTGCAAGCAAAATGGGGCGCGAAATATTACCTCCGCTAATGATTTAGAAACGCGCCTGAAATTGTGGAAAGGGCGCAAGGCAGCATTTGCGGCAGCGGGACATTTAAGCCCGGATTATTATGTGCAAGATGGGGTAATTCCTCGGACTCAATTGCCTTATGTTTTAAATGAAATTGAAAGACTCAGCAAAAAATATGGCTATCGTGTGGCGAATGTATTTCATGCCGGAGATGGTAATCTTCATCCTTTAGTGCTTTATGACAATGCCATTCCCGGCGCGTTAGAACAAGTGGAAGAATTAGGGGGAGAAATTCTTAAACTCTGTGTGAAAGTCGGGGGGAGTCTTACGGGAGAACATGGCATTGGGGCCGATAAAAAATGCTACATGAACGAAATGTTTAGTGAAATTGATTTAGAAACAATGCAATGGGTGCGTCAAGTGTTTAATCCCAAAGGGTTGGCAAATCCCGATAAGATGTTTCCGACGCCGCGTACCTGCGGGGAAGCGGCAAATGCCCTCAAAAGTAAAAAGTTTGAGGGTGTAGAGGCTTTTTAAGAGTCTATTCCTTTGAAACCTCAACCCGCTTTACCACTCAAGGACGGGTTGAGTTTTTAAGGGGGTTAATAACGCTTTACCTTGAACTCATACTGAGGGAATGTGTTAGGGTCTAAGGGGGGAAATTTTTGTTTCCAATTGGAGACAATATAAAAGTAATTTTTCGCATCTTCTAGGCAATATTCATAAATTCTGTTAATAATTTCGCTGGCGTTTTCTTTTTGAGAAAGGACCCGTTTTGCATTGCGGCGAATATAAAGTCCATTGATTTGTTTATCAATTTCAATGTCTAGATATTCAAATAATCCATTTAATCCACCCCGATATCGAGATTGTTTGGGGTCGTATAAATCTAAAATAGTCAGGGGACGGATGTCAGGCTTGAGTCTCAGGGACCTAATTCGCTTGGTTAAACAGTATAAATCACTATTGATAATATTAAATCCTACAAATATTTTGCTCTCTAATAATTGAAAATCGCTAATAATTTCCTTGATGAGATTTTTTTCTTCTCGATGATTTTCTATTAATTGAATTTTAATATACTGGAAATCATTGGACTCTAAAATTCGAGTAATGGTGTACCCAAAAATGCGCTGCTGCACTTTGGTTTGGGTTACATAAACTGGAAAAAATTCTAAATCAATGAAAACTAAGTTATCTAGAGGGCCTTGATAAAAATTATTAATGAAATGAGTTTCCAGCCAAAGTTCTTTTTTCCACATGGTAGCCTAAACTACAATAAGAGAGTTAATAAGAGATATACTATATCATACAAGTGAATCGGGGTTTTTATGGCAACTTCCCGAGGGCGATCGCACCAAAGCCCTTAAGAAGTTGAGAGAGTTTCCTTCGTCTCTACAGGGACAGGAGGATAGCCTCTCTACCCTTGCAATTGTCCAGTTTTCCCGTTTTAAATCCCACTGCCATCTTTTTGTTTAAGGGGTAACTCCCAGGAAGGGCTGCCTCCCAGTTTGACACCGGGGGTGTTTCCAGGCTACAACCGAGGAAAGTGCCTTTATTGACACGATTATTTTTGGCGATCGGGTGCATCATGAGTTATGTAGATGGATTGGGCCTAAAGTTGGGTTGGGACGCTTTGTTAGAACAGTTCTGTGCCGATCGCAAACTCGGTAAAAAAATATTATTTAATTTAGTCAGTACCTATTGTGGTCCTGAAAGATATTATCATAACTTGGGTCATATTCAATTAATGTTAGGGACCGTAGACCGAATGAAATGGCTA
The DNA here is from genome assembly GCA_038321985.1 of Cyanophyceae cyanobacterium. Lineage (GTDB taxonomy): Bacteria > Cyanobacteriota > Cyanobacteriia > Cyanobacteriales > Laspinemataceae > Laspinema. The sequence goes on along the minus strand of JBBQFN010000022.1, from coordinate 80,658 downwards.
GCTACGGATTTTACGGCTATTTACCTAGCAACTTGGTTTCATGACGCCATTTATGACCCAACTGCCTCGGATAATGAAGAAAAAAGTGCGGAATATGCCGCAGAAGTATTACCCACATTAAACATCCCCTCATCGACTCTTGTGGCGGCAACCCAGATGATTCTGAGTACGAAATACCATCAAGCGGGAGAGGATAACATCGATACTCAAATTTTTCTCGATGCAGATTGGGCTATTTTGGGGGAAAACCCGTCTGAATATAAGTTTTATACCCAAGGAATTCGTCGAGAGTTTGCGGTATTTTCTGAGGAAGAGTATCGACAGGGTAGAACGAAATTTTTGAAAAAGATCCTAAAGCGCGATCGCCTTTATTATACTCCTGTTATTTTTGACGAACTAGAGGCGATTGCCCGAAGTAACTTAACCCGAGAAATCGCAACTCTTTCCATGTAGGGTAAGTCTTTACCACCCTACCTATCAATCGCTTAAAAATATTTATGCAAAATTGCTTTTAATTTATCTTTTACTCGCGGCGGCACTCGTTCCATCGGAGTTAAAATTGCATATTTTAAGGCAGAATGAGCCTTACTTTCCGGGGGATTTTTGCCTAACTGTCCCACGACTTCTCGAATTACTTTCTGTGCATTGGAGGCATTGGCGTGCAGGTTATTAAGTATCATTTCTACGGTTACACTGTCATGCAGGGGATGCCAACAGTCATAATCAGTAACTAAGGCGAGGGTCGCATAAGCAATTTCCGCTTCCCGCGCCAATTTTGCCTCAGTTAAATTGGTCATTCCAATGATACTAGCACCCCAACTGCGATAGAGGTTAGATTCAGCTTGGGTTGAAAAAGCCGGCCCTTCCATGCAGATGTAAGTACCGCCACGATGGAGGTTGACTTCAGGTAAGTTTAAACTGGCAACTGCATCGCCCAGAATTTCGGTGAGGCGATCGCAAACTGGTTCACCAAAGCCAATGTGGGCAACAATTCCCTCTCCAAAAAAGGTAGAAATCCGATGTTGAGTGCGATCGATAAACTGATCGGGAACCACCATATCCAGCGGTTTTACATTCTCTTTCAAAGAACCCACCGCAGAGGCAGAAATTAAATACTCCACCCCTAATTGCTTCATTGCATAGATATTCGCCCGAAAAGGGAGCTCCGAAGGGGTTAGGGTATGGTGGCGACCATGACGGGCCAAAAATGCCACGCGAATTCCGTCTAAATTCCCCACAATCGCTGCATCTGAGGGGGAACCAAAGGGGGTATTTATCTGCACTTCTTCGATATCTTCAAGGGCCTCCATTTCATAAAGTCCGCTACCTCCAATAATCCCTATTTTAACGGGTTCCATCTTATCCTTATTCCTCTTTCCTTTCAACACAAAGCCCGCTGAGGCGGGCTATTATGAACCAGTTTCTAGTTAAATTGAGTCGGCGTTTATTTAAGCGTTCGTTCCCTCTTTAACCAGATGCCCAATCAGACTCGATACTAACGATAGCACGACTGCTCCAATGATAGCGGGCAAAAATCCATTGACATCAAATCCCGGGGTGAGATATCCCACCAGGGCGAGGGTAATCCCATTGATTACGAACAAAAATAACCCCAAGGTTAACACGGTGAGAGGTAAGGTCAATAACACAAGAATGGGTTTGACAATGGCATTAATCAATCCCATCAGGATAGCAGCCAGGGCGGCGGTGGAAAAACCGGCGACATAGATACCGGGGACAAGATAGGCGGTAATCAGCAGAGAAATGGCTGAAACCAACCAAGTGATGATAAAACCAATCATACGTCTGTTTCCAGGGTCACTGCAACTCAAATTGTACTCACAATTTGGTCCGTTCTGCCCCAAGATGGAGTAACCTGAGCTATAGACCTTGCTGGGTTAGTGTAAAAAGAACGTTGACAAATCCCGTTATGAACTTGCGACACTTGGCTGCTGCTGTCTTAGCTATCCTTATTTTATTCATGCCCTTACCCGCGTTGGCGCAGGCGTATAAATACTATCCGCCCCCGCTTTCTTATAGCAATGCCCAACTTTCAGGGAAAGATTTTTCGGGGCAGTTCTTACGGACGGCGGAGTTTTCTAATGCTGATTTGCAATTTACAAATTTCTCAAATGTTCAGGCAGAGGGAGCAATTTTTAGTCTGTCCATGATGAAAGAAGCGAATTTTCATGGGGCAGATTTGACCAATTCTATGCTGGAGTGGACAAATTTAACGAATGCTGATTTTACCGATGCGGTATTGGTAGAGGCGCTATTTCTCGGTGCTAATGTGAAAAAGATGAAGGTTACGGGGGCAGATTTCACCGATGCGATTTTAGATGGGGCGCAAGTGAAGCAACTCTGTAAAACTGCCAGTGGGGTGAATTCAAAAACTGGGGTTGATACCCGTGAGTCTCTAGGATGTGGATAATTCAATAACGGGTCTAACCCATAACCCGATTAGATCCCCCTAAATCCCCCTTAAAAAGGGGGACTTGGAGTCTTCCGTTTCCCCCCTTTTTAAGGTTAGGGGGGATTTCCGAGAAGGGACTATGATTCCCCTAGAATTTTGGCGGCGGCGGCGACACCGGCACCAATTTGGGCTGTACCTTTGCCGAGCTCTTGCAAGACAGCTTCTAGGGCGGCAATGGCGGTGAGAATGTCGCGATCGCTGACAAATCCCAAGTGTCCAATGCGGAAGATTTGACCTTTGAGGTGATCTTGTCCCCCTGCCATCACGATATCAAACCGTTTTTTGACAATAGACCGAATTTGTTCAGCATCGGGCGTGGCGATGGCGGTAATCGATCGCGCAGCAGCACTATCGGGAGCATAGAGTTTTAACCCCATTGCCGTTGCAGCAGCACGAGTGGCCTTCATTTGCCGTTCATGGCGCTTAAAGATAATTTCTAAACCTTCCTGCTTCATCATCCGCAGGGTGGCTTGTAAGGCAAAAATTAGGTTAACTGGGGGGGTAAATGGACTGCTATTTTTATCCGTGGCTTTCTTGTATTTGCCCAAGTCCAGATAAAATTTCGGTAGTTTGGCAGTTTTGTAAGCGTCCCACGCTTTGGCGCTGACGGAGACAAATCCCAATCCTGGAGGGATCATAAAGCCTTTTTGAGACCCAGAGGCGACGACATCAAGGCCCCAGGCATCTACTGGCACATTCGTTGCACCTAAGCTGGTGACGGCATCAACGATAATTAAAGCCTGTCCATGAGCTTTAACGTGGCGATTGATGGCTTCTAAATCGTTAATAACCCCCGTCGAAGTTTCGCTATGGGTGACGATTACCGCTTTAATTTCTTTGTTGGTATCCGCTTCCAGCTTTTGCCGGAATTGCTCTGGATCCAAGGCTTGTCCCCAGTCAGCGGTGATGGGGTCTACGATAAGGTTATAGGCTGTGGCAACTTCTGCCCAACGTTCGCCAAATTTACCATTACTGCCTACAATGACGCGATCGCCAGGACTCAGGAAGTTAATGATTCCCGCTTCCATTGCGCCCGTCCCAGATGCCGTAAGCATCAAGACATCGCTTTGAGTTTGGTGCAGCCATTTCAAATTTTCCGTCACCTCGGCGATGACTGCCTCAAATTCTTTGCTACGGTGGCCTATGGGATGCTTTGCCAAGGCTCTCAATGCTTGTTCTGGCACCGGAGTAGGGCCAGGAATCATTAGCATCAGCTTGTCGTCCATTAAATCTGTCCTAATGCAATTCAATAAGTGTGAGGAGTTCCAACAGAGGCCTCCCGTAAGGCTCTGTACCGGCGAGTGCTTTTGCTGAATGCTCTTTCACCCGAATCTTTGATTCTACTGGGTTACTGGTTTAGATGCAAGACCTTTTAGAGATTTCAAACCCGAGCAAAATTGGGGTCAGTTGTCTCAAGGTAAGATGTGCCCAACTGCTCACTTTTTAATCACACCAATGACTCGGGTTATCTGAGGCACTCTATAAACTGGAATCAGATCCTAGACTTTATTCAGGATTAGCAGAAGTACCAGGAGTCTTGGCAGCAGCCACTTCGTTGAGGGACCAGCGATGTTCTACGGGCATATTTTCTCGCTGAAATTTGGACTCTAACTGCTTCTGTTGGCTTTGGGCTTTTCTGAGGGTCACAATCAGTTGTTGAACCTGGTCCCGCGCTGTGGGATTTTGGTTAACCGCATAAAGTGTTTGCCGTTCCAACAGTTGCAGAAGGAGTTCGTAGTGGATTGGGGAAGGAAGAGGAATGGGTTCCATAATTGCTGCCGAAGCTGTCTCCCGTTAATGGATGCCCAATCCCGAGGGAATCAGACAGTGCATTTTTTAACTATATAACCTGGTGGTCCGAAGGCGATCGCCTTGGGGAATCGATTACTAAGCAGGGAAGATGGCGGCGAGGGCTTCCCCGGGGTCCGGTTGTTTCATTAATGCTTCCCCAATCAGAACCGCATGGGCACCGGCATCGACAACCCGTTGGAGGTCATCGGGGGTATGCAGTCCGGATTCGCTGACCATGAGGATATTTTGGAGGCGATCGCGTCGTTGTTCGAGTAGGTCACAGGTGGTTGCCAAATCTACCGTAAAATCTTCTAGGTTGCGATTGTTAATCCCGATTAAGGTAACTCCCTCTAAAGCTAAAACTCGGTCGAGTTCTTCAAGGGTATGAACTTCGATGAGGGGAGTAACTCCTAAGCCTTTAGCAATTTTAATGAAATACTGTAAGTCTTTATCGGAAAGGATTGCAGCAATCAACAACACGGCATCCGCACCATGAACCCGGGCCAGATAAATCTGATAAGGATAGATGATAAAGTCTTTACAAAGTAGGGGTAAATCAACCACCGCGCGAACTTCCTTCAGGTAATCAAAGCTACCCTGAAAAAACTTACTATCGGTGAGGACTGAGAGACAAGCTGCACCTGCTTTTTGATAAGATTTTGCGATCGCCACAGGGTCGAAGTCTTCCCGAATCACTCCTTTACTAGGGGAGGCTTTTTTAATTTCGGCGATCGCTGCTGGTTTTTTGGAGGCAGAGACTAAGGCAGCCAGAAAATCCTTGGGTGCCGGGACTGCCGGTAGGAGTTTTTGTAACTCCAGTAAAGGCTGGCGATCGCGCAAGGCATCCACTTCTATTTCTTTGTGCCAAACAATTTCTTCAAGAATATGTTGGGGTTCAGCATCAGGAACCTGGATTTGATAGCGCATCGACTTGACGCCTACAGCAGGATTCGGAGGACGGCGGCGAATGTTTGGCATGGGTAAGAATTAATCAACAGAAATAACAGTATTATTCGATAATCCGCTGGAGTTTCAAAAACTCCCTGTAGAGACGTGAAATTTCGCGTCTCTACATCAGTTAAAACTCAACAGAATTTAACCCTAAAAGGCGACTGCTTTTATTTTAGGTCTCTGTTGTCAGTTGTTCAAGTCGTTCCCGCGTTAACCCCGTTACGGTGATAATTTGTTCCACTGGCATTCCACTGCGGAACAGATTCACAGCAACTTGTGCGATCCCTTGTTGAAGACCTTGTTCGATACCCTTTTCTAACCCTTCCTCTAAAATGGATTGATACATGGATGACTCCCGCATGAGGTCCCTCCTTAAAATCCGTTGAATAGACTCTTGATTCAATATTAACCCAGCTAGAATCGAGGAAGCAGCAACAATATTCGCCTGGTCTTCTCGATCCTCGATTTGTGCTACAGACTGCGCCACTTGAGTTAACACCGCAAGGGGATCATCGGTACGGGTTAAGGCGGCAAAGGGGAGTAAACCCGGGGAGTTTAAGAACAGTTCCGTGGGTTGTTCCCACAGACGAATCACCTCAAACTCGTGGTGCAGTTTATCCAAGTTAAACTGATTTTGATAGACTAAGGGAGACTCGGTGGGTCTGAGGTAAATCACCACCTGTCTCATTTCTTTGTCCGGGAAGCGTCGGTACACCCTCAGACGATAGTCCGCCATCCGAAAGGGAATCTTGGGGTCCGCATCAGTTTGGAATTCTAGGTGGAGAATTAATTCGGACGACTGCAGTAAAATCAGGGAATCCGCACGAATGGGTTCTAAGGAAAGTTCGCTGGGACTGAGTTCCGTTAACTCAATGGCTTTTCCCACGAACCACCGGGCAAAATCCAGGCTAAAATGTTCCGCTAGGAACTTACAGATGTTATCATACATAGTGACAGTTTATTTAGGTGATGAGCTGTTCGTTTTTAATGACAGTTTATTTAGTCGATAAACTGTTCATTTTTATTCATTTCTAAAATAACATAAAGCCCGCACCAGTGCGGGCTTTTTCTTGAGTAGTTGTCGCGGTTAGGGTGAAGAGTTACACGGTAGCAGCGCGTTTATAGGCTTCATCCAACACTTCCGACAAGGTGGGGTGAGTATGAACGCTAAAGGCTAATTCATTGACGGATTCACGATTGGCGATCGCATTGGCAGCTTCTTGAATTAAGTCAGCGGCATGATAGCCAAAAATATGGACGCCGAGAATTTCTCCGGTATCTTTGCGGTAGATAACTTTAGCAATTCCATCGGTTTCTCCCTCGGCGATCGCCTTGGAATTGCCTTTGAAATAGGTTCGCACTGCGGCAACTTCAAATCCCTCTTCTTTGCCTAATTCTTGTGCGGCGGGTTCGGTTAATCCCACAAAACTCATTTCGGGATGGGTAAAGGCAGCAGCAGGAATACTCCGATAATCTATTGTTCGTGGACGTCCACAAATATTTTCAATCACAGCAACCCCTTGTGCAGAAGCAGCGTGTGCCAACATCATTTTACCCATTGCATCACCGATCGCCCATACATGAGGAACGGGTTCACCACCCGCTAACAATTGCATGGCATCATTCACAGGTAGGAAACCTCGGCGATCGGTTTCGGCACCCACGGATTCTAATCCTAAGTTCTTCGTAGCAGGAATTCGTCCCGTTGCCACTAAACACGCATCCACTTCTAAAACTTCTACAACTTCCTTAGTTTTGGGGTCCATTAATTCAATCACTACCGGAGAACCGGGGGTGACTTTTGCCGCTAAGACTCCCACGCGAGTTTCAATGTCCCGGGGTGCAATTAACACGCGTTGCGCTTGTTTGGCAATATCCGGATCAAAGGTTGGCATCAGTCTATCCAACGCTTCAATCATGGTGACTTCAGAACCCAAGGCGGTGTAAATATCGGCAAATTCTAACCCGATATAACCACTGCCAATGATGGCAATCCATTGGGGTAACCAGTCTAATTTGATGGCATGATCACTGGTAAAAACCGTTTTGCCATCGACTTCAATCCCAGGAGGAACCCAAGGCACGGAACCGGGTGCTAACATAATATCTTTAGCCGTAATTGTCTTTTCGCCGCTAGGAGTTTCTACGACAACTTTTTGACTTCCTGCCAGTTTTCCCCAACCTTGAATGACATCAACATTCAGGCGTTTGAGACTATTGACCAATTCGCCGCGCAATTTAGATACGGTATTATCAGCATGATTGGCGATAGTTTCGCGATCAAAAGAGATACCCTCTAATTGAATGCCGAGGGTTTTCAAATGATGAGCATCCCGCAACTCTCGCACTCGTCCAGAGGCGGCAAGCAGGGCTTTTGAGGGAATACAGCCACGATTGATGCAAGTGCCTCCCATATCCCCTGCTTCAACGATCGCCGTTTTTAAGCCACATTTCACAGCGTGTAAGGCGGCACCATGTCCCCCCACTCCTGCGCCAATAATCACTAAATCGTAATCAAATTCTTGACTCACTGAAATTTCTCCTGATGCGCGTTGTTGATTGTTCTCATTCTTAAATGGTGGGGGGATATGAAGCAAGATTTTGGGGAGGATGGAGAAGTTTGTAGTAAGGACTTACTGTCGTTTCTCTCCCATCTCTAACACCAAATCTTCACCACCCGTCCTTTAATCTCTTGTTCTAACCAAGGGGTGTTACGGGACAGGGATTTCAGACTCTCTCCCGTAACCCGCCAAGACTGTAGAGGGTCAAATAAAGTTAAGTCTGCTGCTGTACCCGGTGCAATCGCCGCTGGGGTTTGTTGCAGGCATTTGGCAGGATTGCTACTCAAAGCGCGCCATAATTCCACCGGGGATAACTTTTGAGTCGTCACCAGATGTTCCCACAGTAACGGGAGTGCCAATTCGAGCCCGATCGCACCAGGAGGAGATTCGGCAAAGGCGACGGTTTTTTCTTCGTAGGTGTAAGGGGTATGATCAATGGCGATCGCATTGATGACCCCGGATTTGACTCCCGCAATCAATGCCTGTTGGTCCTGGGGATTCCCAATAGGCGGTTCTAGGTGCAGACTGGGACAGTAGGGAGTAAAAATAGCAGGATCGTTAATCTGTGCGGCATTCACCAGCAGGTGCATCCAGGAGGTACTGGCAGTGATGGGTAATCCTTGCGCCTTGGCAGATTCAATCAGTTGCACTCCTCGCTGGGTAGATACTCGCATGATATGAACCGGGGTTCCTGTTGCTGCAACGACTTCCAGCAATGCTGCTAATGCCGATGTTTCTGCGATCGCCGGATTTCCTGGTAATCCCAAGCGAATCGAGGCTGTCCCTTCCCGGAGTACCCCATCTCCTGCTAATTTACGACTACAAGGCCAGAGTGCCACAGGTTTACCCAAGGGTTGCAAATATTCCAAAATCCGCCTTAGCAGTGCTAAATCAGCTATGGGTTGACCATCAGCAAATCCTACTACTCCAGAAGACCCTAATTCGGCTAATTCTGTCATTTGTTCTGCCTTCACCCCCAAGGTTAAGGCACCCCAAAAATGCAGATTTGGCAGGCAAGGAGTTGGGGGAGGCAACAATTCATTTAGGGTTTTAATCCCTTGGACTTTTTGATGCAGGAATGCTAACCCCCCAGGATTATCCACAGGTGGATGAGTATCTGGCAAAATGGCTACCTGAGTAAAGCCTCCAGAACGTGCTGAATGCATCAATGAAGTCAGGGTTTCGCGTTCCTCAAATCCTGGATCACCACTGTGACTATACAGATCCACTAAACCGGGACCTAAGATTAATCCCTGGCAATTCCGCACTGGAGTATCACTACCCCAGTCGGCAATTTCTGGCGCTATTTGCGCGATCGCACCATTGGCAATCCAGACATCGGCGATCGTATCCTCTCCCGAAACCGGGTCAATTATCCGAACTTGTTGCAGCAGTTCATTCACAGTCAACACTCAACAGCAAACACTATCAATCTTTCCTTCTTAATTCCGTCCGGTCCCCTCCCCTTACCAAGGGGAGGGTTAGGGTGGGGTCCTCCCCGGTACCAACCGTTACATATCTTGCATTCCGGTCCCCTCCCCTTGGCAAGGGGAGGGTTAGGGTGGGGTCCTCCCCGATACAATCCAGAAAAAACGTAATCCCTGACCCCACAATGGATTCAACCCTTCAAATTCTTAATTTCTCATCCCTGGGGAAGAACCCCACCCAACCCTCCCCTTGCCAAGGGGAGGGCTTTTAAACCCTGTTCTAAAATTACAATGCACCTGCCGCTGTCTTGTCCAAAATTCCCCCAAAGTGCGTCGTAATGTTAATCGCTTCTAATACCGGCGGGTGATCCGGTCCTTGGGTGTAGTCAATCACCGTAATTGCACCATTCCCTTGTTTGAAGTTCCAAAAATGCTCAGGACCCAGACCAAAGAAATGACATAATAGCGCTTTATTAATCGCATCATGAGCAACGACTAATCCCGTTGTTCCCGGTTTAGCGGATTTAACGATCGCATCCCATGCCTGAATACTCCGTTCCCACACCTGTTGCAAATTTTCCCCTTCTGGCATTTGCACCAATTCGGGGGTATCTTTCCATTGGTCTAACATTCCGGGAAAGTCGTTTTCGATTTCTGATTCAAACTTTCCTTCCCAGAGTCCATGACTGATTTCTCGCAACAAATCATCCACTTTTAATTCAACGCCAGGATGATTTTGTAAGATGATTTCAGCGGTTTCTTTAGGACGCAACATGGAACTACTGATGGCAAAATCGATTTGCACATCTTGCAAGTAGTCAGCGGCACATTTAGACTGTTCTCTCCCATTGTCATTTAACGGAACATCTATTTGTCCCTGGAAACGTTGTTGCCGGTTCCACTCAGTTTCCCCATGCCGGACTAATAATAGTCGGGGTCCAATATGTCCAGGTCTAGGTTTAGGCAATTTTTCCCCAACATGACTGGTTAAATTCATGGATTCCAGTTGGACGGGGAGTTTTCCTTTTAATGGGGGTCTCGGTGTTGAGAAATTTAGGATACTAATCCCACAATTTGATTGTTGAATCGAATGATATCGCGCTGGAGAAATTCCCAAAGCGGTACTCAACAAACAGCGATTAATTCCATTATGACCCACGACTAAAATCGTGTGGTTCGGATGGCGAGATAAGACTTCATCCCAGAATTGTTTCGCCTGTTCATGCAGTGCTAAAACGGGAAAATGTTCCACAGTTCCGGTTTCTCCAGGAACATTCATCGAAAATTCATGGGGTCTTTCTTGCCAACAGCGGTAATCTTCTGTAAACTTCTGCTGGACTTCTTCTCTGAGCATCCCTTCCCACAACCGCAAGTCCACTTCCATGAGTTTATCGCTGGCTTGGGGTGCAGGGGGTTTGGAGTCTCCCGCCAAATCAGCAACGATCGCTTCGGCTGTTTCTTTCGCCCGTTTCAGGGGACTACAGTAGACGGCATCAAAGGAAATGCCGCTGAGGGCTGCCGCAACTTGACTCGCCGTCTCGCGACCCTTTTCGGTGAGGACGGATTTATCAAGGCAACCTTGGATTCGCCGTTCTTTGTTAAACGTGCTTTGACCGTGACGGACAATAATTACGCGAGTAGTCAGGGTTCTATCCTCCAACAGAAATGGTGCAGACTCCCAAGGCGAGTGAAGCGCAGGGGCAGAATCGATCGCATTTTACCGCTTCTTGGTATCCAGTTAAACCGGGCGATCGCAATTTTATTCCCAAGTTGATGTCTATTCCCTCCCTCTCAACCAGACCCCTGATTCAGGGCTGTTGGCGGCATTTCTTTCAGAATTAGGCAATAATTTTATGTTCTAACTTAGCTTTAATCTCTCACAATTAAACCTTTAGCTATTTCAAAATCTAATATTTTTTAAAGATAAATTTAACTCAAATAAGCGGATATTTAGACATTAAATTAATTCCAATTCTTCTCTAAATTGATTTAATTTTTATCACTTTTCCAGATAGCCAGACGTTTAGACCCCAAATCCAAGGTAAACTGACAACACAGTGGCTGTCGAATTATAATACTATCTACCGGATTCAGAGGAAGCAAAAACAGACAATGGATGCAATCAAGCTAATCAAACGAGGGGTTTTAACCGCACTAACCCTGCTGGCAGTTTTCCTGGTGGGAACCTCTTTAGTGCAAAGTTTCAATCAACCCCAGGTTCAAAGCCGTCTGGAACTCTATCAAACGAATCTACTGCTTCATGTGGCAGAGTATCAAGGCGAGTCTGCCAATGATCCGGCACTGCAAATTGTGCAGGCTTTGGCGGGGGAAGAACCGTTAGAAGCAGCGCTGAAACAGTATCAAGAGGCAGTCGCCTCCACGGAAGAAGCGATCGCCAGCCAACGCAGTCGCCTTTCCTCCCCTGGCATCCTTCCGCCGGATGAATCTTCGGATCCGCCACTGATTGAAGGCATCAATCCTCCTGAACTTGCCAACCTAAAAATCCAAGAGCAAATTTCTAATCAAGAAACTCTCCGGGATGAACTCCTGTTAAGACTTGGTATTTTAAAAGCCAGTCAAGGTAATTTAGATCAAGCTATCGAAACTTGGACTCCCTTAACTGAACGTTCTACTCCTCACCTCCAACCTACCGATAATACCGCAGATTTATTATTAAACCTCTGGCAAGATTCCCCCACACTCCCCGCTAATTCCGAAGAACTACTCACTCAAAATTTAGACGGATGGTTTCGTTATCAAGCCTTCCGACAACTGTATCAAATCCACGGACAAGAGGAAGCCTTAACTCGCCTCACTCTCGAAGAACAAGAGATGGCAGCAGAATCTTTAGGGAAGTTGGCAACAGTTACCGGCATTCCCGCCTTTGGATTTGTTGTTGGAGTCGGTTTACTCATCTTTCTGGGGATTCAATGGTTTCTTAAACGCAAAGATTCCCTCTTGGTTCAAAATGGCGATCGCAACTGGGAAACCCCTTGGGATTGGGAAACCATCTGGCAAGTTTTCATCGTCGGATTTTTCTTCCTCGGACAAGTTTTAGTCCCCATCGTCGTTCAACTCTTCGGCGTACAATCTTCTATCTTAGATGTTCGCAGTCGTGCCTTTTATATCTTGGCAACTTATGTGGCGATCGCCATTGGCGGATTATTAGTCCTCTTCTTTTCCATCCGGTCCTTTCTCCCTCTTGCTAAAGACTGGTTTCGCTTTAATGTCTTACAAGCAAGCTGGATTTCTTGGGGATTCGGCGGTTATTTCGTTGCCTTACCTTTAGTCATTCTCATCTCCATCATTAACCAACAATTCTGGCAGGGACGCGGCGGCAGTAACCCCATTTTATCCATCGCCTTAGAAAACCGAGATACCGTAGCGTTGACTATCTTTTTCATCACCGCTTCTGTGGCAGCACCTATTTTTGAAGAAATCATGTTTCGCGGATTTCTCCTACCCTCCCTAACTCGCTACGTCTCCGTTACCAACGCGATCGTCCTCAGCAGTTTATTATTTGCCTTAGCGCATCTCAACCTCTCCGAAGTCCTGCCATTGGCAACCTTGGGAATGGTCTTGGGATTCGTCTATACGCGATCGCGCAATCTCCTCTCCTCCATCCTCCTCCACAGTCTTTGGAACAGCGGCACACTCTTTAGTCTGTTCGTTCTAGGCAGTGGTGGCAGTTAAATCCCGACCCTTCCAGGCAATCCTCGTTTGTTAATCTGTAATATTTTCTAGGCAGGGGGAAAACGGCGATCGCGAACCTCTTCCCCATAAGCCTGCACCGCCTGAGTAATCGTCTCCTGCAAATTGGCGTAGCGTTTTGCAAAAGGCGGTACTCGCTCAGTCAAACCCAACAAATCATGAGTTACTAACACCTGTCCATCGCAGTGTACCCCGGCACCAATGCCAATGGTAGGAATCACCAACTGTTTGGAAATTTCTGCTGCTAATTTACTGGGAATATGCTCCAAAACCACCGCAAATGCACCCGCTTCCTGCAAAGCGACTGCCTCTTTCAAAATGCGATCGCCCGTTTCCGGAGTTTTCCCCTGCTTCCGATAACCTAACTGATGCACCGATTGCGGCGTTAACCCCACATGACCTAACACCGGAATTCCTGCCAACACCAATCGCCGCACCGTTTCGGCAATTTCCGGATAACCCCCCTCCAACTTCACCGCCTGAGCACCGGTTTCCTTCAAAATTCTTCCTGCCGAATGCATCGCCTGTTGGAAACTTTCTTGATAAGTTAAAAACGGTAAATCCACCACCATCAAAGCCTTTTCCACCCCGCGTCGCACCGCTTTCGCATGATGAATCATTTCATCTAACGTTAACGGCAGAGTGGTTTCATATCCCAACACCACCATCCCTAACGAATCGCCAACTAACAGCAAATCCACCCCAGCGCGATCGAGCAATTTCGCCGAGACATAATCATAAGCCGTCAGCGCAACGATCGCAATTCCTTGTTGTTTTCTTTCGATTAATTGTTGAGGAGTGATGGGCATAGCTGGGTGAGTTCAAGTCCTGACAATCCACTGACAAGGTTAGTAACAGGCAGTCACATCATTATATAGAGAGGGATTGCCTTTTTAATCTTATCAGATACCCAGCAGCGATCGGTGATTCCCCCTATCCCTAAAATCCCAGCAACTCCTAACTTACCTGCCGGTTACAATACACAAGATAGCTGATTTGTCAAGATACAGTGTTTTGGTGCTAAAAAAAATTTGTGACAGATGAGGAGATATTGGAGGCGATCGCACCCCCATTCAGGCCCCACCGACAACGGTAGCATAAGGATTGGCGGCGAAAAGTTGTGGCAAAATCCAGCAATTTAAAAAACAAGCTAAACTGCTCCACTAAGAATACACTTTATCATAATTGGTCAGATTGTCAAAAAATGTCCGAAACCCTTGCCAATTCGTTGCTGATGCAGCGATTGAATTTAGGTCAAAAACTGGGCAAGGTTTGAATCAGTGAATAGTTAGTCCGTAGTAATATGAATATAACTTATCAATCACCGACGGACACCGCCAAAGGATCCGTCAAAACCCCGCCTTATAGTTACAATTCTCTCCCTGAAAGGCTTGCAGTCGATTTTAACCGCCTTAAGCTATGAGGCTGCCAATCGTTTGAACCCCCTTGTTCACCACCTATACGTTAATCACATATTTCTTAACATTTTCTAAGCCATTGCCTTTCTCACCGACGAAACCCTAGAAGGGCCATTAAATGGCTTTCCCCCAATCAACCGAATCTGATATCTGCCATTGAAACCGAGTTAAAGGAGATGTGAGCAGCCAAGAAACAGGGTTTCTGAACCCTCACCCCAAATCCCCAAATTCGCTACAATATCAGCAAACCCTAGCCTTCAGCTAAAACATGGAATCAATTGTTAAATTTATTGTTTCTACTCCCCTAGGGTTCACAGTCCGCACCACCGAAAACTACTGGCAAACATTGCTTCTCAAACATCCCGATATTACCAATTATGAAACTGAAATTCAGCAAACCCTTAATCAACCCGATGCCATTTACCAAAGTCAGCGAGATATTAATGTCTTGCTATTTTATCGCACCCTCAAAGTAAAAAGGTGGCTGGTTGCTGTTGCTCGGCGTTTAAATGGAGAGGGTTACTTAATTACAGCTTACCAAACCGAAGCAATCAAAACAGGAGAAAAATTATGGCCCAAATAAAAGTATTTTACGAACCCGAAACCGAACTGTTAACCATTTTTTGGCAATCTCCCCGACCTAACCAAATGGCTACGGAACTGGGGAATGATATTATCCTTTTCAAAGATGGAGATACCAATGAACCCATTGGCATCGAAGTATTATCCTATCGCCCTGGAGACGATCGCATTAGTGGCATCTCCCTGGAACTCGGCCAACCACATCTAGTTAAAACCTGAAAATCAACAGAGTTCAAAGTCTAAGCACAAATTACCTTCCTCACCGACGAACCCCTAGAGGGGCCGTTAACAGGTTGTGCCGGCTATCCACCGAATCTGTTGCGATACCGGGAGGGTGGATTTGACATTAATTATCCCCCTGAAATTTGCGATATCTAGTGGAACTGACTTACTTTTGACTGCCGCCAGCCGTTGAAAATCGCTCTCCCCGAATGAGGAGGGAATTCTGTGCAGTTGCGTGTTTCCAGGTTTATGGATAAATCGATCGCAACTGTTGCAAAATAACCCCGCTGCGGTTTTAGAAACCCTAGAAGCGGCATTGCAATCCCCAGAACATCAAGCCTGTATTCAACCGGATTAAAACTGAGATTATAAATGAATATCTCGTTAAGTTCAGAACTTGAGAAATTTATTGAAAGTCAGGTAGAAAGCGGGAAGTATCCTTCTGCTGAAGATGTAATCGTAGCAGGGATTAGGCTGCTAGAAGAACGAGAACGCATTTATCAAGGGCGGTTTGAGGAATTAAAACGAGAAATAATGCTGGGCGTTTCTGCTTCAGAACTGGGTGAGGTTGTGGATGGGGAAACCGTTTTTTCTCAACTGCAACAGAAGCTACAACAACGCCGCAATCAAGATAGTTTATGACTAATATTTGTCGTTTTACATCTCCCGCAATCCGAGATATGGAAGCCATTATCGATTTGATTGCTGACCAGAGTAGTTTTGATGCGGCAGAACGTTTCCTGAACAAAATCAATCAAAAGTGTAAGAACTTAGCAACTTTTCCAAATATGGGGCGTCGGCGTGATGAACTTCGGGAGGGGTTGCGGAGTTTTCCCATTGATGATTACCTAATTTTTTATCGTTCAATTGAAGGAGGAACTGAGATTTTAAGGGTAATCAGTAACGAGATCGGGGGGGTCTCGCTGGAGGAGCTTCAGAGAATGTCCCCCAAGTGGTCAGACGTTGCTCAGGAGCTCCATCGAAAGTGTGTAGAGCATAGGGGAGGTGTTCCGCTAAAGGATTTTGCTAACTATATAGTAGAAGTTGGCTTAATTGATGGTACTTCTTACTAGCTGACCTAGAATCTAAAATAGGTGCAACTAAATCAGGCGACATTGAAGGCAAGACTCTCAATGTAATCCTGTGGTCACAATTTAGAGTTAGTATTGAAAAAAATCAGTCAGATTTACTTTATGAAAACCTATGTAATTTTGCTGCACAAATTAGATCGAAAGCATACTTGAGGATGCGCCCAAAAAAACTTCCTGAATCACAATTTATAAGAATGAAGCTCCTTAATTTCCTGGAAAAATTACTGGATAAATTACTAACATCCCCTGCCAAATATGAACGTATTTACTTAGGAAATCTTTTAGGAAAAAATGGAGGAAATATGACTTCAGTTACAGTTTGTCATCCGATTAAAGAAGGCGTAACTCTATTGATAGAGATCGATGAATGCCAGTTTTCCTCTGACATTTTTGATAAGATGTTAGCAAAAATCCAACCTGTGAAGAAAGGAGGATAACAAGTCACTGTACCCGATTATAATGCTAGACTGCCCAAACCATCCAAAGTCAGTGGCGGCAGGTGAGTTTAACCGTTAGAAGCTAAGGAGAAACCATGAATCAGGCACTTTATTGGTATGCGGTAGCCACAGTGCTGCTGTTTTTGAAAATGTTTGCCCTCTCCGCGTATCAGGGGTTTCATCGAATTGGGAAAATGACCTTCAAGACGGCGGAAGATGCCGCCTTCGTGGGGCGTGAGGCAGCCAAAGAAGAATTGCCTCAGGTTCAAAGGGCGGCCCGAGCCTGGCTAAACGACCTTGAGAATATTCCAATTTTCCTGGGCTTGGGTGTTGCCTACATTCTGGTCGGTGCGTCTTCGGGTATGGCCGCTTGGCTCTTTTTGGTATTCACGGCAGCCCGCTACTTACACACGTTATTTTACTTGGGTGGAATCCAGCCATGGCGAACGGTGGCGTATGCGGTCGGAGTGGTGTCCATGTTCATAATTAGCATCCAGATTCTGCTGGCGCTGCCCTAACAATCACAAGCACGGTGACGGCTTTTCCATTGCAGCTTCGCCTCCATTACAAAGCCGCACGTGCTGTCGGCCTTAGACTGCTAAACCCCTTTCACTGAAAGATTCTGTATTCAAGTCAAAATTAATATGAAATCAAATAAGAGCATAGACAAAATTGTCTTGGATTTAAATCTTGGCAGAAAGATTGAAACGGATATGAATCGAAGGGTTGGACTATATCCGTCACCGGAAATCTCTATCTATGAGAAAGGATTTCTTGTCATACAACCCCGATTTCTAAGGTCAGACCAAGTAATAGTCCATCGCTATGAAGATATAACCTCAATTAAAATACTTTGTGGTTCATCGGCTTCTTTTGTTTTGGGAAATAGGGTTAGTTTTAGCTATTCATTACGTTATCGATACTTTACAAAAAGTGAAACTGGTAAAAAGTACGGAAATTATGATAGGCAAGAAGAGTTTTCTTCTTTGTCAAGAAAGATTATGAAGTCAGTTAGAGCAAATATCGAATCTAGGCTCTGGGGAAAAATAATTTCAGACATTCAAGATGGCAAGGAATTTGCATTCGGTCGATTTGTAGTTCACAAGGATTACCTTAGAATTATAGATGGAAAAAAATTCCACTATTTTAAAAATTAAGGAAGTCAAGTTCTACCTTAGTTCTCAAGATGATGCATTTCAGATCGAATTCAAACCAGAATTCAAAAAGGAAGTTTTTTGGATAGAAATCTGTGTCTATATTCAGCATATTGATAACCCATTTTTGCTTGTTCAAGCCTTAAAAATGCTGAAGATATCTGTAAACCTTAGTGATATTCCCGATTTGGTTGACTAGACTAAACAATGCTGATTTAAACTAATATAGCCCGTCTAAATCAGTTTGACACTAGGGGCCAGGTAGGATAAAATAAAAGTTTATGTACAAAGAGGGTGCAAATCATGGAAATTAGCGTTCAATTAGACACCATATCAACAGATTTCCTTGATTTAACAGAGTTCATTGACAGTACCAATAATATTAGAGAGTGGAAAAAAAGTCAAGCAGTTAGATTAAACCTACAAGGTTGGTCTTATGCAGAAATCAGCCTCATACTGAAGATTTCCTATAGGTCGATTGCTCGGGCCAAAAAAGAATACAAGGAACAAGGAGTTTTGGGATTAAAACTTAAATACAAAGGCTCAAAAAGTTATTTAAGTGAAGCTCAAAATAATGAGGTAAAAACTTGGCTACTTGAAAAGATTGAAAGACGAAACCTTTCGGAGCTTGAAAGACATCTTATTGAAACCTATGATGTAGTCTTTAAATCACCACAAAGTTACTATGATATTTTGAAGGATAGTCAACTAACTTGGCAAAAAGCGAATAAACAAAATACTAGAAAAAACCCAGAAGCTATAAAAAAAAGAACCCTAGAGATTGTAGAAATATTAGAAGAATTTAAGCCAGAGATAGAAGCTGTAACCCTATCTGTGTATGCTTTAGACGAATGTCATGTCCAAGGTGATGATGTTTGTAGTTATCTATGGGGTGACTCAAAAGATAGAGAAGTTATAGCTATAAATAACGAACGATATCGTCAAACTTACTAGGGAGCATTAAATTTACTAACTAATCAGTTTATTGCTAGTCCTTATGAGGCGGGGAATGGGGTAAATACAGTGAAATTCTTGGAAGAAATTAAAGCGGTTCATACTCCAGAGAATTCTGAGCAAAAAATCCTGTTAATTTGGGACGGTGCCAGCTATCATAGAGGAGAAGAAATGAAAAAGTTTTTAACCTTGCAAAATCACGAAAAAGAGCGACAAGATTGGTCACTTATTTGCGAACGTCTTCCGACTTATGCCCCGGAAGAAAATCCCGTTGAGGGAATTTGGCTACAGGTTAAAAACTTTATTAGGCGATTCCATTACCGATGCAAGAGTTTTGCTTCAGTAAAACGATTAGTGGAGATTTTCTTCAAATATCAACTTTTTAATCGTCCTAATTTGAAAAAGTACGATGCTTTTGCCAAACTGATTTAGACTCGCTATAGTCGAATGATAATGTGCACGATCGGCGAATTGCAAGCCTACTGCGAAGATGACCTCAGTGAAGAGAAAATCGCCCTCATCTTCTACGAAGCACCCACTGATCCACCCCCCCCAAGGGTTTGATATGGCGGTACTCAATCAACTCGCCCGGTTTAGCCATCCGCCGATTGCGGTGGTTGTAGCCGATCGCCTCCCTGAGTGCCGATTACTGTAATTCCTAGAAAACGAGCCGGGTTTGATTGCCAATATCCTGCAAGGGTTGCACAATTGGGAACGATAGGAGGCGAGCGAACACTTAGCCTATAATAGGGTTCAGGATGCTTAACCGATCGCTCCCTATCTTATCCAGTCTAAATCCTGGGCGGCTAAAGAATTTCGTAAGCTGTCCCCCATTTGCAGAACAACAACAGAGGTAAAATTGTGTCCAACCTAAAAGAAATTGAACAAGCAATTCTCTCCCTGTCATCCCATGAGTTTGAAAAACTCAAACAATGGGTTTTTGAGTTGGATTATCAACGGTGGGATGAACAGATAGAACGGGATATTGCCGAGGGTCACTTAGAAGCATTCGCTGAAGAGGCGATCGCGGATTTTGAAGCTGGACATAGCCGAGAAATTTGATGCACTATACCACTCGACGATTTTGGCAATGTTACAATACTTTACCGGAATCTGTGCAAACAACTGCCGATGAATGCTACAACTTGCTCAAGATTGACCCGTCTCATCCGTCCCTCAATTTCAAAAAACTGGGGAAAAAGTATTGGTCGGTTAGAGTCGGGTTAAATTATCGTGCTTTGGGTGTTGAAGTAGAGAACGGCATTTCTTGGTTTTGGATCGGAACCCATGCTGAGTATGACCGATTGATTAGCAAATAGCTGGGAAATTACTCGCTTAACTTTTATGATTTGCCCGAGACAGAAGAACTTTTGAGAAAAACCTAAGTTTTTCCCTCCATCATTAAATTTCCTCTATCGAAATCCTAAGAGTCTCAACACTGGCATCAGTAAATAATAACTACAACCCAGACAAAAACTCCCAGTCATTCCGAGTAAGGCAAAAAAAGCAATACTATCCCAAAATTGCGGCATTCCGATTCCGGAGGTGGCGGAAAATAGGTCTAAAATTAGGGAAAAATATGAACTATAGAGAAAGACTGCCATCACGACGGCTGTACCGATCGCACTTATAGTCGCATGGAACAGTTGCGGTTTGGGTAAACCTAAACCGAGGGCAACCGAGGCGATCGCGATCGCCGTAAATCCCACTAAATCGGCGGGTACAACTGCCTCACTGGGTGAACTTACCGCTAACACAAACCATCCCAATCCATACCCAAACAGTCCCATCATTCCTGCAGTTACAAATCGCCGTTTTTGTCCAAAACTGCCAGCTTCGGTTAACCCCAGTGCAGTCCCTAAACCCGCCATCCCAAATAAAATCGCCACCGGATCTACTGCCAGTTGTAGACTAGGAAACCATTGTGCGATTAACTCACTGAGGCGACTGCTCAATCGCGTTCCCACAGGCAACCAATAGGCTAAAACAAACCCCACTCCTGCCCCGACACTAGCACCTAATCCCCCTAAAATTGTGCCTAATAAGGTATCGAAGCAGGCTGTAAATGCCCACCCTATTAAATCAAACGTGGTGTTCAGCACGCCCTCAAGGGTTTTGTAGCTCACAAAGCCTAGGGTGGCGATCGCCTTCAAAACTGCCGTTCCCATGGACCAGCACAACTGGATACTACCGTGAGAGATAGAGGAAGCAAACTGCACAAAACGGCTACCCAATCCCCGATTCCGCTGGCGGACTAAGGTTTTTAAATACGAACCTTGTCCCAGTCGCCCTTGTAGTTCTGTGGCACTATCTAAGCGTTTGTCAACCTGAAACTCCAGCATTTCATCGATGACATTCGCCAGATTCAGGCTAACCCTAGCATAAGGATGCCAGCGACATTCCCCAGACATCCCATCATCAAACTCCGCAGGCGATCGCCCCGTTAGCAGAAAAATCGCAGTTCGACCTAATGCATAAAAATCCGCTGCCGGTCCCACCGAACCCCCCATCATCTGTTCCGGAGGACTGTAACCGGGGGAAAACAACCGCGTTGAATTCGCTTGCTTGCCACTGAGTTGCTTAACGCCCCCAAAATCGATCGCCACCAGTTGACCCGCAGAACCTCCCCCCTTCCTTCTATTAAATACAGAGAAAGGAGTCGCCGCAGGGGTAGGAGTCGCCGCCATCCGGACCATCAGATTTGTGGGTTTGAGGTCCCGATGAATAATCGAGTGACGGTGCAACTCCTCCAAAATATCTGCCGCCTGGATCAACCAATCCACCACCAATGCCTCGGGAAACCCCTGGGGGTAATCCTGGTGCAGCATCTCATCTAAGGTAAACCCCTCGATTTTTTCCATGACGAGACAACGAAGGGTGCGGGGTTGGGGATGTTTGAGGGAAATGGAAAAATAACCGTCGCGATCAACCTGGGGAATCCCCGGATGTGCCAGACTTGCCAATACCGACGCCTCTTGTTCAAAGAGTTCCAATGCCTTGGGCGATCGCTCTATTAATACTTTGAGCACCCGTTCCCTGTCCCTGTGGCGGTCATACACGGTGTAAGTTACCGCAAAACCTCCCGTCCCTAACTTTTGTAACGGCAGGTAGCGCCCATGTAAAAGAAGTGGAGTTCCGCAACTGTCACAAAATTGATGATTCCGACTTTGGGAGGTGGGACTGGGACAATCTGGGTTGATGCAGTGGAGGAAAGCTGGCTGCATAAGTTCTTAAAATCAGCCCCAAGGGCGATCGCTCAACAAAGGGGTCCGTGATTAAATCATATAAAGGCAAGGGTGGCGATCGCACTGTTGAACTTTCGGCCCCCCTCTAGCCGTCTCAGGAAGCAAACCTCATCGCCTTCTCTACTGCGATCGATTGTATCGTTTCTGCTGCTCCGTGCCCGGAAATTCTCCCCGTCTTCTCAAAACCGGGCATTTATTATACCAGAAATATTTAACTTTTTATTATAACAAAAGATTAATATTTATAACAAAAAATAAAGAAATATTATCAAAGAATAAAAGAACAATGATGTTTAACTTATTGTTTTCCTGATACTATTGTTATGCAGCAAAACGAAGCAGCCGACTGATTTCGCTCCACTGATCCCCAATGCGGGTTTGGTAAGCAATAGTACCCAGATAAGTTAATAGCTTGTCCGGAAAACTAAAAACCAGAACAACTGCAACGATTTTCGATGATTCCGATGATTCCTAGGAAGGGGGATTATGTCTTACAGTTCAACCCAGACTCAAGCAAAAACCGGCTACCAAGCTGGCGTTAAAGATTATAGACTGACTTACTACACGCCGGACTACACTCCCAAAGATACCGACGTATTGGCGGCATTCCGGATGACCCCTCAGCCCGGAGTTCCCCCCGAAGAAGCAGGAGCTGCCGTAGCTGCTGAATCTTCTACCGGAACCTGGACCACAGTGTGGACCGACCTATTGACCGACTTGGATCGGTACAAAGGCCGTTGCTACGACATCGAAGCCGTACCCAACGAAGAAAACCAGTACATCGCTTACGTTGCCTATCCTCTCGACTTGTTTGAAGAAGGCT
Source organism: Cyanophyceae cyanobacterium (assembly GCA_038321985.1). Lineage (GTDB taxonomy): Bacteria > Cyanobacteriota > Cyanobacteriia > Cyanobacteriales > Laspinemataceae > Laspinema. Next base: position 57,818 of record JBBQFN010000022.1, on the reverse strand, counting down.
CCGTCACCAATATGCTGACCTCCATCGTGGGGAACGTCTTTGGTTTCAAAGCCCTGCGTGCACTCCGCTTGGAAGATATGCGGATTCCCGTTGCCTACCTGAAGACCTTCCAAGGTCCTCCCCACGGCATCCAAGTTGAGCGCGACAAAATCAACAAGTATGGTCGCCCCCTGCTCGGTTGTACGATCAAACCGAAACTCGGTTTATCTGCGAAGAACTATGGTCGCGCTGTTTACGAATGCTTGCGCGGTGGTTTGGACTTCACCAAAGACGACGAGAACATCAACTCCCAGCCGTTCCAACGCTGGCGCGATCGCTTCTTGTTCGTTGCTGACGCCATCCATAAAGCTCAGGCAGAAACTGGCGAAATCAAGGGCCACTACCTCAACGTAACCGCCCCCACCTGCGAAGAAATGCTGAAACGGGCTGAGTTCGCCAAAGAACTCAAAATGCCCATCATCATGCATGACTTCTTAACCGCAGGTTTCACCGCCAACACCACCTTGGCTCACTGGTGCCGCGATAACGGAGTGCTCTTGCACATCCACCGTGCTATGCACGCAGTTATCGACCGTCAGAAAAATCACGGAATCCACTTCCGCGTTCTTGCCAAATGCTTGCGGATGTCCGGTGGTGACCACATCCACACCGGAACCGTCGTCGGTAAACTCGAAGGCGAACGTGGGATTACCATGGGCTTCGTAGATCTGCTCCGCGAAAACTATGTCGAACAAGACAAGTCTCGCGGGATTTACTTCACCCAAGACTGGGCATCCATGCCTGGGGTGATGGCAGTTGCTTCCGGTGGTATCCACGTATGGCATATGCCCGCACTTGTGGAAATCTTCGGAGATGACTCCGTACTGCAATTCGGTGGTGGTACCTTGGGTCACCCCTGGGGTAATGCGCCGGGTGCAACCGCCAACCGCGTCGCCTTGGAAGCTTGCGTCCAAGCACGTAACGAAGGTCGCAGCTTGGCTCGTGAAGGTAATGAGATCCTCCGCGAAGCTGGACGCTGGTCTCCTGAACTGGCTGTCGCTCTTGAACTCTGGAAAGAAATCAAGTTTGAGTTCGAGGCAATGGATACCGTCTGATGACGGATCCTTAGTGAAAAGTTAACCGTTTCCCATTACGGGTTAACGGTTAACCTTTCTTCAGTCATTTAAGCGCTCTAACTTAGGGCAGTATCACGGCAAAATCCGGCAACATGGGGCGGAAAGTATTCCCCTACGCTGTTTGGCAAAAGGGATCCGGGTTATGGTTTGTACCCGTAGAAAGTTGCCACCACCCGCTGAGATCGTGGATGGTAAGCATAGAAACCCCTTATATCAAACGTTGCAAACAATATGGATTTAAAACAAATCGCCAAAGATACTGCAAAAGTGATGAGTAGCTATTTGACCTACCAAGCCATGCGAACCGTAGTGAGTCAACTGAACGAAACCAATCCTCCCTTAGCGTTTTGGCTGCAAAGCTTTTCTGCCACGGCCAAAATCCAAGATGGAGAAGCGTATATAGAAGCGTTACTTCACTCTAAGCCAGATTTGGCAATTCGGATTATGACCGTGCGCGAACACATCGCTGAGGAAGTGACGGAGTTCTTGCCTGAGATGGTTCGTACTGGCATCGTTCAGGCCAACATCGACCACCGGAAGCAGTATCTGGAAAGAACAGTAACAGGATTGCCCTTACCTGACTCGACCCCAGAAACTGAAAAGTAACCCTTGGACCGTTGAAGGTGCTGATTTATTTCCGGCTTAAACCGCCAATCATCGTAGATCCCGCAGAATAGAGACGAAGAAATTATGAAAACTCTGCCAAAAGAGCGTCGTTACGAAACCCTTTCCTATCTGCCCCCTCTGTCTGATGCACAGATTGCCAAGCAGATTCAGTACATCATTGACCAAGGCTACATTCCTGCCATTGAGTTCAATGAAAACTCGGACCCTACTGTTTACTACTGGACACTGTGGAAGCTACCCTTGTTCAATGCACGTTCCGTCCAGGAAGTCATGAGCGAAGTCCAAGGCTGCCGCAGCGAATACCCCAGTTGTTACATCCGCGTTGTGGGATTTGACAACATCAAGCAGTGCCAAGTGCTCAGCTTTATCATCCACAAGCCAAACACCAGCCGCTTCTAAATTTGTGAAATAACTCTCACATATTTCGCTGGGTAGGGGTAACGGTTACGTTGCCCCTACTTTATTTTGGGGCGGGAGGGTAAGTTTTATCCAGATTTCCGCGATCGCATTTTCAAAACTCGGGATTTGATTTGAGTTTTGAGTATAAAGCCTTGCCTAACTTGGGCGGCAAAGATACAGATACCTCCCCTTTTGGTAAAAAAAGCGGGTGAGGTAGACTCAATATCCACCCCACCCTACAATTATATTGTTACCCGGCTGGAAAGCTGCGGGTTAACTTTCTGGGGTGGGAACTTCAGTTTTTAGGTGAAGTATCAGCTAGAGGACAAGGCACAGATTTTTCTCCTGACCAATCCGTAAAAGTATTTGCATCTCTGTAATGGCGAGGAGTTTGCAGCAATAAGCGCCAAGCCTCTGTCGCATCTACTAACTTCAAACGCCCGGGATAGTGAAGTTCTAGTAATTCTCGGACTTGGGGGTAATAGTCAGAGTTGATATGTGGAAAAATATGATGCTCGGTGTGGTAAGAAAAATTCAAATGCAACCAATCAAAGAATTTAGGAACTCGCAGGGATAAGCTGTTGAACGTGGGATCGTTAACGCTGCTCATCGGCGAGACCATGTGGTTGGTATAAATATAAAACATTGTACCCGCATAGCCAATGCCAATCGGTAAAAAGTAACCCAGCAGGAGTTTGATGGGGTCAAATTGTAAGGCAAAGAGAACGGTGAGGTGAAGGGCTGACATAGCCAGCATCTCCCCTGCGATCGCCCGTCGTTCTTTACCACTGATGGTAAAAGCAGCCGGGACGTAATCCACAGATTTATTATTGAAAAATAACACTGAGGTGATGTTTCTAAAATTATGGAATCCCCAAGCATTTATCATTCCCACAAATAACCAAAATGGATTGACCTCAGCAGAAGGCACAAATAAGTTTTGAAACCATTTGCCCCAAGTATTAGGCTGGTCCTGCAAGTAATTGCGATCAGGGTCGTTCATGGAATTGGTTTTATTGTGATGCTCCCGGTTATGTACGGCTTTCCACATCGTCGGTGGCATCCACCCTATGGTTAACCCTAGAAAACCCATGATGAACTGTAGCCGCTTATTTTTGATGACACTCCCATGCATCAGGTTATGGGAACTAAACAGGAGGACAACAATGCTGTTGCCCATCACCAGGGCGATCGGGAGGTAAAGCCATAAAAGAAATACAGGCCAACGATCTAATGTGGAGGCGATCGCCCAACCCAGAATCATGATTCCCAAATTAATCAATAAAATGACTAACTTTCCGCGATCCGGTTCAAATGCCTCCGATGGCAGTAGCGGACGCAATTTCTTCGCATACTCCGCATGAGGAATCATTAATTCTTCCTCAGTGCGGCTCATCAATTGTTGTGAATTCATTTCAGAATAAGTCGTCCCTAAAAATTGAACTTCTAAACGGAATAGGGTAAGTATAGCGTAAAAAGTAAAATTACTCAGGTCTCTAAACTATTTTTTCTCTCCCCCAAAATATTGGGATTTTTAAAAGATTTATGATATAATACTTTCCCTACAAAAACTCCCCGGGACGGCTAAAAGTGAGAATAATATCTGCAAACTTGGCCCAGGAAGTATCAGAAATTATTCATCAGCCGCTTGTAAAATTCGGATATATAATGAGGAATGAATCCGAAACCCAGCCTGAGCGATGAGCGCGTCCATAATGGGTTGAACCGCAGGAATCAGCAATCGGGCTTTAGCTGCAACCAGAATCCCAAGTATCCCTGTAATCTCTATTCCCAAATTGCTGGCTTCTCCTCTCCCCAATTGTTCATCTATGAGCAGTCGATCCGCATTGAGTTCCAGAGCAAGGGCGATCGCTTCGGCTTCCCCCAAATCGAGTTTTTTTTGCAGGAGAGTTTCTACATGGATAGTGTTGGTAACCGATTGAATTTCCACCCAATCCAAACTTGACACGGCTCGGATTGCTGCATCCTCGGGAGGTGCGGCATCCAATTCATTCGCAACCGCTGGGGGAATAATAATTTTGGGATAAATTTGTTGCAACAGCGGCAAATGACCGATGGCTGCTAAATTGCTCAAAGGGGAAGTATTGCTGACAATTATCATTGCCAACCTCGTTCTCGCAAGGACTCTAAATCTTGTTCAAAATCTTCTATGTCATAATGAATACAAATTTCCCGGGTTGCCATCTCCCGCTGGAAAGCGATCGGGTGCAGTCCTGCAAGGTGCGCTGCTTTGCCAAGGCTAATTTTTTTTTGCTGAAACAGCATCATGATAATTTCTAATAATAACTCGGGTTCAGACAACCCGCTGGCTTCTACCAGTTCCTCAGAGATGACTAAACTCATGGGGTATTTTGATAACTCGATAGGTGAATTATAGCAAAATTTCTGGGCAATGAGATAATAGAGCTACCGGATAAAGGCTTTTGGCAACAAAAGGGCGATCGCACCGTTCCCTTGCCGTTCATTCATCGAATCCGAACCGCCAGAGTTAAACCGCTTTCATCCAGACTCAGGTTCAGTTTATTTTCAATGGATTGCATCACAAAATCCACTGCATTTGGACCAATTCCAATCGGTTCTGCGAGAGTATTGAGTTGGGTAAGCGCCAAAAACTCATCCAATTCTTTACCATTAAATTTAGATAATTGCTGGTTAATTTTTTGAGTAATTATCCCACTGTTAGATTGGACCACTACTTTCGAGCTTTCTAAATCAGTTTTGCCAGCTTTGACGTAGAGATATCCGTCCTTGATACTCACGGATAAATCTTGAGAGACTAAAACCGGCACGTTTCCCGGTAGCGGTTTGACATTAACGATTACATTTGCCTGAAGGTGAATTCCTTCCGGAATTAAAGCATAGTTGAGATTGCTGACGGTGATTTTGTTGCGAGTTTTTTCAGCAATAATGGGTTCTAAATGCTGGAGTAACTGACTCAGATGAAGTTTTTGCTCTAAACATTCGGGACTGTAGTGAAGCTCCAAAGCATCATTGTGAATGGTGCTGACGTTGGCACAAGGGGAAGGGATGGGAGAGGCGATCGCCTGGTTATTCCATTGGGATGGGGTTTGTCCCCAAGGTAGAGCAGGCGCAGTCAGAACCAGCAACAATGCTAATCCTAACCCAATCAGAACTGATGAGATTTTCATAGTAGGATGAAGTTGGGATAAGGGGGGGTACGGAACGGGCGATCGCACTGGGGGAAATCAATTTTGAGGGGTGCTCTAACATTTTATGTCCTTTAAAAAATTAGCTTTAACCCGCTAAACGAGGGAGAAATCTGTTAATTTATTATTAAATGCTTCCGGCTACTGCCCCAGGGTTAGAAACCGGGTTTCTGCCTAAATTTGGGAAAGGTTGCCAAAGTTTTGGAGAAGAAACCTGATTTCTAACTTTTACCGATTAACTGAATCGGAATTGAGTTAGGCAATGACGCCTTGAAATACTTTTTCAACCACTTTTGCTAAACGTTCCATACCTATTTCTATCGCTTCATCACTAGCGGTTAAGCTCAGTCGAATACATTCATGTTTGTGTTTCCAATCTTCGCGTAATCCGGGGAAGAAACTGCTGCCGGGAACGGCAATGACTCCAACTTTTTTCAATTCTTGATATAACTCCCAATCCGTCATGGGTAAGTCTTGGAACCACATCCAGGCAAAAATTGCGCCTTCCCCGCGATGCAAGAACCAGGGGAGGTCTTTCGGCATGGCGCGATCGAGGGTGGTTTCTAGGACGGTGAACTTTTGCTGATAGTAAGGACGAATCACGGTTTCAGCAATTTCGGCTAATGCTCCCGATGCGATCGCCCTTGCTGCGATCGCCTGTCCATATCGAGAGGAGTGAATACACAAATTCGTCTGGAACGACTGCAATATCTGAATTGTGCGTTCATCCCCGATCGCAATCCCAATTCGCTCTCCCGGTAACCCTGCCTTGGATAAGCTCATACAATGGATAATGTTCCCGCCAAAAATCGGCGTCATATCGGTGAAATTCAACGCCGGATAGGGGGGTGCATAGGCAGAATCTACAAACACTGGCACATCATAAGGCTCGGCCATTGCTGCGATTTTCTTCACCTCTTCCTCGGTTAGCACATTCCCCGTGGGATTACAGGGACGGGAAAATATCACACAACCGGCATTTTCATTGATCTCTAATTGGCTGAAATCCGGGCGATATTTAAACCGATGATCACTAGCATTAATATCTAACGTCGGTTTATACGCCACTAAAGATTCTGGGATTAGGCTCACTCCCCCATACCCAGTATAATCCGGACTCAGGGGTAAAACAATCTGCTTGAGTTGCCCACTACTGCTATATCCTCCCAAGGTATTCGCTGCAAAAAAGTAGAGGCATTGACTCCCTGGAGTAATCAGGATATTGCGATCGCTCAGGTTTAACCCATAGCGGTTGTTAAAATCTGATTTAATCACATCAATAAACGGCTGATAACCTTGGGATTCTCCGTAACGGCAAACGACCTCCCCATACTCGGAGGATGATAGCAAATCCATCGTACAATCGCGCCACAACTGTTCCACTTCGGGGAGAATGACGGGGTTTCCGGCACTCATATTAATTAAATCCCGATCTGTACCCGCGCGTAAGGTTTCGCTAATATCTTTCATGATGGCCCGAACACCAGTAAGCTGGGACATCTGTTCACCAAATTTAGTCAGATCGGGATTCATAGGACTTCTAGTATTAACGATAAGTTTGCAGTGATTTTTACCGATTTTAGCTGATTTGTGGTGTACCGATCGCGGCCCCTGGGGGAGATTCGCCATTTTTAAGCCTTAGTGGGCCTTCTATTGTCTCGGGTTCCTGAGAAGGGCGATCGCCCTTGTTGGGACTGAACGTCAGGAGTTGCTCACAATTAAGACCCTTTAAAACGGACCCTAATCTGCAAAATTGGTTGGAAAAGTCCCCTTATCTCAGCCCGTAGACGGATGAAATTTCTAGAATTTTAATGCAATCAACAACCCAGTAAAGGCTTGATAGAGAAAGACATTAGCTAATTTCCCCTCCACCTAGACTCGCAGAAAAGAGGACCTATCAAACCCCGAACTCCCTAGGCGCGATCGCGGCCAAATCTGAACCAAAACTTAAAATTGTGTAATAAAACACCTATTTACCCCCTAAAGGTAATAAATTTATAATTCATCCTAATGTTGCAAAAGGTGTAGCCCTAGTTACTCTCCGCTGTGATCGTTCCATCGAGAGTCGTCGGGGTGTCGCCCTAGTATCATATATTTGACAACCGCAAACGTCTCGAAAGCATGGTGTCCTATGGTCATTGAAAATTACACGAAGGTTAGCCAGCAGTTACGGGAGAAATTACCTTTTCCCCTGAAACCCTTGGCAGAAATCGCCTATAACTATTGGTGGAGCTGGACCACTGAGCGAATTTCTCTGTTTCGTAACATTGATCCCGATGCATGGCACCAGTGGAACCATAACCCCGTAGCCTTGCTGCAATTTGTTTCCTTAGAACGCCTCAGTCAGCTTGCCAATGACCCCGATTACATGAAACGGGTTAAATCGGTTGCGGAGCAATTTCACCGCTATATGGCAATTCGGGATACCTGGGCGAGTCGAGTGGCCCCTCAAATTACGAGCGATCGCCCCGTCGTGTACTTCTGTGCAGAATTTGGCATCCACGAATCCCTCCCCATCTACTCGGGTGGTTTGGGAATGTTAGCTGGGGATCACCTCAAATCCGCCTCCGATTTAGGCGTACCCCTAATTGGGGTCGGCTTAATGTATCGGCAAGGGTATTTCCGCCAACGCATTAACGGTCACGGATGGCAAGAAGATTACTATGTAGATAACATCTTCGAGCAGATGCCGTTGGAGTTAATGGCGGATGCCGATGGTAAACCAATTACGGTTGAATTAGAAATCCGCAGTCGGGTCGTTAAAATTCAAATTTGGCGGGCACAAGTCGGGCGAGTTTCCCTCTATTTACTCGACACCGATCGCCACGATAACGACCCCCTCGATCGCTGGTTAACCGGACACCTTTATGGAGGTAACCAAGACACCCGCATCGCCCAGGAAGTCGTCCTCGGTATTGGTGGCGTACGAGCATTGGCAGCCCTGGGGATTGACCCGGGGATCTGCCATCTCAACGAAGGACACGCCGCATTCTGCACCCTGGAAGTAGCCCGAATGGAAATGCAGCGTACCGGCAAGAGTTTCTATGATGTAGAACAGTCAGTCCGTGAGCGTTGTGTCTTCACCACCCATACCCCCGTTCCTGCGGGTCACGATGTCTTTTCTGGAGACTTAATCGAGTCCTCCTTCTCCCACTATTGGCCCACCTTGGGATTAACCCAGGAACAATTTATGGCAGTAGGTGCACGACGGCTGGGAGACCCTTGGGAACCGTTCGGCATGACTGTACTCGCCTTGCGGATGTGCCGGGCCGCCAACGGAGTCTCAGCCTTACATGGGGAAGTCTCCCGGAAAATGTGGCACATTATGTATCCCGATCGCCCGATGGAAGAAGTGCCCATCGGTCACATCACCAACGGGGTGCATCAGCGCACCTGGACGGCACCCGTACTCAGTGACCTCTATTCCCAGTATCTCGGAGAGGATTGGTCCACTCGGATCGCTGACCCGCAAATGTGGGCCAAAGTAGATGATATTCCCGATCAGGAACTCTGGTGGCGTCATCAACTGCTAAAAGAGCGGTTAATTGCCCATACTCGCACCAAAATTAAACGTGCAAGGCAACAGCGCGGGGAAGATGCCCATTGGGTGGATGCGGCAGACCGGATTTTAGACCCGAATGTGCTAACGATTGGGTTTGCGCGGCGTTTCAGTACCTACAAGCGCGGGTATTTGTTAATGCATGATTTGGAGCGATCGCTGCGTCTGTTCAGCAATCCAGAACGCCCGTTACAAATTGTGTTTGCAGGGAAAGCACACCCGGCAGACGAACAAGGCAAGCGGATTCTGCAACGGATTTATGAATGGAGTCAACAGAATTCCCTGTTGCAAAATCGGGTGATTGTGCTTCCCGATTACGATATGTACACGGGACGTAAGCTGGTTCAAGGGGTAGATGTCTGGCTGAATACACCCCGTCGTCCCCTGGAAGCATCCGGTACAAGCGGTCAAAAGGTCTGCTTTAATGGCGGGATCAATTGCAGCGTTCTGGATGGATGGTGGTGCGAAGGCTATCAAACAGGTTCGGATGGTAAAGGGATCAATGGTTGGGCGATCGGCGAAGATGCCCATACCAGTGACCAGGAAATGCAGGATAAAATTGATGCAGAATCGCTGTATCGGTTATTAGAAGAGGAAATTGTTCCCCTGTATTACGACATCGATTCCAAAACTGGCCTGTCTCACGGTTGGATTAAGATGATGAAGGGTTCGATTAAAACCAATGCGCCATTATTTAACACCGATCGCATGGTGGCAGATTATGTAGCTAAGGTTTACGCACCAGGGGTTCAGCTTGATTTAGAACCGATTCTCGCCAGCGTTTTGGTGTAATCGCAATAACAGGCGGGGGTTCAAACCCCCGCTTGTTGTTGCTGTTGGTACTGATAAATTCGGATTGTAGTCGTGGTCATTTGGCAAGCAGATTTTTACCGTCGTCCTTTACAAAGTGCCACAGGGCAACCCTTATGGGAATTGTGCCTCTGTGATGCAACGGGGAATTTTCAATGGAGTAGTAGTTGTCCTCAATCGGAGGCAAACTCGACCTGGTTAGCGCAACAACTTCAAATTGCCGGATCCGGGAAGTTACCCGATGTGATCGCTGTTTTCCGTCCTCAGTCCCTGAGTTTGATGGTAGCGGCAGGTCAAAAACTAGGAGTAAACGTAGAACCGTCTCGACGCACCCCAGCATTGAAAGCATGGCTGACCCAAAAGGCAAAAGAGTATAGACAGGAAGCAAATTATACTCATGAACCTTACGAACCTTTAATCCGCGATCGCCCCCCACCGGGACCCCTGCCGGAAGAATTATGGGGCGATCGCTGGCGGTTCGCCTCTGTTAGTGCAACTTATTTAATGGAAGTCTTTGCAGCGCGATCAATCCGGATTCGCCATATTCCGCAAGAAATCACCCCCATCGCCTTGGGACTCCCCTCTACTGCTGCTATTCCTGGAATCGTCCTCGATGGCGGACGGCAATCGCTGAAAATTGCCCAATGGTTGCAAGAAGCATCACCCGTGGCGATCGATTACAGTCCGGGAGTTCCCAATGGATTAATTTTAGAAGCGGGATTAGTAGACCGTTGGATTATCGCTACATTTGAAGATACAGAAGTTGCCGAAGCAGGCCAAACTTTTCAACACCGCAAACAGTTAACCCAGGGGTTACATTTTTTACTAATCCAACCCGATGATTCAGGGATGACCTATAGTGGCTTTTGGTTATTGCAGAATATTTAAAACCCCAGTGCTACAAATCGGGCTATTTCCTTTCTTTTAACCCCTTAAATGGACAGTGCCTGCTGGATTTATGAATCCAGCAGGCTACTTTTTATTGATAGACATTCATGAGTCTCACTGATAAGTTTGAAGAGATTTCCGCAACCGGAAAATAAAGAGGGCGGGGTGGTACTACATTTGTTTTCACTAATTTCCTTCGTCTAGGAACGCTTAGAATAGAAGAATAATTGCCGTAACCCAACTGGAGCAAGCATTTTTGATAGAAAATTGCTAAATTTACCTCATTCAATGACCCGAATTAAACCCCGTTGCACCGCATCAAACACCCGACTGATTTGCGTATGTTCACGGTCATTAAGAGCATCTTTCGAGAGTAGCGTTGTCATCAACAGACGTTGATCAACGCGGGTTATTTGTCGTAATGCAAAGATTCTCTCGACGATTTGATCCACTGAAAGTTTAGGTAAAGTCGTTTGACCTAGCATGATTACACCCAATTTAGACCAATTGCATAACACTCATGCCTTATTCTTAAAGATTTTGTGAACTTAAGGAGCGATCGCAAGCATAAGGCAACTGTGAAAAAATCCCTACCAATTCGCGATCGGTATCATTGACAAAATCAAAAAAATGGTTCAAATTTCGGACTCTTTCCCATCCTTTCAAGTCGGAGAGTGTTAGCGATCGCCTTTAACGAGCGAGGGACCCATTCCAGGAGGAGGCTGCTTGACCAGAAGAGACTGAAGTTTCCAACGGGCGATCGATGATGCTAGGTATAAATCAATAGAATAATTTCTGGTGCAGACTTCTCCCCCCATAGTCCCTCCCTCCCGATAACTCTTCCTCGGGAACCTCCAGGGTTTTTCCAAACCCCCTTTTATTAGTGATAGAAGTCGTCAGCCCCGAACCAGTCAACCGGAACTATCGCTATAAGCGATTGGATTATGCAGCCGCAGAAATTCCCGAATATTAGATTGTAGACCCCATCCTGAATAATCGCTGTATCTTGCGGCTGGAAGAGGGATTCTACAAAGAAACCGTATTGACGGCAACTCCGCCCATTGTCTCGCAGCTTTTCCCCGAATTAACCCTTACCGGTGACCCAGTTTTTTCAGCGGGAAACATTGGCGGTTAGTCTCTAAAATAAGTGTAATCTTCAGTCTGGGGTTGTTAAACCCTCAGTATTTCCAATAAATGCCATCCTACTGAACTACATTAATGCTAAAATTTTATATGGATAAAATACAAAAATTAGGCTAGACTAAAAAAGAATTAAGACATCATTCTGGAGTGTCATCTACTCCTACTGACATGGAAACAGACCCGATATTTTACCGACTTTTTAAACAACAACCCAGTTGCTTTTTTGAGCTAATTGGTCGTCCTGCCTCCGAAGCAGAGGCTTATAAATTTTCTTCCGTCGAACTCAAACAAACCGCTTTTCGCATCGATGGTTTATTTATTCCGAAAGCAGAGTTTCCGGAAATGCCTCTTAATTTATTAGAGGTGCAATTTTACCGGGATAAAAAATTTTATGCCAATTTATTTACCGAACTCTTTCTTTATCTGCATCAAAATAATCCAGCGCAAAACTGGCGGGCCGTGGTTATTTTTGGCCGACGGAGTTATGAACCCCTGGAACTCGCACCCTATCAAGCGTTGCTGAATTCAAATCAAGTTCAGCGCATCTATCTGGATGAATTATCCGAGGTCCCAGAAACCTCGTTAGGAATGCAGATTGTCCAGTTAATCATTGAGAAGCAAGACGCAAGTGCTGCGGAAAAAGCCAGACAGCTAGTGGTTCAGGCAAGGCAGGAAATGACCGACGACGCTGAACGCTCAGAAGTTGTAGACTTAATAGAGACAGTCGTATTGTACAAGTTTTCTAAATTAAGCCGCGAGGAGGTACAAGAGATGATAGGCGTGAATGAATTTAAGCAATCTAAGCTGTATCAAGATATTAAGCTCGAAGGCAAACTCGAAGGTAAACTCGAAGGCAAACTCGAAGGCAAACTCGAAGTAGTTCCGCAGTTGCTGTCTCAGGGATTTACTGTAGAACAAGCGGCCCAAATTTTGGGTTTAACCGTTGAGCAAGTACGCCAGGGGAATCAACCTTCCCAAGACGAGCCCCGTTAAAGGAGTGTATTAATCCGGTGGAGCCAAATGCTCCACCGGATTAATTCTGGCGTTAGTGCGTCTCGAATCCGAGATAACCTCTAGGGGTAATCATCCAATTTTCATACAGGCTGGTGCTTTGATTTCCGATTAGAATGGTACTGAGCATATCAATGGGGTTTTCAAGGAACTTTTCGAGGGTGGTAAGGGTAATTTGTTCGTCTTCTCGATAAGCCGATCGCACGATCACTACCGGAGTATCGGGTTTCCGGTAATTGAGAAATATTGCCTGTGCCGTTGCAATCTGCTCGGTTCGGGTGCGCGATCGCGGATTATAAAGGGCGACGACAAAATCGGCTGCTGCTGCTGCTTCTAAGCGCTTCTCAATCATCGCCCAAGGGGTGAGCAAATCACTCAGGCTAATCGCACAAAAATCGTGCATTAATGGCGTTCCCACCCGGGAGGCAGCAGCTTGTAAGGCGGTAATTCCAGGAAAGACTTGCACCCCTGGACTCTTGCCATCCCAGCCCCCGTCTCGAAGTTGTTCGAGGACTAATCCTGCCATGCCATAAATTCCCGCATCCCCGGAGGAAATGACGGCAACGGTTAATCCCCATTCCGCAAAGGTGATCGCCAGTTCAGCACGTTGTCGTTCCTGGGTAATCGGCAACGCTTGCACCAGTTGACCCGGACGCAATAAGGGTTTAATTAAATCAATATAAAGAGTATAACCAATCACCAGATCCGCCGTGGCGATCGCGGTTTGGGCAGCAGGAGTCATCTGGCTTAAAGCACCGGGACCTGTGCCCACTAACCAGAGTTTACCCTCACGTCCGGTATATTCCCTCTCTGCTTGTGCGATGGCGATCGTCACGGCTCCCGGTTCCTCTTCTAATCGAAAAATTTGTTTATGAACAAGAAGGGAAGGGGAATTTTCCCCCGGAAGATTAGAACCTTGTGCGGCAACGATCGCTGCTGCTTCTGCTACGCTAGGAGTGCCGACTTCCTGTTCTACAACCGCTGACGGCGTGGGAACCGTAACTGACTGCAACAGATCCGCTGGAAAGGTTTGTAACGGCCATTGACGAGCATCGCACAACTCTAATAATCCAACTTCATCCGCTTTAATATCAATCGTAGCAATGCCCGCGATCGCGGCTTGGGCTAAATGATGGGACTGACAAACTTCGGCGATCGCTGCTTCCATAACCCGGCGAGACGTTCCCCGTTCACAACCGACTCCCACCCACAAGACTCGCGGATGCCACTGCACCTTAGGTAACTCCGCATCCGGTGCAAACTGGCGCTGAGTGACACTAATCCAGACTCTCCCCTTAACGGGTTTCGTTTCTGGTTTTTGAGATTCTGTATAATCCGGCAATTCTAGAATAAACGGATGATCCTCGGGTAAATTCTCTTGCCAGAGAGTACAACCGACTTCTTGAATAACTTCTACGGGTTCCTGGCGGGCGATCGCCCCACTGACGGCAGTCCAATTGCCCTCCCCTTGATTCCAGCCAAACGGTACACCTAGTACATCAATTCCGGGCAATTTCAACCCCGACGATGCGCCGGTGAGAATTGGCGTCGCACCGAGTTGATAGGCGATCGCCTGAGTCAAGAGATCGGCACCCCCTTGATGTCCGCTACATAAACTAATCGTAAATTTCCCCGCTTCATCCACTACCACGACTGCTGGATCGATGGACTTGTGCTGTAACAAAGGAGCAATTGCTCGGACGACTGCGCCGGTGGCTAAACAAAAGATAAAAGCGTGACAATCCGGCCAAATTTTAGCGAGATGGTCCGTTAGAGAGCCACTATAAACCTGTACTTTTGGTAAAACAGCGATATCGATCGCGCTTTGGCAAGATTCAGGTATCCACAGGATAGCACCCGTGGCATCACACAGAGATAGTAATCGTTTGACCCCGGAAGGGGTAACGGCGATCGCGGCGATCGGCTGATAATCCTCAAACAGTGGCAGTTTCAACGAAAAATTCCTGATATTCAACGCTCCAGTACAATCAGTTTAAGACATCCAGAGCAATCCCAAGCAGCTTCTCTAAACCCAAAGGCGTCCAGCCCCCATCCCCTAGGGGCCTGCACCCCGACTGGCCTGGCGTCCAGACATCGGTGCGATCGCAGCCCGGAGATAAAATCTTTCTCACGTGAGAGATGTTTGGGGAGTTTGTGAGCCTTTTATTTATTTCCTATCATCAAGACTAAAAGTGAGAGAGGACAGAGGCATTCTCAGCCGCTTATTTTCAGCTTTTGAGTGCGGCGGTTTGATTAAGCTAATTTACTCGGACACTGTGACAGGATTGATAGTATAAACAGATAAAACTATTTGTAAGAAGGGAAAAGATGAACCCAGACCCTAACCGACCCGATCGCGAAAATGCGAACCCAACCCCATCTTGGCTTTCAGAGGGAGAATACCCCCCTGCAAACCCAGAACAACCGCCAATCCCCCAAAATCCGGGCATTCCCCGAGGCGATCGCCGCTATAGTTCCTCGGAGCAATCCTCGAACCTTTCCATTGAGGAACTGCGACGAGAACAAGAACACCACATTCTACACCTCGGGGAACTACAACAAGAAGAGGCGCGATTAAGCCGACAGGTTCAAGAACTGCGACAACAAGAAGCCCAGATCAACCGACGGATTGAAGCCATCCATTTGGAAGAGGAAGAGCGTCGCATTGCCGAAGTTAGACGCAGACTCGCCTTAAGCAAAACCAATCAAGTAATTTATTATCTGATGGGAGCCCTGGGAGTGTTGTTAGTTTTGCGGGTATTGTTGCGACTGTTAGGAGCTAACCCAGACAACCAATTTGCCGGTTTTATTTATGCGCTGTCCTCTCCATTTGTCACCCCGTTTGAAACCCTGTTTAGTACCCCAGCATTTGGAGCCTCAGCTTTTGAATTCAACGCTTTGATTGCGATCGCAGTTTATGGATTGCTGACTTGGTTAGTCATTCGCTTACTAGAATTAATTTGGAACTAACTTTAATTGATTTAGGGGTATGGAGTGCCTTCGCACTCCTGCGGTGAAATCTCCCTAAAATAGGAGAGAGGCAACCCCACCGGGATTGCCTCTACAAAATATTGCCGTTACAGATTTAGACAGCTTTTATTCAGGGGTTTGGGAACGCTCCAATTCCGCCGGACTGGTTAATGTAGCGACCGGGATAGGTTTTCCCATAGAGGCTTGCAACATTGAGGTTCGAGTCACGGAATTATTCGCCAAAGTAAACAGAGGATTAGACAGAATTCCCGCTAGAGAAGTCGCGATCACTGTCAGGATTAAACCCACTTGTAACGGTCGCATTCCGCGTAAATCCCACCGGATTTCTGGATAATTTTTGACTGCCTCGGACATTTCCTGGGGTTCCTTGACTACCATCATCTTGACGACGCGGATGTAGTAGTAAATCGAAACCACACTCATCAATAAACCCAGCAAAACCAAGCCATAAAGACCCGCTTGCCAACCGGCCCAGAACAGATAAATCTTTCCGAAGAAACCAGCCAGGGGAGGAATGCCACCGAGAGAAAGCAGACAAATACTTAACCCCAAGGTTAGTAAGGGGTCTTTTTGATATAAACCGGCATATTCGCTAATTTGATCCGTTCCCGTCCGCAGGGTGAAGAGAATCAGACAGGTGAATGCGCCCAGGTTCATAAACAAATAAACCAGCAAGTAAAAGATCATGCTGGCATATCCGGCATCGGTATTGGCAATCAAACCAATCATTACAAATCCAGCTTGCCCGATGGAGGAATAGGCAAGCATCCGTTTGAGACTGGTTTGAGCTAGAGCTACCACATTACCCAGGACCATACTCAGGATGGCAAGGGCGGTAAAAACGAAGTGCCACTGTTCCTCCACGAGGGGGAAAGCCGTCGTCAGCAAACGGATAGCGAGAGCAAACCCTGCTGCTTTAGAACCGACGGAGAGGAAGGCAACAACGGGAGTCGGAGAGCCTTCGTAAACGTCCGGGGTCCACTGGTGGAAGGGAACAGCGGAGATTTTAAAAGAGATACCGGCAACCACAAACACCAGAGCAATTACCAGACCAATCGAGGGGCCCGTACCCGAAGCCGCCATACCATCAGCGATCGCACTTAAGCGGGTTTCTCCTCCAGAAAGCCCGTACAGCAAGGACATCCCATACAGAAACACTGCCGAAGACGCAGCGCCAATGAGCAGATATTTTAAAGCTGCCTCATTGGAACGAGGATCCAGCTTCATGTAACCTGTGAGCAGATACGATGAAATACTCAAGGTTTCTAGGGAGACAAAAATCATCACCAACTCATCCGCGCCCGAGAGGAACATACCCCCTAGGGTGGCAGTGAGTAAAATCATCAGAAATTCGCCCATGGCGGTGCCAGACTGTTCCACATAGCGGATCGACATCAAAACAGTCACCAAAGCAGACAGGGCGATAATCCCGCGAAAGATGACACTAAGGGAGTCACCATTGAACCCACCGAGGAAGGAAATCGGGTTACTGGCCCCCCATTGATACACTAGAGCCACGAGGGACGCCAGTAGACCGGCGATCGCCATGTAGGGGGTTACTTTCAGCGACTCCCGTCCCACGATCAGGTCATAAACTAGGACCACCAGGAGGGTGACGATCACAATCACCTCTGGCAAAATTATTCCAGTATTTAGCTGGGCGACAAGACTAGCAAAGTTCATAGCAAATTATCGGCAGGTACAATACAACCAATTAGCATCAATCCGGTGCAGTCAGTGCATTAGAAATTCTGTACATCTTGCATCTTACCTTGATATCTGCCCGATGCCCCCTATCTGCCGCCAATTCTGCGGGGAGGAGGTGCTAGTTACGCCAGTTCATCAGGATAGAGACTTAGGCCAATTTTCAGCTCAAATCCTAAATATAGAGGTAAGTCAGCCAATCCTCCCTACCCCGGATCAAAGTAAATCCGGAGTCTGGAGGGCCGGCTAAAACCCACCCTCCGATGGGGCGATCGCAACCTATTATCCTAACTATGCTAGGGACAAGTTGAGGTTATAGTTGGTCTCGCCTCCCATATTTTCCGCTGGAAAGACACGGACAAAATAAGTACCTGCCGCCAAATTATCGATCGCGATCGCTTCGGGTGTTGTCCCTCCATTAAGGGACGCTTCAATAATATCTCCGAAATCGATCGCCCCATTGCCCGCGAAATCCTGGATCAGATCCACATCCGCATCTGCACTGAGTCCACTTAGGTTTACTCGCAAATTGCTTGGGGTCCCGAGGACGAACCGATAGATATCAGCGGGGTCGGCATTCCCCACAAAATCACTCACCCCTTGAGTGCCTGTCAGGTTGCCCAAATCTACTGCGGTATTCAAATCGTTGGAGGGGACGCCAAAAGCGCTGCCTCTGCGTCCTTCTGCCAAACCCGAAGTAACGAAATGGAACAATGCCTGCTCATTGTTAAATCCCGCAGCTTGTAAATCACTGTTAGTCGTCAGATAGAAATTCACATCAAAATTAGCAGAGGCGGCTCGTCCTTCAGAAATGCCAAACGTTCTAAAATGTTCAAGCAATCCCTCGCCATTTAGACCCGCTGCCAGCAAGTCTGCATTGTTCTCTCGATAAAAATCGGTATCGAAAACAGCGGAAAAATCTCGCCCCTCTGCAATGCCAAAAGTTTGCAGGTGATTGAGCAATTCCCGATTGCTGGTTAAGCCGGCGGCTGCTAAATCAGAATTTCCCTGCCGGTAAATTGAGTTGAGATTAACTAGGGGTGAAAATTGCCGTCCTTCCTCTATGCCTACGCTTTGGAAATGAGCTAATAGTTGCTCGTTGCTCGTTAATCCCGCTGCTGCCAAATCTGGATTGATGAGGCTATAGAAACTCGGATTGAATAGGTCAACAGTCATGTTTATTCTCCAACACAAATAATTTGCTTTTAGTCGGTTAATTCTAAGAGAGTCATGGCTAGATCTAGCCTCAATCATTGCGAGATGAGCAATTCATGAATTGCTCATCCCGTCTGGGACTTTTGGAACCCAATGAACATATATAGCCTTTTCCAGCGGGGTGAGGTACATCATCAAGACCCGTAATTCGATGCCTAAGAACCGAATCCATACCCCATTTCGTACCTCAATCCATCGAGAAATGCTATAGAACTCAACATTGATCGCCTTTTTAATTGAACCCGCTCGGCCAGATTTGCATTGCCGATCGCCCGGCGATCATGATCCCCAGGACCACTACGATCGCCGCACTCACGGCAGGCAAGCATTTCACCACTCCTATCTGTTTGGGTAGGCGATCAAAAAACCCTCGGGCGTACACCAGAGAAAACCCGACTGCCGTCAGCACCAGGGCCAATCCCAAACTGAATGACAGCACCAGAGTCAGCCCAAAGCCAATACTACCCAGGGCCGTAGCACTCAGCAGCAGCACCAAGGCAGAAGGACAAGGTAAAAGACCGCTGGAGAGTCCCAGTGCCAGTAGGCTCTTCCAAGTCACCGGCGAACCGTCTGCTCCAGGGGGTAAGTGGGAGTGAGCGCCATCGCCGTGATGGTGATCGTGCTCGTGGTGGTGCCCGTGATGGTGCTCGTGGGGGTGAATAGAGTGAGCGCCTACGCCTGAAGGCTCCACAGCCAAAGTACGTTGCCAGGATCCCCGACTCAACAGATCCACCGTGGCGGAGGCTCTGGGACCGCCAGCTTTTTTGAATTTCGGCCATGCCTCGCGAATGCGGTGGCGACATAAGTTCACGCCGATCGCCACCACAACTAAACCCGACAACAAGTTCAGCCAGGGGTACAGCTCATCGGTTACTATCCCGCGAGAGGCGAACAGCGTCACCAACCCCAAAGCAAAGACTCCAGCCGTGTGCGCGATCGTCGTGGTCATTGCCAAGAACAAAGCGTGTTTGAACGTGGCACGCGACCCCACCAAATAGGCACCGACAATGGTTTTTCCATGTCCGGGAGACATCGAATGCATAGCACCCCAGACGAAAGAACCGGCGAGCGCCCACAACAAATTCCGCGCTCCCAGCCATGCCGACCCCCCATTCCCTAGGGAAAAGACTTTGTTTTTCGGCGTGAACACAAACGTCTGCATTCTCCCCTGATACAAAATCGTCGCCTGACAACTGGCTGTTGCCACATCGGGTACAAATAAGTCGTACTCTATCTGCAAACCCTGCACGGGTTGAGGCCAACTGTAACTCAGCAGTAATGTGCTGTGGGTGGAGGCGGGGATTTGCAGGGAAGGGATAGCAGCGGTTTCTAAGGGTCTGATGGTTAAAATCCCTTGGAGATCTTCGCTGTCCGAGATCTGAATTCGCTCACTTAAAAACTTCTCAAGTGAGATTGACTGGCTGCGGACTTCTTCGGCTGAAAGCTGGCCATCTTGATTGCGATCGGCGAAAGCCACCAACCCAGTGGGAAAAGTGAGATTGACTTGAGTTTCCATCTCACTGACCGCAATCTCCGCCACTGCCAGATCCGCCCAATGAGACTGGCTGGGGGTCGCGAAAATTAAAGAGAGCAAAAGTGAGGCACCGAAGGTCCCGATCGCCAATAGGATGGATTTGAGTTGCTGTTTGTTCATCACCACCCCTTAATCAGAAAATTCCATATTCAGACCCAACATTTGTCGAGCCTGTGCGTCGAACGTGGGATCAGTCTGGCTTGCCTGTTGAAAGTACGCCCTCGCCGTCGTCTCGTTCCCCAAAGCCTTCTCGATCTCCCCGGCGCGGTAAAAAATCCCCGCATCCCGGATTCCCGATTGCATCGCAATTGCGATCGCCTTTTGAGCTTCTGTCGGTTTGCCCGAACGCAGGAGTGCCGAGGCCAGAATCATCAGGGTTGGAGAATCACGGCGGATCTTCACCTCAGCTTGCATCAGATCCAGAGCTTCCGCCACATCTTCCTCACCGCCGCGATCTAGCAGTAAAGCTGCCAGTTCCCCGCGATGTCCGAAGCTGCCACTTCCATCTTTCGGCATACTAGCTCGTAACAGGGTTTCAGCTTTTTCGAGCCAGGATTTGGCCTCAACCTCGTCCCCTTGCAAACTCTTAAGACGAGCCATCCCGTGAGCGATCCGATGATCGAACAGTGTGGCCGTATTTTCCGAGTCAGCGATCGCTAGATCGTAATACTCTTGACCCTGCCGATACTGTCCCTGCCTGGTCTTTAATTCAGCCAGTAGTACCAAAGCCAGGGGGTATCGCGGGACTAGGCGTAACGCTTCCAGATACAGGGCCTCTGCCTGTTGCAGTTGCCCCCGTTGCGAGTAAAAACGCCCCAGAAGCGTCCGGGTTTTAGCAGAACCGCTCAATTGCCCGGGTTCTTCCACAGCCAGCGCGCCCTCAAAATCGGCGATCGCTTCGGCATCCAAACCCTGGGCCACCCGCACCAGCGCCCGCAGATTCAAGGTTCCCAGGCTGCTCCCGAGAGCCACTAGCTCCTCCGCAGCGCGGTCAGCTGCCTCTACATTACCCATCGCCAAATTTGTCGTCACGGCGACTGCCAGGGCATCCCTATTGGTAAAACCGACTTGTTCAGCAAGGCGCAGGGCTGCTGGGAAATCATGCTGGGCTTCTGCTATTCGGGCGAGTACGAGTTGGGCACTGGTATTGTCAAAGGGCAAAGAAGCCAGAGATCGCCGCGCTGCCCCTTCAGCCAGTAGATACCAACTCCCCTCACTTGTGGCCTGAGCCATTTTTAAATACGCTTGTGCCAAAAAAGCCCGGTTCAGACCGCTTTCGGGGTCCTGTCCTAGCCGTTCCTGATAGAAAGCAATCTCTTGCTCTGCCATCAGCTTAGGTGTGAGAGTGTTCCCCAACAATTGGGAAAAGCGATAGCGGTAGTCTGGATCGAGTCCGGCTGGGGAATGGGACGAGGAAAAACTGTCGGGAAACCTCCTCAGTTCCTGGGGTAGGCTTGTCATAGCGATCGCCACTGCTGGCAATGTGATCAGCAGCACCCACCAGAACATTCCCGTTTTTATTCTTTGTGCTTTCTCAGTTGTCATGGGTTAATGGCTCACGATGTCCCAATAAAACAATTTATGGCCTCGGACTTACGCCTTTTGGGGGATGTGAGCGGAGATGATCCGTGCATTTAATAAATTCCCCCTACAACGGATTAAGGTAATGCGTAAGTCCTGTTGCCAATAGCCCATGACTAATTCGGTAAAGCCAAGTATGGAAAGGACGGTTCTAGCGGCTTATGTCCTTGGGCGGGGTTGCCTGGAACGCCTTCGTAGGTGACGTTATCGCTAACCTCGGCTCCCACGAGCACGCCGAGTGTAATGTCTACCACATCGTCCATGATCTTACGACCAGCGATCGGGCTGCCGAGGGCATTAAAAGCGTTCGCATAGCCACTGGGCACCGTCGTGTCGATCCGCATCGCATCCGGGAGAAAAGCCATTGCGATCGCGTTTGGATCCACATTATCCTGCCCATCCGCCAGATCCAACGCATTAAGCGTTGCCACTGCCTCAGCCCGCACCGGTGCTGCGGCGTCGCTCAAATCCAGAAAGGGCGGAATCGCGTTAAAGGCGTTTAAGAACGCGGGCGTCACAATCAAACCTTCGTTGATTAATGGTCGTCCCAACCGCTCAACCTGTTGGAAATTCCCCGTTGCATCCCTCATCGAGACGGTCATCCACACATCAAAAACATTCACCGGAGTTGATAGCTGCAAGAACGCTTTAGGAACCCGAACTACGATCGAATTCACGTTGTAGCCTTTCGTAAAATCCGTCGCTTCTGCGGGGGGACGGAAAGTCGCCGGTGGGCCACTCCCTAAGGCTCCTGCTCGCACCCTGAAAAATTGCTCCACATCCAAGAAAAAGGGGTCTTCCCGCAAGCCTGCAAACACCGTCAGGTTAGAACCCCCCACAGAGACTGGATTCAGCATTGGCGGACTATTCAACGGCGTTGTTACGACGGGCCCCCCGTTTGTCGTGGCAGTTGTCCCCACCTCAGCGCCATTTTGAATGGCGGTTACGTTCATGGTTTGCACGCCCTGGGCATTCGGTTCGCTAAAGGTAAACCGGAGGATCAAATTTGCTTTCCCTGTGGGAGCTTCATCCTTATTTGCCACCCGAGTTATATTGAAATCGTAAACCGCGTCGGAGCTGAAGTAATAAGGTTGCCGAGGCAGCGATCGCGGGTTGGTATTCATCACAAAGATCAAGTCATCTGGTGAAGCCGCAGGGTTTTGATCCACTTCGCGGAAGACATACAAGTCCGTTAAACCCAGAGGACCGCTAATCACCCCTCCCTCACCGTCGTCATGATCTGAAGCTCCTATGGTTCCCGGATTCAGTAGGGAAATCATCAGCAACTCTACGGCGAGTATGCTCATTCGAGCTATTTTTTTAAAGTTCATTGCAGTTACCGATTGAGGTTTTGGTTATGAAAAAAGGGAGAATTGTAACCCCCGACTGGGTTTTACTTTCTCCAAACCTTTCAGTGAAGGTCTATTGAGTTGTAGTATTGGTGGTATTAAGGGCCCATTTTTTTTGACCCTAGATAGGTAAAGTTTCAAGGTGGTTAATCTTGCAACTTCTGCCTTGTAGTCCTCGAAGATGTAGGTAGGGCATTAATCCCAGCTTACTATCCGAATTCCCCCCTATAGGCATTTTTAAACCTTATCAAACTTTATCAGCTTTGAGTGCAACTTATGAATTTTTATTTTTACAATTCACAGAAAAATGAGATAGACGTACCGTGGAAGCACTCGATACGCTGCAATCTTCCCCATTGAAATTATCCTCATCCTGCAACCTAGGGAGCCACTTATTGAGGTGCTATAATCGTTGCCACATAATTAAGTTATTTGCCTGGGCTTGGGGGATGAGCGGTATTCCTTATGAGGAGAATTACCGATAGCGCGAATCGGGTTTTTAAAGCTCGCGCTCGCTATCTGTAACTTCTAGGAACAGCTTAAATGATTGCGAAATATTAAAATTTTTTAATGGAGGCTGGATATTAGGATATAATGTCAACTTTAAATTATCAGTCAAATTTTATGGCAAGCCAATTTTATGGAATTGCAGCTTTATCTGCGGTTATTCTTCAATTTTTACCAATCCCTCTCCCCCTGGCGATCGCTCAAGAACATGAGGGATGCTTTATGGTTAACGCTTCAGGAGAATTAGTCAACCTCAGCAGTTTGTGTGACACTGAAGACAGAAGGCCAGTTCTAACCCCAGAACAACTGAAAGCCCAGGAATTCATTGAAGCCTATACTCAAGCTGCAAATGAATATGAGCCACCGCTCAAAGATTTTTTGTTACGAGAAATCCGCCGAGTTCCACAACAGAAGATTAAAACGGCACAAACAATTTGCCAAGAAGCAAAAGAAGGGATTTCAATACCTGAATGGAGATTAAGAACTCGTGTGGAAGCGGTAGAAATTGCCGACCCTCAAAAACAAGAGGAATTTATCGCCGATCGCGATTTAACGATTTCCCTGGCAACTAATTATTACTGTCCGGAATTTGCCAATCGCTAAAGAGTCGGGCAAGAGAGGGGATAGCAAATAGCGATCGTCATCCTTCAATCAGCACCTTATCGATTTCCTTTTCAGAAGTGAGATTCAAAAATTTCTGAGGCTATTATATTTTACCGCTATTTTCCCAAACTGGGGATATGTGAGAGAGTATATATACAGAAAGTTTTCAGCGGCGATCGCCCCTGGAAACTTTCTGTGCAAATTTATTGGGTTCTATTTTTCCACCCACCCCGGAAATTACCTCCCTCGTTGATTGTATTTTAAAGGGTATCCGCAGGAATTGAAGCGATGGGAGCATCTCAATTTGTTCAAGAGACCTAACCGCCGGTGCCCCCTTCCCTACGAGGGAAGGGGGAGAAAGAGATTCAGACTGGTTTTTAGGCAAAATTGAGATGCTCCCGAAGCGATTGGTTACTCGCGTCTATCCGGGTTGATAGACTAGCCCTGTCAAGGTGAATTGTGAGAGGGGTGTAAAAGTCGAAAAGTGGACAGGTGGGGATGTTTAGGATCATAAATGGGAGGTCCTTTTTTCTTCTTGGGACCTCTGGGTTGCTTTAGAAACTTTAGCCAATCTTTCAAGGAAATCGTCACCCGATGGGATTGAGAAATTGCCGCCTCCTCCGAGTTGGCGACAGTTTACTGGCCTGGTGGCTCTGACAGTGAGGACAATCCATAGCTTTGGGGTAATTGCACTACAAACCATTTTACACTTCATCGCTTACCAGACCAGTGCCCTATCGGGTGAATGTCTACTTCTCAGCCAACGCAAATCCGGCATTGCCCGGTGAAACTACTGAAACAAAAATGAAAGGTACGGGGCCGGAGTTTATTGCACCATGCACTTGCCCAGGTTTTGCTATGGTAATATCTCCAGCATTAAGACGAGTGACTATGCCATCACCTTGGTAATACTCGGCCTCACCCGCGATAACCGTCCAAGTATCTTGGCCATGAGGATGGACATGAGGGGCTATTTCTTGCCCAGGATGGGCATACCAAACAACAACGGCAGAGTCTTTGGTTTCGAGAACCACTGAACGAATCGGTTCGTCGTCAGACGGGCGAATATATTCTGCAACCGAAAAAATCCTTGATTCTGTTTTCATCTTTCTTCGGCACTTCCTCCAATATTAGGTTTACAGGGTTCCCTGGATGAATAAGTATGGCAGGGCAATCATACTTATTCTGTATAAATTGTAGTTGACAAAACCGTGTTCACTTGGAGTGCTCTAGCCCTAGCCCTGTCAAGGTGGTAAATTTAATGACGAAAAATCGTTGTTTTTTGTAGGGGCGCGAGAGTAATCGCCTGTCCAGGAGGTAAATTTGATGACGAAAAATCATTGTTTCTTGTAGAGGCGCTTAAAGAAGCGCCCCTACAAATAAATACACCTTGACAGGGCTAGGGTTGATAGACCCATCGATTCGAGTGGGTTATCCCAAATATTGAGAAAGTAATAAATTTTGGCTTGGGGTTGTCCAATATCAGTGCAAACACTTTTAAAAGTTGCAGCGGCTTGATGTTAGTCAATTGGCTTAGGGGAATAGACAATTTAGCACCAGTTTTTACCCTCAATCCCTCTCAATGTTTCGGGTTCCGGTTTCTGACTTCTAATTCGATTCTCAGACCTAGATTTATCCCTACTGTCCAGGTTAATTGAATCTTGTTTCATCCGGGTAAAACAGGAAAAGCACCGATTCCCCGAACCCATCTAGCGGGTCCCTAGGTCTGCTGCTGCATCCCTGAAGACGCCAGAGTAGAGTCACCCTTGATCCACTCACCCGGGTTTTTCATCCCCAGTTCCGTCCACTTATGCTAGGGTCAGTTTAAGGAGCTTGTTCTTAATGGTGCATACGGGTAGCAAGCATGGGGGCGATCGCATTTTTATCAAACCCACCGAGAAAAGCGCTTTTCCGCAAGCGTCCCCACCCCAAGCGGTGCTGATACTGCCAATAAATCTGCCACTCTTGCGAGATCGGATATAAATAGAGATCGGCACAGCATTCAAACCACACCATAAGTTGAAACTCGCTGCGCCATACTGTTTTAGTAGAGGCACTTGCCTCTGACCCCCACCGATGCCCCCTTGTCCCCTTGACATCTCCCCCAAAAAGCTCTAAAGCTGACGTTCTACCAAGCTGCTATCCCAAAAAGGTGCCATGTCAACCCTCGTAATCGTCGAATCTCCAACCAAAGCCCGCACGATTCGGAACTTCCTCCCGAACGACTATCGCGTAGAGGCATCGATGGGTCACGTGCGCGATCTGCCCTCATCCGCGGACGAAATTCCCGAACAAGTCAAAGAGGAAAAATGGGCATCGCTTGGGGTGAATGTAGAAGCCGATTTTGAGCCACTCTACGTCATCCCCAAAACCAAGCAAAAAGTCGTCAAAACCCTCAGAGATGCCCTAAAAGATGCCGATGAGTTGATTCTGGCAACAGACGAAGACCGGGAAGGAGAAAGTATTAGTTGGCATCTGCAACAAGTGCTCAAGCCTAAAGTGCCGATTAAACGGATGGTGTTTCACGAAATCACCCGAGAGGCGATTCGGGATGCCCTGAACAATTGCCGTACCATTGATCACCAACTGGTCCACGCCCAAGAAACAAGGCGGATTTTAGACCGTTTGGTAGGTTACACACTCTCGCCGCTGTTGTGGAAAAAAATCGCTTCGGGGTTATCTGCCGGTCGGGTGCAGTCTGTGGCAGTGCGTCTGTTGGTGCAACGAGAACGGCAGCGGCGCGCCTTCCGTCAAGGGTCCTATTGGGATTTAAAAGCGAAATTAGTCCAGGTAAAAACCCCGTTTGATACCAAACTCGTCACCGTGGGCGATCGCAAAGTTGCCACCGGCAGCGACTTTGATGAATCAACCGGCCAAATTATCGTCGGTCGTAATGTCGTTCTCCTCAACGAAGAACAAGCCCGGGCCTTGGTCACTCAACTCACTGGCAAACCTTGGCAAGTCGCCAAAGTTGAGGAACGCCCCACCACCCGTAAACCCTCCCCTCCATTTACCACCTCCACTCTCCAACAGGAGGCCAACCGCAAACTGCGGCTATCGGCACGGGATACGATGAAAATCGCCCAAAGTCTCTATGAAAATGGGTATATCACCTACATGAGAACTGACTCGGTGCATTTATCAGCACAGGCCCTCACCGCAGCGCGGTCTTGTGTTGAAGAAATGTATGGGAAAGAATATCTCAGCCCCAAACCCCGCCAATATGCGACCAAGAGCAAAGGGGCACAGGAAGCTCATGAAGCCATTCGCCCGGCAGGAAGTAGCTTCCGCACTCCCCAACAAACCCCCCTCTCGGGACGGGAATTGCAACTCTATGATTTGATTTGGAAGCGCACCGTTGCTAGCCAGATGGCAGATGCTCGTCAAACCATTGTTGTGGTGGATTTGCAGGTAGAAAATGCAGGATTTCGGTCCAGTGGCAAGCGCATCGATTTCCCGGGATTTTTGCGGGCGTATGTCGAGGGTTCAGACGACCCAGATGCGGCCCTGGAGGACCAAGAGGTGATTCTGCCGGCGTTGAAAGTTGGCGATCGCCCCAACTGCCAGACCATCGAAGCAGTCGGCCATGAAACTCAACCCCCTGCCCGATATACCGAAGCCTCCCTGGTCAAAACCTTAGAAAGCGAAGGCATCGGGCGTCCGAGTACCTATGCCAGTATCATCAGCACCATTATTGACCGTGGCTATTCCATCCTGAAAGGCAATGCCTTGATTCCCACCTTCACCGCCTTTGCCGTCACCGATTTATTGGAAAAATATTTTCCAGAATTGGTGGATCCAGGGTTTACGGCCAAAATGGAACGCACTCTAGATGACATTTCCACCGGAGAAGCCGCCTGGTTGCCTTATCTCCAGAAATTTTATCTGGGGGAAAACGGACTGGAGACCCAAGTCAAGCAACAAGAAAGTGCGATCGACCCCAACCAGGCCCGTAGCGTCGAATTAGAAAATTTAGATGCCAAAGTTCGTATCGGTCGCTATGGACCTTATATCGAAGTAGATAATGGAAATGGAGTCGTCACCGCCTCCATTCCCAAGGACCTCACCCCCTCAGACCTGGACCCCGAACAAGTCCAACTGATTCTCAAACAAAAAACCGAAGGACCGGATCAACTGGGAACTGACCCCACTACGGGGATGCCGATTTATATCATCATTGGCAAATTTGGACCCTACGTTCAACTCGGAGAAGCCACCGAGGAGAATAAAAAACCAAAACGCGCTTCCCTGCCGAAAGGCGTCACTGCGGAAAACGTGAGTTTAGATCAAGCCGTGGGCCTACTAGCCTTACCGCGCACCTTGGGTGTTCATCCCGAAAACGGTGGCAAAATCCAAGCCAGTTTAGGACGATTTGGACCTTATGTAGTTTGCGATCGCGGTAAAGACGACAAAGAATATCGGTCCTTGAAAGCGGGAGATGATGTCCTAACCGTTACCCTACCTCGCGCATTAGAGTTATTAGCCGAACCGAAAAAAGGACGGAGTAGTAAAAACAGCAAAGCCAAAGAACCACTCCGGGAACTCGGCAAACATCCGGCAGATGACGAAGCCGTGAATGTTTACGACGGCCCCTATGGACCCTACGTGAAGCACGGTAAAACCAATGCCTCAGTGCCCGAAGGGACAACAGTAGAAGATGTCACCTTGGCACAAGCTGTTGAATTGTTAGCAGCGAAAGCATCTACTTCTAAGACCAAGAGTAGTAGCAAATCAAAAACCACCAGTAAGGCAAAATCGGCGGGGACTACTACGAAAAAATCCACGACTTCTACCGCGAAGAAAAAGAGTTAAACCATGGAGGAGGGGTGCGTTAGGCTTAAGATAATGCACCCTTTCGGTTGATCAAGGCACGGGTTTTGACCGGGGTTAAAATAAAATATTTATACCCGTTTTTAAAACAAGCACAGCAGGACCCAATCGAGGCAGAGCGAGGATTCACAAAACGAATTAGAGCAAATATTAAAAATGAGCAAGGAGGGGGGCTTTGTCCAACTCCTACCCCAACTGTATCCAGGTTTAGTCTGCCCAGTTTCAAGTTAACCGTGTCGTGGCGTGAACTTTATGAAGAGGTCACCCTGGAAATAGACTCAACAACCCCTCTCTAAAACTAGGGGACAATTTAGGCTTTTTCAGACCTTGCTATTTTTAAAATTGCCGATAAGATAGGCATTAAGTGACTATCTTTTAGGGACGAGAGTCCCCTCCGAAGTGTCAGATGAAGAGAAAACTAGGCTCGGTTCAGTTCCCACAAAATGTCCTATTAATCCCTGGGATTGCCCTTTTTTACTGTGTTTTGGGCATACTTGGACTCAAATTAGCCGTCCTTCCCGGTGATGTGACGGCAGTTTGGATTCCTGCCGGGGTGGGTTTGGCGGCAATTCTGATCTGGGGAAACCGGGTTTGGCCCGGTATTGCTTTGGGTTCTTTTGGCATTTCGGTGTTGTTAAATCCCACCCCGATTAGTCTGGCGATCGCGGCAATTACAGCGGTAGGAAATACCCTAAGTCCTCTGTGGGGGGCTGCTTTGATTCGACGCTTTACTCACACTCGCTATCCGTTTTATCGGGCAAATGAGGTATTTATCTTTGTGGGTTGCGGGGCGATCGCCGCTCAAATTATCAGTGCCACCGTGGGCATTCTCACCCTTTGTGTGGCGCAATGGATAAATTGGCCCGATTTTGGCCGGTCCTGGGTGACTTGGTGGGTTTCTAATGTGGCTGGGGTGCTGATTTTTACCCCGGTCTTGTTGACTTGGCATCACTTTTTAATTCCCACTTGGCATCAGCGCAAGGGGACCCCAATTTTCTCTCGCTTCAGGGAAATTGTGAGGCAGGAATTGCACTCTCTACGTCTGGAAAGTTTGGGTTGGTTTTTGCTGTTTGATGGGGTGGTGAGTTTAACCTTTTGGTATGGCTATCCCGTGGAATATTTAATGATTCCTTTGTTGGGTTGGGCGGCATTTCGCTTTTCGGAACGCTGGACCACTTTAGCGATCGCCTTAACAGGATTGATGGCGATCGCTGGCACAATTTTAAATCGCAGTTCCTTTGTCCGAGATAGTCTCAACGCCTCTTTACTTTTTTTAGAATCATTTATTGGAGTAATCTCTGTAACAACCCTGGTTCTAATCGCTGTACTCCAGGAACGCCGCCATGCTTTAGAGGGTTTAAAACAAGCCAAAGCCGAACTGGAATCGCGGGTCATCGCACGTACCCAAGAACTTTCTGAAGCGAATCAACAACTCCAATGCCAAGGAGTTTATTTAAAAGAAAAAGCAGATTCCCTCTCTAGCGCCTTACGTCAACTCAAGCAAACTCAAGGCCAATTGATTCATAATGAAAAAATGACGAGTTTAGGCCAGTTAGTCGCTGGCATTGCCCATGAAATTAATAATCCTGTTAGTTTTATCTATAGTAATCTCTCTCCGGCTACAGATTACTTTCAAGATATTTTAGACTTGTTATCCCTCTATCAAGAAAAAAATCCCGAACCTGCATCCGAAATTATTGAGTTGGAAACTCAAATAGACCTACAATTCATCAAAAAAGATTTATTTAAACTGCTCAATTCCATGAAATCTGGGGCCGATCGCATCCAGCGGATCGTCTTAAGTCTCCGAAACTTTTCTCGGTTAGATGAATCCCAGCTTAAAGCCGTAGATATTCACGAAGGATTGGAAAGTACCCTGCTAATTCTACAACATCGAATCCAGGGCTCTGAGTCTTCCGGTGATCAGATTGAGGTCATAAAAGACTACAGCACACTCCCTCCGGTTGAATGTTTAGCTGGGGAGATTAATCAAGTGTTTATGAATCTTTTCACTAATGCTATTGATGCAATTAAAGCAACTACAAGCCCTCATCAGGGAAGGATTCATATTCAAACCCAGGCACTAGAGGGCGATCGCATTCTGATTGCTATTACCGATAATGGCGGCGGTATTGATAGCGCTGTTGAGGCTAAAATTTTTGACCCATTTTTTACGACTAAGCCTGTAGGTCAAGGTACAGGATTAGGACTTTATACTAGCTATGAAACGATTGTTCAAAAGCATAATGGAACGCTGAGTTGTCGTTCAAAGCTAGGAGAAGGGACTACTTTAGAAATTATGCTCCCAGTCCGCAATTCCTCAAATTAAAATTAATTAAAGATTTCTTTTAATCCAAGGCAGAATAAAGGCTAACTTTTTAAAATTCATCAAAGATTACCCGAAACTTAATAAAATTTCTTTAATTTTATACTCTTTAATAAAATAACCCCACGATGGTTTTATCCGGGCTAACTTTTTATGGTTTTTTTGGATAAAAACTGATTTTTATCGCAACCATACTTAACAATTAGCCGTTCTTCTGGTTGTTTTAAGGCTGGCAATTGATGAGGTTTTAATTGATAGTCACATTCAAATTCTAACCCGATTTTTTCCATAACTCGAACAGAGGCTTGATTGGCTTGTAATGCCCAAGCGATTATTCGGGTTACCCCCCACTCATTAAACCCTTTATCCCGCAGCGATCGCGCTCCTTCTGTCCCATATCCTTTTCCCCAACTTGACTGGCGCAAGCGATATCCTAGGGCAATTTCTCCCTCCTTGACTAAATTCGCTTCCACCCCAAATGTGTTCATAATGGCCGGGTAAAAGTGAAACCAGCCGATAAATTCTCCAGTGACTTTTTCATGAGTGGCCCAAAAACCCAAATTTTCATAGTTTTGATAATACTGTAAAATTCTGCCTAACCATTCTTTAGTACCCGCTAAATCGGAAGTAATTCCGCCATTAATGTAGCGCATCACAGCCGAGTCATTATCTAAATTTAATAGGATATCGCAGTCATTTGGGGTAAAATACCGCAGAATTAAACGCTCGGTTTCTAAAAAAATTATCATTCCTTTTCCCCTTTCTTGATATTCCCCTAAACCTAATTTTTTGCTAGAGGAATCCGCAGCAATCCTCTAGCTTTTTTAAATTTCTACGGCGCTAAATCAGGGAAACTGTGCTGGACGTCAGGATGCACCAGTTGATGATTATGTACATTTAGCCCTTTGACTAATGCGTTATCTAATTCCAGGGCTTTTTTCCCATACTTGGCTAATTTCACTACATAGGGTAAGGTACTATTATTAAGTGCTTGGGTTGCCGTCCAAGGTACAGCACCGGGCATATTCGGTACGCCATAATGCAGCACTCCCGCTTCAACATAAATGGGATTGGTATGGGAGGTGGGATGCAAAGTTTCTACACAACCCCCTTGATCTACCGCCACATCAACAATCACCGAACCAGGACGCATCTTTTCTACAAGCTGACGCGGGACTAAAATCGGAGCACGACGTCCAGGAACAAGGACTGCACCAATGAGTAAGTCGGCATCCGGAACGCTGGTTTCAATTTGCAAGGACTCGCTATATAGCAGTTCAACTCGGGACCCAAACAGACTTTCCAGATAGGCGAGGCGATCGACGTTGATATCCAAAATTTTCACTCTTGCACCCATTCCGACTGCCATTCGTGCCGCTTCTGTGCCGACGATGCCCCCGCCCAGGATGACAACATGGCCGGGTTTGACCCCGGGAACTCCCCCTAACAGGACCCCGCGTCCCCCTTGCTGCCGTTCCAGGTATCTCGCACCAAATTGCACGGAGAGACGACCGGCAATAATGCTCATGGGGGTCAGCAGAGGCAGTCGTCTATCCGGGAGTTCGACGGTTTCATAGGCGATCGCACAGACACCACTTTCGATTAGGGTTTCTGTTAATTTGCGATCGGCGGCTAAATGTAGGTAGGTAAACAACAGTTGTTCTTTGTGCAAATACCCATATTCCAACGGCAAGGGTTCCTTCACCTTCACCACCAATTCGCGATTCCAGGCATCTGCGGCAGTCGGGACAATTTTTCCCCCTTCCTGTAAATACGCTTCATCGGCGAATCCAGAACCGACCCCGGCTTCAGTTTCGATAAAAACTGAATGTCCATTTTCTGTGAGCACTCTGACGCTACTCGGACTCAACCCCACCCGATATTCCCGATCCTTCGTTTCTTTTGGGATGCCGATTTCCATGAATAACCTCTTGATATTCCGTTGTGATAGCCTAACTTAGGAAATTTTAGAAGGATTGTTGTTGACGAATGATTCGGTCTCTCTACAATAGAAGATGATAAATCGTTAAGAATTGTAACTCACCTGATTCACCATGACACAACCCCAACCTACCGTACCTACCGTTTCCCCGAAGCTAGAAGAACCTAAATTTGGCTTCAATCAGTATGCTGAACGCTTGAATGGTCGGGCGGCTATGATTGGTTTTGCCCTGACTTTGCTAATCGAATACCTCACCGGACAAGGATTGCTCTCCTGGTTGGGGCTCAATTAGCTCATCCCCCATATAGGATAGGGTGGGCAATCCCCACCCGACGACAGGATTCTGAGGGTGGGTATCCTGTTGAATTGACAGACTTTCGGGTGAAAGGGAAGAACTCCGGAATCGGTTAAACCGAGGCAGAAATCATCAAGAGGTTGACCCGTTTGCACTCGGAGTTTAACAGGTTACCTTCTCAAGCAGTCGCCCCCTTTATCCCAGTCCCCAAACGATACAGTACAATCAACTACTGAGACGTTACAATGAAAGAGGGGAGGGGCCAGGCCCTCGTGTAAACTGGGGGGTTCCACTTTAAATCTTAACCACTACAGAAAAATTACAAACGCAGAAACACAATGATGAATATTGGACTGATTAGATTTCTAAAGTCGGCCTACCGCCAAGAACCCATTACCAGCTTTATCGTAACTGTCGGTGCCGTAGATGCCGCCCTTGGAGGAATAGACCACAGTGTTTCTCTTTTTAGTTTTGGCATCGTCCTCGTCAGTGCGGCGTTGGCTTTGCGGTGGTTACAACTCCAGCGCAGTCGGCCTTTAGATGTTGAACGAGTGCCCGAACATTATCTACCTCCCGCTTCTTCTCGTCAACCCCTCCCTTTATTGATGACGTCTAAAAAATATCCTCCGCAATAAGGGTTTGACTTTATTAATAATGTTCGCTTCAACCGCAAGATGATAGAAATTTTGGTGGGTGAAAAATCTCTAAAAATTGGCGAAGTGTCTACAAATTCGGGATTGCCGGTCAAGACGATTCGCTACTATGAAGAAATTGGATTGTTGGAACCGACCGTAGAACGGGCCGACTCGGGTTATCGGCTATTCGATACCACAGTTCTGAATCGACTGGCTTTTATTAAGCGATCGCAATCTTTAGGATTAACTTTGGCAGAAATCAAAGAAATTTTGCAGGTTCACGATCGCGGAGAGTTACCCTGTGGAGAGGTCCGCCATCATTTGGAGGCAAAGGTTGCTGCAATTGATGAACAAATCCAGTCGTTAGAAACTCTGCGTTCAGAATTAAAAGGTATTCTAAAAGGCTGGGAAGAACAACCCCCCCAGGACCGAATTGCTCATACAATTTGCCCCAATATTCAGTAAAAATTTTATCTTCATGGGGACTAAATCTTTATTCCAATTCTGCCCGAATAAATGGGCAAAATGGGAATGAATAATGGGTGGGATTAACTAATAGGGTGAAGGGGTGGGTTCTGAATTGATTAGCGGTGAACGGGATGAAAAAATTCAGATTAAAAAAAGGTGACCTCACCAAAGGTATGATAGCAGGGGCGATCGCCTGCATCCCGGCCCTACCTTTACTGTTAGGAATTGCCGTGTTTTCCCCTGGGTATAGAACTCTGGCTACTCCGCAACTGATTATTCCTGACCCTTCCATGCAGTCGGTATCCTCCCTGAGTACACAGAGGAATCCCGATTTGGAGGGGCAACCCGATCGCCTAGTCGCCCCAACTTGGGAAAATCCTGAATTATTTCTGGCGATTGAAGGAGAATCGGCAACCATTCAATCCCTAGCTTTTAGTCCCGATGGCCGATTTATTGCCCTTGGCGGGGGGAGAAACGATCCGAGAATTGAAATCTGGGATTTGCAAGCTGAAAAACGCATTCGCCACTGGAAAACCTATCAAAATCGTGTCCTCGCCCTTACCTTTTCTCCGGATGGAAACACTCTTGTTAGTTCCGGCGATGGCGGGGCGATCGAAGTTTGGGATGTTCATAAAGGCCAATTATTACATCAATTTTTAGAACATAGAAGTAACGTAGTCTCCCTGGCTATTTCTCCCGATGGCCGAAATTTAGTCAGTGGTGGTTTAGACGGAATTCGCCTTTGGGATTTACACGATCGCCAACTTATTAAAGTCTTATTAAATTTACAGCCTATTTATTCCGTAGCTTGGAGAGGGGATGGGGGGCTAATCGCCGCCGGAAACCATCAGGGTAATATTATTTTGTGGCCTGTGATTTCCGATGAAGGAACGGCTATTGTGGGTACTCCTGTGCCTACTCCGTTTCAACAGGAGGGGGGAATTACCACCTTAGATTTTACCCCGGATGGCAATCGTTTAATTGCGGGTAGCTTTGATGCCACCATTAAATGTTGGGATTTGGTTAGCCGGGAATTAATTTACACTCGCTTCGATCATCCCAGCTGGATTAAGTCTATCAAAATTAACCCGAACGGCCAAATGTTTGCCAGCGCTTCTCGGGATGGAATTCGCTTCTGGAATATCGACACCGGAGAGGCGATCGGGTTTATTTCCGCCGAGTTAGATTGGGCACAGGCGATCGCTTGGTATCCGGACGGACTTACCCTTGCCACCGGCGGGTTAAACCCCTTAGTCAAGCTGTGGCGAGGTGGGATGGCTGTTAATCAAGATGAGCTCGCCTCGGAGGGTGAGTCAATGACTCCTATCCCTGTTGGAGAATGATGATCACACCGGATGAAGGGGTTAAATTAGCCCATTTTAATTGTGAAACCCCTCCCTCTTCCCAACCCAGCCCTAGACAGCCGAGAACAGATCGGTTTCAATAGAGACAATAGCAAAAATAAACTGAAATTGATTCAAGCAGGGAAAATATGTCAAGTACCGACCAAAAATATAGATTAGTAACCCGTAGTGATTTTGATGGGTTAGTCTGTGCCGTTCTCCTCAAAGAACTGAATCTAATCAATGAGATTAGGTTCGTCCATCCGAAAGATATGCAGGATGGTAAAATTGACATCAGCGATGGCGATATTACTACCAATTTACCCTACGTTAACACCGCTCATTTAGCCTTCGACCACCACGAAAGCGAAACGATTCGCAATCAAGACGTTGAAGATAACTATATTATCGATCCAAAAGCTCCTTCCGCTGCCCGTGTAGTCTATAACTACTTTGGCGGCCCTAAAAAATTTGCCACTATTTCCCTAGAAATGATGGAGGCAGTAGACAAATCAGACTCGGCTCAATTTGAGCACTCTGAAATTTTAGACCCTCAAGGCTGGGTGTTGTTGAGTTTTCTCATGGATGCTCGAACGGGTTTAGGCAGATTTAAGGAATTCCGAATTTCTAACTATCAATTAATGATGGAGTTAATTGATTACTGTAGAAATCATACTATTGAAGAAATTTTACAGCTTCCCGATGTTAAGGAACGGTCAGACCTGTATTTTGAACACCAAGAAAAATTTAATCAACAACTTAAAGACTGTTCTACTGTTTATAACAGTTTAGTGGTCCTGGATTTGCGGGATGCCGAAACCATTTATGCTGGGAATCGGTTTACCATTTATGCCCTTTATCCTAACTGTAATATCTCGATACACGTTCTATGGGGACTCAAAAAACAAAATACCGTGTTTGCAGTGGGTAAGTCTATTTTAAACCGGACCTCGAATCTTAATATTGGCGCATTGATGCTGGAATATGGCGGTGGAGGTCATGCTAATGCCGGCACCTGCCAAGTTGAAAATGACACTGCGGAACAGGTGAAACAAGAGTTAATCGATCGCATTACCGCCCCAAGTTAAAAACGCTCTATTAAAATGATAAGGAGCGATCGCCATCAGGGCGATCGCTCCTCAATTGGAAGAATCTGAATTCATGTATTTTAGGTTAAGTCAGGACCATTGGACGGGTTAGAGAGCGATCGCTCGGTTGCTTCACCTTCCCCGTTAGAGTTGATGAACTCTCCGGCGCAGGAACTAACATAAAGTCAGTGGAACGCACCACCAGATCGCCTTCATCAAGAGATTGCCGCAACTGCCGTCCCATTTTCCAAGCCCGATATTTAATAATATTCCATCGGGGGTTAGCCGGATATCCAGCAAAACCTGATCGGAGTGCGGGGAGGTTTTCTTTTGGCATTAGAGAACCCACTAAAATTCCCTCCGCCAAATCAACCACCGTGAAGTTTCCCTTTTCTTTCTGTTGTGCATTTAACATGGGATCAACCTCCTCGCCGCTAGACGAATAATGTTTATTGGGTTTGTATTTTACAGATGATGACCGTTAATTACAATCAGCCAAAAAACTCAATTTTTCTGGCCTGAAGAGATTGGAAAATTACAAAAATAATCGCCAAAAATTAAAGCATCGGGATCCAGAGTTGGCCGAAACAGTCGGCTGATGCTTTTGGCTCGGTTATTGGGTGAATTTATTCTCCAATTCCTCTAAGCGTAGCATGGGGAGGCCAATTATTGTATCGAAGAATTCATTATTTTATAAATTTACGGCTACGATCTCGCGGGTGTTCACGGTAAAAACCCCCCAGGTCCACAGAGGGAACAATCTGGGGGGATAGGGTCCACCTTTTCCAGCCAGACTATCTCCCTGGGAGGATGCCTCGGAGGCCAGAATGGAGTGTAAAAAAGATTAGCCTATCTTCACCGCAAGTTTTTTAAGTGAAATCCTAGTTCCTCCGTGAGAAGATTACCGGGAAATTTAAGGACAGAAGAAGATAATCTAATCGCGGCAGGCTTTCGGATACAGCTAAGATTCACCGGACTAGAAACCGGGTAAGAACTGCGGCAAATTTTGAGATTTCACCCACTCTGTAGGGGCAATTTTGATACTGCCCCTACTAGATATTTACTAGATATTACAGACTAGGTGTTTTTGGAAACTCCCTAACGGGAAGCAGCGGCAGCCGCCTCTGTCAGTAGGCGATCGCTGGCCCGATTCTGGCGGTAATAGCGCTTCTCCCGATTGGGGGATAGAGGAGACGCCATCAATAACATTTTATCCAACAGCCACGGTGCAATCCGTTGGCATAAAACGGCTAGATGACTTTGCCATCCTACTAGGATCTCCGAGGAGTCTTTATGGAGTCCCGATACCAGTGCCTTTGCCACTTGTTGCGGCGTCATCGGCACAACCCAGCGAAACAATTGTAAGTTTTTCGCCATGTCGGTATCGGTGAGGGTGGGCAAAAGTGCGACCACTTTGATATTATGTTCTGCTAACTCCCCACGCAAGGCTTGAGTAAAGCCGAGGATGGCGAACTTGGTAGCCGAATAGGTAGACATAGTAGGTGCTGCCACTTTCCCCATTAAGCTGGAAACGTTGACGATAGTGCCCTCTTGGCGTGCTGCCATGCGTTTGGCAACCATCCGGGTGATCTCATACATTCCCATGATGTTGAGGGAAAGTTCTTCCTGAATTTTAGGGAATTTCGACTGCAAAAATGGGGTCTGGTGTGCGACTCCGGCACAATTGACCAAAAGGTGAATGGGACCGTGATGCTTCCAGGCTTTGGCGATCGCAATATCGACCTCCACAGGTTGCGTGAGATCTAAAGGGAGACTCACTACCTCTACCCCGAGTGCTGCAATTTCGGTTTCCACTTCCGCTAATTTTTCGCGATCGCGGGCGACGAGAATGATCCGTTTCATGCCCTGGTGAGCCAACTCTAGAGCGATCGCCCGTCCAATTCCACGGGACGCCCCAGTAATTAGTGCAGTCTTTTCTTGAATATTCATCAAATGAAGCCTCCATACTTGAGGTCTTATCCCTCTACCCGTTTCGTGCCGATATTGTTGATATTTTTCGGCACTTCATCGAGTCACCAGTTGTGGCGATCAGAAGGATAAGTTAATTGCAATCAGTAGCATCAGCTATTTTTATGAATTGTTTCCGGAGTTTGCAGGTTATACAAGTGCTGAACCCTTCATAAAAATGCCGGTTGAAAATCCTTCAAAGTCTAATTAAGTTGATGGAGCCAACGCCGGGGACGCAAATTCTTCTTGGGAAACCCAATCCGCAAGTGTCGTTGAATTGACGCTCCGCCCTCGCGCATTTTGGTGTTGAATGTTACGCGATCGCTGTCGCCATTTCCCCTTCGGTCCTTTTCCTAGTCGCGAACTGTATCTGTTGGGTTTTGGTACATGGTGGGCAAGCCTCCTAGATACGAGTATGGACTCAAGTCGCCCTTAAGCATACGTTAGCAGTAAAATCAAGCAACTGCAATATTTCTTCATAAACTTTTAGACGGCTTCCGCAATAAATTTTAAAATGACCTTGCTCTAAGGGTTATAGCCGTGGATTCCTAGCCATAGGTGTGATACTAATCACAAAGGCACAATCTCCCCTTATAGGAATAGGGAGTTCAAAAGACTCTTCCTACTCTATTTCAAAAGGCAGATTAACCGGGGCTTAACCCCAGAAATGAAAGAAAAATTCGGTCATCCCGGGCAATTACAAGAGACCCAAAGAGAATGCTAAAAGTTGCAAGACAGTCCCCAATGATAGAACTTGGAAAAAAGAAAGAACACTCGCCTTTTAAACCTTAGAAACAAAGCGGCAACTGTAGCGCCAAAGCAGGAAAGTAGTCATATCAGGGCGATCGCCGGGATTTTCTCTCACTTTCGGCTAGCGATCCCCAAAAAAAACTGTATGGGTATCTGTAGCCATAATATATCACACTTCTACTCACGTGGCGATCGCTTACCCCGTCCTATTTTCTCCCCAGGCGAAAATATCTCTCCCTCTAGCGTACCCAAAGCATCCCACTGTATGCTGAGTGAACTGCTTTCTTCAGACTCTCCTGGATAAAAAATCATGAATGACGGGAATCGTTCCGCGTATTGGCGTGCCAACAAAGCCTTAATCCGAAACCTTCTCATCGTTTGGGGAGTAGTCTCGATTGGTTGCAGCATTTTATGGGTGCAACCCCTTAACCTAATTCGGCTTGGAAGGCTGCCTTTCGGCTTTTGGATGGCTCAGCAAGGATCCATTTTTATCTTTGTGATCCTAATTTTTATCTATGCCATTCAAATGGATAAACTCGATCGCAAATACGACAAGAATCGGAGAGACTAACTTATGTCAGTAGAAGTATGGACAACATTATTGGTCATTCTCTCCTTTATGGGGTACACCTATATCGGCTGGCGATCGCGGGTTAAAGATAGTAAAGGCTTCTTCATTGCCGGACAGGGAATTCCCGCGATCGCCAACGGTGCCGCCACTGCTGCCGACTGGATGTCTGCTGCCTCCTTTATCTCAATGGCGGGATTAATCTCCGTGCTCGGTTATGACGGATCCATTTATCTGATGGGATGGACAGGAGGCTACGTCCTCCTTGCCTTGTTGTTGGCCCCCTACCTGCGGAAATTTGGAAAATATACCGTCCCAGATTTTGTCGGCGATCGCTACTACTCCAACGTCGCCCGCTTAGTTGCCGTCGTTGCTGCCATTTTTATTTCCCTCACTTATGTTGCCG
Source organism: Cyanophyceae cyanobacterium (assembly GCA_038321985.1). Taxonomy (GTDB): domain Bacteria; phylum Cyanobacteriota; class Cyanobacteriia; order Cyanobacteriales; family Laspinemataceae; genus Laspinema. The sequence continues at coordinate 16,975 of JBBQFN010000022.1, read as the reverse complement.
GACAGATGCGCGGGGTTGGTATCGTCTTTAGCCGGTTTCTGCAAGTCGATATCACCCAAGGGGTGATCATCGGCATGATTATTGTGGGATTTTTTGCCGTATTGGGGGGCATGAAAGGGATTACCTGGACCCAGGTCGCTCAATACACCGTATTAATTCTCGCTTACCTGATCCCGGCAGTCGCCCTTTCCTTTCAACTCACCGGCAACCCTATCCCCCAACTGGCCTTTACCTTCAGCGATATCGTTCCCAAACTCAATCAAATTCAGCTTGACCTGGGATTTGCTGAATATACGCAACCCTTTACCCAAAAGTCCATGCTGGATGTCCTGTTCATCACCGTTGCCCTGATGGCGGGAACTGCCGGATTGCCCCACGTTATCGTTAGATTTTATACCGTCACCAACGTTCGAGCCGCCCGCTATTCCGCAGGTTGGGCGCTCCTGTTTATCGCCATTCTCTATACCACCGCCCCCGCCTTGTCCACCTTTGCCCGCTACAACTTAATTAACAACTTGAACGGCCAATCTATCGAACAGGTCCGCCAACTGGATTGGGCGACAAAATGGGAAAACACCGGCTTATTAAACTTTGAGGATAAGAACGGCGATGGACTTTTAGAACTAACACCGGACCCGGAAACCAATGAAATTAACATCGACCGGGATATCATCGTCTTGTCTACCCCAGAAGTTGCCAATCTGGCCCCTTGGGTCGTGGCCCTGGTTGCAACCGGAGGATTAGCCGCCGCCTTGTCTACCGCATCGGGCTTATTGCTGGTGATTTCTAGTTCCATTGCCCATGATATTTATTACCGCCTGATCAATCCCAGGGCCTCGGAAGCCAAGCGGGTGCTAGTAGGACGAATCATGGTCGGGTTTGCTATTGCCATTGCCGGATATTTTGGGATCAACCCCCCAGGATTTGTGGCGCAGGTGGTGGCTTTTGCCTTTGGTTTAGCCGCTGCTAGCTTTTTCCCGGCGATTATTTTGGGCATTTTTGATGGGCGCACTAATCGAGAAGGCGCTATCGCTGGGATGATTGCAGGTTTGGCCTTCACGGCCTACTATATTATCGCCGTGAATTTCTACGGGATAGAACCGTGGTTGTTTGGCATTTCCGCTGAAGGCATCGGCACTATTGGGATGATTATTAATTTTGCCGTTACTTTAATTGTGTCTCGCCTGACTCCACCACCGCCCCTAGAAATCCAAATAATGCTGGAGAATCTCCGCACTCCGGGGGATGAACCCCGGGCCCTGGAAGAGATGGGTGAGGAGTATTTAGATTAAGCCGGAGAGTTACAGCTTGATTGGGGGTTCCTATTTTAGGGTGTTTTGTTGCCGAGGCGATCGCCATCTGAACCAAGGGATTGATCTAAGTTTCAAGGCCCTTCGCCAAAGGTCCACTGAGACAATTTATGTACAATTTTGGGAAAACGGTAAAAGCAATCAATGGACTGGACAACCCCCCTAAAATTTCAACAAGCAGATTTTATTAAACGGCTCAATCACAATGATGCCCAACTGCTACATTGCCAGACTCCGGGTTTGCATGGCGAACAGGTGACGATCGCCGGTGAACAGTTCAAAGCAATTCACTCCGCTTGTCAGCAGCAATATTCCAAAGCTGAATCCGAAGCGGCTGTCGAGGAACAGTTTCGCGATCGCCTGCACCATCAGCTTGGGGTAGAGGCGATCGCCACTTATTTAGATCACCGCGTCACTCGCGTTGATCCAGACAATCCGCCCCAACCGAACAGCAGTGCCGATTTTACCCTGATCGCCAATCCGGCAGTCGCCATCTCCGTTCAGGCTATTTGTAGTTCCAGTCCGCCCTTTGTCTGGAGTCTCGAACTCCCCCAAATTAAGCACCAATCTGCCGTCATTTTTGTCCTCATCCCCGAACTAATTCCCCCGTCCCAGTCACAATCTCAGCCCATTTTAGCTGGATTTTTACCCACTCATTTAATCGCCATGAGCGAGGGCCACGGCTGCCTCGCCCTTGATGAACTCTTTTATATCGGGGGACTGAGTGTCTATCTCGAATCCCTAACCGCTATCCCCGCTTCTACGGAATGGTTACGCATCCTCACGGGATTCTCAAACTATGTCTATCCCGTTGCCATCAGTGCCGATGGCGGTACGGTTGCCAGCAGCAGTTACGATGGCACTATTAAACTTTGGAAACTGCGCGATCGCGAAGTCACTCAAGCCCTTTGCGGACATTCCTGGTCCTTTTATCCCATCGCGGGGGGTCAGGGTGGACAATCTCTTGCCAGTGGTAGTACCGAAAAAAAATTAAATATTTGGCAGCGGGGTCGTGGGGATTTCATTCGGTCCCTGGCCGGACATACCAGCGGCGTGAGTGCCATTGCCATTAGTGAAGATAGCAAAATTCTGGTGAGTGGGGGCTACGACGGCACGATCGAAATCTGGGATCTTCGCCTCGGGCAACGCCTGCGGACCCTGAATGATCATTCGGGAACGGTGCGCCCGATTTCTCTGAGTCCTGATGGGACCATCCTTGCCACCGGGGGGATTGATAAGAAACTCAATCTCTGGAATCTGGAAACTGGGGAATTAATTCGCTCTTTTAATATTGATACCGACGTCGCGATTTCTCTGGCGATTAGCCCTAATGGGCAACTGTTGGTCAGTGGTTCTCAGGATGGAACCATTAAAATTTGGAATTTGGAATCGGGCTGTTTGATTCGGGCGATCGCCGCTCATTCTGGCATTGTTCGCGGCGTTACCATTAGTCACGATGGCAAAATGCTAGCCACTGGCAGTCTGGAAAAAACGATTAAACTCTGGAGTATTGACACCGGAGATCTATTGCGAACCTTGACGGGTCATCCGGATCCAACCATTACCTTTGCGATCGACGCTGAAGGACCCAGCCTCGATACCACCTTATTGCGTCACTATCAGCCCGGTTGGGAAGAACCCAGGCAATGGAAATAGTCTTTAAAAAACCCAGACCCTCAAGGATTCGGTGGGCGAATCACGTGAGGGTCTGGGGGGTGCCGATAAAAAAGGGGTTTTTTTCCCTAAATTAAGTTTCGGAAGTCGAGGACCCATTTAAAATTGGCGTTAAATAAGCTACCAGCGCACCCAGCATAAACCCCAAGATGTTACGAAGTAAGGGTAAAAAATCGCTGGTTCGTGAAATCACCGGACCCAGACCAAACGCAATAAATAAAATGCCCCACAGGGGTGAGAACATTAAGGCCCATTGCCAGGAAAAAGATTGTCGATCTTTTCTAGGATGGGCTGCAAACCCAAATACGACTCCACCCACCATTGAGGTAATCAGGGTCAGGATCCATTGCTCTCTGGGTAAGCCCGGTACAACTAAGCATCCCCCCTGGCGCAGGCAGTTTTCCACGCTACCTAATGCGCTGAGAATCGCCTGGTCCTCTCCGTTATCCCGGACGAAAAATTGATTGCCAAACCGGGTTTGCAACTCGATCCAGAAGGTCCTCGGCAGTAAAGGGTACAACTCATCCCCTACATTGAATCCTAAGAGATTGCCCCCCCGAGGGTCGGCAATCAGCAAAACACTTTTATCGTTGAGGTCCCAATAGTCTTTGACGGCGCGACCGGGGGTGCGATCGTATTGAGTCAGCACTCTCAGTTTCCAGCCCGTTTCGGCTTCAAAATCCTCTAACTCTTTAATCAAGTTCTCTTCCTGGATCACAGTCAGAGAATTAGCCAGATCAATGATTGGGGTTTGGATCGAAGGCAGTAATTCAGGGTTGTCATAGGCTTGCGCAGAAATGGGGGCGATCGCCCAAGCGGATACAGCCAGGAAGAAAGCCGCCACGGATATTAGAAGTTTTTTGGGAAATGTTGGTTGCATTGCAGTCTCTATAAGAGTTTTCACGGTTGATCCAAAAGGGGTGGCATCACGGGTGGCCCCACCCCGAGCCATTCATAATCTTAATATTTGTTTACAGTTTTTACCTTCCCTTAATATTAAGCCCTATACACCCAATGCCGTCAATCAGAATTTGAACAGATTTAGCCCAGTTTTAATTTTTAAATTTAGGAAGTTAATAATCTGCAATACATCAAGAAAAAGAACTTAATACTTACTCCTACCTTTTTTATAAAAGAATTATTCGTTGCTTAATATGAATAATGAATCAAAGAGTTAGTTTAAATTGCCGGTGAAAAACGACACTTGCCCCCGATCAGGACTGAGATTCTAAATAACTTAATAACCAATTCGCCATGGTAGCACGACGGGTTAACCGGGGAACCAGTTCACCAACTTTGTATCCCGAAAAACCTAACTTTTCTTTAAGAAGTTGCTTATTTTCTTTAGGAATAGAACGAGTCAGCTTCACCGTTGCTGGTCGGCTGGCAATAAAATCTGGAGGTTCGGGATATTCTTCGCGCCACAAAGAATCGACTGCATTTACGTTCCAACTTTGAGTGCTTTCCTGGTAGTGATAGCCTAAATAATGCCAAACTAAACGATTCACAGTTTGGTCATCAATTTGGTCATTAAGAATGTTCCAAATGGTATCAGAATTGAGAGGGGGTAATTCAGACATGAGATGGAAAGAGTAGTAAAATTTGAACCGTATTTAGATGTTTTGTAGGTAATACAAATCGAGTTTTCTAAACTCTAATTTGCTACTTAGAAAAGCGTAGGCAGACTATAGCCCGATCGCCCCTCGACTACGAAGCGGGTTCATGTAGTTGTCCCCTGTATGGGTGTCAGTTTTAATTAGAGTGGGAGTGGGGGCATTCACTAGACTTTTCTAGTTTAAAGGCTTAACAGCTTATTTTAGCTTATTGGAAAAAGGGTTTACCGAAACCCAGTTAACTGGTGCATAGAAGGGGAGTGAGAGTTAAGAAATCGTTGCTCCTTAATCGTTTCCTCACAAAGGGCGCGATCGGCCTCGCTGATATTTTTAGAATATTTGAAATAATCATGTAGCCAAGTACAGCCGCGACGAGTTAAATCATCTAAATCTAAATTCCATAAAATCACACTGTTGTCATCTCCTGCGGAAGCAATAATTTCTCCATTTGGGCTGAATTCCACATCTAAAACTCCAGAAGTATGACCTTGGAGCGTTTTGAGTAACGTCCCATCCTTGAGACTCCAAAGTTTCACCGTCCCGTCCCAACTGGCGGATACCAACAGACGACCGTCAGGAGAAAACCGAACACTTTCTACACTATCGCTGTAGCCTTGTAACAGGGTTTTTTCTAAGGTTCCATCCAGGTGCCAAATTTTTACCGTGTTATCCCAACTGGCGGAAGCAATGCGTTTACCGTCTGGAGAAAACGTCACACTCGTGACATAAGACTGATGAGGATAGCGACCCGCTAGAGTTTGGACAAGTTCACCCTTAATGTTCCAAAGTTTGACCATTTTATCATCAGAACCGGAGACAATCAGCCGACCATCGGGGGAAAATGCCACACTATTAACTCGGTCGGTATGACCTTCTAAAACTCCCAGTAACGTACCATCAAGCCGCCAAATTTTTACCGTTTTATCGCGAGATCCAGAAGCGATTAATTGACCATCGGGGGAGAAACTAACCGAATAGGCGCGATCGCTGTGACTACTTTCAGCGGGACAATCGGAATGCTTGGAGACATCCCCAGACAAATTGGGATCGACCAAAGTTTTAAGGAGAGTACCATTGGTGGCATTCCAAATTTTAACCGTACAATCTTGAGAGACCGAGGCGATCGCCCGACCATCATGAGAGAAACTGACCCCAAACACGCGATCATTATGTCCTTCGGGACCCTTTAACGTCATCACCGAATCTGTGGGGCGGCCTGGGTCCAAACTCCAAATTTTCACCGTTTTATCCCAACTTCCCGAGGCCAAATGTTTTCCAGTGGGAGATAAACTAATACTAGAAACTCTGGCCGAGTGACCGACCTCCCCAGCTAAGACCTTCAAAAACGTATCTTTTAAAGTCCAAAGGCGAATCGTTTTATCAAAACTCGCCGAAGCCAAAGTCATACCATCGGGACTAAAATTAACGCTGGTAACTCGGCCACTATGACCCTTTAACGTTTTAATGGGCGTCCCATCCAACTTCCAGATTTTAATCGCATTATCATCCCCAGCCGATGCAAACCAGCGGCCATCGGGACTAAAGCTGAGGCTAAACACAATATCATCATGTGCCTTCCAGCTTTTGCTAGTTTGTTCCTCCAGATTCGTAACTGCGATCGTATGGTCCACCCCGGCTGAAACCAGATGACGACCATCGGGACTAAATGCCAACGCCGTCACCCAGTCGCTATGAAGACTTAAAGTCATGCGCACGGTGCCATCCAGGGTCCAAAGTTTCACCGTTTTGTCATCGGAAGCAGAGGCCAGAGTTTGACCATCGGGACTGAAGGTTACCCAATTCACCGAATCCGTATGACCTTTAAAAGTTCTGACCAAACTCCCGTCGGCTACCCGCCACAACTTCACCGTTTGATCATGACTTGCCGTGGCTAAAAATTGACTATCCGGGGAAAAACTAGCGCTATAGATGCTATCGGTATGGTCATTGAGCGTTTTATAAAGGCTGCCATCTCGCTTCCAGAGTTTAACCGTACGGTCTCTGGAGGTTGAAGCAATAAATTCCCCATCGGGAGAAAAGGCCACGCTGGTGACAGCATCGGCATGACTGGTCCCCGTCGCCTCTAGACTATAATCTACCAGCTTTTTATAGAGACTGCCGTTGCGATTCCATAGCAACACCTGAGTGTCATTACTGCCGGAAACAATCAACTGACCATCGGGAGAGAATGCTACACTCCAGACTTCGGCCCCATGTTCTTCGAGGCGGTTGCGCTCACGAACCCCATAGACAGATTGTTGTAAGGCAGTGGCCACCCGCAATTTTGTTTCCGAGTCTGGCTTTTTGGCTTGCTTGAGTTTGCGCCACGCTCTTAAACTTTCCACAAGGGCATCAAATTCCCGATTAGAGACGTAGAGCGCTTCACTGGAAGCACTAATGGCGGTGATTTGAGCATTTTCTACCCCTATAGAGGCTTGTTCAGTTTGGACGCTGGCAAACACACTTACACCGGCTAGTAAGATGGTTAATAACCCCAAAAAACCGCGCTGACTTCTAAGCTGTTTATTGCTTTTTTCGAGTTCCGCTTGAGTCATTTTTTTGGCTTCTTCTGCCTTGACCAAACGAGCCTCGGGACCAAAATCAGTTTCGTATTTTTGGCGGACGGGGTGAACGAGATAGTCATGGACGAGTTGATAGCGATCGCCCGATTCTTCTCGGTGGATAAAGACTAAACCGGCTCCTTCAAGAATTTTTAAAATTAAATCGAGTTGTTCGGGGGTGACATCTCCAGAGGCGGCTAACTCTTCTTGACTGCGTAGGGGTCGGGTGTTGTTTTGGTTGGTGAGACCGTACAGGACTTCCCAGGCGGGTTTTTCATTATCTGGTCCACAGTCGCGGATCACCTGCACGAGCGATCGCGCAATCAGGATTTCTTTGGGGCGATCGCCCAGCTTTTGGTACTGTTCTAAGGTGGTGATTTTTTCTTCGTCATCTTGCAGTTGAGCACCAACAAGTTGTAATTCAATTGGGCGCACCTGACCCGTTTCATTCGCTAAATCCTGAACTAATGCCTCAATCAGTTCAGTTTCTAAGTAAAATTGAGAACGTTCGGTTAAGCGCTGGATCACCTCGACGGCCTGAGAGGTTGAAAAATCACTTAATCGATACCGAATTTCTTTACTTAGAATATCGTTATTAATAGCATCCAGATAGCATAACCGTTCGCAATCTAATAAATAATGTAAAAAATCAGTTCTTAAGGAAAGGATGACTTTTACAAACGGAATATCTAGGCAGATTTGTAAAAATCGATAAAATTCCTGGCGATTTTCGGGAGTTTTATTAACAAAGAAAAACTCTTCAAATTGGTCAAAAACCAGGACCGTGAGCAGATTTCGGTTAACATTACCGCGCAGCAGCGATAAAGCCGCTTCTTTAGGGGAGGGGGAAGTTAGGCTCTCCTCCGTGGGGCTGTCCCCACTGAGGGCGGTCCCCTCTAAGTGCGGCCACTCTGGATTTAGTTCTGGGGTAGCACCCAGGGTCTGGCGAAGACCTTCATTAAGGCGTTTGGAGAGGGTGGTCACCCAATCGGTATAGGACCGCAGGACAACAGGCAAGGCAAGGCGATCGCCGATCGCCCGTCCCGCTAATGCTGGAACGAATCCCGCATTCACCAAGGAGGATTTGCCCACCCCAGAGTCCCCATACAAAATCGTTAGTTTTTTATCGGCGCGAGTCATTCGTTCGAGCAAGCACTCAATATGTTGCTGACGACCTGCCGCAGCTATTTCTTGGGGAAGTCCCAAAAAGTCAGAATGCTTCGGGGCCAGTCCACTTAAGGCAGTCTGATTGATGGGTTGAGGACGCGCTGGGGTTTGGGGTTGCAGCAAGCCGGCCCCGACAAAAGCCCGGAAGCCATAGAGGGTTTCGATAGAGCGTTGTTCTTGTTTGAGGCGGAAGGCATCTACATACTCCCGGTGCTCGAAATAGAGCGATCGCAGGAGCTTCAAAATTGAAATGTAAAGTTGTGGATCTCGTTCCGGTTCGCTAACTTGTTGCGCTAAATTCAGAATTTCGATCGCCGCTTGGGACTGTTGGTTCCAAGAGGGGGCAGCATCCTTTAACTTTCCTTGGGTTGTTGCGGGTTCCAAAGAACTCAATTCCGGTACAGTGGCCCGCGCTAGCAGATACAAGTACAATCCCTGTTCTTGTCGTTCAGGTACCGAAGCTAAGGCTAAAGAAGTGATTGCCTTTTGGGCATAATCCTTAGACCCATTCCAATCCTCCTTAGCATAGGCGACTTCCGCTAGAAACCCATAGTCTCGGGCTAATTGCACGGGTTGCTTTTCATGCAAATCCACCGTTTTTTTAACCTGAACTGCTAATCGCTCCCAGTGCTGGAGCCTTGCTAAAACCTTGCCTAATAGGGGGCTAAATTGAGCTAGAAAATCTAAGCGATCGCCTGACTCAAACAAGCTCAAAGCCCGATCCAGATAGGATTCGGCTTCCGCCAGGTGTTGCTGACTTTGCGCCTGGTAGAGTTCGGCTTTGCGACAATACAACAATCCCAAGTGAAACCACAACAGCCCGAGGCGTTCCAGGTCCGGGGATGAAATGGAAAAGGGGGTGATGGCTTGCGTCTTCTGTTCCGGGTCCCATAAAGTTGAACCCCCAGCGATTTGCTGCCATAAAGTCAAACTTTCGTGATAATGAGCTTCCGCGCTATCGAGGCGATCGCAGCAAAACTCATCTCTACCCATTACAAACTGCACGCTGGCGGATAGCTGGGGATCTAACGGAACCCCCCGACCCTGCAAATCTTTAACCGCCGATTCTAGTTCCTTGCGGGTGCTTGGTCCCAGACTGTGGGGAATACACCATTCATACCCGCTAGCATTTGCTCCTTGCGCTAATAGGTGCGGAATCAGACTCCCCGCTTGTTTGTCCAGGACTTCCAGTAAGCTTTGGGTTTCCATCTCAAATTTAATAGAGGTGGCCGCCCAACTTTTAAAATCCGGTGCAAACCGAATCAGAGAAGCCAGAACCTCCTCCGTTACCCACCAAATCAGGGGAAAGGGAAAACTGTTCCGAAACTCATCCCGAACCTGATTCGCCGAAACGAGCAACTGTTCTAAACCCGTGGTGCAATCCAACCCAAAGATCATCACCGCTAGGGGTTGCTTGTTCCCCAGACATTCCACAAGGGTGCTGTAAAGGGTGCTGACCGTTTTAGGCAGAACTAGAGAATGTACAGAACGTCCTCCCTCAGAAATTTCTTGACAGAGGGATTTAAGGCGTTCTACCATGCTCGCCTGCAATGTAACGTAATTGCAGCGCACTAAAATCAAGGAAAAATTTCCTTGGGACAGGGCGATCGCTCTGACCAACGTCTGTAAGGATCGCTCGTTATAGACGGAACATTCAATGGGTTGGTCGAGGTCGGTCATAACTTTTGTGGGTTTGCTCTCTTGAAAAGCCAAATTAATATCAAGTGACCACTCCAAACTATCCTTTGCCTATCGTTTGCCTATTTTGCCTACCCCTGATTAATAGGTTTGGGTTGGACTTTCGGCTGCCCTGATTCTTTACTTTTTGCCCAAAAGCAGTAACGGGGGAACCCGATCCCCAGGTTTAATCCCTGGCCGTTGGGCTTAAAAGCCCGGTTTCTAGTTTACAGATAAAAGAGTCTTTCTTTGCTGGTAATTTAAAATAGAGGCCGATCAACTCCTCCTCCGGATTTCCAGGCTAGCGATCGGGGATTAAGAAGCCGGGAATTTTTCTCGGGTTGGATAATAATCTTCCGGTTTTGAGCCGGAGCAATGTCAGGACGAGATAACTCAATCCTGATTGGGGTTTTTAACCCTTAATCCGTGACCTTTTGTCTAGTATCTCAATCATAGAGGCTCTTTAAAACCATTGAAAACAAGGGGTGGAGGGAGAAACCCCTAGGGGGGATTGACCCGACCCAAATAAGCAGACTTCGGAATTAACTATCAACCCAGTTTTATCTCCAGAGTGTTACTGTCATCGGTGATTTCAAGGGTAAGAGACACCATTTAAAGGAGATTCAGGTCTTAATCATAAACCTTTTTTTACTCTTGTCAAATTCAATAATCCCACTCAAACCACCCGGGCAAAAAATCTAAGATAGTGATTTTCTATGTGGGGGATAGCAGTCATTCAGATAAAATAACGGGCGAAACGAATGAAAATAAAAACTGTTTTATAACCCGGAATCTTTCCTTTTTTTAATCAAATTTTTATAATTCATTCTCAAGGAGGGAGGAAGAGTGAAAAATTCACTCTTCTCTTGACAAATATCTTTTTATCTGTATTGAACCCGGGGTGAACTGTTTCCCTTTTGCCCAGCATTTGAGCGTTAAGCTCTTTAGCTAAACTTTTGATAAAGTTTGTAACCTTTGATCTCCTTCAACCTATCTGCCAACGATGGGTAAGCGATCTCCCCACTTCGGGAGATTTTTTCACCCCAGGGGTGAGACTTCAACCCAAGCAATCACAGTGTTCAGGGGAAGATAAAAAAGATCGGGACAAAGGGAGACAAAGCCAGTTTAGGCGGGATACTCCGACATCCATTCCTTAAATTTCGGGGCTTCTGCTAGGGCAGGATTAATCCAATACCACCGTCCATCGCGATCGCGATACTCAAACAAAAACATACTTCGCAACAAAAGTTGATAATCCTCATCCCCTTGGACGTGCTTTTGTTCCAACGCTTGAAATAACAACTCCCACTCCTCATCGGTAATCGCGGCAATCAAATCATCCCGATATTCTTTAATGACATTTTCAAGACAGGGACGCGAAAACGGAGGGTCTTGTAACTGAAGGCAGCTATAAAGCAGTCCGAGTAAATTACGGACATGACCACCACTGACACTGCACAACCGATCTAACGTTTCCGAAGAGTCAAATACCGAGGCAATCATTTCTTCTCGTTGTGATGCCGGAGTATGAGGAAACGCACGGGCAAGTACCATATCTCTGAGTAACTTCATCCCATCGGCATAAACACTCCCATCTCGTTCTCGTACAGGAACCATCGGTAAAACCTTTGGTTTTACTCCAAATCGAGAACTTAATCGGCCCAAGTCATTAGAAAAAATTAACGACAGGGGAATGGTATAAACCACATGACAATTGAGCTTTCGTAATTGCTCACCCCGGTCAACAAATAGATATTCGGGTTGAGTGCGCCCCGAAGGTTTACGAACACTATCTACCCGGTCTAAATTATCTACAATCGCCACCAATCCTTTTTTGCCCCGCTGGTTGAGAATCTGGGTTGCGGGGTAAAGCAATTCACTATTAATTGCTTCCAAAATATTATTGGTGCGTGGTTCTAAATATTGTCGCAACTGTTGTCGTAAGCGGGGGCTATGTCTGGCTTTGGCCGTAATTGAACCAATGCCACCTGGCAAGGAAAAGCCTACTTCTCCCTCACTGCTAGCACTAAACGTCCCGATACCTGGTAGCGCGGCTTCGCCGCTGAGTTCGATCGGAGTTTGCAACAGGTCAGCCGCTCCTTTGAGCAAATCCCGGAACCCCCGTTTGGGTTCAACGCAAAGGTTTATTTTCTCTAAACTTTCCGAAACTTGACGGGCAATACTTAATAGAATTTCCGTGATATCCACATCCGCCATATCCAAATCATGAGAAGACTCAAAATAGACAACGTGGTATCCTTCCGCTTCTAAGTCTTTCTTGAGCCGAAACAATTCAGTTGATTTGCCACAGCCAATATGTCCAGTAAATAACTGGCAGGTGGGTTCGTCCCCAGAGAGTAAGCTAATAGTTCGACCTAGTTCTCGGATAATATTACCGCCGCGAACGGAGGAGAAATCAATATAGTATTCTCGGTCCTCCTCAATCGCCATATCCAAGACTTTACTAGGATTACAAGCTTTATAAAATCTCTGTAAATCCAGTTTCATGTTAATTAACTCTCCCCAATGGCTGATCCCTTCTCTAGATATTTCTCCAGTATAGGTTCTTGTTCCGTAACAATTTGGATTACTTAGGGTTACTTATCATGATTAACTTATCATTTCAGGGGTTATATTCACTTACCATCCACCGACTCAGTATGGAAAGGATGGGTCATTGCGGAGCAGGGATTTATTGAGTCCTATCCCAGAAGTCAGAATTTTTGAGGGATGGTGGGCATTTTTACGTCCCGACTCTAGACTTGGAGCACAGCCGCCTACCTCCAAAAGTTAGGGGTCCGTTAAGCCAGCACTAGGGTTCTGACTTGAGGATCAAGTCCAATAGACTGGCGGGGGTCCAAACCTTTGCCTGTACAGATTAAGTAAGGGGGCGTTGGTTTTTACAAGGGGTAAAAATAGCCTGGAAGCCAAGACAAGTTAGGGTTTCAGTGGGATTCAAGAAAGGAGAGTCGAAGGGGTTGGCCCGGGTGAACCTAGAATATCCCCCGTCAAAAGCGGTTATTGAGGGGCTAAAATAGGTGAACAAAACCGGGGCCAAACATCCCTGGGCATACCCAAACCTGCTAACTTTAGAATTCCCGGTTGAACAGAAGTCTGTACTTCATCACAAAAGTATTGCCTTGCACCTGTGAAGGTTGTTCCGGGATCAAGAGCAAACTTTGGGTTTATGTCGTTTTGTTCCAGTTAGCTTAAACGGTTAGGATGGATACCATCGGATCGGTCTCTCAGTCCGAGTTAGTGCGTCGGCGTCGTCAATTGAGGCGATCGCGGCGTCAGAAAGTGTTCCAAGCCGGTTGGCAACTGCTAGCAGTCAGTTCCCTCACCGGATTTTTATTGTGGACGACCACCTCACCGGCTTTAATCATTGACACCCCTGAACAAGTAGAAATTGAGGGGAATAAATTTCTTTCCGCACGGGCGGTTCGCTCCCTGTTGCCACTTTCGTATCCCCAATCCCTGCTACAGCTTCCTCCGCAAGAGTTAGCCCGAGAGTTAGAATCTCAAGGTCCGATCGCCAAAGCAACGGTTTCTAGGCAGCTTTTTCCCCCGGGACTGAAGGTAAGCATCCACGAAAGGTATCCCGTGGCAATTGCTAGTGAAGGAAGCGCGATCGCAGCGGGGGTCCCGCCAACCCCTCCCCCCGGACTCAGCCCCAATCCGGCGGTAGGGTCCCCAGGGACACCATCCGTGGGTTTGCTCGACGAAGAGGGAACGTGGATGCCCTTGGAAAGCTACACCTCCCTAGATCCCACGGTGCAACTGCCCCAACTTAGGGTAGTCGGCCCCCTCGATTTGTACCAATCCAACTGGAAGTCCCTGTATCCCGTTATTCGTCGCAGCCCCATCAAAATTCAGGAAATTGATTGGCAGAACCCTGCAAATTTGATTTTAAGAACCGAACTCGGGTTGGTCCATTGTGGGCCTTACGGCCCTAGGTTTGGGGAACAGGTCACCCGTTTAGGTCAGATGGGGGATTTACCGAATCAGATTGATTTAACCCAAATTGCTTATATTGACCTGACCAATCCTGATCGCCCTTCCCTGCAACGGATAGGCGTCACTCCCCCTGAACCTGTCCCCAAGCCTTGAATGGAGAGAAAAATCTCCGACTCAAAGACCTAGCAAGTTGGGGGAGAAGTTCAGTTTCACCGGGGGTCGGTATGATTACCCTTGACAGATTGTCAAAACTAATCAGTGTTAAAGTTGGTATTCTTGGGCAACATAGCCTATAGTTGACTTTGATCTGCCCTCATTTCAGAAGTTGTATCTCTACCGTTCCCAATACCAATGACACTTAACAGTAAACTAGGGGTTGGAAATGAAAGCCCTCATTCTGAAGAACCGACAGGTTTTCCCGTGGCAGTGGACAACTCCAATCCTTTTAACAACACAGGGTTAATATTGGGTCAAAATCGCGATAACCGGCTCCCCGGGGAAGAAACCAGGAGTAACGATATTGTGCCGAGTAGCATAGCCAAAATTAAAGTCATTGGCGTAGGCGGCGGTGGATGCAATGCTGTCAACCGCATGATTGCAAGTGAAGTCTCGGGAGTAGAATTTTGGGCGGTGAATACCGATGCCCAAGCTCTAGTCCAATCCACGGCAACCAAACGCCTACAAGTCGGACAAAAACTGACAAGAGGTCTCGGCGCAGGTGGCAATCCTGCCATCGGTCAAAAAGCAGCAGAGGAGTCTCGCGATGAGATTGCTCATGCTCTAGAACATTCCGACCTCGTTTTCATCACCGCAGGCATGGGGGGTGGGACCGGCACTGGTGCTGCCCCAATCGTTGCCGAAGCAGCTAAGGAAGTAGGGGCGCTAACCGTGGGGGTGGTGACCCGTCCGTTTATGTTCGAGGGCCGTCGGCGCACGAACCAAGCGGAAGAAGGAATTGCCGCCCTCCAAAGTCGCGTAGATACCCTAATCGTGATCCCGAACGATAAGTTGCTCTCTGTGATTTCGGAACAAACTCCGGTTCAAGAAGCATTTCGCGTAGCTGATGATATCCTGCGCCAAGGGGTTCAGGGGATTTCAGATATTATTACGATTCCAGGTCTGGTTAACGTGGACTTTGCTGATGTGCGAGCAGTAATGGCCGATGCTGGGTCTGCCTTAATGGGAATCGGCGTCGGTTCGGGCAAGTCCCGGGCCAGAGAAGCGGCCCTCAGTGCGATTTCTTCTCCCTTACTCGAATCTTCGATTGAAGGGGCTAAAGGTGTGGTCTTAAATATTACCGGCGGCACTGATTTGACCTTGCATGAGGTGAACGCGGCAGCAGAAACGGTGTACGAAGTGGTTGATCCCAATGCCAATATTATTTTTGGTGCAGTGATTGACGAACGCCTCCAAGGGGAAATTCGCATTACTGTGATTGCAACGGGCTTTTCCTCAGAACCCCACACTGGGACGCCAATATCAAGAGTGACCCCCGCGCCGCAACCGCAACGGTTTATTCCAAAACCTCCGGCAGCGACACCGCCGCCACCACCGCCTTCAGATCCGAACCGAGGCGCGAAACCTCCGGGATTGGATATTCCCGATTTCCTGCAAAAGCGTCGCCCTCCGCGATAAAAATTCAGGAAAAATGAATTGGGATTAATCGCTGCTGACCCTGCCTGCTGGGTGAGCAGTTGATTCTTTTTGGGTATGTTCATGACACGGGGCTAAAAGATTTCTGATATGCAAGCTATTTCCCACTCCCCGATTGTAGTCGCTTTAACGATCGCCGGTTCTGATAGTGGTGGGGGTGCAGGGATTCAAGCGGATTTGAAAACCTTTGCCTTTCACGGCGTCCACGGAACAAGCGCCCTTACCTGCATCACAGCTCAAAATACGATGGGGGTGACCCGGGTGGATGAATTGCCTATCGAGGCGATCGCCGCTCAAATTAACGCGGTAGTCCAGGATATGAGGGTGCAGGCGGTAAAAACCGGGATGCTGCTGAATCGGGAGATTATCGCAGCAGTGGTGGAACGAGTGGAGTCCCTGCATCTACCGAATTTAGTAGTCGATCCGGTGATGGTATCCCGCACCGGCGCACAACTGATTGATGATGAAGCGGTGACATTATTACGGGATGTCCTAGTGCCGTTAGGGGCGATCGTCACCCCCAATCGCTACGAGGCACAGATTCTAAGCGGATTACCCATTAATACTCTAGATGATATGCGGGCTGCCGCTCAGCAAATCTACAAGTGCGGAGTCCCAGGGGTTTTGGTCAAAGGAGGCGGCATGGCGGGAGAATTGCGCGGTGTGGACGTCTGGTTTGATGGCGACTGCCTAGAAATCTTGAGAACCGTGACGGTAGAAACTCGGAATACTCATGGTACTGGATGCACTTTGTCCGCTGCGATCGCGGCCAATTTAGCATTAGGTCAAGATTCTCTGACAGCGGTCAAAAATGCCAAAAACTATGTAACTGACGCCTTACAATTCGCCCTAGAAATTGGTCAAGGTCCCGGTCCAGTGGGTCACTTTTTTTCCTTATTTAAAGGAGGGAGATAAGTTGGGCGGCGATCGGGCTTAACTTAAGTGAATCAATCTTAATTTGGATCAGATATCAGCTTAGGCAAAATCTGCACGCCAAACCTGAACCGCCAGACGCCCTAGATGCTGCTGTCGATTGGCGATCGCATCCGGCGTCCAGTCTTCCCCTTGAATGTCCTGAGTTAGACTGTACTTACTTTCCTGATATTTTTCTTGCTTCCTAACATAAGGTTGATTGCCAACTTCCCGATTCAACGCCGCTTCCAGAAGCGTCATATTTCCCAGGCGATAGACCATTTCATCCTGTTGCTTTTCTGTAAAATTTTGGGCTCTTCAGACTTTTTGGTGATAAGTTTTTCTAATTAGTTTTGTACTCGCTCCCCAGCCCAGGAACTGAAAGCCTTACAAGTCAAGGCTTCTAGCTCTAAAAGTGACCAAAACGAGTCTCATAAATCCCCAAAATACT
>JBBQFN010000021.1:0-90874 GCA_038321985.1 Cyanophyceae cyanobacterium | reverse complement strand
ACCATTGTAGAGCCACTCATCCAAGCTAGCTGCTTCCCAGATGGGGTAGAAGTGCAAGCCAATTGCGTTAGAGGAAGGAACAACCGCACCAGAGATGATGTTGTTTCCGTAAAGCAAAGAACCGGCAACAGGTTCGCGGATCCCATCGATATCAACGGGGGGTGCCGCGATGAAGGCGATGATGTAGCAAACGGTAGCGCTTAAGAGAGTCGGAATCATCAACACGCCGAACCAGCCGATATAAAGGCGGTTTTCGGTGGAGGCGACCCATTCGCAGAAGCGGTCCCACAGATTAGCGCTTTCGCGCTGCTGTAAAGTGGTGGTCATAGTTTTATGATTGCTATTTGGTTGTCGAGGTAGTTATGATGTTTTTAGATTAATGCTTTTGTAACGGTTTGTAAAGGGTTTTCACCTACAGCAGTTCTGATACGAGTGATAAGCGGGGCTTATCAGGCTCTTTAAACCCTTCCGGGGCAATGGATACAGAAGATGAGGGGGAGCAGAAAGCGGGTTGATTACCCTACCCCTATAAAGATGATCTCTATTGTTTTTGTCTAGAAAGCCGGTTTCTACGGGGAGTTCACCAATGCTCTAATCATCTGCCGGAGTTAAGCGGCCTTTTCAAAAATTTCAATAATTTGATCGATTTCCTCTCTGGCACAGGCGATCGCATCTTCAGGTGTATTAAAGGGTCTCAGGTTGATATTGCGGTATCCCTCGGGACTATGAAATTCATAAAAAAATATCTCTTCAGCCAGAATGGGAACCACGATCCAGCCGCGATAAAGTTCTCCTCGCAGGTCGTAATTTGCCATAGTTTAATCCTCGTGAGTCGGTGATTGCTCAATAGGTCTTTATTAAAATTACAGTGTAGCCATTCCGCTGCGATCGCGACAACAGATATCGCACACCTTATCGTTGTTCATAGAAGCGTATGGGCTGCTCGCACCCTAAAATATGTCCGAATTTTTACCCCAAGGCTAGACCCTCACTCCTCAAAAAAAGCGGTGGTCTTTTTTGATGAAAACCATGAGCCTGTAATTTTGTCAAGATTCGGGGGAAGAATTGTTATAAAAAGCAGACCCATTTTTAGTTTTTAACTCCAAACTACACCCAGGCGCAGTCGGGTCGAAACCTGGGAATCAAGCTGCTTGTGGCCGGGGGAAGTGGGGGTACTCTATACCTACGGATAGAAATTTCTATCCTATCCACCTGTAGTCTCATGGTTTGGGGAAAGAAAAATCGTTACATTAGTTTATAACGGAGCGAAAGGAGGAAAGATAAGAGTAGAATCAATCTCGGTGCGCCATTTAGGAACCGTGGGGGTCCGCTTCCTCCCTCAGTCCGGTAGTTAAGGGATACCCAAGAGGTCCTAACGCACTGATCACAATTCTGGAGGTGGGGTCGGATTGCGCCGGCTTGGAGTAACCTGAAACAAGTAGGAACATCGTAAGAAACGAGCTGCAAGCCAAGTCGATGGGTAGCCAACCTTCTGATTGACCGGTGCTTTCTGTCCTTCGTCAGTTATGAAAAATTCGCTCGTTTAGGGTTAAAAGGAGACGAAAAGGAACGAAAACAGATGAGCGGGGTCTTTGCTGTATCAGTTCTAACTTCTCAAGACAACCCCGTGGCGATCGCTGATCCCCACTTGCTGTGGACTGGTCTTTGAGAGTTAATCAGTGAGGTCGTTGCCTGAATGCCGACTGTAGCAAAAGCACAGTTGAGGCAAAAGCAGCCCGGATCAAGCTGAGCAAAAGTTAGACTGAAAAGACACTGTTGGCCGGATTTGCATCACTGCAAATTCTGATGAAAGTCACATTACTACCTAGATAGCGATCGCAGTGAGTCACATTAAAAACGGCCACACTAGAACGATAGCCGTATTGTCAAACCCTACAAACGCTGTTACCTTTGAGAGTTATTATGTTGTATAAACCCAGCTTTGGCGATCGCCAGCTTGCTGAATCATTTTATCAAGCCTTGTTCAACCGCTTCTACGACTCGGTAGATCGCCAGACTCAAGAATTGCTAAGAGAATGTCAATTTGGCCTTGCGCCTTCTCCCACGGGAGTCAAAACCTTTTTTATTTTGACACCGGATCTAGAGCAAGCTCAAAACCTGATCGAACATATCAATGCGATCATCAAGGGAGTCACGGCGATTATGGCAGGAGTTCATCAAACAGCCGTCTGTATTGCTCCCCCCAATGGCGGCGATAGCCCCAGCGAGCCACCGGGTCAATTCAACCCGCGCTACATGATGGCAAAAATATTTCCCCATCCCCCAGAAAACAACAACGATGAGGAACTGGGTTAGACCCGTCAAGCTAAACGGTAAAAGCTAGAGTTTCAGTACCTTTTTACCGGAGTCTGGAATTGTGATTAAAATTATCGGCACTGACTCGCAATAGAATTTTGCAGCCGTGTCATCTGGAACGGGGCAAACCCGGTGGGATTGCCCCGCAAGCGTAATGGTAGCTTGAGTTAGACCGATTATATGACTATATAAACCGCCGAAATTATTGAAAATTATTGAGAATTATTATAAGTTAGGGGAAATTTTTGCAAAATTAAGAAGAGTGAACTAGAAAAGCGCGATCGGCAAAATTACGGATGGCCGCTACAGCAAACTCTCGTATTTTTCCGGATGACAGGCATGGAGACTCATTGCACAATAGAAGCAGAAAGATAAATATGCTGGTACACCTTCCTTTGAAAACCCCGCTCCTCACCCCAGGAGAGGGTTTTTTATTGTCTGGAGATGACGATCGCCGCTTGAACCATACAGAGTTAACGGATCACTCACTTAAAGTATCTTTCCTAGCTTTTCTTCCAGAACTTCCATGAGTGCCGCCCAAATTCTACTATTTGTGACAAATCTCCCAGGTTAAAATTCGGTTAAAAATGGGAGAATAATACATGAAGAACTTTAGCAGCCGTTCCATTCGTGTCCATACTCCTTGTTTGGTTAACCCTAGCTAGTTTTGTGTCCTGGTTTACCAGTACCCTAGCCGCCGCAGGCAGCCCCCTCCTTTTAATTCCACTGGTTAGCCTTTTACTCGGCTCTGGCGCAGTGGCACCCGTGATTACTATCGGGATGCTGCTAGGAAATTCGCAGCGGATCTTTTTATTCTGGAGTCACATCAACTGGAAAATTACCTTTTGGTATCTACCCGGTGCGATCGCAGGTGCGATTTTAGGCGCGTATCTGTTCACTCAAATCCATCTGGAATGGCTGCAACTCCTGATCGGCTTATTCCTCCTCTTGAGCGTCTTGGGATGTGGAGTCAAAAAACGCGAAAGTAGTTTCCCTATTAAAACCTGGTATTTTTTGCCTGCGGGATTTCTGTATGCCTTTGTTTCTGGACTGATTGGCAGTAGTGGTCCCCTCTTGAATCCGCTTTACCTCAAATACGGATTAGTTAAAGAAGAAATGATTGCCACCAAAGCGGCTAACGTCGTGGTGATTCATATTGTCAAAATTATGATTTATTTAGCCTATGGTGCGATGACGCCGCAGCATATGGGATATGGATTGGCGATCGGACTGGCCGCAGCACCGGGTAATTTCCTCGGTCGTTACGTCCTCCGGAGTATGAGCAACCAGCAGTTTCGTCAACTGGCACTGGCGACGATGGCAATTACAGGTGTATTAATGCTGTGGCAACAGCGCGAGTTATTGCAATTCATTCACTAACACTCATTTATCCCAGATTTCAATTCCCGGCAATGAGTAAAGCTATCGGGCGATCGCCAAGCCAACTCGACCACTCACAACCCCTAATTTACTTCTCCACTGCCACAGATTCGCTACAATAGTGAAGCACGAAATCCTCGGCTTTCTTTCCCACTCTTGAAGAAAGCAAAAATTATCTCCCTTGGCTTGAGTTTAAGTGACTCTACCCCAAGGGAAAAATAAGAGGTTTTGTTGCATGAATTAACCCTAAATTTCTATCTCGACCAAACCGCCAAAAATTGGGAGAATCTATCGTGTTACCAAATCATGAAGGGCAACAAGTCCCGGATGTTACCTTAAAAACCCGTGAAAACTCAGAATGGGTAACGCTCACCACTAACGACTTATTTGCCGGGAAAACAGTCATCGTCTTTTCTCTACCCGGTGCATTTACCCCGACTTGTTCCTCCACTCACGTTCCGGGCTACAATGAATTAGCCCCGACCTTTGAGGCCAATGGCATTGATGAAATTCTCTGCATTTCCGTCAATGACCCATTTGTGATGAATGAATGGAAAAAAGAACAAAAAGCGAATAACATCACCTTCATTCCTGACGGCAACGGCGAATTCACCGAAAAAATGGGAATGCTGGTCAATAAAGAAGATTTGGGGTTTGGGAAGCGTTCGTGGCGCTACTCGATGTTAGTGAAAGATAAAACCATCGAAAAGATGTTTATCGAACCTGAGGTTGAGGGAGACCCCTTTGAAGTTTCCGATGCGGAGACAATGCTCAAGTATATCAACCCGGAAGCGAAGAAACCCGAATGTGTTTCTCTCTTGACGAAAGAAGGTTGTCCCTATTGTGCTCGGGCTAAAGCAGCCCTAAAAGAACATGGGTTGGAGTATGAAGAAATTGTCTTGAAAGACAATATCACCACCCGTTCTTTGCGAGCCATTTCGGGGGCAACAACGGTTCCCCAAGTTTACATCAATGGTAAGCACATTGGGGGGTCTGACGACCTGATCCAATACTTAAGTCAATAGAGTAACTAACCCCTGTCCTACTCTGTTCAGTTCTTGTACTCTCTATCTACAGGAATCCCCCACCCGCTCCTAGGGTGGGGGATTCCTGTAGATAGAGGTACAAATGGCTTAGAGATGGTTCGCCGCTTGTGCTGTTCTAATTTAAAAGGGATTGTGCGATTGATTCTTTTCTAGATGCGATCGCCCCCCAATTAATAAAGAACTGAATTAACCTGAAGCACTATCCGTATTTCCTATCAAGATCTTAGGTGGCTGATTACCGTTGCCATGACGAGCGGGTTTAAACAGTTCCAAAGAACTCTGAAATACCACCGATTGCTGAGGAGTCCCGATCGCTATTTCACTTTCATCTAACCGTGTCTTCATCCGGCGACGAAATTCCCGGCCCACCTTCCAATGTTGTAGCGGTTTGGTTTTAATCCAAATCCGAATTAAAATTCCCGAATGATCAATATTATCAATCCCCAAAACTTCCGGGGGATCAATCATACTTTCCTGCCATTCGGGTTCTTTGTACATCTCTAGAGATAATTCTTGCAACACTTGCAAGACTCGATCAACATTATTATGATAAGCGACTTCGAGGGTGAGATCCACTCGCGCCCACTCTTTTGAGAGATTACGGACAATAGAAATTGAACCATTGGGAATGGTAATGAGTTGTCCTTCCCCGTTGCGAAGTTGGGTAATTCGGAGATTCATGTTTTCTACGAGTCCCCCCACATCTTCGACGAGAATCACATCTCCGATCGCATATTGGTCTTCAAACAAAATCAAAAATCCATTAATCGTGTCTTTAATTAAACTTTGAGACGCCAAGGAAATACCCAAGCCAATAATCCCTGCACCCGCAAGAATAGGAGCGATATCTAGGCCGATGACCGATAGGGTCAGCAAAAGGCCAATACTGACGCAACCTAAGGCAGTCAGACTTTTAAACACCCCGGAAAAGGTAGAAAACCGCAACGCCAAACGTCGAGATGCATTGAAGTCTACTAAGGTACCCTGTTGCAAGACGGTAAAAAACCGATCAATGGCGATCGCACTCAGCCTTACTCCAACATAGGTACTCAACCCCACCGCTAGCAACCGTAAAGGAATCGGCAGTAAAGACAAGATCAGAATTTGGACTCCCCGACTTAAGGGAAACAGTCCCAAAATGCTATAGGTTCCGCCTCCCCAAATCAGGAATTGCCCAAATTGCGCCAAACGTCGTTCGATATCGTTGACATTGAGCTGTTGCTGTTGGTTCATCTTGTACTGCAACTCCCGCATCGATTCGGCTTGTTGCTGCACTTGAATAGATTCCGATTCAGCGACGGGGACGGATTCCCCAGGGTTCTCGATTTCGGTTGGAGGGTCCGGGGGTATATTCTGGGGGAAGGGATAAGGGGTGGCTAGGATTCGCTGACGCTTCTGTTTAAACTGTTTCTGATAGTAGGCAAGGATTATGCTCGATAGCAGCATTGTTAACCCAAACGAGACGGCCCAAACTAACTGTTTTCGGAAATAGGCGGGTTGACGCTCTAGTAAGGCCCGCACCAGTCCTTGGCGAATCTCTTGCTGCCAGCGATCGGCTACCATTTCTGGAGGCATCCCTAGGCGTTCAGCGTCTACAGAGGTCACGTTTAAGAGTCTAATCTCTCGCGGGGATCCTTCCCCCCACTGGGCATAAATGACAGGTAAACCCCCGAGGAGATTATTGTAAATTTGCAGGTTTTGATTGAGGAAGGTGGTAATCTCATCGGCGGAATAGGTTCCGTCAGGGTTCTGTGTCTGCTGATTTTGCTGAAGTTGGTATTTGGTTTCTTCAAGCAACTGCTGTAGCTGCCGCTCGATCGCCTCTATCCGAGACCCCCCTGAAATTTCAATGGCAGCCACGGGGAATAGTGACCGTCCATCCAGACGGACGGGACGATTAAGATATTGGGAAAACCACTCTTGTGATAGCCAAGTATTGGGGAAAAGAGAGAATAGGTTGGCTTTTGTTGGCCGGTTTTCGGATGATTCTGGGGAGGTTTCTAGGGGTTCGGGTTTGGTTGAAGCCTCTTGATAAGATTGTTGCGGTGGAATCTGAGCGATCGCATACGGGACCGGACTTGCTTGGAGGGTCAACACCTGAAGCACTGTGATTGCCGTCCATTGCCCAATCCGTTTAGCCCTCTTTCTGTCCCCTAGGGGCGATCGCCCGGTCCTAGCTGGTTTTATATCTTGACTTTTTTGAATGTCCATGATAAAATTTGCAGCCTTAACTTTACATAACTTAACTTTGCTTCGACTTGATTATACTGTGCCGCTCTGGGAACGTCAGGGCAAAGAAACCGGGTTTCTACGAAAATAGAGGGTTTCCCGACTTAGATTTCTATCTCAGGGACCGGGTTTCTGGATTCAGGAGCGTAAGTCCTGACTCGGTGGCTGTTGGAACGCCGGTCTTTTAGATAAACTCAGGGTTAAGCTTCATGTGACAGCAGGAAAAGGAAAAATTGCCCGTGACCCCTCAAGCGCCAGAACCCCCGAATCCAGACTTCACCCCCTCACACCCCAGTGGCGAGAGTGATTTTAGCGACTTTGATCGCTCAATGATGCGTCGGTGTATCGATCTGGCTCAACGTGCATTAGGAAAGACTGCACCCAATCCCTTGGTCGGTTCGGTTATTGTCAAAGAGGGCAAAATTATCTCAGAAGGCTTTCATCCCGGCGCGGGTCACCCTCATGCTGAAGTCTTTGCTCTGCAAGGAGCAGGGGAACAGGCACAGGGAGCCACAATTTATGTCAACCTAGAACCTTGCAACCATTACGGTCGCACGCCCCCTTGCTCTGAAGCCTTGATTGCTGCGGGAGTAGCGAAAGTAGTTGTAGGAATGGTAGACGCCGATCCCCGCGTCTCTGGTGGGGGGATCGATCGCCTGCGATCGGCAGGAATAGAAGTGGTTGTCGGAGTGGAAGAAAAAGCCTGTCGCAAGCTGAATGAAGCCTTTCTCCATCGGGTCATCTACCATCGTCCCTTTGGAATTTTAAAATATGCCATGACCCTAGATGGCAAAATTGCCACTACCACAGGTCACAGCACCTGGATTACCAGCCCAGAAGCTCGCCATGAGGTGCATACCCTGCGTGCGGTCTGTGATGCCGTCATTGTGGGGGGAAATACGGTACGTCAGGACAATCCGCAACTCACCAGTCACCACACCGGCACTCAGAACCCCTTGCGAGTTGTAATGACTCGCACCCTGGATTTGCCGGAGTCAGCTCATCTGTGGGAGGTTTCCGAGGCACCTACCCTAGTGCTGACTCAGACCGGCGCTAATCCGGATATGCAGCAGCGGCTTTTGAATAAAGGCGTTGAAGTCATAGAGATTGATCCGTTAGTCCCTGCGACTGCGATGGAGTACCTCTATCAGCGTGAGTTGCTGTCTGTTCTGTGGGAATGTGGAGGACTTTTGGCAGCGCGAGCGATCGCAGATGGCGCGGTCCAAAAAATTCTCGCTTTTATTGCTCCCAAAATTGTCGGGGGTCAGTCTGCACCCTCTCCCGTTGGCAATTTGGGCTTAACGAGTATGGGTGATGCCTTAACGTTAGACCGGGTAACATGGCGGACGATCGGAACAGACTGTTTAGTTGAAGGGTATTTAAAAATAAAGGAATAAGGGGGAAGCCTAAAGGATGGACTCTTTAGGAATTTCAAGTCAACAGCTATGACCTGTGAGTTTTATAAAGCGTTAAATTTCGAGAGGGAATCGCGCAATTTTAACCGGGCCTAAAATTTGATAGGTCCGCTCATCTTTGTCCCGTGAGACTGTCCCCTTGATTCTTGATCCTTTATTCTTCATCTCACCCTCTTTGTTAAGGAAAAATATGCAGGTCATTGTCTTGTGGAGCGTATTGGTGGGAAGTCTCGGCATGGAAGCAGTGGTTGCCGGGGGATGGTTACGATGGCGACAACTGCTTTTGAGACAACAAGATCAGGAGGAGGAAGAACTTGTGACGGATAATCAAAATCATCGGAATTTAACAAAAATTGAAAACCCCCCCGCTTCATTCCCTTTGAATGGCGGCAAGAGTGGGGAAAAATTTTCAGCCACTGCGGCTAAACGGGATGAGCCCATCACCCCCATGGGGGCGCTGCGTCCCCCGTTGCCCGAGGCAACTGTCGGGTCCTCAAGGGATTCTCATCTTGGGGACTGGGAGTATAAAATTGTGCGGGCGAATTTCGATCTGTTTCGCGATCCCCAGATTTTTCAGGGGTTGTGTGAGGAAGAACTCCAGGCGGGTTGGACGCTTCTGGAAAAGCTGGACGATCGCCGGGTGCGGTTTAAGCGGGCAGTCGCATGGCGGACGATGCTCAAGGAAGAGGGGATCAATTTCGACCCCTATCGCTCTCATTACGGACCTGCTACCGGCTGGCTGAATGTGGTGGGTGCGATCGCTGCGGTGAGCTCGATGATCTTACCGGCTTACTTAGGGTATGTTTTGGTTGCTAATACCCTATCTGTAAAACCCCTGTCTGTTCCTAGCCCTTCTCCAACCCTTGCACCACCCAGTTTTGGGCCGTCCACGCCGGAACCCCCACTGATCCCATAAAGTGAAGGGTTAAGGGGCTAGGGTGCGGGTTTCAAGTCTCGGGGTTGAACCCATAATCCATAACCAACCCCGAATATTCCCGCACTCCTAACCTTGCTCCCCAAAAGTCAGGAATCGCGCAACAAAACGCAACAAAAAACTCGGAAAAAAGCCTGGAAAGTAGCTATTCATCTAACTCGGAATGGAGTATGATTAAAGCGATCGCCTAAAAATAACGAGGCGTTTCCTCCCGGCCAAGGCGATCGCACTGAATGCTGAATCTAGGGGCAAAGCATGAACGTTTTTGCAAACGAGGGACAACCGGATATTTATCGAGGTTTTGAACGGATTTTAGTCATTCAACGCAGACTTGAATCCGCCCTAGAAGTGGCAGAGCAGGGACGGGCAAAAGCGCTAGAGCATCTGTTAGCCTCTCGATTAGGACCGAATGCCAAGTTCCCTAAATCGGTGGAACCCCCAAATATTGATCAAATTAAGCAAATCGCTAAAGCTCAAAATTCGACTTTAGTTTATTATTCCCTGATTTATGATTACCAGCATTTTTATGAAAGGTCACGGTTGCAAATAGGATTAAATCCCCTTTATGCTTATGCAACCGAACTATTTATTTGGGTAATCTCGCCCTTGGGAAAATTGAGCTTTCACCAGGTAGACCTCCAATCGTTATGGTACGAGGATAATACATCTTTGGCGGGGGTTGTTCGCACGGTGCGAGAATTAATTAATGTAGGATACAGCGATCGCGAAAGGTTACTTTGTCGTAAACACCTCCAGTTACTTTATCACCTGTTGCTCGAACCTATCGTCCATTTGTTACCAACCCACCCTCAAGAACGGGTCACAATTATTCCCCAAGACTTCTTATTCCTGGTTCCCTTTGCGGCATTAATCGATTCAAACGGTCAATATACGATTGAAAAATATACTCTCCTAACTGCCCCCTCGATTCAAGCATTAGCGGTAACTCACCGACAGCGAAAACCAATTTGTGAAAAAGAGCTAGCCCTTCAAACTTGCGGAAAAAATAGCAGTCTTCAGGGCAATTTTGATCGGGAATCTCCTCAAGAATGCCTCGTGGTGGGAAATCCTACCATGCCAAGCATTTGTTTGGAATTTGGAGAACCTCCGGTAGAGTTAATAAAAATTCCCGGGACTCAACTAGAAGCGGAGGCGATCGCCAAGTTCCTAGACACTCAACCCATCACCGGCGATCGGGCCACCAAAACAGCCATTCTCCAAAAAATGCTTCATGCCGATATTATTCATTTGGCTACTCATGTGTTCCTCGATGATATCGAAGGATTGCAATCTGCGATCGCCCTGGCCCCGAGTCCCAACAATAATGGCTTACTTAATATTAATCATCTTTTACACTTAAATCTCCAAGCTCAACTCGTGGTTTTGAGTGGCTGCGATACAGGTAGGGGTCGGATTTGGGGGGATGGCGTCGTTGAATTATCTCAGGCTTTTATTGCTGCGGGAGTACCCAGTTTACTGATCTCTCTGTGGTTGCCCCCCGCTGCACCAAACCTAGACTTTATGAAGGAATTTTATCAGCAGTTCCGGAAAACCGATGATAAAGCCCTCTCTCTAAGAACCGCCATGTTAACTACAATGGAACAGTATCCTAATCCCCAAAACTGGGCTGCATTTACCCTGATTGGAGAAGCCTAAGCCATCCATTCAATCAAGGGTAGAAACCGGGTTTCTTACTTCAATTCTGTCTAAGTTTGCCTCAATTACCAACAGAAACCCGGTTTATTCTATCCAGACATTTAATCTGGAACAGGCGCTTTAATGCTAGCGATTTGCATATAATTTAATCGGTTCCTTAATAAACCGAATGTACAAATGCCGGAACGTAGATTTCAAAACCCGAGGTGCACCAAAATCAATGGGAACTAGCGCTTCTGGCAGTTTCCAATCCTCAATTTTGAGGTCTACAGGCTTTAACAAAGGGAACTCAATCTCTTCTAATTCTGGACAAACGCCCAACCTTAAGGAGGCGGCTACGGTGGGTACAAGGTAGGGTTGAACATTAAGCACTTCTAACAAGGCGCGATCGCAGGCAAAGACATCCTCAGACGCCGCCAATAGTCCCAGCGATCGCGGTTCTCCTCCACTCGGCCCATTTCCTTCATGACCAATAATTCCATCTACAATAGTTAAATTAGGAGAGATGGCCCTCGCAGTTTCTACCAGCATTTCTCCAAAGCGGTTGACATCCTTTCCCGCTTCCAAATGCCACCATGCTTTCATTTTACCTGGAACACACCCAAATAAATTTTTAACTCCCATTGTTACGGTTAATTGAACGTGGGATTTTACCTTGGGTAAATTAATCACCACATCAGCTTCCATTGCTTCTTTTGACAACCGCAAATGATTAAATTCATGGCCCTGAGTTTGGTAACGCTTGCCATGAAACTCGACAATCGGAAGATTCAATCTTTTCACGATTTCTTGATATCCATTGGCAAAAGCTACCCCCTTCGCACTGCCGAAGGCGGGACTATCTCCTAAAAAAGGTTTTCCTCCCACTTCTAGGACCATTTCCGCCACACAAGCGACGATTTCTGGGCGAGTGACACATTCTTTTGTAGGACGGGACCCGGTGAGCAAATTGGGTTTAAGCAAAACGCGATTCTCCGGTTTGACAATGGCGGCCATCCCACCCAGAGGCTCTAATAAAGTCTCTATAGACTGTCTTAGGGCAGTTTTTTCGTAAGAATTAGCGCGAATTAAACTAACGATTGACATGATATCCAGAAAGTGGGTTGTATTAAATTTTTGCAAAAAAGATCGGGTGAGGAGTAAACAATTTTGAGTAACTGCTTATTATTAATGGAAATTCTCTTTATTGACTAAAAGTGAATCTCAAATTACCCTCATCCCAGGTCAGAAATTCAGTTACTCATGCATGGGTAATCGTCCTGCCGCACCCCGTTGCATTGTCGTTACTTTTTCGGCGTTGTTTACCACCCCTTGTCCTTGCATTTCCGGAATGGGGGGAGTCAATTCTACCTTAATAATTTTGGTTGTACAGACGATGACTGTGCTATCTACCAGATGGAATGTGATCCAAGGTTGGGCTAGCAACTGCGGTAACTGTTCCTGGAATTGGGGTCCGGGAACCGGAACCTTGAATGAGTCACTTTGCCCGTTTTCATAATAAAACGTCACTTCTGTGCTGCTTTGAGCTTGCATTGTGGCAAACGAACCTCTCGCCATAATTGCACTCCATATTGATAATTTTTTTGAGTTCGGTGGTATGCAGCCACCTTTCCTTAATTTAACAGGTTGCTGTCATTAATGGAATAGGTTTTCTATTCACAGAAGAGTGGAGAACGACAGCAAGTCGTTAGTTCAACGTCCTGACTTGCTGTCGTTTCCCGATTGCCTCGTTCAAAGTCTAATCAGGAAGGGCGCTCATTTTCTGTAAGTCCAAAACCTCGGCTAACTGTTCTGAGGTCATCAGGCCCCTTTCTAGGACGATTTCACGCAGAGATTTACCTGTTTCCAGGGATTCTTTGGCGACGGATGCGGCGTTGAGGTAGCCGATGTGGGGGTTGAGGGCGGTGACGAGGGCTAAACTACCTTCGGCGTAATTTTCACAGCGACTGCGATCGCAGGTAATCCCCTGGAGACAGAACTCGCTAAGGGCGGCGATCGCATGACCTAAAATTTCAATGCTGTGAATCAGGTTATAGGCGATCAAGGGCATCATGACATTCAGTTCCAATTGTCCTGCTTGTGCGGCCAGAGCGATCGCACTGTCATATCCCATCACCTGAAAACACACCATCGACGTCATCTCTGCCATCACAGGATTATATTTTCCAGGCATAATCGAGGATCCAGGTTGGACGGGGGGTAATTGAATTTCCTTAAGTCCAGTTTTGGGCCCCGAATCCATTAACCGCAAATCATGGGAAATTTTCAAGCAATCGGTGGCTAAGTTGCGTAAAGCACCGGAGACACTGACAAAGGGGGCCATACTTTGCATGGCTGCCATCAAGTGCGGTGTCGGAGTGAGTGGGATATCTATCAACTCGGACAGAATACTCACGACACGGCTGCGATATTGAGGATGAGTATTTAAACCTGTTCCGGCAGCACTTCCGCCAATCCCGAGTACCGTGAGTTCTTTCCCTGCGGTTTCGATCCGGATTCGGTGTTCACTGAGTATATAAGCCCAAGCGCGAAAACTTTCCCCGAGTCGGACAGGTACGGCGTCTTGCAGATGGGTTCTGCCGGATTTGACGATATCCTGAAATTCCACAGCTTTTTGTTCTAAAGCAGCGATCGCGTCGGTGAGTGCAGGATAGAGACTATGCTGCAAAGCCAGGAGTCCCCCAACTCGAATAGCGGTGGGAATTACATCATTGGTGGATTGTCCGTAATTCACCATATCGTTAGGGCTAACGCGCTGGTAATTGCCTTTGTTGTCGCCGAGGAGTTCTAGGGCACGATTTGCCAGGACTTCATTGACATTCATGTGGTGAGAGGTTCCGGCACCCGCTTGGTAAACATCTACCACAAATTGATCCCGTAATGCCCCATTGAGGATTTCATCTGCCGCTTGCACGATCGCCTTGCTTAGATCCGAAGGAATACAGTCGAGTTCCGCGTTGGCGATCGCCGTGGCTTTTTTGATCAGCAAACAGGCATCGAGGTAAGTGGGTAGGGGTTTAATTCCACTAATGGGAAAATTTTCGGTGGCGCGCAGGGTTTGGATGCCATAGTAGGCAGCAGCGGGAATTTGCCGTTCTCCCATTGAGTCACGTTCTGTACGGTAGTCTAATTTAGATTGTTCGCTCATCAAGTCTTTTGGGGCTGAATTTTGTTGAATATTTAACCTATTCAAAGTAATTTTACCGAGCCGAGTGAGCTTTGATCGCAGTATCCTTATGATTAAGAGAGATCGAATTAATTTTGCAATAAAAGTATGAGTCAAACAATGAGTCGTGTAATCTCTATCTATGAACGGACTTTAGAATGTAGGCCCGATAGCTATTGGGAATGGTATCAACAGGGAAATGCGATGAGGGATGCGCGTCATTATCATGACGCCCTGAGTTGCTACGATAAAGCGGTAGAATATCGACCGAAAGATTATTGGGCCTGGTATCAAATTGGTAACGTTTTAGATGAATTGGGCCGGTATGAAGAGGCTGTGGTTAGTTATGACCGCGCCTTGGAAGCCCGTCCCGCAGACTATTGGGCTTGGTATGAACGGGGGAGTGCCTTCCGTCAATTACAGGAGTATGATCAGGCCGTCGCCAGCTATGACCGGGCCTTGGAAGCCCGTCCCGGGGACTATTGGGCTTGGTATGAACGGGCGATTACCCTTGCCCAGGGCAGTCGTTACGATCAGGCTGTTGCCAGCTATGACCGCGCCCTAAAACTCCGTTCTACAGATTATTGGGCCTGGTATCGACGGGGGATGGCCCTGGAAATGATGGAGGAGTATGAGCAGGCGTTAGCCAGCTATGACCGCGCCTTGGAGGTGAAACCCACGGCAGAGATGGCCTGGTATCGACGCGGGAAGCTGTTGGATCGCTTAGGAGAAACGGAAGCGGCGATCGCCAGTTATGACCAGGCGTTGAAGATGGACCCGGAGAATGATTTGGTTTGGTACGATCGCGGCATTGCCCTAGACGACCTCGACCGCCCCGGTGAAGCAATCCAGTGCTACGAAAGGGCTATTTCTCTTTACTCCGATAATTTTTGGCCGTGGTATCAATTGGGTAACGCTCATAATCAATTAGGTCACTATGATGAGGCAGTTGCCAGCTTTGACCGGGCCTTGGAGTGCGAACCGAACTGGACTCGCTGGGGTCAACAGTATGAGCGATTAAGCGGCTGGGTTTGGCATGACCTAGGTATCGCCTTGGGGGAACTCGGTCGCTACGATGAGGCCATGATGAGCTTGCAAAAAGCCCTCACGATTGAACTGAAAGATGCTGCAATTTGGTACGATCTTGCCCGCTACTCGCTCCGCCAAGGAGACGCGCCAGGAGCAGTCGCCAGCTTGGAACAAGCGATTCACTGGGGGGGAGACTCCTATCGTCAAAAAGCTGCCATTGACATCGAATTTAACAGTCTGCGCGGCGATCGAGCTTTCCCGGGGTTGATGTAATTTTCTTTTGGCTAATTCTCCGGCTGAGGGCTTGAACTCTTGGGGTGGAACGTTGAAAAATCCGACCCAAATTTTAACGTTTCATCCCGTACCTAATCTAAAAAGCGACCGAGGGATTCAGCTGCAGTAAATTGTCAAGATTTACTGACAAAAATCCGCATAAAATTGGATAAAAAATGCGTTTAATTCGTGAAAATAAATATCAACTTAATCCCATATAAAAAGCCAAAAATCCTTTAAGATTCTAATGGGGTTTTAAAGTTAATGGAACCCCAGCAAACGCTGATAAAAAGGCTAGTCAGGCCAGTATAAACGCTTATCGAAAGGGCAGACAAGCAGCTACATGGCAAAGAGATAGCCCAGGACGCGATCGAACAGATCCACAAAGCGCAGAAAATATCTGCTTTGGAGCGCTATATGAGCGAAAATCAAGACTCAATGGGGTTAGACCCTTCAACCTCTCGAACCAATCACGGAAACCACACAACAGCAGTTGCACTCAAGCCAGAATCAGAAGACCAGCCGAAGGGTTATCAAGGCTGGTATAAGCGGGCTAGTCTCCTCCATGACTCGAAACAGTATGAAGAAGCAGTCGCCTCTTATGACAGCGCCCTAGAACTCCGGCCTACAGATTATTGGGCCTGGTACGAACGGGCTAATGCTCTAACGGCAATCAAACGCTATCAAGAGGCCGTGGCTTCTTATGATAAGGCACTGGAGAGCAAACCCGAGGATTATTGGGCCTGGTATCGCCGAGGGAATGCCTTAAGACATACAAACTGCCATGATGAGGCAGTTGCCAGCTTTGACAAAGCCCTAGAATTACGGTCCCGGGATTATTGGGCCTGGTATCAGCGCGGTAAAGCGTTAGGACAACTGGGACGGGTCGAAGAGGCAGTCGCCAGCTTTGACAAAGCCCTGAAACAGCGCCGGGATGAAGATTATTGGGCCTGGTATCGACGCGGGGAAGTATTCCTGCAACACAATCACTATGAAGATGCCCTGGATAGTTATGACCGCGCCTTAGATCTTCGTCCTAACGATCGCTGGGCCTGGTATCGACGCGGGGAAACCTGGCAGCGCTTTGGTCGCTATGAGAAGGCGATCTCGGACTACGCTGAGGCCCTGGAGATTGAGGCAAATTTTCCCGAAGTCCATTATGCCAAAGCAACCTGTCATCTCCTCCTAGGTCATATCGAACGGGCGATCGAACATTTGCAGTGTTATATTTCTCAGGACCCCGAGGGATATCAAGAACGGACGCGTCTGGATGGGACTTGGGACTCTATTCGTCACGACCTGCGATTTCAGACCTTGTTAAATGCGATCGCGCCTTGACAGATTTCTTTGAAAATTCAGTATAGCTGTACCCTAGTGCGCCTATTATATTGAATTAACTCACATACAAAACAGCGATCGTCTCTTGACCGGCGATCGCTTTTTATGTATATTAGTACAATGGGAATCTGTGCCGAAATATATATAAGATTTTGCCTCCTCTAATCCCGTCTTAGTTTGTAGTAACGACAGCAAGTCGTTACTACAAAGGAGAAGATATCCTCACTGTCCTAACATTTGTAACTGATACAACCCGGCATACAATCCACCTTGGCTTAACAATTCCTCATGACTTCCTTGTTCCACGAGTTGGCCTTGCTTGAGGACTAGAATGCGATCGACATTTTTAATGGTTGAGAGACGGTGGGCGATAATAATTGCCGTGCGTTCCTCTAATAAATGGTCTAAAGCATCTTGAATTAACGACTCCGTTCCCACATCTAAACTTGCCGTTGCTTCATCCAAAACTAAAATTCTGGGGTTGCGAATGGCAGCCCGTGCAAAGGCTAACAGTTGCTTTTGTCCCCCCGATAAATTGGTACCCCGTTCCCGTAATTGGGTATTGTAACCTTGGGGTAAATCTTCAATAAAAGAGGCTACATTGGTGCGTTCTGCTGCGGATTGAATCTCTGCTAGAGAATAGGTTTCCCCAAGGCTGATATTACTTTTGACATCTCCGGCAAACAAAAAGCCATCTTGGAGAATGACACCGATATGCTGACGCAATTCGGCTTGGCGCATATCTCGCACATTGACTCCATCGACTAAAATTTGCCCTTGACTGGCTTCGTATAGACGACACAATAAGCGGACGATGGAACTTTTGCCCGCCCCGGTAGGACCGACTAAAGCTACTTTTTCCCCGGGTTTAATGGTAAAGTCTAGGTTCTTGAGAACGTATTCGTCATTTTTATACGCAAAAGAGACGTTCTCGAAGCGAATTTCCCCGGCATGAGGGTTGAAGTCCATCGGGGGAGTAATTTTGCTGGTGGTGGGACTCTGCCACTCTTTCCCGACTACTAATTCTTTGACATCGGGATCCCGAATTTCGATGGGTTCGTTGAAAATATCGCTAACCCGTTCGATCGCCGTAAATCCGGCTTGAATAGCGGTGAATTTATCCGCAAATTGACGCAGAGGGTCGAATAAGCGCTGGGAAAATAGGATAAATTCGGCTAATTTACCCACGGTCATCGTATCTCCTAGAACGAGTTGACCCCCTAACCACAAGACTCCGGCGATCGCCACAAATGCAATCCATTCTAGGGTCGCAGAGACGGCAGAATCATAAAAGATGGTTTTGTCAACTGCCTTAATATAACGCTCGTTATTGACCCGGAATAATTCTGCATTAAAGACTTCCCGGCGAAAGATTTGGACGACGCCAACGCCGACAATATTTTCTTGTAACTTAGAGTTGAGGGAGGAAAGTTCTTCTCGCGCTTTATAGTTTTCTTGGCGATATTGCTGTTGAAAGTAAATAATCAAAGTAGCGATCGGGACTAGCATTAGCAACAGCAGGAGGGCAAGTTGCCACTGCCGATAGAACATGATAGCTAAAACGATCGCGATGGAAAATAAGTCTGTGATTACCCCGATTGCGCCGGTAGAAAAGACCTCGCCGAGGGCTTCTACATCGCTCGTGAGGCGGGTAATTAAGCGTCCTACAGGAGTGCGATCAAAAAAACGCACGGCTAAAGAGGTGACGCGATCAAACAAATCATTCCGAATATCAGCGGTAATTTTTTGCCCGACTTCCTGGATTAGATATCCCTGAATTGCTTGCAGGGCAAACCGTACAATAATCGTGAACAACAATAAGCCCGTCAGGATGTTTAACCCTTGTCTGAGGGAAACCTCTGCAAAAAAGGGGATATTAGTCGGTTCACCCCGGATTAGGGAAATCGTCTGACCAATAATAATCGGTTGGACGGCACCGGCAAAGGCTAAGGGGACTAATAGGATCAGAGAAATCCCCAACAAACGACCGCTACGACGGGCATAAGGAACCAAGCGCAGAAATAAACGCCAATCATTTTCGCGACGGCGCGATCGACCTTCGGGAGTTGGGGGTGGTGATAAGCGAGTCATCAATAAACCTTATGGACAATGGAAGACAGATTTCATCTCACTGTAGCGCAACCCCTTATGCGATCGGCCCTTCTGATCCCAGGGATTAAACTGCTGTTGTTGTCATCTCGCGAATTGCGGCGATGCGATCGCCGATGCCATCGGTATTTAGACGATAGCTAATCGGATGGGCAATCAATCGCGCCGAACTCTCAAACAAAACTTCCATTTCGATCAGGCCATTTTCCTTAAGAGTGCGCCCAGTAGACACTAAATCAACGATCGCCTCAGACATTCCCGTAATCGGTCCCAGTTCCACCGAACCAGACAGGGGAACGATTTCCACCGGCAAATCCAGGCGTTGAAAGTATTCCCTTGCACAATGGACGAACTTACTGGCGACTCGTCCGTGGGCGGGTAAATCCAGCGATCGCCGGTAGGGACTCGACTCCTTCACGGCCACTGACAAGCGGCATTTACCAAACCCTAAATCCAACACCTGAGCCACTTGTGGCTGTTTTTCCCGCAATACATCATAGCCCGCGATTCCTAACTGCGCTTGACCATACTCCACATAAACCGGCACATCATGGGTCCTCACCAGCAGCGCCCGCGCCGTCCCAGTGGGGTCTAAAATTTGTAATTGTCGATTCGATGAATCGAGAAATGCACTAAAATCCAATCCAACCGACTGCAATAGTCGGATGCTATCGGTTAACAACGATCCTTTCGGTAAAGCAACGGTAAGCATAAGACCCAATTAGAATATCGGTTTTAGATTTTACTGGGGAATGGGGACAAGATTTAGAGCTGTCGGATCACAAACCCGGTTTCTGGCCCTAATTTATGGCTAATGCGTAGACATTTTGAACTGAAAGCCGGTTTTTAACTTTTACTGTTCCGGTGGCGACGCCCTCGGCGATAATTTTTGAATCCAACCCACCCTCAGCAACCACCCATCGCCAATTAACCTTATGCGAATTCTCTTAGTGGATGATGAAGTTCAACTGACGGAACCCTTAACTCGGGTGCTGACTCGGGAAGGATATCAAGTAGAAGTCGCAGCAGATGGCGTGACAGGGGCCCAATTAGCACGGCAAGGAGGGTATGATTTACTCATTCTAGATTGGATGTTACCCCATCAGTCTGGATTAGCCATTTGTCAGGAAATCCGCCGTCAGGGGGATGTAACGCCGGTGCTTTTTCTCACGGCGAAAGATACCTTAGATGATCGCGTCCAAGGACTGGATGCGGGGGCTGATGATTATCTGGTTAAACCGTTTGAACTGCTGGAATTATTAGCCCGAGTCCGAGCACAACTGAGGCGATCGGCCACTCAAAAAGCTCCTTCCAATGAAACGCACCTACAGGTTGGGGACCTGGAACTGGACTGCGAAAATCAGTTAGCTTACCGAGGGGGTCGGACCATCGAACTCTCAGAAAAAGAAAGTACCCTACTGGAATATTTTATGCGTCATGGGGGACAATTACTCACCCACAGCGAAATCTATCAACATCTGTGGTCAACGGGGGAAAAACCCAGTAGCAACGTTCTCGCGGCCCAAATTCGGCTACTGCGGCGCAAAATCGAAGCCCCAGGAGAGATGCCTTTAATTCACACAGTTTATGGCAAAGGGTATCGATTGGGGTCCGGGGGAGAGTCCTTCTCCTCATGAAGCCCCGACTCGATTTCCGGCCTCATTATTTCAGCAATCAGTAAAGTCAAGAATCAGGATATCCCGAATTAAGTCGGCTGAACAGAAAATTGAACTATTCGCTAATTTAGCCTTTGGAAAGGGAAAGTTATGTATTTGGATTATTTACGGGAAACTCTGACTCAATTTAGTAATAACCGCTGTAGATTTAAGCCCCGAGGTTTACCCATTCTGTTGGCGATCGCCGCCCTGAGTATCGGAGGTTGTACCACAACTGCCCCCTCGACTCCCATCAATCCGGCTTCCCCCCCAATTCAGGACGATCGCGGCAGCGGGACACCGGATCAGGTGCCGATTTCATCCTCAGTTTTACCTCAAACCAGCGCTGAAGGGGATTATACAGGTAAATCTAACCATATCAATTGGCGAGTGGTAGACCCAGACCCGAAAGGTTTAAACTGTCGCATGGGCGATCAAACCATTGATCAAGTCTGGAATCCATCGGCTGGGGCCTTAAATATCGCCAGTTGGCCCGTTACTGGAACATTACCCCCTGATTCGACTTTCCAAGCCGCTCTTTCTCCCGGGGGATTTATCTTAACTTTTGATTCCAACAATCAAACCTGGATCTTTGTAGAAAGTAGCAACGGACCTGAACAAACTAATAATTGTTTCATCCGCGCCAATAAAAACTACGTTGAACCCGTAACCACCTCTCGTTAACTTTATCCCTGTTCGTAGTAACGAGTTCAGTCGTTGTCTTTCTCTTTGTTCGTAGTAACGACTTCAGTCGTTTTCTTTTGTTCAACGCCCAAACTTCAAATATATCTCAAATTATAGGGCTATTTGAACACAATGTTGAGCAAGCGTATTGAGGAGAATTGAAACCAATCCGGAAACGACTGAAGTCGTCACCACGAACTTGAAGAAACGACTGAAGTCGTTAGGACGAACTAGGAGACAGCTACCTGGAAGTGTGGGGATTGACAATTGAACCCATGAACAAAATTGTTTGAGCGCGGTTGTCGCGAATTGCCATAAAGAAAGGGCGATCGACAATCATGGAAAACAGTTCCGGTTCAGGCATCTCCTCAAGACTGACCCGCCTGATTTCCACCGAAGTTACAGCAGCGGCTTCTGTTCCTTCTTCATTCACTTCTACAAAGGTTTTATGTTGAACTTCAGAAATATGAACCTTCTCTGACGTCATCTTCGAGAAATCAGCTTGATTGGGAGAAAAAGCAATTCCCATACCTATCTGTTCAAGAGTATCGTTTAAGGCAATACTATATTCTAACTCAAAGCGGGGTAATTGGATCACACCCTCTTGCCGTCGCATTGCCTTGATCCAGTTATCCCATTGTTCCGCATTCAACTCCTCATAAAAGCGATCAAGGCTAACATTTTCCGGGGGGAGAAAGACATACAAACTAAAGCGCCCATTACCGTAAGGAAGACTAATCGCCTGAATGTCTGAATTCTCCAGATACAAATAAGTCCCCAGTTGAGACATTAACGGATGGGGTCGGGTTGTTCCATCCATCATGCGGAAAGGTTTTTCTTCCGTCAATTCTTCAGAAAACGCTTCTGTCCAACTGCCTTTAAAATAAACCGCATTCATCAAATAAAGAATGCTGTTGGCATTGATTTCATCAATAATTTTTCCTATTTTATTATTGGTTTGTTCTCGAACCCAAGCATTAATTTCATCAGCCGCTGTAGGACTGGTAAAATCTAATTGGTTGAGTTGGGCTTGATAAAACTCAGTGACTTGTTGCAGAAAAATGGGGAGGAACGAGGCGTTTTGATTCAGCCATAGAGAATTAGCAATACTAATTTCTACTGCCTCATACTCATCCGAAAGTAAAGCCTTAAGAGCGGCATTAGCTTGGTTAAAATCTTCTAAACTCATGCCTTGAATTTCCAAGGCTTCTGCCATCGCCTCTTGGGTGGTTCCCGATGCCCCATTATAGGTCATTGCTAAAGCATTGGTAATGCTAGCAGGAGAAATAAAAATATTTTCCTGAGTCTGCTGCTGATGAATTCTTGAAAACAGTTTAAAGGCAAAGCGAGTATAAATATCGAGGGTCGTTTCATCCAGGTTTGTCAAGGAAGTAGTCTGATTCGGGGAAATAGCTGAATTGGAAAGGCTACGACTTTGGACTGGAACAGAGGCGACAAATGCCAAAACTAAGATAGCGCTGGCGATCGCCCCCAGAGGTTGGCCCAAATTAAAGAACAGTCTATTCATTTTCCGAGACTCCGTTTAAAAAATATTTTTAACTCAACTATGTCATACTCTTTTGGGAAACAATCGTCCCTCTTTTGACCATTTATTCTAAAGGATTAACCAATGTTCCTATAAATAATAAGGTTCCCGTTGTAT
Source organism: Cyanophyceae cyanobacterium (assembly GCA_038321985.1). Classification (GTDB taxonomy): domain Bacteria; phylum Cyanobacteriota; class Cyanobacteriia; order Cyanobacteriales; family Laspinemataceae; genus Laspinema. The sequence continues at coordinate 67,981 of JBBQFN010000021.1, read as the reverse complement.
CATCGCGAATGGCAAAAAAGAAGGGGCGATCAATAATCATTTCTGCCGGAACACCCCGAGTACCCATTACCGCTGTTACTGCCGATGCCTCCGTTCCTTGTTCATTCACTTCTAAAAAAGTTTGATGCTTGATTTTACTAATCCAGAACGGGTCCGGAGTAATTGGGGTAAAATCCGCATTGGGGCTAAAGGCTATTCCCATATTCATAGCCGTCAGAATATTGTTGAGTTCAATGTCATATTCTATTTTAAACCGGGGCAACCCTAATTTGACGGGTTTGGCTTCCCAGTATTCTTTCAGCCACAGATTCCAGTTTTCGGGAGTCAATGCCTCTAAAAATGAATCTAAACCGATTTCAGGACGGGGGAGGAAAATATATAAATTTACTTCAGCCGTGTTACCATAAGGCAAGGCAACTGCTTGAAATAAGGCATTTTCATAGTAAGCAAATTCTTGGGTTTGAAACATCAGCGGATAAGGTTTTGTCTGCCCATTTGCCGAAGCAAAGGGGTGATCATGAGTGGCGGATTCTAAAAAGGGACTCAACCAGCCGCACTTAAAATAAATGGCATTCACCAACAGGGCAATAGTAGAACTATCTAAATCCTTAGATTGTAAGATATTATCTATTTTTTGATGAGTGGCTTGAGCTACCCAGCTATTAACAATTTGGGCCGCATTTTCGGGGTTATTAAAGTCTATTGCTTGAATAAGAGATTGGTAAATCTCTTGATTTCTTTGAAGAAAATTTGAATTGAAGGATTCGTCTTGATTCATCCAAAAAGAATTAGCGATCGCCAATTCAACTTCCGGATCAATCGCCTGGAGTTGGGTTTGAAGTGCCGCCAGAGTGCTATCAATTTGTTCTTGAGCAATTCCTGGGGTTTCTAAAACTGTGGCGATCGCCTGATGAGTTTCTCCCCTTGCACCGCCATTCAGCATTTGTAGGGCTAGGGTCAAACTCAATGGTGAAATGAAGATATTTTTACTTTTATCTTGCTGATAAATTTTAGAAAATAATTTAAGGCCAAAACGAGTATTTGCAGCTACGATTGGTTTAGTAGTTACATTATTTTTGAGTTCTCCATCTAAAGTAATCCATTCTGGGTTAACGGGGGTGCGATCGCTCATGTTAGGGGCTGGAATTTGAGCATAGGTGAGTGGCGGACGTTGAAATCGGGCCATCCAAACCAGAGTCGCGATTGCGACTGCGCCGATTAAAAAACCCGCACTTTTAACATTCATAAAATCTCTTTTCATATCAGTTCCTTTGATTTTTTTAGCTTTTAGGTAGAATCCTGTAGACATCCCCTGACTGATTCTTCCGGCTTTTATAAGCTAAGTTTTACTAATTTATTTATATCTTATTTCCCTCATCCTTCATTTTCCTTGTAAGGTAATAATCGTAACTTCTGGAGGGCAAAATAGCCGTCCCGGAAAATAACTACCCAATCCCCGACTAACATAAAGCTGGTTATTTCCAACCTGATGCAACCCTTGAGACCACTCCCAGTGATCCACAATTTTATAACGCTCTTTTGACATATAGGGAATCCACTGCCGCAATGGTTCAGGAATCCGCTTACGAATGCGTTTCAGATAAAAGGGAATCGGCCCAATTATCGGTAAAACAATTTGTCCTCCATGAGTGTGACCCGATAGCTGCAAATCAACTCTAAGTTTTTGTAAATAAGCCGCCGTATCGGGATTGTGGGAAAGAACAATGCGCGGAATTGACGCATCAATACCAGGAAAAATAGCCTGAGTATTAAACTGCCCAGACTGCACCTCTGCCATCCCCACCACGGCTAAACCGGAACCCAAAGGATAGACGACTTCGTTCCAAAGTATGGGAATATTAATTCCCTGGAATGCTGCAATAATTTCGGGTTTAGACTGGGGCAAGTGGATATCATGGTTACCTAAAATACCATAGATACCCCAGCGGCTTTGTAACTGTTTAAGTTGTAATACCAAGGCATCAATGGAAGTCGGGTCATGGGTGACATAATCCCCTGTCAGAAAAACTAAATCAGGATCAGCATCATTGGCAGCAGCGATCGCTGCTGCCAAGAGTTTATCCGACAATCCCTGATTTTCATAATGAAAATCGGATAACTGGACTAACTTTATCCCTCTAAGATGGGTGGGCAAATCTGCGATCGCCACATTTAACCGTTCAATTTTTAACGTTCCGGTCAAAAACCCTTGCATATCTGTAATTATCCTAGTAGGCAGATAATTCCAGGATAACAAACTTTATCACATCAACCGTCAAGGGCGTTATCTGGGTATCCCTAGAGAACCCCCCTTTCTTATCTCTACCGTCGTTATCCCTATGTTTCTTACTCCCATCCCCTCTTGAATAAAATTATCCCCCTTCCCGGTGGCATAATTTTCTCTTTAAAAAGATTAATTTAAGTCGGGACAGCCATCCCCAGTTGTACTGCTGGACGTTTCTCTAGCATTTCTACCCAGCGCTTCAAATGAGGATATTTTTCTAAAGTTAACCCCATAAACGCGTAACTCGCAACCCAAGGATAAATCGCAATATCTGCGATCGAGTAGTCCTCTCCAGCAATATAGGGGCGATCGCTCAATTGTCCGTCTAATACTCCATACAATCGTAAAGTTTCTTGCTCATAACGGGCGATCGCGTAAGGAATTTTTTCCGGTGCATACCGATTAAAATGATTAAACTGCCCAAACATTGGACCCACGCTTGCCATTTGAAACATTAACCACTCTATCACTTGATAGCGTGATTTAGTCTCCGTTGGCAGCAATTTTCCTGTTTTTTCAGCAAAATACACCAGAATAGCGCCGGACTCAAATATCGTAATATCGCTGTCGGAATCAACGATTACCGGAATTTTACTGTTAGGATTAATTGCTATAAACTCCGCTGAAAACTGCTCTTTTTTTGTAATATCAATCTTGTGAACATTGTAAGAAAGGCCCAATTCCTCTAACAAAATAGAAACTTTGCGGCCATTGGGAGTAGCAAACGTATAGAGGTCAATCATAATTTAAAAGTCCTTTTAGGGTGGCGTTTTAGGTGGATCATTTCTGTCAATACCGAAATACAAAATAATTGGATTGAAGTAATCGGACCCGGACTAATTGGCTCAAATTTTTTCAAAATTTTACCAAAAAGATGGAAAACCGAGATTTTTTAACAGGAGGGTTAGGTTTATAGAATTAACTAAGGGGGGTGTAGAAAAGAAGGATACCTATTTTTTTATCCTCGTTTCACTCCCTTACTCGTGGCAGGGGTAATCCATCGGGTCGGTGAAATACCCTAACTCCTATTGTGCCATGGCGATCGCATTCTAAGCGAGATCGCTACAGACAACCCTGGCTTTTAGTAGGATCCATAGGGGTGCAACCCCTCATTCACTTAACCCATCGGGACCGTCAAAAGTATTCCAGTTCCCAAACTTGCTTCTCTCCTAATCTTGGCGGCTTTCACCGCTATTTTTTCCACAGAAACCTGGTTTTCCCTCTTTACCCTCAACCTGACCCTAGACGCCTTCTCCTTCCTTGAGAAGAAGCGATCGCTCGTTAATCAGACAGTTCCCTTGATAAAATTGAAGAAATCTTTAGTCCCTCTACACTTCATGGTTTAATAAGTAACAGCAACCATTCGTCCCTTGCTTCTTTTTCCTGATTAACCTGAGTTCTTAATTGGTAATACACATCTGGAGGCCAACATGAAAAATTTACACTTGCTTGATGAGACTGTTCGCAAGTTAGAACAGGAACCCAATTTAAATCGAATTAAAAAGTTGATGCTTTGTCTATGTCAGGGAAGATGGGAAAATAATTCCGATGCGATTGCCGCTTGGAATTTACGCGACTTAATTATTGAGGTTTGCGAACTAACTGGAACCTTAGATAATCTGAAACTCTCCCTAGATGGAATTGTTAGTAATATTAATAAACCTCAACAATATGCGGCAATTGCTAAAACTTTAATTAACAGTTTCAGCAAATTTTATGAAGATGGCTCAACCAGTCCCGGGCTATCCGGATTTCCACTCCCTCCGGATCTAGCTAATACCCTAGTCATTGTTTCCGGTTTCACGAATGAAACTGACTTTGAACCCCCGAATACTCCTCAATCAGCGGGTCCCATCTCGTCAGAAAAATTATTTGATTTACGGCTCAAGGTTGTTCAACATACAAGTCCATTACGCGCTAAAATTCTCATTTTTTCTGCCCTTGATCGCCTGTTTGAATTTAATAGAGAGGAAGACTGGCTGAATTTAAAAAAAATCCAGCTTGATGAACTATTTCAGCAAATTTATGAACTGTGTCCTAGCGTGGATGCCTTAGAATCCCACTTATATGAAACGGCTAAAAATCTTCCGGAAGCTGATGAAAATTTTCAATCGGCTGGAGTAATTGTGCAATACATGACCCAGTTATATTCCCCCCTCAAAAATGGTTTATCTTTGGTGGACTCGCTCTCTCCGGGGAGCGAGCGCTGGAAAGCTCCGGCCCGGATAGATACATTAGCAGAAGATAGCGCCGATGATGATAACGATTACAGTGAGATTGGTGAGGAAAGTGAGAAAAATAGGGAGATGTTGAACGATTTTTTAACGCCCTATCCCCAAAACTCCGGGAGTATGAACGGCAGCGATCGCAAATTTTCTTTAAGCATTCTCAAAAAAATCGATCCCGTTCAACAAAAACAAGAACTAGAGAAAAAGCTCAACCTAAAAGTAACCCAGAGCGTTGAAGAAATTGTTCAGTTTATTGAAAGACGCTTAAATGCTCTTGAACAAGAAATTAGCCAAGAATTAGAGACCCTAGACATTGAAGATGGAATCTCAGTTAAATATGAAACGATGGGAGATTTTATCACCCAAGTTAAACAGACAACGTCTCAATTCCTAGAACTTCTGATAAACTTAGAAGAAGCAGAAAGAAACCAGACAATTGAGCGAGAAGACAACTCGACGCCTTGAAACCCATCGGGATAAACAAGGGCGAATCTAAGCCGAGGGATTGATGTCAGGGGAAAAACCGGGGAAAGAGGAAAATATTAATGAATGTCGAAGAATTATTACAGCGATATACAGCCGGAGAAACTAATTTTAACGGAGCCAGTCTCTGGGGTGCAAACCTTCGAGGAGCAGATTTGATTGGGGCGAAATTACGAGGAGCGGACCTCCACGGCGCGGATTTGATTTTTGCCTACTTGAGTCGAGTTAACCTGAGTGCGGCGTACTTAGTAAGTACCAAACTCAGCGGTGCTAATCTTAATCAAGCTAACCTCTCCGGTGCCAATCTCAGCGATGCAGACTTGCATGGAGCAACCCTTCAAGGTGCAGATCTTCGTAAAGCCAACCTCAATTTAGCGAACCTGATGGATGCGAACCTGAGTGATGCGGATTTGCGCGGAACGACATTGAGCGGGGTATGCTTACGGGGAGCCTGTTTGCGTGGGGCAAATTTTCGTGAGGAACGGCGGATATACAGTCCTGCAAACCTGCGGGGAGCAGACTTGCGGGGAGCGGACTTGCGGGGAGTCAACCTCAGCGGTGCGGATTTGACTAAGGCGGATTTAAGTGGGGCGAATCTCACAGAAACGAACTTTCGGGGGGCAAATTTGGAACGGGCCAAAATGGCGGAAGCGATCGCTACCGCTGCCTTTTTCAGCGATGCAAATCTCTCTTTTGTGGATTTGCGCGGGGCTTGTATGACGAATGTCAAGTTGGAACGGGCGCAGTTGGGCGAGGCGAACTTGGAGGGTGCTAAACTGGATGTGGCAGTCGTTACGGATGCCAAGCTGGGGAAAGCCAACCTATCCGGGGCCAATTTAACTCGGGCTAATTTATCCCGGGTGGATTTAAGTCGGGCGAATCTGTCTCATGCGCTCTTGAACGAAGCGAATCTATGTGAGGCATATTTAGCGAGAACTAATTTAATGAGGTCGAATTTGACGAAAGCGAGCTTAATTCGAGCGGAAATGAGCGGAGCGAATACAGCGGGGGCGATCTTTAGCCAGACGACGATGCCGAATGGGGATGTGCAAAATTAAACCGATCGCCCCGTTGTAGAAGCGTGAGTGAATAGTCCAGGGAGAACAGGCAGATATGACAGAGTATGACGCGATCGCCATTGGTAGTGGAATTGGGGGATTAGTTACAGCAGCCTTACTGGCTCGGTATGGCAAGCGGGTGCTAGTATGTGAGAGTCATACAATCGCCGGAGGTGCAGCACATGGGTTTGATCGCCAAGGATTTCACTTCGACTCCGGACCCTCGTTTTACTGCGGACTCGGGGATTCCTACAGCCTTAACCCCCTGCGCCAAGTCCTTGATCTCCTCGGAGAATCGGTGCAAACGATCGCTTACGACCCCTTGGGACATTATCACTTAGGAGACTGTACCCTACCCATTTATGGTAATTTTGATCGCTATCGGGCCGAAATTGCCGCCATTACCCCTACCGGAGCCAAACAACTCCAACGGTTTGAACGGCGGATGCTGTCGTTGTATGACGCCCTCAAAGGCATTCCCTCCTTGAGATTACGAGCCGATCGCCAGATATTCCCCGTCCTGTTGTCATACTGGCCCGCCTTAATAAAATTACTGCCCCATCTCCGGGACATTCAAGGGTCCGTCGGTCAACTCCTAGATCGCGACGTGCAAGACCCCTTCGTACGCCGTTTAGTTGACCTAGAATGCTTCTTACTCTCTGGATTCAAAGCTCACGGCACGATCGCCCCAGAAGTCGCCTTTATGTTCGGGGAACGCAATCGCAGCGCCATCGACTATCCCCTCGGCGGTAGTACCGCCCTGATCGAAGCCCTGGTAAGAGGATTAACCCGATGGGGAGGGGAACTGCGCCTGAATGCCCATGTAGAGCGCATTTTAATCGAAGCAGGCCGCGTAACCGGGGTGCGCTTGCGAAAGGGTACAATCATCCGAGCACCCATTGTCATTTCCAATGCTACGATTTGGGATACCTACACCCATCTAGTTGCACCGGAAGAACTGCCGGAATCTTATCGCCGTCAAGCCTTAGAAACCCCTGCCCTGAATAGCTTTATGCACCTGCACCTGGGCATCAAAGCCGATGGATTGGCGGGACTCACCGGACATCATGTGGTGGTTCACGACAGCGATCGCGACCTCACGGAACCCGGGAATACCTGTATGATTTCCATTCCCTCCGTCTGGGACCCAAATCTTGCCCCCCCAGGATATCATGGGATTCATGCTTATACCATGGAACCCTATCACCCTTGGCAGTCCGATCCCACCTATAAAGCCCGCAAGCGATCGCGAGCACAACCCCTGTTTCGAGCCTTAGAGCGAATTATTCCCGATGTCCGCAGCCGTATTGTTTTGGAACTGATCGGCACTCCTCTGACCCATGCCAAATTCCTGCGCCGGGATCAAGGTACCTATGGTCCGGCGATCGCCGCTGGAAAAGGGACATTTCCCAGTATCCACACCCCCATTAGCGGATTATACCGGGTGGGGGATAGCACCCTCCCCGGCATTGGCGTTCCCGCCGTGGCTGCCTCGGGAATCCTCTGCGCCAACACCCTGGTAGAACCTGAGCAAACAGCACAATTGGTAAAACGTGACCCCGTTTGAATCCGACGAAAACCCGACAGGATACCGTGGTGATCCTTTACTTGAATAAACTGATAAGCCATAATCAAACGATGCAGGTTCGTCGGTTGGATTGGGCATTATAGGTCTGAGGCTCCCTCACCCAGGGAACGGTATAGTCTAGCCTTCAAAGGCACCCCGGAGCAGTGGAGCCTCACCCCCGGGTAACACCCGGGCAAGATACGGGGCAAGATACGCGATCGCCGATCAATCACCAGGATGAGGCCCTATTTCAGTGTTCCCATCCGGGTATAGGGAGTAGGCTATGTAGCCATTTCCAAACTAGGCGATACAGTAGGCCATACAGCGAACGGATCACAGTATCTATAGAATTATGGAGCGATCGCGCCACGCTTATTCAGTGCAATTAGGTCGTGCCAACAGAAACGAAGTCTTCGCCGGAACTGCCGTTTTGGTGGACTGGGTGAGTAACGAAGATGAGGGTGCCAGCATTCTATGAAATTGCGAAAGAAAATATTAATAATAGTCGGCACGACCCTGTTAGGCCTGAATGTCGTGCTGTATGGAACCGCATCGAGTATTCTACTGGGAGACTTTCAGGAATTAGAACAGAAAGTTGTTCATCAAGATGCAATCCGAGGCTTGCAGTCTCTCCAGGAAACCATTAACGAACTTCAATCCCTCGCTCAATATCATGCAGAATGGGACGATACCTATAGCTTTATCGAACCGGGAGACCCCAACTATGTTAACTCCAATTTTGGCAATGAAACCTTCATCCAATTAAAGCTGAATCTATTGCTCATCCTGGACGAACAAAGGAAACCCGTTTTTAGTAAAGCCTTTGATTTTCAGCAGCAGGTCGAAATCCCGATGCCCAGTTTGATTCCCGATTTAGCATCGGCTTATCAACAACAAGTCGAGAAAAAATTCGCGCAAACCAGACACTACAATCACCCCCTCAGTGGCATCGTCCTCCTTCCCCAGGGTCCGGCAGTGATTGCCGCCCAATCTATTTTGACCAGTCAGGGTTCGGGTCCCTACCGGGGTACCTTCGTCGTCGGACGCTTCCTGAATCCGCAGGAAATCGCTCGCCTTGCCGATTTGACCCAATTATCCCTGAGCATTTACCCGATGAGCGCTCTGCCACCGGATTTGGAAGCGGTGAAACTCAAGTTAGAGCGTCTTTCTCCCTTACAGACCCTAGATTGGGAGCAAGCCGAGCAGTTGCCCATCGTGGTTGAGGCCCTGAACGAGACGGAGATAGTGGGCTATACCGCGATTCCGACCCTCGCTAGTAATAACCGTCTGCTGCTGCAAGTCAAGCATAGTCGAGAAATATACGCCAAAGGTAAAACCAGCGTCCGCTATTTTATTGGCTCTTTGTTAGGAGTAAGTTTAGGATTTAGTGGGCTGACCCTGTTGCTATTTGAAAAATTAGTCCTCTCACGCCTAACCGTTCTTAGCAAAAAAGTCGCACGCATCGGGAACAAAGGCGACCTATCCATGCGGGTCAAAATTGCGGGTCACGATGAACTTTCCAGTTTAGGGGTGACCATCAACGGGATGCTCAAAGCCCTGCAAGAGTCGCAATATAAGCTCAAAGAAAGCGAAGAACGCTATCGATTGATGGCGGAAAACTCCACCGATATGATTTCGCGGCATACCCCAAAAGGGAAGTTTATTTACGTCTCCCCCGCTTGTCATTCTTTATTGGGATATGAACCCGAAGAACTGATCGGATGTAACCTCTATGAATTTTTCCATCCCGAGGATGCCAAGGCGATCGCCAGATCCTATCTGGCAATGGTCAAGGGTCAAGTTAGTTATACCGTCAGCTACCGGATCCGCCATAAATATGGGCATTACCTGTGGTTTGAAAGTACCAGCCGCACGGTTCGCAATCCCCACACCGACGAGATAGAAGAATTAGTCGCCATTTCCCGGGATATCACCGAACGCCATCAAACCGATGAGGAACTGCGCGAAAGTGAAGCCTCTATTCGGGCGCTTTATAAAATTACATCCTCTCGCAAACTCAGCTTCGAGCAACGGTTGCAACGATTGCTCGTGATGGGAAGACGGCGGTTTGGGTTGGAAATCGCTATTTTATCCCGGATTAAAGGCGATCGCTATGAAATCGTAGCCGTTCAATCTCCGGATAATACCCTCGAACCCGGCGATCGCTTCCCCTTAAGTCAAACCTACTGTCGCGAAACCCTGCGCCTGAAAGAACCCCTTTATTTTGAATCCGTAAGTGTGACGCGCTGGCACAACAAACCCACCCAAACCCCCCTTCCCCAAGACGCCTATATCGGAACTCGGGTAATTGTGGGAGGCAAAATCTATGGCACCCTCAACTTTTCCAGTAGCCAGCCCCTTTCCCGCCCGTTTAAAGCGGTGGATAAAGAACTCCTCAAACTGATGGCACAGTGGATCGGCAGTGAAATTGAGCGCCGTGCGGCCGCCGCTGATTTAGCCCGAGCCAGAGACGAGGCCCTGGCGGCTACTCGGGCTAAAAGTGAGTTTCTAGCCACCATGAGCCACGAAATCCGTACCCCCATGAATGCGGTGATTGGGATGACGGGATTGCTGCTGGATACCTCCCTCAACGCCGAACAACGGGATTTTGTAGAAACCGTCCGCGCCAGTGGGGATGCCCTGCTGACCATTATTAACGATATCCTCGACTTCTCGAAAATTGAGTCGGGGAAACTCGATTTGGAACAGCAACCGTTTAACCTGCGCGCTTGTATTGAAGATTCCCTAGATTTACTCGCCTCCAGAGCCTCCGAAAAAGGGGTAGAGTTGGCCTATCTGATTGAACCTTCTACTCCAGAAATGATTATTGGAGATGTGACCCGAGTCCGACAAATTTTAGTGAATTTGCTGAGTAATGCCGTGAAATTCACCGAAAAAGGGGAAGTCGTGGTATCGGTGAGTGCCGCTGCAATTCCCCCGCCGAAAGCCGTAGGCATCGAGAATGATGTCTTAACCCTCAAATCTGACGAGAATACGAACGGTCACCTCCCCGAGGGTCTAAGCGCGGCTCTTTCCCTGTATCAAATCCAATTTACAGTTTCCGACACCGGCATCGGCATTCCCCCAGAACGGATGAATCGGTTGTTCAAGTCCTTTTCTCAGGTGGATTCCTCAACCACCCGCGAGTATGGCGGCACGGGTTTGGGTCTAGCAATCAGCAAGCGTCTAAGCGAATTGATGGGGGGCCGAATGTGGGTCGTCAGCGGAGAAGGACTCGGGGGCGACCCGGACCCTGGGTTTCAATGGCCGATCGCCTCTTCTGCTGTTGTCAATTTCTCGCCGGTCCCGGACCCTGAGCAAAGTATCTTTACCTTAACGGATTCAAAATCGCCTTTTCCCGATACCACCCCCACGGGCTCTACGTTCTACTTTACGCTGATGGCAACACCGGCTGTAAATACCTTACCTGTTGACCTGAACGGCACTCAACCCTCCTTAGCCGGTAAGCGGGTGCTGATTGTGGATGATAACGCCACCAACCGCCAAATTTTAACCCGTCAAGCTTTGTTTTGGGGGATGAAGCCCAAGGCAGCCGCTTCGGCCCGGGAAGCCCTGGAGTGGTTGCAAAATTCGGAAACTTTTGATATTGGCATTCTGGATATGCAGATGCCGCAAATGGATGGGATTACCTTAGCCTCCTATATCCGAGGGTTACTCAAAAATCGGGAGTTCCCCTTGGTGATGTTAACTTCGATTGGCAGACAGGAAGTGGATCTGCCGTATAAGGTGCCGTTTGCAGCATTTCTGAATAAGCCGATTAAACAGTCTTATCTGTACAATGTTTTGGCGGGAATCTTTGGGGGGGTACCGATTCTTTCTCGGATTCATTTGAACGCCGTCCCCATTGACCCCCAGATGGCTCAACGCCAGCCTTTACGCATTCTGTTGGCGGAGGATCATTTAGTCAATCAAAAGGTGGCGTTGCAAATTTTGCATCGCTTGGGGTATCGTGCTGATGTGGCAGGAAATGGCATTGAAGTCTTGCAAGCGTTGGACCGCCAACATTACGATGTTGTCCTCATGGACGTTCATATGCCCGAAATGGACGGGTTGGCTGCGACTCGCCAAATTTGTCAAGAGGCTCTCTCCGGCGTATTGGGGTACAAGCCGCGCATTATTGCGATGACGGCTAATGCGATGCAGGGCGATCGCGAACTCTGCCTAGAGGCGGGGATGGATGACTATATCAGTAAGCCGATCCGAATGCCGGAATTAGTGGAAGCCTTGAATCTGTGTCAACCGGACTCAGACCGTTCTCCCCGGGCGATCGCCCGGGTATCCGCTACAGACTCGGGCTTCTCTACGGTGAATTCTAAATTGCCGGAGTCTAAGAGTTTTATCCGTTCTTCCCCCAGTGCGATCGCCCACCCAGTTGTGAGGGTGAATCGGTCTACTCCTGTTCTGAATCCCAGCACGTTAGAGTCTTTACGTGAAATCGAGGCCCTGGAAGAGGTAATCGAGATTTATTTAGTGGAGTCTCCCAAGCTGCTGGACTGTCTCACCGTGGCGATCGCTCAAGATGAGAGTGGTGAAATCGAAGAGGCGGCGCACTCTTTGAAATCAACCAGTGCCGCAGTTGGCGCTCTAACTTTAGCTGAACTGAGTCAGCAACTTGAATCACTTGGGCGATCGCATCACACCTCGAAAACACCGCCACCCCCAGAGGTTACCGAAATTTTCTCCCAACTGATGAGCGAATACGAACAAGTCAAAACCGCTCTCAAAATGTTGCTAGAAAACGCAGAATCTGGCTAGTTAGGATTTTGGGAGATAGAGAGGGTATAACTATGCTGTCCTCCGGCTAGGTCACCAATGTAGATCTGATAGGTGCCGACAGCCCACAACCCTGACATTTCCGGCTTTTCTCCGGCGGTACTATCCGCAAGTACGCAGAAACGTCCCGTTGGACCTTCAATTAAGAGAGTCGGTTCTCCGGCACTCTCAACCCGTAACCGCAGATAGGGAAACTGCTGTCCGACTTCCAGGGTTTGGCTGGGTTGGTCGGAAATCTTGCCACAGTCGCTTTTTTGCGAACCCCCAGATGTCCCTTGCAGTTGAATCGGCTCACGGTTGAGTTGGGGTTGCAATTGGACGACTTCTGCATGAATCCGATGGGGGGCGATCGCGGCTACCATGACTGCGAACAGGGGGGCGATCAGGGGGCGAGTGGGTAGTTTCATTGATAGTTTACCCTTCGGGGTTTAAAAAACTTTTTCTGTAATCTTCTGTTAATCAAAGACGTTAGGCATTTTCATCAGTTCCGATCGCCAGCCGGAACTTGGTTTTGCATATCTTACCTTCATTGTAGGTCAGAACTTACGCACCAAACCCAATCCCCCATCCTAGCTCATTCAATCAGCCTCGCGATCGAGCAACCGGCTGTCGTAAAATCCGCACTTCTTATTTCCGGGAGGCAGTCTACTCAAAATCGTTATGATTATGATATTCTTGTAACGGTTCGTAAAGAATCGGTCGTACCAATCGCGTCTAGAGTGCTTTACAAGCCCACGTGAAGGCCCGTCCGAGCTACTTAACCCTCATAACATGGAGAAACAAACAATGACCGAAGGATGCATCCGCGTCGGCCAACAAGCCCCCGACTTTACCGCCACCGCCGTTGTGGATCAAGAGTTCAAAACCATCAAACTCTCGGACTACCGAGGTAAGTATGTGGTGTTGTTCTTCTATCCCTTGGACTTTACCTTTGTCTGTCCGACGGAAATTACGGCATTTAGCGATAGTCATGGAAAATTCAGCCAATTAAACACGGAAGTGCTGGGCGTGTCCGTTGACAGTGAATTTTCTCACCTAGCCTGGCTCCAAACTGACCGCAAATCTGGGGGTCTCGGTGACCTGAATTATCCCCTGGTTTCTGACATCAAAAAGGAAATTAGTTCCGCTTACAACGTCCTCGATCCAGAAGCGGGAATCGCCCTACGTGGACTATTTATCATCGACAAAGACGGTGTGATCCAGCACGCCACTATCAATAACCTGGCATTTGGCCGTAATGTCGATGAAACTCTGCGGATTCTGCAAGCGATTCAGCACGTTCAGACTCACCCCGATGAAGTGTGTCCCGCAGGTTGGCAACCCGGTGCTCAAACCATGAACCCGGACCCCAAGAAGTCTAAAGAATACTTTGCCGCTATTTAAGCTAATTTGTTGGATTGGCTTACCGGGCGATCGCGGTTGCAACCTGATTAGCGATCGCCCTTACACCCGATTAACCCCAACTCTTTCCCTAAGCTGATTCAGCACGGATTGAGTTGGGGTTAAAATTTATGAATGATTTTCTAATTAATCGGATAAAGAGGCTTAAACCATGTTGACATCCACGGATTTTAGAGGGTTACTCAATCAACGCTTTTTCCAAAACTTTCTTCCCATTCCTGCCCTTAATAAACTTTACCCGGAAGTTTGCCCTCCTGACTTTCAACTGCCCCATGTCAACGGTGAGGGTTCTATTCGCATCTCGGAATACCGAGAAAAACAACCGATAATTTTATATTTCACCCGCATTTTTACAGAAAAACAATACTGTCCCCTGTGCTTTCCTCACATTAAAGCCATGAATACGGCGTATGAGCAATTTGTTGAAGCGGGTGCAGAAGTGTTATTAATCACCAGTACCGATGAACGTCAAAGCCAAATAGTGATCCGCGACTTGGGATTAAAAATGCCAGTTTTGTGCGATCCCAGTTGTTTAGTCTTTCGGGCTTATGGAACGGGACAAGCCCTCGGTGCTCCCTTACCCGCACAATATGTGCTAGATGTAGAGGGAAAGTTACGCTTTAAACATCTGTTTTCGTTTTTAGAACCCAATGCTCAAGTCAGCCGGTTATTAGAGCAATTGCAGCAGCTTTAGGGATGTACAGAGGCGATCGCCGGGTATCCTAGTTTGGGGTAGCCAGGAGGGGTGAGGAACCGTGTTTCTGGAGAACATCGGTCACCCTCAGCAACCAAGAAAGGGCTAAAAACCCAGTGTCGGGGCCGGTGAATCTAACCCTGTACCCCGTGATAACTGAGGGTTACCACTGGGGAGAACGGGCTAATAATTCGGCTACGGCATCGGGATTCAAGGGTTTAGCAAAGAGATATCCCTGGGCAAAATCACAGCCCAATCGTCGAAGTTTCTCTAATTGAATAGGCGTTTCCACTCCTTCGGCGATCGCAATCATACCCATTGTGTGAGCAATGCCGATAATACCGGGAACTAATCCGCCATTATGTTCGCTGCCATCAATCCGCTTGATAAACGAGCGATCGATTTTTAGGACATTGACGGGAAATTCTTCTAGATAACTTAAGGAAGAATAGCCGGTGCCAAAGTCATCAATGCTTAATTCAACTTGGCAGTCGCGAATTTGGTGGAGAATGTCCAGAGTGGCTTGGTTTTTATTGGCGATCGCACTTTCGGTAATTTCCAGTTTGAGTATTTGAGGATTGATTTGGGTGACTTCCAAGAGTTTCCTCAAGCGATGGATAAACGAGGATTGCAGAAAATGCCGCGCTGATAAATTCACGCTACAAGTCACTGATTCATCGATTAGGTTTTGATGTTGCCAGTCCTGAATTTGGCGAACGGATTCTCCTAACACCCACAGGTCAATATTAGCGATTAAACCCGTTTCTTCGGCGACGGGGATAAATTCGACAGGAGGGATAAAGCCGCGCACTGGATGTTGCCAGCGCACGAGGGATTCAAAACCATAAATTCGGCCCGTGGTTAGGGAAATAATCGGTTGATAATAAACTTTAAATTCCTTTCGTTCTACGGCCCGCCGTAAGTCATTCTCAAGCTGGAGACGGTTTAAAGCCTCCTCATGCATTACCGGGTTGAAGAGGTAATATTGGCCTTTTCCGAGGGATTTGGCACGATACATCGCGGTGTCAGCATCCCGGAGTAAATATTCGGGTTTTTCATTATAAAAACTGCCCAGGGTAATGCCGATACTGGCATTAATAAAGACTTCGTAGCGGGAGAGTTGAAAGGGTTCCTTTAGAGAGTCTAAAATGCAGTCAGCGATCGCTGGCGATCGGTCAAGAGTTGGCAATTCTTCCAGCAGCACAGCAAATTCATCTCCGCCTAATCGGGCCAAGGTATCGTTTTCCGTGAGCGTGGATTGGAGGCGTTGCCCAATGGCAATCAACAGTTCATCCCCGACCAGATGACCGAGAGAATCGTTCACCACTTTAAAGCGATCGCAATCTAAAAAGAGGACAGCAAACTGATAGTCTGGGTTGGCTTTTCTAAGGGCGATCGCCTGGTCCAGCCGTTCCATAAATAGCGACCGATTGGGCAAATTTGTCAAGGAGTCATGCAGGGCTAGATGGAGTAACTGTTCTTGCAGTTGCTTACGCTCCTTAATTTCCTGAAGCAGGTCTTGATTGGAGCATTCTAACTGGAGCGTTCGTTCTTGGACCCGACTTTCCAATTCGGCATTGAGTTGCTGAATTTTTAATTCTGCTGCCCGGCGGATGAGTTGGGTTTGAATCCGAGCTAAAACTTCTTCTAATTGAAAGGGTTTGCTAATGTAATCCACCCCACCGACATTAAAGGCTTTTACCTTATCAAAAGCATCATCTAATGCACTCAAGAAAATAACTGGAACCTCGCAAGTGGCATCATTAGTTTTTAAAATTTCGCAAACTTGATACCCGCTCATATCAGGCATCATGATATCTAATAAAATCAGGTCAGGCACAACAACTCGACAGGCTTTGAGGGCCATTTGACCGTTTAATGCCTTGCGAACTTTATATCCTTCATCGGTTAAAATTGTCGCCAGATAGCGGAGATTATCTTGAGTATCATCTACGATCAGAATATCTTTTTGGAGAAATTCAAGGGGTTTTGCGTTCATTTGGCCTCCTGTGAAAGTAATTCCTCGATGAGGTCAAACTGGTAGTTATTGGCTAACTCAGCTAGAGCGTGGGATAAAGGGGCCAGGTCCGGGGGAATGTCTTTGAGTAAAGTCAAAATTAATTCATCACTACACTGCATTGCAGCATCATAAAGCTCGGTCAGCCAACTCGGGGGCATAACTTGTAAAGCCTGGGGCGATAGGGTATAACTTTGTTCGGGGCTGTCCTGGAGTTGTCGGATCGAGTCCGGGGGAAGATCTTCAAAAATATAGTCAATCTTCAGATGCTGGCCGATGATTTCCAGCAAAAATTCTTCTTGAAACGGCTTACGAATGAAGTCATCGCAACCGGCATCTAAAATCATTTTTCGTTCTTCTTCAAAAGCACTAGCAGTTAAAGCAACAATAGTTATTTGTTGACCCTGAACTGTACTTTTTATTTTTCGGGTGGCTTCATAACCATCCATGACTGGCATTTGCATATCCATTAAAATTAAGTGAGGTTTCCAACTTTCATAAACCGCGATCGCCTCTTGCCCATTCTCCGCTTCTTGTACTTGAAATCCCACAAATTTTAACATCGTCATCAACAATAGACGGCTGTCAAAAGCATCATCCACGATTAAAATGCGAGATTCAGTGACATTTCCAGCGATCGCGACTACTCGGCGCTTGGGTTGGCGGGTTTGAACCTCCGCCTCATGACTCAGGGAAATTTTGACAGCAAATGCAAACACCGTTCCTTGACCCGGTGTACTGGTAACCTGAATATCACCTCCCATCAATTGTACGAATTTTTGACTAATCGGTAAACCTAGTCCCGTCCCTTGCTGGGATTTACGCCCGGTTTCCGTCTGCCCAAAGGGTTCAAACAATTTCGGCATTTCATCGGGGGCAATACCTGGGCCCGTATCTTCTACTTCAAAATATAAGTATTGACCCGAGGAATCCGAATCCGGGGAATCATCTTCCCCCGGATTGAGTCGATTGGATTGCGTTTGGAGACGGACCCGGAGAACGACGCGACCGGTTTCGGTAAACTTAATCGCATTACCCACAATATTGATCAGGACCTGACGCAACTTACTCTCATCCGTCTTGACAAACTGAGGCAGGGTATTACAGCCCTCAAAAACAATCTTTAAATGCTTAGAAGCGGCCTTAAGCTGGAACATATCATCTAGAGATTTTAACAAATTGATTAAATCAAAATTAACAGGATTAAAATTCGTTCTTCCTGCTTCAATTTTTGACATTTCTAAAATGTCATTAATCAGCGCTAAAAGATGTCCCCCGGCCCGATTAATAATTTTCAAATGCTCGTGATTTTCCGGTTTCAAAGACGAATCGCGAGCCATCACTTGGGTGAACCCGAGAATCGCATTCAGAGGCGTTCGCAATTCGTGGCTCATATTGGCGAGAAATTCACTTTTAGCCCGGTTTGCCGCATCCGCAGCCAGGGCCGCTTTTTGCAAAGCGTGAGATTGCCGCTGAGTTTTTTCGAGTAACTCAGCTTGCTGTAAAGCCACTCCCAACTGATTCCCAATTTGAACCACAACCTTGATTTCTGCTTCTTTCCAGTGGCGAGGACCGCTATTTTGATAACTTGCCAATAATCCCCAGAGTTTATTCCCCGAAAAAATGGGGACAATGATATAGGCTTGGGCTTGAAACTTCTCTAAAACTTCAAGGTAAGACTCATCAAAACCCGCATTGTACACATTTTCCACCGCTAGATAAGTCAATCCTAAATTCCACTCATCAGTGCGGGCGGCTTGCATATAAGAATCTTCCAGCCCAAACTCCTCTTCCTCTAGGGAATCAGAGTCATCCCCGTTCCCTTCCAAAGAACTTTCCGGTGCATCCTGGAGTGTTTCCATTAAAGAAATCCATTCAGGACCTGTGGATTCGGCAACCACCTCACCCCGCCAATCGGCATGGAAATGATGAACTAAAACGCGATCGCACTTGAGCACCTGGCGCAATTCCCGAGTTGTTGCTGCAAAAATCGTTTCCAGATCCAAAGTTTGGCGCATCCGTTGAATCACCTGGGAAAGCGCTCGTTCTCGTTGGACACTTTCTTGTAAGGCTTCTTCGGCTTTTTTACGCTGAGTAATATCCGTTAAAGTCCCCGTCAGGCGGTATGCTTTTCCCTCTTCATTCCGGATACATTTTCCCTTGACTTCTACCCAAATCCACCCCTCATCTTTTCGTTTCATACGGTGGGTATGATAATAGGAAACCGGATTTTGCCCTTGCACATGATCTTGTAGAGTTTGCATTGCAACCGACAAATCCTCTGGGTGAACCTTGTTAAACCAAGTGCTGACCAGGGAGGGTAATTCCCCCTCTTCATACCCTAAAATTTGCATCCACACCGGCGAGTAATAAATTTGGTGAGTTGTTAAATCCCAATCCCAAATCCCATCATTCGTACCCGATACGGCTAATTTAAACCGTTCCTCACTGAAACGAAGGGCATCTTCAGCCCGTTTGCGTTCAATCAGTTCAGTTTTAGCTTGTTCAAACAGCGTGCATTGTTGAATGGCAATAGAAAGTTGCACTGAAAGCTGACGCAGGGATTCAATTTCCGATTCATGCCATTGTCTTTCACTGCTACAGTGATGAGCAATGAGTAATCCCCAGAGTTCTTCGCCTTGCCTGAGGGGAACGACTAGATTGGCTTTAACGGCAAACTGACTGAGGAGTTCAATGTGGCAGTCCGAGAGTCCGGAGGTTTGAATATTATCAATCGTCCGAATTCGACCTTGAGCGTAGAGGGGAATATGGGTTTCAATGAAGCAACGGTCTTCGATTTCGATCCCTTTAACAGACATCCAGTCAGAACCGACCGACTCAACCGCAATTACCCCACTCCAGTCCGGATTAAAGCGGTAAATCACAATGCGATCGGTAGCCAAAAATCCACGAACTTCGTTGACAGCAGTTTCTAGAACTTCTTCAAGGTTGAGGGAAGAGCGAATCCGTTCCTGGATGGAACTCACTAGGCGTTCCCGTTTAAGCTGCTGCTGCAAGGCAATTTCCGCCCGTTTGCGCTCGCTGATATCAGTAATCGTGCCTAGATAACCTTTCACGGTGCCGTCATCTGCAATTTCTGCTACCGCTTGACCGATCGCCCAGACCACTATGCCATCGGGACGAACAAACCGATATTCCGACTTAAACGGGATCCGAGTTTCTGCGGCTAAAAACCATTCAGCTTGCACCCGTTTGAAGTCATCGGGATGTAGATTAGCAATCCAACTTTTGCCGATCGCCTGTTCTGAGGAGAGTCCCGTCAAGTCACTCCAGCGCTGGTTGACATAGAGACAATTCCCCTGAGCATCGGTATGAAAAATACAGACCGGGGACGCTTCGGCCAGAGTTTGATACCGGCGCTGACTCTCATCTAAGGCAGCTTCGGCAGATTTGCGGGGATTGATATCTTTCGGGGTTCCGCTCATGCGTAGGAGGATGCCGGATGGGTCTCATAGTACAATCTTACCGCGCCTGTGGGTCTATTTTCATGGGTTTCTCAGGCTCGTTGCGATTAAACTCTTCCATGAGGGGCGCGGCTACGGATGAGTTCGGATACAATTTTCCCGATCGGGTCTTGCGCCCCTCATCCCACAACTGCTCGCCCCTTTCCAACTGTTAAATTTTGTCAAAGAAACGCGAATTCCCTCTCAAACCCTGATTCTCTCGTGGGAAATGTCAAAAAACCATAGAAAACTGATTCAGCGCTTCAGAGTAGATCCGTTAGAATTTTCCTTAAGAACGAATACCATAGCGTCTTTTTGACTAAAAATCATCAGACCTTGGTTAGAATCCCTAAACCCAAACTCACGAAACAGTTAACCGTCACACCCTGCCGTTGCATCCCGTCCGGTCCCGTATCGCCAACATACTCAGACCCCTGCACGGTTCATCGCAACTCGCCCCTACTCCGGTAGGATTTCTTTGACTCAACATCCCAAAGCCCATCCTAAAGCTGCGGGCCCTTAATCGTGACCGGGCTTTTTACCTGATTTTCCATCCTAAACGAGATTTATGAACCATCAAAAACTGCCACAAAAACAGGGCCTTTATGACCCTCAGTTTGAACACGATGCTTGCGGTGTTGGCTTTATTGTTCATCAAAAAGGTCAGAAATCGCACTCAATCGTTGAACAGGCCCTGACGATTCTCCTCAATCTGGACCACCGGGGTGCTTGTGGTTGCGAAAATAATACCGGGGATGGTGCCGGAATCTTAATCCAAGTCCCGGATGCTTTCCTGAAAAAAGTTGCCGCAGCAGAAAATATCTCCCTGCCAGATGCCGGGGAATATGGCGTGGGAAACATCTTTTGCTCTCCGGACCCTGCTATTCGTCAGAAAAGTAGGCAGCTATTTGAAAAAATTGTCGCTGAGGAAGGGCAGAAGGTTTTAGGATGGCGGGATGTGCCGACGGATCACTCCTCTTTGGGGAATACGGCTAAATCCAGCGAACCCTTTATTTCCCAGGTGTTCATCCAACGCAGTGCCAATATTACTGATGATTTGGCGTTCGATCGCAAGTTATATGTCATCCGCAAACGGGCAGAACGGGAAATCCATATCAGTGAATTGGATTCGTTCTGGTATGTTTGTAGTCTCTCCTGCCGGACCCTGGTTTATAAAGGGATGTTGATGCCGGTACAGGTGGGCGACTATTTCCCGGAACTCCATGATGAGACGATGGAAAGTGCCCTGGCCCTGGTGCATTCCCGCTTCAGTACCAACACTTTCCCCAGTTGGGAACGGTCTCACCCCTATCGCTACATTGCCCATAATGGGGAAATCAATACGTTACGGGGCAATATCAACTGGATGCACGCCCGGGAGTCCCTGTTTGAGTCGGAACTGTTTGGCGAGGACCTGAAAAAGCTGCATCCGGTGATTGACTTAGAAGGCAGTGACTCGGCTATTTTCGATAATGCTTTGGAAATGCTGTTCCTGTCTGGGCGTTCCTTGCCTCATGCGGTGATGATGATGATTCCAGAACCCTGGACGGCCCATGAGTCCATGAGTCCCGAGAAAAAGGCGTTCTACAAGTACCATTCTTGCTTGATGGAACCCTGGGATGGTCCGGCATCGATCGCCTTTACTGATGGGACGATGATGGGGGCAGTCCTCGATCGCAATGGGTTACGTCCCTCTCGCTATTACGTCACTAAGGACGATTTAGTGATTATGGCCTCGGAAGCTGGGGTTTTACCGATTGAACCGGAACGAGTCGCCTATAAAGGTCGCCTGCAACCGGGTCGGATGTTCTTAGTTGATATGAAACAGGGTCGGATTATTTCCGATGAAGAAATCAAAACCCAAATTGTCAGCGAACATCCCTATCAACAGTGGATTGATGAGAATTTGGTCGCCCTTTCTCAACTGAAAGATGCTCCCCAATTGCGGGAAATTGACCCGGTGCCGTTGATTCAGCGACAAATGGCGTTCGGGTACACCTTTGAGGAATTGCGCCTGTTGATGACGCCAATGGCGACCAATGGCGTGGAGGCGATCGGGTCGATGGGAACGGATACGCCGTTGGCGGTGTTAAGCGATCGCCCGAAATTGCTGTATGACTATTTCCAACAATTGTTTGCACAAGTTACAAATCCGCCGATTGACTCAATTCGGGAGGAAATTGTTACCTCGGCAGAAACGACGATTGGGGCGGAACGAAATCTCCTTAAACCGACTGCAAAAAGCTGCAATTTAATTGAGTTAAAAACCCCGGTTCTCACCGATGAAGACTTGGCAAAACTCAAGGCAGTGAATGAAGGGGCGTTTAAATCCACAACCATCCCGATGTTATTTGACCCGACTACCGGGGTAAAGGGATTGGAAGCGGCCCTGGAAGCGATTTTTGCTCAGGCAACTCAGGCGATCGCCTCCGGTACAAATATCCTCATCCTCAGCGATCGCGGGACGAACCGAGAAAAGGCAGGGATTCCGGCATTATTGGCGGTTGCTGGACTGCATCACCATCTGATTCGCGAAGGCACTCGCACCCAGGTGGGATTAGTGCTAGAATCTGGCGAACCTCGGGAAGTGCATCATTTCGCCGCCTTGATTGGATATGGTTGTGGGGCGATTAATCCCTATCTCGCCTTTGAAACCATTGATGATATGATTCGCGAGAAATTACTCGTGAATGTGGAGTATAAAACCGCTGTCAAGAATTACATCAAAGCGGTGACCAAAGGGGTGGTGAAAATTGCCTCGAAGATTGGGATTTCGACGATTCAAAGCTATCGCGGCGCACAGATTTTTGAGGCGATCGGGTTGAATCAGTCGGTGATTAGTCGGTATTTTACCTGGACTGCTTCCCGAATTGAAGGGGTGGATTTAGAGGCGATCGCCCATGAAACTATCATGCGTCATTCTCACGCCTTCCCCGATCGCGATGCCAATGGTCACACTTTAGATGTTGGTGGTGAATATCAATGGCGCAAAGGCGGGGAAGCTCACTTATTGAGTCCGGAAATCATTCACGCCTTGCAACAAGCAACCCGTGAGGGCAATTACGAACTTTATAAAAAGTATGCCGCCAAAGTGAATGAACAAAATCAGAAGTTCTTCACCTTGCGCGGATTGCTGGAGTTTAAGGTACAGGAACCGATTCCCTTAGAAGAAGTAGAACCGATTGAAAGCATCATGAAACGGTTCAAAACCGGCGCGATGAGCTATGGTTCGATTTCTAAAGAGGCGCACGAATCCTTGGCGATCGCCATGAACCGAGTCGGTGGCAAATCCAACACCGGAGAAGGTGGTGAAGACCCCGAGCGTTATACTTGGACCAACGAACAGGGCGACTCCAAAAATAGTGCAATCAAGCAGGTTGCTTCCGGACGGTTTGGCGTGACTAGCTTGTATCTCTCACAGGCGAAGGAACTTCAAATTAAAATGGCACAAGGTGCTAAACCCGGAGAAGGGGGACAATTACCTGGATTGAAAGTCTATCCCTGGATTGCCAAAGTGCGCCACTCCACCCCCGGAGTCGGGTTGATTTCTCCCCCGCCTCACCATGATATCTACTCCATCGAAGACTTGGCAGAGTTGATTCATGACCTGAAAAATGCCAACCGCAACGCCCGAATTAACGTTAAGTTAGTTTCAGAAGTCGGTGTGGGAACCATCGCTGCTGGGGTTGCTAAGGCACACGCCGATGTAGTCCTCGTCTCCGGATTTGATGGCGGAACGGGTGCATCGCCGCAAACCTCGATTAAACACGCCGGTTTACCCTGGGAGTTAGGATTGGCGGAAACCCATCAAACCCTGGTTTTAAACAATCTGCGGAGTCGGATTGTGGTGGAAACCGATGGACAAATGAAGACAGGACGGGACGTGGCGATCGCTGCCTTACTCGGTGCCGAAGAATACGGATTTTCCACCGCACCTTTGGTCACTTTGGGCTGTATTATGATGCGCGTCTGTCATAAAAACACCTGTCCCGTGGGAATTGCTACCCAAGATCCGCAACTGCGGGCCAAATTCATGGGAGACCCCGAATATGCGGCCAACTTCATGAAATTTATCGCCCAAGAACTGCGGGAAATCATGGCCCAGCTTGGGTTCCGCACTCTCACTGAAATGGTGGGACGGACAGACTTGCTGGAACCGAAGAAGGCAGTGGACCATTGGAAAGCGAAAGGAATTGACCTTTCCAAGATTCTGTATCAACCGGAAGTGGGTCCGGAAGTGGGTCGGTATTGCCAAATTCCCCAGGACCACGGATTAGAAAAGTCCTTGGATATGACAGTGTTGTTGGATCTGTGCAAAGGTGCGATCGACAACGGCGAAAAAGTCAAAGCAATCCTGCCGATTACCAACATTAACCGCGTCGTCGGTACTATCCTCGGCAACGAAATCACCAAGAAACATTGGGATGGATTGCCAGATGGCACGATTCACCTGCATTTCCAAGGAAGTGCGGGACAAAGTTTTGGGGCCTTTGTACCCAAAGGAGTCACCCTTGAACTGGAAGGAGACGGCAACGATTACATCGGCAAAGGACTCAGTGGCGGCAAGATTATCGTTTATCCGTCCAAGAAATCGACCTTAGTCCCCCATGAGAACATCATTGCTGGGAACGTCACCCTTTATGGTGCAACCAGTGGGGAACTATATCTGTCGGGGATTGCCGGGGAACGGTTCGCTGTCCGCAACTCGGGAGTTCATGCGGTTGTCGAAGGCGTCGGGGACCACGGATGTGAGTATATGACTGGCGGTAAAGTCGTCGTCATCGGACCTGCCGGACGGAACTTTGCTGCCGGGATGAGTGGCGGAGTTGCCTACATCCTAGACGAAGTGGGAGATTTCGCCACCCGGTGTAATACGCAGATGGCGGATATGGAGAAGTTGGAAGAACCCAGTGAAATTGCGATCGTCCGCGAGATGATCCAGAAACACGCGGATTATACCAACAGTCCCAAAGCGGCAGAAGTGTTAGCAAACTGGGAGGAGATGGTTCCCAAGTTTGTGAAGGTGATGCCACGGGATTACAAGCGGGTGTTACAAGCGTTGGAAAGTGCATTAGCGTCCGGTTTAAGCGGCGATGATGCCTTGGATGCAGCGTTTGAACAGAATGCCCGAGATGTTGCCCGGATTGGGGGTAGTTAGGAGATAATAGGGGAGGGCAGTTGCCTGCCCTCCTACTATTTGTTGTTAAGTTGGAAGTAGTTTATGGTAATTTCAGTCCAAGATGACGCTAAAATTCGGATAACCAGATTGTGGGGGGTGAATAAACTATTTTCTGTAGACTATGATACGCGGCGAAAAATGAGTAACGAAGATTTGATTAGCTTATTTGATAAGGTTTGGCTACAACACGACGTTAAAGCAAAAGTTACGAAAGGTTTAGGATGTACCTATGAAGAGGCATCTCGCCGATTGGATGACAAATACAATCCATATATTGATTCATCGCAAGAGCATCGCTCTTTTCGCTACTGCAAAGCAGAATTTATAGCCCAACTTTCGCCTACAACTAAAGGTGATTATAATCTGACTCAGATTTGGCTAGTCTCTTCTTCCGATTCTCGTCCTAAAACATTATTTATCAATTTTAGTAGCGTAGAAGAACGAGATACATTTGCCAGACTAGCAGAAAAATTTGGTATAAACGATGACCAGTTAGGTCTTCGTCTTGTTCGCAATTTCATGAACCTTCACCCCGGTTATGAAGCTGAAGAGGAGGAAGATGAGGATGAGTTTGAAATGTGAACTAAATTACCTGATTTTATCGTTACGCTCTATGAACCCCATATAAATCTATGGATTAATTTTTAAACAAAGAACCCTTAATCATGGCTGATAATTTTACCCAAGAAATATTGATAGAAAAAAGGGTAACTTACACTTTAGAAGTGAATGGCAAATTTTTTATGATTGAAAATGTCCCCGCCCGAGTTTGTGAAGAAACGGGGGAATCGTTCTTTTCTCCGGAGACAGGAGAGCGAATTCAGAAACTGATTGGGGGACAAGAAAAACCTAAGCGAGTTATAGAAACTCCGGTTTATGAGTTTAGTATTAGTTCATAGACTCCACTTTCTGATGTACCGGATAACTACGGGGAGGTTCTGTTTCATCCAGAATTCCTCTGATTTGGGGAGGGATGAACCACGGATTACACAGATTTTCACGGAGGGGATGAATTGAGGGATTTTAATAGAATGAGTGAATATCCCCAATTAATTGAGGGGATTTTAAACGAGCATATTGAGTTGTGCAATCGCCGTCCCAATCCCAATTTTGATAGTTTTTTAATTGTAGATCAGGTCAAGCATCATTATATCTGGATGAATCTGGGCTGGGAAAAAGGTGATCGCATTAATGAAATGACGGTTTATGTTAGGATTCGCGACGGTAAATTTTGGATTGAAGAGGACTGGACTGAAGAGGGAATTGCTAATGAATTAATTCGTTCCGGAGTCCCTAAGCAAGATATTGTATTGGCGTTCCAAGAACCTAAAATGCGTCAGCATACAGAGTTTGCTTGGACATGATGCTGATAAAAGTTCTTTCATGAAGTAGAAAATTATCCAACTCTTGGAGTGTCGCATATTTTTCGCCTTTAAATGCCGAACAGCTTATGCAAATCTCAGCCATTACTGAATTAGATTTTTATAAAATTGACCGATGTCGGCGAGTTATTTCCCATGATTGCGCTCAAAAGTTTGCCGCGATTGACTTGGGGGTTCCGTTGGGATGCTATGCATTGAGTTGGAGAAGCGATCTCCTTGAACCTATTATTGTGCGATCGCCCGACTGCCGGACTGTCTGGATTGGGGTTGATCAACAGTTAGCTGCAATTAGTCTCGATGAGGGTCGGATTATTGTTGCTTTAGGGTTTACTGATTATCTGGTTCAAATGGTGGCGATCGCTGATGTAATAGCGGTTCTGACTCAAGAGAAAGTGCTGCTGTTTAATCCCGGGGGTTCTATTCGATTCAGTGACGATTTACCGGATCAGGGAATTGGGATGACGGTTGATGGGGAAAATCTGGTGATTCAAATGCTGGAAGGGGAGAGTTTGACCCTTCATCCAATGAGGGGTTATTTTAAACCGTCAGATTCGGTGCAGAGTATGGCGGCATCAACGACTGGGCGATCGCCTTAAAAAGATGGTCTGCGATCGGCCATTTTTCAAAATTTAACTCGTTCCTAAAATCGGCTGTGGGAATGGCAAACTAGACACTCTGCCTCATTTTTTCCTCCAGAATTATTTTTTATAAAAAGCCGATAATTGGCAGAGTAACTGCTACAATTTATAACTATAAACCGGCAAAAACTGAGATTAAAATCCCTGAAATGAGCAAAAATATCCGGCTGTTTTCTAATTATGTTCAAAGAGAAAATCAGACGACAAACTACTGCTTACTCATTCTCAAACTGCTTTACGAAGAAAATCCTAAATTTTTATCAGAAGTCTTGAGTACATTATTAGGGGAGCGCTTATCAGGAGTAGTTGGGGTCAAGTTTAGCCAACAAAACCGAGGTAAA
This sequence comes from Cyanophyceae cyanobacterium, assembly GCA_038321985.1. GTDB lineage: Bacteria > Cyanobacteriota > Cyanobacteriia > Cyanobacteriales > Laspinemataceae > Laspinema. The sequence goes on along the minus strand of JBBQFN010000021.1, from coordinate 40,451 downwards.
AAAAGCGTACCGGATGGTAAAATTAGTCAGGATGCTTTCTCCATTGTTATCGAAACGAAACGGGATAATCGGTTTAATTTAGAGCAATTAAGCCGCCATCTTGAGGCAATGAAAGAAGAGGCGGGAATTAAGGTATTGATGGCTTTGGGTAACTTTGAATGGGAAGAACCCAACCCGGAAGCGTTCCAAGATATCGATCGCCTTGCAAAAGAAATGGGAGTCACCTTTGCACCAGTTAGCTTTGAGCAATTTCTGCAAGCGTTGAAACTCAGCTATTTGCCGAAAAATCTGGTGGATACGATCGCTAACTTAGAAGAGTATATGAATGAAGAAAATTTACTCCCTTCTTGGAAATACCATCTGGATGTCGTAAATTGTCGCGTCTCTTTCGATGATAACCTCCAGCATCAAATTTACGTCTGTCCCGCAACGGATGGGAGTTACAATCATCGCCGTAGTCTTTACTTTGGGATGTACCGCAACAAGCGAGTTGAGCAAATTGCCAAGATTGAGGCGGTTGTGGATTTAGAGTCTGAAGAGACTTTTTCGATTAAATGGAAAAATATCGATAAACCTGATTTAGAGTTAGTGGAAACGGCAAGAAGTCGCCGCAGTAAAATCGATAACTCCTGGTATCCGGCACGAGTGTTTATTCTGGCCGATTTACATCCCACTGATTTTGTTAAAGCGAGTCCCGGGGGGATGCAAAGTAGTAAACAATACTTTGATATTAGCCAATTAAATGTCAGGGATGCCGAGGATTTAGCTCATAAATTAAAGGGAACAACTTGGGAAAATTATTATTGATTAATGGTTAAAATTGATGGTATGATTTGGTGATTGGGAGTAGTTTATTAGGAGGCAGAGCCTCCCATTTTGCATTCCCAAGAAAAGAAATTGTAACCGGATATTACTGGATTAGTTAATAGGATGAAGAGACAGAGCCTGGGTATATTGCCCGGATTGGTGGTAGCTAGGAGATAATAGGAGGGAGAGCGGTTGCCTACCCTCTTTTGATTGGTGGAGGGGACACAGGTTACACAAATTTTCACTTCAGAGAATAAATTTCTGATAGTATTGCAGCCGCCTATAACCGATTCAGTTTATAACACTCCTAAATCTTGAAAGCAGCGACGGACTAATTCTAATCGAGCTGATCCATCTTCTGGCTTAAGGATATCGATATTTGAGGCGAAAAAGTAAGTATTTTCTTCTTTTTCTAAATAGCCCACATACCATCCAATATTGGGGATAGTGTCCTGTCCATACCCAAACCAACCTGTTTTAGCCCGGATTGTATATTCTGGAGTTTTTTCGTTAATCATAATATCTTTCACGATAGAAAGTGACCGTTCAGAAAAAGGCAAGTCGTTCTGATAAAGGCGACGTAAAAAATTGATAGTTTCTTGAGGTGTAATAGTTAGCTCTCCATTCAGCCAAAATTTATCGATATCCTCTTTTTGACCAATTTTTTGATTGCCATAGCCGGATTGAATTACCATTTCCTGCATTCGGTCATATCCTACGCGGCGGGCTAAAACCTGATAAAACCACACGGCAGAAAGTTTAAAGGCTTCTCTCAAATTTAAGTCTCTATTCCATTGTGGAAGGCTTCTTTCTATTCCGTCCCAAGTTAAAATAGCAAGTTCATCGGAAATCACCCCTGTTTCTAAGGAAATTAAAGAATTGAGAATTTTAAACGTCGAAGCAGTTGGGAAAGCGGTTCTATTTCGTTGCGGGTTATGTTCAAATAGCTGATTATTTTTTAAGTCATAAATTATGATTGAACCTTCAACTCCCAAATCTTGAAAATGTCTCAGAAATTTGGTATTTTGAGCAATTTGTGGCGGAGTAGGCTCTATATCGGGCGGGAGCATCGTTGATAATGAAGGATGAAGGAAAGCTAATGTTATCGCCATGAATGCGACTAAAAATATGCTGGTAAATTTAACAACTGGCTTCATGTTATTTAGTTAACGGGAGAACAATTAAGTTTAATGAGATATGCTGGGCATTTTGTGGATAAGGCAGGTACATCATAGGATTTTTAGGGATGAATGTCAAAGCCTGGGGCTTGATTAAAGATAGATAAAAGGGCTTAAAACCCGTAGCGATCGCGTTAGTTGCGCTCGCCCCATGACAGTTTTCTACAAGCGATCGCCACCATCAGAAACCGTCCCTAGCCCAACTCATTCACCTCAGGCATCCAAGGAATATCGGTGACCCCGGGTTCATAGCCCAGTTGTTTAATCAGCGTCGTTACCTGCCCTCGGTGATGAGTCTGATGGTTGAACAGATGAGTCACCAAAATCCAACCAGGCATCACGCGCTGTTTTCCGTCGGAATGACTGGTGTATGCAAACGGTTGGCTTAACCAGTCAGGGTCAAGATCTTTTGACCATTCTAAAATTTGCTGGTCTGTTTTTTCCCGTTGTGCTCTCAACTCCTCAAAATCCACATACAACTCCTGTGAGAGCGATGTCCCGGAAAACGGCTGATTCGTAAATCGTCCCATCCAGGCTTTATCCCCGTAAAGCAGGTGATTGAGGGTCCCATGAATCGACTTGAAAAAAGCCCCCATATTTTGTTTACGTTGTTCGTCTGGAATGGACGCACAAACGTGATAAATCTTCTGATTCATCCAGCAATTGTACTCAGCCATCAGTGAATAGTAGGTGCCGTCGTACATCGTCATCAAAGGTGTGATTGAGACTGCATCTTGATTATCCAATACAGTTGGGCCAATTTGCTCCAAGAATAGTGCGATCGCCACCCTGGGATCAGTTTTCATCTGCGATCGCCCCACCGAATTATGGTATAGAATCACCCTCAATACCCCGTTTTTTGTGGGTTCGGCGGGCTATCTAGTCCTACAATACCCTCAGAAAACAGTTAAACTCAGTCGCAAAGGCGGCTTTCTAGGTATGTTTAATAGTTGTCTCCGGGGGTGGTGTTTCTCAGAAGGCTATTTTCTGGGGGTCTTGCCCGTTTAGCCCATCTTATAATGAAAGGAAAACCAGCCGCTTTATGAAAAACAACGATGAATCCTCTAGTTTAATCAATCCGGCGATCGCCACTCAATTCGACTATGGTCCACTCATCATTGCAGGTTTGGTGTTAGGGCTTGGACAAGGAGGCTTTTTTGATGGTATTATCTTCCATCAACTCTTGCAATGGCATCATATGTTCTCCAGTCTCACAACTGATATGACCGTTGCCGGGATGGAGATTAATACTTTAGGGGATGGCCTTTTCCACCTAGCTGATTGGCTGTTTACTCTGGTTGGAATCTTTCTGCTGTGGCGGGCTCAAATGCAAGCAAACGTTCCTAACTCGGGTCAAGCATTTTTTGGGGCTTTGCTAATGGGGGCGGGGTTGTTTAACCTAGTTGAAGGCGTTATCGACCACCACATTCTCGGCATCCATCACTTGAAACCAGGACCTCACCAACTTCTTTGGGACCTGGGTTTTTTAGGAGTGGGGGCGCTGCTGTTGGTTATTGGCTGGGTTTTAATTCGGGCGGCTCGAAATAGCACCTGATATCAGGGTAGGAATTAAATAAGTGTCTTTGATTTAATAATAAATTACTGCGGTGCTGATTTGTAAATCAGCACCACAGTAGATCAAACTTTCCGGAAAATCTCCTTAACTCTATTGGAGGCAAGTATGCAAGTTCAAATTAAAAAAATTAGGGTGTCACCGGGTGGACAACTCTTGATGACTGATGTTAGTTGGCCGATGTATGAACAACTGTTAGAAGAGTATGCAGAAAACTCGGGTGTGCGGATTAATTATAGTCAGGGTGTCTTAGAAGTTATGGTGCCATTACCGGAACATGAAGATGATAAAATTATTATTAGTAACTTGGTGGAGGTTTTGCTAGAAGAACTCGATATCGAATTTAGAAATCTCGCTTCTACTACGTTTAAAAGTGAAAAGATGCAACAGGGTTTAGAAGCCGATAGCTGCTTCTATATTGAAAATGAGGCAGCTATCCGGGGGAAAAAACGGATTGATTTAACGGTAGATCCCCCGCCGGATTTGGCGATTGAAATTGATATTACTGCTCGGACTCGGTTTAATAATTATCAAGCATTAGGGGTAAGAGAACTGTGGCGGTTTGATGGGACGACGTTGGAAATCAATGTGTTGCAGGGGGGGGAATATATTCAAATGAGTGAAAGTCCTCATTTTCCCGGTTTGCCTTTGGGTGAGGTGATTCCTCAGTATTTACAACAAAGTAAAGTTGAAGGTAGAAATAAGTCGATTAAGGCTTTTCGCGCTTGGGTGAGGGGGAGAATTGAGGTAAGCTAGGGAGGAATAGATAAGTTATGACGAATATTTTCTTCTAACTATTGAAAACCTAACTTTAAGTTAATATAATCCATTCTATTGGAGGAAATGATGCAAGTTCAATTTAAAAAAATTAGGGTGTCACCGGGTGGACAACTCTTGATGACTGATGTTAGTTGGCGGATGTATGAACAACTGTTAGAGGAGTATGCGGAAAAGCCTGGTGTGCGGATTAATTATAGTCAGGGTGTCTTAGAAGTTATGGTGCCATTACCGGAACATGAGGCCAATAAAGTGATGATTGGCGATTTAGTTAAAGTTTTGATGGAGGAACAAGATTTAGATTTTTGGAGTTTAGGATCTACCACCTTTAAAAATGAAGTGATGCAACAAGGGGTAGAAGCTGATGACTGTTTCTATATTGAAAATGAGGCAGCTATCCGGGGAAAAAAACGGATTGATTTGACGGTAGACCCGCCGCCGGATTTAGCGATTGAAATTGATATCACTGCTCGAACTCTGTTTAATAATTATCAAGCATTAGGGGTGAGAGAACTCTGGCGGTTTGATGGGACGACGTTGGAAATTAATGTGTTGCAAGGGGGGCAATATGTTCAGATGAGTGAAAGTCCTCATTTCCCCGGATTACCTTTATGTGAGGTGATTCCCCAGTATTTAGAGCAAAGTAAAGTTGAAGGTAGAAATAAGGCGATTAAGGCTTTTCGTGCTTGGGTGAGAGGGAGGATAGAGGAAAGCTAGGGAAGCAGAAATCGGTTATACTAAGGTTGTGAATTTGGGAGACTCATGAACCGGAAAATAAGAGTTAAACCGTGAGCCATCAGGTACGTCAGCGAGCCGAAGTTGGGGATAAAGGGAATAAATAGGGGATCGGACGCACTCTATAACTGCGCCTCAACCCAGTTGGATGATGCCCTCAAGACGGGCAGAATGTTGGAAAATGATAACATTTGGAAGCCCGGGAGAGGTGTAGGGAGGAGGGGGAGAGAATCCGCTTGGGATACGGATTGGCTGGATTTTTCACGGGGGAATCTATAGGACCCTGCTTAACAATTCGATATTCACTTTCAATGAAGGCAATGATAAAATACGGCAAACCTTTAGAATCAAAGGGCTTGTCAGCGATCGCTTGCACAGTTTTGGCCGTCTGCACCCTGCCGCCTTTTAACCCGAACCCTGACTGAATCTTGAACAGAGGACACTAACGATGGGAAAACCCACTGGCTTTATTGAATACCTGCGCGAATTACCGTCTGAACTGAACCCACTCGATCGCATTGGCAACTGGGATGAGTTCCACCTGCACATGGAGGAGGACAAACTCCGCACCCAGGCGGCGCGGTGTATGGATTGCGGCACTCCTTTCTGTCATACCGGCACCGTGATCAGTGGGATGGCAAGCGGTTGTCCCGTGAATAACCTGATCCCGGAATGGAATGATCTCGTGTATCGGGGTCTGTGGCATGAAGCGCTCGATCGCCTCCACAAAACGAACAATTTCCCGGAATTCACAGGTCGAGTCTGTCCTGCACCTTGTGAAGGGTCCTGTGTCCTCGGCATCACGAACCCCCCGGTGACGATTAAAAATATTGAAAATACGATCGCCGATAAAGGATGGGATGAGGGTTGGATTACTGCCGAAACGCCGGAGAAGCGAACGGGTAAAAAAGTCGCCATTATCGGATCCGGTCCTGCTGGATTAGCAGCAGCGGCACAGTTAAACCGGGTGGGACATTGGGTAACCGTGTATGAGAGGGCCGATCGCCCCGGTGGATTGCTGATGTACGGTATTCCTAACATGAAATTAGATAAGGAGCAAGTAGTATTACGCCGGATTAAACTCCTGGAAGATGAAGGGGTAAAATTCCTCTGTAATACAGAAGTTGGCAAAGATATCACTGCTGAACAACTGATGCAGGAGTATGATGCGGTGGTGCTCTGTACCGGCGCAACGAAACCCCGGGATTTACCAATTGAAGGGCGGGATTTACAGGGGATTTACTTTGCGATGGACTTCCTCACGGGTAATACAAAAGCAGTCCTGGACCGACACAAAAACGGTAGCTTTATTTCTGCTGAAGGCAAAGATGTAGTGATTATCGGTGGCGGTGACACAGGGACTGACTGTGTGGGAACCTCCGTTCGTCACGGATGCAATAGTGTTGTCCAATTGGAAATTCTGCCGAAACCGCCGGAGAGTCGGGCCTCTAATAACCCTTGGCCGGAATGGCCGAAAGTGTATAAGATGGATTACGGTCAGGAGGAGGCAGCAGCGAAATTTGGAGCGGACCCCCGCACTTATATAACTACGGCAACGAAGTTTGAGGGAGATGACAAAGGCCGGGTGAAAGCGGTACATACGGTGGTTGTGGAATGGCTCAAGGATGAGCAAGGCCGCTATACTCCAAAGCCGGTTCCCGGTACGGAGAAGGTGGTTCCTACACAGTTGGTGTTGTTGGCTATGGGATTCCTGGGTCCGGAACAGCCGCTGTTGGATGCTTTAGGATTAGAACGGGATGGCCGCAGTAATGTCAAAGCGGAACATGAGAAATATACAACCAGTCTTCCCGGTGTGTTTGCGGCAGGAGATTGCCGTCGAGGTCAAAGTCTGGTAGTTTGGGCGATTAATGAAGGTCGCGGGGTTGCTCGGGAGTGCGATCTTTACCTGATGGGAAACACGGATTTACCTTAAATTCGGAAACCCTTGTGCCGCCGACTGCAACTGCGATCGCAGCTTTAGAATCGGCGGCATCCCACCCGGGATAAAGGTTATAGAGTTTACCCGGCATTGGGGGAGAATTTTGGAGAGTTGCCTCTAACAGCGGAAATGTTCGTTAATAACTATCTTCCCCGGGCACTTCTTCTTCGGCCTCAACGAGTGTAGACTCCCCTAAATCCAACGATGCATCGTGGATTGCTTGCCATAAAGGGAGTAACTCGCTCCCGCTTAAGTCACTACTTTTATATTCCTTCACTGCCGCTTCTACTTCTTGTTGGGTGTGCAGATTTGGCACGGTTTGGTTATCAGATGACATAAAACAACCTCTAGGGATAAAGACGACATGGAATTAAGGGGTAGGTTCTGAATTAATAGGTAACTCCTAACCTGTCACTTATAATCCTTTTTTAAGTGGGGTATATAGGCATGAACGCCTAAACTCTGGCTACATCGTAAAACCCCATTCCCAAGGAAATCACCCTCTATTATAGGGAATTGCCGGCTAGGAAGGGGGATTCACCGATTAAATTCTATTGTAAGCAAATTTTTGTTCAAAAAGGATTATCTGTTACATTTTTTCGCAATTAGTTAGAAAAGCTACAGAATAATTTAAGGATTTGCAACAAATAAAGTTAACCTTTAATGCGTCGATTGCAAAAAAGCTATACCTGAGTATAAATCATTAGAAGGTTTCTAAAAGCAGGGCTAGGGAAACCAATTTTCTTACCAATAAGCACGGTTGTATAGCCTATCTAAATCAGTATGACCCTACAATTGAGGGAGTGGGAGTATCTTGTTGTCTTACGGCACTAAGGAGCAAGACGCTCTTTCTTCCCACAGAATTAGATAATAGATAACCATTATTAACTGCCCTATTCTGGGAAAAACCCGGGTTTTTTATGGCAGTCCTTTACTCAACAGTTGCCGGTAACCCTAAGTTCAGACGCACTTGGGTGATCGGTTCGTGCCAATGGTCTTCAAATCGATAGCCTAATAAAAAATCAGCCTGTTTTCCAAGTTTTTGTCCTTTGGCTAGGTTAGCAAAGATAGCCTTTCGTTGTCTAGGGGCTAAAAGGGGATAGAGGGCTTGGGCAAAAGTGAGACTCACTTGGAGCGAGGGACTATAATTTTGAGCCGCAGCAAAAGCTAAAACCCCGATTTCTCCGGCATAAGTGGTATCAAAGGCTAGCAAACAGTGTAGAATATCGTGAGTGACGGCATAGCGGAGGGCGAAGACATTCCGTTGGGCAATTTTGTCGAGTTCGGGGCTGATATTAAAGGGTCTGAGGCGATTGCTCGTGAGATGAACGGCATAGTCGCGTCCGAAGGTTGCGGGGGGATACTGTAACAATTGTTTGATATTGATTTCAGGATAGTATCCAGTCACCGATGCTAGCTTTTGGGCCAGATTCGGATGGATTTTTGCACCCAAAGCATCAGCCTTTAACAGGGCAAAATCCCCTAAATTTCCTGAAGTTTGGTACAGTTGAAAGGCGCGATAGAGCTGTTTAACTTGAATGCCCATAGCAGGGAAGCCGTGAAGGAAACTACCTCTATTTTAATCGAAATGAAGGTGTTCTGTTACCGCAGTTTAACCCGCGATCGCCCTGATGAGTCGGCAGAAAAATTATACTTTTTATTTGTAAATTCTTAAAAAAGGGCGATCGCCCCTGGGGTAAAATTGGAATAAAACATCAAAACTAGCCCTATACCCAGACTGAGCGGATGGTAGGAGGATAACACAGCCGAGGCCAGGACCCGATGTCGTAACTGATACAAACCTTCAGAAGTAATGAAAATAATTTTAGTTGAAGATGACGAACCGGCGAGTGCGGCACTTTCCCTCGCCCTGAGAAAGCAAAACTACAGCGTAGAAGTAGCAGCGGATGGACAAACGGCCCTGGAACTGGCAACGATGTTAGACTGTGACCTAATTGTACTCGACTTGGTAATTCCCAAACTTGATGGGATCAGCTTGTGCCGAAAACTGCGAGAACAAGGCTATCAAAAGCCGATTTTACTGCTGACTGCTAAAGACTCTCCCCAGGATATCGTCACTGGGTTAGATGCGGGAGCGGATGATTATGTTGTCAAACCCTACAATCTCTCCGAACTGATGGCGCGAATTCGGGCCTTATTACGAAGGAGGACTTCTCCGGTTACAGCTACTTTAACCTGGTTAGACCTCTGCTTAAACCCGGTGTCTGGGGAAGTCACCTGGGGTGGGCAATCCTTGGGGGTGACAGCTACAGAATACAAGCTCTTGGAACTGTTTTTAAGAAACCCGCAACGGGTATTCAGTCGCAGCGCCATTATCGATCGCCTATGGTCCTTTGATGATTCACCGACGGAAAATGCGGTTACCGTTCATATTAAAGACTTGCGGCAGAAATTTAAAGCCGTGGGAATCGAGAACGACCCCATCGAAACCGTGTATGGATTAGGCTATCGCCTCAAACCTGCCACCGAGACAAATTCAGAGACTCCCGAAGCTAAAAATGCCCAAACTCAGAAGACTCCCAGTCGCGGCAAGAAATTAAAAGTAAACACCTCCATTGCTCAGATTCTGGAAAAATACCGACCCCGATTAAACGAACAAATTGCCTTAATACAGCGATCGCACAGCGCCCTTGCAGACGGGGAACTCACCGAAGAACTCCAGAAACGAGCCATCCAGGAAGCCCATAAATTAGCCGGTTCCCTGGGTCCATTCGGCTATCTCGAAGGCTCCAACCTCGCTCGGAAAATCGAATATCTGCTGATGTCAGAAACCCTCCTAGGCAAAGCCGAAACCCTCCAGTTGCAACAACTGACCCTTGCCTTAAAGGAAGAACTGGCAAAACCCCCAACCGAAGTTACCCTAGAAATTGCCCCCCCTCCAAAACCGCAGACCCTACTCGTCGTTGATCCAGATCCGGCGATCGCCACCTCCCTAGAAACCCAAGCAGCGAACCTAGGGATGCACTTAGAAACAGCCCAGACCCTCAGCGAAGCTCGTCAGGCAGTTGCCCGGACCCCCCCGCACCTCATCCTTCTAGATATCGCCTGTCCCGACTCCAGCACCTCTTTCGGGGAAGAAAAAGCCGGACTGCGATGGTTACAGGAAGTCACCCACCAGTTTACGGACCTTCCGATTTTGGTTTTTACCGCCCTAGATAACCTCGCCGATCGCGTCGCCGTTTCTCGGTTTGGGGGACGGGGATTTTTGCTCAAACCTGCCTCCGATCACCAAATTTTTAAAGCCCTCACCCAAGTCTTACCCGCAAAAGAAACCCCAGAAGCCAAGGTCCTAATTGTCGATGACGACCCCGCTGCCTTAGCGGTAATGAAGGCACTACTACAACCCTGGGGACTAGAGGTGACAACCCTGGATAATCCCGAAAAATTTTGGGAAATTTTGACCGCAGTCGCCCCAGATCTGCTTATTTTAGATCTAGAAATGCCAAAATTTAATGGGATTGATTTGTGTCAAGTCGTGCGACAAGATCCCCATTGGGGAGACCTCCCCATTTTAGTAGTAACCGCTCACACTGATGCTCAATCCTTGCGTCAGGTATTCGCCGTAGGAGCCGATGATTTTATTGGGAAACCCATCGTTGGGCCAGAATTAATCACTCGTATTACCAGCCGGATTGAACGCGATCGCTTTTGGCAACAACTGGAAGCACTCAAACACAAAACAAAGGAAAATCAGCCATGAACGGCAGTTCCGACTGGGATAAAAGCCAAGCACAACTGATTTCAGAACTGGAAGAACTGCGCGGGGAAGTCGATCGCCTGGGACGAGCAGCGACAGCGCCCCAGAAAGCCCTCAGACCCCCAGAAACCCTCTGGCATAGCTGCTTTGAACAGATGCCCCTCCCCATGCTGGTTTATCCTACCGATGGCTCGCCGCTACTCACAAACCAGGCGGTGCTAAGAATGTGGGAGGCGATCGCCCCGTTGAACCCCCTAGACTCCCACTTCATAGAACAGCAAATTGCTGCCCTGGGACTCTTGCCTCACCTGCACCATGCCTCAACCTTGCAGGGGGAGGACATTGCCCCCTTTTCCCGTCTCTTATCGGCCCGGGATTCCCAAGGCAATCCCCTGATGTTTCAAGCCTCGGTTTATCCCATCCCAGATGCCACCCAAACCGTCCAGGAAGTCCTGGTTTGCTTTGTCCACATCACCGACTGTCCTACCGCCGAAACGGACTGCACTTCACGTTGGGTATTACCGTACAATGAATTTCAGCAACCCGCCCAAGTGCTAGAAATTAACAACCCTATTAGCGATCGCAAACAAGCGGAAGTGGGCCGGCGCGAAAGTGAGTCTTGGTTCCGTCAGTTGGCGGAAAATATTCAAGATGTATTTTGGATCAGGGATCTGAGCCATCCCCAACTCATTTATATCAGTCCCGCTTATGAAGTGATCTGGGGTCGCAGTTGTGAAAGTCTCTATCGCAACCCGAAAGACTGGCTGAATGCGGTTCATCCGGAAGACCGCGCCTTTGTTGAACAGGGAGTGAGTCAAAAGCATTTAGAGGGGGAATACAACCATGAGTATCGGATCTGTTTACCTGACGGTTCCCAACGGTGGATTCATGACCGCGCCTTTCCCATTCGCGATGAGAGGGGAAAATTAGTTCATCTTGCCGGATTGGCGATGGATATCACCGATCGCAAAACGACCGAACGGGCGCTACAAGCCTCTCAAGCCCGATTAGCCGGTCTCGTGGAAATTGCTAGGGATGGGATCATTTGTGTAGATGGAAATCAACAAATTACCCTGTTTAATCAAGGTGCGGAAAGAATTTTTGGCTATGCCGCAGGGCAGGTGATGGGTCAACCCCTGGATCTGCTGATACCAAGTCGCTTTGTGATCGCTCACCGTGATCAGGTCGAGAGTTTTGCTGAAACCTTTGGTCAAGGGGGATCAATGGGAGAACGAGGGGAAATCATGGCCCGTCGTCAGGATGGAAGTGAGTTTCCCGCAGAGGCTTCCATTTCTAAGTTAGAGATTGACGGCGAACTGATTTTTACGGCGATTTTGCGCGACATTAGCGATCGCAAACGGACGGAAGCAGCCCTCTCCCAACTCGCGGCGATCGTGCAGTATTCTGAAGATGCAATTTTTAGCAAAAACTTAGAAGGGACAGTCATTAGCTGGAATGCAAGTGCTGAAAAATTATTTGGGTATTCCCCCTCGGAGGCGATCGGTCAGTCCGTGTTCACAATGATTGTACCCAGCGATCGCCACCCCGAGGAAAATACCCTTCTCAACCTGATTGCCTCGGGTCAATCCGTCCAACAGTTTGAAACGGTACGGATGCGAAAGCATGATACATCAATTGATGTGGCCTTAACCTTGTCTCCGGTAAAAGATAGTAAGGGTAATATTGTCGGTGCTTCCTCCATCGTCCGTGATATTAGTGGTCGCCGTCAAATTGAGCGGATGAAAAATGAATTTATATCGATTGTTTCTCACGAAATTCGGACTCCCCTCACTTCGATTCGCGGGGCGATCGGATTACTTGCCAGTGGCATTTACCAAAATAAGCCGGAACGAGTGCAGCGAATGCTAGAAATTGCTCTCACCGACAGCGATCGCTTAGTACGGCTGGTAAACGATATTCTTGATTTAGAACGTCTGGAGTCAGGTCAGGTAGAATTAGTCAAAGAACGATGTGATGCAGCCAAAGCGATCGTCCAAGCGGTAGAAGGGGTTCAGGCGATCGCAGACAAGGAAGGAGTCCAATTTTCCTTACCCCCCGTCACTGCCACCGTCTGGGCTTCTCCCGATGCCCTCATCCAAGTTTTGACCAATCTACTCAGTAATGCGATTAAATTTTCTTCCCCTCAAAGTATCATTACTCTCACTGTTCAACCCCAATGGCAGGGCGTCTTATTTGCAGTAAAAGATTTCGGTCGCGGAATTCCACCGGATAAACTAGAGATGATTTTTAACCCCTTTCAGCAGGTAGACGCCTCCGACTCCCGTCAAAAAGGCGGAACCGGCTTAGGCTTAACCATTTGCAAGCGCATCGTCCATCAACATGGAGGACGGATTTGGGTAGAAAGTACCCTAGGGGAAGGGAGTACCTTTTACTTTACCCTTCCAGACCCTCCGGGATGAGGGAGACTGCGATCGAGATGGGGGATTTTTTCATCATTTCCAAAAAAAGCAAAAACTGACACCCTCAAGGGCAAACTCTGGATTAAACCCCGGTTTTTCTCCCCAAAACGGGTGACTTTAATGCATTGGAGTGATTGACAAATTATTGATAATCAGGGAAAATTCGGTTGAGGCTGGGAACGGGCAATTAAGTCCCTTCCGTAGAATACATCCGGGTTATCATAACATCTTCAAATTGCACGGTCTTGGGGGAGCGCATGAACACAAAACCAACCGGAAAATAAACTACACAAACCCCAAAATAGGGGGAATTTGGGAGAGTTTTCTCCGATTTTATAAAGTTAAACATTTTAATAAATTAGACTGCTGGCAAAATTCTAAAAATCCCTCGGGAATCAAGGGGTTTCGGGGGTTCTCTACGGGATTTTGCTTATAACCCCGGTTAAACCCGGTCAGTTGCGCTTACCCTGATTTTTAGCCCAATTAGAGGTAGTGATGAAGGAAAAATTAATTTTAGTGGTTGATGATGAAATTACAGTTCGAGAGGTGGTGCAAATTTGCTTAGAAGATTTGGGCGGATGGCAGGTTTTACTAGCACCATCGGCTCCCCAAGGGTTAAAGCTGGCTGAAACTGAGCAACCGGATGCGATCATTTTAGATATTTCCATGCCGGGAATGGATGGGTTTGCCTTTCTAGATCGCCTCAAAAAAAATCCTCTCTCAAAGTCAATTCCAGTGGTATTATTGACCGCTAAAGCACTTTGGTTTACCCAACATCAGCTCAATGAGTTAAAGGTCGTTGGGGCTATTTCTAAACCGTTCAATTCTCTAACCCTGTCCCAGACGATCGCGACCCTGTTGGGCTGGAAATAACCAGTCGGGGCTATCTTCTTCCCAGGGGTTTTTTTTAGCTCTTTATTAGGTTTTTATTTTTTATCTATTCACTGGGCTACTAAACCCGGACCTGCTCAAATTTCAGTTATCCAGTACGCCCCACATAAAGTAGCGAATTCTGGGGCCTTGGGGGTAGACTTAAAGCCAAAAGCCGCATGGGGCTGATTTACTTATCTCTTGACTAACTGTCTATGGGGTTTATAATTAAGTTATCAATACTAGCACTCGAACCTGTAGAGGTGGGCTGTAATTTATGGCATAAAGAAAATTATACATTTAGATTCCTCTTCTGTCAAGAACACGATATCCAGCCCAATTAGTGCTGATTTTCTAAGCCGATTCCGTTGCTGACCCAATTCAGGGAGGCAGTCGCCTTCCTCGTTGCACCCCATGCCCTCGGGGACCCCACAAACCAGACCCGGTTGTAACCCTGCCCGGAAACAGGCCCGGTTGTTTTTTGAGCTGCGGGTAAAAGTTATCCCTGGGGACCGTTATATTCTCACTCATCCGGTTAATATTGCCCTGATTCATCCAGTGAATTCAAGGGGGAATAGTTCCGCTAAATTGGTGCAAGCCAACTTTCAGAACTAGCCTGTACAGGGGATTAAAAATGAAACGGCCCTAACTACGAGGGGATCGTCGGGGGGGGAAATAGATTAGGGGAGTGCGATCGCCCAAATAGAGGCGATCGCCGATGGAATTTGGCTATGATTCAATCAACATTTTATGCTGGAAATTGAGGTTTAATGATTACCCTTTCAGAAATTTCTTTAACCCAAAAACTGTACGAAAGCAGTAATTCTGAAGTTTATCGCGGCTACATTTGCGCATCAAGACAAGCCGTAATTGTAAAAATGCTTAAAGATGCCTATTCTTCACCAGAACGCTTGGGGTGGTTTTGGCGAGAATATGAAGTGACGCGATCGCTAAATTTATCCGGAATCCCCCAAGTTTATGAATTTAGCACCGAGGGGGAAAATCCCTTTATGCTGTTAGAAGATTTTGGGGCAGAATCCTTAACTCGTTTAGGAGGTGCCGGGAAATTAGACCTCAAAGAATTTTTAAATCTGGCGGTTTCTATCTGTGATATTTTAGCAAAAATTCACGATAAAAATATAATTCACAAAGATATCAATCCCAGTAACATTGTCTTTAATCCCCAGACAGGACAAGTCAAAATTATCGATTTTGGGATTTCAGCAGTGTTATCCCAGGAAAATCCCAGTTTTCAAAATGCCAATCGTCTCGAAGGCACTTTATGTTATATTTCCCCCGAACAAACCGGTCGGATGAATCGCTGCATTGACTATCGCACGGATTTTTATTCCCTGGGGGTCACGTTTTATTACTTATTAAGTGGAATTTTGCCCTTCCATAGCGATGATCCTATGGAATGGGTCCATAGTCACATTGCTAAATCTCCGATTTCTCTCCAAGAAATTAGACCCCAAATTCCTGCAACTCTGTCCACCCTAATTGATAAATTGATGGCAAAAAATGCCGAAAAACGCTATCAATCGGCCTGGGGATTAAAGGCAGATTTAGAAGAATGTTTGCGCCGGCTTAAGACGGAGAAAACTATCACAACCTTTCCCCTGGGACAGCAGGACCGTTCGGACCGCTTTCAATTGCCTCAAGAGTTGTACGGGCGCGAAGCTCAAATTCAGACCTTATTAGAGGCATTTGATCGCACTGCTGCCGGGGATAGAGAACTGATTTTAGTCGCGGGATATGCCGGGGTGGGTAAATCTGCTTTAGTGGGAGAAGTTCATAAACCGATCACCGCGAAACGGGGCAGTTTTATTTGCGGAAAATTTGACCAATATCAAAGAAATCTTCCCTATTTAGGGCTTTCTCAAGCCTTAAATGAGTTTTGTAACTTTATCCTAAGGGAACCTGAAACAGTATTTCATGAATGGCACAGTCGCATTTTAGCGGCGATTGGTAATACGGGGCAGGTTTTAATTGAGATGATTCCGAATTTAGAGAAGATTATCGGACCTCAACCGCCAGTCGCCTCTTTAGGAGGACAAGAAGCCCAAAACCGATTACATTGGGTGGTTCAAAACTTTTTGAAAGCGCTGTGCGATCGCGAACATCCCCTAGTAATTTTTCTCGATGACCTCCAGTGGTCGGATTTGGCTTCGTTGACGCTTATGGAAGCCATTTTAAGCGATCGCGATCTGAAATTTTTGTTGATTATTGGCGCGTATCGAGATAACGAAGTAGATGCAATCCATCCTCTAATGATGGCGACTGCTCAAATTGAAACCGCATCCCCGGGAGTCAGAACGATTACCCTCGATAATCTAACTCCTTCGGATGTTGCTAACTTAGTAGCGGACACCCTGCATTCTCCCCTTTCCCTGGTGCAACCCTTAGCTAATTTAGTCTATGCAAAAACCCGAGGGAATGCTTTTTTTACCCTGAAATTTTTGAATTCTCTTCATCAGGAAGGGTTGATTGACTTAAGTAGCGATCGCCAAAGTTGGATCTGGGATTTAGCCCAAATTGAAGCTAAGGATATCACCGATAATGTCGTTTGCTTGATGGCGAATCAACTCGTCAAATTCAGCGGGGAAACCCAAACCCTATTACAGCTTGCAGCTTGTATTGGCAGCCCGTTTGATTTAGAAATTTTAAGCAAAATTGGGCGATCGCAACCCGAGGAAGTGTTAACTCTGATGTTTCCCGCATTGCAAAGTGGGTTAGTCATCCCTTTAACTGAACGTTATAAATTGTTAAAATTTATTCCAAAAATTGAAAGTGGAAAAATTCAATTTAAATTTTCCCATGACCGGGTTCAACAAGCTGCTTATTATTTAATTTCTGAAGCCAAACGCCAAGAGAAACATTTAGAAATTGGGCGGTTATTAAGGGGCGCAATTAATTCGGATGCCTCTACAGGTGAGCTATCCGAAGGTTTATTTATTCGGGTCAATCATCTCAACCAAGGGAGTGATTTGATTGAAGATGAAGCGGAAAAAATAGATCTGGCTCAACTTAATTTATGGGTAGGCAAAAAAGCCAAATTAGCCAGTGCTTACAATTTGGCGAGTAACTATTTTAACCAGGGCTTACGTCTGTTACCGCCCGAGAGTTGGCCGACTTATTATGAGTTGACCCTCCATCTTCATATTGAGACCGTAGAAACGGAATATTTGACGGCCCGTTATCCCCAAAGTGAAGCGATCGCAGAAGTCGTGTTAAACCAGGCACGAACCCTTTTAGAGCGTGTCAGAGTTTATCAAATCCTGATTCAATTATATAGTGCTACTAACCAACTGCAAAAAGCCGTGAACACCAGTTTAACGGTCCTGGAACTGTTAGGGGTTTCCCTATCTGAATCAGCGCCGCTACAGCGGGATATTTCTGAATTATTCAATCTTCCCTGGATGGAGGAACCCGATAAATTAGCGGCGATGCAAATCTTAATGAGCGTCTGGGGAACGGCGATTGTGGTTACGCCGGAACTGGTCCCGAAAATGGCTTTTACAATGGTAGACCTCTCAATTCAGTATGGTAATTCTCCTCTGGCTGCCTTTGCCTATGCCTATTATGGGTTGAATCTTTGTAGTGTTGGAAAGATTGAATTAGGCTATCAATTGGGACAGTTTGCCTTACAGTTGTTAAACTCATTTGAGAGTCCGGAAACCGGCTGTAAAGTCCACCATATTGTAAATGGATTTATCAGGCCGTGGAAAGAGCCGATTCGAGATGCGATCGCCGCTTTAAAGGCGACGGTAAATTTGGGCCTAGAAACTGGAGATATAGAATACACCTGTTATGCAACGATGCAATATAGTTGTTATTCTTTATTGGCGGGTATTTCCTTAAATGACGTGAGTAAAAGGCACGAAAGTTCCCTCCATATTATTCAAAAATACCAGCAAACTATTCAGGCTGAATATACGAAAATTTGGGGGCAATTGGCCTCAAATTTACGAGGAAAGGCGGCAGACCCCCACCGCTTGCATGGGGAAATATTTGATGACGGTCAGGATTTGGACATTTTAATTCAAAATAAGAGCGAGACGTCGCTTTTTTGCTTCTATCTAGCCCAAGGGATGCTCAGTTATTATTTAAAAGACTGGGAAAAAGCGGTAGAGAGTTTGACGACTGCCGCCCAATATGAACCGGCGATCGCCTCCTTGATGCCCTTGGGTCAACTGCCATTTTATGACTCCCTGGCGCGATTAGCATTCTATCCGTCCTTGGATGTCACTCAGCAACAATATATCCTTGAACAGGTAGAAAATAATCAAATCCGCCTGCAAAAGTGGGCCCATCATGCACCCCCGACCTATCAACATAAATATGATTTAGTCGAAGCCGAAAAAGCACGGGTTTTGGGTCAAAGTTGGCAAGCCGCAAAGCTATATGAACAAGCTCTAGTCGGAGCTAAAACCCATCAATTTGTACACGAGGAAGCCTTAGCTTATGAGTTAGCGGCAGAGTTCTACCGCTACCAAGAAATGAGTCAAATTGCTGAACTTTATAGGAGTCACGCTCATGCCCTTTATCAACAATGGCAATGCGGAGCAAAAATTCAACAATTAACAGCCCAATATCCCCAGTGGGGGGCGAAACCTCAGGAAATAATTTTTCCAGAAAAACCCACTGAAAACCCGCTTAAAACTATTTCTTCAACGACCCCTAAACCGATAATAGGTTTAGATTTAGACAGTGTGTTAAAATCCTGCGCTGCCCTGACTCGGGAAATAGAAATAGAAAAACTTCTGGCGGCATTAATGAAAATTATCATTGAAAATGCCGGGGCGCAAAAAGGCTATTTAATTGTAGAAGAAAAGGGGGAATGGGTTGTTCAAGCTGCCATTGATGAAAACTTGGTGACGACTCAACCCAGAATTCCCTTGAATGCCGTAGCAGAGGAAACCCTCAGCCACTTCGTACTTTCTGCGGCCATTGTCCGCTACGTGATTCGCACTCGGGAGACGGTGACTCTAAACGATGCAACATCGGAAGGGAAATTTCGAGGCGATCGCTACATTCACCGACACCAGCCGAAATCAATCCTCTGTATGCCCTTTTTAGACCGAACTAAAGTCAGTGGCGTTATCTATCTGGAAAATAATCTAATTTCGGGAGCATTTCCCAGCGATCGCCTAGAAGTTTTAAAGATTTTATCTGTACAGGCGGCGATCTCTTTGGAAAATGCCAAGCTCTATGCCTCCTTGCGCCAAAGTGAAAGCAAATTCAACCAATTTTTAGAAGCCCTCCCGATTGGAATTTCTGCCCTAGATTCCACGGGAAAATCTCACTACCTGAATCAGGCAGGACAGCAAATTTTGGGAGGAATTACCCTCGACATCTCCCTAGAAAAAATCTCTAGAATTTATCAGATTTATCTTGCCGGGACCAATCTCCTTTATCCTCGGGAACAACTCCCGAGTATCCGCGCCTTGCAAGGGGAAGCAGTGATGGCGGAAGACTTAGAAATTGAACGCCTGGGGGAGAGGATTCCCCTTCAGATGTATTCGACCCCAATTTTTGATGAAACCGGGCAGATTATTTATGCCATTAATGCCTTTAACGATATCCGCAGTCGCAAACAAGCCGAGAAACTAATAGCCGACTACAATCAAACCTTGGAAGCGCAAGTTTCTGAACGTACCGAGGCATTACGTCAAAGCGAAGAACGGTTTAGAAACTCCTTTGAAAGTGCCGCTGTTGGAATGTGTTTGGTTGATTTGGATGGGCAGTTATTAGAAGTAAATACTGCGATTTGCCAGATGTTGGGATATTCTAAAGCAGAATTATTAGCCCTGACGATTCAAAATATTACCTATCCCCCGGACCTAGAAAGTGACTTGAGTCATCTTGAGGAACTGGTGCAAGGGGAAATTTCCTATTACCATCTGGAAAAACGCTACCAAGATAAAAGTGGGAAAATCATCTGGGGGTTATTGAGCGTTTCCCTGGTGCGTAACAGGGACAACCAGCCTCTCTATACCATCAAGCAAATTCAAAATATTACCCTGAGAAAAAACCTGGAACTAAACCTCCAGCAAAAAACTGAAGAAATCGATCGCTTCTTTACCATCGCCTTGGATTTACTCTGCATTGGTGATATGGATGGGTACTACCGCAGAGCGAGTTTGGGCTGGGAAAGAACCCTGGGATACAGCGTTACAGAATTAGAAGGACGGCTATTTAAAATTTTCGATTTGCTCCATCCCGATGATTGTGAGCTGACTGCGAAGGCGATGGAAGATTTGAACGAGGGTAGAGAAATCATCAATGTGATCAATCGCTATCGCCATAAAAATGGCTCTTATCGGTGGTTAGAATGGCGTTCCATGCCTGTGGGGGACCTGATTTATGCAACCGCCCGAGATATCACGGAGTCCAAAGCAGCGGAAGAAAAACTGCGCCACAGCCAAGCCAATTTAGCCAAAGCTCAGGAGATTGCTCATATTGGCAGTTGGGAATTTAATCCGGCTAATCAAAACACCCTGTGGTCCGACGAACTCTATCGGATTTATGGATTAGAACTCAGTCCAACCCCCCCCTCCCTCGAACCTATTTACCCCCGGATTCATCCCGAGCCTCCCTGGTTGGAACAGCGGGAAATTCAAGACAAATTGAGGGCCGGTGAACCCTGGGAACTAGACCGGCAAATTGTGCGCCCGAGTGGGGAAATTCGGGAGATTGAAGTGCGCGGCGAACCCGTTTTTGATCCGCAAGGACAACTGAGCAAATGGATTGGCACTGTCCACGATATTACCGATCGCCAACAAATCGAAGCCAAACTCCGCCAGAGTGAGGCGGCATTGCGAGAAGCTCAACGGATCGCTCATATTGGGAGTTGGGAACTGGACCTGACTCTAGGAAAACTAACGGGATCGGAGGAATGGTTCCAAATGTTTGGGTTGGATCCGGCCTCCCCGGAATCTGCGGATCGGGACTATTTCCATGCTATTCATCCCGAGGATCGAGTTCAATTACAAGCTTGTCTGGACCGGGCGACTGCCGAGGGAACTTCCTATAAAATCGACCTGCGAATTATAGAGGGCGATCGCATTTGCCGATACTTAGAAGCGCGAGGGGAAGCGGTTCAAGACGAAACTGGGAAAGTAATCCGCCTGCGAGGAACCCTCCTAGATATTACCGAACGCAAACGCACGGTACTAGCCCTAAGTGAAAGTGAAGAACGATTCCGCACTGCCTTTGACTATGCAGGGATTGGCATGGCGATCGTGGGACTGGATGGCCGATGGCTGAAAGTTAACCGGGCAGTCTGCAAAATTCTAGGCTATTCTGAGGCAGAACTGTTAACCCTGGACTTTCAAACCCTCACCCATCCCGAGGATTTAGAAATAGACCTGAACTATGTCACCCAACTGCTGCGCGGGGAACTGGGTTCCTATCAATTAGAAAAACGCTACATTCATAAGCAGGGGCATTATGTTTGGGGACTGCTGACAGGTTCTTTGGTTCGTACCTCGGACTGGGAACCGTTGCATTTTATCGCCCAAATTCAGGATGTAACGCTCCAGAAGCAGGCGGAACAAATCCTGCGATCGCAGATGCAACGAGAGCAGGTATTGAGCCAATTTGTACAAAGTATTCGCAATTCTTTGGAGTTGACCACAATCTCATTTAGTGCCGCCCATGAAAGCGGACGACTCCTAGGGGCGGATGTGGCTAAAATTATTCAATATTTCCCGAAGGAGGAGTTGTGGCGGAATGTGGCAGAATATCGTCCCTTTGATAGCCTCCCCAGTACCCTGGACTTGGATATCCCCGATGCCGGGAACCCTCTGACCGAGACCCTTAAACGCTTAGAACCCGTTGCCTTATCGGGGTGGGAACCGGATCCTGAAGATCCCCGAGTGGAGTTTATAGGCAGCTTTGCAGGTCACTGGCTGATTTTACCCTTGCAGATGGGTACCGGGGTCTGGGGAGCTTTATGTTTGGCGCGAAATTTAAGTGAATCGCCCTGGGACAGTGCCGAGATGGAATTGCTTCGGGCGATTGCCAATCAACTGGCAGTCGCCCTCAACCAAGCAGAACTTTACGAACAGGTGGAAAAAGCCCGAGAAGCTGCTGATGCGGCTAATCAAGCCAAAAGTGCTTTCTTGGCGAATATGAGTCATGAATTGCGATCGCCCTTGAATGCTATTCTCGGGTTTGCTCAGTTGCTGATCTCAAATCCCTCTTTATCTGAGGATGTTGAAGAAAATATTTCGATTATTCAGCGCAGCGGGGAACATCTGCTCACCTTAATTAATGATGTTTTGGACCTGGCAAAAATTGAGGCGGGACGGACTACGCTCTCAGAAACAAATTTTAACCTTTCTAACCTCCTGGCTGATGTACAATCCATGTTTAGCCTCAAGGCTAATCACAAAGGATTAGATTTCCGGATTGAGCAGTTGCCAGCCTTTCTTGATCACCTGCACGCCGATGAAATTAAATTGCGGCAAGTGCTAATTAACCTGATTGGGAATGCCATTAAGTTTACCAAGGGCGGGAAAGTCTGGGTCTCGGTGCAGTTGATTAACCCAGAATTGCCATCCAGTTTACCTCATGCCGGGAATCTGGAGGCTCAACCTCTGACCCTCCGTTGTGAAGTGACGGATACAGGACCCGGAATCGCCCTGGGCGAGTTAGAGCATCTGTTTCAAGCCTTCGTTCAAACCTCTACCGGACTAGAAGCCCGAGAGGGAACCGGATTGGGATTGTCGATTTCCCGCAAGTTCGTCGAGTTGATGGGTGGACAAATTCAGGTGCGATCGCAGGTAGGGCAAGGGAGTACCTTTACCTTTGAGATTCCAGTCACCATCGCACAGGGGGAGGAGTTTAAACCGCCTGTCTCGCAACGTCGCGCAGTCGCCCTAGAAGAGAATCAACCTCAATATCGGATTTTAGTCGCCGACGATCGCCGGGATAATCGCATTTTGGTGATTAAATATCTGACTCCCCTGGGATTTGAACTTAAAGAGAGTAGTAATGGTCAAGAAACGGTTACGATTTGGGAGGAATGGGAACCTCATTTAATTTTTATGGATTTAAGAATGCCGGTAATGGATGGCTATGAGGCGACTCAACAAATTAAAGGTTCTATAAAAGGGCAAGCCACTGCGATCGTGGCCTTAACGGCTAGCTATTCTGAGGATGAAAAAGCAGTCGAACTTTTGCCTGAATTTGATGGATTTATCCACAAACCTTGTCGCGATACCGAACTGTTTGAATGTCTCACTCAACATTTAGGGGTGCGCTTTGTGTATGAAGACCCTTCCCCCAGTCCCCTTCAAACCTTGGTCCTCCCCCCAGTCCCCTTAACTGAAAGCGATTGGGCTGACATTCCCCGGGAGTGGTTACGGACCTTCGACCTTGCGACCAAATCCTGTGATATAGATTTAATGATAACCCTGTTGGATGATATCCGCGATCGCCATGAGTCTTTTGCCAATGCTCTACTGAAATGGACTACAGCGTTTGAGTTTGAGCGAATCTTAACCCTATTGGAATCGGTCCTAAGTTCACCTTAAACCGGGAGGGAGCGGTATTTTTAAGTTGGGAGCCATAGTCGGAAATTCTGTATTGTAGCACCCCTTTATCTTGGGCGCTACAATACAGAATAGAGTCGATAGATCACATCGGCGATCGCCCTAACTCTCTCCCTGACTCCCTAACAAAATCCATCCCAAATAGCGAATTTAAACACATTTTAACCTTTATTGAATTGGTGAGGCATTAATTCATGAAAACAGAGGGTGAGCGAGCTTATAAAGGCGAGGTTTTGGTTGTGGATGACACCGTTCCTAACTTAAAATTGTTAGTGGATTTGCTATCGGGTCATGGGTATAAAGTCCGCGCCGCACCCAATGGAGTCTTAGCCCTTCAGGCCGTAGATGTCAACATTCCCGACGTGATTTTACTTGATATTATGATGCCCGACCTGAATGGGTATGAGGTTTGTAAAAAGCTCAAATCCCAAGAGGAAACCCGCCATATTCCCATTATTTTTATCAGCGCTTTATATGAAACCTTTGATAAGGTAAGAGGATTCGCCGTGGGCGGGTCGGATTATATTACAAAACCATTTCAAGAAGCAGAAGTTTTAGCCCGCATTGACCATCAACTAAAACTCCGAAAACTAGAACGGGAATTAAGAGAGCGAAACTTTCAACTCGGCTGGGAAATTCAAAAACGGAATGCCGTCGAACGGGAAAAAAATAGATTAATTACCTCATTACAAAAAAGCCAAAACTCTTTAGCAACAGCCCAGCGAGTCGCCGGGGTGGGTAATTGGGAATTGAACTGGTTGAGCCGACAGTTAGTATTATCTGATGAACTGTATAGACTTTTGGGAATTAGCCCTGAAATCAAACTTAGCTATGTTCAAGCCTTACGGAGCATTCATCCCGATGAACGCAGCCAAGTTTCCAAAACCTTAAAGCAGGCAATGGTATCGGGAGATTCGTATCAAATTGAGTGTCGAATCCAGCGCTCGGATGGGGAAATTCGCTATATAGAGGCCAAAGGAGAAGTCATTCTCACCCCCGAAGGAAAACCCCTTCAACTATTTGGCACAGTTTTAGATATTACCACTCGTAAACAAGTCAAACTTCAATTACAACAACAATTAGTTCGCAGTGAATTATTAAGAGGAATTACCGAAAAAATCCGCTCGGAATTAGAGTTAGATAGACTGCTAGATACTGCCGCCCAAGAAATAAAAGATGCCCTGGGAGTCAGTCGCACCATTATCCATACTTACCTAGAAGACCGGATCCCCCAGTTAAAAATTGCAGCTTCTGCCCTTGCCGAGGGGTGGGAATGGGAGAGGAATTTGGAATCCCCCATTGATGAAACCCCCTACGCCCAAAAATTTTTAGAAAGCGATCGCCCAGTTGCCATCGATGACCTGGAAACTGAAGCCTCATTTCAACCAGTTTTGCCCCTATACCAACAGTTTCAGGTAAAATCTATCCTGTTGGTACGAACCTCGTATAAAGGACAAGCAAATGGCGCAGTAGTCCTCCACCAGTGCGATCACCACCGGCGATGGAGTCCGGGGGAAATCGCACTTATTGAAAGCATTGCAGCTCAAGTGGGGATTGCGATCGCCCAAGCCAATTTTCTGAAGCGGGAAAAAGAAGCCCGCGCCAAACTTAACCACCAAAACCAGCAACTTCAACAAGAAATTAACGCCCGAATTCTCACTGGAACCGCCCTAAAAGCCAGTGAAAGTAAGTATCGTAACCTGGTCGAAACCTCCCAAGATTTAATTTGGACTATCGATACTCAAGGACGGATTACCTTTGTCAATGCGGCGGTTCAAGACATTTATGGATATACCCCAACCGAGGCTATTGGCAGATTATTTACTGATTTAATTCACCCAAATTATTGGAGTAAAGATTTGGAATTTTTTCGGAATATTTTAATTAAAAAAAAGAATATTTCCCAATACGAAACTACCCATATTACCAAAGACAAAACTCCAGTTTATATGATACTTAATGCGATTCCCCTGCGGGATGAATCGGGTTTTGTGACTGGGATTACCGGCACCGCTAGCAACATTACCCAACTTAAACAAACCCAAGAAAAACTCATCGAAACCAACCGGCTACAACAAGCCATTCTCAACAGTGCCGAACATACAATTATTGCCACAGACCCCCAAGGTATTATTCTCACCTTCAACGCCGCCGCCGAACGATTGCTGGGATATGAGGCGCAGGAGGTGACGACGCAGGCGAAGTTAATCCGTTTTCATACTTGGGAGGAACTTCAGGACCGGGCAGATACCTTAAGTGCGGAACTTGGGTATCTCATCAACCCAGGATTTGATGCGATCGTTGCTAAAGCCCGTCAGGGGATCCCGGATCTGGGGGAATGGACCTACCTGCGTAAGGATGGTTCTCGCTTCCCTGTGTGGCTTTCAGTCACGGCCTTACAAGATGCGATCGGCCAGATTACCGGCTTTTTAGGCATCGGCAGCGACATCACCGATCGCAAACAAGCTGAAGAGGCACTCAAACAAGCGGCGATCGCCGCACAAATGGCGAACCACGCTAAAAGCGAATTTTTGGCTAACATGAGCCACGAACTGAGAACCCCCCTTAATGCTATCCTCGGCTTCACCCAGGTGATGGCCGGTGATGACTCCCTCCAACCTGAACAGCATCAACAAATTGAAATTATCAATCGCGCCGGTTCTCACTTACTAGAACTAATTAATGACATTTTAGAAATGTCTAAAATAGAAGCTGGGAGAACCACCTTAAAAATAGAAGCCTTTAATTTGGGGCAGATGCTGCGAGAATTAGAAGATATGTTGCGGTTTAAAGCCCAACAAAAAAAATTGCTTCTCCTTATGGAAATTGCCCCCGGGGTTTCCCTTTATATCCGTGGAGATCAAGCCAAACTTCGGCAAGTTTTAATCAACATTTTAGGAAACGCCATTAAATTTACCGAAACGGGTTCGATTACCCTGCGCGTCCAGTCTGAAATGGGAGAACTGGAAAAAGCCAATCAAGAGGGTATTCCCTACTTTCTCCAATTTGAAGTCGAAGATACTGGACCTGGAATTCCCGCCGAAGACATGGACCTAATTTTTGAAAGTTTTGGTCAAAGCGAAACGGGGCGTAAATCCGGCCAAGGAACGGGATTAG
The DNA here is from genome assembly GCA_038321985.1 of Cyanophyceae cyanobacterium. GTDB lineage: Bacteria > Cyanobacteriota > Cyanobacteriia > Cyanobacteriales > Laspinemataceae > Laspinema. Next base: position 13,757 of record JBBQFN010000021.1, on the reverse strand, counting down.
GTTTACCCATTAGTCGTCAATTTGTGCAAATGATGGGCGGTGATATTCAAGTGAGCAGCGTCGTTGGTGTGGGCAGCAATTTTATCTTTGAGGTTCAAGTAGAACCCGTTCATCCCAGCGAAGTCCCCCTGATTCAATACAAAGGATCTATTCTGGGGTTAGCTCCGGAACAACCTACTCGGAATATACTCGTTGTTGACGATATTTTAGAAAGCCGATTATTGCTCGTCAAGCTCCTGAGTCGCCTGGGATTTGAAGTGCTAGAAGCTGAAAATGGGCAACAAGCGATCGCCAAATGGTTACAGTGGCAGCCCGATTTAATTTTAATGGATCTCCGAATGCCCATCATGGATGGATATGAAGCAATTCGACAAATTAAAGCCACTTCCGAAAATCAGAAACCTGCAATTTTGGCCCTGACTGCTAGCGTTTTTGAAGAAGACCGTTCTGCGGTATTTGCTGCGGGATTCGATGACTTTATTCGCAAACCTTTAGAAAAAAATGAACTCTTAGAAAAAATCGGTTACCATTTAAATATTAACTATATTTATTCAACGGAAATTGCTCCCTTAGAAAGGCCAAAACAAGAGGCCGAAACCGAGGAAATTGGGCAAAATCAACTCCTATTTTATTTAGAACAAATGCCCCCTAAATGGTTGGCCCAAATCTATGATGCTGCCGCCCAATGTAGCGATGACATGATTTTGGACTTAATCGCCGAAATCCCTCCCGAATTTGAACCCCTAGGGCGAGCTTTGACAAAATTATCCGATAACTTTCAATTTCATCAGATTATGCATCTAACCTATTCGGAGGATCTATGAATCAGTCCTTAGAAGAGTTTAATAAGCCGGTTATTTTAATCGTTGACGACCATCCCGATAACTTACGGGTTTTATCCTCAATGCTCGTGAAAAAAGGGTATCAGGTCCGCAAAGCCTTAAACGGAGAAATGGCCTTATCAACCTGCAAAAAGGTTGTACCCGATTTGATTCTCTTAGATATCATGATGCCGGATTTGAGCGGGTATGAAGTCTGCGAAAAGTTACAGCTTGATTCAAAAACCTGTCAAATTCCGGTCATTTTTTTAAGCGCTATTGATGACAGCAGTGCCAAAGTAAAAGCGTTTAGTTCTGGGGGAGCAGACTATATTACAAAGCCTTTTCAAACTGAAGAAGTTCTGGCGCGAATTCACAAACAACTCACCTTAGAGGGATTGAAACGTCAACTCATTCAAAAAAATAAAGAGTTAGAAATCCTGAATGAAGAATTAAAAAGGTCTAACTCTGAATTAGAGCAATTTGCTTGTGTCGCTTCCCACGATTTACAATCCCCATTACAGCTTATTATGGGGTATGCGGATATATTACTCTGGAAATACGATTCATTTTTGGATGAAAAGGGCGAACATTATTTAAGTGAGATTGCGAAAGCTAGTCAGCGGATGAATCAACTGATTCAAGATTTATTATCTTATTCTCGGGTCAGAGTCGGTAACGCTAAATTTGAACCTCTGCATTGCGAAGTAATCCTCCAAGAAGCCTTAGCTAATTTACAAGACGACACTAATCACAGTGGCGCTTGTATCACCCATGATTCTCTCCCCATCGTCCTGGGCGATCGCAGCCAACTGATCCAGCTTTTTCAAAATATTCTGAGTAATGCGATTAAGTTTCGCCGTCCCCAAATCACTCCTGAAATTAAAATTTCTGTCACTCCCACGGAGGGGAATTTAGCTACCTTTAGCATCCAGGATAATGGCATTGGCATCGCCACAGAGGATTATCCCCTCATTTTTGAGATTTTTAAACGCATTCATGCTTATAATAAATATTCCGGAACCGGAATCGGGATGAGTCTGTGTAAAAAAATTGTAGAAGGACATGGGGGATCTATCTGGGTCGATTCTCAACTTGATCAGGGGACCACGTTTTTCTTTACTCTACCCGTCCCTTATTTACCCTTAATAGAAGATGCTTAAAACTTCAAAATTCTCCTCAAAATCAGTTTAAATTATCTTGAAAAACTCCGTTTATAGTCTAATTTACTTCCCCTTTCAAAACTTACTTCTCCCTTGAGGATTCCCCGCCTAAATTCCGATCAAGTCCATCATATTCCCAGATTTCTTCTTGTTCTTCTTTCTGTTCCAATTGCTGGGCGATCGCCCCAGCCAGATTTCCCAATTCCGTAAATTTTGGACGGTGGTAAATTTGGTGTTTCAATAGGCGTAACGGTGCCACTAACTGATAATTTGGCTTGGCTTTTGCCAGTAAGTCGTCGCCATATTCCTGTAACCATGTCACCCAGCGATCGCCCGTGATTCTACTCTCCACATCTTCCAAAAACTGCACCACTGCCGACTCATTTTGCCCCACTTTTTGTAACAATTGCTCAAACAAAACCGCCGTTTCCGACTCAGTTAAAGGGGGAAAATCTCGGTTTAATTGGCGATCGCCATACTCAGCAGCAATCTCACAAATTCCCCCACAGTTGATGGCTTTTAATGCCACCATCCGTTGGGCCAATTGACGATTGGGAACCGGAGAGTCCAGTACCTTTTGACCAAATCGGCGCAACCAAGACTTAAAAAACTTATCTTGGGTGCGATCGCCCAACTCTTGCCAGACTCGTTCCACCTCCCCTGCCGCCATCCAGTCGAGCGATCGTAAAAAAATCCGTTCATAATCTGCATCACTCAACGGAGGTAACTCCGGTGGAGGGGGTATCATTTCCGGTTTTTTAAATAAACCCCCCACCCAACTCAAAATCCCATTGATCCACTCTGTAAATCGCCGCCACATTTGCCGAGTTAAGGTAAAGTATTTGTCCAGTATTTTCATACTACCTTGGATTTTAGCGATTTACCCTATATATACTTACCTCCCCATTCGTAACAGGCTGCCGGACATCCGGCTGATACGAAATACGGTACTGTAAGGTCTATAAAAACGAGCCGCGCCAAGTGTATTTATAGTAGGGGCGCAATGCGCCCCTACAAGAAACAACGATTTTCTCAAAGGTGTGGGGTTTTATAGACATTTGAACAGCGGATTCCGGCTGATACTTGTCAATTAGCAGCCTCAAATTGATTGAAAATTGAAATTTGATAGAAATCACCTTAGAAAAAGAGAATGAAGAAAACCAAGAAGTTTACCCTCCCCTATTTCTTCATTCTCAAATTGCCTAGAAAATTCGATTTGATGGGATTATCTATAGACTAGACATCACTTCGTGGGCCTTGGCTAAAGTGCGATCGATATCTGCCTCTGTATGGGCGAAAGAGGTAAATCCCGCCTCAAATTGAGAAGGCGCTAAATAGACTCCCCGTTCTAACATTCCGCGATGGAAGCGGGCAAATTTGCTCAAGTCGGATTTCTTGGCATCTTCATAATTATGTACAGGTCCGGGATTGAAAAATAAGCCAAACATGGCGCTAATTTGACCGCCACAGGCTTCATTTCCGGTTTCTTTAGCAATTTTCAGCAATCCTTCGCTCAACTTTTTGGTAATCTGGTCGAGATACTCATAAGTTCCCGATTTGTTAAGCAATTCTAGGGTTTTAATCCCCGCAGTCATGGCTAACGGATTCCCCGAAAGGGTTCCCGCCTGATACATCGGACCAGCAGGGGCCACCATTTCCATGATATCTCGGCGTCCACCATAGGCCCCTACAGGCAATCCACCACCAATCACTTTTCCCAAGGTAGTTAAGTCGGGAGTGACGCCAAATTTTTCCTGCGCGCCACCATAAGCAATCCGGAACCCTGTCATGACTTCATCAAACACCAGTAACGCGCCATGTTCCTGGGTAATCACCCGCAATCCTTCCAAGAATCCGCCATCCGGGGGAATAAATCCCGCATTTCCAACCACGGGTTCTAAAATTACCCCAGCAATTTCACCGGGATTTTGCTCAAATAAGGTTTTGACTGCTTCCAGGTCGTTGTAGGGTGCGGTGAGGGTATTGGCCGTGGTAGATTTGGGAACGCCGGGAGAGTCAGGTAGTCCCAAGGTGGCAACGCCGGAACCGGCTTTCACCAGGAACATATCAGCGTGACCATGATAGCAGCCTTCAAATTTAATTAATTTCTCCCGTCCGGTGAAGGCCCGCATCAGGCGCAAAACCGCCATACAGGCTTCGGTTCCGGAGTTAACAAATCTCACCATTTCTATGGAGGGAACGGCATCAATCACCATTTCGGCGAGGACGTTCTCTTGGTAACAGGGTGCACCAAAACTGGTACCTTTATTTAAGGCATCGTGGAGGGCAGCAATCACTTCTGGGTGAGCGTGTCCGCAGATGGCGGGTCCCCAAGTTCCCACATAGTCGATGTATTCGTTCCCGTCTACATCCCAAACATAAGCGCCTTCGACTCTATCAAAAACGATGGGTTGTCCACCCACGGATTTGAATGCACGCACTGGAGAACTGACCCCTCCGGGCATCAGTTTCTGGGCGGCTGCGAAAATTTCTTCGGATTTTGTGGTATTGAAGGTAGTTGTAACCAAAGGTGTCTCCTTTGCCAGAGGCTTAACGGTTGACTTTGTTTAGGATACGGCTTTTGGGTGTGAAGTGTTTAAGGGGAGCGTCCCAGTTATAATCGTCGATCCTACCCCGATAGCTGTCCCTGGCGCTAGTACCAAATATTAAGAGAGTTTTACCCCACAGCGACTATGCGGGTTTTAGTGACAATTCCTCATGTTTTCAATCCCAAGGGAGGGGGCGGTTATGCCTCGTTAAGCCCCGACTCCCAGCCTAGGATTCAAGCCCTGACTCAATGCGTTGAATCGTTACATGGCATTTATAACAGTCAGGCGCAGTTTTATTTTCAATACACGAATCAGTTATATACGTTCCCGGCGAATCTGGAAACCTCGGTGCAACTTTCGGTTATTATCTGCACCACTCAGGGGTTACATCTTCTAGATCAATTGCCGGTGGCGCGGGATTCTTATACCCATCAATCCTTTGCCTGTAATCCCATGCTTTTGGGGTTTGAATGTCAGGGGGTGTTAAAACAAAATCTAGGCCAATATGATTATTATTGCTATTTAGAAGATGATATTATTTTAGCGGACCCAGATTTTTTTAGAAAGTTGTCTTGGTTTACGGGGTACATGGGCCATCATGCAGTCCTCCAACCGAACCGATTTGAACTCGCCAAAAACCCGCCGGTTAAAAAGTTTTACATTGACCCTGAGTTAGAATTTAAAACGGGCAGAACCGATAATTTTGCTCACTATTTTAATGATAATCTAGTGCTAACGGGGAAGGTTATGGGTCAACCCATTACCATTAAGCGAGCAGAAAATCCCCATTCGGGCTGTTTTTTTCTGAATCGGCATCAGATGGAACAATGGGCCAAGCAACCGTACTTTTTGGACCGAGATTCACGGTTTTTTGGACCGTTAGAAAGTGCGGCAACCTTGGGAATCGCGCGGACTTTTAGAGTGTACAAGCCTGCCCCACAAAATGCAAATTTTTTAGAAGTTCAGCATTATGGTGAGGGGTGGAGTCAGAAAATTAAAGATGTTAAATTCAGGTAACGGCTATGTCTAAGACGGAAATGGCAAGTAATAAAACAGCGATTCCAGTGGATCGAATTCGCTATAATGAACAGGGTCTAGTTCCGGCGATCGCCCAGGATTATCTCGATGGAACAGTGCTGATGATGGCCTGGATGAATCCCGAATCTTTGCAAAAAACCCTAGAAACTGGGGAATGCTGGTATTGGAGTCGATCGCGCCAGGAATTGTGGCATAAAGGCGCAACTTCGGGACATCTGCAAAAAGTGCGATCGCTGCGCTACGACTGCGATAGTGACTGTCTCTTAATCGGGATTGAACAAATTGGCGATATTGCCTGCCATACGGGGGAACGCAGTTGTTTTCACCAAGTGGAGGGCCAGATTGCCTCACCCCCAGCAGATACCCTATCCCAAGTTTTTGAGGTAATTTGCGATCGCCGGGATCATCCTTCGCCTGACTCCTATACCGCTAAACTTCTAGCCGGTGGAGATAACAAAATTCTCAAGAAAATCGGGGAAGAATCCGCCGAAGTGGTGATGGCCTGTAAAGATGACGATGCCGATGCGATCGCCGGAGAAGTCGCCGATTTATTTTATCATTCAATGGTCGCTTTAGCCAAACATAACGTCGATTTGCGAGACGTTTATCGGAAGCTACAAAGCCGCCGTCGATAGAAGAAAGAGAACGACTGAAGTCGTTACTACGAAACTACGAACTAAGAAAGAAAACGAATTCCCCGTTTGTAGTAACGACTTCAGTCGTTTCCGGATTCCCCGTTTAAAGAAAGAGAACGACTAAAGTCGTTACTACGAACTAAGAAAGAGAACGACTAAAGTCGTTATTACGAACTAAGAAAGAAAACGACTAAAGTCGTTATTACGAACTAAGAAAGAAAACGAATTCCCCGCTTGTAGTAACGACTTGCTGTCGTTTCCGGATTCCCCCTTTTGTAGTAACGACTTGCTGTCGTTTCCGGATTCATCAAATTTGCGATTCACAAAGCCGTTTTCTATTGACCAACATCCGATCTAGAACCTGTAAAATCCAGATAGCCACACCGACACTGAGCACCAATCCGGGCCATAATCCATCAGAGAGAGGACGGGGTAAATCTAACACCCATCCCCCTAATATTGGACCGATAAAATAGCCGATCGCCCAACATTGAGAATTTAGAGATAAATAGACTCCCCGGAGGTTGGGTGGTGCCATTTCGGCGACTAAAGATGAAGCAGCCGGATTGTAAGCCACCGTAGCGACTGCTAAAATGGCTAAGGCGATCGTGGCAGTGATTAGGGGTGAAGTAGAAATCGTTCCCGTAATTGAGATAAAAATAAATCCGACTGCCCAGAGGATGCCGGAAATAATTAATACTTTAGAATGTCGAAACCGTTTAAAAACTCGGGAAACTGGCAATTGCATCAAGATACATAAAGCTAAATGCCAGGTAAACAATGCGCCGATATTTCCGGCAGAAAATCCTTTTCCTCTTTCTCCTAAGTCCACAAAATCGCTTAAATAAAGGGGAAGAGTGGTTTGAATTTGGGCAATATAGGTAGTAAACATAATATTAACCACCGCATAAACCATGAGAGTGCGATCGCGAAAGGCACTCATCCATCCTTCCAGGGGCGGTTTAGAAGAAACCTGCTGTCGATGGGGTTCGGTGATCGCCAGCCAAATTATCCCAAAAAACACGATAAATGAAGCCGCATCAATAATAAATAATAACCGATACTGCCCCGTTAACGAAATCAAAAGACCGCCCCAAATTACCCCCAACTGTAGGCCCAAACTATCTCCTAATCGGGCCATTGCATAACCCTCATGGCGTTGTCCTCCATTGGTTAAATCCGCCACAACGGACTCGGTAGCAGGCCAATATAAGCCGATTCCAAAGCCCATCAGGATATTCCCCAAAACCAAGATTTCAAAATTATTAGCAAGGGCTAATATCCCCGAGGCAAGCGCGGAAATAATGGCCGCAAACAGTAAGGTGCGCTTGCGTCCCCACTCCGGCGCATCTAGCCAGGAACCACTTAAAATCCGCCCTAGAATTCCTGCGATCGAACCCGCCCCTAGGGCTAACCCTACGGCAGTTTTGGTTAATCCAACTTCATTTACAAAAAATATTGGGGCATAAAACAAAGTAAATCCGGTCCCAATTCCCGACAACAACCGACCTGAAATTAAAATCCACACTTGCATCGGAAGTTGGGGCAACCAAGCCCTCAGGCGATCCAGCAATTTTTTCATAAAAGGCTAAGGACAAAGATATAATAAAGTGCTTTTATCAGCAATCGCCGGAATGCGATCGCCCAGCTTTTATCTATCCTTGATGGTATCAGCCGGTTACTTTTCCTCAATCCCTCTAAATGCTTAACTTTTTTCCTCTTCCTTCCGTACCTGGGACTGATTTTTTTTGCGTCGGTCCTCTAACCATTGTTGCAAAATCATCGCCGCCGCTTTTCGGTCAATTAACCCTTTGTTGCGTGAGGGCGACAGATTCTGGTCAATCAGCATCTGTTCGGCGTAATAGGAAGTGAGGCGCTCATCTACAAACTCGATCGGTAAATTGAGGGCCGCCGAGAGGCGTCTGCTAAATTTCTGGACCTGTCGCGCTTGAAAACCGATCGAACCATCCATTGAATAGGGCAATCCCACTACTAAAACCTCTACCCCCCGTTCTTCAATAATCCCCTGAAGTTGGCTGAGGATATCAGCAAAGGATTTGCTTTCAATCGTAGTAATACCCGTGGCAATTAGACCCGTACCGTCGCAACCGGCGACGCCAATTCGTTTGCGACCGATATCTAATCCAAGTGCTGATATTTTCTGTGCCATTCCTGATTAAAACCGGGCTTTCTTGATAGTAAAATTATTGCCTAATTCCCGAGTTCCCCCATGCTTAGGGAGGAACCGGAGGTCTCTTTATAATTATTGCAAGGGGTTAACTATCAAAGGTTAGTAGTTAAGTCATTAGCCCTTGACTAATGACTTAACTACTAACTTAGAGTATCATCCTCCAAGGTCATCTCCAATTGCTCACTCGGTAACAAGGAACCGAGTTCTTCAATCGAGGCTTGGGAAGGCTCTTGTTTACCCGAACCCGCAGATTGAGGCTTTTTGAGCCAAGACATCCGGCTAGGAATCGGTTTCCGAGCGCCCTGTAGTCCTTGCAGCACCTCGGATAATTGTAATTCCAAAGAAACCGGCTTAGATTCCCGCAGCTTGTGCCACACCGAACGAGACATCAACAGGCTATGGGAAATCCGTTGTGCCCCGACTTGCTGTAAATATTCTTCCCGTTCCGGCTGATAGTCGGCAGAGGCGAGTAGCAAGGATTGTGCCGGTAATTCTTGGACAATCCGGGCCATTTGAGCCACCAGTTCGGGATACAGCCAAGTGTAAGCCGGGTGGACGGTTAACTCCGCGACATGGGGTTGAGAACCATTGCGACTGAGGCGGACTTGAAAGTAACCGATCGCCGCTTTGCGCTGGGTTTCAAACACATAACCACTCACTGTCTCCGTTTTATGCAACCATTGGCTGATGCCTTGGGTAACTGCACCCAGCAAGCTGGTATGAAAGTCTTGGATATGGCGATCGAACACTTGACGCACCAAGGGCGGCATCGCAGCAGTATCTAGTTGATAAAGCAGTTGGGCATCGGCATTACTCACCGGCATCAAGTTTGGCAAATCCGGTTCCCCTTGGGCCAATTGCTCTAGTAATTCCGGGGCGATCGCCCAATAGGTCATCTGCGCTAACGGCTGAAAGCCATTATGCCGATATAGCGCCAGTTCGTCTTTTTCATTAACATCTACTTCTAGCAGCCACATCCGCGCTTCCCAGATGGACTCTAAGCAATGGCGGATCAGTTGAGAACCAATCCCCAGTTTTTCCGAACTCGGAGGGACCACAACCCGGTCAACACGCCAAGTGCTGCGGGTATGGTTAAACGGCGACATCTGAATCGCACCCCGAATTTTGCGATCGTCTTGGGCTACCCGAACACACAACTGGCTTTGGAGTGGATTCGGAAACAAACTAAGCAACTTCAGCGGCCAATACCAGCGCCGGACCGTATCAATTTGAGTCCCAATATCTAGGGACCCATTTTCCACAGAACTGCTGGGACTGCCCGCCTCAATTTCAGTCGCGTTAGCGAGTTCTGCCACCGCATCAAGGTCGCGGTATTGCAGGGGGCGGATCGTCAGAGTTTGATTTTGGGGCAGGTGTGAGGTCATTTTGGAGGGACTGTTTATTCAGCATTACTTGACAGCACCGTGCAAAAAACTTTCCGGGCTTCGGAACCCTCGTGGAACAGCACAGGTGGCTATCTTTCCCTGCCCGATCGCCACCCTAACGGAGGAAGGCAGAAGATCGGCGCTGTTCCTTCCTCCGTTATAGTCGATCGCTGTTTTAGGATTGTGATTTCCGGCCCGGACGAATTAATACCACTGGGGTTTGCTCGTCTGCATTCCCAGCAGGATTGCTCCGCAAGGATTGCTCTAGTACGGCAGTAGAAAGATCGGAGGAGGCTGCTAATATCTTAACCGCTTTTAAATCGTTCACGTCTACGATAGCAGCAGATAATCCGGTCTGTTGTTGGATCAGATCGACCACCCTCTGAGGATTGTCCGGACCCAGAACAATAAATTGATCGTAGGGTGGCAAGGTGCCGGTGACGTCATCAATCAGCCTTGCCTGTTCTCCCGCTAACTGATAAAAGACCCCGGGTTTCCCAAAGACTTTGGCGATCGCCCCAATGAAAAAGGCCAAAGCCACCCGCACAGGTCCCTCAATATCCACCAAGGTTTGCAATCCGCAGGCGGTGGCTAAACTAGAGGTTGGCAAGAAGAAATAGCACAGCCGTTTCGCTACAAAACCCGGTTTAACGGTACTGGGATGATGCCAGCGGTCCTGCATAATCGCCACGGGAGTTTCCCCAAGGGTCACGATATCCCCGGGTTGAGCATGGGGCATTACATATCGCTTGACGATATCTACCGGATCATCCAAGTTGGTGAGCAAATGGGTTTTAATCGGTAAAATTTCCGAATCTGCTTCGGGAATCTTGCGCCAGTTCGTAGACTCCGAGGGGTCCGGATATTTTAACGGGACCACCACATGGCGGGTTTTAGGAATCCGGCCCTCGGGTCCATAGGTGACATAAGTGACAGCAATCCAGGCGGCTTTCAGGCGATCGAGATTCGGCCCCTGGATATCAATCGCCACCTTCATGCGAGTTTTTTTGCCAATTTTGACAATATAGCCAAACCAATAGTTATCATCCCGGGCTTTTTCATCCGGGTGCATCGGAATCACTTCAGTCCGGGTGGTGATTCCTTCTAGGCTACTGCCTGAGAGGAGTTTGACCTCGGTATGGACTTCCGGCACCATAATTTCTAGGGTGGAAGTGCGGTTAATTAGTTCCAGTTCCCCAATCAGGTGACGCCGTTCGGGAGATAAGACTTCTTCGTGCCACTCTCCCGGGGTCAAATCCAGTTGATTTCCCGGTCTTCTGCGGTATTGGTATTCTATGGCAGCGGCAGCGGTTCCCAGGACCAATGCTGCTGCCCCGAGAGTGATTCCGATAGTTGTTGCGATCGCCACAATTTCCCCCTGTTCTCAAAATGTACAAAAATCGTGCAGATAGCTGACTCCACATCAAGCCGGTAGCCCGTCCATTCCAGGCAATCATCTGCTGAAGTAAGCTAAAAAATGTTTACCACGGATATTTCCCTGGCGATCGGTTTAATTCCGGATCCGCCACCGATACCCCACTCCTTCCCAGACAAAAGGGTAATGAGTTCCAGACAAGGGATTAATTTTACTCAATTTCTCTACATTTAGCGTTTTTTCTCTTGACTTGTCCTATATTTAGGAGGCAGCAATCTTTATGCTGGAAATCTGCCCCATTTTGGACCTCACCTCATTAAAATGTCACAACCCTATTTTTCCTAAACATTTGTAAACTAATATGAAGCGTTTTCTGAATATCAGAATATTTTAGATTCCAATGAAGCAACTTGTAACTGCTGAACGTCTGTGCCTGATTAGCCATACCCTATCAATGGCCTTTGGACTTGCCGGACTGCTGCTGGTATTACCCAATCCCGAATTCATCGTCAACCTGTCTGAATTCGGCCAGAAAGTCTTCCAATGGAGCATGGCTGGAGGGGGAGTCTCCTATATCATCTTAGGGGCTTTAGCAGTCGCCCTTTATGCCTATAGAGAACTAGGAACGCGATTGTGGTTAACCTTCATGGTCCCTGCGGTCGTTTTATCCTTGGGGAGTGAATTACTGGGCACCAGTACCGGGTTCCCCTTTGGACATTATCAATATTTGAGTGGCTTAGGCTATAAAGTTGCCGGATTAGTGCCATTTACGATTCCCCTGTCCTGGTTTTATATGGGACTCGTCTGTTACGTCTTAGCGCGTGCGGGATTAGAATCGATTCAACTGCCAAACTGGGTGAGACAAATCGGGGCGATCGCACTCGGATCACTCCTCCTCACCGCCTGGGACTTCGTACTCGACCCTGCCATGAGTCAAACCAGCTTCCCCTTCTGGCAATTCCAAGAAGAAGGAGCCTTTTTCGGGATGCCTTACCGAAATCTCACTGGATGGATGGGAACCGGCGCAATCTTCATGAGTGTTGCTGCCTTCTTTTGGGGTAAAGCACCGATTAGATTATCCCGTTCACAATTAGGATTACCCTTAATCACCTACATTGTTAACTTTGCCTTTGGTGCAGTTATCACCTTAGTTGCATTAGATTCACGCTTCGTCATTCCGACATTACTCAGCATGGTTCTGGGAGTCGTTCCGGCAGTGGTGTTATGGTGGATTGCCTCGCCTTTGGAAGAAGCAGAAATTGAGATGGCGATCGAACCCCTTCCAACAAATACCCTCTCTCAAGTCTCCCTACCCCCCGTGGAAGTCGCAGCCAAATAACCTGTTGTTGATTGTCAATTAAAGGTGCATTACGGTCGGACCGCAATGCACCTTTTTTAAAAGGATGAGGTTTCTACCTTTTCTTTCTGATAAAAATCCTCACTCGTGGCTTATTTGGCTCTACAAACAAACAGCATGACTTACCGAATTAAAACATCTTTTCAAATTGACTGTGGTTTTACAATTAGCAATCAACAGATTCTGGAGGCGCTAAATCTAACTAATAAAATTATGGAGGATCTACCCGCATCTATTTATAAAAGTATTGATTATAAAACAACAAGTTCTATCATTGGCTCTATATTTTGTGATGCTTTAGCAAAATTAACAGATAGTCTTGTGAATCCTATTGAAAAAGGGCATCCAAATATAATTCCCAAAGAGGGTCTTAATGCCCCAGAAGAAGTGCTACGAAACTATCCCGTGGGGCTCGAAGTTAAATGCACCGTCGGAAATATCACTAAAGGTGCTAACTTGCGGGCAGGTCAGACTAGAATTCAGTCTATAACAGGGATAACATGGCAAGCACATCATCAAGAAGTTAAAGAATTGCTGGGATTAGTATGGGACTTTGTTGAGAGCATTCATGATTTTAACTATCCGCAAATTACCGCTGTTTTCTATTCTAATAATCTAAGAATTGATGATTGGGGAGCAGTTAGTGGAACGACGGGAAGAAATACTAAAGTTAGCGGAATGAAAGCCAGCGGTAAATTTAAAATGGGCCAAGGCTGGATAGTTTTATTAGACCGACCTGAATATATCCAGGTATATCAGCGGTTCTTAAACTTTCAAATTAGTTAAAAAGTTCAAGCTGCTTGTAAAGATTTGAACGATAGTAAATAAACTCTTTGCTCGTTTTACCCGCTACACCTTTTAAATCTAATAGGGCTTTAAATGGCAAATAGTCTCCTGATATTCCCTCGCAAAAAATAACTTCCCCTTGACGATTATTACTCCACTCAGCTAAATGATGATAATCAATCATTTTACTATTATAGCGATATCCCGTTCCCGATTCATCTTTATAGGGAGGATCGATAAACCAAGTTGCTTCAATATCTGGCGCTTGTGAATAATCTCCCTGGATGATTTTCCAATGTTTCACTTTAAATAAGTTTTCTGGGCTCTTCAGACTTTTTGGTGATAAGTTTTTCTAATTAGTTTTGTACTCGCTCCCCAGCCCAGGAACTGAAAGCCTTACAAGTCAAGGCTTCTAGCTCTAAAAGTGACCAAAACGAGTCTCATAAATCCCCAAAATACT
>JBBQFN010000020.1:0-94818 GCA_038321985.1 Cyanophyceae cyanobacterium | reverse complement strand
ACTCCTTCCCGAACTCGGACGTGAAACGCGACTGCGGCGAAGATACTTGGAGGGTAGCCTCCTGGGAAAATAGCTCGGTGCCCGGTCACTTTTAACAACAAAAAAGCCTCCTGTTTCTCTACATAGAACAGGTGGCTTTTTTGTTGTCACTAGGTACTCTATTCTGTTGCAGTTAATTAAAAATTCTGTCTCTAAGATTTGAAAAAATAAAATTTTCAAATCTTGCCTTACTATAGTTTATAAAATTTATTTTTTATTAGATTAAGACACACTTATACTGTATTTTAATAATAGAAAATAAATGACAGGAGATAGAGAGCGATCGCCCCTCAAAGACATAGAGCCTAACTAAAATCAAATTGGACTTGGTGGGGAAAACTGGATCCGCTAGGGGATTTGACGGGCAAGGTTAAAGAAAGAGGTAAAAGAGGACCCTAACAAATTTTAGATTGTTTCTAATTTTTTGAAGGTCCAATAGGCGATCGCAAAGTCTGAAAAGGTTTTCTCCGGATTTTGTCCAGAGGGCTTGGGATTATAGTTGCACCCTTGGTGGATCGGGTGGGATAAAAAAATTCTCGCGCCGGACTAGACTCCGAACAAAAAACGTACTAGAATCCACCTCGGTTACATTTCTGTTACATTATAGTCGCACAGCATCACGTTTTGGGGGCGTAGAAACCAGTGGGTCTGTTCAATCGCTTTTCCCTATCCCGGGATATGGGTATCGACCTCGGTACCGCTAATACCCTTGTTTATGTATCTGGTAAAGGTATTGTTCTGCAAGAACCCTCTGTGGTTGCCATCGATAAAGACGAAAAAGTGCCATTAGCAGTGGGAGAGGATGCAAAAAAAATGCTAGGCCGGACGCCAGGAAACGTCATTGCCCTGCGTCCCCTGCGTGATGGCGTTATTGCAGATTTTGATACGGCTGAGCTCATGCTCAAGCACTTTATCCGCCGAGTGCATGAGGGGAGAACCTTAGTTTCGCCTCGAATTGTCATCGGAATCCCCTCTGGAGTCACGGGGGTAGAACGCCGGGCGGTTATGGAGGCCGCCGCTCAAGCAGGGGCTAGAGATGTCTATTTAATCGATGAGCCCGTGGCCGCCGCGATCGGTGCGGGTTTACCCGTTGCAGAGCCGACAGGTAACTTGATTATCGATATTGGTGGAGGAACCACAGAAGTAGCGGTTCTGAGTTTGCAAGGAACGGTGCTGAGCGAATCAGTGCGGGTGGCAGGAGATGAACTGAATGAAGCAATTATTCACTACATGAAAAAAGTACACAACCTCGTGATTGGGGAGCGTACTGCGGAGGATATCAAAATTCAGATTGGTTCAGCATATCCGACTCACGAAGATGATGATGCGATGATGGAAGTGCGGGGGTTGCACCTACTGTCGGGGCTACCTCGAACAGTAACGATTAAGGGGCCTGAAATTCGTGAAAGCATGGCCGAACCTTTATCGGTAATTGTGGAAGCAGTAAAACGCACCCTAGAGCGAACCCCTCCAGAACTGGCGGCAGATATTATCGACCGAGGGATTATGTTAGCTGGGGGTGGAGCTTTATTGAGGGGGCTAGATACACTTATTAGCCACGAAACCGGAATCGTGACTCATGTTGCTGCGGACCCCCTTAGCTGTGTTGTACTCGGAACGGGCCGGGTTCTCGAAAACTTTAAACAGCTAGAACGAGTGTTCAGCGGTCGTTCTCGTAATATGTAAAGCCCATTTCTCCGGTTTATGTATTCTACATAGTCTGCTAAAGACTGAAGTTTCTAAAAACTCCTAATGTACACATTGCGTCGCTGGTGGGATCGACATGGTTTACAAATGGCACTGGTGGGTCTAACCATCTGTGCTGCTTTAGTCGTTCGCTACACTCAAGGTTCGGCTGTCATTGAAGTTTACCAATGGGCGACTCGACCTTTTCAGTCGAGTCCCACACAACAAGAGCAACTAACCAACGCTCGAACCCTGGAACTGGAAAACCAAGTTCAAGAGCTGGAAAGCCAAAATGAAAAGCTCAAAGAACTCTTGAACTATGTTTCCCCCAATAAAAAAGAAGGAATCCTTGCTCCTATTGTGGGCCGTAGTGCAGATCATTGGTGGCAGCAGGTAACTTTGGGTCGCGGAAGTGAAGATGGAATCAAAGAAAACTACATTGTCAGGGGTCCGGGTGGAGTTGTGGGAAGAGTAAGCAGCGTTACTTCCCATACCAGCCGGGTTTTGCTGATCAGCGACCCCAGTTCTCGGGTGGGGGTGACGATTAGCCGCAGTCGCCAAATGGGGGTGATGCGAGGCCAGTCGGCTTCTCGGGCAGTGATGGAGTTCTTTGAGAAGGTGCCTGATGTTAATAAAGGGGATGTAGTTTCTACTTCTTCTTATTCACAACTTTTCCCACCGGGGTTGCCGATAGGCCGTATAGAGTCGATCAATTTGAATAAAAGTCCCGCACCGGAAGCGGTGATCGAGCTGACGGCTCCGATGAGCTTACTGGAATGGGTGGTGGTTGATCCCTATCAGAAAGTTGGTTCTTCAGAGGATTCTGAAGAACTGAAAAATTAGGAAATGCGATGAGAACTTCTTCTTTTACTCACGGGTCTCATTTGTCCGGGAGAACGCGGGCAGTGGTCAATGCGGCGATCACAGCGGGTTCTGTGTTGGTGTGCTTGTTGCTATTGCCAGCTCGCCTTCCGGGGATGGAACTATTAGGGGTTGCCCCTAACTGGCTGTTAATCTGGGTTGTGGCTTGGAGTATCAAGCGCAAACCGATGCAAGGTGCTTTAGCTGGGCTGGTGTTGGGGCTGCTTCTAGATGCAATGACTTCAGCCGAACCCAGTCATGCCTTGGGTCTGGCTGTGGTTGGATATCTCACGGGTACTTTACAAAAGCAGAAGTACGTCCAGGAAGATTTTATCTCGGTGGCTCTGATTGTCTTTGGAATGTCGGTGCTAGCTGATACGATCCGGGCGTTGCAATTTAGTGAGCTTGGCGATCGCACTTTAAGTGACATTTGGGCCTACCACCAACCCCTAGCTCTTGCTTCTGCTATTCTCAGCAGTCTGTGGGCCCCCGTTGTTTATTTTCCCCTCAATCGCCTGTGGGAAAAGATGCAAGCATTTGAGCGCCCGTAATTCCATCCCTTTATTGCACCCTCTCTCCAAGCGGAACCCCGGGGTTTAGCCTGGGGACTCCCTCTCCAAAATTAGAGTAACGGGTCCATCATTGAGGATATCTACGTCCATCCTCGCCCCAAATTCACCTGTTTCAACCGTTAAGCCACTTCCTCGTAACTTTTGGACAAATTTTTCATAGAGTTCTTTGGCAACTGTAGGGGATGCCGAACGGTCAAATGAGGGGCGGCGACCTTTTAGACAATCCCCGTAGAGGGTAAACTGACTGACTACTAAAAGTTGCCCTTGGATGTCTAAAACCGATTGATCCCAGCGACTGCTATCGGCTTCTGGATCAGGAAATAACCTTAATTCTAAGCACTTTCTTGCCATCCAGTCCAGTTCGGTCCCTGTATCCCGATCGCTGATAGCAACCAATAAATTAAGTCCGGGGCCGATTTTCCCCACGACCCGACCCGCGACCGTGACTTGAGAAGATTTAACGCGCTGGATAACGACTCGCATAGGTTGAATAAAGGGATGTTGATGAATTGCCGATCGCCCAAGATGTCGCGTCAATAACGGCAAAAAAGGCGATCACTCCTCTATCTACAAGAGCGATCGCCTTTTTACTCTATCATCAAAACCTTACCCTCTTTCCCAAATCTTTCCCTCTATTCTATTTCCCAAAGCCTTTGCCGCGAGAGGTAGAAGGTAAACAAACACATTTGTTTAACTGCGATCGCAAGGTTTCTTTATCCAAATTCTGGCCGATAAACACCAATTGAGTCTTGGGTTGACCTTTCCAATCATCATCATCAATCGAGAATCGCTTGCCGCTCAAGTGGAAAACATGACGGCGATCGCTCTCATCAAACCATAAAATCCCTTTAGCTCGAAATACCGTTGCCGGTAACTGATTATCTAAGAAATACTGAAACTGGCGAATTGATAACGGTTTATCGCTCTCGAACGAAATCGACGTGAACCCATCCATCTCCAAATGATTCGAGTGGTGATGATGTTCGTCATGGTGGTCGTGATCACAATGACCGTGGTCATGATCACAGCTAGAATGATCATGCTCATGATCGTGATGGTCGTGCTCATGATCATGCTCCCCTTGGGAGGCTACTTTGTCATCCTTAAAATACTTATCTGACTCAAACAACCCCACACTAAGAATCAGAGGAAGCGGAACCTGGGATTTCGTGGTCCGCACAATTCTGGCATCAGCTTTAATATCCCGAATCTTGCACTCCAATAGATCCACATCGGTTTCCTCGACGAGATCCACCTTGTTGAGCAAGATAATATCCCCATAAGCAATTTGACTGTACGCAGCTTGAGAATTAAATAAATCCAAGCTGTAATTCTCCGAATCCACTAGAGTCACGATCGAATCTAAGCGAGTTAAGTCTCGGAGTTCTGTGCCTAAAAAGGTTAGGGCCACGGGTAGAGGGTCTGCTAGTCCAGTTGTTTCCACGACCAGATAATCAATCTGTTCGGAACGCTCTAAAATTTTGTAGACGGCATCGAGCAAATCGTTGTTAATGGTGCAACAAATACAACCATTGCTTAACTCCACCATATCCTCGCCGGTGGAGACGATTAGTTCATTATCGATGCCGACTTCACCAAACTCATTCACCAATACGGCGGTTTTAATTCCCTCCTGATTGGTCAGGATGTGGTTGAGTAAGGTCGTCTTGCCACTGCCAAGAAAGCCGGTAATGATGGTAACGGGCAATCCGTATTTTGGGGCATCCATTGCCACTGACTCTGGGTTAGAGGTTGCTGTTGTCTGCATGGTTTATCAAATTGTGTCAAAAAATAGAAGGGGCTGTTTAGAGATTCATCTAATGAGTCATCCAGTTTGATTTTAGACGAAGATTGAGGCTTTCATCCCCAGGGATTGCAGATTAACACTTGGCTACATTTGCCCGACTCGCCCTACTTTGCTTTACTACCGATCGCAAATCCTCGGCACCAGCCCCAGTTGGGTGGATTTGCGACTAATTTCCAGCTTTTAACCTGGATAAAGCCGGAGGATTTTACCAGTTGACCCAGACAGTATAAGGTAGGTACCCAATAGTTGCTGGAATTTCCTGCATATTCATCATGGGGATAAAACTCCATAACCCTTTGCTGTCCGGGATAGCCCTGTCCAATGCCGCCTCGGTAGGGACTAAAGTCATCTAAAATAGCAGATTCTATGTAAATTTCTCCATCACAGAGAGCAGATAACTTATCCAGGGCCAAAAGTGGATATCGGAGGTGGTAAAGGGTTCCAAAAAAGAAGATGACATCAAAGCGGCCTAATTCTGCCTCACTGAGGTCATACACGGATTTTTCTAGGCGTTGACATCGGGTTTCGTCAAATCCGATCGCCTCTCGACAGAAATCAAAGGTTTCCCAGGCGCGGCGATCGCGTTGATCCAACCGTCCGAGATAGTCGGAAAAGTCATCGATCGCCACCACTTCCCGAGCACCGCGTTTCAGGGCCTCAAAAGTCCAGTAGCCATCCCAGGCCCCCACATCTAAGACTCGTTTTCCGCTCAGGTCCTCTGGGACCCCATACATTTGGGCATTGCGGGGATTATCTCCGGGGGTGACAATTCCACCCGGTAACTGAATTTTGTGATACCAAAAGGGGAACGATGCTACTTGTTCTTGGAGGCTGGGCGAAGCTGTTTTTGGGTGAGATAGTGCGGTTACCGGGGTTGAGGGGTGGGGCAAATTTTCCGGTAACATTACATCTAGTAACTGAGCGACGACTTGTTTCCAACTCAAGCGATCGCGCACAAATTGAGGACCAGAGGTTCGTACTTGTTCTCGCCACTCAGGTTTGGAAATCAGTTGTTCCATTAACTCAATACAACAATTCCAATCGGGTGCTAAAAAATAGCGCATTTCCCCATGATATTCAACTGATTGAACTTCACTTTTGATAGGCAGCGCAAAATCCGAGTGGGTAAATTCGTCGGTTGGTCCACCCTTTGTACAAATCACCGGCAATCCACAGGCGATCGCCTCTAAGACGGGGAGGTTAAATCCTTCCGCCGAATAGGGAGAAAGGTATCCATCAGCACCTTGATAGTAGCGAATTAATTCTGAACTGGATAAAGGATGTCCGATGTAAGTCACTCGCCCTTTGAATTGTTCTAACTCGCGGTCACTTAAAATCTTTTGGGAAGTAAAAACAATAGATTCCCAAGATTTGTAAATAAAATCAGACCCTTTTAATATCAATCGAGCTTTAGGATGTTTTTCAAGCAGTTTAGAAAAGCAAAAAACTATCGGAAAAATTCCTTTTTCTAAAGTCATGCTACTGACATTTATAAAAACAAATTCGTCCTCTTTCCATCCTAAGTCTTTTCTCAAAATAGCCCGTTCGTCGTTAGGGAGTGGTTTGTAACGGGTTGGATCGACCCCAAGAGGCACGGTAACAATGCGACTCGGGTCAGCACCACTGCGGAGAAATCCCTCTTTTGACCATTGAGAAGAAGTAATAATGACGGTATTAGAATTTCCATGCAAGGCTTCCAAAGACTCGCCTTCATTGAGTCGTAACAGTTCTTTATGGACGATTCCCCATTCAGTGGTTCCAAATAGATAAGTCCGATCGCTGTTGAAAGCTGGGGTAAAATTAAAGGGACTGTACATCCGGAGTGTGGCATCGGCAACTAGGCTTAGGGGTGGAGGGGCGATCGCCCGTAAAGCTGCTTCCGAGGTTTCATCCAGTAAACCCGTAGTGGGGTGAGAATTTCGAGTGAGAAAAGGAACATCTCGATGAAAGACTTCCAAATTAGGATATTGGAGCATTTCCAGTAGCTGAAACTGATTGGCGATCGCATAAGAATGGGTATGAAACCGCCAACCTTCCACAATAATTTTTCGAGTCTCTTTATCCTGTGGCGGATGGATTGGGGGGGGCGTAGAGGGGTGCACAGGTGAAGGGGCAAGTACCTTCAAATACTGATCGAGTACCTGCTTCCATGTAAAGCGATCGCCTACCCATTTGGGTCCCGCTTGTCGAGCTTTTTCCCGCAATTTCGGTTGTTCAATAACCCGCTGCATCAAATCAATTAAATGATCTACATCGGGAGCAACAACCAATCCCATTTCCCCAGATTCTATCTGACGCTCTTCTAATTGACTATCGATGGGAAACGCAAAATCGGGATGAATAAAATCATCCGTCGGTCCTCCTTGGGTGCAGATAACTGGCAATCCACAAGCTGCCGCCTCTAAAACGGGCAAATTAAATCCTTCGGCTAGATAAGGAGAGACATAAGCATCAGCAATGTGATACAGAGAAGCCAGATCCGAGCAGGATAGATTTTTACCGATATAGGTCAATCGAGATTGAACATTTTTACACTCGGTTTCCGTGAGTGTTTTACTACAAAGTTTAGCAATTTCTTGGCGGGATTCAAACAGATAATCTCTACCTTTAAAGATTAATCTCGCGTCCGGGAATTTTTCAACAATGGCGGCAAATGCTTTCAACAAGCGAGCAACCCCGTGGCGGTTGTTAAAGAGCAATCCATTCTTGAAAAAGACAAATTTTCCCTCTAAACCAAATTCCTGACGTAATGCTTGGCGTCTCTCCAAGGAGGCGGGTTTGTAGAAGTGGGTATCCACGCCGAGGGGAATGACCACCACGCGATCGGGGTCAGCACCACTGCGGATAAATCCATCCCGGGACCAATGAGATGCGGTGACAATAATGGTATCTGAATTAGCATGAGCCTCCCGGAATGATGAGACTCCCATCCCGCGCAGGATTGTCTGAGGAACGATTCCCCATTCCGTACAGCCAAACATGACGGTGCGTTTAGCGGGAGAACTGGCTAAATTAAACGGACAATAGACTCGGAGGATAGCATCAGCCGATTCGTCCGGAGTCGGTTTAGGAATAAAGTGTAATTTTCTTTCTCGGGATTCTCCCAATAAACCACTAACGGGCTGCCAATTATCGGTAACGTAGGGCATATCCCGGTGGAAGAGTTGGATTTGAGGGCGATCGAGCAGTTCGAGGAGTAGGAACTGATTGATTAGAGAATACGAGTGAGGAAGAAAACGCCAGCCTTCGACAATAATCCGCATGAGTTTAAAATGCTAGAGCGATCGCCGCACAGCCCATCGGGACATCATAAACGATAGAATCAGTTAAGTCATTCAGTCAACCTCATTTGGAGCAGTCTACTTTTTCAGGAAGTGCCTGCACAACTGAGCCAAACCGTTGACGGAAGTTAATTCTCTGATGCAATACCGTTTTCTATCTTTCAATTATGACCTTAACGCTGTACAACACCCTCACCCGTCGTCAGGACCCGTTTGAGCCAACCCAACCCGGCCAGGTGCGGATGTATTGTTGTGGGGTTACGGTCTACGATTATTGCCACTTGGGTCATGCCCGTTCCTATATTATCTGGGATATTCTGCGCCGCTATCTGCAATGGCGGGGATATGCCGTGCGCTATGTGCAGAATTTTACCGATATTGATGACAAAATCCTCAACCGCGCAAGGCAGGAAGGGTCATCAATGGAGGAAGTGGCCGATCGCTACACTCAGGCTTATTTTGAAGATATGGCGCGGCTTAATGTCCTGGAAGCCGATGCTTATCCCCGCGCTACTCATACGTTAGATGGAATTAAGCGCCTGATCGCTCAATTGGAACAAAAAGGCTTTGCTTATCCTGCTGGTGGCGATGTTTATTACAAGGTGCGGCAGTTTAATGATTATGGAAAACTCTCGGGACGGCAGTTGTCCGAAATGCAGGCGGGGGCCAGTGGTCGGGTAGAGGCCCAGGACCCGGAGGAACTAAAAAAGCAAGACCCCTTTGATTTTGCCTTGTGGAAGGCAGCAAAACCCGGGGAACCCTCCTGGGAATCGCCTTGGGGTGCGGGACGTCCCGGATGGCATATTGAATGTTCGGCAATGGTGCGCGAGGTATTGGGAGAGACGATTGATATTCATGTTGGGGGTGCAGATTTAATTTTCCCCCATCATGAAAATGAAATCGCTCAATCGGAAGCAGTGACGGGTCAACCTTTAGCGAAATATTGGCTGCATAATGGCATGGTGGCAGTGAATGGGGAAAAAATGTCTAAGTCATTGGGCAATTTTACAACCATTCGCGATTTGCTGGATAAGGGGGGCGTAGATCCGATGGCGCTACGGCTATTTGTCCTGCAAGCCAATTATCGCAAACCCTTAGATTTTACCGATGAGGCGATCGCCAGTGCGGAAAATGGCTGGACGACGCTCAAGGAGGGATTACGCTTTGGCTATGAGTATGGCAGTAAGTTGGGGTGGGATTTGGATTCAGAGGCGATCGCCTCTGAATCTGATTCCATCGTCGAACGATTTCAGGCGGCGATGAATGATGACTTGAATACCCCATCGGCTTTGGCGGTATTGTTTGAACTGGCGAAGGAATTACGTCGTCAAGGCAATATTTGGGTGCATCAAGGGAAACTGGAAATGGACCCGCAACAGTTACAACAGCAATGGGTTACCTTGCGGGAGTTAGGGAAGGTTCTGGGTTTGGAACTGAATTTCCAGGCAGAAAGTTCTACACCGGAACCCGGGGGAGTCAGCGAGGCAGAGATTGAATCCCTGATTCAGCAACGACTCGCGGCGCGTCAGGGGAAAAACTTTGCTGAAGCCGATCGCATTCGGAATCAACTGCAAGAACTCGGGATTACTTTAATTGATAACCCCGGAGGAGTCACCCAATGGCATCGCAATTAAGAGCTTTTCGTTGGCAACAGAGGGGATAAATCCTCGGAGGCGATTTCCTAGCGGAACCCGGCGCGATCGCAGTTTTCACCCCAAATAAAAGGGCGATCGCCTCATCTATAACAACCCTTTATTAATTATCGATTCTTTATCCTTGATGAGCTATGTCCCCCCAGCGCATTAAAATTTCTCTAATGACACTGTTGCTCATTTTCACCCTGGGTTTGCTGGTGGTGCTGTTGTGGCAACTTCGGAGTTTGCTGATTACCTTGATGGTGTCTGTAGTCCTCGCCGCTTCCATCTCTCCGGTCGTGAATTGGGCTGAAAAATGGCGAATTCCCCGATGGATTGCCACAATTATTACCTACCTCACTCTGATCGGTGGCTTAACTGGAGTAGTGTTGCTGATTGGACCTACGGCCCTCGATCAAATTCAGCGATTAATCCGTCAGCTTCCCTCTTATTTAGAAACGTTGCGGTTAATTGCAGAAGATTTAGCCGCCAGACTGATTGATACACCTCCGGAGTTTGTACGGCAGTTTTTTGATACCCAGTCTTTAACCACCTGGGGAATTCGCTCAACGCAACAACTGGTACTCCGTTCTTATGGCTTGACGAGAGGCTTGCTGGGGGGTGTGGTTACTCTAATTTTATCTATCTTTATTTCGGGTTATATGGTGGCAGATAGTCACAGTTTAATTAAAAGCCTAGTGCAACTGTTTCCCAAACCTTGGGATGAGCGTTTGGAAACTCAAGTCATGCCGATTAGTCAGCGCATGGGTGGCTATATTCGGGGTCGAGTGTTAGTTTCGGGGCTGTTGGCGGTAGCAACCAGTGTGGGATTGAGTGCATTAGGGTTAGGGGAGTTTGCTTTGGGTTTGGGGGCGATCGCCGGAGTCACTAATTTAATTCCCTTTTTAGGGCCGATTTTGGGGGCCGTTCCGGCGCTAATTGTAGCCGTGTCTCAAGGGGGGTGGTTATTTTTTTCTGTTTTAATCTTATTTGTGGTCATCCAGAATGTAGAAACCTATGTTTTGGATCCATTATTAGTCGGGTCTTCTGTGGGAGTTCATCCCTTATATCAGTTACTCTCGGTAATTGGTGGGGTTCAAGTGTTGGGAATCGTGGGTGCTTTAATCGTTCCGCCTTGGGTTGCTGGAGGTGCAGCATTAGTGGAA
This sequence comes from Cyanophyceae cyanobacterium, assembly GCA_038321985.1. Classification (GTDB taxonomy): domain Bacteria; phylum Cyanobacteriota; class Cyanobacteriia; order Cyanobacteriales; family Laspinemataceae; genus Laspinema. The sequence goes on along the minus strand of JBBQFN010000020.1, from coordinate 83,772 downwards.
AATCTATATTTGAAACCGAAACTCAGGGCGGAACAAGTGGGCATTCCTGAGGCGATCGCCCCAAATTCCCCTTCTGCCGAATCCAGTTCGTCACGCCCTCCGACTCCCTTAGCCTCAGAGGGGTAAACCCTTTGAGTAGAAGTCTTTGCGAGTTGCCCCTTGGACTGCTTTTTCTCGTCTAACTTGTAGCGTTCTTCTTAATTTTGTTGTAAATTATACCTCAATCCATAAAAGGTGGCAAGGAGAATTAAACCCCCATCGTTGATCTGGGCTAAAACTTAGCGAGTTAGAGAAAATTAACAGGCAGACTCAGATGAGACAATGGCGAATCATCATGAAGCTATCTCCACGTCGAATCGTCAGTATTTATTTATTGATCAGCGGATTATGGATTATCGGTTCCGATCGCGTGATAGCGCTTTTATTTCAGCAACCGGGTTTCCAAAATATAACTCATCTGCAAACGCTCAAAGGTTGCCTGTATGTGTCTGTCGTCGCGATTATTTTGTACTATGCGATCGTGCGCTATACCGCAGAAATTAAGCAGTCTAAAAAGCAACTAGAACTGAATGAACGGCGACTAGATGCGATTATTGAAACCAATGCTGATGGGATTTTAGTATTTGATAGTACAGGGCGAATTACCCTAACGAACGCTGCGGCAAAAAAACATTTAGGACTGTCTCAACAAGACCTGATCGGACGTAGCTATAATGAACCGATCTGGCAAATTCAACCTGTAGAGGGACGGGGTTTACCTGAAAATCAACTTCCATTTTTGCAAGTGATGCAAAAGGGAAAACCCGTGTATGAAATGGAGTATGCGATCGCCCGTCCAGATGGCAGCCAGATTTTTGTCTCCATTAATGCCGCCCCGTTGTACGATCGCCAGGGTCGGATTGATGGAGTAGTCGCCGCTATCACCGATATTACCCAACATAAACAAGCCGAAGCTGTCGCCCGTGCCCGGGATATTGCGGAAGCTAGAAATCGAGCTAAAAGTGAATTTTTGGCTCAAATGAGTCATGAAATTAGAACGCCATTAAATTCTATTTTAGGGCTGTCTCAAATGTTACAAAGAGAAATTTTTGGCAGTCTGAATCCTAAACAAAAAGAATATATTAGCCGGATTAAAAGCAGCGGCGACCATTTATTAGAACTAATTAATGATATTTTAGATTTATCCAAAGTAGAAGCAGGTAGAGAAGAGTTAAAATTTATTGAAATTCCGGTTCGTGATATATGTAAATATTGTCTCAAAGTCATGCAAGAAAGGGCAGTGGACCGGGGATTGAGACTGACGAGTAAAATTGACCCCAAACTGCAAGTTTGCATAGCCGATGAACGTCGCCTCAAACAAATGCTGCTGAATCTCCTCTCCAATGCGATTAAATTCACCCCGAAAGGGGAAGTTTCATTAATTGTAGAAAAGCAGCCTGGGGGAATTAGATTTACTGTTGTCGATACAGGAATCGGGATTTGTGAAGAACATTTACCCTTGGTATTTGACCCGTTTCGGCAACTGGATAATGAACTCAATCATAAAATCCAAGGTACAGGATTGGGGTTAGCACTAACGCGAGATTTAGCGCAGTTGCATGGGGGGGATGTACTCGTTAGTTCGACCTTGGGAGTGGGGAGTCGGTTTACAATTATTTTGCCCGACCCACCTCCGGGATATGTTCCTTCGGTTCCCATTGATGAACTTCCAGCAATTATCATTACTGAAACAGGCGATCGCAATGGTCGAATTTTAATTGTCGATTATGATGGTTCCAGCACCTTGTTATTGCAAGACTATTTACAAGCCGTCGGACATCATGTCAAATTGATTGGCTACAGCGCCAATTTTCTCGAAGAAATAGCATCTTTTGACCCCTATTTAATTTTGTTAGATGTCCAGTTTGCTCATTTAGCAATGGGGTTACAATTAGTCCATGAGTTACGAAAAAACCCGAATGTGCAACAGTTGCCAGTAGTCGTGGTAACCGCAATGGCAATGTCAGGCGATCGCGAACGCTGTTTAGCCGCCGGTGCAACGGATTATTTAAGCAAACCCATTCAGTTAGAAGTGTTAGATGAAATGCTGTTACGGTATATCCCTCCAGTGGTTTAAATCTTGTCTATCGAGAAAATCGTTAACTTTTTGAAATATTGACAATCAATTTATTATAAAATTTGGACAACCTAAATGAAAGTCGAACGCTTAATCATCAAGTCATTTCGAGGAATCGATAATCTAACTTTGGAGTTTCCTCCATCTGAATCTATCGTATTTATCGGCGCGAACGGAGTAGGAAAATCTAGTATTTTGGATTGTTTAGCCATACTTTTATCCTGGTTTCCGGCTCGACTCCAAAATCCGCAGACTTCAGGACAGTTTTTTACCGAGGAAGATATTAAAAATGGGGCGAAAGAAATTTATTCTGAAATTACCCTTAGCCTCAATAACTCTGAGCAAACTGTCAAGTGGTCCCGAACTAAAACAAGAACTGGGCGCAGCAAAGAAACCAGCAGTGATTTAGTCCAATTAAGGCAAATTGTCGGTGAAATTCACGAAAGTTTAGATAAAAATTCAGATGCTGCTTTACCTGTGATTGCTTACTATCCGACCAATCGTGCAGTCTTGGATATTCCCTTACGAATTCGGAAAAAGCATTTGTTTGAGCCGATCGCCACTTATGAAGAGGCTCTGACGGGAGGAACAGTCAATTTTAGACGGTTTTTTGAATGGTTTCGACAACGGGAAGATTTAGAGAATGAACAACGACTCTGGGGAGAGTCCATTGATTATCGCGATCGCCAGTTAGAAGCAGTCAGACAAGCCATTTCCGGGATATTAGGCGATATTCAAGACTTGAGAATTCAGCGATCGCCTTTGCGAATGACCCTCACCAAACAGGGACAAGAACTCAGTGTCAGCCAACTTTCCGACGGAGAAAAATGCTTATTGGCGTTAATTGGGGATTTAGCAAGACGCTTGGCGATCGCCAACCCCAACACCGAGCAAAATCCCCTCCAAGGTAGCGGTGTCGTCATGATTGATGAAATAGAATTACATCTTTATCCCAAATGGCAACGGGGGATTATTCCCGCCTTAACCCGAACCTTTCCTAACTGCCAGTTTATCGTCACTACTCATTCTCCACAAGTGATGAGTGATGTGGAATGGGTGCAGCTTTTAAAAATGACGCCCGAAGGAATCGTCATTGAGCGATTGCGGTCCTTTGGCAAAGATAGCAATCGCATTCTGGAAACCCTGATGGGAACTCCCGAACGTCCCCCAGAAATCGAAGAAAAGTTTCAGCAACTCTTTCGGGTGATTGATAGGGGAGAATTAGACAACGCTCGCCAATTGCGCCAACAGCTTGCGGAACGAGTTGGAGAGGACGATCCCACCTTTGTGCGAGCAGATGGACTGATTCACAGAAAAGAAATTCTGAATCGATAAAATATATTCAAAAGGGAAATGCTTTTTCCCTGATTGAATATCATTTTTCTGCTTTTTTCTCCGTTTGCGCGATAATTCTCCGTACTTTCTCTGCTTCAGGGGAACGTAGACGCTCAAAAATCTCTAAAGATTGGTGCATATATTGTAAAGCAGTAGTAAAATCACCTCGACTTGCTAACAGTTGTCCCAGCATTACTAAATTCCCCGCTTTCCCTTTCAGGTTGCCGATGCATTCGTTGAGTTCCAGCGATTGGGTGTAAAGGGCGATCGCTTCGTCGATTTCTCTTTGCTTGGCTTTGATATTAGCCAGACAGTGGAAAGTCGCCGCTTACCCTTCCAGGGTGCTGCCGATGCGTTCAAAGAGTTTGATCCATATGGTGTAAAGGGCGATTGCTTCGTCGATTTCTCCTTGCTTGGCTTTAATAATAGCTAGGCAGTACAGCCATTCAGTGTAGAGGGTGATCGCCGCGTCGATTTCTCCTTGCTTGGCTTTGATATTAGCCAGTTGGTACAAAGTCACCACTTTCCCTTCAAGGTTGACGATGCGTTCATCGAGTTCCATCGATTGGGTGTAAAGGTTGATCGCCTCGTGGATTTCTCCTTGGTCCGCTTTGATACTAGCCAGACAGTACAAAGTCGCTGCTTTCCCTTCCAAGATGCCGATGCGTTCGTTGAGTTCCAGCGATTGGGTGTAAAGGGCGAGCGCCTCGTGGATTTCTCCTTGGTCCGCTTTGATACCAGCGAGGTGGTGCAAAGTCGCCGCTTTCCCTTCCACGATGCCGATGCATTCGTCGATCTCCAGCGATTGGGTGTAAAGGGCGAGCGCCTCGTCGATTTTTCCTTGGTTGACTTTGATACCAGCGAGCTGGTGCAAAGTCGCCGCTTTCCCTTGCAGGTTGCCGATGCGTTCACTGAGTTCCAGCGATTGGGTGTAAAGGGCGAGCGCCTGGTCGATTTCTCCTTGCTTGGCTTTGATAATAGCCAGAGAGTGCAAAGTCAACGCTTTCCCTTGCAGGGTGCTCCCGATGCGTTCAAAGAGTTCCATTGATTCGGTGTAAAGGGCGAGCGCCTGGTCGATTTCTCCTTGCTTGGCTTTGAAGGTTGCTAAATTATGAACAATAATAGCTTTTTCTCGTTTATCCTCTAGGGGACAAAGGTCTAAAGCCTGTTGATAGTGTTCTCTAGCCTTTTCTACCTCCCCGAGTTGTTCCTCAGAAATCCCAATTTGATGAAATATCCGATAATTTTCAACAACCGTTAAGGTGTCTTGGCATATTTTTAACGACTCTTTAAATCGGCTTTGATGTGTCCATGTGTTGCTCAATATGTGACCAATTTTTGCTGCAATTTCTCCCGCTTTTCCAGCCCAAGCTAACCGATGAACTTCTAGCAGTCTTTCCTCTGTGTCGTTTTCCGATTCTTCCCACCAGAGTCGATATAGTATCTCTGCGGCTTGAGTGTGCAACGGTTCATCATCTTCTGTTACTGCCAGGGGCAACAGGCGCGGCACTCGGAGCAACTCGCCATCTGCGGGAATGGATTTGATATTTTCTAACAATCCCAGGGAAATGGCGCGAGTGATGTGGGTCTCCAGGTTGCGGATTTTGGTGCAAATTTCTGTGAATGCGGCCCTGGGGACGGGTACCTGAAATACTAACCCCAAGCGCAGCATTTCCCGCAAGTCTTTTTCCTGCTGATTCAGTAATTCTTCAGCTAAAATATCGGCGCGAAATTCGGCTTCGGCTTCCTGCATTTTGGTGATAATTTTAGAAATTGCCACCGATCGCGTTAGCAAGATTTGATTCAACCATTCCAACAAACGCGGGTTGCCATCTGCGGCATTTTTCGCACGTTCTTGCAACTCTGCATCTACCTCAGAATCCGGTGAAAATGATTCGAGTCGCTGGCACTTTTTGCGTAAATCTGCCCCCCGCAATGCTGCCAACGGTTCCCGATACAGGCGACGATTCAGGGTGGGGTCGGGGAGAGTAAAATCGTAGCGAGAGGTAATGATGACTCGATGCGGACCCCGGGATTGGGCGATCGCACTCAGCAAATCCCTGACTACCTCCACGACTTCCTGTTTTAACTCTGCCTTCCCATCTGCCCTCAGTTCCATGTTTGCCTCAAAATCATCCAGCACGAATATCAACTGCTGCTTCTGGGAATTCAAACCCATTTGCAGAAACTTGGTCAAGCGCTGCATCAGGGAGAGTTTCCCTTGCAAAATTTCCAACCCGGTCTCATTCGTACATTGCCGAGACAGTTGGTTGATTAACTTCGCCTCATCCAACCCGCGATAGATAAAGATGCGTTCATACTCCGGCATCCGTTCCAGCAACCGCGCCGCTACGGTACTTTTCCCCAGACCCCCGATGCCGTAAATCACTACACCGAGAAACTTACCCCCTTTCAGCGCCCGTAAATAGCGCTGGAGGTAGCGCCGACGTCCCACAAATTCCTCCCGAGTCGCCACTCGCACCTCCTGGGTGAGGGGGTCGAGGAACTGTTCCTGGGGCAGTTGTGGCGGTTGCCAATGATAATCGCCCAAGGGTTCCACCAAGGCCCCGGGACAGTCCCCGCGCACATACAACCGCAGCAGATGCCAATCTTTGATTTTTTCTTTCTGCAAGTAGCGGTAGGTACTGCCTAACCCTTCACCAAGGGAATATCCCGCAGCTAACTTCTCATATAAATGTGCAGCAGCAGCAGTGCCAGTGGTGTCTTGTACAGACATACCCCAACCCAATATCGCCCGCGCCCCCTGCTGAATCAGGGTTTCCGCCATTGACGATACCGCGCCGTGATTCCCTGCCTGTCCCGTGTGACATCCGGATAGAAAGATTAACTGGGGCCAGCGATGGCGAAACACTTCGGCCAGTTCCTGCGCAAAAGCATCATGGCGTTCTCCCGTTTCCGTCTCGGTGATGAAATAGGGATGATAGGGTTCCTGTCGCTGAATATCCCCATGTCCCGTGAGGTGAAAAATATCGAAGAAGTTTTGGGGATATCGGGCCCATAACTTGCCCAACTCTGCCACGCATCCGCTTTCCTCGACGCGCACCTGCACTGCCATGTCCTCAGTCTGCGCCAAAATTCGCGCTTCCTCTGCCTCAAAGTCAAGTACAGGTTCCACAGTTCCCGGTGAGGTTGCCATAAATAACACCTGCAAGGGTCGCGCTTCCAGGGTCGGAGGTGGCGGGGTGTTCTTTTCAATCCAGCGCACGGGGACCACCACCGGGTTCACCCCCTCCACTAAAAAACTCGTGCCATCATGGAGCACTTCCCAAGGCAGATGCGCCAATTTTTCAGGGGTGGCAATGGCTAAAATTAATCCCCCTTGCTGGCATTCTGCGATCGCGCGACTCAACCACCGCCCATCCCCATCCAACCAGCAAAACAATTTCTGCCCCATTTCCCGCAGTCTGGGGGGTCCGTGGTAATAATTGAGCTTAGATTCTTTGACTAAATCGGCAATTTGTGCTATACTTAGAAACTGCGATTCATAAGTTTTTTGGGGTTCAAGGCAATAGCGCAATTCGACGCGATTGGGTTGAACGTCTTTAAGCTGAATGCGAAGGGTTTGCATGATGGCGTAACCTTAATGGAGATTGCAGCAAGCGCATAAAAAAGGTGAGGTTAGTGCCTCAATACCCAATCGGCAAGGAGGCACAATCCTCTAGGATTAACGGATGGATTGGAGAATTTGGACAATTTCCTCTACTGTCGCATCTTCCAGGAGGACTCGATTTCCATCTTCCCCTTCCAGGAGTACGTCCAAATTGCCGGGACGCTTTTGCTGTGCTTCCTGATACCACTTGCGAATCTGTTCCGCAATGGAGAGGGCTCCACCGACAATAGTAATAATAGAGGCTACAGTCGTCAGCACTTCAGTTTTTTTCGGGCCCTCCTCTACTGACAGGATACCGGCTATTCCTGGAATTGCCAGTAACTCCTGTGCTGCCGATTCGGAGTCTTCGCCGTCAATCGTTATCGTAATCGCTGCCATCAGTGGAACTCTCAATCACGCCAAGACTATTGTAGGCGATCGCCATTTTCACTCGGAGTGCGATGAACTGGGAATCTTACCTCAAACGACGTGATTACAGTATTTTACCGCTTTCTTCCCCACCCCTGACACTGCCTCTAATCAGTCCCGTTAATCGCTACAACTGGGATGACATTCTCGCAAATTATCCCCGGAATCACAGGGAATTTATACTTATTTATCTCACGAGTCTTTATCATAACTTTGCACAGATAGGCGGAAAGTTAGCCCCATTTTTATAAAACTTGTTTATACTAGAAGTAGATAGAGAAAAGAAGCAGATTCTTTATCGGGGAGCAACGCAAACCGAGGGTTAATACGATGCAAACACTACGGGAATCTCCGGAAACCAGCTATGGTATCAGCTTTGCTTTAGAGAAGATTGACTCCATTGTGCTGGATGTCTTTAAGCCTTACTTTAATAATTTACCCCTAGACCCTTATATCAAAGGCAACTATAGACTGCGACGGTTATCGCGGTTTAAACTGAGGGAAAATGAGTTGATTCACCTCCCTCATGGGTACTTTTACCAGAGTAAAGATTACAATTCAGTTGTAGGTGGTGTCAAGCGGCAGTATGCGGAATTAGATGATGGACTAATCACGCTTAATGAGTTTAAGCAACTTGTTAAAGAAGTGAGTCATTACTGCAAGCTGAAACCGGGTGTAGAAATCGGTGTACATCAAATCCGCACTACCTGTTCCCCGAAAAACTATGGGAACCCTGCGCCTGAAGGCATCCATCAAGATGGTGCAGATTTTGTGGCGATTTTCTCCTGCGATCGCCACAATATTCAAGGGGGAGGGACTCATCTCTATATGGCACGTCGGGAAAAACCCGTGTTTACAAAAACCCTCTACTCCGGTGAATTGTTACTCGTCAACGATCGCGATTTCTTCCACTTCACCACTCCCATTAAACCCCTAGAAGATGGGGTGGGAACTCGGGATGTATTTGTCCTCACTTCTCCTAGTTTACTGGTAAATTTTGACGAGTAAACTACCTGTAGGGACACGGTAGGGCCCTATTTTTTTCCTGAGATTTCCTATTCAGAAAATATGATAAATTTGGGGTGTCAGTAGCTAAATTAAGGATTATTTTTATAATTTAGCTACTGACGCACTCTCCAATTTTACTAGAACAAAAAATCCGTTCTGTATTTTTGAGAATGGAGGGAATGAGGGAAATAAATTCTGGATGCTCTCCATACCCGATATTAAAAAAACTCAGATTCAGACTTTGGCAAATCTCTTCAAGTTCTTGTAGATTTGACAGCAGTGCAGATGCAGAAGATTTTAATAAATAATTTTCCCAAGATTGGGTAGAAATTCGGGTGCTTTGAACTTCATAGCCTTGATTTTCTAAAATCTCTTGAGCTTGAGCGTTAAACTGAGCAGCTTTTTGAATTCGCGCACTATCCGTTGGGGATTCGAGGGAAATCCCTGTAGTAATGGTTCTAATTTTCATTTTTTAATGTAAATTTCCCGAGGAGGCGATCGCCGGAGTAATAGCCGATAATCTATCTTCATCCCTTCCCTTTCCTCCGGTTTCTTTGTTGAGGACTTTTACGACATGATTGTAAATAGATTCGGCTTGCTCTGGGGAATTGCCAATACTGGTTAATCCCAGTTTTCCAAACTCGGATAAACACCCCATTAAATGAAATAAAGTCCCGGTTTCTGTACAACTATCAAAATGAAGTTGATGATAAGCAATAATATCCATCAAATCATTTGGAAGCAATCCCCGATAGCGGTCTTTTTGAAGGTTATCGCTGGCAAAATAATATTTGGGACGTCCGGTTTGGCTGTAAAATAAGCCGGTGGATAAATTATACCGGCCATTGGTTAATAGTTTGAGTTCCATAAATGGATGGGTAGTGCCGCCTTTACGGAGGTTAATTTCGATCGCATACAGATCCCATACAGGGCGATCGCTATCCTGGCGTTGAACTGCCAAAAAGTCCACACTAAAGCGTTCTAATGCTCCCTTAGCCGCTAAATTTCGACCTACACGCAACCCGAGTTCCTGCGCTTGCATTCGGTAGCCTTCATCTGCCGGAAACTGACAGCCGAGGAAAATTTGCTGATCGCTTCCTCCGAGAATTTGGTCGTGAGTGGAGATAATTTCTACCTCACCATTGGGGAGAATTCTGCCTTGCACACTTGGTGATCGCTTGTCGTTTCCTTCAATATAGGCTTCGACAATTGCGCCTAATTCAGGAATACGGCTGGAAAAATTGGCCCAAGTTTCACCCTCCGCTTGAAAGTTCATGGTTTCAAAGCGATCGCGAATGGCAGAAACCCGATTTTCTGGGGCAATTTCATAAAGCGATTGCACGTCTAAAATAGCATTTCCTTTCCCCGAAAACCCTTCATTTAATTTAATGGCAATCCGTTTTAAATGGGCTGCTTTTGCTAACAAGTCAGCCGTGGCACCTGCCAGGTTTTCGATATCCCAAACGGATAAACTTCCCGGAGGATGGGGAATGTCACACTCTCCAAAAATCTGGCGGGAACCGCTTTTTGTTCCCCACTCTAATAATTCTGGATTTAATGCCAGTAAGGGGATATCTAATTGTACTGATAACTCTCGTTCAATCTCCGTGGAATTAAAACAAATCATGTAAGATTTATCTCGACGCAAAACCTGCCGGATGCGCTCCATAAGACGGGGACGTTCTAAAATTTTTTGCGTCAGGGGTTTAGCCGAGGCATCGTAAGTTGAAAATAGCAAGAGACGATCGCGTGCATGAGAAAATGGAATTCCTGGTAACAATTGTAAGTAGTATTCTACAATTGTCGGATGCAAGGGTTGGGATGTCACATAAATCAAACGGGTGCGAGGATTTCTCAACCGGATCAGGGAATAGAGATTGCGTTCCTCATAGTGATGGACGCCTTCAATTTTCAACAATTCCCGGCGATCGAGGGACAGAGAGGGAACAACTAAAATATCATTATCCCCGAGATCGAACTCATCGATGGTTTGCCAGCGATCGCGCAATTGACTTTGAAGTTCACGAAATCTCACGATGCGATCGGCTTCTGATCCAGTTGGAACATCCATTAACTCAATCCCCTGGTAGTGTATTCCCTGTAATTTTAGCGGTTTTGTTACCCCAATTCATTCACCTAGGGTGAGATTTTTTAACCCCTCTAATGACTAAAATCAACCTTAGCCATCCCGATCAACAGCCGAATTACTTCGTCTACCAGGGGATAGATTCACTCGTTAGAGTCCAAATATTTTCGCTCCTGGAAACACCTCCTCAGCTACCACTGGGGGAACCAAAAATACTCCCCCCGCACGCACGGTAATCAAATGCTCCATTCCCGGTAATTGCTGCTTGTCACCCCCTCCAAAATTCACCCCTCCTAGCCAAGTGGGTTGGGTTAACATCCGCAATAATCGTTCTGGAGTATCCTGAAAGCTCACAAAGTTTAAGCCGGCTCTAAAACCGGGTGCACTATCGATCGCCTCCAGAAACTCGTACCCTTGACGGAACAAGCGCAGGGAATTACGCGAGCCCACATCTTCCGCCTTATTTTGATTGGCGCGATGAGTGTGGCTCACATTTAAGGGTGACTCCAATGGCACCCGAGGTAACTCGCGATACTCGGTGTTTTCTGCGTTTGTGACTTCTCGGGTTCCGGTAAAGGGACAACCCGTTTGGATTACCGGATTACCTTCACTATCGATCGCTGCCAGGGGACATCCCGATAATTTATCTCGTCCTACAATTAACTCTTGTTCCTGCCGCGTGAGTTTGCGCCACACGGTTAGATCTACCGGCAACCGGAGAAAGGCGAGATAAGTTCCGCCAACCGTCCATTTATCGTCCGCTGAGGTTTGGTCCTCTTTAATGGCGATCGCCTGAAGCCGTTCCGAGCTTTTCATGTTAGAAATTCCATCATGAAAACCTATCCAGCTTCGCTCATCCTCCCGTTGAAATCCTGTATAAAATCGGGTTATTAGTAAGGGGGATTCTGCGCTTTCCGGGTCAATCAAATCCTGCAAAACCTTCCAAGTTTCCACCACGGCCCGATTAACAGCAAGTTCCGTTTTTGCAATAAATTGAAGAACGATTTCTTCCGTAGCTGGATTAAATTGTACATCATCAGCATATGATAAACCCGAACCCAAAAGTAAAGGACCGCCGCCCGTGGGACGAGCGGAACGAAATTGATTTTTAGGTCCTAAATCTTGGGGAAGGGTTCGTCCCACATCAGGCAATTTAAAGACATTGGGTCCATATCCCACTAAAACGGTTAAATCCCCACTGGGGACAGGATAACCCGACAGCTCTTCAACTTCGCCTTGTTTGAGGTTTTGATACATTGAGTACAGGGTTTGAAAGGCTGTGCCAATTTGAAGCGCAGTTAACCCCCGTGCAGCGCGAAGAAACATAATTCCAAAACATTGATCCGGTCGAACTCCCGGCGCGTAATAGATGCCTTCTTGAAGTGGTTCTGTCATAATTAATGGTGCTGAAAGTAAAGATTAAGAGATAACACCCATCTGACGAGGAGCAATGCGACCGATTTTCTGTGCCGCCTCATAATCCTCTTTTAACTGATGAATGCGATCGCAAATCGTCGCTTCTTGACAGCGAATGGGATCAGAACTCGCCCCGATCACAATATATTCATCTTCCGTAACCGGAGACGGTTCTCCAACAACAATGATTGGCCCAATTTCAATTTGTTTCAACAATTGAAACCCGCCGGTAAGGGGTTGAATGTCTGCACCTACTTCCACCACAATGTCATCTAAAAAAGCTGGATCGGCGTCACTCGGACCGAATTCCAACCGTTGATACATATCTTTTTCTCCTCGACTGAGGCGAATCCACTCCTGGGGAATCGGTTGGTCTTGATACCTGAAAGCGCGATCGTTGAAGGATAAAATATACATCCCCAGAGGATTGTCAAATGCCACCGTCTGACCATTCATGGCCGCCCCATGCGCTCCCATTGCCGCTGCCGGGTCCGCATGACGACAGGCTAAACCTTGGACGTTATATTCCCGAAAAATTTGTTCTCGGGTGGCGGGTTTGAATCCTGTATCCGTGCGAGTGACGTAGGGTACGGACCCGAACATCACAATATATAACAAATCATCCAGCCCGTCGATGGGATGGGTCATGAATAAAGCGTTATCTCGATTCAATGCTCCTATGGGTTGACTGGGAACCCCAGCCGCGACTAATTTTGCATCATTGCCATGACCCGCAACCTGTTGGGAAAAGGCGATTTCTCGCTGGGTTGGACTTAATTTAGACGGATCGCTAACGCCGTAGAGGGATTCCCAAGAGACAACGAATCCTAGTACATTCTCGACCATTGTCCGCAGTGCAACGGGATCGAATTTGGCAATGCAAGCCCAGTATTCCCGCAGTTCAGTGGTAACTTGAACTCGTTTCGGGCGGATTTTCCCAGTGGCATCGGGTTTCTCGATAATGCGATATTCACAGTATTCATTGTGCAGGACCTGCCGACCTTGCACCCCCCAATCACACAACTGTTTAGCCGTCGGTTCATCCAGACAGAAAGCCGGTTCTGCCGGGTCGCCAAACCATTTAATCGGGGCGCGAACTGGATTTTTTAACGAGAGGGGGTCAAGAGTGAAAAAGCGATTTTGCCAACTACCCAGACGGTTGTAAGCATTTTCGATGGTTTTATTCCATTGTTGGATTAGGTCTGTGCTGAGGGTGTCAGCACGACCGGGAACGTCATACAGCATAATTTATACTCCTAGTAAAAGGTTGGAGAACGAAGCAAGTACAGGGTTTGAGAAGGTGGCAGTATCGCGCCTCTCAATGGCAGGGGATAAATGGGAACGTCTGGTTCCCTACTCAGTATAAGGGAGCGAGACGCTCCCGCTCCTTATGATTGCGACACAAGATATTCCCCATAATGCCTGATTCTATACTGCAACACCTGCGCACCACCACCGATGGACTTCAGATTGTTTAAAGAAAGTTACTCTAACCTCGTACTGCTTTGACTAACGACTGACAGGCGTTGAAGAAAATGCTAACATCCATGCCCAACCCAATATACTGCACTCCCACGTCGATCCACTGTTTCGCCGTTTCCGGACTGGCGGTAAAGGTTCCGACTGCCTTGCCTGCATCGCGAATAGTTTTGACGGCATCTTTCATCAATTCTACAACTCGGGAGTCCTCAACTTGGCCGGGGATTCCCAGGGACTGGGAGAGGTCGTAAGGACCCAGAAAAATCACGTCAATGTGGGGAACGGTGACAATTTGGGCTAAGTTTTGGATGCCGGTTTGACCTTCGACATGAACGATAACTAGGGATTCGGCATTCAGGCGATCGGTGATATTTGTCCCCGCAGAAGTGTAGGCACCAGCGCGAGTCCCGAAGGAAAGACCTCTAGTACCAATCGGGTTATATTTGGCACCCTGAATCACCCTGGTAGCATCAGCTTGGGTTTCAATTTGTGGGACTTGTACCCCCGCACTTCCAATATCAAGGGCGCGCTGAATTTGGGAGGCATCATTTTTAGAAACTCGGACGATCGCAGCCAATCCAACTACATCAGCAGCGCGGCAAAGATCTTCAGCAGCCAGAATATGTAACGGTCCATGTTCTAGGTCAATCACCGCAAAGTCAAATCCGGCATAACCACAAATTTCAATAAAGGCGGGGTAGGGACAGTTGATAAAAGGGCCGAGAACGACTTCTCCTCGTTGGAGTTTGCGTTTGAGTTGATTTTCGCGCATAGAGTCAGGGTTGGGGGTGGGACTCTATAAATTGTAACGGAAGAGTGAAGGGGCCTAGACGGTAACAAAAGAAATCGCACCCGCTTTGATACGGGTGCGATCGCCTTATTTATCCATGACTGGATTGTATGCTTTCCAGTTCAGACTGACCTTACATCAGTAGTAAGCTCTCTTCGGTAATCTCAACTTGAGAGAACACGGTTAGGGAGTATTCCGCACTAAAGGTAATCGTAGAAACAATCTGTCCGGACTCCATCGTGGAAGAAGAAATCCCTAAATCGTCTGTAGTATTGGTGGCATCAAACAAATCAGAGAGATTAGTAATCCCGAACGCAGCACCAGCAAACTTGATGATGTCTCCTTCTTCAGCATTGAAGTCCAAAATCACGTCTTGCTTTTTACCTTTCTTGCGGGCAGTTTTTTCGGTTTCTTCGCCCTCTTCGCCCTCTTCCATATCATCGAGGAGCGCATCACCATCTAAGATGAAGACATCTGCACCGACACCACCGATGAGGGTATCTTTACCAGACCCACCGTAGAGGGTATCGTCACCTTCGCCGCCACTGAGCAAGTCTTTACCGTTACCACCCATGAGAATGTCGTTACCCATCCCACCGATGAGGGTATCTTTGCCATTCCCACCTTCTAGGTAGTTATCTCCGGCAACACCACAGAGGAAGTCGTTGCCATTGTCACCGAATAGGCTATCGTTACCCGTACCGCCAATCAGGGTGTCTTTGCCGTTGCCGCCTTGTAGGTAGTTATTGCCACCCATCAGCATATCATCGGCATTGTCGCCTTCGAGGTCATCCTCGACAACTGCTGCATCATCTTCGGTGACTTCACTTTCGGCAATTGCTGCATCATCTTCGGTGACTTCGCCTTCGGCAATTGCTGCATCATCTTCGGTGACTTCACTTTCGGTGACTTCATCTTCAGAGACGGGTAGCATCAATTCTTCCCCGTTCATCATTGCTTCAAACACTTTCATGTCAGCAATCAGGAGGTCATTTCCGTTACCACCTAAGATGGAGTCGTTGCCTATACCGCCAATCAGGGTGTCGTGTTGGTTGTCACCTTCAATAAAGTTATCTCCACCGATACCGAAGATCATGTCTTTGCGGTTACCACCGATGAGGGAATCGTTGCCTTCACCGCCGATGAGAACGTCGATGCGTTTTGCTGCGGTCAAATTTACACCGTCATCGCTGTCGGCAATAAGGACATTCGTGCCGCTGGGGTTGATACTATCGATCGCCGGGATTTCGATGCCGAGATCCTCACAACTGGGCACAGACTCTAGGGCCGTATCCGGTGCGACGGTCACCAGTCCTTCAAATTGACCCACTTCGATGTAGTGTTCAAAGGCGCTAGCGTATTCTTTCCCTTCACCAATAAGTGCTTTGGTTTCTTCATCGAGTAAAGAAATATAGAATTCGATATTGAATTCAGAGGTTGCAACTAGACCGCTGGAGAGTCCAACTTCAACAAAATGAGCGAACGCGCTGCTGTATTCACCGGAGGCGATCGCCTCTGTGACACCGGGCTCAGTGAGATAGAATTCCTCTTCAAAGAATTCACAGGATACCTGTCCTTCAAAGAATCCAACCTGCACGAAGTAAGCAAAGACGCTACTGAATTCCCCAGAGGCAACCCGTTCGGCAACTTCTGGATACTTGTCCATATAGAAGGATTCTTCAAACAGCGCACTGGCAACCAAACCTTCAGAGAGTCCAACACTCATAAAGTGGTCTAAGGCACTGCTATATTCTCCCGAGGCAACCAGTTCGGCGACTTCAGGATATTGATCCACATAAAACGCTTCGTCAAAGAAGGGATTAGGACTGAGACCCTCAGTTTTACCGACTTGCAAGAAGTGGTCTAAGGCACTGCTGTATTCCCCGGAGGCAATCAGTTCTGTTACTTGAGAATAGGTTGCCAGATAGAACTCTGCATCAAATAGCTTGCTGACTTGGGTCAATTCTTCCACGTCGGGCATTTCCACACCCTCTAGGCTGATGCTGGGGGTGGTGACGACGGAAATATCGGTGGCAGATAAGGCGGCATCAGACCAGACATTGACAGCCCCTTTTGCACTGAAATTAAGTACGCTAAGAAACTTGGTTGTTACGGTTCCATCTTCAGCAGTTTGTTCAACTTCGCTCACTTGGGCAGAACTTAAAATTTGTTCCGCACTCAAAGTGCCGCCGACGAGTTCGATTTTGTCTCCGTCTTCAGCATTGAAGTCGAAAATCGTGGTCCGGTGCTTCCCTTTATCTGCACTCAGGTCCATGATAAAGGTATCGCTGCCTTCGCCACCGACGAGACTATCGGATTTGCCACCGCTAGTATAGAGGTAGTCATTCCCCGCGTCACCGATAAGCAAGCTCTTTCCTTTGCCGCCTCCGATTAGCGTGTCGTTGCCTTCACCGCCACAGAGGGTATCTTTCTTATCGCCACCGATGATTAAATCGTCCCCTGCACCCCCAATCAGTAAGTCTTTACCTTTGTTGCTGATTAGGGTGTCGTTGCCATCGCCACCCATCAAGGTGTCTTCTTTCTTGCTGCCAATGAGCAAGTCATCCCCAGCTTCGCCAAAGAGTAGGGATTTACCTTTGCCACCAATTAAGGTATCGGTACCTTCGCCGCCAATAATCACATCTTTGTTTTTAGCACCTAAGAGCACGTCGTTCTCTTCGGTACCAATGATGGCGTTATTGGCATTAAACTGGCTGGGTTCTAAACCCGCTTCCAAGTCGGCACATTCGGGAATGGTGATGTCAGAGGAGGGAAGCAGTCCATCTTCTTTTCCGACTTTGAGATAGTAGGCAAAGGCTGAGGGATATTGCTTACCTTCTCCAATCAGGGCTTTTTCTTCTTCAGTTAGCTGCTGCAAGAAGACTTCTTCCTTAAAGGTGGCGCTGGCGGTAATGCCAATTTCGATGCCAATACTCGTAAAGTGGGTAAAGGCAATCTGGAATTTTTGAGCTTCGGTTGCACCGGCGGGAATTTCCGGCATTTCAGCATCAGGATTTTCCGATGCATATTGCTCTAATTGTTCTAAGTAGAACTCGGCATCAAAGTCGGGGAGGGGATTTTGACCTTTTTCTAACCCTTCTTTGATGAAGTATTCAAAGACGCTGGTATATTCGCCACTGATGATCAGTTGTTGCACTTCCGAATATTGCTGTAAGAAGTATTCGGAGTCAAAGAACTGAGTGGGAACATCTCCTTTGGCTTGTCCAAATTTCAGGAAATAATCAAGGACGCTTTCGTATTCGCCGGACTCGATGAGTTCTTGGATTTGGGGATTTTGTTCTAAGTAGAATTTCAGATCGAACAGAGGACTGACACTCTTCTGGCTGATTTCTGCATCGAATTGTCCTTCGAGGAGGTAGTATTCGATCGCACTGCTATATTGTTTGCCTTCACCGATGAGTTGGCGGATTTGTTCCGGCAATTGCTTAAGGAAGAAGTCTTGGTTAAAGACACCCGTTTTGGCGATCGCTTCTGTTTCTTCGCTCAGGGCCGGGTCATCTCCCTCGGTGGGTTCTTCGGGCTGTTCGCCATCAGTCGGAACCGTTGGCGGAATTGTCGGGATATTAAAGACGATTGGAGAACTACTGTCGCTGGTCTCTTCTGGAGTAGCGCTGTCATCATCAGTTTCCAGGTCATCTTCATCCGTCGGCATTTCTGCTTCCGGCATGGGTGGATTCGGCATTAATCCCTTTAAGAATCCAACCTGGAAGAAATGGGAAATAGCATTGGTGAATTGACCGCTTTCGATTCCCTCAGCGACTTCTGAATACTGCTCTAAGTAACTTTCAACATTGAAAGATTCACTGGGGATGCGTCCTTCGACGAGGCCATGATTTAAAAAGTGGGAGAAAACACTTTTAATCTTGCCCGTTTTTAAGGCATCCGCAACATCTTGATATTGTTCTAGGTAAAATTGAGCGCTGAAAAAGCTGCTGAAGGTGCGAATTTCAAAGCGTCCATGTTGGAGCCAGTGATTGAGTCCGCTGCTAAATTCTCCACTTTGAACGGCTTCGTTTACATCGGGATTACTGGCTAGATATTCTTGTTCGTTATAAACAAGGTTAGGAGAGCGATTTTCTTTACAGCCAAATGAGAGGAAGTGTTCAAGTTCACTACTAAAATCCCCGTTGGCGATCGCCTCTTTCACATCCGGATTCGTTTCTGAATAGAACGTGGCATCAAATCCGGCGATAACTTTCCGTTCTTCTTTATATCCAAATTTATAGGCGTGTTGTAACCCACTCTTGAATAACCCCTGTTCGACAGCTTCAACAACATCAGGGTTTTCCGCTAAATATTCCTCTTCATCGCAATAAGCGGTAACCAGTTCTTTGATTTGGGGATCGACATCGGCATCGTCGTCGATTTCCATTTCTTCGGCATCATCCACTACTTCGGCATCATCAATGACATCATCACCGTCATTGCCGATCACATCATCCCCTTCATCGGTGGTAACTTCCCCGTCTTCAGCAACATCATCACCTTCATCGGTGGTGGGGACTTCGCCTTCTGCAACTTCTTCGACTTCAGTTTCGGTTTCGGCAACGGGTTCTTCTGGGGTTTCCTCGGGTTTCGGCACGACTTCAGTTAATGTTGTGGGTGCGGTACCTTCGAGTTTGCTACTACCTTCGCGATTGTCCGTTCCTACACTGGTAAGGCGTAATCCCAAACTTTGACCTAAAAACTGATCCAAAGTCAAGGTTTCAGTTTCGTGGGACAGGGTAAAGCTGGTGCTGGCAATATCGTCTTTACCGATTCCGGAAGTGCCAATTTCTACGTTCCCCTCAAAGGATCTTGGGGTGACATTTGCATCTCCACTAATACTTCCACTCGATCCAAAGGCGGAATTGGTGACGTCGCTGCCGGAGATTTGCAATCCACTGAGTAAAGAATCATCGGCTAGGTTGAAGAATACCCCTCTGATGTCTGCCATCGGGGTGACATCTTGCACAGTGACGTTAATGCCTGCGGCAGTTTCTTCTAGAATCAGTTTGCCACTGGCATTATCTCCGGTGAAACTACTAACTTCGACGGTGATAGTTTTGGGTGGGGCGGTTTCTTCGGTGGTGGTAGTTGTAACCAGTGCAGTTTCTTCGGTGGTTTCTTCTAGGATGGTATCTTCAGGATTCATATCAAATCTCCGTAAGTTAATGAAAGTAATAACTGTTTTGGCTGATGCCTTTTGGGGTCAAAGGCTGATAACAATCCCTCAACTGATTTGCATTCTCAGAAGGGGACGGTTTAATAAAAGTTGTAGTTCCCGGTTTCAGGATTGGGCGGCGATCGCCTCTTGTATTCTTAAGAACTATCCCGGATTTTCGGGAAAAAACAAGTCTTCCTTTTTTTACCCGCTCATCGGTTTTTTTATCTTTAAACTGGGGCCACATCTCCCCTTAGAAAAATTGAACTTACGCTCAGAAAAAATGGCTTTTTACAAAGTTTTTACTTTATTTTACTGGTCTTAGCTTACCCTAAAACTCAGTGGTATTTCTCCGCAATTCTACGGAACTTAATCGTCTTAACTTCCTAAAATTTTAATTGAAACCCATAAAAAAAGACATCATAAAAATTTATAAGGCCCCCCATACCTCTAAACAATCAGTTAGGGAATCCCGACTTCAAAGGGGTAATTTTATTTAAGTGTGATGAGCTATTTTCGCCTTAAAAACAAAAAAATTAATCTTTTATATATATTAAAAAAACTTAAGGGCAGCCAGGCGATATCTTAATATGAAAGAATACACCTTTTTGATTTCCCCAGAGATATCAGGGGGAGGCAGAGAGAGAAAGGAGGGGTCAAGGGAGCTTGCTTAATTAAAATAGAGGGACAGGCAAGCTCAGGATCAAACCTTAAGATGAGGAACAATTTGAACAAGAATCTAAAAAAATCCTGATGGGTGTACAGAGGGGGGAGAATATAGGCGTTAGGCCGAAACTCTAGGGTTTCCGACCAGGGCTCACCTGCATCCTGTATTGATTGGATTGAAAAGAGTCGCGTTTTGTTCCCAGCTTGGAAACTCCAATTCAGATTCGGGGAGTAGCATGACAATTGTCAGCATATCTGAGTAATGGAAGTTCTTTTCAAAGGGTCAGTGGGTATGGGGACCTCTGCCGGAGATGTCGAATTCAGGACTCGAAAAAACCGAATCCTGGCTAGGGTAAACTACGAGGGATAGGATCCTGGCAAAAGAAATCGCACCCCTGTTAAAGTGGGTGCGATCGCTCTATTGATTAATCCCTAGACGTTGTTGATCCCGTCTGAGGAGGGAGCTTACATCAGGAGGAAGTTATCTTCCGTAAGTTCTGCCTGAGATAAGACCTGTAGGGAGTAGTCTGCACTAAAAGTAATCGTAGAACGGATTTCTCCATTTTCTACAGTGCTGGAGATTCCGAACCCGTCAGAACCATTGGCTACAAACAACTCGGAGATATTCGTAATCCCAAAAGTAGCTCCGTCAATTTGGATAACGTCTCCTTCTTCGCCATTGAAGTCCAAAATCAGATCTTTCTGGGTGGCGTTGTCGTCATCACCTGCTTCCGTATCGTTACCGAGGGTACTACCATCTAGAACGAAGACATCTGCACCGGATCCACCCCGGAGGGTATCGTCACCGGATCCACCCGTGAGGGTATCGTCACCGGATCCACCATTCAGGAAATTGTTACCACTGCCAGCGATGAGCATATCATTGCCGGTCCCACCAATCAGGGTGTCGTTACCTTCTCCACCCTCTAGGTAGTTGTTGCCGGACACTCCAAACAGGAAGTCATCGCCATTATCTCCCATCAGGGTATCGTTACCGCGACCCCCCATCAAGGTGTCGTTGCCTTCTCCACCCATGAGCATATTATCGGAGATATCATCAGCATCATCGGCATCATCGTCGGTGACATCATCGGCATCATCATCGTTGAGTTCATCGGCATCATCGTCGGCATTATCGTCGGTGACATCATCGGCATCATCATCGTTGAGTTCATCGATGAAAATAAAGCCATTAGAGCTTCCTAATTCATTGAAGACTTGGAGATCACCAATAATTAGGTCGTCACCATCTGCACCCGAGATAGAGTCACTTCCTTGACCCCCAATCAGAGAATCATTTCCGCTGCCTCCTTCAATCAGGTTATTACCAGCAACTCCAAAGACTAGGTTGGGGAGGTTGTTTCCGGTGAGAGTATCGTTGCCATCACCACCGATGAGAATATCAATGGCTGCACTCGCTTGTAATAGCACTCCCTCTTCACTGCCGGAGACCAGTACATTGCTGCTGGTACGGTCAATCTCGTCTATGTTGCGGACTTGGATTCCGGAATCATTATCGCCCTCTAAATCATCATCTTCATCCAAGTTACCGGAATCGGCATCTAAACCATCAGCGGGATCTAAATCATCATCTTCATCCAAGTTACCGGAATCGGCATCTAAACCATCATCGGGATCTAAATCATCATCTTCATCCAAATCACCGGAATCGGTATCTAAATCATCATCTTCATCCAAATTACCGGAATCGGTATCTAAATCATCATCTTCATCCAAGTCACCGGAATCAGAATCTAAATCATCATCTTCATCGGGTTGTGATCCCTCTGTTGGTACAGGGGGTGAAACAGGGACTACAGGAGGATTGAAAACGATGGGAGAACTGTCCGTGGTATCTTCGGTGGTGGATGTGTCGTCAGTTTCTAAATCATCATCATCATCATCATCCGGCATTTCTGCTTCTGGCATGGGTGGATTTGGCATGAATCCGCGCAAGAATCCAACCTGGAAGAAGTGGAAAACGGCATTGGGGAATTGACCGTCTTCGACTCCCTCGGAGACTTCTGGATACTGTTTTAAGTAACTTTCTAGATTAAAGGATTCGCTGGGAATGCGTCCTTCAAATATGCCGTGATTTAAGAAGTGAGAGAAAACACTTTTAATCTTTCCGCTGTTTAACGCCTCGGCAACATCTTGATGTTGTTCTAAGTAAAATTTGGCGTTAAAGATGCTGCTAAAGGTGCGGATTTCAGAGCGTCCGTGCTGGAGCCAGTGGGCGAGTCCGCTGCTAAATTGGCCCTGCTGCACGGCTTCGTTTACGTCTTGATTATTTTCCAGGTATTCTTGTTCGTTATAGGCGACGTTAGGAGAGCGATTTTCTTTTACGCCAAAGAGCAAGAAGTGGTGTAGTGCGCTCTTGAAGGCACCGTTGGCGATCGCCTCTTTAACGTCCAGGTTGCGGTCTGTATAGAATGTGGCATCAAATCCGGTGATGATTTGCCGTCCCTCTTTATATCCGAAGGTATAGGCGTGTTGTAATCCACTCTGAAATAACCCTTGTTGAACCGCTTCGGCAACATCGGGGTTGTCTGCTAAATATTCAGCTTCGTCACAATAGGCAGTGACAAGTTCTTTGATTTGAGGATCGACGTCTGCTTCGTCATCGGCATCATCATCTAAGTCACCGGAATCGACATCTAAATCATCGGCATCATCATCGCCTTGGGCAGTTGGGGTGATTTCGCCGTCAAAGTCATCGGCATCATCATCTAAGTCACCAGAACTGACATCTAAATCATCGACCTCATCATCCAAGTCATCGGCATTATCATCGCCAATGAGGTCATCGGCATCATCATCGCCTTGGGCAGTTGGGGTGATTTCGCCGTCAAAGTCATCGGCATCATCATCCAAGTCACCGGAATTGACATCTAAATCATCGGCATCATCATCTAAGTTACCGGAATCGATATCTAAATCATCGGAATCATTATCTATTAGGGCAGTGGTGGCGATGATGTTGTCAAAGTCATCGGCATCATCATCCAAGTCACCAGAATCGACATCAATAGTCGGATCGGTAACCAATGTGTTTTCTTCTAGCATCGTTTCGTCAGGATTCATCGTAAAACTCCTTGGTGCAACGTTGTGACAATTTGATGGGTAGATAGAAATTGGGTTTTCCCTGTTTCAGGGTTCCCGGGCGATCGCCCTTAGAAATCTAGGCGCATTTCACACTTTTAGATTTCAACCCAGTTTCCTTTCTCGTTAAAAAGAAGTAACCAGTTCAAAGACTGTTTAATACAGCTTTTTCCCTTTTCTCCTTGGTTTGATCATGGCGAGCAAGTTACTCTTAAAAAGATTGTGGAGTTTGCCAACGTCATTTCTTCTCTCTCTCTAGACTGATTTTAAAAATTTAAATTTTAAAATTTTTACATGAAAAAATACACTAGATTTCATTTTCTAGCGAGTTTAAAAAGTAAATTTAGAATAATTATTAAGGGGTGAATCTAAATTTTTTAACTATTTTATT
This sequence comes from Cyanophyceae cyanobacterium, assembly GCA_038321985.1. Classification (GTDB taxonomy): domain Bacteria; phylum Cyanobacteriota; class Cyanobacteriia; order Cyanobacteriales; family Laspinemataceae; genus Laspinema. The sequence goes on along the minus strand of JBBQFN010000020.1, from coordinate 60,180 downwards.
GAATGGCTTCCCGATGGATTAGTAAAGTGAAAATTTACTTGCCTATATCCTATATTTTTTCAGGAAAGGTCACCCTTAAAGAACACAGAGACAAGAAAGTTACCTTCATTAAAATAGGCCGGGGTAAACAAGAAGTATTAAGCATCAGGGTCAAATGGGTTTTGAACAAAAAAGGCAAAAAATACGGATGAGTTAATGATGGGTGCGAATATAGGTGGTAAGCGGGAACTCTATGTTCCGACAACAGCTTCTATACGATACCCTCCACTAGCCAGATGGAAAACGGTAACGTTTTGTTCCCGATCAGAGAATATCCGGTCAAAATTTGGATAATGCAATGGGAAGAGGACTGACGCAGCCACCCGAGGAATGCTTAAGCCCGTTGAGTGCCTCAGCTCTTGGGAAAAGTCGATAGATGTGATTAAGGACACCTGTGTTTCAGGGGAGATTAGGTTAAGCAGGAGCGGAGCTGGTAGAGTGTAATCCCCAAAAAATCGCCAGGAGTGCAAAAATAAAGAGTTAAGCCGAATGGATCCTTGTTAGAAGGGGAGGTAGGGGCAAAAAAGTTAAGGGCTGGGGAGTTGATCTCGGGATGTCATCAGAGTGGGTGGAGGAAAGGATAGCGCTTGGACCCTCGCCGTGGCTTCTGGATGAGCTTAGAATCGGTAAGAGTGGGAAGCGTGTTAGAGGTGAGGAGTAATCATGACGTTGGCAGAACAACTGGCGCTAGAATGGCGATCGCGCCTGTCCCTGGATTGTCCAGACCATCCAGCCAGCACCCACGAGAGTATCGTGCAATGGCTGTTGGGGGAGGATCAGAATCGGTTTGAAGCCCTGACGCCAGAAAAGCTAGAAATCATCCGTTCGGCGATGGACTATCGCTATCGGATTTTACTGCGGGTGCTGGGGGTACCGACAGAACGAGCTTATACGAATTTAATCCGCCGGTTGGCTTCGTTGGTGCTGCTGCGGAATAAGATTAAAACCTGGGTCGCGCTAAGTCGCGATCGCCAGCGGACGGTGGTAGATGTGGTGCAGGAAGTTATCCAGGAACTGTGCGAACGCGATCGCTATATGCAGCAGCAAATTGCCTGGATTGGTCAGTCTACCCAAACCTCGCGGGTCAGAAATGCGCTGTTGCTGGCAACGATTGAGGAATATTGCTTACGTCCTGTTCGGAATCAACCCTTGCTAGCTTATCGGTTTTTTAACTATCTACGACGGTCCCAGCGTGGGGGGTTGACTCAGGTGCCGGAGGCGGAATTAATTCGCCTGGTTTCTGATGAAATAGGTTCGGATGAGTCCGATAGTTCGATTAGTTTGCTGGATGCTCAAGCGATCGCCAACGCGCAAGATGCGATCGCCTGGGAAGAACAACAACTCTTAAGGCAAACCGTCCAACAGGAATTTGCGGAATATTTAGCGCAAAATGTGGATCCAACGGCAGCGGATTGGTTGCGATTGTACCTTCAGGGTTGCTCCCAAGATGCGATCGCCAAGGGTTTAAATTTACCCGTTAAGCAGGTGTATCGATTACGGGAAAAAGTCAGCTACCATGCCATTCGGGTCTTTTCCTTGAAAATCGAACCCGAGTTAGTCGCCAACTGGCTGCAAATTAGCTTACAAGACCACGGATTGGGTTTAACCTCAACCCAGTGGGAACAATTCTACGAGACCCTGACACCAGAACAGCAAGCGCTTCTCGACGAACTCAAATCCGGCCAATCTTTAGAGGCGATCGCCCAGAACCAAGGGTTCAAACCTTCCCAAGTGCTAGGAGAATGGACCCAGCTTTATTTAGCAGCTCAATCCCTCCGGAATAACCGTTCGGAAGCCGAGGATTGATTAAAAATAGTTAACTTTTTCAGGAAAAAGTGGTACTTTATGGTACTTTAAAAGAAGAATATTAAATCAACTCGCCCCTACCCTAAACGCTGTCCCTTGGTTTCTGGTGCATTGAATTTTAATTGAAAAAAATGAGAGCGGGACAGCCTCATTCCCAATTTGCTGACTTTGCGCGAATCTTTAGTCCAAATTCCCCTGACTCGGTGACTTTCTTTCAAGATTAATCCCGAGGGCGGAATAACTGGAATTTAAAACATCACTGGGTGCATCTAAATCCGTTGAAAAGTCGCCAATTGTATCCAAAGTTTGACAATGGGGGTGATTCTTGGCTAACTTGTGGAGAAATGCTGAGTCCCTTCTGGCATCGGACTTGACTTGTCAGGTAATCCAGCCTGAAAAAATTAATAACCTACCAGCATTTCCTTTCTTACAAAGTCAGGTGCGTACCCACCCTGCACAACATTGGGCTATTGGTGTCACTCTTCTTGGTCTTCCTCGTTTGAATAAAACAGCACCGAGTCCTTCCCCCAATGCAAACCAAAACCGTCACTAACTGGGCAGCGCCAATGGATTCCGAGCAAATATTCCAGCTAATTGACAACCTGTTACCCTTTGAAGCCTGCCTGTATCATGAGGTGTTACCGTTGTCAATTAAAGGGAGCCGTCTCCATCTGGGTATGGTCGATCCCCAGGATTCTGCGGCCCTGGAATATGTCCGCCGAATTCTAGGTTATATGAGATGTTCTCTGGTAGCGGAGAAAATTTCTACTGAGGTTCACCGCTCGATGCTCAGTGCTTATTTAAACTATATGCACACGGGGAAGAAAAAGCCCACGGGTTCACCTCACCCGGCAGGGAGTCACATTGCCGCACCGTCGATGCCGCCTTTGGCGAGTCCCTCCCCTTCTTCCGCTGTAACAGCCCCTTCTAGGAACGGTTTACTCCCATTGCCACATTCGCCGATAACTGCCCTATCCAGCTTACCGGTGCCTCACTCTCAGGTCATGTTAGGAGGGGAGGCGGTGCCGGTTTTACAAGTGAAGGCCTCCCATCATCACAGTCCCCTGGAGGAACTGGCAAATTTACCCCCCAAGGAGCTTTTACAGGAGTTATTGGGGCGAATTTTAGAAGGGGGTATCGGTCGGCTTTATTTCGAGCGCCAACCTCACCAGGGGCGGATTCTGTGGAGTCAGGATGGGGTTGTACAGTCGGTGATGAACGGGCTAGAACTGTCTCTATTTGGGGGTGTGATCAACGAGCTCAAGCTACTGGCACACTTGCCGTTAATTCCCCTGCAAAAACCGAAACAAGTGGAAATCGAACGGCGCTATAACCAGGAAGATTTATTATTGCGCTTGCGGGTGATGCCCGGAGATGATGGGGAACGGGCGACGTTGCAAGTGTTACGAGGAGCAGCTTTAAAGTTTTACAAGCAGCAGCAGGTTGAGGATTTAAGTCGGGATGCTTTGCGACTGGCGCTGCAACTTCAGCGGAAGGTGGATGATCTGCGCGATCGCGCCAGTAAAATTCCGGATCTGGCTTTGGGTAAGTTAGACGCACTGCCTGCGCTCAACCAGTTAATTCGTCAGGTAGATGAACAATTAGCTCAACTGAAGGCACTGGACGAACATAAGAAGAAAGAGTAAGGGAACAACAAACCCTACTACAAACCCTACAAATCAAAATATCCCAATCTAGGGAAGGACACGGCGCTGCCGTGTCCTTACGGTCATAAAAGAAGTGTTTTGATGGAACTGTCTAAGCTAAGACGGTGGCAGGGACGCTCCAGCGACCGACTGCTTTGCCAATCACGGCTAACTCTTCTCCCATCAGTAGATCGAAGCGATCGGGGGTGAGGGATTGGGGGCCATCCGAAAGGGCTTTATTTGGGGTCGGGTGGACTTCAATCATCAGGGAATCGGTTCCCGCGGCGATCGCAGCTCTTGCCATTGAGGGAACCTGCTCCGACCATCCGGTCCCGTGACTGGGATCAATCATAATCGGCAGGTGGGTTAGCTTCCGCAGTACCGGAATTACAGATAAATCCAACGTATTGCGGGTGTACTGCCGGTCAAAAGTCCGGATTCCCCGTTCGCACAAAATCACTCTTGAATTGCCTGCGGCTAAAAGATACTCCGCTGCCATCAACCACTCTTCAATAGTGGCGGACATCCCGCGCTTGAGTAAAACGGGCTTATCCTGAGCACCCACTTTTTTGAGCAGGGAGAAATTATGCATATTTCGCGCCCCTATTTGGATGATATCGGCGACTTCGCCTAACATCTCCAAATCTGAGGCATCCATCAGTTCGGTAATAATTCCTAACCCAGTGACTTCCCGCGCTTTGGCGAGTAACTCTAACGCACTTTCGCCATGTCCTTGGAACGCATAAGGGGAGGTGCGGGGTTTAAATGCGCCGCCTCGCAAAAACTTGGCCCCAGCGGCTTTCACTCGTCGGGCGGTTTCAACGATCATGTCCTCGTTTTCGACGGAACAAGGCCCTGCTACCACGACGATCGGATGGGTTTCGCCAAAGGGAACGGGTCCATTGGGGGTATTCACCACGACATCTGAAGCTTCTCCGTGGCGAAACTCCCGACTTACGCGCTTAAATGGCTGTTCTACTCGCAGGACTTGTTCGATCGCCGGACTCATTTCCTGGAGTTGTTGCAGATCCAAATCAGCGGTATCGCCGACGAGTCCAATGACGACTTTATAGCGACCCACAATTTTCTCGGGGGTCAGACCCCAATTTTCCGTGAGTTCTGCGTTGAGGCGGTCAATCTCGGCCTCGGGTGTGCCGACCTTCATTACAATGATCATGGTATGTTACCGGGCTTAGTTGCTTTTGTACAGATTCTTTAACTACTATCGTCGGCGATCGGCTATTCCAGGTTTATGGCTTTTTCTTGGCCATGTTCAGCACTCAGCAAAGACAAGCCGATCGCCGATCGCCCGCGAATCCTAAAATGGGTCCTTGGTCATTGGTCCTTGGTTTTCTCTCGAACCCCAAACGACCCTTGACCAACGACTACTGGCTCTTTTGCTTTGCCTCGCGCCGCTGGGCGCTCATCCGGCCAAAATTGGTGGTAAACTCCCTCCAACCCAGGAGTGAGCCTGGGATCTCTTCGTCCCAAGATGCCGAAAGGACACCGTAGGTTAGCCCGATGACTCCGAGTCCAAAGCAGCCCATGCTCACTAAGACTACGGCGAAATTAGGCAAGGGAAACAAGTCCCCACTAATCACAAAATAGCTGGCGATAAATGTAAACATCCCCAAAGCAGTCGGAACCCCGCACAAGATTGCCATCCGACTCACCATGCGTTGGCTGACCACTTCAGGAATGGCCCGTTCTTGTCTGGATATCGGACGACGAGCGGTTTTTTCCGGTTGTCCAGATGCTGGAGTTTCGGATGCCTTGGGGGTTGAGTTGTTTTTGGCTGGTTTTTTCCGTTTAGGTTCAAACGGTAACCGATTTCGTTGGGGTTCCTGTGACATGGGCTTTTGTGTTGGGTCTAACCCCGAATACCGAGGCTTGTAATCAAAGCCCGATAGCGGGTTTGGTCTTGTTTCAAAATATAGGCCAATAAGCGCTTGCGCTGACCAATCATTTTCAACAATCCTCTTCTGGAGGAGTGGTCTTTTTTGTTGGTTTTCAGGTGTGCGCTGAGTTGGTTAATCCTTGTGGTCAACATTGCCACTTGAACATCTGCCGATCCGGTGTCGGTTTCATGGATTTGATATTCGTTGATCAGTTCGTGTTTGCGCTCTTGCGTCAGGGTCATTGATTTTTGGCTTTACTACTATAAACGCGGCAATTCACAATCTTAACATGAGTTGGAGAGATGGGGGGATAGGGGTCATTTGTCATTTGTTATTTGTCATTTGTCCTGGGAGATGGGGGAGTTATTGGGAGGCTAACCAGGCGATCGCCTGTCGGATCCAGTCTTCTACCGGGTCCTCGTTGGATAATTGGCCGCTTTGGGCGATCGCCCCTAGAGATTCCATGACTTCGCTACTGGTATATCCGATCGCCAGTAAGGTCATCTCTACATCCTCTTGGAGTGCCGGTTTAACACCTAATGCTGGGGTGGCACTCACTCCCGATTGCTTGCGCCATTCGGCTAATTTGGTTCTCAATTCTAGGGAAATGCGTTCGGCAGTCTTTTTCCCGACTCCTGGGGCTTTGGCTAAGAGGGCGGTATTACTGGTAACGATCGCCTGAACTAATTCGTTCAAGTCTAGGGTATCCAACAGGGCGATCGCTAACTGGGTGCCGATCCCACTCACGGCGATTAATTGCCGAAACAATTCCCGTTCCGCATGGGAGGCAAACCCATACAAAACGAATAGGTCCTCCCGAACCTGGAGATGAGTAAACATCTGCACCGTTTCCCCCACTGCCGGTAATTGCCGGATCGTCCGAGGGCTAATTTGCAAGTCATACCCCACCCCATTGACCTCTAAGGTTAGGAAAACCCGATTTCCGGGATTTTTTTGAACCCCTGCCACGGTGCCTTTGAGATAGCCGATCATGCAATTAGGTATCCTTCTGATTCGGTTGCAGTCTGATTCCAGGGCCCTTGTTGAGGGTGGAGGGGTTCGCGGCGATCGCCCCTCCTCCCTCAATGGTTGACTTTACAAGAAGCCAAAATGCTTTAAGCCTTCCAATATACCACCGGCACAGGATGCCTTGGCAAAATAAAGGCTGTCCTGGCGATTTTCTTCATACCATTGACGCAATTCGGGTTGTGCATTCCCGACGATGATCCCCCGTTCTTCCCCGACTTCAAACAGAGTGATATCATTCCCGGAATCCCCACAGGCAACGGTTTGGGTAGGTTCCATCCCGTAGCGCTTCCGGAGAAACTGCATGGCTAACCCTTTATTTCCCTTCAGGGGTAAAATATCCAGGTCTTTGCCCCCACTATAAATTAAGCGCACCTCTAATCCAGCTTCCGCTAAGGCAAAGTCTAACCGGGGGAGTAAGTCAGGGGCGACAACCTCGGATATAAAGTAACTGACTTTGAAGGGGCGCTGTTCAGACTCCAGTTGAGACACCAAGTCGGAAAAATGACTGGCAGTCTCTATCACCTGATCGCGGTCCCATCCCGGAGAGAGAAGATCCGCCCATTCTTGATCGCAGTTTTTGATACCATCGGTATAAATTTCGGTGCCAACGGAGGTGACTAAGGCATCGGGTTGGATCAGTTGCTTTTCCTGTTGCAGTTGTTGGTACAGTACCGGCGATCGCCCGGTGGAATAGACAATTTTTGTCCCATAAGTTTGGCGATGCTGAGTGAGTGCATCCTGAAGGGTAGCCAAGGCTGCATCATCACCGACATAAGTATGATCTAAATCGGTTATGAATAAAAACTGACTCATGTTTTCCTCTGGGTTATGGTATCTAGTGGTTTATTGTTTCGTGGCGATCGCAGCTTGTCAAAGTCCACTGGGTAGAAATGGGTTGCTAGTTGAATGAAAAAATAAAAGTTCTAGGCTGTTAGAGACCCGCTGCAAGTCAGATTTAGAAAATCCACCAAGGCGATCGCGCGTTTACAATTATCCTCGATTGTCCTTACGTCGATGGGTTAGACTGCCTGTTATTATGGCTACTAAAGATTCTTGTACCCCCTGTGAATCCCTATGATACCGACTCCCCTACCGTTACAATCGGCGATCAAAACCTCTCGCAAATTGTGGTTATTGCTTCTGCTGTTTTTCTGTTCCCTCTGTCTGATCTTTCTGTCACCTGGGTTGAGTATGATGGTATCTTCTCCCCAACTTTTAACGGATCCGTTTCTGCAAGTTCCCACGTCCAATTCTGTTCGGGTTGTGTGGTTTACGGAGTTTGCTGGGATTGAGCATCGGGTCGAATACGGGGAAAATGGGGAGAACGTTGTGGGGGCGACTACGACGAAACTGAGTCGGACACAGGAGGACCAGCGATCGCATTTCGGGAGTCAAACCGAAGACGGAACGGTGTATCCGAAACCCACAGCCCGAGATATTTGGCGGCATGAAGCGGAGATTACGGGACTAACCCCAGGGGTGCGGGTCCCTTATCATGTGACCAGTATGCGGGAGGATCAGGTAGAAATCAAGGGCGATCGCTTCACCCTGGCAGCCAACCCCGAACCCGGTAGCAATTTGAAAATTTTGCTCACTTCTGATTATCAGTTAAAGCCGATGACTGCGGCTAATTTACAGAAAGTCGTCCAAACAGTCGGGCGAGTTGATGCGGTGTTTCATGCCGGTGATTTAATCAATGTTGCCGATCGCGCTTCTGAATGGTTTGATGACAATCGGGGAAATGCCTTCTTTCCAGTCCTGCAAGGTCGCGCTCAGTATAACTTTAAATCCGAGTCAGGAGATCACGTTTATACCGGGGGTCAAATTATTCAACACGCGCCGCTGTTTCCCACCGTCGGTAATCATGAAGTGATGGGCCGTTTTTCTCCAGAAAAAGGCTTAGAGGACCAGTTTCTCGATGCCTTTCCCCAGGAGATAGCCCGTCGCTTTTACGAGGAAAAGGTTGCGGAAATCAATCCCGAAGAGTCTCCGGTATTGCGCGATCGCTGGTTAATTGACAATTCCTTTAATACCACAACCTTTAATGAAATCTTCAATCTTCCCAATGCTGAGGGCAAAAATTATTATGCCGTCACCTTTGGAGATGTGCGATTAGTTGTTTTATATATTACGAACACCTGGCGTTCTCCCAGTCTCGACCCCAAAACCAAAGGCAAATATCGAGAACGGGCGGATGATTTAATTCAACCGGAACAATGGGGATACGGACAACATATTTTTGAACCCATTGCCCAGGGAAGTCCACAATATCAATGGCTGGAACAAGAGTTAGCCAGTTCAGAATTTACAAAAGCTAAATATAAAATTGTCATGTTTCATCATCCCGCCCATTCCCTGGGGGAACACGTGGTTCCGCCTTATACGAACCCAGTGCAACGGTTAGAATCCGATGGAATGGGGCGGATCACAGTACGCTATGAATATCCCCAAGACCAAGATTATATTATTAGGGATGTCGTACCGTTATTGGAATCAGCAGGAGTCCAGTTAGTCTATTACGGACATTCTCACCTGTGGAACCGCTTTGTCAGTCCTAGTGGAATCCACTTTTTGGAATCCTCTAATGTGGGGAATAGTTACGGGGCGTACGAGAAAAATAATCGCCCAGAAGTGCCGGAAAATTATCAAGAAACCTATGCTGCTACGGGGGATCCAAATGGATTGGACCCGATGATTCCCACCCTTTCTCCCCTCTTGGATGACAATGACCAACCGTTACCCTATATTGCGAGTAATGATATCTCCGTTTTTAGTATTTTCGAGACAAGTACAGGGATGGTCAGTAGTTACCGTTTTGATGCACGAAACCCCAGTGTGCCGGTTGTTAAATTTGATGAGTTTAAGTTGAAAAAATCCTGATTTCCACTTAATTTAAAAACCGTAAATTCTCTTAAATATTGCTGTGAAAATAGCAGGTTTGAGGTGAATTCTAAAGCCGTGACATTTAGTCATTGGGGGGCGTTGCCTGATTTAGTCGGGAATATCTGCGATCGCAAAGGTAATCATAGCTTCCCCGGTTAAATTGTCTCGTAACATCCGGCTTTTTTGTCGTTTAACCATTTTCTCATAAAAATTGCGAATATCGCGACCATTTCCAAAATTAGGGCGGCGAGTTTCATACAGGAGTTTAAATTTTTCTCTGAGGCGATCGCCTACCAGAGGGGGACAAATTCGTTGTCCTTGGTGACACATTCCCTGAAAAATCTCATAGAGTTCTTCTCCATTATAGTCAGGGAAATTAATATGATAAGCGATCCGTGAGCTTAATCCTGGATTAAGTCGCAAAAATTGGGTCATTTCTTGGGAATATCCGGCGAAAATGACAACGAGGCGACTACGTTCGTTTTCCATGATGGGTACTAAAGTATCGATTGCCTCAGTTCCAAAATCATGTCCGAATTCCTGCCGAGATAAGGTGTACGCTTCATCAATAAACAAGATTCCATCTAAGGCAGAGTTGATCGCCTCCTGGGTTTTTTGGGCAGTTTGTCCCACATAACCGGCGACTAAATCCAGTCGTGTTACTTCTACAAACTGCCCTTTTCTTAATAGTCCTAATGCCTTAAAAATTCGGCCTAGTAACCGGGCAATAGTGGTTTTGCCGGTGCCTGGATTACCCGTAAATACCAGATGATGCGTCTGAATTTCACAATTGCTACCTAATCCGGCAGCTTGCAAGCGGCGATCGGCAAGTTCACTTTCCACCAGTTCCTGAATCGCCTCTTTCACGGATTGCAATCCTACAAACTGGTCTAATTCTTGTAATAATTCAGCCAGAGTATCCCTATCTTTTTGACCCTGAGAGGCAAGGTGGCGATAAGTAGGGGGCAAATCCTCAACTTGGTACGGTTCTTGTAATCGGTCCAAATTCTGGGTAATCACCCGTTGCGATCGCATTTCGTCCATTTGAGTTAACAAATTTTCCACAAATCCAGCATTACCAAAGCTGCGATCGCGATCAGTATAAACCTGGGTCAATAAGTGAGTTAGAGTCTCTTCTAACTCCGGCGACAAACTACAGCATAATCGTTTTACCCCTTGTCTGACTATCTCTAGTAACTCCGGAGGTATATAATCTTCAAAGATAATTTCGGTGGGAAAGCGTCGCCGTAAACCGGGATTCGACTCGATCAGGCGATCCAAGTTATCCGGATATCCGGCAAGAATCACCGCGAGGCGACTGCGATCGTCTTCCATGCGTTTGAGAAGGGTTTCAAGTGCCTCGCTGCCAAAATCACTGTCTCCCCCTTGTGCTAAAGCATACGCTTCATCGATGAATAATATCCCATCCAAGGCGCGATCGACTATCTCATGAGTGCGGAGGTGAGTTTGTCCCACATATCCTGCCACTAAATCCCGTCCCCCAATTTCTACAACGTGACCCCGACGTAGTAATCCCAGATCTCGATAAATTTCTCCAATCAGTCGGGCGATCGTGGTTTTGCCGGTGCCTGGATTGCCTTTAAAGACTAAATGCAGGCGAGGAGGTTCTAAAATCTGTCCCTGTTGCACTCGTTCTTGTTGCACTTGTAGCGATCGCATTTGACGGGCGATCGCTGCTTTAACCTCCTGTAATCCTACCATTGCTTGCAACCGTTCCCAAGCAGGGCGATCGCTCACATCTCCAGATAACCACTGTTGCGATCGCGCTTCGTTTAGGGAAATTTCTCTAGCTTCCCTAAAGCGATCGTACCAATAATTTAAAGGGCGATTTTCCGCCGCAATCCACCGGCATAATTGTTCACTATTCCCCCAATTAATGGCTTTCCTATACTTGAGTCGAACGTAATCCCGGAGTGATTGAATTTCTGAGGCAGGAGGTGCAGGTAAGCGTACAATATTTACACTTTGGCCCCCAAATTGATTTCTATTTATAGCATAATTAGCTAAAAAAGTCAAGCCAATTTCTTGGCAAAAATTTTGTAAGGCGGTCAGGGTTTCATGATGGAAAATCAGGATGCATAAATTGCGATTTGTCGGAGGTAAACGAGACCATTCCACCATTCGTCCGAACAGTTCCCGGCGGTTTTCAAAGTTTGCCAAATCTTCCCCCTGAGAAAACACGATTGCCGAGTTGTGGGTAGTGTCTTGCATCGCGGTTTCAAAATAAGGCAAAATTTGGGTATCTTGGAGGCGAGAAGCAATGGGGGATGGTACAGGTGCGTCAGAGGGTTTCCCTAACAGACGACGTTTATTACCCAGAGGACCGCCTTTAAGCTGCATTGGTTGATTCGATGGGACTATCGCGGGTTTCTGAGGCTGTAACCGGGTGCGATCGCGGGATTCAGCCTCTAGAAAATAGAGCTTTTTAACCCCAGAATAAAATAAAATCCGCTGATAGAATTGGGAGTGGAGATATCGGTGCAAAACTTGTTCGATATCTTGCAGCAGCAGGTCCGGAGTACAAAAAGTATCGCTGGTATGAGTGCCGTATAAAATTAAGAAGCGATCGCCGGTTCTTAAATTGAGTTCAGAAGTAACTCGTTCTAGGGTCATGGATATAATTGGGGGTTAGGAATCTGGCATTTGCCAGATTTTAATTGTTTTATCGCTACTGCCACTGATTAGGGTTTTTCCGTCGGCACTTATTGCTACAGCATTAACACTATCGGAATGTCCCGTTAAGGTTTGAGTTTCCGCCGCGCTTCTGAGGTCCCAGAGTTTAATGGTGTGGTCTGAACTGGCAGAAGCGAGCATCTTTCCAGCGGGACTAATGGCGATCGCATTGATGCGATCGCTATGTCCAATTAAAGAGCCAATTTCTGTTGATGTTTTGATGTCCCAGAGTTTAATCGTTTTATCTAAACTCCCACTGGCTAAGGTTAAATTATCCGGGAATATGGCTACTGAAGTGACCCCATCAAAATGTCCAAATAAAGGGGGAAGTTCTTCGGAGGTTTCGATATTCCAAAGTTTAATAGTTTTATCTAAACTGCCGCTGGCTAACATTAAATTATTGCCGCTAATTGCCAGAGAAGTTACAGCGGCTAAATGTCCCGTTAGGGTTGGCAATTCTTGTCCAGTGATGCCATTCCAGAGGCGAATAGTTTGGTCAAGACTGCCACTAGCAAGAAGGGTGCCATCCGGACTGAATGTGATGGCATTCACCCATTGTTTATGTCCAGTTTTAGTAAATAAAATTTGTCCAGTTTGGGCTTTCCAAATTTTAACCGTTTTATCATTACTGCCACTGGCTAATGTCCAGCCATTTTGACTGATAGCAACTGAATTTACCGGGTAAGAATGGCCGGTTAGGGTGAGAAGTTCTTCCCCGGTTCTGAGGTTCCAAAGTTTGATTGTTTTATCCCAACTCCCACTGACAAGGATTTCACCATCGCTACCCAAGGCGACTGCACTGACTGCGCGAAAATGGCCGGTTAAGGTGGCTTGACATTCCATGCCTGAAGTTTTTAAAACTTCCACGGGGGAGATGGGGGTTGAGATAGAATTAGGCGACTCAGGAGAGGGATGAGGATTAAAAGAAGAGGAAACTTTGGTGAGATGAGACTGAAGTGTTTGGGTTTCTTGTTCGAGTTGGTGGATGAGATTGCTGGCGCTTCTGAGTTCGTCCTGCTGCGATCGCAGGGTTTCCCAAAGTTGTTTAGCCCAGGCTATTTTTACCCGTTCTTTTGATAAAATAATGGGCCGAATATTGGGGGAAACTGAGGCAGGATAGGGAGTTAAATCCCACCCACAAATTGAGCAGTGAGCGCGTTCTCCTTTGGTAAATTCAGCTTTACAAACCGGACATTTAGACATGAGGATTAGATAGACTCAGGAGTAATTTTAGTTAGAATCAAACCGGGAGGGAAAGGGGATTAATGGTCACCCGTTCCCCAAATTTTAATTTTACCCCCATCAAATCCAGTCACAATTTTATCACCCGTGGGACCGATAGCACTGCATAGCATATATCCTTCGTTGCCGTGAGTCGTTTTTAGGGGAGAAATGGTATGAATGGGTCTGGCTTGCTCTAAATTCCAAATTTTAATTGTCCCATCATCGGAACTGCTTGCTATCATATTATTCTGGGAAATAGAAACAGAAGTCACGCCGCTGGAATGATCGGCAAGGGTGTACAAAAGTTTACCTGTCCCGACATTCCAGAGGCGCAGGGTTGTATCATTACTGCCACTGGCTAGGATATTACCATCGGGACTAATGGCAACAGAACAGACTGATCCGGTATGTTCAGTGAGGGTGTGAAGTAATTCACCCGTGAGCAAATTTCTAATTTTAATCATATTATCATTTCCCCCACTAATCAGCGTATTTCCTTGGGGACTAATGGAGAGCGATCGCACGGTACTGGTATGTCCATAAAAGGTCCCAATTAATTCTTGGGTATCCAAATTCCATAAGGCAATTGTTTTATCCGCACCCCCACTAACGAGCATATTTCCTTTAGGATGAAACGCTAAGGCATTCACCCATCCCGTATGTCCCCGGAGGGTAAAACAGAGTTTTCCGGTTTTAAGTTCCCACAGTTTAATAGTATTGTCTCCGCTGCCGCTGGCGAAGAGTTCCCCATTCGGGGAAATTGCCAGGGCGATCGCAGAACCCGTATGACCCATTCCAGTTTTAATCAGGTTTCCTGTATTAATTTCCCAAATCTTGACCGTTTTATCATTACTCCCACTCACTAAAAAATCTCCCTTTGGATCAATGGCTAAAGTCCGCACAGCTTTTTGATGTTCTAGGACTTGTAAACAGCGAAAAAACCGATAGGGTTGATAGTCTTCCATCGCCATTTTTGCTTTAGGCAAATGACTGCGTTTAAGCAAAGCATAAGCCCATCGTTGGACTGCTTCCGATGGATCAGCAAGGGATGAAATCAATAAATTAACCATTTCTGCCTCGAACTCTGCGGCAAGTGCATTGCGATTTCTAAGTTCAATTTCCAGAGTTAAATTCTCCATCTTTTCTTGTAAGTTTTCTGTTTTTTTCTGCTCTTGAGCTAGCTGTTTCAATAACTGGGAGCGTTCGGATTCAGATGCACTTAATTTCTGTTTTAATTCATTAATCTCTGGAGGAATTTCATCAGAACCAGGAATATTTAATCGAGCGATTTCATGATGAAGATTTGCCAATAGTTCTTTTAAGTCGTTGGGTTCTATCATAGAATTATGATTAGCTTGAAGGGGATGGAGTGGATTGATAAATTGCCCGCGATCGCCCTTGTCTTGCTGTAACTGAGATAACACCTCAGTGATTTGAGTTTCTAAGTGTTGTTCTCGGGCTTGGCGCTCATGTCGCTCTTGATCGATCTTCTCTTCTAGAAACTCGCGCTGTTTACGGAATCCATCGGTTTCAAGTGACAATTTATCTACCTTCTGCTGAGCATGAATTCGTTCTCTTCCTGCCCGATCCAAGCGTTCCCAAACTTTAGCTAATTGCCCTTCAATGTCGGCTAATTTCCACTCTAACTGTTTAACCGCTGAGTCCCGTTCCTGAACAAGCGCCCAGATGTTTCGCGCCCAAAATAGTCGGGTCCCCTCCTCGGGACAATTCCTTTCGGGCAACTCCCCGGGAATTAATGGGGGAACAGACTTGAGATCCCAGCCACAAGTGGGGCATGACGTCTGTTCCCCTTGCACATATTCAGTTTCACACACCGGACATTTAGACACACCCAATCTCACCGTATCCATGCTTTCTATCCGCCAGAAATTCGCTCACCCGCATCGGCATCTATTTTTATGCTAATGGTTTCCGCTACCTTTAGCCTAGGGGGTGCCCCTGAGTGTCTTTTTCTGCCTTGGCTATTTCTAGTATCCGATGAGCAAACCGCCTGCTGTTGCCCTGGCTTTACCTGCACTCAGGAGATACAAGGGGTGGAAGCCAAAGCGTTACGGGAGGAATATTAACGAAACCGGCTTATGCTTCCGGCTTCGGTTGCGGTTGGGGTATTTCTTTGCCCTGAACCTGCTGCAAATTCCGATAGCCTTGTTGGGGTTGTTGGTAACATTCTAAGTCTCCCGTGGCTTGAATCCCTTGGGTTTCCAATTGTTTAAAAATCGCTTTAGCATTCTCCTGAGTAGCGGTTTCGTCAATTAGGGTCGGACTGAAAGTATTAATCGAAATTAGGTTAGTCCCAAAATTTTTTTGGGGACTAATCACGGTTACGACTTCATCCCCGGCAATATTACGAACTTTAACTAAATAAGATTGTCTAGGGTCGTTTTTTTCATAAAGAGCATCTTGGTCCAAATTGATTAAAGTATAGCCGAATGAGGATAGGGTTTCTACAATGCGATCGGCAATTTCTACCCGCAATTGAGAACTTAAAATAGCTCGTTTGGCAGCTTCGACCATTTCCCCCAGGCGCGGTTGATAGCTTTGAAGCCGATCGCCTAGTGCCTTGAGGCGATCGCTCGTCCAAGTTGTTTCCCCACCCTGCAATTCAAACTCAATCCCCTTAAGTTCTTCTTGATACTGGGTTAAGCCACCCTCCGTCCAATAATCGACTTCAAATTTAAACCCATCCGCTTCAGACCCTTCCCCCACGACTAACTCGCACTCGCGGTTGGCTTGAACTTCGGCAATTAAACTACGCAAATCTTGGGTAGTGGCTTCATAAAGTAACAGCCATTCTTGTTCTTTTTGTTGAAGTTCGAGGCGTAAATTTACTAACTCTAAATAGCTTTGTTGAGTGGTGGCGACTGCCGCTTGAGAGACCCCGGCAGCAAGATTAGCTTTTGCTAATTCCAATCCGCGCCGCAACTCCTGCAACCGTCCCGGCGCAAATCGCTGATGCGGATACTCCTGTTCGACTTGGGTCCAAATCTGCTCTACATCAGTTAGTAAACTTTGTGCAAGCTGGCTTTGCTGCTGTTTATTCGCCTGGATATCCTGGACAAGCGTCTCTAATTTTTGTATAATTAGTTGTTCTCCCCGTTCCCGGGCTTGACGTTCTTCGGCAAGTTGGGCTTGAAACTGGCGATCGTGCTCGTCAATCAGCCGAATGTATTCATGGCGTTGTTCTGAGGTAATTTGGAGATATTCCTGCCGCGCCTGATCGAAAGACGATCGCAGCGCCGTTTGGAGGCGAAACATCTCCCGGGTAAGCGCCACGCCTTGTCGGTCCTCAGCCTGTTTCACGGCTATTTGAAACCCCTGCTGCTGGACTTGTAAGCGGTGAGAAGTCTCCCGTTCTAAATCGGCGATCGCACTGGTGAGACCCTGGGCAAGTTGTTCTTGCCGCGACGCCCGTTGTTCCAGTGGCGTCAGACGAGACATTAACTCTTGCCTGGTTTGTTCACGAATCGCCTGGATGCGATCAGGCAAATCCTGCTGTACCGATCGCAAGCGGCTATCCTGTTCTTGCAGTTGTCGAAGTTGAGCTTCGTCGATTGTAATGTACCGTCGTTTTTCGCCACTCATAGTTTTGATACTTCTGATAGAGAGGATTGGGTAAAAATAGCAGTTCAAGGGAGGGAGATAAAACGACTTTAGTCGTTACTCCAAACTTCTGTAAATAGCAGCATCTTCCCTCTTTTGATGGGAGTCTGCTTCATCTTTATTTATCGATTCAACTCATGTTCTAAGGCAGGCTTGAGGCGTTCGTATTCCAAGTAAATTGATTGCACCAGTTCCACTGCCTCTGCGGGTAAGTTAGTTCCCTCTTCTGAGCTAGTTCGTCCGAGTTTTTCTAGCTGTTTACTCAATTGAGCTAGGGGTTTAGCACCCAGGGTGGCACTGGTGGATTTTAGGGTGTGAGCGGATCGATGCAGGGTTGGGGCATCTTGATCTTGTACAGAGGTTTTAATGGCTTGTAACAAATCCGGTAGATCTTCCAGATAACTCTCAACGACTTCAGCAAACGCTTCTAGATCGTCTTCGCCAACCATTTCTCGTAAGTTTTGCAAGGCGTGGGCATCAAGGGGAGGTTCAGGTATAGAGAGGGGGAATGAAGAATTAGACATGGGAGATAAAGAAGAGGACGATGAATTGAACGCTTGAGTATTAACTCTAGCTTCAGGATCGAGAAGCGTGCTTTCGAGAGGGTGGGGGGGACTGGGAAAGGGACTGGGTTCAGACTCCGATGCGAGGGTGGGGGAAGGTCGATTTGATGTCTGTGTGTGAGTCACCCCTTCTGAATACAGGTGACAGCCCGAAAGCGCGAGAGAGAGTGCTTCCATGCGAATGGGTTTACTGATGTAATCATCCATTCCTGCGGCGAGACAGACTTCGCGATCGCCCTGCATAGCGTTAGCCGTCATCGCAATAATCCAAGGGCGTCCCATTGGGGAAACATCCCGGCGTTGGGTCCATTCCAAGCAGATGCGGCGAGTTGCTTCTAAGCCATCCATTTCAGGCATTTGAACGTCCATGAGAATGACATCGTAGCTTTGACGATTCAGGGCTTCGATCGCCTCCAATCCGTTGCTGGCAAGGTCTGCACGATATCCCATGCGCTCTAAAATCCGTAACGCCACCTTTTGGTTAACCACATTATCTTCCGCTAATAGAATCTTTAAGGGGCGATCGCTCACGGGGGGAGTGGACTGGCGCGGAAAAGATGAATCACGACGGACCCTAGCAGCATTCCCGTTTGATTGTCGAGAGAAAATCCCAATCAAAATATCGAACAGTTGGGATTGTTTAATCGGCTTACTCAAAAACGCGGCAAAATCGAGCTTAGAAGCCTGCTCAGAAGCCGGTTGCCAACCCAAAGACGTTAACATAACCAACGGTAAGCGATCGCCCTGGGGGATCTGACGGATGGCCGCAGCTAGGGCCAACCCGTCCATTTCCGGCATCTGCATATCTAGAATAGCTAGGTCAAAATGGGTATCCGGATGTTGCAACTGCGCCAACCCTTCGGGACCCGAAGCTGCTGCGTAGGGCAGCATTCCCCAGGATTGGGCTTGTCGGGTGAGAATCAGGCGATTGGTGGCATTATCATCCACAATCAGCAGGTGCTTGCCTGTGAGTTGGGGAACTTCATCTTCAAGAGTCGCCGAAGTCAACTCCGACGTCCCTGGGGCGCGGATTGTAAAATGGAACGTTGAACCCATGCCGGGTTGACTTTCAGCCCACATCGTACCGCCCATTAGTTCACTCAGACGCTTGGCGATCGCTAAACCTAAACCCGTTCCGCCATATTTGCGCGTTGTGGAGGAATCCACCTGAGAAAATGACTTAAACAGTCGATTCATGCGATCGGGGGGAATACCCACCCCCGTATCTTTGACTGCAAAGTGAATTTGATACAGATCAGCTTCAGTTCCAGCTTTGCTCGGTTTCCCCAAGGTGCCATCCTGTACCAACGTCGCATTTATCGAGACGATCGTCTCCCCTTCCTCCGTGAATTTGACCGCATTACTGAGGAGATTCACCAAAATTTGACGTAATCGAGTGACATCGCCGATGATTCCCTCTGGGGTTTGAGGATCGAACAAATAGGCCAGTTCTAGATGTTTTTCTGCGGCTTTAGATGCCACTAGGTCCAGACATTCCTCAATGCAGGTACGCAGATTAAAGGGGTGTTCCTCCAAATCCATCTTCCCAGACTCAATCTTAGAGAAGTCCAGGATGTCATTAATAATCGTCAGTAGGGCATCACCACTGGTGCGAATGGTTTCTACAAAATCGCGCTGATCCTCATTCAACGCCGTATCCAGTAACAACCCTGTCATCCCAATGACCGCATTCATGGGGGTACGGATTTCGTGGCTCATCGTGGCGAGGAATTCACTTTTAGCACGGTTAGCGGCTTCTGCCGCTTCCCGCGCTTGCAAAGCCGCTTCGCTTTTTTGAGCCACTTCCTGACGGGCGAGGGTTTCCTGTTCCAAAAGTTGGGAGTGAGCTAGAGCAATCCCCACTTGTTCCGCGACGGCTTCACACAACTCAATTTCCTCGCGGGTCCAGCGTCGGAAGCGATCGCACTGATGCATCCCGATCACCCCATTGGGTACCCCCTGATAGGAGGTGCGGACGCTCAACATCGACTTCAATCCAATTTCCCGGCAGAGCGCCGCAGACCCCTTGAGTAAGGGTTCCTTATAGACATCAGGGATGGCCAGGGCCACATCGTGGGATAATACCTGTTCCGCATGGGGATTTCCCTCAATTGGCACTTCAAAGGCCGTCATCGATTGATACCCTAGCTGTGAATACTCCGCAACTAAGGGCATTTTCGGGGGGTCGGTCGGGATGTAACTATGAATCAAACAACGACTCACCCCAAATGCCTGGCCGATCTGAGTGGCGGTAGTGTGAAAAATCTTTTGGGCGTCTAAACTTTGGCGAATTTCCCGGCTAATCTGCCCCAGGAGCAGACTGCGATGTAGTTGCCGTTTCAGCGCTATCTGAGCCTGATTCCGCTCGATCTCACCGCCGATCCACTGTGCCATCAGTTTCAATAAATCTTGATCGGCGGATTTAAAGGATTGAGTTTTAGCCTGGGGAGAGGAAAAGCTCAAGCAGCCGTAAACCGAGCCTCCCACCATCACTCGCACTCCAAGATAGGCTTCTAATTGGCGAGTTTTATAGGCCGGATGGTCCCGCCACTCGGATTCACCGGCAGCGTGGATACAGACTGGCTCCGATTTCTGGATGGCAACGGAGGAATAGGTGAGTTCTAATTTAAAGGCATCGCCTTTGGTCAATCTAAATAAGGCATTAGAGGGTAATTGTACGGCGATCGCCTCGATGCTAGAAGCCCGATTAATCCCGTCTGTTCTCTCCATCGGGCTGTCCAGACGAGCGACCATACCTATTTCCAAGTTAAACCGCTGACATCCCATTTCTAACATCCGCGACAGCCGAGAATCAAAGTCTAGAGAGCGATCGGCAGTTACGGAATAAAGCGCCCGAATTGCCGCCTCACTCTCTTTTAAAGAAGCAATTAATTGCATCTTTTCCCACTCAGCCTGTTTGCGGAAGGTAATATCATTGAGGGTGCCACTAATCCCTATCAACTCTCCCGCCTGATTCCGACTCCCTCGGGCAAATACCTCAATCCAACGGTAGCCTCCGGCTTTCGTTCGGTATCGCATCTCATCTTGACAGTTCTGTTGTTCTCCAGAAATGAACCCTTCTAGGTATTGGGTAAAGGGCGGGAGGTCCGGTTCATAAATGTACTTCAGCCATGAAGTGCCGATGCTCTGATCAATTTCAAATCCGGTAATTTCTTCCCAAGCCGGATTTAGAAAGGTCAAGGAACCTGTGGCATCGGTTTGGAAAATCACTTCTTTAATGTTATCCACCACTGATCGATATTTTTCTTCACTCTGGCGGAGGGCTTCGGCCGCTTGGAAGCGTTCGGTAATATCCTGAACCATGCCTACGGCAAATTTATTATTGCCATTAATATCCCGAACGATGGAAACCGTCAAATCAACCCAAATGATTGAGCCGCCTTTGCAAATAAAGCGCTTTTGGATTTCGTAATTGGGCAGTTCTCCACCTAACATCCTCTGAAGTAGAGGCAGTTCTTTAGGCAAATCTTCGGGGTCGGTAAACTCAGAAAAGGTCATTTTAGAAAGTTCATCGCCCTTGTAGCCCAGCATTTTTTCAAAGGCGGGATTGCTCTTTAAAACCCGTCCTTCATCCACCGTGGCTAGGGCGATGCCAATCCCCGCCCCTTCAAAGACGATTTCCAATTGGGCGACGCTTTCTTGCAGGGCTTCTTCGGCTTGCTTGCGATCGGTAATATCGTGGGCGACACAGTAGAGTAATCCTTGTTCACGAAAGGGGGTGGCGTTCCAGCGGATCCAACGATAGGAGCCATCTTTACAGCGATAGCGGTTCTCGAAGCCAAGGGTATCAACGTTCAAGTTGCTCAGTTTCTCGGTTTCTGCTACCGTCGCGGCGCAATCGTCGGGATGGACGAATGCCAAAAAGGGTTGGGAGAGTAGTTCTTCGTCTGTGTAACCGAGGATTTTTCCCCAGGCTGGATTAAGCAGTTTAAAATACCCATCGAATCCGGCGATACAGAGCATATCTAGGGAGAGGGTAAAGAAGCGATCCAGTTCCTCTTGTGCTCTTTTGCGATCGGTGATATCCTGAGCCACCACCATCACGGAGTCATGTAGGCTGGTTTCCGTGCGCACGGGTACGGTATGGGTAACGTACCACCGGCCATTCCAGGATATTTCTCTGACGCTTGAGGTGGTTTCAGCCGCATGAATACTTTCCTCTAGGATGGTTAGGGCTTCTAAGGAAAAAACCTCGTTTAAGGTTTTGCCTTTGAAGACGGTTTTAGAAAAACCGGCGGTTTCTAAACCAGCCCCTTCAGCCAGTAAAAACCGTTGATTTTGGTCTAAGAGGAAGACGACACCCCCGGGAAAATTGCGGGTGAGGGTGCGATAAAGTTCTTCACTTTGGCGCAGGGCTTCTTGCGATCGCACCTGTTCGGTCCTATCCGTGGCTACCCCGATCGCCCCGATGATGTTGCCGTCTTCATCCCAGAGTGGGGTCAATTTATTTTCATAAATTAATCCATTCCAATTGCCTGTCCAGCTTTCTTCTTTCCCCATCAACACCTGATGGATCTGGTTGAGAATACTCGGATCATCGGCGTACCATTCAAAAATGGATGCACCCACTGCTGTTTCGGGGTTCAAACCGAGGGAGGGCTGTCCTTTTCCTTCCAATAGGGTAATCCGGCCATTGCAATCGGTGGCGTAGAGGACGACCGGCGCATGGGTGACTAGGGTTCGGATGTGCGCTGTACTCTCTATGAGTGCTGCTTCTATCCGCTTGCGTTCGTTAATTTCTGCGCGTAGTTCCTCGTTAGCCGTTTGCCATTGTGCGCTTCGTTCGGCAACCCGCTTTTCTAGTTCCAAGTTCAGCGATCGCAGGGCTTTGTCCTGCTGTTTTCGCTCCGTAATATCCTCTACCATCAAAATAGTTAAGGCCGGTTTCCCATCCTCTTTCTCAATTTCAGAAACTAGCACTTGAGCGGTGCGGATTTCTCCATCTTTACGCAGGTAATTCTTGTTTTGGGCATAGACGCTCTTGGCCCATCGCTCTTGTCCGACTGCTTTTTCCTGATCCGGTTGGGTCTCGTCCGGGTCTTCGCTAAAGTCGCTCAAGGTCATGGTGCTCAGTTCTTCGGCGCTATATGCGAGCATCTGTTGCAAGGCCATATTCGTTTGAGTGATGTCTCCTTCTGGAGTCACCAGGGCAATTCCCATCGCCGATCGCTCAAAGACAGTCCTCAAAAGCGCTGCGTTTTCCCGCAACGCGATTTCGACTTGCTGCCGTTCTGCCATTTCCTTGTGGAGTTGCTGATTCGCTTGCTCTAGCTGTTCTGGGGAGGGCAAGGCCAAGGCTTTTGGAATCAGGGGGATCAGTAAAATCGCTGTGGCGAGGGAGACTCCGGCAGTGACTGCTTTGATTCCTCCGGATAACCAATAATCTGGATGCCACAGGGTCCAGATTTCTATTAAATGGCTGCTGCCACAACAGAGGATAAAGGCACCAAACAAGACAAAAATCCAACTAAATGGAAGGTCGTCTCGCTCCCGGGTAAAATACCACAGCATCACTGGAATCGCAAAATAGGAAAGGCCAATCATTGCATCAGAGGCAACATGAAGCCCCACTAACCCGGGCTTCCATAAGTAACAATGCCCGTGGGGTATAAATGAGAGGATACTCTCCCCGGACAGATGGGCGATCGCTCTGTCTGTGAACAAGCCTAAAACTTGGTTCTGCATTGATCCCCCTTTTCCATTTTCTCGCGTTCCATTTCTATCTCTTGTCCCCTTGCCTTTTACTTCCTATTGATTGAACGGCTTTCTCTCGGGCTGACCTGTTTGTATTTTTTTAAGGCGAGCGATCGATTGTAAAATCCGTTGAGCCGTGTTCTCCATTTTATTTTGTTGAAATGGAGGAATCGAAGATAGAACCCTGATACAATTGTTTTATAATTTTAGCGAAATTAGGGGAGATTGAAGCAAGCAAATCCGGATTCTTTGCTAAAGTGTAATAGGGGGACGGCGATCGCATTGAAATCCCTGCGCTCATCCCTGGGGATTGGTCCAAAGGCGCTCAACTCTAGGGAACTTGCCGAGCACTCCTCGAATATGACGACTGCAACGCCAAATTCTGCCGAGATGGGTGCGGTCCAAACTCAGGAACTAAAAAATACCAGGGATGATGTATAAGAAAAAACAAACCCAGTCCAGTGCTTTTTGCCAGACTCGAAACGGCTCCCGGACGGGTTGCATCCCCAAAAAAATCACCCAAATAACTCAGTAGAATCCCCCGATGCCTAACTCATTAATGTATCAAGACGAAACTCATTTCGTTGTTTTAGAAGTGAATCAACCGGAACAATTACTCACCGCTGAGGAATTGCTAGCTAAGCTCAAAGCAATTTTAGGCGATCGCCAGGATAATTTGCCCCGAGATTTACAAAAGTTCTCGACAATCGAAGCCCAAGCTCAATATCTTTTAGAAACGAGCTGTGAATTTGATTTAGGCCCGGGAAAATTTTTTCAATGGTATGTCGTCCGATTGGAAAAATAAATATAAAATAAATTTAACTGATTTAGGCCAGAGGCTTGAGGAGTGGGAGCGTTTGGCTCCCTACTCTTCCGATGTTATCCGAAATCTAAGGCTGAGAAATTAAAGCGACCTCAATGCGATTTTTTGAGGGATTTTCGCATTTAACCGAGATGCCCGGCCCATAAAACTTTTCGATTTTCTCTTGTTTTTGCTGCCAAATTTCTAAAGGAAATTGAGGGGAGTCAAATTCTAAAATCAAGGTATAGCATCCTTCAAAATTCTCTTCGCGGATGCCAACCAGAAGGGGACGGGCTTCATCGGAGGGATTTAGGCCAAAGCGTTCTAAAGAATCATCAAGATGTGCATCTTGTCCATAGCGATAGCGGGTGATATCTTTACGAATTTGATTTTGAATTTCCGTCCCTTGTTTTTCTCGCAGTTCCAGGACATCGGGGGAAGTGGGATGAGTGAATGGGATCGGCTTGAGTTCTGCCGCTTTTAGTGCCAATCCACCGAGTAATAGGGGAATGCCATAAAAGAATCCGGCGAGATTTAAGGTGGCGTAGTCGTTAAAGTAAGCGTAGAAGCCAACCACGGTGATTAGACTACCGAGGGATAAACCCAGGGTTCCCAAAGAAAGTTTAGCTAACATGATAAGGAGTGAATGAACGATCGCTGCCGAGTGGTAAAGTTCTATTGTCTCCTGTTCTCGATCGCACCACAACAATTGTGCCTCCTGTTTTGGGAGCAGTCCTGACTACCCTTGTGAATCGAGGGTAAAATGGGGTGGCTTCTTGACCCCGGGCCCCTTCGCTTCCGGGGGTGAGAGGGATAAAACTGCGATCGCCCCGCAATCTGGACAGGGGGAACCCCTACCCTAGGGAAAAGCTGGTCCAAGAATCATCCAATTGATTTAGACTGGCCTATATATGCAGATTTTATAATGAAGGAAGCTGCCGCAGCTTAAAATGAGCGGCATCGAGAAAACGGTTTACCTGTAAAGTAGCCAAAACAAGGGGACGGCAGAATGGAAGAACAAAAACTCAGAGAACAGGTGAGTGCGATCGCAGACAAACGGGAAACCCTCGTGCGACTGTTAGAGCAACCCAACCTAGGGACGCTTAGAATTGACGTCAATCAGGCGATCGAAGAACTCGACGATTTGCTGGATGAATTCAACCGCACCTTTAAAGATCGCCCGATCGCCTAAGCATCGGTTAGCAGCAAAACTGCGCCTAACCGTTTCGGTCCAGGGGCGCAAAAGTTGCGCCCCTACCCTGAGATTCACACTGGATCACCCTTGTTGCAGGGCCATTTCCATCAAAATATTCTGAGCACTTTGGGCGATCGCATCATTCGCCCCCCGCCTCTGTACATAACTCCCATCGGGCTGTAACTCCCACGCTTGTCGGTTATCTGCCAACATAATCCCCAGAATTTCCTGAAGGTCCTTTGCCAAATCCGGGTCCTGCACTGGGATAATTGCCTCAACCCGACGGTTCAGGTTGCGCGGCATCCAATCGGCACTGCCAATGTACACCTCTTCTGCCCCGTTATTATAAAAGTAAAAAATCCGGGAATGCTCTAAAAACCGCCCAACTACACTTAAAACCCGGATATTTTCACTCACATTCGGAACCCCCGGACGCAAACAGCACATCCCCCGCACAATCAAATCAATTTGCACACCCGCCCGGGATGCTTCATAGAGCTTGATAATCATTTTCGGGTCTACTAAGGCATTCATTTTCAGAACAATTCGACCGACTTTTCCCTGTTTGGAATTGTCGATTTCCCGCTGCACCAATGCCGTCATCCGTTCCCTTAAGTTCACGGGCGCAACTAACAGACTCCGATAGGACCGCTGTCGGGAATACCCCGTCAAATAATTAAACAAATCCGTCAAATCTGCCCCCAAATCCTCCCGGCAGGTAATTAGTCCCAAATCCGTATAAAGTCGGGCAGTTTTCGGGTTGTAATTCCCTGTTCCAATATGAGCATATCGTCGGATGCCATCGGCTTCTCGACGTACCACCATCCCCACTTTAGTATGAGTTTTTAATCCCACCAACCCATAAACTACATGAACGCCAACTTTTTCTAACTTTCGCGCCCAGGAAATATTGTTTTCTTCATCAAAGCGAGCTTTGAGCTCCACTAAAACTGCCACCTGTTTTCCATTTTCCGCCGCCGCAATTAAGGCATTCACAATCGGCGAGTCCCCAGAGGTCCGGTACAGAGTCATTTTAATAGCTAATACCGCCGGATCGTAGGCCGCCTGGGTAATAAACCGCTGCACCGTCGCACTAAAAGAATGATAGGGATGATGCAGCAGTAAATCGCGCGATCGAATCAACGCAAAGAAATCTTCCGTCTCTTCCATATCCATCCGATTCGGTTCCGATGGGAGTTTTCCCAGACGCCGAAAAGGGGCCGGTACGACTGGATTCCAGACCGGATATTTGAGGTGGGGAAGGGGTAAATTCATCAACCCCATCAAGTCCACTAACCCCAGCAATCCCTCTACTTCATAGACTTCATGATGAACTAAGCCCAATTCCTCCCGCAGCATCTCGCGCACTGCTAAAGGAATATCCGATTGGATTTCCATTCTGACCACCGAACCCCCTACCCGGCGCTTGCGAATTTCCTGTTCGATCGCCAAAAGTAAATCATCGGCTTCATCTTCTTCTAGGGCAATATCCGCGTTCCGTGTTACTCGAAACGGGTGATATTCCAAAATATTCATCCCGGGAAACAAGAATTCTAAGTTGTGAGCAATTACCTGTTCTAATGGGGTAAATGTCCAAGTTTTAGGTTGCCCGTCTCCATGGCTGCTGCGTATGTCTCTGGGTGCTTCGGGAATGGGAACAAACCGGGGTAAAACTTTGGGAACTTTCACCCGAGCAAAAAATTCCTCCTCAGTATCTGGGTCTTTAATGACAACTGCCAGATTGAGACTGCGGTTAGAAATATAGGGAAATGGATGTCCCGGATCTACAGCTAAAGGGGTGAGAACTGGGAAAACTTCTTCTTCAAAATACTGCTGGAGATAGCTGCGCTGTTCCTGATTCAGATCCATATAATCCAGAATTTGGATGCCGGAGGCGATGAGTTCTGGACGAAGGATTCTTTCAAAATGCTGATGTTGTTCGGCCACCATTGGATGCAGGCGATTGCCAACTTCATCTAGTTGTTGTTGGGGGCTGCGCCCATCCGGAGTTAGGGAAGAAACTCGGGCTTCTACTTGCTGTTTAAGTCCGGCAATCCTTACCATGAAATATTCGTCTAAATTAGCACTAAAAATCGCTAAAAATTTTAGACGTTCTAATAGGGGCGTGCGCGGATCCAAGGCTTCATTTAAGACTCGGTAATTAAATTCAACCCAACTTAATTCTCGGTTGAAGTAGTATTGCGAATCTTTTAAGTTAATCTCAGTTGTCGTTTCCTGGGGGTTTTTTGTCGTTGTCATAATTCTGACCTGAGGAAGCAATGAATGGGGTTCAAGGGCCACTAGACTCTGATCCTGACCATGATATCCACCGAATCGGGGGGATAGAATTAGGATTGATCCGTTGCCTACAGGGGCGGAGAATCCTGAAAAAAGGGTTCGTTTTGGATGGTCTGTTTATACCTGGGGTCATTTGGATAGGAAATAGATGTTGCCCAGGATGAAGTCATGATGGCACGGAACGGGGAAATGGACGACAAAAAAACAGTCACGAGGCGATCGTGACTGCCGAGGATGTACGCTTAGCAAGGGCGATCGCTCTTACTGAGTGACTCAAGGTTATTTAACCGGGGATTAAGCGGCTTTTTTCATTTGTTCAGCAACAAAATCCCAGTTAATTAAGCTGCTGATGAAGGTTTCAATGTAGTCAGGACGCTTATTTTGGTAGTCTAGGTAATAAGCGTGTTCCCAAACATCAATGGTTAACAGGGGAGTGAGTCCCATTGCCACTGGATTTTCGGCGTTGCTGGTTTTAGTAACCTTCAGGGTGCCTTTATCCAATACTAACCAGGCCCAACCGCTACCAAACTGGGTTGCAGCAGCTGCTTTAAATTCTTCTTTAAATTTATCAAAACTGCCAAAGTCAGCCGCAATCTTGTCGGCGAGTTCTCCGCTGGGTTGACCCCCGCCACTGGGTTTGATGCAGTTCCAGTAGAAGGTGTGGTTCCATGCTTGGGCGGCATTGTTGAAGATTCCCGCTTTAGAGGAGTCATTATAGGTGGCTTTGATCACCTCTTCAATGGATTTGCTCTCCATGTCGGTCCCTTTGACCATGTTGTTGTAGTTGTTGACATAGGCGGCATGGTGTTTGTCGTGATGGAACTCCAGGGTGCTCTTGGACACATGGGGTTCAAGGGCGGTGTAATCAAAAGGTAAAGGGGGAAGTTCGTAAGTCATGGTAGTATTCTCTCTCAAAGTGTTGTTAAGGGTTGCTCTGCAACGTGCTTTTTTCGGCAGGAATCAAAAGCACTTCACCAGAAACCCAGTCGGTGTCTGCGCCGATGCAAGTGTGGGTCACCCCCGCCCCAGACAGTAAGCCTGAAAGCGATCGGCACATTACGATAGGATTTTATATCAAAAGTCGGACCCAATCCAAACTCGGCGAGAAATATCTACCTAAAGAGGGAGGATATGGGATCCATTCCGGTTACAGAAGAAGACTGGATGCTTTATACCCAATCGGGTTGTCAAAGACCTATCCTATCTTGACGCCGCCCCCGTAAAGCTTTGTTTGTGTGTTTGTGTGGCGTCATCCTGGATTGAGGGTGGGGTTTTTCAGACCTTCATCCAATCTAGTCCCTTCCCCTATGTCTGGGGGAGGGGACTAGATTTAGAAATAATCTTCGATTTGTGAGGGTGAGGAAATGCTGGTATTCAAGGGGAATCAGGTTTAATAATGACTCCCGGTTTTGCGATAGTGAACCGCCGTTACCCCTTCGGTATCTATCACTTTGCCATTTTCAACCGTGGCGTAAACCACCCAATGATCGCCACATTCCATGCGGTTCTGAACCACACATTCCAAATAAGCCAAGGATTCTTTCAAAATTGGACAACCGTTTGCTGCTTCTTCTGTTTCCAACCCGGCAAATCGGTCTTCTCCAGGAGCAAATCGCTTCATAAAATGCTTGCGTAATTGTTTCCCTTCGGCTAAGATATTTAGTACAAATTTATCTCCAGTATGGGTCAGAGATTCTAAGGCGCGGTCTCTGGCAACGGCAACGGTGAGACCCGGAGGATTAAATGACCCTTGGGAAACCCAGGATGCTAACATTCCACTGATCACATCCCCCCGTTTAGCGGAAACGACACACAAAGACCCGACAATTCGACCCACGGCTTGGGCAGTACGATCGCTGGCTGCACCTGTGGTTAGGGAAGATTTGGCGGTCCGTCGTTTCTGCGATCGCTTCAAATTTTGAGCGAAATCGATCGCCGCTTCTTCACAGGCTTGTAAGGTCACATCGGTGGGTTTAAACTTTACCCGAATTGGGTCAAACCCAAACTTATAACCGGCATCGGTTAACTTACTTTCTAACAGGTCGATCGCTTCTCCACTCCACCCAAATGATCCAAAAACTCCCGCCAATTTACTGGTAGAGGCGGTTTTTAAAATAATCCCTAAAGCGGTTTGAATTTGGGTTGGGGCATGACCGCCAAGGGTGGGAGAGCCCACAATAAATCCATCACATTTTTCAACAGCCGCTTGAATTTCCGAGGGTTCGGCTTGTTCACAATTAATGATTTCCACCCCCAACCCGGCTTTACTCAACCCTTTGGCGATCGCCTGTCCCACGGTGGCTGTATTACCATAAGCGGAAGCATAAACCAAGGCCACGGTCAAATCTTGGGACTTTTGTAAATTACTCCAGGACCGATACAATCCCGTGAGTTCGGTCTTCCCATACAACACTAACGGTCCGTGACCCGGTGCATACAATTTAACTTCGGGTAATTCCGCAATTTTATCCAAGGCGGAAAGCACTTGTTTGGATTGGGGGGCGTGTAAACAATCATAATAAAAACGTCGGTCTTCACTATAAATGGCCCACCCTTCATCAAAAATTTGGTCTCCGCAAACGTGAGCACCAAAAAATTTATCCGTAAATAAGATTTTTGTTTTGGGGTCGTAAGTTAATAGTTCATCGGGCCATTTGGGAGTGGGAGTGGCAATAAGTTGTAATTGATGTCCCTGGCCCAAATCTAAGCGGTCTTCCCCGCGCACTACAAAGATATTTAAGTCTTGGGTTTCAAAGAATTGACGCAGGGCGATCGCTGCTGGATTGGTACAAACAAATTGTAGTTGGGGCGCAAGACTCAATAGGGCTTTAATGGTTTCCCCGCGATTCGCATTAAAATGGCCCAGAATAACATAATCAATCGTGTCTAGGTCAATTCTTGCCTGTAAGGAGTCTAAATAATTTTTGGTAAATGATTCCCCGGGCGGGTCAATTAGGGCGATTTTATCTCCTTGAATTAAAAAAGAGTTAGCGGTGGTTCCTTTTGCTAGGGAATATTCCACTTCAAATTTGAGGCGGTCCCAAGTGCGCGATCGCAAAACTCGGGTTTCTTCTGCAATCAGGACAACCTGAACGTCACGTTGTTTAGTTGTTGTTTCTATCATGAGTGAGGAATGCGCTAAGGTCGTTGGTGTGTAAAAATCAGAGGGATTCCTCATGATCTAAACCTGGTTCAGATATGAGGAATCAATGCGCCCACTTGCTCATTTCCGAGGAGAAAGCGTTGCCACAGGAGTGCTTAGAAACAGGGTTTCTTCAATTCATCGGTATAACTGAACCGTGAATGCTTGATAGAAACCCAGTTTCTGGTCCCCTTAATCTACTAATCGGGTCATTCCCTGGGAAAAGCTGAGCAATTTCATCTGTTTAATAATGATTGCCGACTTTGCGATGGTGGATCGCCGGCAATCCATCAGGATTGGAAACTCGACCATTATCCACTTGGCTATACACGATCCAGTGATCGGCACATTCCATGCGACTGATGACTTGGCATTCCAGATAGGCGAGGGCTTCACTCAGAATCGGACTGCCGTTGTTCGCACTTTGGGTTTTGATTCCGGCAAAGCGATCGGCACCTGGGGGGAAGCGTTTCAGGAAGTGTCTCATCAGTCCTTGGTAATTATCTTCATCCAGGACGTTGAGCACGAAGGTATCGCCGACGTGCATTAAGGTTTCGATCGCCCGGTCTTTGGCAACGGCGATCGTGATGCCGAGGGGTTCAAAACTCGCCTGTGTCACCCAGGAGGCCAACATCGCACTACTCACATCGCCTTTCTGGGCGGTGATAATATACAATCCACCGCTAATCCGACCCAAGGCTTTATCCAGGTCGCTATCCAGGGATTTCATCTGTTTGATGGCTTTTTTCAGGGTCAACAACTGCCCCATGTCGGTTCCCGCTTCATCACACAGTTGATAGGTAGCTTTGGTGGGATTTTCCTTGACGATAATATTGGGAAATGCCTGTTTGAGACCGAGTTCTTTGAATTTAACGGCGAGGGGATAGATGGATTGATCGTTACCCCCACCGGATTCAAAGAGTCCGATGGTCTGCTTGTTATTGGCAGCGACTAAAATGGTCCCGAGTGCCGCTTCTGCATTCTCTGCACCAGGTCCCGTTAATGGGGGTGCTCCCAAGGCGATACCGGATGCGGTACTGACCAGTTCCCGCACTTCCTGGGGTTCTGCCGATCGCAAATCCATCATTTCGACGTTGACGCCAGTTTTAGTAATTCCGTGGGCTACGGCTTGGGAGAGGCGATCGCTATATCCGTAATCCGAAAAATAAAAGACGGCGACTGTAGTTTCTGCTTTCGCCTGTTCTTGACTCCACTGTTGGTATCGTCTAGTGAGTTCGCCGATATTATACCGCAACAAAGGTCCGTGACCTGTGGCGATCGTGCCGATTTTTTCGACTTCCGGCATCCGCTTCATGGCACTCAGGACCGATCGCGCATTCGGTGCCATCAAACATTCGTAATAAAAGTGATAATCGGCTTCAATTTCACTTAAATTTTCATCGAAGGTTTTATCGGAACAATAGTGCATTCCAAAGGCATCGCAGGTAAAGAGAATCTGCGTTTTTACGTCATAGCTAAAGATTGTATCCGGCCAATGCAAATTCGGAGCATTCACAAATTCTAGGACGTGACCGTTACCCAAATCTAGGGTATCCCCATTTTTAACGACTAGACGTTTAAAGGGGTGATGGACCAAATTTTCTAAAAACTGAATGGCAACTTTAGCCCCAACAATGGTGATATCTGGGGCGAGGGCTAAGACATCTTTAACTAATCCGCTATGATCCGGTTCGGTGTGACTAATGATCAGGTAATCAATTTGGGTGGGGTCAATCTCGCCGAGAAGGGTCTCCAGATAAGACTCGCGGAATTTGGCATGGGAGGTATCCACCAAGGCAGTCTGACTCCCCCGAATCAGAAAGGAATTGTAGGTGGTCCCGTTTTGCAGGCCAAATTCGATATCGAAGCGATCGCGGTCCCAATCCAAACAGCGAATTGCCGTCGTTTCGATGGCAATTTCCCCCGTGGCGATCGTCAGTCTCGGTTGTACTCTGTCGGTGACGGCTACCATTGAGTGGCCTCCTTTTCGTGTCGATGTTAGAGTTTGCTTTCTCAGTTATTGTTACATATTTTAACCATTAGTTTTATCAAAAAATATATGGTAATCATAAGCCTTACCAATCCCGGATTCCACCCCCTGGAAAACCTGTGTTATAATTAAAGATTAATTTTCGGGAGCAATGGCAAGGGAATGCTTGCCCCAGGAATGGCAACTGCTTAGACGATGCAGATAGGAAATTGTCTTATTTCCCTACAACGGCTTTGATGGGCAATTCCACAATAAACTCACTGCCTTCTCCCGGACTTAGGCAGCGAATCCGTCCGTTATGACCTTTGACAATAATTTGATAACACAAAGATAGCCCTAAACCTGTACCTTTTCCGACCGGCTTGGTTGTGAAAAAGGGATTAAAAATTTGGTCTTGAATTTCTGGAGAAATACCCGGACCATTATCTTTGATGGAAATTCTCACCCAATTAAGAGCAGGTTCGGAAATAGAGAGGGTTAACTCCCCTCCCTGGCCTGGGGTGGAGGCGATCGCATCTAACGCATTGTCAATTAAATTAAAAAATACTTGATTAATTTGCGCCGGATGACATTCAACTCGCCCTTTTGTTTGATAATCTTTGTGGATTTTCAAGTCTGGGGAGAGTCGATGTTGTAACATCGATAAACTGCTATCCAGACCTTCACTGAGATTAACAGGTTTAGCCCCTGCTTCGTCCAGGCGTGAAAAGTTCCGCAAGTTCTGCACAATTTTGTGAATGCGCTCACTTCCTTGCTGCATGGAAGCAATTAGGTTGGGGGAATCAGACCGGATATAATCTAGATCCACTTCTTCGTTAAGTTCTACGATTTCTTCAGGCATTTCAGAGGCTGAATTTTCGTAAATATCGATGGCTTTTTTCAAGGCTTCGACATATTCCTGGATGTAGAATAAATTAGCATGAACAAAATTATTCGCATTATTAATTTCATGGGCTACTCCAGCCACTAGCTGCCCTAAGCTAGAAAGTTTTTCACTTTGGATGAGTTGTTGTTGGGTGGCTTGGAGTTCTTCTAAAGTGATTTGTAATTGTTCGGCTTGGGCTTGATATTGGCTGGCCGAGTCCTGAACTTTCTGATAAAGTTCAGCTTGTGAGATGGCGATCGCCATTTGATGACCTAACTGTTCTAAAAGTTGAATTTCTCCTTGATTCCAATGTCGGGTCGCATGACATTCATGGGCAATTAGTAATCCCCAAAGATGATCAGGCATGGCAATCGGAACGATTAAATTTGCTTTAACTTGCAATCGGTCCAAAAAGTCTGCATGACAAAGATTTAATCCCGAATTATGAATGTCATCGATCGCCCGAACCCTCCCTTTTTTATAAAGTTCGGCATGATCGGTTTTGAAACAATTATCCGCTACAATCCCCCCCAAAATAGGCGGCCAAGGCACAAGCAGGTCTTCTACGACGATTTCCCCGGTCCAATTTTCCAAAAAGCGGTAAATCATCACCCGGTCCGTATTCAAAAGTTCACGGACTCCCCGGACTGCGGTTTTCAGAACGGTTTTGAGATCCAGGGTACTGCGAATTTGGTTGGTAATCAGGCGCAATAAGGATTCCCGTTGGGCGGCAGCGCGGGTGGCACTGTACAATTGGGCTTGGTTAATGGCGATCGCCAGGGGAGATGCCACTCCTTCTAAAAGGTCTTGTTCCCATGCAGACCACTCTCGTTCGTGATCGCACTGATGCAGTCCGATGATCCCATTGACTTTTCCTTGGTAGCAGGTGGCGATCGCCAGCATTGATTTAATACCCAGGTTCTGCACCAGTTGCAAGGTGTTCTCCCCCAAACCGGGAAACTCTAGAAACCGCGTTACCGCTATGGGTTCAGGCTGCGAGATCAACTGATTCAAGTGAGAATTATCAGCCAACGATACTCTTGTGCCGAGTTGGGGGGGGTAATCATCGCTTTTATACTCTCCTCGGGTGATTAACCACTCCCCCTCTTCCGATTCGTTGACTAAAATACTAACTCGACTACAGTTGAATATTTCCCCTAACAAAGTACAGGCAGCTTCAAGCACTTCATCTAAATCCAAGGTACTGCGAACTTTCTCATTAATCTGATTGAGTAACCGCGATCGCTGAACTTCCCTCTGAAGTTCCCGAGGATGCAAATTTTGGATCTCCATGCTTTCTTTGTAGGTCTGTGCAGCCTCGTGACTTGGCGAGTGTACGGGCGAAATTGATAAGTCAGGCTTCGGCCACTTGCAGGAGGGGGCCTGTTCTTTTATATACATAAATTTTTATCGCAGAGGGTCAATGTAAGAGCGAGGCAGCAGATGCAAAAGTTTCTTTTCCGCTATCTTAACAAATTTTTATAAATTTTTAGATTAATTTTATAATTTTTTTGAGGAAAATCCCCAAAAATTGCTATACTATTACAGGCAATTTTACAGAGTTCAATCGGTCTATCCTTATTTAATTATACGGCACTTTAAGCGGACCAGAAAATCCAGGGATGCAGCTTAACCATAAAATGAAGAAAACTGCACCTGCATTGGTTACGGATCAGCGCCACTGGCTGGCTTTAAGTATTGGCAATTCCCGACTACACTGGGCTTGGTTTGAGGGGGAAATCTGCAAAAGCGTCTGGAACACTCCTCATTTAGACCCATCCGCCGGGAGTCAACTTATTGAGGCTTGGAACCGGGGTGAGTTGTGGTGGGAGGGCATCGAGTCCCAAGGTGCACCTCGGGGGGAAGAAATCGCTTCAAATCCGCCCCTCTGGATAGGGTCGGTGGTTCCCCAACAGTTAGAAATTTGGCAGCCGTACTTAAGATTAAACATCATACGGCTAGAGGATTTGCCCCTGTTGGGAATGTATCCTACCTTGGGAATCGATCGCGCTTTAGCCTTAGTTGGGGCAGGAAGCCAGTGCGGCTGGCCGGTTTTAACAATTGATGCTGGAACCGCCCTCACCTTGACGGGTGCAGATACTCAAGGCAGATTAGTCGGGGGAGCAATTATCCCGGGTTTTGGGTTACAACTTCAATCTTTATCCGAAAAAACCGCAGGGTTACCCCCCGTGGAATTCCCGACAACCTTACCCCCACGCTGGGCGTTAACAACAGCCGAGGCGATCGCCTCTGGGGTCATTTATGGGATTGGGTCCGGGGTTCGCGACTTTATTGGCGACTGGTGGCAGCGCTTTCCCACTGCTTCTGTGGTGATCACCGGAGGCGGGGGGGAAATGCTGCTGAGATATCTCCAGGAGAATGCACCGGAGATCGCAAAACGAGCAGTCGCCATGCCGGATCTGGTTTTTTCGGGCATTCGTTGGATCAAACAGGGGCAATCGGGGTAAATTTTACCCTTGCCCACGATTAATCCTGCACAGCAGCAGCAGAAACAAAATTTTGAATCTGTTGGGCGACGAGATCCGGGAATTCCTCCGGTAAATGAGAATTGGCTTCTGGAATGCGGCGTAAATCCGCATCGGCGATCGCCCGATGGTAGGTTTCCGCTAAAGCGACTGCTGTCGGCGTATCGCGATCGCCGATTAAAATTAAAACCGGAATTTTGAGCCAACTCAAGCGGTCCTGCAACAACTCCCCTTCAATTTCACTCGCGCGACGTTGGAAGAAAATTTGACAAGCTACCCCAAATTTTTGCAATCGGTCCGAGTTTAACAAGGCTTGATGCATAATCTGGTGCAAGTGCAGCACTCGGGCGAGGGGAAAAAGGACCGATTGCAGCCGTCGAATCAACGGCAACGCCTGAATCCACAGCCGAGTCCGGAACCAGCGCTTTTTCAAACCTTCCACATGGACCCCTTCGGGGGCCACCAACACCAAACCGGAAACCACCTCCGGATACTTGAGGGCGTAGCTTGCCGCCACCCAAGCCCCTAGAGAGTGGCCCACCACATAAACTGGACCCGGGTGTAAGGTTTCCAGAAATTCATGTAAGCACTCCACCTCTAGGGAAATCGAATAGTGAACATCCGGCTGTTCCGAATCGCCGAACCCCAGTAAATCTAAGGCAAAACAATGATAATTGGCCCGGAGGCGCTCAATCACCGGCACCCATTGGGCGCTATCACTCCACGAACCATGTAAAAATATCAACGTGAGTCCCTCCTGGCCGACTTCACGCCAGAACAGTTGCCCTTGGGACAGTTTGATTCGGGAATTGCGGAGCGGTAGAGTCATCCTGAGTCCTTAAAACGCATCCGTATCGAGTTAGGGGTGTAGAGGCTGGAGGAGTTGAGGGTCTGAGTTTAACCCAGAAACCTCACGCAACTCATTCCTGCCCAAATCAGGCTACCACGCCCCCAGACCAAATTAAGCGACCGTTGTCACCCCATTCAGAAAGTCTTGTAATTGGCGATCGTGGTCGTGGGACAGTTGACCCAGAGGTAGAGAATCTCGGTCAAATGCTTTGACTTCCAGAATCTCTGAGGTATCGTAGATTTTCATTTCTCCCTGGACGGTTGCCACGACGACCACACAGATAGAGTGAATGCGGGGATCGCGATCGGGGGCGGAATAAATTCCCACTAAGCGACCTATCTCGATCGCCTCTAGGCCAGTTTCTTCGCTAAGTTCCCGCTTTAAAGTATTCGGGATATCCTGACCCCAGTCCACCATGCCTCCGGGTAGCCCCCATTTGCCATTATCGCGACGGCGTACCAACACGATTTGACCGTCCGGCAACAGGGGGATAATGCTAATTCCGAGGACGGGATGTCGAAAGATAATCCCGAGTACGGCTTGAGCGAAATGCCATAAGCGTTTCATAAATAAAACCATCCTGGATTCAAAGACCACCCCCCCAATTCAATCTTTCTACCCCGATCGCTTCTTTGTTCACCCTTGATGTTACTCCCTCGCTATCCTCAGTTATTGATACTTTAGCATCTGGGGCGGCCAGCCATCCCAAGGGAAACCGATGCTAGAGGGCAATTTTTGGGGATAGGGGAATTGGGCATCTGTGGGTATAAAATAGTTTTTTCCTTTAAGAGTGGCGATCGCCCTTGACCCAGCATAGGGGACTAGAAGTGGCTTCTACCGGCTTAAATCCGACGCGTTGTAAAAACCTAACTGTCCTGCTGTGACCCTACAGAGCTACTTGAGAAAGGGATAGCTATTTACTGTTATCATGGATTGAACCCTATGCAAGTTCGGTCATTGTGTGTTGTTGAGATTCCATAGAACTCAGCCGCAGTCTTTGCCGAGACCAATTCGAGAAATCGTGCGTTCCCTGGCATAAAATAGTTAATCGGATTCATCCGGAGTAGCGGGCGTAAACTGCCCCACCCCAAATAAACTCCGCGATGAGGGGCGATCGCTTGCTTTATTTCGGGAGCAAGGTTCTCATCTCAACCCGAATGGGTGGAATTGAGAGAGGCCCTCTCCGCGCCGGGTGAACTAGATTCATCCTCAAGGGCGCGGAGGACGGGTGGGAATGTAGAACCATCGCCCCTGTTCAGGAATTCAGTCCCCTTTCCCTGTTTGTTCTATATCTTGATTGTGTAATTGACACCTGTACAATCAGTGGAGCAGTCGCCGTCCGGGTCAGTCCGGGAGTAAAGGCGATCGCACCCTAGAGCTAAGACTCATTTTTGTTGTTTATCCATGAGGTCCATAATAATGGCAAAACGTCGCAATCCTAAAAAAGAAAAAGCACAACGGAACAAAGCTTATGCTCGGCAATTCCGCAAACCGACTAATTCCGGTCGCTTTTTCAAGAACCGTAACTCGGGTATGAGTGGCAACCGTGACGAAAATAGCGAAAACTCCGAAAATAATGAAGACAACTAACGGAATTCTCGCGAATTTAGCCATCGGTCACTGAGGCATTTAGCCGTCAATGAATTGGGGCTAATCCAGAGAATGAAGGGGGTTTGAGTCAGGTATTTTTGAGGGATTGGGGAGAGTAAAGGGGAATCTAATTTGAGCATCAGTTGTCAAAAAACGACTGAAAATTTGTTACGCTCGGGTTATGAAACTTCAAAATCGAGCTGTTGAATAGAGAAAATTCTCGAATCTCTCAACTCGAATCCCAAAGCACAAAACATCGGTTCAGAGTGGGCGATCGCTATCAGATTGCCCACTACCGAATTTTTCTTTTTAGCCCCGTACATAGAGTCGGTGCGCCTAGATTTCCTCCAGAAGTGGCCGCCTCCGGACGGGGTAAAGTTTATCGGTTTGCTGAACCCCCTTTAATGCGGACGGTTGGCTGCCATAAATGAGCGACTATTCCGGACTGTTTCAAGGTTTAAATCACCCTTTGGAAATTATCCTTAAACTGAACGGGAAAATCTTAAAGATAATAAAAAGCTCAACACGAACGGTTTTTTCCTAAAAAAGAAGACACGGAAGGCAAACGAGAAGATAGCCAGATCCCGAAAAAAGAAAAAATTGAATTTTTTTCTTTTTAATCCCCCAAACTTCGTTAAAACTTTATAAAAATTACTAGACCTGACTCCTTAAATCGGATAAAATTTGGATAAAATATAACAGGTAAAGAGGGCAGAGAAATCAAGGGGAGACCCAAAGAAGGAGGGGAAACTTCACCGACCTGATCAAATCCGGGGATTAGGTCGAAACGCCTTACTCCACAAGAAAGCCTCACCCCCATCAAAGCGATTTTGCTTCTGAAAAATCCCAATTTCGGGGAGTAAACCGGGAATTTCCGCGATCGGGAAAGGTCTGGAACCGCTGAGTGCTTCCCTGGGACAGATAGCCGAAATTGGTTCGGTTTTAAGCCGATAAAAATGGCTCCTATCAAGGGGTAAAGTAAAAAAACAGCAACAGTGCTTATCCCTTTCAGGGTTAGGGAAAAAATCGCTTAGGCAAAATAGAGGCTTAAGCAGGTTCTATTATACGCAGAGAAACGGCTCATAGATAGAGCGGCACGGAGTAAAAAAGCAATGGCAAATCATCCAATTCAGCCAGTCCATGCTAATGTAGCGATCGCGGATATCGAAGCAAAAATCGGTACCCTCAAAGCGGCTTTGAAGCAGAGCAAGTCGGGATTAGAGCAGGTCATCAAGGCATTAAAGGACGAAGCGGAACCCGTGCAGCGTGCGGCCTATCTGCTGCTACGAAATAGGCCGGAACTAGAAGTGCGTAAAGCTTTACAAGACTATAACCCCTATCGCTTTTTTAAGTGCATCCGCACCATGGGGGGACATTCTAGCCGGATTTATTCCGTGGCGATTAGCCCGAATGGTCGTCTGGTTGCCAGTGGCAGTAATGATAATACGATTAAGCTGTGGAATCTGGAGACGGGAGAAGAACTCGGCATTCTCAGCGGACATTCCGATTGGGTGGATTCCGTCGCCTTCAGTCCCGATGGTTGTCTGCTGGCGAGTGGCAGTGGAGATGCTACCTTAAAACTCTGGACCATTCATGAGGAAAACTCAGGCAAAAGAGCGTCCCTCAAACAAACCCTTACCGGCCATTCCCGCTGGGTAACCTCTGTTACCTTTAGTCCTGATAGTAAACTCCTGGTTTCAGGTTCCAAGGACAACACGATTAAATTGTGGAATGTAGAAACTGCCGAAGAAGTTAGAACTTTAGAGGGTCATTATGACTGGGTATATTCCGTCGCATTTAGTCCCGATGGCAAACAATTGGTCAGTGGAGGAGACAGCACAATTAAATTGTGGAATATTGAAACTGGGGAAGAATTACAGACGTTTACAGGACATCGAGACTGGGTGTATTCCGCCGCCTTCAGTCCCGATGGCGAACTGATCGCCAGTGGTAGTGAAGATGGCACGATTAAGCTGTGGCGAGGGAGTGACAAGACCGCGATCGCCACTCTTAGCGGACATTCTGCCGGAGTTAACGCGGTAACCTTCAGCACAGAGGGACGCTTGCTCATCAGTGCAAGTGCCGATGATACCGTTAAACTCTGGAATATAGAAAGCTCAAAAGTACCAGAAGATGCCGCCCTGAAAACCCTCAGAGGACATGGAGAATGGGTGAGTTCCCTGGCGATCGCCCCCGATGGTCGTCAGTTAGTCAGCGGCAGCGGCGATCGCACCCTCAAAGTCTGGAGTTTGGAAACTGGGGAAGAACTGCGGACCCTGGGCGGAGATGGAGAGTGGGTTGATTCCGTCGTCTTTACCCCAGATGGTCAAATGGTCGGCAGTGGCAGCGCCGGAAACACCGCCAAATGGAACCTTCACAGTGGAGAAGAACTGCGATCGCTCAGTGGCATCTCTAGCTGGGTGGAAGATATCGCCGTCAGTCCTGACGGCAGTCGGGTCGCCAGCGGCAGTGAAGATGGTCTGATCAAAATCTGGAGTCTCAACAGTGGCGTCCTTGCCATCTTACTCGCTGGACATTCCGAAGGGGTCTGGTCCGTAACCTTCAGTCCCGATGGCAAACTCCTTGCCTCTGGTAGCGGAGACGAAACCATCAAACTCTGGAACCTCCAAACCGGGAAAGAAATTCGCACCCTCCTGGGCCATTCCTACCGCGTTGATGCCGTCGCCATGCATCCAAAACTTCCGATTTTAGCTAGTGGATCCGCTGATGAAACCATCAAACTCTGGAACCTGGACACCGGGTTAGAGATTAGCACCTTCACAGGCCACTCCGACGCCGTATCCTCCGTTCTGTTCAGTCCCGATGGGGAATACTTAGCCAGTAGCAGCATGGATGGCACTATCAAACTTTGGAATTGGAACACTTCAGAAGAACTAGGCACCCTAGAAGGACATTCGGATGCAGTCAACTCCATCGCCTTTAGTCCCACGGGCAAAACCATTGCCAGTGCCTGTGAAGATGGCACTATCAAACTCTGGAACCCCAGCACCCGAGAGGAACGCGGCACCCTGGCAGCCCATTCCGAACCCGTTAATTCCGTCGCCTTCAGTCGGGACGGATACCAGCTTGCTAGCGGCAGTGCGGACAGTACCCTCAAAATTTGGCATCTGCGGACTGGGAAAGAGCTACGGATGTTTTCAGGGCATTCTAACTGGGTCAATGCCCTAGCCTTCAGTCCGTCCGCGTCCCACTTCATCGTCAGCGGCAGCGCCGATGGGACCGTCAAAGTTTGGGGAGTTGAGTAAGCGGATCAACAAGAGTCTCATCCAGGGGGGATGGATGTTCGGTGTCACGAGTTGAGTCGTTTCCGGATATCCCCCATCTTATCTCTTACCACTGAACGGAATGCGCCTCAACCGGGGGTTTAACGGCTACGTTCTCCTGGCGATTTTCTCGCAACTGCCGAAACTTACAGCGATCGCCCCGGTAGCCCGTTGGCATCACCAGACGTTTGTAATCGCTGGTCACTTCCAGGTTAACCTGGTTTAAATCTGCATGATAAAAGTTCACACAGTTGAGATAGGCATTTTCAAAGCAAGCCTCACTTAAACAAGCTTCTACTAAAAACGTGCCGAATAGATGAGCCCGTCGGAAATTAGCCCCGGCTAGATTGGCTTGTTTGAGGAAAGTTCCCAGCAAAAAGGTCTCTGAAAAATTAGCCTTAGTGAGATGGGAATAGGCCAAATCCGCAGCAGTGAGGTTGGCAGCGGTGAAATTAGCGTGGGGTAACTGGACTTCTACCAACTTCGCCCCGGTTAAATTGGATTCGCTGAAATTCGGACCCGGGGCATCTTCCCGGCCTAAAATTAGACCATTAAGGATTCCCCCGGAGAAGTTAACTCCGGTAAAATTTGCCTCAGCTACGATCGCGTGAGAGAGTTCCGCCCCGCTCAGATTAGAATAGGAAAAGTTGGCCCGAGTCAGATCAGCACCGCTGAGATCCGCGTTACTCAGATCAGCACCGCTAAGATCAGCACCGACGAGATCCCCGCCCATGAGATTGATATGCGGCAAACAAGCCCCGCGCAGATCTGAACCACTCAGATCCAACAGCAAAAAGTCTCGTTGTCCCGCTTCATAATGATTGAGCAGGTCCTCAGCACTCATTCGTTTCATAGGTCGCCTTTGCTAGGGTTGCGCTTAAATGGGGTGATCACCAATTCATCAAGTGCCAGAGGGCATGAATCGGCAAACACCACCCTCCAACTTGCGCACAAATCAGGCAGAATCCGGACTTTTTAAGCCTCGGAGGGAGGTCCATTGCCAGGGCGATCGCAACCGTTGAAATCAGTCTGAGGATTTTCCGAGATTATTGACTGTCCGGGTTATTCTGGGTAGGAGAATCGACAATGTATTGATTCGCTGGGGAATTTGCGGGTAGGGCTTCCATGCGTCCGGCATGGACTAAACTTTGATAAATCAAG
Organism: Cyanophyceae cyanobacterium; assembly: GCA_038321985.1. Lineage (GTDB taxonomy): Bacteria > Cyanobacteriota > Cyanobacteriia > Cyanobacteriales > Laspinemataceae > Laspinema. The sequence goes on along the minus strand of JBBQFN010000020.1, from coordinate 17,399 downwards.
GCAGCCGCGGAACCGCGAGTCAAAAATTCATTGGGGTTAAGTACCGCAGGATCGGGATGATTGACCACGATATTAGCTTGGGTTGCAGCTAAGATTGGGTCAGTTGCCGTTTCAGAAATGCGATCGGCATCGGCATAATAGGCACTTAAACCCGCTGCTGCTGGTTCTGTTCCGAAGGATTGTTGAATGGGTTCTTCTACTTCGGTTGCCGGTGGAGATGGGGATTGTGCATTTGCTCGTTGAATTAACCATAAAGGTTGCATCAAGGCGGTAAATGCCATGGGAAATGCCATCTGCCGTTTAGCAACTGGGCGTCGAGTCGGGCGTTCTGTAGCGGTGCGATCGCCGGTTTGATAGGCACTCGAGGCGGGACGAGTGTTGACCAATTGTAGACCTTTTGCTAAAGCGCTGATCGCTTCTACTCTGGTCATTTCTCGGCGGGGTCGAAATAACTGGCGATTAGAAGAGGCATCCATAAAACCCCCTTCATAGGCTTCTTCAATTGCCGGAACCGCCCAATAATTTTCCGGAACATCATTAAAGACACTCCCACTGGAAATATCCCGTTTTTTTGTCACCTCAAAGGATTTCCGAATCAGCGCCGCAAATTCATCTCGCTCAATATTTTGATTGGGTCTAAACGTTCCGTCCGGATATCCCGCCACAATATTTTTTTGGGCTAACCCTTCAATAAATGGAGTGGCCCAATAGTTGGGTTGGACATCTGGGAAAGAGGTTTGTTTTTGTGAGGGTTGTTTCGGTTGTTTTTGACCCTGTGCTGCCGCCGGTTCAACGTTCCCCAGCTCAGGAAGGGTAACCCCTGCAATCACTGCCAGGACAATAGAACTCACAACGGCAACGGGCCATTTTACAGAAAAAGACATCATTAATATTCTCCTGTTAGCACCTAAAATTTTTTAAGCAATAATTAATCCCTGCTTGTGAGATTATTCTAGAAAAGTGTAAACCTTTATATTTTTTATATCACCTTTGCTTTTTCATCGAAGAGCAGAGGATTGAAAAAGGCGGGTTGATTCCCCTAGAGTCTGGGAAACAGTCAAGGTCTCCAAACCCGCCTTGATTATTTTACTCGGAGAGGGGGATGAATTAGAAGGAACTTGAGCTTAGATATCCCTAGCCCAACAGATTAGGCGATAGGCTATATCTAACCTGGATTAATTCAAAACCCTCAACCTCTCCTTGATGAGGTTTAGCGGCGGTTTTTGTCCTCGACCATTGGATTTCCTTCGCGCTTGATTTCTAGTTCTTCGCGGCGAAGAGCTTCTTCTCCTTGAACCGTATTTCGTTCGACTTCTTTATGAATTTCAACTTCCTCCCGCACGAAAGTTTCCTTGTGAATGTCTGCTTTCTCTTGATAAACTTCAACCCGGGCAATTTCAGTGTCATTAAAGGCCACTTCACCGGAAGCCAGAGTCTGTTCAGCCCCTACAGCTTCGCGGACTTCAACGACAACTTTTTCATTTTCCACCGCAACCGCAGCTTTTGCAGTTTCCGTGATAACCCGTTTGCTGACTAAAACTTCCCCTGTTTTTTCGCGGTGTTTATGCGCCACAAGCCGTTCTTCATACAGCTTGAGTTTTTGGTGATCGAGGTCGGTAGTATTGTACAAAGAGGGTTCGCGATCATAGCCATACTCTTCGTTACTGGCAACGACGCGCTCGCTGGAAGTTGTGCTGCGGGTTTGACCCGGGGGAACCGTCGGTGGCATCACTTGACGACCCATCGCGGTTGCCGCTACCCCAGACCCTTCTACCGGGGGACTGTCTTCTACAGCGGCAGAATCTTCTACACTGGGAACGCCATAAATTGACCGCACATTCTGCTCATAACTGCGATCAATCATAGTATCTTCTTGGTACTCCGGCAGTTGCTCGGCTTGTTCTTTGGTTTCCAGACCCATCGCATAGATGCGGCGGTGATCATTATCCACTCGGCAACGACCGATGGGAATCAAGACCTTTTTTCCAAACACCCAAAAGCCAGTATCAATGACTAGATAACGGAAATAACCGGATTCATCGACTAGGGCATCATCAACGTGACCGATTTTTTCCTCGTTTTTTGAGGAATAAACGTCATAGCCTTTAATGTCATCCCCATCAAATAAATCGTCTTGGTAGTTGGGATAAAATTCTTCAATTTTGTAAAGCGTCATGCTATCATCTCCTTAAAGTTTTGTTACGATTTTGTTACAATTATCTTCTATATATCTATATTAAAAAAATTAATACTTTCCCCCCTCTACCTGACGATTGACTTTCTCTCGTCTTTAATCCGGTGAAGTTCTAACCCTAGATAGATAGATAAAAAAGTAACCTAGCCTTACATTGAAGTCATATTAATGTAGGCATTCTCCCCAGTGCTAGCATTTGCTTTTAAAAAAAATTAACCGAGTAGGGTAAGGGAGATAAGAACAATGACTTATGGAAATCGTAGCGGAATGAATATAGCCGAACCTGCCATGATCACTACTCCCGTGGTAGATTATCATGACCGCGTTCGGTGGGGTCCCATTTTAGCGGGAATCGTCATCGCCATTAGTACACAATTAGTGTTAAGCGCGCTTGGAGTCGCGATCGGGATGAGCGTAGGTGCAGCCGATGCCCAAGCCGACCCCAATGCCATTGGTTTGGGCGTAGGAATTTGGTCCATTATTAGTTTATTTATTGCCCTATTGCTGGGTTCATGGATGATGGCTCGCACCTGTGGACCCATGAATAAAAGTACAGCCCTGTTAAATGGAGCAATTTTGTGGGCAACTACTTTGGCACTAAGTTCTTGGTTACTGGCAAGTGGTGTAACCGGAACTTTTGGGATTGTCATGGCCAATGCTGGAGAAATAGCCGATCGCGTCAATGTCAACCCGGAAGCACAGAATATAACACCCACAGAGGCGCGTGATTTTGCGGATGGTGTTGCCCGAGCCGGTTGGTCATTTTTATTTGGCTCAATGTTGGGTTTAGTTGCCTCTTTGATTGGGTCAACCCTCGGTGCTCGTCGTCCTCGGACTCCGACGGTTTAATAAACAGCATATAACACTGTACTCTTCATAAAATCCAGCTAGTTAAGCCCGGTTATTGAACCTTGTTGAACCGATTCGATCGCCTTGACTAGCTGGATTTTATCTAGTAAATTTTAGAGAGGGGATGAGCAGTTTTTTTATGAGCGTCAATGATTGAGCGAGAATATTTGTAGGGGTCAAAAGGGGCATTCTCAGCTAGCAGCCTATCCAATCTCATCCCAATCGTGCTATGGCAAATCGAAATTTACAAGCGGGGTTAACCCAGCTAAAAGCAGGGGATTATCCAGAGGCGATCGCCCAATTAGAAACCGTCTTAGCCGAGGAACTGGATCCGGGGACTCTTTTCAAAGCAAAAAAAGCCTTAGTTAAAGCCTACGAAAAAGATGGGAAACTTCGCCTAGCTTGGAAACTCTGTGAAGAACTCAGCCAAAGTACAATTCCTCAAATCCAAGAGTGGGGCGATCGCACCTTAGCCGAACTTGATCGGTGTTACCCCACTCTAGCAGGTGATATTCTCATCGGACAAAAGCTGAATCGCAAGCAAAAAGCAATCCGCGCCCTAATTCATTGGTTTAAACGTTCACCCCAGCGCGTCTCTACCCTCGAAAAGGCTTGGGATATTATCCAGGAAGAACAGCAAACTCACTCTAATAATAGCTGGTTTATAAAATTCATAATTAATTGGAACATCTTTCGCCGGATCTCCCTTTTACTGGGGCAAACCTTCCAGATTTGGATCAAAGGAAAATTGCATAAATTTAAAACCCGAAAATAATCGATAACGTTACGTTATTTTCTCACATTTTTAATTCATCAACCCGCAGATGACAGCAAGTCGTTATTTTATCTTTTAACTTCCCGACTTGCTGTCATCTGCGGATATCTTCACCCCAATTCAAAACTGACAATTTTCCAGGGTAATATCGGGACAAATTCCCCCGGTGAATAGAGGGGTTCTCCTTCTAACTTCCTTTCTAATAAATCAACAGATTGCAAGCTGTTCCATTCCCCCTGAACCTCTAAATTTATCTCTTTTCCTTCGGATTCATAACAGCGCATAATCCACTTATTTACATCAATTTCTGACTGCTTGAATGCCATTAAGACTAGACTTTCTCCCGATAACTCTAAAAAACTACCCCCGACATCCTGCCAAACTTTCCCGATTTTCGGAAGGGCTTCCATCCGGCGAACCTGTAAAGGTAAATTCAATTCATACCCTTGTCGCACGGTTTTTGCTGACTTCCAATTACCGGCATGAGAATAAATAGCATAGGTAAATTGATGCCAGCCTAAATCTGCATCGGGGTCCGGCCAATTGGAACCGCGCAAGAGGGTTAAACGCAGTTGATTCGGTGTGGCATCATACCCATATTTACAATCATTGAGGAGACTAACTCCCGCTTTTTCTCCACTTAAATCAGCCCATTTTAATGCGGGAACTTCCCATTTAGCTTTTTCCCCAGGGGTTTGGGGTTGGGTGGTTCGTTCGATTGCACCACAGGGGGTTTCATAGGTGGCAAAATTTGCTGCAATTTTGAGGGGAAATGCAGCTTTTACCATGACATTTCGGTCTTGCCAGTTAACAGTGGTGGCAATTTTGACTAAGGGGGAGTCGGCTTGGATGATATACTCTTGAATAAATTCGGATTGTCCTAATTGGCGAATAACTTGCACTCGTTGTTGGAGTTCGCCTCGTTCTAACCATTGAATCTGTTTTAGAGTCGTTGCAGGCAGGGGATATTCCCCATAGTGAGGGTCGATGTTCCAGGCATCCCAGTATTGTCCTTTATCTTCAAATCCTTGGAGTTGGTTTGCCGGTCCGCTGAGAATTTCTCTATCTTCTATTTTATCATAAATGCTGCTGATGTTGCCGGTTTTGGGGTCTATGATGACTTGCAATTTATCAGTTTCTAAGATGAATTCTGCGTCAGTTTCCACGAAAGCAGAATTCGGACTGATTTGTAATTGTCCTAACCAAAAAACGCGATACCCAACGGAGGGTATATCGCTGGATTCAAAAAGGAGATGAGTTGCGGTGAGTTGCGATCGCACTCGGTTGCCATTACTATCATAAACTTGCCATTCCATCCCAGTTTCAGCAGATGTGGGCAACTCTAGAGAAACCACTTGCGATCGCTGCCAATTTAGGGAGTTAAAGACCAGAATGGGTTGTGCAGATGGCATCGATCGCGGAGGAATTCCAGCAATTTCTGAGGCGATCGCCTCTAAGGCCCTTTCTAACACTTCGCGGCCATTTTCTGTAGCTTCCTGCCACCCGAGATTGGCATCCAGATATACTTCTGGAATCGAGGAACCGGGTAAAATATCGTGAAACTGGTTAAATAATACTGCTTTCCAGGCAGCTTCAATTTGGGCTTTCGGATAATCTGCGCCGGCTACCCTTGTAGCGACTGCTGCCCATAATTCCGCCTCATATAATAACCCTTCCCCTCGGCGATTCCATTGCTTTTGGTCCCCGTGGGTGGTATAACATCCTCGGTGAAATTCCAGATATAATTCATCAGTCCATACTGGAAAATTTCCCTGATGTTGCAACTGTTGCAAATAGTCTTGGACGGTTGTAAATTCCATCTTGGGGAAAAAGGGAGACTCTCGCCAGCGATCGCTAACTTCTAACATATCGCGGGTAGGACCGCCGCCATGATCTCCCACTCCCGGTAACCATAAACTTTTTTTAATTCCTGTTTTCTGTTCCCATTGGCAGGCATAATCTGCCATCTGTACGGGGTCGATTCCTGTACCAATTGGCGCTGACATTAAACTAAAAATTTGCGTCCCATCGGGGGATTCCCACCAAAAAGCTGGATAGGGAAATTCGGTGGTATCATTCCATTTCAATTTTTGAGTAACGAAATAATCAATTCCCCCCTGTTTTAACAGTTGTGGCAATTGCCCACAAAATCCAAAGCTATCAGGAAGCCATGCCACGGGAGAAACTTTACCAAATTTTTCTAAACAATAGTGTTGTCCATAGAGAATTTGCCGGGCGATCGCCTCTCCACTAATGATGTTTAATTCCGGTTCCACCCATAATCCCGCTAATACTTCCCAGCGTCCCCTGGCAACTTCGGCTTTAATATCTTCAAATAAATCGGCACAATTTTCTTCAATCCAAGCATAAAGGGCAGCGGTTGAATGCCCAAAAGTGAGGTGAGGAAACCCTGCCATTAAATCTAGGACGGAGGCAAAGGTAAACTCGGCAGCATCCCAGGTTTCGGCAACGGGCCACAACCAAGCTAGGTCTAAATGGGCATGACCTAGCAAAAACATTTTGCTCGTTTGTTGAAACTCTTGATTCAGGGCGGATCGCAAGTTATACAGCGACTGCTCGAATTTTGGCACATCATCCGGTAAAGCATCCCAGGCGATCGCACTGAGATGGCTTTTTAACTGATTCAATTTAGTTTCGGCATCGGCTGCGATCGTCCAATACTTACAAATCACCTCTAATTCGTCCGCAATAAATCCTGGATCAATGCACTTTTCATAACTCAGTTCATAGCTTTTTTCATAAATCCAAACTGACCGCACTAATGCCCCCCGGTCATGTCCTGGACTGACTAAACGTAAGGCGATATCAATCTCCTGACCCGGTTCTACTGCTTCCTCGATCATCACCCGCGTCATACAATCAAATAAATCGCCCTCCTGCACTAACTCTCCATTTACAAAAATTTGGGCCTCATCTGCCCACCAAGTTAGGGCCAATCGTAAGGTTAATCCCCCTACTGGATACCCCTGCAACGGGTCCGGAACCTGATATCGTAATCCTAACCAGATTGTCTGCTGTCCCTCTTCCCAGGGGATATGACCTTTCTCGTTAATTTCCACCGTCGGCCATTGGTTCCAGCTTTCCGCTTGCGTCCCTTCCTCAACGGATAAGTCCTCCATCCGGTATCGCCAGTGAGTGATCGCATTCACCCGAGTCAGTTGCCGCAGTTTCTCGATGGATCGGTTTATATCACTGTTTAGGTAGGGCATAAATTCGCTCAAATTTGGATATGATTAAATGACGGGGTTCGGGTTCTCAATGCATTTTTTAGAAAAACCCCTTACAGCCTTTCATATTGCTGATGGTCAATATGAAATCCGTCAACTAACAAACTGATTAACTTAAAAATTATGTCCTCTTCCGGTCGATATCAAAGTAAATTATTCAATTTTCTGCAAGCGGGGTCCCGGAAACTAGGGATGCGGTTGGAAAAGGCGGGACAGCACATCCGCTGGATTGCCCAAACCAGCGGCCATTATTTACTGATTCCTGTCTATGCAGTGTACCAAGCCACCCGGGTTCTGGGAAAGCAATTAGCCGGACAAGGGAACCCGTCGGAGTCCCCAGGAAAAACCCTGGGAACGGCTGAATCCAATGCAGGGACGGTAGAACCCAACCCCACCCGGGAAACCGATTCAGGAGATCGCGCGATCGCCCGTGTCTTGAGTGGCGTGGAAGTCTGGGCACTCTCCCAGGCAACAACGAATGCAGGCGAATCCTGGCAAGTCACGGTTACAGAACAGGGCAACAGCCCCCAACTCGAAGAGAAGGCCGTTCTAGGTTTAACCTCAAAGGGGATGGGGCTTCGTGAACGGGTACTGAACGGGATTCCCGGGAGAATTTTAGCCCGGTTTGGATTAAGCAGCGATCGCCCAGGAACCCTCGTCCCGGTTGCATCAACCCAGGGGTCAGTGACTGTGGCAACTGCCGCTTCAGCGATCGCCCCTAGTCGTCCAGTGATTCAAGGGATTGCTACCTTGGTAGAAACTCGGACCTTGGTTCTGATCAGCGATCGTAATCAAATTTTAAATATTCTTACCCCAGTCCAGCAGCAGCAATTGCAAGCCCGAATTGAGGGGGAACTCGCAGCAGTAGAGTACCATTTCAAACCCCAACTCCTAAGATCAACCGCCACAAATTCCGCACTATCCGGGTCAGAATCGCGGAAACAGTTATCCCCAGTTCAGGGGTTGCGTCAGCTATTCGCCGGGGTTGAACCCGTCCCGGTGGGCAATTTGTTGGATCGTAGTTGGGCGAAAGTCGGGGATTTGTTGCAACCGTCTCCCCTGGTGTTACAACCGGATGGAGTGAGAGAGGTTCCAGAAACAAAGTTGATCGCGCCATCTCGCCATCTCCCCAAAATTGATGGGGCATTCCTCGTGATGGATGCAGCAGTCGCCCGATTGGAAGGGATGCAATTTCCCCCAGGGGGAACACTCACCCGGACTGTAGCAGAAGGCAGCGAGTCCATTGTCCAAGGGATTCAAAAAATGGCGATCGCCCTCGTCACCGACCCCCCGCAAGACACCTCGCCTTCAGGTCTGTCCAAAGCCCATCCTTCTTTCTCCCTGCGAATGCACCTGTTGATTCAAGAAGGGGTTGATTATTTCTTCGGTGCATCGGATCATGCCTTAACCGGAGGAAGCGATCGCCTCTCCCCTGTCTCTGCGCAGCAGGCAGCGCCGCGATCAAGTCAGTCTAAGTTCCCGGGGAAAAAGTTACCCCAAAACTCGGTAATTGTCAAGCCTTTACCCCTGGAATCTAAAGCGGCGATCGGCCAGCTACCCCGTAACCCAGAATTAAACAAGAGACCCACCTCAGCTTGGGAAGTACAGGCAGTCGAAGAATTTGTGACCCCGCCTCCTCCAACCCGAACCGGGCGTTCCCCACAGGCCAGTGCATCATTGAGAAGCAAATCCGCCCAAAGCAATCGCGCCCGAGTTCAACAGCAGCGATCGGTCATCGGGAAAACCGTCACCCCCACTCCGGCAGTCAGTGTCGAACCCACTCCCCGAGTTAACACGACTCCCCCTCCGGTCTCCTCTAAAGCAAAATTGCCACCCCAGGTCCAAAATCAACCAAAAACCGACTGGATCGATGTGGAAATTGCCGAATTTGAATACATTATGCACCCCTTAGAGCAAGGATTGAAGTGGTTCGATCGCATTCTAGTCTGGCTAGAAGAGAAACTTATTCAAGGGTGGCAATGGGCAAGGCAACAACTGTTTAGTTAACTGGGAAGTAGGGCAAATTGCGGGGTTTCAAACCGGACAAAGGCAGGGAACCGTAGGCCAGTTTCAACGAGAGTCACCCGAAAAGGAACCCACTCTTCCCCTTCCCCAGAAAGAAGGGGGAGAGTGGGTTCCTCTTTTCCTGGAAAGTGAACTCAAATCCTGGGGATAGGTTCAGGGAACGACCTATCCCCCAGAGACGTCCCAGGGGGAGGGTGCCAGAAACCTAACTTGATGAGTTGAACTAAATTGAACCCGACAAAAATATTTCTTAATAAAACGGGACAGCCTTCCGATATGATAAAAAAACTGGAGAGTCTTGATGGTAAACTCTCACAGCTTTTCCCAACACCGGAGATATCTGTATGGTGACCCTTAAAATCGTTGTTTATGTTGTTGTCTCGTTCTTCGTGGCCTTATTCGTCTTTGGCTTTCTAAACGGAGACCCGGCCCGTAACCCAAAACGGCGCGACCTCGAATAATCAAGGTATATTTAAACCTTGAGTGCGATCGCCGGGGCGGCCTACAGGTTGCCCTAGCATCGCTAACCGGGGTAAAGGGTTTGCGTTTGGGCTATTCATTGTTAAGTCTAATTCTGTAGATATGCCTTACCCGGTTCTGCCTCCGACACCCCCAGCTATTGTTACGCCTGTTGCTGCCGACTCTCTCAACTCAGGGGCGATCGCAGCTTCAGTGGATGATTCAACACCTGAGTTATCGGTACCCATTCATCCCACACCCCCGGAAACTCTGAGGGCCGAACCCTCCCTAGGAGTCAGTTCTGCGGCACTTTTAGGTCCGCCTTTAGAAATTACCTCTCCTCTAAAACGGGTTGAATCTCCGGTCAGTGGGGGGACAAAAAAACTAGAAAATTCCTCTGACAATCAAATAACCCAGGCCGAACCCAAGCAATTACCTAACCTCGAATCTCCTTCATCGGAAATGGGTTCTCCTTCACAAAAAGAACCAGATTCTGAGGCCAGCGATGCTTTATCGATTGGCTTGAGGTGGACGCTTCGTACAGCCTCTGGCTTACAAGAAACGCGATCGCGTGCGGAATCGGTGACGGGCTCGGAACCCCAGACTCGGGATGTGTATCCCCCAGAGGCGATCGCCGAGGGTCGTCCCGTGGTAACTTCCCCAGAGACCGTTCCTACACCCGATGTTGAGACCAAACCGGCCAATGGTCAACCGGTGACTTCACCGGAACCGGGGGCGATCAGGTCACAAGTTCCGCCCCCTTCCCAGGCATCCGCCAACCCCCCGACGATCGCCCCCGCAGATACCCTCGAACTAAAAGCCGATCGCCAGGAGTTTGATAACGAACGGCAAATAGTCACCGGAGAAGGGAATGCCCGGATGAGGGGGCGCGGCGCAGCGATCGATGCCGAACGACTGCAAATTAATTTAGAATCTCAGGTGGCGATCGCCCAGGGAGATGCGGTTTATGCCAAAGGACAGCAAGTGCTCCAAGGCGATCGCATTGAATACGACCTCGTTCAAAATCGCGGCGGCATTGATGGGGCCAAGGGTGATATTTTTACCCCCACCACCGCTGAAGACTTTTCTCCCACCCTCCCCACGGATGTCTCAGCAACCGCTTTGCAACAACAAGATATTATGGACCGACTCCGGGCCGGAGAACCCCCTAGAAGAATTACTCCGGCTGGGGGGATTACCTTTGGAGGGGGTGCCGGTGGGGGGCCGAGTCTTCCTAGCGCTGCCGGAACCATTGATCGTTTTCGCTTTGAAGCCGATCGCCTTAATTTCAATGATCTAGGGTGGGAAGGCACGAATGTTCGGATGACGAACGATCCGTTTTCCCCTCCAGAGTTAGAGTTGCGATCGCCCCGGGCAACATTCCGTCCCCTCTCTCCCTTACAAGATGAGATTTTTGCCAAAAATCCTCGGTTAGTCTTTGACGATCGCATTTCGATTCCCTTATTGAGAGAAAGAATCATCCTCGATCGCAGCGATCAAGACCCGTCCTTAGTACGCTTTGGTTACGATCAAGAAGACCGGGGCGGTGTGTTTGCTGAAACGACCGTGATTCCTTTGGGAACTACCGGACCCGTCCAAGTTAACCTGATTCCCCAGTATTATATTCAACGCACCTTGACCGACGGAATTAGCAACCCCTCCCGTTTATTTGGACTCAAAGCGCGTTTAGCGTCGAATCCCACCCCGACCACTTCAATTGTGGGAGAGGCGCGGTTTAACGATTTTGATTTTAATGACCAAGAAGATAGTGTACGGGCCACTTTACGGGTGCGACAGATGGTGGGAACCCACGCCGTATCCGGGGAATATAATTATCGCGATCGCCTCTTTAATGGATCCTTAGGGTATCAAACCGTCCACCAAAATTTTGGCCTCCTCCTCACCTCTCCAGGCATCACCCTCGGGGCAACCGGCATCAATCTCAGCTATCAAGCTAGTGCTCAATACATCAGCGCCGATAGCGATCGCCCGGACCTCCTCCCCCTCGTGCGCACTCACAATCGCATTGAGTCCAGCCGATTTCAAGCCTCTGCTGCCATTTCCCGAGGCTTTTTGATCTGGCAAGGCAAAGCCTTACCCCGTACCCCTACCGAAGGATTGCGCTATACTCCGGCACCCGTCGTTCCCTACGTGCGAGTCTTTGGGGGATTAACTGGGGTGGCGAGTCTTTACGGTTCTGACGACACTCAAAATGCCCTCACTGGCAGCATTGGAGTACAAGGGCAGTTTGGGCATTTTTCCCGTCGTTGGTTGGATTATACCGGGTTTAATGTGAGCTTATCGCGGATTTGGCAAGATGGAGCTTCGCCCTTTTTATTCGACCGAATTGCTGATTCTAAAGTGTTAACGGCTGGCGTAACTCAGCAAATTTATGGACCGTTTAGATTTGGGGTCCAAAGCTCCTTTAATTTGGATACAGGGGAACGAATTAGTACCGATTTGTCATTAGAATACAGTCGCCGCACTTATGGGGTGAATCTCCGTTTTAGTCCAGAACGGGAAGTGGGTTCTCTGAGTTTACAACTGAATAATTTTAATTGGTCCGGGGGGGGCAACCGATTTTCTCCCACCGGCGATCGCTCACGAAATTAAAGGAGTCATAACGAGTCCGGGATACCGGCGGCGATCGCCCCGTTTATCGGCTTTGTCCTGAATTCATCGGAAAAAACAAACCCCTCCTTCCCAGGCCAGGAAAGAGGGCAGAAATAGTGTTGTCTTGCCCCCCTTAACCCGAAAAAAAGAGATTGGGAAGTTAGGGGATGGTGGGGGATTTTACTCAGCCTAGATAGACTCGCCTCCCCAGGTGCAAGGGGGCATCCAGGAGGTCTACAGTCCTGGACTTTTTAGCTAAATATTTCACTTCCCACTTCCCTCTATGGAGGGATGTCAGTTTTCCTATCATAGAAAACAATAAGTATGGGTAGGGGAGGAAATTAAAATTTAAGCATAGAGAGCCTAAGATTATTTTATCATTTGTCTGTCGTACTTGCTACCAATATTCTTTCTATTAAGTTATAACTTATTTATTTTATATGTCTACTCTAAAACAAATTGCTATGCAGCTAAAAGATTTACCCATTTCCTCTTTATCGCCCGAAACCGCCATCGAGCGAAACCTGATAACCCTTTCCCCCGAAACGCCCTTGCATGAGGCGATCGCCTTGATGCTACCTGAAAAAACAGCCTGCCGGTTGCCTGCCGGAGCCTGGGTCCACTCCGGGGAAACCGAAGAGACTGGGCCGATGTGCCTTTTGATGATTGAAAATGACCAACTCGTTGGCCTCTTAACTGAATGGGATATTGTCAGACTAGGAGCGAAAAAAACTGACTTAAAATCCATCACCGTTGGGGAGGTCATGACTCAAGATCTTGTTACCCTTAAAGAGTCTGAATTTAGAGATATTTTTAGTGTATTAAAAATATTTCAAGCTCGTAAAATTCGTCATATCCCTCTTTTAGACGAGAGCGGAAAGGTCTGCGGACTTGTCACCCTCGATAGCATTCGTAAAGTTCTTAAACCAGCGGATTTACTCAAGGGAAAACGGGTTGAAGAGGTGATGGCAACTAATGTGATTCACGCCCCGCCGACCGCCTCTGTTCTCCAGATTGCCCAACTAATCGCTGAATATCGAGTGGCCTCGATCATTATCACCGAGAATACGGAACTCCCCCGGGATGAAACAGAAATGAACCCCACTTCATTTAGCCTGCCGGTGGGAGTGATGACCGAACGAGATATTTTGCATTTTCTGGCATTAGAACTCGACTTAGAGCAGATTCAAGTCGCAGATGTGATGAGCGAACCCCTCTTGTGTTTAAACCATCAAGAATCCGTCTGGACAGCCCATCAACAAATGCAGAGACGGCAGGTCGAACGCTTAGTTATTTGTGGAAATCAAGGAGAACTCCTGGGTATCATCACTCAAGGGATTTTAATGCAAACCCTCGACCCGAGTCAACTGTATGGAGTGATTAATGGACTAGAACAAAAAGTGTGGAAACTGCAAGCGGAAAAAGTTGAATTGTTGCATAGTCGTAACATTCAACTCGAACAAGAAGTCAACCTTCGCACGGCCAAACTTCACGAACAGGCATCCCGAGAACGCTTGCTGAATAAAATTGCCCTGCGAATCCGAGAATCCCTAAATCTTCATGAAATTCTCACTACCACCGTATCCCAAGTCCGACAGCTTCTGAAAACCGACCGCGTGATTATTTATCAATTTTGTCCCGATTGGAGTGGGAAGGTAGAAGTTGAATCCGTTCGGGATAAACACCTCTCAATTTTGGGCAGAACGATTCAAGATTTTTGTTTTGAGGAAACAACACTTCTTCCGTATAAAAAAGGGGAAACCAAAGCCAACGATGATATTTATAAATCTAACTTAACCCCCTGCCACATTCAGCTTTTAGAGCAGTTTCAGGTCCGGGCTAACTTGGTCGTCCCCATTTTGCAAGGGGAAGATATCTGGGGATTGCTGATTGCCCATCACTGTTTGGAACCGAGAAAATGGCATCCTTCAGACATTGATTTTCTAGAAAAACTAGCAACCCAAGTGGCGATCGCCATCAATCAATCCACCCTATTTCACCAAGCCCAAAGCGAATTGGGCCGAGCCAGTCGAGCCGAATCTGAGTTACAAGAAGCCAAGGACGAATTAGAAATAAAAGTCCAAGAACGAACCGCTGAATTAAAAGCCACCAATGAGCAATTAAAGCGGGAAATTCAAGAACGCAAACAGGCCGAAACCGAACTGCTCTCTAGCCAGAGATTTATTCAAAGAATAGCCGAAACTACTCCAAATATTTTATATATTTATGACATGGAGCAGCAGAAAGATGTCTATAGAAATCGGTCTATTGGGGAAATTCTCGACTATACCCCCGAACAGATTGAGGAAATGGGAGAGAGGATTTTTCACAACTTGTTGCATCCTGATGATGTAGCCCAAGTCAGGGAGCATTTCCAAAGACGGATTTTTTTAAAAGAGGAAGAAATTCTAGAAATGGAATATCGGCTCAAAGACGCCCACGATCGCTGGCGATGGTTGATCAGCCGAGATATGGTCTTTTCGAGAAATGCAGAAGGCGTACCCAATCAGATTCTAGGGACAGCAACGGATATCACCTCTCGTAAGCGAGCCGAAGAGGAGTTGCAGCAAGCTAATGCCAAATTGAAGGGATGGGTAAGCGAACTGGAACTTCGCAATCAAGAGATGGATATGCTGGGGCAGATGAACGAATTTTTACAAGCTTGCCTGAGCGTAGAGGAGGCTTACAAAGCCCTGGATACCCTCTTGGAACCTTTATTTCCAGGGACATCCGGTGCGGTGTTCATGCTCACGGAGTCCAAAAATTTGGTAGAGGCAAGGGCGAAGTGGGGGGAGGGACTGCCCACCCAGACCCTATTCTCCCCGAGTGAATGTTGGGCATTACGCAGGGGTCGGCTGCATTGGATTGATCGCACTAATGCCGGATTAGCCTGCAAACATATTCACTCCAATCAAAACCCCGCCCAGTCCCTGTGTGTGCAGATGATTGCTCAAGGAGAGACCCTGGGAATGTTGTACTTAGCCAGTGAAGACGAGGGATATTTAACCCCGGGGAAGCGCCAGTTAGCGCGGACAGTTTCCGAACAGGTGTCTTTGGCCCTCGCCAATTTAAAGCTGCGCGAAACCCTGCACAATCAGAGCATTCGGGACCCCCTGACGGGGTTATTTAACCGACGATATCTGGAAGAGTCTTTGAAGCGGGAGATCCACCGCTCCTTGCGAACCGAGCGATCGCTGGCGGTTGTAATGATTGATGTAGATCGGTTTAAGCTGTTTAACGATACCTTTGGTCATGATGCGGGTGATGCAGTGTTGCGAGAACTCGGCACGTTTTTGCAACAGAGTATCCGGACTTCAGACATTGCCTGTCGCTATGGGGGGGAAGAGTTGACCCTGATTCTACCGGATGCGGATTTAAAGGATGCTGCCTCTAGAGCCGAGGCCCTTCGCCAAGGGATCAAGGAATTGAAAATCTCGCATCGGGGTCAAAACCTGGATCAGATTACGATATCCGTGGGGGTTGCGGCCTGCCCGGATTGCGGAACCGAGGGTGACCTGGTGATTAAAGCCGCAGATGCCGCCCTGTATCGCGCCAAAAAAGAGGGACGCGATCGCACCGTGGTTGCTCCCGTTTGAGGGCGGCCTGGGACCCCTAGGGCCGAGGCTATACCCTTCCTCTGCTACTCTCAAGAGGGTCTGAGCGGGATTTCCACCGATTCAGATATCAAAAGCTGCTACTAGGGGCGATCGCAGATGTAGGATTGAGAGACCATTGCAGTAGTCAAACTCGCCCATGGTAGAGAAAATTGGGGATACCCGGTAGGCCATCATCAAAATGAACAAAGCGGCCCAAGATACTGCCACTGCACTTGCAGCGGCACTGTTGACTCACTATAGCTTCGATCTCGGCGGCTACAGCACCGACGAATTGATTGCCGAATGGCTCCTGGAGTATCCGGCAGCTTGGGTGCGTCTAGGAACGATTGAGGCTTTATATCAAGGACGTTATAAAGCCCTTTCCGTGACCCATATTTTAGCCTGTTGGAAACGCCGAAATCAGGCCCTCTATCATTTCAATCATGAATTTGAACGGTTAGTGTCTAGTCAACTGCCGAAAGGTTGGAAAGGCACCCCCGACCCCAGCGAGGAGATGCCGTTAAAAGAAGGATTTGCGGAATTATCCCAAACTGGACTATTCTCCAGAGCCATTCCCAGCCTTGACTCCCGGCCCTCGGAACAGCCAACATCTGGCGATAATTTCCCTCAGGGTGCTTCCTTGGAAACCCCGGCGATCGCCCCAGACTCCGAGAATGCTTCTGGATCCGACTCCGCAGCGCCCATCCCCACTCCTTCCGAACCCCCCCAGGCACATCCGTTATCACCGGAACTCTCCTCTATTGCCCAGGGAGATTCCGAACCTAAATCCGTCTCACCCCCAGTGATAAACACTCCAGGGACACAAGAGACCGTAAGCGCAGGGGTGCTTGAGGACAACGCCTCGGGCACCCCTCGACACCCCTCCAATGCGATAAACCCACCTAATACCGACGATTTGCTCGGGGACCTCTGGCTCGATCGCCCTCAACTTCAGCCCATCCGTAACCTGAAATCCACCTTCATCCACCTGCAACCCTCGCCGGAGTCCGCCGTTCCAGAGGAAACCAGCCCAATCGAGGATCCAGAAAATGGGGAATCATTTGAGGCGATCGTGAACAATAGTCCCATTCACCAGTTCACCCCCGAGGAAACCTCTTCCGACTTCTATTCCAAGCTCAAAGCAGTCTCCCAACGAGAGCCACAATCTCCCCCCTTCCCTAAGTCGTGAAGATAAAGCCAAAAGGCAGAGTTTCTGAATGTTCCTAGTAATGAATTACTGTCGTTCTCCAATTTTTTTAATTTCCCTAACAGTTATCCTAATCTGAGTCAAATCCCCTCGGCCAAGGTAACCCTTATAGGTATTATTAAAACCAGAAGTGGGAAGGTCTCGCTCCCTAGCATAAAGTAGGTCAATCAAAACTAGGTAAATTCAGACGCTCTCACTCCTCCATTTTTTTCTAAATGCTATAAAACACGCGATATAATAATCATCTAAATTCTTCGCTTAATCTGGGTGAGCACCACTAAAAAAAATATTTATTTGGCTCTTCAGACTTTTTGGTGATAAGTTTTTCTAATTAGTTACTGAGCGTTTAAATGTTTTTGAGTGGCTACCTCTCTAATTTATAATGACTATGATGAAAAAGCTGCTAAAAGACGTAACCGAAAGTTGTCAAAAT
>JBBQFN010000019.1:0-106041 GCA_038321985.1 Cyanophyceae cyanobacterium | reverse complement strand
CTGTTCAAAGGTCTATAAAAACCCACCCCTTTGAGAAAATCGTTGTTTCTTGTAGGGGCGCAATGCGCAGGCCCTCTTGCGGGCCTGCGCATTGCGCCCCTACAAATACACCTTGGCAGGACTCGTTTTTATAGACCGCTGAGTAAGGTATTCTGCTTTATCACATTTAAGTTAATTTGTCAAACAAATGATTGGAATCCGGCCCTGTTGTATTCTGGTGCGTTACGGTAGGGATAGGTTTATCAAGTAGAGACGATATGGATTGGCAACCAGAACAGATTCCTCAAACGCCCCCTGAAACTCTGGACTTTAAAGAACCTGAAGCGTTACCACCGCTAGAATTAATGCCGGTGAGGGAGGGTTCCCTGGATTTAGAAGTCCCCGACGATGCTAATTTGCCGATCGCCCTTGCGGATGTCTGTGTACCCCCTTCCCAGGCGGATGCTGCTGAGGTACAGATATCCCTAATCGAGCAAATTAAGCAGGAACTACAGGAGGTGGGGGACGAGGAACTGAAACCGGCGCGAATTCAGATGGGGTTATTGTTTACCGGGGTTTCGGCGTTATTACTGATGTCGCTGTTGCTTTATATCACGGCAATGCATCCAGGACTGACAGTGAAGCAGCAGATGCTCCGATATTGGTCTGAATATGTGGGATTTGTGGGGTTGGGGGTAGCAGGATTGATGATGTTGGGACGGGAAGCGATGCGATCGCCGGACATCTCAGAAGAGGGCGATCGCTAAATCTAGCCTTACTCGAACCCCAATTCCCGTTTGAGCATATTCAGGGAGTCAACTCCGATATAATTCTCGGTTTTAAATACCCGAGGTGCGCGAATCATTTCCTCTCGCGCGGCATGGATTGCTCCTCTGACCTTATTGTAACTCGGCTGATCACAGATAATTGTATGAGCAGTCCGGACCACTGCATTCACTTTATAGGCGTCATCGGGTTGACTGGTCATGACTAGGACATCTTCTCCGCGCAAACTGTGAATAATCACTTCTGCAACCCGCATAATTCCTAAACTCAAACAAACAATTCCAAAATAACTATTTTGGGGTAAAGTTTTGACTAACTCTATTTCTTCCATATAGTCATAAGTATCGATGGGAATTACCCGAACGGATTTCGGGCCCGCGACTTCTTCGGCTTTATTGAAAAAATAGCGACTCGTAACTACGGTTCCTGTAGGAGTCTGTTCTAGTGCTTTTGAGAGGTCTTCGAGGGGAACCAACTGCACGGGAATTTTTAATTCTTGTTCGATTTCATGGGCCATTAATTGCCCTGCACCAATATCGTGAGTGGGAGCAGTAACTAACACTCTGGCACTACAGCGTAATCGCCAGTCAATTTCTGTTAAAAATAGCTCCCGCGCCTGGTTCAGAGAACATCCTTGTTGCAGTAATTCATCTAAACTACGTTTCACTGTTTTATAGGCATCAGGATATTTTTGAAACAGGGGAGAGGTCATTCGGACAACTCGTTCTTGATTTTCATCGCGAACGTAAATGCCCGAACCTGCTTGAGAATCTACCAGTCCGAGTTCTTCAAGTTGACGGTAAACTTTAGAAATAGTATTGCGGTGTAAACCCGTTTGAATGGCTAAAGCGCGGGTACTCGGCAGTTTTTCCCCGGGGGGAATTTGTCGAGAGGCGATCGCGAAGCGGATTTGATTAAACAACTGAGTGGATGCAGGGATTTCGCTTTCGGTCTTGATATGAAACTGAAGCATTCTAGGGACTCCAAGGCACTCGGATTAAACGGTTAAAGATATTCTTCTGTTGACGTTGGGTTGCGAGACGTCGTACCGTTTCAACGACGGCCAGCGTTCTCTCTCCTCTTTTGTATCTAGAAAGAAGCCTGTTTGTCGAGTGGGGGATCGCCAAGCATACCAGTCACCCCCTATGGGGATACTTATTCTGACCGGGCTTGCGAACTCGCGTTTGTTAAGGGGCATTTGACTTCAGCCTAGGGTCGGTTGTTCCACCCTTAAGCTGCCTCTTGGTTGGGTAGATTAACTGAAGAGCACTCCGGAATTTGAGTGTTCAAATTCCGGAGATAAATATTCGTTCTAAGGGAGTGAGTTCTATTTAAGTTTAGCATTTTAAGGCAGGAATCTCATTCAGGTTTTTTTAAAGGTAAGTAACTGTTATGCTTGACCCATCTAGGAGAAAAGAGCGATAGAATCATGAGTTGTGACAGCTTGGGAGTGAGTGGTGTCCAAAGCGATCTCTTTGGATAAGGAAGAGAGTTGGCACCCTAGCTCCTCAATTAAGTAGAAATAAAAAATGGGGGACCCAGGTATGGAAGCCGACTTGTTTCAGTGCAAGATAGGAGTGAATGGAAAAATTAGGTTGTAAAGCAAACCCGTCACCAAGAAGATGGCAGATTTAGAAATAAAAAGCGCTCACGTCAAAGTGCCGAATGCAGATTTATTGATTTCTGCGTATCTAGCGCAACCCGTTGGGGGAGGTCCCTTTCCCGGAATTATTGTGTTTCAGGAAATCTTTGGAGTAAACGAACATATCCGAGAGGTGACAGAGAAAATCGCAAAAATGGGATATGTGGCGATCGCCCCAGCATTATACGAACGGACGATACCTGATTTTGAGGTGGGCTACACAGAAGAAGAACTGACCTTGGGACGGCACTATAAAGAACAAACAACCGTTTTAGAACTCAATAGCGATACCCAAGCGACTCTGGATTACCTAAAAACCCTCCCTTCGGTCAAAACAACGGCCCTTGGCTGTATTGGGTTTTGCTTTGGGGGTCATGTGGCCTATCTTGCCGCCACCCTTCCAGAAATTAAGGCGACTGCCTCCTGTTATGGGGCAGGGATTGTCAACTCGACCCCGGGAGGTGGGGAACCCAGCTTAAGTGTTACCCCAGAAATTACCGGGACGATCGCCCTCTTGTTTGGAACAGAGGACCCGTTAATCCCCAACGAACAAGTCAACCAAATCGAAGCGGAACTCCACAAACAAGGCATTCGTCACCGGGTGATTCGATACCCCAGAGCAACCCACGGGTTTTTATGTGATCGGCGATCGAGCTACAATCCCGAAGCAGCCGTTGATGCCTGGAGTCAGATCCAACAACTATTTGAGGAAATCCTCAAAGCTGCGTGAACAGAGGGTAGGGAAAACCTCCCTGGGTACAATAAGCTCCAGACGAAACCCTGTGGTGGCGACTGAGCGATTATTTTGCCTCCCAAAGAGGCGATCGCCCCGGTGAAATCTCTAGCCGATTGGCATGAGCAATATCCGAGGGGGCAGGTCGTACATCCGCCAACTTTAATAAAACTGTCATCAAGAGGAAAAAAGCATGGTTCAAGGTGTTTTACCGGGTCTGGCGCTTGCACCCCCTGAAACCGATTATTTCGATGCAGAACTCTATCTGCTTGCCAATCCGGACCTGATCGGACTTAATCCCGACCAATTGCGAACCCACTTTACAGAAAGAGGGGTAGCAGAGGGACGTCGCATCATTGTCCCCTTTGATCAAAACTTTTATCGGTTCGCGAATCCAGATCTGGCCGGATTAAATAACCGTGAACTGTTCGATCACTTTATCAATGGGGGCCTTGACCAAGGACGGCGATTTTCTCCCGTTTTTGATCTAGATTTTTATCGGAGAAATCTCGAACAGCTTGATCCGGAGATTATTACCCAACTGACTCCCGTTTCTGAACCACCCATTTCTCCCTTTATTCTCCTAGACCCAAATCGGCCCCAACCGCCATCTCTCAATGAAAACTTGTTCAATCTATTTCTGGAGACTCAACTGGATGTCGAGACTGATTTAGATGTTGAGGGCCTTGGGGTCCCGGTCGAACAGCTTGAAAACGTCAGTTTTTCTCCGTTTTTTGACCCAATTTTATATCTAAATCAAAATCCAGATTTAGCCGAAGCGTTTGGGCCCAATAATCGCCAAAAGGCGATCGCTCATTTTGCTTTGATTGGCATTAAGGAAAATCGACCCTATTCTTTGATTTTCGACCCCAATTTTTACTTACAAAATAATCCAGACTTACAAGCGGCTGGATTAAACCGTGAACAATTACTTATCCATTATCAACTTCAAGGTATTCAGGAAGGGCGACGCCCGTCATTGAACTTCAATCCCTCCTTCTATTTAGCCAATAACTTAGATTTACAGGCCAGAGGGTTAAACGCATCTCAACTCGTCGAGCAGTATCTCCAAGAAGGGCTAGAACAGGGACGGCGATCATCCGAGTATTTTGACCCGATCGCCATTAACGCCTTGCTCATTCCTCAAGCTCCTGCTCCAGCCCCTGCCACTCCTGATGCAGCCCCTACACCTTCTAGTGTGACCTTACTTGAGGAAAATTTTGTCAAGTGGAACGTTCCCCCAGGCGGGGCTTTAACCTACAGTTTTGTCGAAACCGCCAGCGCATTCAGTTATTCGGGTCCCGAAAGTGGGGTGGGGGAAGTCAACGAAGGGATTAAAAATAATGTCCGCGAAATTATGCAGGAGTACGATCAAGTCCTGCCTTTTAGTTTAGTAGAGGTTCCAGACCGTCCCCCAACCAACGGTCAGATTCGGATCTTATTTGCTAACGATCCTACCTACGCCTACAGCTATGCGCCGGGACTGCAAAATGGAGGAGATATTGTCTTAAGCCGGAATTATGAAATTGATCCTCAGTTATCGTTTTCCCAGAGTCAAAGTAATTTTGGCTATCAACGATTGGTTCATGAAATCGGCCATGCTCTAGGGTTGAGACAGCCCAATAACTATGCTGGGTTTGCCTCGGCGGAACGGCCCACATTCCCGCCCCAGGGTCCCGCCTTATCCTTTGTCCAGGATAACAATAGCAACACAGCGATGAGCTTCAATATTGCTGGGGTTGGAGCCAGTACGCCCATGCCCTATGATGTCCGGGCGCTTCAGTTCCTGTATGGGTTTAGTAACGCGAATAGCGGTAATGATTTATACAGGTTTGATGGCAACAACTTTATTGGCAGTAAGCAAACGATTTGGGATGCCGGGGGAATTGATACCTTTGATTTTTCTGCCTTACCGGCGATTGGTAGCTACTTTTTTGATATGAACGAAGGGGGGGTCAGTACCAACGAGAGTGCGCTAAATGCCTCGACTTATCTTGCCATTAATGATCCAACTCAGTTTCCCTATAGTGCCAGTAGCTATGGGACCTATGTTGCTTACGGAACCAGCCTGGAAAACCTGCTGGGAAGCCCCGTTAATGATCGGATTTTGGGGAATACTTCCGCCAATGGGATCAATGGTGGGGGTGGGGATGACCTTCTCATCGGGGGTTTTGGTCCCGATACCTTAGCAGGGGGTCCCGGCCGAGATACTTTTGTTTACGCACCCGGTGATGGCATGGATATGATTACGGATTTTAGTCCGGCAGAGGATTTTATTGCATTAGCGGCTCCCTTAACGGTTGAGGGAGTCTCTATTGAAGCAGCCGGTGCCGATACCGTCCTCCGAGTTCTGGGAACTGGCGAAGTCTTAGCGGTCCTAATGGGGGTAACCGCCGATAGCCTTAGCCGCACTAATTTTGTGCCGTACACTTAGTTTGATTCTCCCTCGGGTAAGACGGCTGGAGGTATCTCTCAGGCAGGGGGAAGGTCCTCAAGGAAGGGTTCGGGCGTTATTTTTTACGAGGGGTTATTTTTGGGCAAGGACTGGCAAATTTTAGCTGAGGCTCTCAAACTTGCTAAACTGCAAGATTGTTCGTCAGAATTGAGTCAAGGGAGGAAAATTAGGGGGTGTTCTAATAAATGAGGTGAAAGGGCGATGGGTCAATCCTCTGGAATGCGATCGCTCTGAGGCCAATTTTGATGGGTGCACCCAAAGGCCCAGTTTTTCTAAGAATGCGCCGATTCCCAATTTCTAGTTAGCACGGCGATCGGCGAGGCAGTGCTAACGATTTCAACTTCATCTTAATTTTGTTTTTTGTTTTAATCACGATGAATTCTAACTCATCCAGTTCTCAAAAGGCCCAACCTTCTTTTTCTGCTGAGGATTTTGCTAAAGCCCTCGAACAACAAGATTATGACTTTCGTAAAGGTCAGAAAGTCCGTGGTAAGGCATTTGAATATGTTCCTGAAGGGGCTTATATTGATATTGGGGGCAAATCGGCGGCTTTTCTCCCCCTAGCCGAAGCGTCTGTAAAGCCAGTCAGTAATCTGGCGGAAGTGGTACCGATTGACGAGGAACGAGACTTTTTGATCGTCAGCGAACCGAATGACGAAGGTCAAGTTAAGGTATCGATTCGCCAGATGGAACTCCAGAAAGTCTGGGAGCGCTTAGCGCAGGTACAAGAGAGTAATGAATCGGTGCCAGTGCGGGTAATCGGAGTGAATAAGGGTGGGGTTACGGTTAATGTGGAAGGATTGCGTGGTTTTATTCCGCGATCGCACCTGAGCGAACGGGGTAATTTAGACCAGCTAATCGGGCAGAATTTGAGTGCCACGATTTTGGAGGCTGATCGCGATCGGAATAAACTGGTGCTATCTCAGCGCTTACAAGCTCGCGCCAAACGAATGGGCCAACTGCAAACAGGTCAACTGGTGGAAGGTGAAGTGGTTGGACTTAAGCCCTTTGGGGTCTTTGTAGATCTCAATGGCGTAACGGGGTTACTCCATATCAATCAGATTAGCCAAAAGTATGTGGCGTCTCTCCATACGGTATTTCAGATTGGGCAACCGATTAAAGTAGTGATTGCGGAGCTTGATGAGTGGAAAGGCCGGATTTCTTTGTCTACGAAGGTGTTAGAGAATTATCCTGGGGAGATTTTAGAAAAAATGGATGAGGTGATGGCTACGGCAGAAGAACGGCGATCGCAAGGGAGTGAAAACCGGGGTGAACAGCAGTCATAACATAGACAAGTAAAGGAAAGCGAAGTGTGCTGGGTCGCTCTTTCCCCAAGAGCGATCGTCAAGCGCACATCGTGATCTCTTGGACCCTATTCCTAGACTTCATTCCCTGCCACTACAAAACAAAATTATCCGCACTTTGCTACTAAAGAAATCTGGAAGTGAGGCATCTGGGTGACAATACCCTAAAAGCTCGGCCGATTTTTCATTCGGGTAAAGCTATCACAGGGCTTCTTTCCACCGACAAGCTATCCGTGCTTATTTTCATCAAGATCTTAAACTAACCCACCTAGTCGCTCCCTCTGTAATAGGGTGCTTTTACAAAATGTAGGCCACTACATTACAACCTGCCCTAGGATTGTGCCAGAAGGCGATTGTACAGATGATGAGAGTGCGCCATCTCTCCTCCTCTGTACAGAAATCAACTTCAAATTTGCCAAATGGAATCCAATCAACATGGGCTTAAAAAAGAGATAACTTTATTCTTTTTGTAAATAAATAATCTATGGAAATTTTCCGGGTAACCGTAAGTTTACGGAAACGGGGTAGAATTTTAAAGATTGCTTAAAGCTGTGATCTGGATCGTAGAAACATTTGGAGTTTAGTGCCTTAATAAAAGAAGAGTAGAAACAAGAATCAGCTTGGCCGCTATATGAATAGGGTCCCCGTCTAGTTCTATCTACCAAAACGGATACAATACCGCTTTACAGGCAGTTAAGTTTCTTGCTTGTATCCATAGGCAATAAGGAACAGAGGCTAAAAATGAAAGTACAACAACAAATTTTATGTGTAGCAGCGACAGCAACCCTGGTCGGCATGGCCTATGCAGCACCTGCGAATGCCATTACCTTCAACACGACTAACTATATCCAAGGCGACGGAAGTACCGTGGAATTTGGGTGGAAGGGCAGTTACGGTGCGTTCCAGTCAAAAGTTAGCATCTTTAATGTCACCAAAAAACAACAGTTTGACCTATTTTCGGAAACTGTGGGTTCTAGCACAGGGGGCAATGGTTGGGACACTAAAGGGGTCCTGGATAATGCCACCTCCCTACAAGACATCCAGTCCATTCAGACACAGTTCACGTTTTTAAAAGGTCACGAATACTATTTCGTCCTGGGTTCAGCCAACAATGTCACAAGCCCCACCGTCTACTCGACAACTTCGTTGAATCAAAATGCCAATTGGGTAGAGTTTGGACAGCAAGCCAAGTTTTTCAGCGACCTCTCAGTCCTAGATGATGTGTCTTACAAATACCAGAAAGCCTTTGCAGGGAGCGGTATAACCGATTCCACTCAAAGTATTTTGGCAAAAGCATCAGGAACTAGCGCTACTCTATCCCTGGGCATGAAGGGTCTGATAGCTTTCGAGGATAATGGGATTCGGAACCCTTCGACGGGTAGTACCGCCGGATTCCACCGAGATTTCAATGACTTTTTGTTCACAGCTCAAGTCGTTGATGAAGTCTCTGTACCAGAACCCGCCACGATGCTCGGTTTAGGAATGTTTGCCGGATGCATGGCCCTATCATCCCGTCGTCGCAAAACAGAAGGCAAAGTTTCCTAATCGGGTTGGCAAAATTTTCCTAAGAGCCTTACAGTTAAACAAAGCATCTGGATCCGAGAGTTTCATTTCCCTGGATCTAGGTTGAACCAGGTATCATCACGAATATTGAAAACGAATTTATGCCACTTCATTCAGAGGTGGCATCATTTATTTTTTGGGTTTATATTTCTTGAGTTTAACATCCAATCTGAAGGGGTGTTGTGACTATTATTATACTCGAATATTTTTGTTACAAGGGGAATAAAACTACTCACAAAATCCAGTTTTATCTCAGTTTTTAACCGGAGATACCCAGTTTCCGGCTAAGATTATTCCGGAACATTGGACGCTTAAAAATAAAGAAGATTGGCTTTTAAAGGTGACTTTCAATCAAGATAAATTTCCCGTAAGATCGTTAAATCGTTGAATAGCCCTCGCAACTTGACTGTATTCACAGGGATGTCCCTTAATGCCCTCAATCAAGAAACCACTCTTAAGTGTAGTTTGCAACAAAAAAAACGGGCACCAAGGAGTCATGAGTACATAAGGCTTATTTTTAAATCCTTGTGTTAAGCCTGATTAAGATGCGCTTTCCCTCCAATAATACTAATTTAGCTCTTTCTAAAAAACGATGGGGATTAGTTACCTGGCCCGATATTTATTCTAGTAACTGATGCTGCCGTTCTGCTCCTATACAGACTTGGGCTTTGGGAGTAGGCAGGATTGATTGGGTGCGTGATAGGACGAGAGAATGGCCCGACATCCGACCATTTGCCCCCGCCTATAATGGCTGATTATGTTATTTGACCTCTCTATAGTAGGGTTGCTGGTGTAGAGAGGTCAAATAACATTAAAAGAAGCCTTTGCACCAGCCACAAAGTCAACTAACAATTTGTTGGGGAGACTATCGCTAATTCAACTCTACTGTGATTTTTTTGCCACTGTGTTCAATCTGTTCATTTCCTGGTGATTAATCATGTATTAATCTGACTTCCCATTTTTCCACCGAAGAGTGCAGCTAAAAGGAGCCTGGCATATGGAAGGCCCCAATAAATTGGCCATAACGGGCCGGCATGGCGCTGTGTAAAGACTTTCCATTCCCTGATGGGTAACCCTTTAGAGCCTCTGACTTTTTTTAACCGCTGATGCCAAGTCAAATCTTGATTTTCCCAAAAATCATCTTGTACCAGATGGGTAGAGCAGGTGCCGACATAGCCTGGGGCCAGCCAAACTGAGTAGCCATGCTGTAGGACTCGCAAACCATAGTCCATGTCTCCTATGCTATGGACGAAGTTGGGATCGAGGTTGCCAACAACTTGGGCGATCGCTCGGGGGATCAGCACAGAGTTACCATTCATGGTCTGGCAGGGTTGAGCTTGTTTCGTAGGTTCTAACAAGCAAAATTTTAAGGGATGCCACCAGGTTTTTCGCACCATACCGCCGTAGGTAAGATTGCCTGTCTTCTCGTCACGGGTCGAGCCGACGATGATACCAGTGGATTGGGCCTGCTCCTCTAAACCCTCGTAAGTAGAGATTAATTTACTCAGTGCTGTGGGGTAAAGCACGGTATCATCGTTAAGCCACAAATAGAAATCGGGATCCGAGGAGATTGCTTCCGTAAAGGCACGCCGCATTCCACCATTCCAAAATAAACTCCCGTTTCCAGGAATGATTTGAATTTCTGGATAAGATTGTTTGACAGCTTCGGCGGTATTGTCAGTGCTAGCATCATCCACTAAATAAACCGCTAGTTTTACCTGTATAGGTAGTTCTTGACTCAAAAGTGCCGCGAGACTCCCCAAGGTCTTTTCCCGACGGTTATGGCAAGTCATGAGAACTGCGATGGTTTGACTTTCCATTGGTGTCATCCTTACTTATGTCTATTACGACTTGCGCTTATCAGACTATTTTGGATTCAATCCCAGTTTTTATTTACAACGATTATAACAAACTAGGTCTCTGGTATCTGGAGGAAGCATCATCTTTGGCTCGCTTGGGAGTGGAGAGAAAGAAGATTAATTCTGTTTTAGGAATTAAAATGCTCCAACAATAAAGGTGATGGACCTATCTCAAGGCGGTCAGCAGAGAGCGATCTTTTGTCACCGGCCAAATCCCTAAGCTGCTCTACTTCCCAGTTACGAGGAAGTCGAAAGTTCTCTGGACCCACGGGATTCCACAGGATCCAAGCGCGATAGTTTCCTTCTCCAGTCAACTGGCAGGTCCAAGTATTGGTTTGATCTAACTGGCAGCGGTCCATTCGTTTTCCTACCAGCCATTTTTGGACTTCTTTGTAAGCGATCGCAGCCGATTTTAAAGTTTTTCTATCAGCCTGCTCAACCATATATAAGCTAACCCAGGTATGATTATCCCATGCATACCAATAAAACCGACTAATCCCTGCGGCCCAATTTAAAATATAAGCGCGTGCGACGTAAGCAGCCGCTTCATCATCAGAGAAAGTTGTTCCATGGGGCCATCCCGCTTCCGTATTCCACAGAGGCTTTTCCCGGTAGCCATACTTGGCTTTTACATCTTGCACTCTCTTAATCAGCGTAACCATTTCTTCCGGTGGTAGGTGTGCCCCTACATAAAAGTGATAAGAAATTACATCCGTGTAGTTGCCACCACCGCTTTCCAGATATTTATCCAACCAGGACACCCCGTCAAAGCGATCGTTACTAGTAGCCGGACCCACAACAATGTTTAAAGGGTCTACCTCTTTGAGAATTTGATAAGCTTCTTGAAATAGCCTCAACAGCTCTTCCAAACTTCCAGTATATACGCCCTTACGATTGGGTTCGTTCCAGAGTTCATAGTATCGAATGCGGCCCTTATAGCGGGTTGCAACCGTGCGAATGTAGTTGCGCCAGTCCTCCATGTTCTTAGGTTCCGCTGCCAAACCCGGACCGTAGGTAGACCGCTCTGTTGGCCGTGCAGAAGCCCAAGTAGGGGTTAAAGCTAGGGGGAGAAGAACTTCCACCCCCTGTTCCTCAGCTAGTGCTACAGCGTTATCTAATACTTCAAAATTCCATTCTCCTTTCTTGGGCTCCAACCAAGGCCATGCTACATAAGCATCCCATAAGCGCCACCCCCCAAAAGGAACAGCGGGCCACGGTGTTTTTGTAGTGATCGGAGGGTCTACTCGATACGTGGGCAGCGTTGCGACATGGTGGAGATGCATACCAAATAAATTGTCGGAAATTTGAGAACTTGGGGGTTCTAGGCGAAGCTGAATCCCGAAATTTGCCCTAGCATTAACTGCTACCACCAGTCCGGTAGACAGAAATAACAACAACACGAAATGAAAGATTGTGCGTTTTATTTGAATCACATCAGTTTCTCCTTAAACTTAGTCATATTGACCCATAGATCTAGTTAAACATCGCTGGCTTTAACCTCCTCTAAAGAACCTTTAAACTAATCCTGCACGTCCATCCAAGTAGGTGAACTTCCTATCTCCAACGGGAAAAGAAAAGCGGTAAGTCCCTAGATGAAGTGAAAGAGGAAAAAATAATCAGCGAGCAAGGGATTTTGAGCGATTGGACTGCTGCTGTCCCACGTTGCTTTATAACAAGCTGACTTTTCCTCACCGATTAAATCTATGGAGCGCCATCTTGATGGCTAATTTTCCACCCTACAAGAGGACTGTTAAACCCTCAGTACCGTCTACCGTAATGTCCACCTGGGGAAAAAGAGGAAACCAAGTTAAAAAAGTGATCGCCCTGTGAAGTTGGCCCCTTCTTCTTCATGCTTTCGACACATAACGAATGGCTTTTAGACATTGATCTGCCACAAATTCAGGAGTAATGTGAGCGATCCGATCGCGAGCATGGCCCCGGATAACTTCCAACTCCTCGATTGGCGTAGAAAGCGCTCGGTCTAGTGCGCGGTACATTTCCTCTGGTTGATCCGGTCGAAAAGTCCATCCAGTTACACCATCATGCACTAACTCTTCCACCGACTGGCCGTACAAGCTACCTAGCACAGGCAATCCAGCCGCCATTGCCTCATTCGTCACTAACCCCCATTCGTCTGCTAAAGTCGGGAACACAAAAACCCCCGCTTGCGCATAAAATTCCGGCAGCCGATCATACAACACATCCCCTAGAAATTGGACAGCCAGATTTGGCGGCCAAACTTTTTGTTCCAGGGAACTTCGTAGGGGCCCGTCCCCAACTAGCAAAAATTCTAATTTCCGTTCTGGATGCGCCCGCACCCAGGTTTCCACCGTTGATAAAAATTGGTTAAGACCCTTGCGCTCAACCAATTGACCGACATAAAGCAGCCGGTAAGCCACATTAAGTTCTCTGGCAAAAGGAATTTTCAGAAAAGGGGTGATATTAGTGGTATAGGGAGCAAAAAAAATATGATCTTCCGGTACACCAAACTGGCTGATGTAGCGAGCGCCACTGTGACCGTTGACCAGTAGTGCATCGGCCTGGGGGACGAGAGTACGTCGTAAGCCTTCTCTCAGTTGCCCCCGCCCTTTTTCGCTATATTCAGAAACCGTGGCCCACAAAATTAAACGACTTTGGGGATTCAATTTTCGATAGAATAAGGCTTGCAGAGTTCGTAATCCCATTTCCCCTGAAATAATCACATCGGGTTGGTATTGCTTCAATAACCAGAGGGTATCGTAGGGTATATGCACGTACAAAGGTTCAGAAAACCCATGAGGATGATTCCACGTGCGCCGGAGGGTCAAGTTTTTTTGTACCCGCACTTTGAGTCCTTCCCACGAAGGCGTCCAACTACGATTTTGTTCCATCGGCGTTGATATGAAGACCTCAAACTCATCCAATCGTTCAGCGATCGCTTTGTAAAGAGGCAACCGATAGGGGGGAATGAAGTTGGTTAACAAAGCGACTCGCATTGATCTGACTCTCCATTTTAAGTAATAGCAGCCGTATTAAGCTTTTCCGTTGAGCCGTTTGCACAGCAGGTTCACCTAAATAACATCTCGGAATAGTGAGAGTAATTAACCCACATCGTTGTCCTGTGTCATCGAGTTTCCTTCTATACAGTTCAGTGATTGTTAGAGAAATACCAAACAGGAGGAATGTAGCCCCCTCCTGGAGATGACCAACAACACCTGACTCCAGTACAGATTGCTACTGAGTGAAATGTGGGAGATTTCCTATAAAGAATAACAAAAGATGCCCTAAATACCTAAGCTATCACGTAGAATATTAGGCCACTCTTGGTTTTAAAGGAGTCTACCCCTTAGAACGGCCCACCCCCTGATTTAAAAGTTAAGGAAGAAATAGGGGTTCAATAAGGGCGCAGAAGTAACCACTTCAATCGTTGAGAAGATTCACCTACGACGCACTCCTCGGGAGCAGATTAGAAAAATTATTAGGGAGCATGAATAAACAACTCAGCACTCTTAGTAATCCGCAAACCCTAAGCTTTATCTGAGTATTAAAAAATTACCTTTTATTACCATTTGCAACAAGTCCCAGAACGGAAGAGCCAGCAATATGTAATCCCTCTAATGCTTTCGTCACCAAGGTTCGGTCAGTTTTATCAACTTTTACCACCATAATAAGTCCATCGGCTTGAGCCGAAATAATGCTAGCGTCGGCGAGACCTACCAGCGGTGGTGTGTCATAGATCACTAAATCAAAAAAGTCTTGAAATTGTTCCATGAGAGAAACCATTTTTTTGGAAGACAGCAGCTTGACCGGGTGGGCTGGTAGAGAGCCCGACGTCAAAATAAAAAGATTTTCATCCAATGGAGATTGCTGAATGGCGTCATTAAGACTGAGGTCGGTAGAAATTGTATCGCTGAGTCCCCGAAAATTAGGTAAGCCTACTTTTGTATGAATCTTAGGGCGACGGAGATCTGCGTCCACCAACAATACGCGCTGACCCATTGTTGCTGCTGTCTGTGCTAAGTGTAAAGCTACGATAGATTTCCCTTCTCCTGGTGTTGCTGCGCCAATCACTAAAGAGCGGATAGGTTGTTCAGGACGCAGCAAGCGGATATTTGTATAGAGAGAACGAAAAGCCTCTAAAAAGGGAGAAACCTCATAAGGGTGAGTTAAGGTAGCATAGCTACTAGACAAAGAAATAGATGATCCAAGGCTCGAACCGCCCCCCGAACTAACGGGCAAAACTTTCTTTCTGGGTTGACTAGAAACCCGAGAGACTTTCTTGAGTTGCTTGGATAACGGAATGACCCCCAATAAGGGTAGTCTAGTTTCATCTTCGATTTCTTCAGGAGAATGGAATACATTGTTGAGAATTTCGAGGATAAAAGCAGTCCCTATTCCCATAACCAATCCAACAATTACTGTTAAAATTTTAGTTTTTCTATTAGCCGTTGCACCCGGTTGAGGAGGACCAGGAGGAGCAATCATTTCCCAGGGTACTTCCTGCTGGGCAGCATCAATTTTCAATCCATCTAATTTTGATAAATATTGATTAAGTGTCTCAGTCGCAAGTAGGAGTTCCCGCTGAAAATCATCATGTTGCCGCATCACCGATGGAAGTAAATTCGATTTTTGATTGATAATATTTTCAGAGGAGATAATAATTTTTTGACGTTCTTCTAAAGATTGAAATTCTCCTTGTACTTTTTCCAAAACGCTTCTGGCTTCTCTAATAACCTGCAAACGCAGAGCGCCCTGCTGTTCGCGTAACCCTCTGAGCACGGGGTGTTCTTCTTGCAATCTTGCTTCCGCTGCTGTAGTTTCAGCCTGAAGGTCGTGCATCTGTTTTATTAAAGGGGAATAAGCTCCCACATCCTGACTCAAAACAGCCGCTACATTACCTTCATCAAACAATTTTTTCAGCGTCCCATAACGGGAGCGAGCTTCAGCGAGTTTGGCTTCGTTTTCCATACGAGTGGATTCTATAAACTGGCTTTGCTCTACAAGCTTTCTACTTTGAAAGTCCGGATTGATCAGATCGTACTCTTCCCGTAAATTTTGTAGTTGTTCTTGAATAATATCAACTCGTTCCCGAAAACCAGGAATTTGTCCTTCAATAAACTGAATTCCCTGGCGAAGATTAGTCAAGCGAGATTCCCGGCTATAAGTCAAATACCCTTCGGCCACTTGCTCTAGTACAAACCGAACCCTTTGTGGGTCGCCATGATAATAATTGACCGCTAAAATTCTAGTTCCCTCATTTTCATCGAAAGGTCGTTGAACAAGGATATCTTCGGGTGTTACATCGGGATATCTTTGTCTAATATTATTCATAATAGGACTCATCACCTTGGGACTTTTCAACACGCGAATCTGAGTGGCATAGTCTAATCCAAAGTCTTTTCCATTTATCGTGGCAAATTTGTTTCCTTCGGTTTGGGACAATAAAGCTTGTAAACGGCTTTCTGAGGTCGTCACTGGCTCTACTAAAAGCTGAAAACTGCCACTATAAATGGGAGGTCGTTTTGATAGTTGAAATAATAAGGCAGCACTGACTCCAACCGTTACAGCTCCAATGACAAGTAATCTTCTTTTAGCTGCTGCTAAAAGTTTTCCTAGCTCCTTGATGACTTGCTCTTCATCTCTACCTGTTTCTGCTGGCTTTGTTTTATAGGGGGGTGGAAAAGACTGATACCGCAACTCACCATCTTGGTGGGAGAATAAAGATTGAGAATAGTTATCTGGACTCATGTTTAATCCTCTAAAATTTCTGGTAATTTTTAATGATAATTTTGAAAAATTTGATAGATTTATTGATAATTAATTTACCGATTGGGTGATCTAAAAATGCCTAAAAACTGCAAAAACTCTAATATCCTAAACGGGACATCAACTACTTGGCGAAGGGTCACGACTGAACCCAATGAAGTTTGCAATGTATCTGCAAAGCGAGCAATCCTTGATCGTTCAACTATAATCATGTCATTATCACGAAGTAGAGGATTGCTTTGTTCATTTATGGGATCTTCAAAATTCACCAAAATTGTCCTATAACTCACCGTACCATTGGGGTTTACCCGAATCAGATCCACTGAACTTTGATTGGCTCGACTATTTTGAAATCCTCCAGCGGCCAGCAAGGCTTGATTCAAAGTTGTATTGCCTGGTAACTGTACAGGTTCACGTCTAAAATTTCCAATTTGCCCCACTTCTCCAACAACATAAACTTGAATAAACTCTGGGGCAAAACTAGAGGCTGCAAGTTCAGCAGATTCTTTGGGGTTGCTTTCACTGGCCAGGGGAACCACAATTGTATCTCCCTCTGCCACGATCGGGTCTAGGCTCCTATTTCCTGTCTGTAACAACTGCCATAAATCTACGTTCACCAATTGTTCCCCGCCAGCTTTGGTGGGGCGTTTGATCTGTACCTGTCGGACATCAGCTTCGGGCAGAATTCCTCCAGCCAACTGAATGGCTCTGGTCACAGAGGGTAATCCCACAAAGGATACCCGATCAACTGCTGTGTCTCCCCCTTGAACAACATAGGATCCCGGCCGCGTGACTGCGCCTACCACCATCACCGTGCGAGGCTCAGTCATTGGAATCGCAAAGTTTGTTTGGAGTATTTCCCTAGTTTCTTCCAGGTTGGGTCCGGCTGCTGTTGGAACTACAATCGTATCCCCATCTTGGAGTATAGTATCTTCACTAACTGCACCTAACTGCAAAAAATCCCAAAGATTTACAGTAAGGGTTTGTTCACTGCCGGAATGGGTGAGGCGACGGATCGAGACCTCGCGAATATCTGCAGTGGCCGTTACACCTCCGGCTAACTGCAGAGCACGGGTAACAGTGGGCAGTCCTTCAGATACACGTTCGCTTCTGGTTTCTCCTCCTTTAATAATGTAAGTACCTGGACGCTGAACCTCTCCCACCACAACCACTGTCCGAGCTGCATTCGGATCGGAGGAAAAGTTGGTTGTTGCCTGTCGTCGTAATTCTTCTATGTTAATTACATCTGCCGTAGGGACGAAAATTGTGTCTCCGTCACGTAGGGGGATATTTTGACTGGCATCTCCTCTTTCTAAAAATGCCCATAAATCGAGAGTAATAACTTGTGGCGGAGCATTAACGGATTGTCGGCGTACCTCAACTTGCCGGAGGTTAGCTGCTAGGTTGACTCCCCCAGCCAGCTGAAGTGCCTGAGTGACGGGTGGCAACTGGGCACCAGGGAATCGAGTGTCTTGGACTGGGATTGTGTAGGCCCCTGGAAAAGAGACTTCTCCGGAAATAACGATGTTCAAAGCGCGAGGAATAATCAAACTCAAGCCTATCTGGGGATATTTAAAAAAGCGCTGGTATCGAGCGACAAGCAACTCAGTTGCATCCTTGATCGTCAAACCCGAGATTCCTACAGTACCAACAAGCGGGAGAGAAATATTCCCATCCCTGGGAATGACAAAATCGCCACTATATTCCCGTCCTTCTGCGTTCTCGATCCGAATCTGATCGCCTGGTGCTAATCTGTACTCGAGGTCTGATCCCAAGGGACTCGGATCCTGTTGTAACTGGGCATGAATTTGCTGAAAAGGCACCTGAGCCTGACTAGACAATGGCAAAGACACGGACCCCAAAAGGGCCAGCAGGCTGCCCTTCGCAAGGGGTTTACTTATTTTTTGGGAAAAACCTGGAGGGAACATACACACTCCGGAGACAGAAGATGTTTCTACTACTTAAACTTAACGCACGAGAGCGAGGGATGGTTCTGGTTAGTACAAAGACCCATACGGTAAGATTCATAATCCCTGGGCAAGCTATGTTCTTCTGCTTGTCCTCCTTGCATTATAATTATGACATAGGATAAATACGCTAGGCGTCCGATTTTTATCCTTATCCAATTGCTTGGCTTCCTTCTACATAAGGAGGGTGCAGTAGCTATGCCTGAATCCCGATTTGCTGCTCTTGAACCTTTACCGACTTTAGCTATGGTAGTCTAAATGAACTAGCCTAATGGCTTATTCTAGGGCCTTTGCACTCGGCACGAATGGTATTGATTAAACTAAGGACAGAAACACGCAGCCGGAGCGCATAGCTAGAAAGTGAAGGCTTTTATAAGGTCTCCTTGTAAGTTGCCCACCCACTCGATTTGACGCTTACATCTAAATGCTGAATGAATCTTGCTTAAATGGCAGGAAGGCAACTCATTACAAAAAAAGGCGGGTTAGGTTCAGAGATGTAATAATGTTGAGTGATCCCAAATTCTAAAATGCCCCCAGAGTAAAATAATTCACGCCCCTCCTAGCAAGGGGGGTGCTGCTATCGGTAAACCTGGGTTTTTCTAAAACTGGAGGGGACCGCCAACTGTACACGCTGTGATCGATTGCTGAGCAAAATTTTCTAGATAAGGAGAATAGATAAAAAATAAAAATTGGAGTTATTATCAATTTAATGAAAGATTGAATAGATTTCTAAAATAAAACAAAACCGGGGAAAATATGATAATAAACTAGAATTAGAATATTTTAATTAATCTAATTTATAAATTAATTAAATTAGTAAAAATTTAAAATACTTCAGAAATTAATTATAAAATTTATTTATGAGTTTGAGTTTAGGAAATATAGCTGTTACAAATCTCAGAAAGCGGAGGAGGAACTCGGAATTGTCAACATTTATGTACATTTTGTATAGATAAATTACGTCTTTTTAAGTTGGTTTTGTAACCGTTTCACGGCTTTTAGGAAGGGTAAACTATATGACGATGCCAAATTTTTTAATTATCGGTGCGCCTAAATCAGGAACTACTGCACTCTACCACTATTTAAAGCAGCATCCAAAAATTTACATGAGTCCGGTTAAGGAGCCTGGTTTTTTTGCTTTTGAAGGTCTTAATATTGAATCAGGTCCTCCTCCTGCAAAATCGGATGGCTCGACCGCCCGTCCTCTAGATTCAAGTAATCGCTATCGAGAACTTATTAATAATGCAATCACCGAGATAGGACAATACCAAGCACTCTTTGATGGAGTGGGTGATGAAATTGCTATTGGGGAAGCATCCCCTGCATACATCTATCATCCTAAAGCACCTCAAGGCATCCATCACTACATCCCTGATGCTAGGTTAATCGCCATCCTCCGCCATCCGGTCGAACGAGCTTACTCTTCCTTTATCCACCGAGTACAACAGGGGGGTGAACCCATTCTGGATTTTCGCCAAGTTTTAGAAAAAGAAGATTATAGTAAACGGAATGATGTCTGGTGGGGAGAGCGTCACTACATCCGGGTCGGGTTCTACTATGAGCAGATGAGGCGATATTTCGATATTTTTGATAGAAATCAGATAAAAGTTTATTTGTATGAAGATTTAGTAAGGGATTCAACTGGCTTGCTAGAAGATATTTTGGGATTTGTGGGTGTGAATGGGGATTGGCTACCGGATGTTTCAAAAAAACATCTTGTTTCTGGAATCCCTAAAAATCAACTGTTGAATAGTCTGTTGACTCAGCCGAACCCTATCAAAAGTGGCCTGAAAGCAATCTTACCTGAACAATTTCGCAAGCAAATTGTAAGCAAGATTCAGAAGCATAACATTGCTAAACCGCCCCTATCTCCAGAGGTGCGGCAGGAACTGAACAATCTTTACCGAGAAGATATTCTCAAACTACAAGAGTTGATCAATCGCGACCTCTCAGAATGGATAAATTAAAGACCGTTTTGGATTCAAACTCGGGTCTAGAATTGGTCCTAACCTGCTAAGGCCCCTCGATATTATTTACAATATTTCTTTGTAGGAGTCCTTTGTCTAAGATCCCTAAAAACGGTCCTCGTTCCACTGACCCGGATCTCCACTTCAGAACGGATCACATAGAGGCAGATCTTAAAGGTCGCTCGATTCGTAGTGGTGCGATCACCCTGGTGGCCCAAGTAGCCAAATTTATCTTGAGAACCGCTTCCACGATTATTCTTGCTCGTCTACTCACCCCCCTAGACTACGGTTTACTAGGCATGGTGACGGTGGTGGTCGGTTTTTTAGATCAATTCCGAGACTTAGGTTTGTCTCTGGCAACGATTCAACGGTCTGAAGTGAACCACCGTCAAGTTAGCACCCTGTTTTGGATCAACCTAGGAATTAGCGCCGTTCTGATGGTGGTGACTTGGTTGCTGGCACCAGGGCTGGCTTGGTTCTACCAGGAGCCCCGTTTGACAAGAATTACAATCTTTTTAGGGATGGGCTTTATCTTTGGGGGTTTGAGCGTACAGCACCAAGCCTTACTGCGTAGGCAGATGAGATTTGGGGCATTAGCGGCGATCGAGATTACCTCCATGTTGGTAAGTGTCGGCGTAGCCTTAATCGCGGCTCAATATGGAGCAGGATATTGGTCACTGGTAATCCTACAATTAATACAGGTAATTGTCACGGCAGTGGGGGTTTGGGTCTTGTGCGGTTGGCGTCCGGGTTCTCCCGTTCGCAACGCTGGGGTTCGTTCTATGCTGGCTTTCGGGGGGAATTTCACAGGATTTAGTATGGTCAACTACTTGGCGCGCAACTTTGACAATGTTATTATTGGATGGCGCTTGGGAGCGGGACCGTTAGGTCTTTATGCTAAGGCTTACCAACTGTTATTGCTACCTATTGAACAAATCAGCCTCCCTCTCAGGAACGTAGCTATTCCCACTCTGTGTCGTCTTCAAAATGAACCGGAGCGATATCGTTCTTATTATCATAAGGCGATTCTCGTGATGGTGACGTTGGGGATGCCGATTATTGCCTTTTGCTTTATTACTGCCGATAATCTCATAGTTACCCTTCTAGGTTCGCAATGGACAGAGGCAGTTCCTATCTTCCAGGTGTTATCTGTGGCTGCTTTTTTGGGTACCTTCAATATGGCAGCCGGATGGGCCTTTATTTCATTTGGCCGTACTGATCGTCAGTTCCATTGGAGTATTATTTCATCAAGTATTACCGTTCTTAGTTTCGTTATTGGGA
The DNA here is from genome assembly GCA_038321985.1 of Cyanophyceae cyanobacterium. GTDB lineage: Bacteria > Cyanobacteriota > Cyanobacteriia > Cyanobacteriales > Laspinemataceae > Laspinema. Next base: position 84,760 of record JBBQFN010000019.1, on the reverse strand, counting down.
TCCGATGGGGTACGATTGGTGTGGCTGCAGGCTACAGTATCTCCCGGGTCATTCTCCAAGTTCCTGGCCTGGTTTATGCTTATAAAGATTCGCCCCTGCGGTTGAGAGATCTAGCCATCACCTTATCTCGACCGACGGTGGCATCCATCGGTGCAGGTTGGTTACTTTTTATGATAAATTCTCTAGTGTTCAGTGGCATAAAGGGAGCTATTTTGCTATTGATAAATTGCGTTTTATATGGATTATTTTACTTAGGCTTGTGGCTAATACTTCCCAACGGCAGACAGATACTTTTGGAAATCTTGCAACTTTCTAAGGAACTTCGACCCCCACAGCAAAGAAATTAACTTAAACTAAAAAATTGTAGTTGAACCAAAAACTATCAAATTACAGTAACTCAATTAAAAGAGGTAGGCATGGGGATCAAAAGCATTATCGGAAAGGTTGGTAGAAAGGTCGTTAATGTTGGTAAAGTCCCGCTGAGAATAGGAGATAATCTGGGTTTTTTCTATAAATACAGACATCTTACGCAGCAGAGAAAAATTATCTACGCTTTAACGCCGCCCCCCTACCTACCCAATGTGGGGGATCAGGCACAAGCGATCGCCATTCATGGGTGGCTAAAAAAACATTTTCCTGATCTACCTGTTATTGAACTAGATAAGGATGAATGCCAGCATTTCTTGCCTGGATTGAAGTGGTTGGTTCAGCCGGAAGACATTTTTTTCTTACACAGCGGTGGAAATCTCGGTGATAGGGGTATTTGGTCTGAAAGCCGTCGGCGCTTATTACTCACTTCCTTTCCCGCCAATCAGATTGTCAGTCTGCCCCAAACTATTTACTTTAGCGACACTAAAGTAGGCAGAACCGAACAGGAAAATAGCCGACAAATTTATGCAACTCACCCCAATCTAACGGTAATTGGACGAGATCCTCGCAGTGGCGAATTAGCCACAGAACTTTTTCCTAAAGCCAAGACATTTTGTATGCCGGACTTTGTTTTATCTATGGCTCCCAGAGAATCACCAACAAAAAACGAACCGCCAAAAGTTCTTCTGTGTTTGCGTCTCGATGATGAATCTGCTTTAACCGAGGCACAGCGTCAAGAAATCGGCCATTCTCTGCCCTATCCCTGTACTTACTACGATACCACTCTCGATCAACCCATTGCTGCGGGTGAGCGAGAAAAAACGTTGGACAATACCCTAGATTTATTCCTCGCGTGCGATGTAGTAGTTACCGATCGCTATCACGGGGTGATTTTTGCGGTGCTTTGTCGAAAACCCTGTGTAGTATTGCCTACGGTGGATCATAAATTAACATCGGCTATTTCGTGGTTTCAAGATGTTCCTTTCGTGGCTTTAGCAGAAAATCTAAATGAAATTCCAAGTTTAGTAACTCAGTGTTTAGCTGCTGAAAGTCGAGAAGTTCCAGACTGGAATGCCCTTTATTTTGACCGGATACCAGAAATGGTGGGGCTACCCTAAAACTGTCAGAGTTTTGCAGATGGATATCGAAAAAATGTAGAGTATTTTTTGATACTTTGCTAAGATGAATTGGAAGGAAAAAATGAACATTAAGTCTCAATTAAAGCAGATCCCAGGCCTGTTGGCTATTTACCATTTTGTTTTTCGGCGTTCTCCTCAATCCACCAACCCGTACGATGATCTGTCCAGCAAAAGCAATGATGAACTGCTTAGCCTTATGCGTCATGAATCTCATCGAATTGAAAAATCAGTTTATAACCAGATACTGGAATCAAAACACAGTATTTATAGCCAAAAGTGGCAAACCCTTGCTGTAATTTACCAGATTCTTAAGGAACGAGATTATCCTGAAAATGAACCAACCATCGTTTGGTCTAAGAAAATCTATGATACTTTTAGCAATCTAGAAGAAGATTTTATCGTCAAAAATAGCCTTCCGGCCCAAGCATTTAACCCGACATCCGCCCAACCCTTTCTAGAATTTTTGCGCTCAAGACGTAGCGTTCGAGTCTGGGCTGAGCAACAACCAGAAGGACAGGTCCTTCTAGAAATAGCCTACAGCATGATTGATGCCGCACGATGGGCACCGACCTCAGGCAATCGTCAACCGTGGCGGTTTATTATTTTACAAAATAGACAAGAAAAAGAACTTTTAGAGAAAATAAAAGAAGAACATTGCATCAACGCTCCCTTGCTCATATTTGTAGGGATGGATACTCGGGTGTATGGAGCACTCGGTCGAGAGGAGCGAGGAGTTTTTATTGATTCTGGGGCAGCCATCATGCAAATGGTATTGCTAGCTCACCAATGTGGATTAGGCGTCTGTTGGAATCATTTTGCAGATGATTTGATAAATTCGCGAGAAGTTAACAAAAAAATATATGAAAACTTCGCCCATAAGATGGGGATCGCCGCCTATATCTCTCCGATCGCGATTATTGCAATTGGCGTGCCTAAATTCATACCACCGGAACCGGCTCGGATGGATATTGAAAGTTTAATGATTAACTCTAACTTTCAACCATCAGGCGTCTAAAAATTTTAAAAATCGATAGGGTGAGTTTTACATCGGTTCGCTCTAGCGCTGGCTTAACCCAGCAAATTATTAATAGCTACCCAACCCCTTTAAGGATAACCAACGTGCGAATCGCATTCCTTGTAGACCAGTTTCCCAGTTTATCAGAAACTTTTATTTTAAACCAGATAACGGGGCTGCTTGATCGAGGCCATGAGGTCGATATTTATGCTGACCTCCAGGGTGATACGGCTAAAGTTCATCCTGACGTAGAACGCTATAAACTGCTGAATCGCACCTACTACACTAGAATGCCACTGGGACGAATGCGACGGATAGTTGCAATTCCGGTTCTGCTATTTACGAATTTTTCTCATCATCCCCTCGTCGTGGGGCGGACCTTAAATCCTTTTAAATATAAATTCTCCAAATACGGCGAACAGGCAGTTTTGTTGAGGTTATTTTATTCAGCCCTTCCGTTTTTAAAGAGGCGAAATAAGCGAGCCTATGACATCATCCATTGCCACTACGGACGTAACGGCATGAGGGGGTTGATGTTACGAGATACTGGTGCATTACAGGGACCCCTGGTGACGACGTTTCATGGCTTCGATATTTCCAATTATCTTCAGAAATATGGGGAACATATTTACGCTCACTTATTCGAGGGAGGTGACCTATTTCAACCGATTAGCGAACTATGGAAGCGCCGACTTCTGGAGTTAGGATGCCCTGAGGATAAAATAGCTGTGCATCGGATGGGAATTGATTGTACGAAGTTTTCTTGTCGTCCACCCAAACCCCGGAATAACGATTGTGTTCAGATACTGACTATTGGGCGTTTAGTAGAAAAGAAAGGGGTGGAATACGCTATTCGCGCGATCGCCCAACTCGGGAAGAGCCGAAAGATCCAGTACCAGATCGTTGGTGATGGCCCCTTACGAGAATACTTAGAGGACTTAATTATTCAACTTGAGGTGAGCGATCAGGTCAATTTATTGGGGTGGAAGCAGCAGTCAGAAGTCCTTGATTTGCTCCAAAAGGTGGATATTTTGCTAGCCCCAAGTGTTACCTCTCAAGAAGGCGATCGCGAGGGAATTCCCGTTACCTTAATGGAAGGAATGGCAACAGGTTTGCCAGTAGTCAGCACTCTTCATAGTGGGATCCCCGAACTGATTGAAGATGGAATTTCCGGCTTCCTGGTTCCTGAAAGAGAGGTGGATGGACTCGCCCAGAAGCTAGCCTATCTTATAGATCATCCAGAGGTGGGATTGAAAATGGGCCGTGCTGGTCGTGCTTATGTAGAAAAACATTATAACATTAACGAGCTTAATGATCGTCTGGTAGATATTTATCAAAAACTGATTGAGGCTGTAAAATAAATTCCGTCCCCGAACGAAAGTAGGATCATAAAATTTGAATGACTAAGGAGGAGAGTTAAGTTGGAACCATTAGTAAGCGTAATTATTCCTACCTATAACCGCGCCCATTTAATTCGTCGCACCCTTGACAGTGTAATCAAGCAGTCCTATAGGAATCTAGAAATTATTATCGTGGATGATGCTTCTACTGATAATACTGAAGAAGTTATCAAAATTATTGCCGATCCTCGTATTCGCTACATTCGGCATCCAACCAATTATGGGGGTGGTACTGCTCGTAATACAGGGATTAAGGCCGTGACTGGTAAGTATGTTACTTTTTTGGATTCTGATGATCAATGGCTGCCTAATAAAATAGAGTTACAGCTTAGGTCACTAAAAAATTGCGAGCAAGGTGAAAAAGCAGTCAGCTACACTCAATTTACATCGCAAAACAGCTATCAAGTATCTATTTTACCAGGGCGGGGTAAAATAGATACTGAACCTGTGGCTGATTATTTATTTGTCAACGGGGGGGAAATATTAACCAGTACCTTAATGCTGCCGCGAACACTCGCTTTGTCTACTCTATTTCGCCCAGATCTGAAAAAGCATCAAGATGTAGATTTATATTTAAGGCTAGAGAAAAATGGAGCGCTATTTTCGTTTTTAAACCAGCCTTTAACGCTTTGGGATAATGATCTGGATACTGAGCGAATATCAAATTTATCCGATTACAAATTTTCATTAAACTGGATTCGGGAATACGAATCCGAAATATCCACTCAAGCGACTAAAGGTTTTTTGATAAAAGAGGTAGTGCGGCAGCTGATTGAAAGCGAGCAACAACCGCTTTATGCTCTCCAGTTAATCATTGATGCGGCATGGCATGGAGTCATCTCTTTTCAGAGGTGCGGATTTTTGATGTCTAAGGTGATGCTTCCAAACAGCCGACGTAAACAAGTAAAAAAATTTTTAAAGTGGGACCGAAAACAAATCAAAAACTAAAAAATTTTAATCTACTGAATACCCCTTTTATTCACCATAATTAATCTTAATATTATTTACCTGAAAAATAACGAACCAGGTATGATAGAAATTATGACCCATTTGTTAACTAGCCTAAGGGAGAATAACAAGCCATGAAACCTGTGCTACTTTGTCGAGCTGATCTGGAGTTTGGGGCTGATCGTGCTGCCTATCGGCTGCATCAGGGTTTGCAGGGAATTGGTGTTGCCTCCGAAATGTTGGTTCAGAATAAATTAAGCGATGATAGTTTTGTAATTGGGACCCCTGGAAATATAGGAAAGAAGTTAGTCAATTTTAGAGAAACCTTCGATGCTTTGCCTGTCAAGTTATATCCTAAAAGCAAAGAAACCATGTTTTGGCCTGGATGGGTTCCTGATAGAATCCACTCTAAGATTCGCAAACTGGAGCCCGACGTGATTAACCTGCATTGGATCTGTCGAGGATATATGCAGATTGAAACTCTCGCCCAGTTAAACAAACCGTTAGTCTGGACTTTCCATGATATGTGGGCCTTTACCGGAGGATGTAATTATAGCGAACAATGCCAGCGCTATCAGGAATCCTGTGGGAACTGCCCGCAACTCCAAAGTGATAAAAGCAGGGACCTCTCTCGTTGGGTTTGGAATCGAAAAGCCAAAGCTTGGAAAAATCTAAGTTTGACAATCGTGACCCCCAGCCAATGGCTTGCTCAATGCGTCAGATCGAGTTCGCTGTTTAAAGAAACGAGAGTGGAAGTCATTCCCAATGGAATTGATACCGAAAAATATAGACCAATCGACCGAGTTACGGCACGAAAATTACTTCAATTGCCTCAAGAGAAGCATTTGATTCTGTTTGGGGCGATGGGTGCAACGAGCGATCGTCGAAAAGGATTTCATTTATTGCAGCCTGCTTTAGAACGCCTTAATCAGTCGGGATGGCAAGAACGGATAGAACTGGTTGTATTTGGCTCCTCTGGTTCAAAAGATGGGACCGATTTAGGGTTTAAATGCCACTACTTAGGCAAGCTCAACGATGACCTTTCTCTAGCACTGGTTTATGCTGCATCCGATGCATTTGTCGCGCCTTCAGTTCAGGATAACTTACCCAATACGGTCCTTGAAGCGCTCGCCTGTGGAACTCCCTGTGTTGCTTTTAATATCGGCGGAATGCCCGATCTCATCGAACACCAGAAGAATGGATATTTAGTCCCACCTTACGATATTGAAGAATTAGCACAGGGAATTGTTTGGCTGTTAGAAAGCCCTGAACGGCATGAAAAACTGTCCTATCAGGCTAGGGATAAAGCCCAGCGAGAATTTACATTACAAAGACAAGCCCAAAGTTACTTATCTGTGTTTAAGGATATGGTAGCCCCCAGGGTGGGAAATTAATTGAAATTAAAACTGGAAGTAAATAAAAGGAGTATAGCTAGTTGAAACAAAAGGTAGAATAGCGGAAAATGCCAGCCCATAAAATGCAGCAAAACTCCAACCTGGAATCCGCCTCCACCAATCTGATAATAGGCGCCGGTACGCGCACCAATGGGCGATTGTCAGAGGAACGAAGATCCATAGCAATCCAATGCCCATATCTATAGAGCCGCTCGAATCCAAGAGTACAAAGGACTTCAGAACTGTCAGAGCCGTTTTAAGATCAACCGCTCGAAAAAAGATCCAAGTCAGACAGACCCAGTAAAAGGTTAGTACCAGACCCATTAAATTTCTTAAAATTGGCAGTTGCTTATATGAATGAGTCATCCGAGACCATTCCCGGTGGGCAATTAATGCTATACCATGCAAACCCCCCCAAATTACAAAATTCCAGGAGGCTCCATGCCACAATCCTCCTAATAGCATCGTTAGCATTAAATTTTTATAAATAAAGAGTTTAGTGCCGCGATTACCTCCCAAAGGAATATAAAGATAATCCCGTAGCCACGAGGAGAGGCTAATATGCCAGCGCCTCCAGAAGCTGGTGATATTCGTTGCAAAATAAGGAAAATCAAAGTTTAAGCATAATTCATAACCCAGGAAACCAGAAGTGGCGATCGCCATATCGGAATAACCTGAAAAATCGCAATAGATTTGGACAGTGTAGGACACAACGCCTAACCAAGAACTAAATGCTGTGTAGGTTTCTGGACTACTAAAATACCGATCTACAAGGGGCGCTAAATTATCAGAAATGCAAGCCTTTTTAATAAAGCCTACTAAAAAAAGGATTAAAAAATATCGGAAATCTACCTTTGAAAACTTTCGAGCTGTATGGAGTTGGGGTAGAAAAGTAGATGCACGAACAATGGGTCCGGCTACCAGTTGGGGGAAAAAGCTAACATAAAGCGCGAGGTCTAAAAAGTTTTCTACAGCTTTAAGTTTACCCCAATACACATCAATTGAATAACTTAATGTCTGAAAAGTATAGAAGCTGATTCCTACTGGAAGAATAATTTCTAGGGTGTGCGACTGCACCTGCCAACCCAAAAATGCCATAAAAGATGCAGCTGAATCCGCAAAAAAGTTATAATATTTAAATAAACCTAGTAACCCCAAGTTACTGCAAAGACTTAACATCAGCAAACCTTTACGATATTTAGGATGTGAAGTTTTGGAAATCATGACTCCCACACCGTAATCGATAATCGTTGACGCAAATATTAAGGACAAAAAACGCCAATCCCAGGCGCCGTAAAAAGCATAGCTGCACAACAGCAACCAAACTTTTCGAGATGAATTTTTGGGAAGGCTCCAATAAATAGAGAAAACAATGGCAAAGAAAATGAAAAACCTAAACTCGCTGAAAATCATCTAAAATCCTCCGTTCTTTTGAGATGAAGTGCAAACTGCTGTGCCAGTAAGTTCGTATATTCGAGGGCCCCTTCGTTATTGAGGTGATCTCTATCAAATCTTTTATTCGCCTGGTACAAGTTTTGAAATTGACTGGGATCATTAAATACAAATAGCTCAGGAATATATCCTTCGGCATAAGCTCGAATGAGATCTGCCTGCTTATCCAGCCCCGGAGATAGAAGAAATATAGGAGTAGCCCCTTTCTCTTCTACATTTTCAATCATTTCGCCTAGAACTTCTAATGTATGGGGTTTACTCGGAGATAGAGAAACCTTTTCCCTTTTTAAAGAATCCACTATAGCTTCATAAGAATCAATATTATTCAAATAATCTTGATTGCGATTCTGATAATATTCGTCGATTTTTGCCTCTTCTTCTAGAGAAAGAAATCCATTTTTCAAAGGGCCATTCGGATCTACTTTGTCTACCAGCTTTTGTTGATAATCTCCAAAAAAAAATTTTTGGATAAAATTAGCACCTAAACCTGTATTAGTCAGGTGATACATCAAAGGAATTGAATGACTGTATATAGCTTTAATTTTAAGAATAGGGTTATAATCTGATTTTAAAATCAGATTAATAACAAACGAGCTTTGCTCCCAAGTGTGCCAATATATTTCTCGGGAAGTTGAAAAATTTTCAGTTCTAACTATAAATCCCTCTAAATATTCAATAAACACATATTTTAAATTATTAGGTGACATATCTAAAATTTTATTTAGATAGAAATGGGCTTCTGATAAGGAAAGTGCTGGAATGCCCAGGTTAAAAGATTTAATCGGATATCCTTGGCTAGCGATAACGCTATCGAATACGTCAGGCATGATATGGCGATACGTCCGACTAGAACCGATAAAAATCACACTGTATTCATCTTTATATTCTGCAAAATATTTTAATTTACGGGAGGCAACTGGAATATCTAAAGGTATATCAGAATAAGGAAAAACCTTACCCATAATAAAGCACCCTGTACTCAGGGTGGAGAAAAATACTGTACAGTAAAATACATACAGGAGAGACCTGGAAAACCGACCTTTTTTTACAGCAGCCTTCTTCATTTCACACCTACTCCATCTAATGGTCTACCGTTGCTGGAATGTCATCGTTAGGTAACTTATCTCAGGGGAGTGACATAATACATAGTCCCAATCATTAAATAGCAACAAGATGGGGACCACTGGATTACCAGATTGTAAGGGAGATAGCCACGTAAAAAATCTATGTTTTTTTATTAAACCATTTGGGGCACAGGCTCCTGTTAGAAATGGAGATCCTTAACTGCTTTACAAGCCTCTATTGGTCTATCGTATCGGTCGGATTGCGGTTTTTAGGGGAAAAGCATTACAATTATATAGCCTAACTTACTACCCCAGTTTCCAGCTCGGAAAGGTCAGAGCGAACCCCGTGAGATTCATACAGGGAGCGTAATTATGGTTGACGCCATGATAGCGATAAAACTTGAATTTGTCAAGTGGAATGACTCTGGGGGCGTTAGGTTGATAAGATTACCTTATTTAGGCTGAGGAGAAGGAAGTCTTGGTTTGATCACCTTTTTCGCGTTGTCCTTGGTAAAAATTTAGATATCATTAAGGAAATCTTTTTACCAGCAAAAGATGGAAACATTTTTGCAGACGAGATGCACCTTGACTCGGAGAAACTCAGGTAGGATACAGATGTAATAAATTGACGGGGGTAACTGAAGACATTTGCCCTATAAATGGGTTAATTTTTGAGGGTAACTTAATTCATGGAAACTTGTTATATAGCAGTGTTAAATCAGTTCTGTCCTGGATCCAAGCTGGAGAGCCTTGGGAGTGCCGCACAGCGTTCGCTTTACTCCTGCCTACTTGCTTTAGCCATGCCGCAGCCTTTGCATCTTGCTCATTAGTTTGGTTACAAATTATTTAGGATTGCTATATTCTGCCTTATTTTTCCAACTATGGTCAAAAAAAACGGGAATTTAAATATGCATTACACTGAAAGATTCGTGCCTCAGTCAATTGCCTCTTTGATAAAGATAGGTTTAAAATTTGAAAAAATATTCGGCGTTTTTCTTCTTGTCCTTTTTACAGAAGCATTCATACCAGTTTACAGTAATGCTGGATATGGCTGGATTAGAAGGTTAGAGTTTTATTTGTGGAAGTTAAATATATTTATTGTATTAGTTATTATGATTTTGCAGTGGAGACGCTCTCTCCGAATTATGCTGCAAGCCAAACCCCTTTTAATATTTTTAGGGTTTCTTTGGTTATCAGGTGTATGGTCTCGATTTTCGTATGAAACTCGCTATCAAGCTATTCGAATAGCTGAAACTAGCTTATTTGGTATTTATTTTGTTTCTCGCTATAAATTTAAAGAATTAACTCACATGATAACCTTTGTCTTTGGGTTAGAAGCATTATTGAGTCTCCTGTATGTCTTTGCAATTCCGAGTATAGGCATTACTCCAAGCGGCCCCAATAGTGGACTATGGCGGGGTCTATTTATTCATAAAAATACTCTAGGCCGGATTATGGTGATTGCAGGAATATTTTTAACAGCTAATATTTTTACGAACCCTAAGAACCGGTGGCTGTCCCTAGGCGGTCTGATATTTGCTATTTATCTAATTTTAGGTTCAGAATCAAAAAGTGCCTTAGTTAGCTTATTTTTTCTTTTGGCGATTGCTCCATTTAATAGACTTTTTCGATGGAATATCGTAATTGCCATTCCTTTATATCTTATTGTATTATTATCTAGCACCGTAGGGGCGATTTTTCTGGATGATAACTGGGATGCAGCTTTAGCTTCAATTGATAAAGATCCCAATCTTAACGGACGGATTCCTTTATGGAACATTGTAATTGAGCGAATACAAGAACATCCGTGGATTGGCTACGGATTTCATGGATTTTACCAAAGATGGGCGAGTCCAGAACACGCAAGTATCCTCCGAACAATTGTCTGGAAACCCGATCATGGCCATAATGGGTTCTTAGATCTGGTACTAGAATTGGGTGTTATTGGAGCATTTTTATTTGCAATTATATTTGCAATAGCATTTTTACGGGCTATAAACTGGATAAGAGTTAAACCGGGCATTGAAGGTATTTGGCCGATAGGGTTTTTGACTTATTTTGTACTTATGAACCAGACTCAAACCGTACTGCTTACAGGATATAGCATTTATTGGTTGCTGTTTACGATAATTATCGTCATGCCCATAGAGTGGCCGCATAAATTTAATCAGAGCCACCCAATCCAGCAGATTCCTGAGCAAAGACCTGAGGCTTATCTACGATCTAAAAGCTAATCTTTACATTTGGGGCGTTTTTAAGGAAGTTTTAACTCAGCAAGAATTGACTCACTCTCCTGGATGTGTTTGATAATTTTCTGCGCAAACTTGACAGTCTCGGAAATTTTTAAAAGCAAGGGTTTAATCTGGATTAGAAGATATTCAAAAATACTAATCTATTATGCTGATTGCTATATTACATGAGTATTACAGGGGTATAAGTAGGCGGGTCTGATTAAATCTAACTCTGCTCCGAAAAAAAATTTATGGATTCCCTATTCTGTGAAAATGACCCCAAAAATTTCCTTTAATTTCAGTGTTCATTTTAATTATTTGTGCCTACTTAGCGCTATTCAAAAATCTTAATAATTAAGGCCCCGCTAATCTTACCGGCAAGGGTCTTTGGACTCCCGATGAGATTTAATGCTGTTTCAGTAGTTTACCTAATTAAGCGGGGAATATTTTTTTGAAGTCCCATAATTGTCTTCTAATCACATCACATTGTCCCGGTGTTGAATTGGTCAGAATCTATCAGTTGATCTTGGATAAATCGCGCAAATTTTTTGGCGTCGGGACTAACTAAGTGAACGCCGTCATAAGTTATCCAATCCTCTGTGATCGGTTCGGGCAACCATTCAAAGCTATTTGAGGGAAATAGCGATCGGATCAGTAATCGTTCCTGCTGCCTTCGAGGTGTGTTAGCAATCCGCTTTTCGCTAGGGACATTAAATAAAACAACACGAACGCCTTTTTTCTGAAGTTCGGCAAGCTGCTTTTTGATAACTTCGGATTCTTCTATAATCCGTTGTTTTAAGTCTGGGGATAAAGTCTCCTGAGATCCCTCTATAATGTGGGCGACTAATCTTTCTCTTAATTCTTGATTGGTAATTTGAGATGATTCCGAATCTGCATTTCTCCCGGATGAATTTTTTAGATAGTGAACAAGGACACTGACGGGTTGGTATTCTTCTCTAAAAATTGGGAAGTAAGTTTTAAAAATCCTTAATAAGGGGTTTTTAAGTGCATCCATTATTTCCAGGTCGGTTTCTAGAGCAATGGTATAGTTAAGCTCAACTAGAAAAATATCGGGTTTTTTGTTTTGAAGAGTAACCAGTTCTAATCCAGTTTTACTACTGTTCCCCGATAGGGCAATATTGGTCACTGTAGTAACATCGAAGTATTTTTCTAATAGTTCTGCTGTCATCGAACTACCTGAAAGAACTATGTTGGGAATCAAATTACTATAAATATATCGTTCAGCTTTAATATGGTTTACTTGGCGTTGATTAATCCCATCGCTCGACGGCACAACTCCCCCTATGACTAGAGTATAGTACAAGGCCAAAAAAAACAGACAAACTAAAAAAGGCGGTAACAGCGATCGCATGGATTGATTGAAAGAAAAAGGCAAAAACTCGTTAGAATTGGAAGTAAATAAACTCATTGGCACTACCACTGTTGAGAAATAATAAGACGAGCATTATTCCGAAAATTAGATCGCTACATAATTTTCTCCAGGGTTGGGTAGAGTAGAGATCTCCATGAATTTGGATTGTCCTTTGCATAGGGGGAAAATGCGGAAGGTGATAAAGAATCACTGGCAATGAGAAAATCATCACTGGAACAATATAGCTTAACCCAGGTTTAATGTTGACATTCCGAAACAAGGTAATAATAAAATCAAGGGCGTTACTAAAATGTGGCAATTTAAACAACAGCCATCCTGTTGAAACGAAACAGAAAACAAAAGTAATTCTCAACGAATCGATTAGACCCTGCTGCCAAAAAGATGAATTGGGAGTAGAGTTAACTTTTTTCTCAATTCCCATTATATCGTTCTACAGCTAACCCAACTCCATGAAAAATTCCCCACACAGCATAACTCCAGGCCGCTCCATGCCACATTCCCCCTAAAGTCATGACTAGCATAAGGTTGAGATAAGTTCGGGTTTGTCCCTTCCGGTTGCCACCCAACGGAATATATAAATATTCTCTCAACCAAGTTGATAAAGAAATGTGCCAACGCCTCCAAAATTCAGTAATTGAGAGAGAAATATAGGGAAAATTAAAGTTTTGGGGGAGAAAGTAGCCGAACACTGCAGCAAGTCCGATCGCGATCAGAGAGTACCCCGCAAAATCTGCAAAAATTTGCATGGAGTAACCAAACAACAAGACAAGGTTCGTTACAGTTCCCAGTCTTTGGTAGTAGGGATAGTCTATCCAGAACGTATAGTCTTTTAAGTTATCGGCTATAACCATTTTAAAAAAATAGCCAGTGGTTAGGTATCGAAAGACTATCTCCCCTTGAAATTCTTTCAGATATTTAGGCTTAATCTGATAATAAAAATCTTTGGCTTTGACAATCGGCCCTGCCACTAACTGAGGAAAGAAGGAGATAAAAAAAGCCGTATTCAACAGATAGTCTCTAAAATTACCGGGAGCAACAGATTGTTTAACTGAGATAGTTTCCGTACTTACTTCTTCGTTCCGAAGGACATCTATCACTAGACTAATTCCCTGAAAGGTGTAAAACGAAATTCCAATAGGTAAGGGGAAGTATAAAAGTAATGAAATAATTTCCGGCTGTGGCTGACCCACATTAAATATTTTTATTCCCAGGTGGGTCAGTAACGAACCATACTTGAATAGACCGAGGACAAGGACGTTACCGACGACTCCTAATGTAGCCCAAAACAGCCGTCTTTTTCTATCATCGTTTTTAGTAACTTTGAAGCTAGTGATAGTATTGAGCAAAATTGACAAGCATAGCAGTAACAGTAACGAGGGAGAACTCCAAGCATAAAATATAAAGCTGGCTACAATTAGAATCAGGACTTGAAATCTTTGAAATTTCGGAAGGTAGTAAATAAAAAAAGTTATAAGAACTAAAATTAAAAAAGGAAGGCTATTAAATAACATAAGCTGCGTCCATGAAAACTTACCGAACATAAACGGCGTCTATGAAAAGCCGACACCAACCCAAATTATCAGTAGAGAAGGAGAAAAGCGGAGGGGATGTGAAATTTACTCCACGGTAAAAATCCTAGGACAAAATTATTGGATGAGCGTATTTAACGAGATGCAGGAGGGGTTGATTCTGGAAGTTTTTCATAAAAGTAAGAAGAGAGGTCTATAGCTTTATTCACAGGTATGAGGTACATTTTTTCCTTTGGAGTGCGTAAAGCCTGCGGCGGAGCGTGTGCGTGGTGCACAAACATCTTGCTCCCTTGAAACAATAGCGAGCAAGATGCTCGCACTCCAAAGTTCATACATATCCTAACCATCGTATCGGTACCTTACCGGACTAGAAAACGCTATAGCTTATTTTAGGGGGGTGCCGTGATTTTATCACTTCTTTTTGAGAAGTGGGGATTGGTGAAAAAAATTCACGAAAACTACATAATTTGCGGCAAAGAACGAAAAAATGTGCCGGAGTAAGTGTATTATCGGTTGCTGAGGCCCTCCTTCGGATAGGGAGGAACGAAAAGAGTTCTGGTCATTCAGGGGAGTGAAAGCGTTCTGGGCGATCGCCAAAGGAAGACTCAGGAGTGGGGCAATGATAGAACTCTCATCACGGACGGGAAACCGGAGAGCTACTGGGCGATCGCCTTATAAAAAGCAATGTGTTGGTTCAGCTAAAATTGAGATGAATTTGTTACCTTTATCCATGCACAGGTTTATCCAATGAGAATTCTACAACTCCATAACCTTTACAAAATTGCGGGCGGAGAGGATGTGGTAGTCCGCGCCGAGAAAAACTTGCTTGAAGCTCATGGCAACTCAGTGGCGCTACTGGAAGTTGACAATGATGCGATCGCTTCAAAATTCAGTCAAGCACTAACAGCAATCAACGCTATCTACTCCCCTGCCTCGAAACAACGGGTTTTGCAGGAAATTAATACCTTCCGTCCGGATATCGTCCATGTTCATAATTTTTTTCCCTTGCTATCCCCATCCGTTTATGATGCCTGTGAGAAGACAGGAGTACCTGTGGTGCAGACTTTGCACAACTACCGCCTTTTTTGCGCTAATTC
This sequence comes from Cyanophyceae cyanobacterium, assembly GCA_038321985.1. Lineage (GTDB taxonomy): Bacteria > Cyanobacteriota > Cyanobacteriia > Cyanobacteriales > Laspinemataceae > Laspinema. The sequence goes on along the minus strand of JBBQFN010000019.1, from coordinate 69,729 downwards.
CTTCTTTTATCGGGATGGAAAAGTATGCGAGGACTGTATGGGAAAATTCTTCCCTACGCCGGGAGTAGTTCATGCTTGTTACCGGGACAGTCGGGTTGGTTCGGCGGTGGTTGGTACAATGCAGACGCTACACCGGATCCGAGGGACTTGGCGCGATCGCGTCAATCGCTACATTGTCTTAACTGACTTTGCCCGGAATAAGTTTATAGAAGGGGGCTTGCCCCCAGAGAAAATTTCTCTCAAGCCTAATTTTCTCTCCCCTGACCCGGGGATTGGGCTGGGGAGGGGTGAGTACGCACTTTTTGTAGGAAGACTATCGCCGGAAAAGGGTCTCGATATTCTCTTGAAAGCTTGGGAAAAACTTGGACAATCAATCCCTCTGAAAATTGTCGGCGAGGGGCCATTAACTGATATGGTCAAACATTCCTCCGTAAAGATTCCAGGGGTAGAGTGGTTAGGAAGACAGCCAAAAAATCGCGTCCTTGATTTAATGAAAGAGGCGAAAATGTTGATGTTTCCTTCGGGCTGGTACGAAGGTTTCCCTCTGGTCCTTGTGGAGGCTTATGCGGTGGGTCTACCTGTAATAGCGGGTAACCTCGGGAGTATGACGGCTTTGGTAATCCCGAGTCGCACGGGTCTGCATTTCCGTCCAGGAGATACAGATGACTTAATCGCTCAGGTGGAGTGGGCGATCGCCCACCCAGAAGAACTCAAAAATATGCGTCAACAAGCTAGGGGAGAGTTTGAATCTAAATACACGGCAGACGTTAACTATCAACAACTTTTAAAAATTTATCAGTTGGCTCGTTCTTAATGAGTGGATATTTTAGGCGATTTTCATGACCGTCAAGCCGGCTACCATCCGTTACTTTACATAATCCTTGGAGAAAAAGTTGCAAATACAATGAAACTTCGCAAATAATATCACGGATAGCTGTTCTCCATTCAGTTTTGATGGAAATTTTTCATTAAGTCTGGGTAATCTTGTAAAATTTTCGGGAATCATGTAGAGGGGGAACGCTATAGAGGACCCGATTTTTAAATTAAATCAGGGTAATGTCTTATTCTTTAAAACTCCTGTACACGATTACCGCCTATCCTCCCGCAATCGGGGGCGCTCAACTTCATACCCATAAAATTGTCTCTACCCTTGCTCAAACCAATCAGGTTCGCGTCATTACGCACTGGACAGAAAATCGCACCGATTGGTTATGGGGGACAACTTTAAAAGCGCCCGCCCAAGTTAAGGGATATGAAATTGATGGGGTGGATGTTAAGCAAATTACATTAACCCAGGCTGAACGAAAGTCGTTGATTCCTTATGTAGCTGGATATTATGGGATTAAGAAGACGGCGATCGCCAAAATTTCTAAGGTTTTATTGCCTAAGATTGAAGAGTATAGCGAGAACCCTGCAATTATCCACAATGTCAGGATGGGGAGAGAGGGCCTAAGTTATGCCTCCTGGCAACTGGCACAAAAACTAAATATTCCCTTTGTATTCGTTCCGTTGCATCATCCTCGCTGGGTGGGATGGCTGTATCGAGAGTATATTCATCTTTACCGCCAAGCCGATGCAGTGATTGCTTTAACCCAGGTCGAAAAGCAAACGTTAATCGAACTCGGCGTTAAGGAAGAGAATATATTTGTGACGGGAATCGGACCTTTATTAGCAGCCGATGGCGATGGCGATCGCTTCCGAACTAAATACTCCCTGGGTTCTAGTCCAATCGTCTTATTCCTGGGTCAAAAGTACGAATATAAAGGGATTAAAGCCTTTATCAAGTCGGCGGAAATAGTTTGGTCAAAGTTTCCAGAAACTCGCTTTGTTGCGATTGGTCCCCGCACTAAATTTTCCGAAAAATTCTTTGCCGAAGTAAGCGATCGCCGTATTTTAGAACTAGGCAAAGTCAGTTTAGAAGAAAAAACCGATGCCTTGGCAGCTTGTGATTTACTTTGTGTCCCTTCGATGCAAGAAAGTTTTGGGGGGGTTTATACGGAAGCCTGGATGATGAAGAAGCCGGCAATTGGGGGAAATATTCCGGCCATTCGGGATGTTATCGATGAGGGAATCACTGGATTTTTAGTCGAACAAAATCCGGGCCAAATTGCTGATAAAATTATAGAACTCCTTAACAATCCATCCCTGTGTATTCAACTGGGGGAAGCGGGATATCAGAAAGTTTTGGAACATTACACTTGGGAAAAATTAGCCGAAAAAACGAAGTCTGTCTATACTCAGGTTTTGCACCGTTCAAGTGGCAATTAAGCATAGACTCCGAAATTACCCATTGCCACTGGAATAAATCGGGTAGAACAATCGTTCGGTAACCGGGTGACGAGTACCCCGCACCTGCCTATAATCTAGAGGGGGAATAAACGCCAGCAATACCACTGGCCGATCGCCTAAAAACCCAACATAGCAGGAGATAAGGAATGTCTGTAGTTATCGTAACAGGATCTGGCGGATTGATTGGTTCCGAGGCCGCCCTGTTCTATGGAAAAGCCGGTTACAAAGTAGTCGGGATTGACAATGATATGCGTCAATATTTCTTTGGACAGGAAGCCTCGACAAGTTGGAACCGGGAACGAATCAGCAAAGAACTCGGGGATAAGTATGAACATAACGAAGTTGATATCCGCAATCCCGAAGCAATTAATGCAATTTTCTCCAAGTACAAATCCGATATCGTTTTAATTGTCCATACAGCGGCGCAACCCTCCCATGATTGGGCTGCAAAGGAACCCTTTACGGATTTCTCGATTAATGCCAATGGAACCTTAGTTTTGCTAGAGGCAACGCGGCAGTTTTGTCCCGAGGCAGTGTTTTCCCATTGTTCCACGAACAAGGTGTATGGCGATCGCCCCAATACTTTACCCTTAGTTGAACAAGAAACTCGATGGGAACTGGACCCCTCTCACCCCTACCAAAACGGGATCCCGGAAGATATGAGTATTGACCAAAGTATGCATTCTCTGTTTGGGGCCTCAAAAGCTGCTGGGGACCTCTTGGTGCAAGAGTATGGGCGCTACTTTAACATCAAAAGTGCGGTGTTTCGGGGTGGAGTCCTCAGTGGGCCCCAACATTCCGGTGCTCAATTGCATGGGTTCCCTTCCTATTTGATGAGATGCGCCATGACGGAAACACCTTATACCGTAATTGGTTACAAAGGCAAGCAGGTTCGGGACGTGATCCACTGCATTGATGTGATTCTGGCGATGGATACCTTTTTCAAAAAACCTGGGATTGCCGAAGTCTATAACCTAGGTGGGGGTCGCGAGAGTAATACTTCGGTCCGGGAAGGGATCCAAATGTGTGAGGAGATTACCGGGAAAAAGATGGAAACCAGCTACACCGAGACTAATCGCATGGGGGATCATATCTGGTATATCAGTGATTTAAGTAAGTTTAAATCCCACTATCCGGAATGGAAATTAAGCTATCCTAGTGTCAGAGATATTTTTCAAGAAATTTACGACTTTAATAAGTCTCGGTGGGGGAATTGAGCTTCCCTGATTCTCGGCCTTGACTTCTTGAAAATTGACCTATTATTCCCAGGGTGTTCTCCTGAAAAACTTAGCAATTAGCAAAAAAGCTAATTGCTATTAAATAAAACTTACCCATTTTTTAATAGAGGTTATTAGGGTGATTAATCATGGAAAATACCCCATACTTGGGGTAGAAATATCGGCAATTGATTATGAATATGGTGTGGAAGCCATTATTAATGCCGCCAAGGCGAGATCGCCTCTAGCAATGACAGCTTTAGCGGTTCATGGGGTGATGACGGGCTTTTCTGATCCAGTTCATCGTCGCCGCTTAAACACATTTGATTTGGTTACACCGGATGGGCAGCCGGTTCGCTGGGCACTCAATTGGATTCACGGGATTAAACTGCCCGATCGCGTCTATGGTCCGACGTTGACTTTAAAAGTATTAGAAGCCGCTGCGATCGAAGGATTGCCCGTCTATTTTTATGGTAGTAAACAGGAAACCTTGGACCTTTTATTAGAAAAGCTACAAGTTAAGTTTCCAGGGTTGAAAGTCGTTGGTGCAGAACCCTCTAAATTTCGCCGGTTAACTTCTGACGAAAAAGAAGAAGTGGTGACTCGGATTAAAGACAGTGGCGCAACCATTACCTTTGTTGGGTTGGGTTGTCCTCGGCAAGAAGTCTGGGTTTATGAATATCGAAATCATTTACCGATGCCCTTAATGGCAGTCGGTGCAGCGTTTGATTTTCATGCGGGTACAGTATCTCAGGCACCGCCTTGGATGCAAAAGCGGGGGCTGGAATGGTTCTATCGATTGATTCAAGAACCGGGACGATTATGGAAGCGATATTTGTTACTGAATCCCATGTATTTGACCTTTACCTTTTTACAAATGTTATCCATTTCTAAGCAGCCGGTTTTGAAGCCAACGGGGATGGAACCGGAAGAATCTTATGGGTAAGCTCTAAATGGGATTACAGCAGGTTTAAAGCTGCTGTTATAGGAACCTAGCCCGCTTAAATGCGGGCTATTTTCTGGGGGTTTTAGTTGAAATTTATTTCAGGTTAAGTTCCCTGTCTAAATTGGGAAGCTGAACATGGGGAAGGCGAAGTTTGAAGTGCGATCGCCTTATTTTTTCCACCTCTTCCCACCGTCAAAACCCATACCCTCTAGTTCGCTGCGGAGTTAGCGGGGGAATAGTGCCACCCGTGGCTGAGCTCTAAGGGAATAATTTTTAAACCATTGAGTAAAAATCCTCGGTAAGTCACACCCTGGCAGGGGTGCCACTCATAGATTGCTTCGCTTCCTTCGAGAAATTCAGTTTTGCTCATCACCTGATATTTGTGGCTTTCACCTTGGGAAAAAAGCATTACGGGGGTTTCTTCTCCGGCAGGGGCAATTAGTTTGTGGGTGGGAGCAAATGTACTCATCGTTAAAAAAACCTCGATTTAAGCCTTGAATTTAGATAAGGGATTAGGTCATTCCCGGGTTGCCTTGTTGTATTATCAGCGGATTTTGACGGCTCCTGTGCGATCGCCATCTTACAGAAGAGGTGAAATAGTTTACTCAACTGTGGTGATTTCGATCGCAGCGGAGTTTTTAACCTCGATACATCACTTGTCCCACCCTTAAAGGTTGCTTCATCCTTAAAACTGAGTCACTCAACCTGGGAAGATAATACAAAGGACTAAACAGCGACTCTAATAACAACAAGGAGAATCCAAATGCAATTTCAAACCTCAGCACAAGAAGCCTGTTATCACAAAGTCGCCATCTGGATGCAGGAATTATTTGGCAAATTTCCCTGTGCTCGTCAAGATATCCCCGGATTGGGGCTGTTTATGGGTTCCGCCCTGGTGGAAGTCCTGATTTTACCGTGGGGAGAAGAGGATGCCGTGATCAATACTCGGGCTTATGTCGTGACGGAGGCAGAACTGAGTGCGGATCTAATGCGCTTTCTCCTCGAACAAAATAGCAACATGATTTTCGGGGCTTTTGGTATCGACTCGAAGGGTGATATTCTGTTTGAGCATAGTATTGTGGGATCCACTTGCGATAAAAAAGAATTGGAATCCTCGGTGAATGCGGTTCTGGAAGTCTCCGACGAGTACGATGACCAATTGGTGGAACGATGGGGAGGCAAACGGGCTCTAGATCGCATTTGCGGCAATTCAAACTAGGGATGGGAAACCCCTAACAAGTTCGAGTCAAGGGTCGATCGCTGAGGCGTGATAGAGGGAGAGAGTGCCTCCCCTTGGCGATCGCACCAGTCTAAGACGCGATTCCACCCCCACCACCGATCGCTATCTCCGGCTTTTTTCTGGGTAGCTAAATTACTGACATAGCCCACATGACCCCCATAACGAGTCATCATTAACTCGATCGCCGGATTGCTGTCGCCAATTTCCTGTAACTCGGGTACGATCGCCGGGTGGAACATGGGGTCATCTGCCGCATATAAAATCAAGGTGGGTTTGGTAAACTCCGGCAGGATTACCAGAGGACTACTGGCGGCGTAATACTCCTCTACGGAAGCAAACCCGAGGCGGGAAATCACCAATTCATGATCAAATCCCCAAATGCTATTGGCGCGGGCGATCGCCTCGGGATCGATATCGTTCGGATGCATCTGATGTAGCTTCCATGCCAGTTTCTTCAATCCCTTGGCGATCGCCTTTTCCAGATACTTCCCAAAGGGCTGTTTCACTAAATAGGACAGGGACCGATTAGAATCCAGGTTTGGACAAATCACCGCCCCCCCTGCGAGTTCCGAGGGGTCTAACTCTAAATCCCCGCCCCACTCGGTGATCGACTGGGCTGCTTTTATCCCCCACAGGGCCAGTTGTCCTCCTAAGGAATAACCCGTAAACCAAAAAGGTCCTGAACATCCCATAGATTTCGCTTTGGCAGCAATTCTCACAAAATCTTCCCCCTCATACAATCCATCGGAAGTCAAGGTGGAAGATAATTCAGCAGTTTTGCCATGAGCACGCCAGTCAAAGAGGACCACAGAATAGCCGCGGGCAAAGGCTTTACGTCCCAGGAGTCGGAGAAACCATTGTTCGGGAAGTTCTCCTGTAATGCCGTAAGTTGCCACAAGGGTTCCTTTCGAGGCAGGGTTTTGGGCAACCCATCCATAAATCGGCACCCCTCCTGCGCCGGAAAAGTGGGTTTCCTGATAAGGCGGTTCGGGGTCGGCGATCGTCTGTTCCCACTCTCGACTTGCCACTAAGGCAGTATGCAGGGTCATTGCCAGCCCGTTTTTTAAAAATAACGGCGGATTGTAGTCAGGATAAAACATAAATCAGTCTAAATAATCGAGAGGATTGTTGAGAAGGGGCAGTGCCACTCTCGCCGGGACCCGAAATAGGTATCTGCTCTCTCGATTGTAACCAATTTGTAACGAAATGTAACGAAAGGGCCAATATCAGCCCGGTTCAGAGAATCAATACAGCCTGATTTGTCTTAAATGTTGGCTTGGGCACGATCGCAATAAATCTGCGCCACGCGATCGCCTGGGTTTTGATCTAAACACTCCCCAAATAACCGTGCCGACTCCCGAAACTTCTGGCGATCGTAGAGGGATAATGCTTCTGTAAATTGGGTTAGGGTTGCCAGCTTTCTGTCCCTCATTTCTGGGGAGTCCGCATCAAACACTTCATACACTGTCACCGCTTCAGATTTGCCTTTAACTTGGACGCGATCGATGCGCCGAATCGCATAACTATCCCGCTGCTTTAATCGGGAATAGGTTGCTTCAGTAATTAATAGGGCTACCCCATAATTTTTAGTTAATCCTTCCACTCGGGAAGCGACATTCACCGCATTACTAATCACTGTACTATCCATACGATTTTGTCCACCTACGGTTCCCAACATTAATAATCCCGTATTAATTCCAATCCCATTTTTAATGGGTAAAAATCCCGATTTACTACGTTCTTGATTATACTCATCCAGGCGATGGAGCATAGAAATTCCGGCTTGCACAGCATTATCCGCTTCCCCGCTAAAGAGGGCCATAATTGCATCACCGATATATTTATCAATAAAGCCTGAATGTTCAGTAATAGCGGGTTCCATCCGGGAAAGGTAGGCATTAATAAATTTAAAATTATCCGAGGGGGCCATCATTTCACTGAGGGTCGTAAACTCTCGAATATCGGAGAAGAGGACTGACATTTCTAACTGCACCTGGTCCCCTAATTCCACCTCGACAATGCTGGATTTATCTAAAAATTGGAGAAATTGATTGGGAACAAACCGTTCGTAGGCTTGATTGAGTTGGAAAAGCTCACGGGTAAACCGTTCTCGTTCTGCCTCAGCCCGTTGGCGATCAGTTACATCAATTCCCACCGATACGGTAGCTGTCCCTTGTTGATATTTTTGGGCGGCAATGAGATAATGTCGCTTTTCTTCATGAATCTGATAGTCAATGATGGCAGAAGCAGAGGTTTCAGGACTAGAAATGAATTCACTCAAAAAGATAGCTAACTTAGCATTTTCTTTTAGAAATCCCACTTCTTGACCAACAAAGGCTTCTTGAGAGAGGTTAAAATTTTCAGCTAAATGACGATTAACACCCACGAATACCCCACCGGAATCAATCCAAGAAATCGCGCCAGGAACCGCATTTAAAACCGCCTCTAGTTGTTCTTTCGCTTCTGCGAGTTCTTGTTCACGGGCTTTTAATTGCAGAACCATTTGAGTAAATATATTGGCTAGTCGTCCTAACTCATCCTGTCGATTAGCAACTTCATGTAACGAGTCTGGTTGAAACCTGTTATTTTCAACCGCGATCGCAGCCTGTATTACTTTGTCAACTTCTTGCAAATAGATGGACATTTCTCGATTGGCAGAAATTAACGCTTCCTCCATTGCTTTGCGTTGAGTGACATCTCGGATGGTTAAAACTGCTGTGCGATCGCCATTTTTGAGTTCCACAAAAGAACCGGCAATTTCCAGAATTAATAAATGACTCTCCTGTTGAAATTCATATTCTCCGGTTGAATAATTTTGCGAGAGAACCTGATAAACGGGATGTTCTGTTTCTAAGAGTACAGTGCCCCCTTTAGTCAGGGGAACTAAGGTGCATAGAGGGCAACCGAGAACCGAAAGATGACTGCGATTCACCAGGCGATCAAACGTGGTATTGCACCATTGAATTACTCCATCTTCTCCCGTCCAAACGATCGCCTCATCAATCGAACCCAGGGCCAATTCCATTTTGCCTAGAGTCGCCCGCAACTCCTTAATCACAATGGCTAAATCTCGACTACCCAGTTCTAAGTTTTCTAATAAATTACTCATGCTCACTCTTCGGGATTAGAATGACTCGAATTCAAAGGGCGAAGTTGGGCTGCAAAATACCATCTACCCTCAATTTTTTCCGCTGTAATGTAATGCTCCGATAAAATAGAATCCCCATGTTTATCAATCACCATCGCATTAATTGGATGGTTCGCTACATGAGAAATTTCTGTCATGCTAAAGCGAGAAAAGCCCAGGTTATGGGAATCATGAAAATTCAGGGGAATAATATCGGCTAGAGTTTGACCAATCAGTTCAGAACCCCAGTGATAAATTTCACTAAACGGAGGATTAATATAGACGACAAAGCCTTCATCATCTGCAATCACAACGGGTTGCCGAGCTTCCGAACGTAAATCGAAAAAGTTTCTCACGAATGGTTCATCTGTCATTCCCCTTTCCTTCTTCTATAAGGATGAATTTTATTTTTCGACAGGCTTTCCAGCCTTACAGATTTTTCAGCAATAGGCTCCCATTACCAATCATTCATCCCTTCACCGCCCGCAATCCATTGCTTTAAATCCCGTTCGGGTTTCCCCACGTTAAACAAAAGTCTTGGTTATCTTAATACAGTTGGAAAACCTGTTCATCATTGAGATGGAGTGCATCCGTTTTTAGGGTTAATCTATTCATTTTTTAAAAACCTTAAGGCTTAAACAGATTACATAGATTTATCTTATTAAATACATTGATGAATGGTATTCCCGGAAAAATCTTCTGAAACCCAAAAACATAGAGAGTAGCCAAGCCTGAAGCTATAGCCCCAGGAATGAAAATATCTAAGGCTTTTTCTATCCACCCTGGCATTTTTTCCGTAAATTTATATTTAACAATTCTTGCGATTATAGTAAGAGCAGCAAGAAGAGGAGCAAATAGTCCTAGAAAACTTGATCCTATAACAGGAAAACTTGAGCCTATAGCAGCTAAAGATGCAGGCAAAATAAGACTAAACACCAAGCCAAATACTGTTATCAAATATCTCGTAAACAAAGTCATTGCATTGCTTATTAGTTGTACTATTTGGAAAATAGCCCAGCCAAGAACTGCAAAAAGCAGCATTGAAAAAAGAATAAAAAAGCATCCCTCCCAAAACCCGATAGGTTTTTCAGGTTGTGCTGAAAGTCTAAGTATTAATATAGACAAAAATAAACCTGCAAGTGAACTCAAAAAAACCAAAATTCCCGAATTAACGCTCGATTGATTTTTGGACTCTGGTTGGTCAGAGGTAGTCATGATTTGATTTCCTTTTGACGTTTTGTTCACTGCCATCATTTAACATGGAACCTACCAAATTGGAAAATATGCTGGGATCGAGGAATCGGAAAAATTTAGATAGGCTGTTATATCCGGGTATAGCATAAATCCCAGGACAAGATCAACCCAGGCAAAACTTCCTCCCGCGATAGCCGTTACGGTAGGTTTACCCCCGGGGTAAGTCCATCTAATCCGGAATCCGGCATTCAAAGGTTTGTCAAAACCAGCATCAGGCGGAGGTTCCGTTATGAAAGGGTGGGACTATACGGACGTAGACGCTTTGCTCGGCTTCCCGAAGGGTAGCCTGCTGACGCCCGCTACTCTATAAAAACGACTTTTGATACCCAGATTTCGTAGAGTTTGGTATAAGATGTAACTGACATAAAAGCTGACATAAAATATCGGCTGTGGCATTCAAGTATTAGAGATTCTATAAAACCTCTCTCTCAATCTTAGTAGAAAAAGGAGATGAACACTCCATAAATCAAGGATTTTTACTTGTTTTAGCCCCCATTTCGTCGGTTTAATTATCAATAATAGATTATCTCATCCCTGCTTAAAATTTATCTAGGGATGAATTTGACTTAAAATTAAACGGAGGCGATCGTAATCATCCTTGAGTAACACGCTGAGGGTGCGTCCGGCTTGGACTAACCAATCGCGATCGGCACCTCGTAACTGATACACCTCGCGAATGGCTGCTGCAGTTAGGGCGTCTACAGGTGCACCGGGAACTTGTAAGAGGGTACGCAGGAAATCAAACTGTTGAGTAAAGTGAACAATTTCTGCGGGTTGACAGCGATACACCGCTTGGTGAATTTGAGGGGGACGGGGGGGAATGTATTGATAAATAATTCCTGTGGGACGGCGAGACCCATTTTTGCTGTCAAGATGGGGACAAAAGCCGGCGATCGCCGCGCGAAACTCAGTTTTGAGCATGGCAAAAATCTGGGGTTGCTGTTCCCGTAATCCATCTAAAGATAAACCCAGCGCTCTAGCCCGGTGGACTGTATCGATGGGAGTTGTTGTGGCAAAATAAACCACTCCATAAATCTGATTTCCAGACTCCTCATCCAAAGATTTCACCCAACTACCAAACGGCGGCATTAGGGGAAAATTTAACTCTTCTGGGTCTAAACATTGGGCTAAAAACTCCGTTGTTGCCGTTTCAATCACCTCAGCAATATGGTCCGGGTGACGGTGTTCGTTAGCAAATTGCGGTAAAGGTAGACGCATAATCAACTCTTAAATATATCTTCAAGTTAAAAAATTCAGGGTTGAAGAGTCAAATCTCATCAACCCTGAATGGTTATCAACAGCGAACTATTTGCTTTTCTTGCGACCCGCAGTGGCATCTACGGGTTCAAGTTCCGAGAGTCGAAAGGTAACTAATTTATCCCAAGTTCCTCCCTCAAAAAGGACAGCGGCTCTGCCATCGGTTAGGCGTTGAACTTGTCCTTGAAAGTCGTAGTAAGTATCATCGGGGTTTTTAACACGAACAGCCGATCCAGGCAAAATCATAATTCTTTACAGATGCTTAGAGTTAAGGGGTTTATCTGACTACTCAGAAAATCCGAGTGATCATGAGTCATCGTCAATCTTTTTGGAGTCATTCGTCAAGGGTTCGCCAAAATAGCCTGTTGCTAAAACTTCTTTTTCACTTTCTCCCGGTGATAGGCAACAGATTCGACGAGCCCAAGGGCGATAAAATTGGTCAGTAAGGCAGACCGACCGTAACTCAACCAAGGTAAGGGAATCCCTGTCACGGGTGCTAGTCCGATGGTCATGCCAATATTAACGACCACCTGAAACACGATCATGGATAAAACACCAACGGCTAACAACGCGCCAAAGGTGTCTTTAGAGGATTGAGCAATCAAGACAAGGCGCAGGCAAATAAACCAGAAGGCTCCCAGGATCACCATAGATCCAATAAAACCAAATTCTTCCCCAATGGCAGAAAAGATGAAGTCAGTATGTTGTTCGGGGATAAAATTAAGCTGGGTTTGGGTTCCATTATAAAGTCCCCGCCCTTGCAGTCCACCGGATCCAATGGCGATGCGAGATTGGATCAGGTGATATCCGGCCCCGAGGGGGTCCTGTTCAGGGTGGAGAAAGGTCGTTACTCGCTCTTTCTGATAGTCTTTGAGCAGGTTCCATAAGAGACTACCAATTCGACCGAAGATCAAATTCATGACCACGGTACCCAGTGCGCCCAAAAAAGGCCAGGGCAAGGTGCGCCACCCAATTAATGCCATTAAGCCAGTCCAAGCAAACCACCCCGGTAGATAAACCCCAAACAGAATTGTGGCAACGAGGGGAGAGACCATCAGCATCAGCCAACCCGGATTGGTGTTACCCCAATACAGCATTCCCAGGGTAATCGCCCCAAAGACTAGGGAAGTTCCTAGGTCAGGTTGTAAGAAGACCAACCCCCAGGGTACGGCAGTAATCGCCAGGGTTTTGAATATGGAGTTTAGGCTGTCGGGGGCGCGTTCGTGCAGGAGTGCCGCTAGGGTAATAATCACCCCTATTTTTGCAAATTCTGACGGTTGAATGTTAAATCCACCAATGGTAATCCAACGCTGTGCACCTAGGGCAGTGGTCCCGATAAACATAACCGCCAGTAGGGAGATATTGGTGACACCATAAACCACCCACTTTAATTGAATCAGGGTATCGTACGGCCATCGCGAGATAGTGATGGCGATTAGTAATCCAATCCCTCCCACTAGCCAGTGTTGCCACCAGTCGGTCCACCCTAGGTTGAGTTCGGTACTGCGGATCATAATCCCGCCAAATAGAGTTAATGCCACTGGCAACGCAAACAGCAGCCAGTCAGAATCTAGCCAGGGTTGTAACCAAACTTTCCAACGAATTCGGCTTACGGACTTTTGATACATAGTTGATTGAGATGGGGGAGATAAAGGAGGCGCGGAAGATGGGGTTTGTTCTATCTACAGTTAGGCTAGGGCGACGACAGACACTTTACCGGCAATTCGGTTAGCAATTTCTCGTAGGGCTTTAGCGGAAGGGGAATCCGGGGCAGAAATGGTGATGGGGACTCCACTATCACCACCCTCACGTAGGGGAATTTCTAAGGGGACACAACCTAATAAGGGAACACCGAGTTCGTCTGCGGTTTTTTGTCCCCCTCCCGAACCAAAGATATCGTATTTTTTGTCGGGCATATCCGGAGGGATGAAATAACTCATATTTTCGACGATTCCCAGGACCGGCACGTTTAATTGTTGGAACATTTTTAAACCTTTGCGCGAATCCAACAAGGCAACGGTTTGGGGAGTGGTGACAATGACAACTCCCGCCATTGGGACAGATTGGGCCATTGTGAGTTGGGCATCGCCGGTTCCGGGGGGCATATCTACGATGAGATAGTCTAATTCGCCCCAATCGACTTGATAGAGAAACTGCCGAATTACGCCGTTTAACATGGGACCGCGCCAGACTACGGGTTGGTCTTTGTCGATTAAAAAGGCCATGGAGACTAATTTAACGCCGTAGTTAAAGGCCGGTTCGAGGACGTCGCCTTGGGGACCTTGGCGGACGGTGATTTGAGCATCGGCGAGTCCAAGCATGGCGGGGTCGTTAGGACCGTAAATATCGGCGTCGAGGAGGCCAACTTTTGCGCCGGCTTGAGCCAGGGAGACAGCAACGTTAACGGCGATGGTGCTTTTGCCAACGCCGCCTTTGCCACTGGAAATGGCGAGGATATTTTTGACTCCAGCGATGCCTTGGCGATCGGGGAGGGATTTCTGTTGTGGGGTTTCAGCGGTGACTTCGATGTTGACTTCTTGGACTCCGGCTAAGGTGCGAACAGCTTTTTGGCAGTCTTCAACAATGAATTCTCGCAAGGGACAGGCGGGTGTGGTCAGAACTAAGGTAAAGCTGACGTTGCCCTCGTCAATTTTGACGTTGCGAATCATATTGAGGTCTACCAAGCTCTTTTGTAGTTCGGGGTCTTGCACGGGTTGCAAGACTTCTAAGATGGCTTGGGAAGTTAGGGGTTGAGTCATCGGTTTACCTGTTTCTTCTCTCTCGGACGGATCAGGCAGGCACTCGTTATGGGGTGGAAGGTCGGGGTTGAATTTTGACCGGTTGAGTGGGTATTTTTTCCCGGTTGGGAAGGCGCAATTGTGGATCTTGCCTCTATTGCCCGATCGCCTGGCTTTGCTTCTCCCCTAGAACGAGTTACCTGCTGAGTTCTGGATATTTTCTTAATGTATCTTTTTTTGTAGTAATATGTAGAATTTTTAAAGGCAGTGGATAATTGCCGAGATTAAGATAGGATTTTTGCAAGTCGGTCCGCTTTATCGAGAATCAGGGCTAAAGATTTCACCAAGAGTGCGATCGCTTTATCCACCGCTCTTGATTTCGATCGCTCTTGACAGGCAGATCTGTATCCCGCACCAGAAAATAACTTGACATTATGACAGTTTCTTCGACTTTTGAGGCCACCTCTACCCAGAATTTGCCACCGGATGACTCGAAAGAACGAGTCAGTCAGTTTATGCAGTCGCTACAAGATGAAATTTGTCAAGGGCTGGCCGAACTCGATGGCCTTGGCACGTTTAAAGAAGATTCTTGGGAACGCCCGGAAGGTGGCGGGGGCCGTTCTCGGGTGATGCGTGAGGGCAATGTCTTGGAACAAGGGGGCGTGAATTTTTCTGAAGTGTGGGGAGATCATCTACCGCCTTCGATTTTAAAGCAACGTCCGGAGGCAGAGGGTCACCGCTTCTATGCTACGGGGACTTCAATGGTGTTGCACCCGCACAATCCTTACATTCCCACAGTTCATTTAAACTATCGCTACTTTGAAGCCGGGCCGGTTTGGTGGTTTGGAGGCGGTGCAGATTTGACGCCTTATTATCCGTTTGCCGAAGATGCGGCCCACTTTCACCGCACCTTCAAAGGGGCTTGCGATCGCCACCATGATGAGTATTACCAGGTTTTTAAACTCTGGTGTGACGAATATTTTTACCTGAAGCATCGCGATGAAACCCGAGGGGTAGGTGGCCTGTTTTTTGACTACCAAGATGGTCAAAGCGAACTCTATCGCGGGCCCGACCCTACAGGACCGGCAGCAGAATACAGCCGGAAAATTGGCACGCCTCCCCAGCGCAATTGGGAAGCCTTGTTTGCGTTTGTCCAAGACTGCGGACGCTCGTTTTTACCGGCTTATGGGCCAATTGTTGAGCGTCGTTCGGGTCTGGAATATGGCGATCGCGAACGGAATTTTCAACTGTATCGGCGCGGACGGTATGTAGAATTTAACTTGGTTTACGATCGCGGCACAATTTTCGGGCTCCAGACTAATGGGCGCACGGAATCGATTTTAATGTCTCTGCCGCCTTTGGTACGCTGGGAATATGGCTATCAACCGGAACCGAATACCCCCGAAGCAGAACTCTACGACACCTTTTTAAAACCGCAAAATTGGGCGGAGTGGCCTGCAAACCCTAGTTAAAGTGTCCCTCTAGGTAGTAGTCTCGTGGGTGCGTCTGACGCACCCTACCGCTGGTTTAGGCAGCAGTCAAACCAGCGATCGCCCAATTGCCCGAGACTGCCCCGAAAAATCAGGCAAATTCACTCGGGGTGAGGGCAAACAGGGACTATCGAGGGGAGATGTTGAGCATTGCCTTCGTGAGTGGATGACGCGATCGTGATATTTTTTTAGCAGCAAGCGTGGCTAATTCGGTCCAGCTCAATCGGGGCAATGGCTCCGATTTTGCTAAACTACGAAAGCGAGGTAGGCAACTAGCGTATTGAGGGAGGGCCTGTGATTCATATCGAGCAAAAAACCCATACGACCCAGGATGGAACAACGGTGATTGTCTTGGCCCCAACGGGTCGTCTAGACATTACAACCGCTTGGCAATTTCGCCTCAAATTACAGGAGTGCATTTCAAAACTGAGTCGTCATATTGTCGTTAATTTAGGACAAGTTAACTTTATTGACAGTTCTGGTCTGACGTCGCTAGTAGCAGGGATGCGAGACGCGGACAAGGTTAAAGGCAGTTTCCGTATTTGTAACGTGCATCCAGAAGCCAAATTGGTTTTTGAAGTCACAATGATGGATTCGGTTTTTGAGATCTACGAAACGGAAGAAGAAGCACTGGAAGCCGGACCCCGTAGCATTGCTACTTAACGTCTAAAGGGGATTGGATAAACCAGTCTGGCAATTTCTAACCAGGTTTGGCATCCTTGGTATTTTTTAACTCTCCCCCCTGGAATCGGAGAGTCCAACCAGTTCCCCCGAAAAATCCTGACGCTTGATGAAGTGGAATGGCCCTAACACGGCCCCCCACAGGGCTTTGCCCGTATTGGGATCAATGCCTTTGTCAAAGCTGAACAGTTCGGTCGGGGATGCCTCGAAACCGAGATTGACTTGGCGAGTTTCTCCTTGATAGGTAAAGCAGCATTTTGCTCCCGAGGGCAAAGATGCGACAAAGTGATAGGTACCGTCAGCTAGACGCTTCTGGCTGACGGTGAGGGTACATCCGGGCAAGGGTTCCACTTGTGCCGGATTTAGCTGTTTGAGTAGACTAGGTTGGCGACCGGAACCCAGAAATTGGGTAGGGTCTTTGAACATGAAATACTGCACTTCTAGCTGGGGTTGACTTTCACGGTCGGGAAGTTCTCGAAGCTGCATGATTCGAGGCCGATAGGGGCGATCGAGATTCAGAATGTTAGCTTGTTCGGCAAACAGGGTTAAGCTGGGTTCGGAAAATAAACGGACCGGAACCGGACGCTGCCACAGGCGCAAGTGGACATACCATGCCGGATCGGCGATCGCCTGTTCCCGATTGTCAAATTCCCCTGCTAAGTATTTTCCCAGGGCGATTAACTCCGATGTCAGGGTCATTTTTTAAAAAAATTGCAACGGGCCGCTTAAAAATCAAACCGGAGATTTCGGGCTGATTTCGCATTTTAAAGCATTCCAGGCCAGGTAGGAAGGGCGATCCCCCGGATGCCGCTTGGCAAAAGTACGTTTAAGAGAGAAAATGAAAATAAGTTCTCCTTAAAAACGCACCCTGTGAATAACGTCCGCACCGTATCAGATACCAAGCGAGCCTTCTATACGATTCACACCCGTCCTATCAACTCGATCTATCGACGGGTAGTGGAAGAATTGATGGTGGAAATGCACTTGCTGTCGGTGAATGTGGATTTTAATTATGACCCCATTTATGCCCTCGGAGTCGTAACCACCTTTGACCGATTTATGCAAGAATATCGACCCGAAGAGGATAAAACATCGATTTTTAATGGCATTTGTAAGGGGTTAGAAGGTGATCCCTACAAATATCGGCAAGATGCCCAAGGGTTAGAAGAAATTGCCCATCGCCATTCCGCAGAGGAGATGATGGCGTTACTGACTCGTTCGGCAGGTCCAGAAATGGAACCCGATTTTCAAGGTCTCCTCGGGGCGATCGCCGCTAAACCCAACTTTAAGTACAGCCGATTATTTGCGGTGGGTCTGTTTACCCTCCTCGAACAGGCAGACTTAGAACTGGTGAAAAACGAACAATCTCGTCAAGACGCGATTCAGCGCATTTGCACGGCACTCAATCTGCCTCCGGATAAACTCTCTAAAGACCTCGACCTCTACCGGAGTAATTTGGAGAAAATGAATCAGGCCCGCATTGTTATGCAAGATATTCTGGCCGCCGATCGCAAAAAACGCGAAGACCGGGCGAAGCAGAAAGGGGCAGCGACTGTACCTCCTGGTTCTCCGGAGTAAGAACTCACGGCCCTGGCCCCGCACCCTCAAGGGTGGGGCTATAGAAACAAAGCCCGCCTACGCGGGCTGAATTTAGAGTATCTAGGTTTTAAGCAAGTTCATAAAGAGGAAAGGGGAGTGCTGTTGCCCTAGGATTAAAGCAACAGGCGGTTTTGTTCGGCGGGATCCTTTACTGGTCTACGGGATGCTGTCCGTAAAAGGGCAGGGCTTCGGAACTGAGGGGACGTTTTCCCTGTTGCCATTCCAGATGGGCGAGTTTCAGAAGACTGGACACGGTAGACCCTAAATTTTCTGGGACTTGGATTAATTGATAAGGACTAGAACAAGTGCCGAGAGTCTCTTCCCACTGTTGCGGGGTAAGGACGGCATCGGGAAGTAGCGGAATTGCTGCGGTGGGTGTGATTTCATAAATTGCGGTGAAGAGGTGACCCCGTTGGGCGGGCATTTGCAGGGCGATCGCCCTGGGGTTGCTGTCAGTCTGACTGCGAGTTTGGGACCAGGCGACTGCCGCTAAACTAGAAATTGCAAATAAGGGAATATTGAGTTGCTGGGCAAGAATCCGGGCAGTAACGACCCCAATGCGGGTCCCGGTAAAGCTACCAGGTCCTTTGGCAACGGCCAGAAAAGCAAAATCCTGCCAAGTTTGAGGGGAGATAAACTCGGTAAGATAGCAGTGCAAGTGAGTGGCAAGCGATCGCCCCAGATCCCAAGTTTGGCACCGGTTAGTTTCAGCAAAATTGCTCAAAGCTAGACCCAGTTCGGGACTGCTGGTATGGAAGGCGATCGCGTAGGGATGAGAGTCGAATGGCACAATCAGAAAACAATTGAAGATGATCTCCCTACAGTACAGCATTTTTACTACAAACTGGGTTATCGGATCACCTGAATCACAGGGCCAATAGTCAGCTTTGCCTCCTGTTCCGACTTTTACGGTCTGTTGTAATACTCTTAACATGGGTTTCTCCTGATGATTGATAATTCATTCAAACTGTTAAATTTAGTAATTATTAAAGAGACTTAATAGGTGCGAACTTAAGCAGAGATATTGTTAAGAAACTGGATTTCTAATCTCTGCTGTAACAATACCATCCTCCCTTCAATGCCATTCCCAAATCTTAATCGTGCCATCATCGCCGCCTGTTGCTAGGGTTTGTCCGTCAGGACTGAAGGCAACTGCACAAGTGGCGCGGGAGTGACCCGGGAGGGTGCGGATTTCTCGGCCTGTTTTGACTTGCCATAATTTCACGCTGTTATCGCGACTGCAACTGGCGAGGGTTTGTCCATCGGGACTAAAGGCGATCGCATAGACCCAATGGGTATGACCGAGGAGGGTGCAAATATGGCGTCCGGTTTGGACTTGCCAGAGGTTGATAGTTTGGTCAAAGCTGCTGCTGGCGAGGGTTTGGCCGTCGGGACTAAAGGCGATCGCACAGACTTGTTCCCAATGTCCGGTTAGGGTATAAAGTTCTCTTCCGCTTTCTCGATGCCAGAGTTTGATGGTTTTGTCACTGCTGCCGCTAGCAACGAGTTGGCTATTGGGACTAAATGCAACTGCCATCGCATAACCCTGATGTCCGATTAAGGTTCTAACTTGCTGTTTTTTGGCGATATCAATGAGTTTGATGGTTTTATCGCCACTGCCACCGGCGATAAATTCTCCGTCGGGACTGATGGCGATCGCATAAATTTCGCTGTCTCCCGGGAAGCTATAAAGTTCGCTTTCCCCAAGGCGTTGCCAAAGTTTGATGGTGGAGTCCCAACTGCCACTAACGAGAATGGGCGATCGCGGACTATATGCCACTGCCGATACCCAATGATTGTGACCTTTGAGGGTGTACAATTTTCGTCCCGTATCCCGAACCCACAATTTAATGGTTTTATCCTTACTCGCGCTGGCAATTTGGCGTCCGGTAGGACTAAAGGCGAGGGATAAAACCCAACTTCGATGGGCATTAATGGTGTTAACGCATTCAAAAAAACGATAAGGATTAAACTTTTTTAAGGCGGCGATCGCCGTGGGTTCGGTTCGGTGTTTGAGTAATAAAAAGGCCGATCGCCGCACGGTTTCACACTCATCTTTTAACGCGGTAATGACTAACTCTAAACCGGCCTGACCGTAATTTAACGCCTCTTTTAGCGCTGAAACTTTAACGGGAATATCCAGCATTGCCAAGCGAGTTTGAATCCCCGTCAGACCCCCCAATACTGCGGATCCTGGCGGGGGCGAATAGTGACCGCCCATCACTGCATCATAATATTTTGGTCCCTCAGAGTTAATTTTCATAATTTTTATTGATTCAGAAACCGAATCAATTTTCCTCAATTTTTAATTAAAATTTCCCAGGCTTGCCATAAAATTGTAGCTTGATCGCTATCCCGTTCTGGCATGAGTTGTCCGGCTTGTTCTAAGGTGGTTTGGGCTTCTTTATGATTGCCCACTTGCTTGATAGACATACTCATTAATAACCAGATTAAGGGTTGACTGGGTTGAAATTGTAATGCTTTTAAATAACTGGAAGTTGCCTCTTGATAGCGCCGCAGTTTATACAGAATTATGCCCCGATCGCGCCATGCGTCCCAGCGAGATGGCTTCAATTCCACGGTTTTTTCATATCCGAATAAGGCACCTTCATGATTACCCATTTCCGCACAGAGACGGGCTTTTTTGTACCAAGCATCGGCATTATCTGGCTTGAGGGAGATGGCTTGGTCATAAGAGGCGATCGCCGCTTCATATTTGCCAAAGTTCTCCAAAATTGTGCCTTTGATCATTTGCGGCGTTGCCCCCATTAATCGCGAGACAATTGAGGGATTAGTTGGGGGTGGCGATTGGGGATTACTCCTGACTCCTGGAGAAGGTTTTGGCCTCGCAGTTGTCCGATGAGGGACGGGGGGTAACCAGTCCAAATCCGTCAGGACTTCCGGTGCTGAATGATACCGTTGATTGAGATTGGCTTCCAATAATCGGTCTAAAATTTTAGCAAATTCATGAACCACTGGAAACTCCAGAAAATCACGCCAATGCCAAAGCCCTTCCTTGACATCAAATAAATCAAAGGGGGCAGTCCCGGTCAGTAATTGGATGCAAGTCACTCCCAAACAATACAAATCACTCGCGGGAACCGCTTGTCCGAGAAATTGCTCTGGGGCGACATATCCAGCCGTACCAATCACAGTTCCCGTCCTTCCCACGGCGGTTGCTGTTGCAAATTTAGCTGCACCAAAATCAACTAAAACCAGTTGACTCGATTGAAACTGATCGCGATCGCCTCCCCCGTCGTTCCGCGCTTCTAAAATCTCCGTTATTGGTGCGCGGCGAATGATATTTTCAGGCTTAATATCCCGGTGAATCACTTGCTTTTCATGAAGGAATTGCAGGACCGGGAGTAAATTTAACAGCACCTGGCGAACTTTAGTTTCCGAGAATGCGCCCTCTGTTTCCAACTCTTGGGCTAAGGTTTGCCCATCAATAAATTCTTGGACTAAATATTGATAACTCTCTGCATCAAAATGAGCCAATAGGGCCGGAATTTGCGGATGGCTTCCTAAATCATCTAACCGTACCGCTTCTTTCTTAAAAAGTTCGGCTGCCTTTTGTGCGTTCTGAGTAGTTTGGAATTGGGGAAAAAATTGCTTGATAACGCAGCGGGGTTTTGAAGGTTTGTATTCATCGATCGCCAGGAAAGTCCGGCCAAACCCACCCTGTCCAATAGATTTAAGCGCACGATAGCGATCGCCCAATAGCAGCTTTGCGCCGCAATTATGGCAAAAGTTATAGCCTGCTGGGTTTTGAGGTTTTTGACAGTCGGGATTCAAACAATAGCTCATAGGGACAAGCCAGCATGGGGATAACTTAATAGTAATCGGTTGGCTACAGAATGCCTGGAAAGCCCCGACTCAGGCGATAATCCCCTGACAAACCTTGACGATTGACGGGGACTTTACGCACCAGATTGGGGCTGAGGCCAGGGGGAAGTCCCTTGTAGGCTCCTCAGTCCCCAATCTTTTCCATCACTCTGGTCAGGATGACGTTTGATTGGATCCAGTCTTCATCAATTTTGGATAGGACTTGCCGATTATGTCCTCTCCTCATGGAGAGAATCAGGATTGATGCAATTAGCCAAAAACATAAGAAGCATAAATTCGCGGATGGGTTTGAGCGGTTCTAACGTTAATTATCTCTGAGGTTTAGTAATAATGATGGCATCGGATACTACGGTGTAACGTTCTCCATCCCAATTAAAATTTAATTCTCGTCCAGGCGAGGCTGATATATTATCTAAAAAAGCCCCTATCCCAGAGTTCAGAAGTGGATGAGCACGTTTCAATTTCCACGAGGCAAAGAAATCGTCTAAGTCTATGAGAATAAGAAACAACCGATTTGAAGCATCAAATCTCCGAACTCCTTGATTCTCATATAGCCAGGTAATCAAGCCCTCTGGGTTGATTTGGGTCTGCTCAATCAGTTGACGTCGGAAATGGCTCAGTTCTCTTATCAAATTTTGAGAAGTCACTGAAGGATGATCCCTGGCCTTCTTCCACAAGTCAGAAAGCAATAAACTCTCAGATAGCTCTTGGCTAAATCTGATATTAAACTGACGCGCCCATTGTTTAAGCAGGGTCAGTTCTGAGCGTTCATTCGCTAAAGGACGGCAGTCCTTAATATAACCCTCAGGAAAATAAGTAACTTTCAAATCAAAGGGAATATCCCTAATGAAAAAATCTATTTTTTTAATTAATCCAACGGCTGGTAAGACTGCTGGATGGTCCCGAAAAATATCCTCAATTATAATCGAGGTCCAATGATTATACCACGAACATAAAACGTAACCTCGCATACTATGATGAAGCTCATTTTCTATACTTGCTGATAAGTTATCGTAGTTCCGGATTTGTTTTACATAGTTGTTAACGATGGTTTTTTCCAGGCTATTTTGATGAAGCCCACCCCAGTCATACAAATCTAATCGATAGAGTTGATTGACCAGTTCCAGTTCTTCTGTTTGGCGCGTTTGTCTCTCTAGGGTATAAAAATGTCGAATAGTAGAATCGATGACGACTTCCGTAATGGAGTCGGTTTCAAAGGCTTCTTTAAGTAAATCCCGTAATAAAGTGGATGTAGGTGTCACCCCTACAGAAGCGAATAAAGCCTCTAGGTATTGCCGGCGAGATAAAGAACGCAACTTGAGAAACCGGAGACCTAGAGGAGATTGCGATAAATCCTTAATTCTGTCATATTTAAACCAAGATTGTGCCGTCTTAAAATCCATAATTTTACTTGTTCATTGACCCATAAATGTACCGGACCAGCCTGGAATATTTTTGAGTTTAGCAATTTTACTTAAATTAGACTTTGATTTTCCAAAAATTAAAGCCACATCATGTTTTAACCCGCCTTTTCTGGTATCTTGGACAACGGATCCGGCTGAATAGGTACAGGGGAACTGTCCCAGATATTGTAAACCCGCTGAAGTTTCGGAGCCGTCAAGAAATGGCTGGATAAATCCCCAACGGTCCGATTGCCTAGAATTATATAGTAGCACTAGAAAAGCATCGTCTCTCATGACAGTTGAGCATTTTGCCAGGAAATCTATCATCGCACTTATGTAAAGATCCGGGGTTTTCCTCCGTTCCTTAGCATTAGAAATAATAATTTCCGATTCAAAAATCGGTTCTATTCCTAAAATACTATTCCATAATTCGCTTAATTCTAAGTAAGGGATGCGATCGCTATGAGGGGGATCTGTTAAAATCAGATTAACTGATTTTTTAGGTATTTTTTCAATTTCATTTTGACAAGGCCCATATAAAATACAACAGTCTGAAGAGTTCTGATAAAATTGTTCTAGGGAGTCACAGATATTCCTTTTTTCTAGGGGGTCATAGTCAGAGATGGCCTTAAGAAGTTTAGAAACTCGTCTTTCAAAACAATTCCAAACATTAACCTCAAAATGTAATTCGGGTCGCCAATATCCAATCACCCAGCTTCCCACCTCAACCTTTTCCGATATATTCCCCTTATTTTTTCCTCTATTGGTAACCGCAAAAACCATTTTGCTCATCTGTCCAGATGCAGCGGTGAGACATAAATAAATTGCCCGTTGAGAGTCCTGCGGAAGGGTTTTAATTTGGTTGAGAATCAAGTCGATATTGTATTGAGCTCGACCTGTCATCAAATCGGCAATTGATAAAGTCGGACTGGCATTAATTCTTCCATTAGAAAAAAAGCGAAGATTGCGAATGTATTGGCTAGTATAGGGGGTAAATTTTTGGGCAAGCTCTATATCCTGTGCCGTTGGAGACAATTCTAACCGGGAATTTTTAGGTCCGCCCCTTAACCAAACTTGATTTAATACATCCTGCTTCCAAAGATAATGTGACGCAATGCGACCATCTGATAATTTATAGGTTTCATTAATGGAGTTTTTTACATTTTTTTCCAGACTTAGAAAGGCATCACTAATCACAAAATAATCCGGTGGAGAAACCATTAAATTTGTTAGTTCGATTGCCACTGGATTAATATCAAATCCAATAAACCTACGATTACGGAGGAGAGATTCCCGCGCCGATGTCCCTGACCCCACAAAAGGGTCCACAATAATATCACCCTCTTGAGTTAACTGCTCAATGATTAAAGCCAAGGGCTCCCAGGGTTTTTTACCCCAGTATTTATGAAATCCATATAAACCCGAATATCCCTTGGGGCGAGCAACTTTTTGAGATGAAATATCTTGAAAATTTTGGTCAAATTCAAAAGCAAGTTGTTTGGGCATTTTGGAGGTTTACTTAAAGAGCTTATTCGGGGGCTATCCTAAAGTTTGTATCCCTGCGTATCTCAACGGACACTGAGCCATAGTCAGGGTATTGATTTTGTCAGTTAATCCTCATCCACACTGCCAAAGCATCACGGTTTTATCTGCGCTACCACTGACTAAGGTTTTGCCATCGGGACTGATAGCAATTCCGGTTACCCCACTGCTATGACCCTTGAGAGTTTGGATCAGTTCTCCAGTATGGCGATGCCATAGTTTAACGGTTTTATCGGCACTGGCACTGATTAGGGTTTCGCCATCGGGAGAAAAAGTGACGGCGGAGATCCCCCCTCCATGTCCGGTAAAGGTGCGAATTTCTTCCCCAGACTTCACCTGCCACAGTTTTAGGGTCATGTCGTTACTGCCACTGGCCAGGAGTTGTCCATCGGGACTGAAGGCGATCGCATTCACTCCGGCATTATGACTCTTTAAAATGCAAATTTCCTGTGCCGTTTGTAACTGCCAGAGTTTAATCATCCCATCCTCTGAGGCGCTGGCAAGAATGCGATCGTCGGGACTGGTGGCTAAAGCACGAATGATGCCCGTATGGGCGCTAAATCGGCGAATTTCTTCCCCGGTTTCCCGATGCCATACTGCGACTGTGCCTAGGCTGTCACTGGCTATGATTTGTTGGCCGTTATGCAGAAAAATGGTGCCATAAACCGACTCAAGACTGCCTGTAAACCGATGGAGTGGGCGGCCCTCAGTTACTTCCCAAACCTCGACAGCTTCCCCAATTGCTGCGGCGATCGCCCCCCCATCGGGACTAAAAGCGATCGCATTCACGGCAGCAAACCAGTCTTCCCCATTAAAGTTTCGGATTTCGTTGCCTTCAGGAATCCCCCACAGTTTCACGGTATTATCCCCGTCCCCGGCGGCCATTTTTTTGAGATCGGGATGAATAGCAACACAATTCACGGCATCTTGATGTCCGGCGATCGTGCGGATGCAGTGCCAATTTTGGTTAGGGAATCCGTCAGAATCCGGGGAAGTTGAAGGCGAATCCGAGGTAGATTTTTCTCCCCGCCATTTGCCGACAAATCCTTGCAAATCTCCCAAAACTTCTCCGAGGGAAGTTTCGATTCCCCCCATTGCTTTAGTCAGAGATTCAGGTTTAGTCAGGGGTTTAATAGACAATTTGGACAGAAAAGGTTTGTCTTCTGCTGCGGGAGTGGACTCCGGCTTTTTGTCCTCTAGTGGCGCAATTTCTTCGTCCCATTCGTCCAGTTCATCCTCAGTAGTTGGCGGAGGTGGCGGTGTGGGTGGTGCAGGTTTGACGGAAATTGTTTCTTTCCGATATTCGGAAGGGACCCGAGGCGGTTCGCTGGTGTTTTCCGGTGTCGGGGAAGGGGTAGCGGGTTGATTTTGGCCCGCGTCGGGAGGAGGGGATGAGGATTTGGGTTGGAGTTCTAGGATGGGGAGTGTTGCAGGAGGGATGGCGCGGGATTCAGTTTCTAGGAGATCGAGACGCTGGACGATCGCCTCAATTACGCTATTGACTCGGGCGATCGCCTCTTGGTTTTGTTGGTTTAAAGTCGTTTGAATTTCCTGGAGTTCAGGTGCTGTTGGCGGTTCGTTGAGTGCTTCTAATTGTTGCAGGCGATCGTAAATTGCCTCAAATTTGGGGGAATTAGACAGGGATTGAATTGCCTCTTGGAGTGCAGCCGTATTAGGGGTTAAGGAGTTTTCTTCCTGGGATGAGGCGAGGGCGATCGCATTTGAGGTTAATTCCAGTTGATTCAGGCGATCGCTGAGGATTGCCAGGGTTTCCGCAGTGGGTAAGGTGGCGAGGGATTGATAAATTTGCCCGATAGCCTTTTCGGTTTGTTCCCACAAGGATTTTGTGAACGATTCAATCTGCCGTTCGGTTTCTTGGTTGACTTGTGCTGTTGCGATTTCCAGTTGTTCGAGGCGATCGGCTAACGGTTTGAGGTTGGGGAAGGGGGGAAGAGATTCTAATGCGGCGTGGATCCGGGCGATCGCGACTTCATTCTCCTGGCGCAATGAGTCGGTTAACTCCATTTTCTGTGCCTCGATGCGATCTCGCTGCTGTTCCAGTTGGGATTCCAAAGCATTAATCCGGGCGGTGATGGGTTCCAGATTGGGGAGTTCGGGGATAGCCGGGAAACTCTCCTCTACTTGGGCGATCGCCTCGAACAGTTCATCCCGCAGAGACACTTGTAAGTCATTAATGCGTTCTTGAGTTTGCCAGTTCACCTCTTGCTTGCTGGATTCAAGGCGATCGAAGCGCTGGTTGAGGGGTTGTAGGGAGTGATAGACTTGGGCGATCGCCCCCTCAGTTCGCTGTTGGTTCAGGTGGTAGAGTCGCTGGCGATTCACCAAATTTAAACTCACCGACACCGTTAACGGGACCGCAGCATAAAGGATGTGTTGACTCCCAGCAACGGCGATCGTGCCGAGGACAGAACCGGCAAGGGCCACAGATTCAGTAATTTCGAGCCAGTGGGGTTTGGTCATGGTTTGGCGACACGTGAACAAAACTAAAACCGCAGGGGTTACATCGAAGGCTGTTGCAACTTACCTTTCAATTTCTTTCTTCTATCTTAAGGCTTCGGGGCCGAAATCCAGTGCTTTCCCAGGGCGGATCCAGGTTTAGGAAGAAGAAGTCCGCCACAGATTCTACTCCGTCCAAATTTGGGGAGTCAACGGGCGATCGGCACCTTCCACATGGATCCTGGCCTGATGTCGGGAATTGTAGAATTGTTGGTCCTACTCTAAAATAGAAATAGTAACTAATGATTAATCTCGCTCAAGAATTAGAAAAGATTACCAATCCTCAGCAGGAGTAAATATGGTTTCAGCCAAGTTACTAGAACTGGAAAACTCGATTCAAAATTTATCCTCTGAAGAGAAACTCTGGTTATTGGAAAAAATCGTTCAACAAATCCGAGGAATATCTCAACCGGCTTATCCCGTCCCGACAGCGGTAGAGTTTCAGGACAATCCTAAACCCATTTGGGAAATCGCCCTTGAAATTGGAGCCAATATTCCTCAGTCGGAATGGGAAAAATATAGTGTTCCCTAATTTTCAGACCCCTCAAAAAAAATGAACAAACCGCAAGGTAAGTGCTAAGGAAAATTTTTATAGATATCCCTCCGATGAGCTACTCGTTGACAAATGATGGTTTGTATTTTTTTGTCAACCGTCATGCCAATCCGATAGTCACCTACCGGGATTTTATATTTATCGCAATAGCCTATCATTTTTTTTAAATATCCTAAATCAAAGGGATTCTCAGTTTCGAGTTCTTGAAAAATAATGGGTTCAACTCGCCCTTGAACTTCTATGGGCAAAGCCGCTAAATCTTTTAAAAATCGTTTGGTGTATTCAACGTTCCACATTATTGGCCTTTACAGATTCATAATATTTTAGTGCTTCCTCTTTGGATAGAGGTTTTTTGTCTTTCACTTCTTCCATCAATTTGGCCAAGCCGTAATCTTCGAGAATTTCCTCAATCTTCTCAAACTCTGCGATCGGAATTTGGACGGCGATCGCTTTCTGGTTTTCATCGATGACATAACTTTTGTGGATTTCTAGCATTTGAAACGCTCCTCAACAGCGATTCCGGTTTCTGATATTTTACCTGATTCCCTGTTGAATCGGGTATGGAGTGAATACCGCAGTGGAAACGCTTAAACTTAGACCCCGGGCTAGATTGACAATAGCAGTTAGAGAAAGAGTTCTCACCCCGCGTTCAATTCCCGAAATGTAAGTTCGATCCCGGTTGGCACGAAACCCCATTTCCTCTTGGGAAATTCGTAACTCTGTCCAGTGGAGGGTCCTAAACCGAGGCATTTCGCCACAGCTTAATCGTGCCATCATGAGATCCACTGGCTAAGGTGGTGCTATCGGGACTATAGGCTAGGGAACTGACTGTCATGGAATGTCCAGATAGGGTGGTGACGGGTTCTATGGGGTCCAACGTCCAGAGTTTGATGGTGGTGTCGTGACTGGCGGTGGCAAAGGTTTTACCGTTGGGACTAATGGCGACTGCCGATCCGGGTAAAACATGGGGACAAAGGGTTTCCCGCAGTTCTGGAAAATTCCTCGTTGCCGTGGGTAAGGTCCAAATTTTTAAAGTGCGGTCCCAACTACAACTGATTAAAGTATTACCATCTGGGGCGATCGCCAAGGCATGAATCGCACCGGAATGGGCGGGGAAATCCTGCATTAATTCCCCCGTATCCGCTTGCCACAGGTAAATCGACCCATCGGCACTACCAGAAGCGAGAAGGTGCGATCGCCCAGGGTCGGGGGTGGCCCATTTTGGATTGTAAGCGATACAAGTGACGCGATCGCGATGTCCGGTGAGGGTACATTGTAATTCTCCCGTTGCGATCGCCCAAATTTTTACGGTGCGATCGCGACTACCCGTTGCTACTTGCTGTTTGTCGGGACAAATTGCCACCGATGACACCAAACTGGTATGTCCGATGAGGGTACGGGTATGAACGGGGGAGACTCCATGGCGCAAATTTTGGGGACTGAGTTGCCACAGACTCCAAAGTTTAACCGTCCCATCTATGCTTCCACTGGCAAGGGTATGACCATCAGAGGCGATTGCCATGGAGAGTATCCCTTGATCATGTGCGGGGATTTTTTGTAATAATTCCCCGGTTTCTAAATCCCATAAAGCGATTGCACCTTTGTCATTGCCACTGGCGATCGTGCGGGATTGGGCGCTAAAAGTGACGGCATTGATGGGGTTTTTTCCAGCAGTTTCGGCGATAGTTTGGACGCAGTTCCAACCCATTGGCGCAGGTGGAGAATTGACAGGGGATGGGGAAGGCGGTTCTAATTCTGGTTTTGGGAGAGAGGAGTTCTGGATAGGCGGAAAGGATTGAGATACAATCACAACCTTTCCTTTAGAAATTGCCGATTTTACAGGGGTCGGAAGCTGGATTTTGGGATTGAGGGCTTTTAGAGCAAATTCTGCGGAAGCATAGCGCTTTGATAAAGTTTCAATTAGCATTTTATCAAGAATTGTTGCCAAGCGATCACTCACAGGATTGAGTAAATAATCCCGCCAAACCCACCGCCCTTCTAAACTATTCCATAAATCAAAGGGGGACATATTGGTTAGTAAATGGATGCAAGTCACCCCCAAACTATACAAATCACTGGCAAATCTGGCTTGTCCCCGGAGTTGTTCTGGTGCGGTATATTCTGCACTGCCGATGGTTGTCCCCAGTTGGCCTAGTGTCGTTTCTGTGGCATATTTAGCCCCGCCAAAATCAACTAAAACCACTTGGGTCGGATTCAGTCTGCCGCTGATACTGTCTGGATTGGGATGAGGACGGCGAATAATATTTTCAGGTTTAATATCGCGGTGAATTAGGCGATGATGATGGATGAAATGTAAGATAGGTAAGACTGACTCTAGTAATTTTTGAATCTGAGATTCAGTAAATGTCCCGTGTTCGGCGAGTTCTATGGCTAAATTGGTCCCCGGAATATAATCTTGGACAATATAGTGGCGATCGCCTTGTTCAAACCCGTCCAATAAGTTGGGAATTTGGGGATGGTTGCCAATAGCATTTAATCGGTCAAGTTCTTGGTGAAATAATTCCGATGCGGTGCCAGAAGCGGTCGGACTGGGACGAAATTGTTTAATGATACAAGGGGGTTTTCCGGGTTGGGATTCATCCACGGCAAAATAAGTTTTACTAAATCCCCCGGCACCTACTTGTTTAATAGCGCGGTAGCAACCTGTTGGGGTGGACTTGTTAGAACTTTCCAGTCGTAATTTAGCCCCACAATTTTGGCAGAATAGATTGCCATCCGGATTCTGGGGTTTGGGGCAATCGGGATTCAGGCAATGTGTCATAACCAGCACCACCAAGGCATTATGAATGGTAGGTTTAATTGTACGGCTTCGGGGTTATGTTTAAAGAGGGTTAGGTCGTTTTTTCCTTAAAATTAGGAAGGACAGGGCAAACGCCCTGTCCTTACAATGCCCCCTAAATTGTGGCGTTTCAATCGATTTAAGCCAGTCTAATTTTGAATAAAATAAAGGGTAATTTACTAGATTAAATCGATTAAAGCGTTGATGGATTTTAACTTTAAGTGGGAACTAATTCCCCGGGACGTAATCGCGCCCATTTGCCCATTTCCGCTTTAAAACTTTCACATCCGACCACATCCCATTCCATTTCAATTGCATCCGGCGTATTGCGAATATTCACATTGATCGTGGGTTCTAGGGGTTCAAAATCAGGCGTTTCAGTTAAGTGGGGCTGTTGATGTTGATATTCTACTGCGTTATAAGTTAAGCAGCGATCGACATAGTGGCAGTTTACGCAAATACACATCGTAAACACTCCATACGGCTTTTTTGTTACTCTAACGTAATCAGCACAGATATTGCCCACCCGGTAGGTTGATTTTTTTATGAAACAAGGCGAATCTATTCGTGCTCTGGGTCCCGAAACTTGGCCGTTTAGCGTGGAAATGTTGCCTTCTGATGCCTATCTCGTCGGGGGGTCGGTCCGAGATGCCTTGCTGGAACGGCAGTCCCCCTATTTAGATTTAGATTTTGTATTACCAGGATATGCGATTAAAATTGCAAAGCAGATTGCCGATCGCTACAAAGCGGGTTTTGTAGTCCTGGATGACGAACGCAAAATCGCCCGGGTGGTGTTTCCCAATGCCACGGTGGATTTTGCTAAACAGGAGGGGATGACCCTAGAGGCAGATTTACAACGTCGGGATTTCACAATCAATGCGATCGCCTACCACCCCCAAACGGGGCAGATTGTAGACCCCCTGAAAGGACGGGAAGACTTACAAACCGGCACCATTCGGATGATTTCCCCGACGAATCTCGCCGATGACCCCCTGCGTTTGTTACGGGGTTATCGCCAGGCTGCACAATTGGGGTTTACTCTCGAACCTCAAACCCAAGCGGCAATTCGGCAGTTAGCGCCTTTGCTGCGTCAGGTGGCAGCGGAACGGGTGAATACGGAGTTTTGGTATCTGCTGAACCGGAGGGGAGGAAGTTCTCATCTAGTGGCGGCGTGGGAGGATGGATTGTTGCGCTATTGGCTACCTGATGCCACCCAGGATGCAATTGAAATTTTAGCCCGCATTGATGAAGCGGCGATAAAATTAGGTGAGAAATGGCCTCAATTAGGGGGAGAGTTTTCGTTAGATTTACGAGCTACGTTGAGGATTTCAGGATATTTAGCTGTTGCTAAATTAGTCTGTTTATTACCGTTAGAAGCTGCGGCGGCGGAAGCGCAATTAATGCGATTAAAATTGAGCCGGGTAGAAATTAAAGCAGCGCTTCAGGTTATAAAAAGTTGGCAGGTTTTACAATCGGAACCGGAGTTAAAAAACTGGACAGTGCGATCGCATTATTTTCTCTTTCGTCAGGTGGGTTCGTTGTTTCCCTCTGTAGCAGCGATCGCCGTGGCATCGGGAATTTCTTTGGAGGCGATCGCGAGTGCAGTGGAGCGCTATTTGGACCCAGAAGACTTGGCGGCACATCCAAAAGTTCTGATTACGGGAACGGATTTAATGAGCGAATTAGGAATTCCCCGAGGTCCACAAATTGGGGAGATTTTAAGCCAAATTCAATTAGCAACCGTGGAGGGAGAGATTTCCACCCGGGAAGAGGCGATCGCCTTTGCTGCTCTCATTATCAACCCTTGAGCGTCACTGAAACCCGTCTAAGGGATAAACTGCGTGGTATGGCATTGAAGATATTAGGGTTGAATTTCCCTTACTTTTTTTCATCCTCTGCCTTCTGTTTAAGTATCAGTAACGTGAGATCATCATAAACTTTTTGCTGGCCGATATAGGATTTAACGTCTGCGATCGCCGCCTGTTGAATTTCACGTGCGGAACTATTGCAGTTTTTTCGGACCACATCAATCAGCCGTTCTAATCCGTATAGTTGCTTATTAGAGTTCACCGCCTCTGTAATACCATCGGTGTAAAGTACCACCACATCTCCTGGATTTAACTCGATTCGGGCAGTGGTGACAAACTCGGCCATTTCTTCCACCATTGCGATCGGAAACCCTAAATCAATGGTATCAATTCGTTCTACTTTTCCCCCCGATCGCACCACAATCACTTCTTCATGCTGTCCACTGATTTGCAAGACGCCATCGGCATAATCCAACAGCGCCAAGGTCATGCTTTTATCACAATTCATCCGTTGAGCGTTATGATAAACCGTGCGATTCAGAACATCTAAAAATTCCTGGGGATCTGTAAAATTTCCTTCCAATAAACTCCGGACTACGGTTTGAGCCATAATCATCAACACCCCACTTTCTAACCCATGTCCCGTGACATCCCCGATGCCAATTTTCACTCGACCCTGATATTGCAACACATCATAATAATCGCCCCCAACTTCTTCGGCAGGTTCCATAAATCCGGCAATATCTAACCCGGAAATTGCATTAAGTTCCGCCTGTTTGGGTAAAATCATTTGTTGCAGGCGACGGGTGACATCTAATTCCGCTGCCATGCGCAAATTATCCGCTTTTAGACGCTCATTCAGAATGGTAATTTCCGCATTCGCTTGGGCTAATTGAGCGGTGCGTTCCTCGACTTTTTGCTCTAGGGTGCGGTACAGCAGGGCATTTTCGAGGGAAATAGCGGCTTGGGAGGCTAAGACTTGCAGGACTTCTAGGCGATCGCCCGTAAAGGCATCAGTGGTTAAATTGTTTTCAAAATACAGAATCCCCGTGAGTTTTCCTTGATGTCGAATTGTCGTACAAAGCACCGATTTGGGCTGAGTTTCGAGGATATAAGGGTCTTGGGTAAAAAGGCCCTCGCGACTGGCGTTATTTAACACGACATCGGACTGAGTTTTTGCCACATAATTGATAATTCCCGCCGAAAGTTCTCCGCATTCTTCTACAGGGATCGATTGTAAAACCATCCCCTCTTCCCCTGAAATAACCGCCGCTTCAACGGTTAATCTTTCCTCGTTGTTTAAAATCAAAAAGGCTTTAGCTGCACCCGCATTCTCCTGGAGAATTTTAATTAACTTGTTCAGCATTTTACTGAGAACAATTTCGCTGGAAAATGCTTCGGATGCTTTAATGATCGTAAAAAAATCCAAGGAACTGCCTTGACTGCTTCCTGTGGATGAATTAACGGTTTGAAACGAATTAATAGCCTGACCTAATTTAGCGGTAGAACGCAGGAATTGAGGATATTCAGCTTCTAAACTTTGAACCTTGGCATCTGCCCCCCACTTTCGGTAATTGTAGGTCGCCTCTCGGATATAAACCTTGGCGATTTCATCCCAACCTTTGGCAAAATAGAACTGAGCAGCCAATTCATTGGCGAGAGCTTCATTCTGAGTAAAGCCTGATTCCCGAGCGCAGGCGATCGCCTGCCGATAAAGGTCCATCGCTTCTAGTTCTTTTCCCGAAATTCGCGCCATTTCTGCGGACAGTAACCGGAATTTATCCTGATAATTTTCCGGGCAATTTTCCGCCCATTTTTGCAGCTTTTGCTGCTGCTTTTCCAGAATTTGCCAATACTCTTGTTGCTCAGTTGCCGATGCCCTCGGATAAACCGCAGTTAATGTCAAACCATAATAAAATGGATGTTTAGTCTGAGGGAAAAATCCAAAATTAGCGGGGACAAGGGGTTCAGCTTCCTGGCATAGGGTGAGAGCTTCCTCATGACGCTTGAAGGTATATAAAACCTGAATTTTTAAATAATAGTACCAATTCACACTGCTGAGTAAATTCCCTTCTCGCCAAAACTTCAAACCTTCCGTTTCATCAAACTCATCATTTATCCCCTGTAATTGCTTGATGAAGTGCTGAAAATTCAGACAAACATAAACCATACTCTGATAATTGGTCTGACGGATAGTAATCAGAGATTTTTCTGCCTCTTTGGCAATTTCTTGCAGGTTGTCGCCCATTTCCAAGCGGGTCCAAAGTCTCAAAAATAAGGCCCAAACTCCATAAATGACATCTCCCACAGACCGGCAAATGCCGTAAGAGCGATCGTAGAGAGGTAGATTACTGCTAAACGGTTTTCGGTAAGTATTAACCGCATTACAAAACAAATTAATGACTTTGCCACCAAATACTGGAGTCTGGGATTTGTCTAGTAGTTTTAAAGAAAGTTCGCCAAATTCATACCCGGTTTTATAGTCTTCTTGCAGCGCCAGCATCAACCCGTAAGCAGAGTAAGCAAATGCAGAGGTTTCGGCATGACCAAAGGCTAATGAAAGCTGGGTCAGGGTTAAGACGCACCAGACATTATAGTTAATGTAACCACCGCCAAATGAAGCTCCCCAGAAGTTTGCCAAGAGAGTCATACAAACTTGCTTTTCTCGGTCTTCCATGGGGGTTCGGTGCAAGAGATCGGGAATGTTTACCTGGGTTAAATGGGCCTGTACGGCCTGCATTTGAGTGCCGATCGCCGTTTGCAATTCCCCATCGGTTTCCGGTACTTCTAACCCCATTAGCTTCATTCCCGCTAATCCCGCTTGCACTGATTCTTGAAACCGCTCTTGAGTAATCGTGAGCAGCACAATTAGGTTATAAATTTCCGCGCGTTCAAATTTGTCAGTAGCGCGTTCTAAGGTAATTTTAAATAGTTCGTCAGCCCCCGCAAAATTTCCTGTTAAATATTCACATTCGGCTAGTTGGCGATGCAAAGAAAATGTGAGTTCATAATTATTTTCCCAAGAATTTTTTGGCAACAAAAGCCGCCCTATTTTCAAATGCTTTACCGCCGCTTGGTAGGCAGTTGAATCTTTTGCTTTTTTGCCTGCAATGCTATTCAAGCGAGCTAATTCTAGTTTAAAATCCGGGTCTGATATCAAGTTGCGACCCATGTTTAAATGGGTCACAATATCAAATATTTTAGAGTCTAAATCCTCGGGACGGGTATGACTGAAAATCAACTGGCCGATTCGTAAATGAGTCGTTGGGCGTTCAGATTCCGGAATTAGAGAGTAGGCAGCTTGTTGGACACGATCGTGCAGAAACTTATATTCGACCTCAAAATCACTTTCTTGTAAAGATGCCGCAGTCTCTTCACTGCTTTCTGGTAAAAAGCTGTAATTTTTGCTTGAAAAAATGAATCCTTCCCGCACCGCAGGCCATAAATCCCGGGCGATCGCAATCTGGAACTGTTCCCGCACCACTGCCAATGTTTTCAAATCAAAGCGATTGCCAATACAAGCGGCTATCTTCAAATTTTCCTGCACTGACAGTGAAAGTTTCTGGATTTTTGACGTCATTAATCCTACTACATTATCCGTCATCCCCACAGCCTGAATTTGTTCTATTTCCCACTGCCATCCACCTTGATTATCCCCTTTCTCCGGAAACTGAAAAATTAACAATTTGCTGTCATAGAGAGATTGGAGAATCTGGTTTATAAAAAACGGATTACCTTGCGTTTTATTATAAATTAACTTAGCTAGAGGTAGACTTTTGAACTCCGAGCAGTGCAGAGTATCTGCAATCAATTGATTGATATGTTCTAACTTAAGCGGTTGCAGTTCGATGCCATTGATAATTGCGCCCTGTTCCTCCATTTCCTCCATCGCCGAAATTAAAGGATGAGCCACATCTACTTCATTATCGCGATAAGCACCTATAATCAGTAAAGCCTGACTCTCCGAAGCCGTCGCTAATTGCTGAATTAGTTTTAAAGATGCCAAGTCTACCCACTGCAAATCATCAAGAAATAATGCCAGGGGATGTTCTTTTTGCGCGAATACAGCAATAAACTTTTGAAACAGTAAATTAAATCGGTTTTGGGTTTCTGTCGGGGGCAGTGAGGGGACCGGAGGTTGAACTCCAATAATTAATTCTAATTCCGGAATGACATCGGTAATAATCTGCCCTTCTGTGGCTAAGGCTTCTTTAATTCGCTGTTGCCAACGAGCTAACCGTTCCGGAGTTTCGGTTAAAATTTGGCGAATCAGGTTCTGGAACGCTTGAATCAAAGATTGATAAGGAATATCTCGGTTGAATTGGTCAAACTTTCCGGAGATAAAATAGCCCCGTTGCTGGGCGATCGGTTTGTGAATTTCATGGACAATCACCGATTTACCCATCCCGGAAAACCCAGAAACTAGCATAAGTTCAATTGCCGTTGAACCTGTTTGTGAAGTCTCTTCCCGCGCGGCAGTTCCGCTGACTCGTCCGAAAGCCGCCATTAACGCGGTAATTTCTGCTTCTCTGCCGTAAAGTTTCTGCGAGATCTGAAATTTGTCCGAAGTGTCGCGATCGCCGGGAGTAAACTCTTTAATCTGTCCCGTTTCTTGCCATTGAATCCAACATTTTTCTAAATCATAGGTTAACCCGTAAGCACTTTGATATCTCTCTTCCCCAGTTTTTGAAAGCAATTTCATCACAATTGCACTAACCATAGGGGGAACTTCTGGATTGACTTGATCCGGCGGAATCGGTTGTTTAGCAATGTGAGAATGAACCATTTCCACCGGATCAGTGGTGGCAAAAGGAAGCTCCCCTGTGAGCATTTGATAAAAGGTGATTCCCAGAGAATAAAAGTCTGTGCGGTAGTCAATGGAGCGATTCATCCGCCCGGTTTGTTCCGGGGACATATAAGCCAAAGTCCCTTCCAGTAAATTTGGGTTACTCAAGGTCTGGTGGGAACGTTCGAGGCGGGTGGAAATGCCAAAATCAATCAGCGTCACTCGGAATGGATCAAGATTGATCACCACGTTTTGAGGCTTGATATCCAAATGGATAATAGAATATTTATGAATTTCTCCCAAACTTTTGGTCAGAGGAATCACTATTTTGAAAAATGTTTCCAAGTCAAAAGTTTGATTAGACAGCAGTTGCTCCACAGTCAAAGGCCCTGCATCTTCCATCGTCAATACCAGTCCTCTCCCCCAGCTTTCTAGGTTTAAAGGTTTGACGATGCCAGGAATAGTCAACGGCTTAATTATTTCATATTGATGTCGGAATTTAGCAATTTCTGTAGGGGTGGGATATTCAGTTTTCAAAAATTTAAGGATTTCTGTCTGCGATTGGCCTTTCTTGCGCCCTCGGCAAACAACGGTAGAGTGACTTTCGTGAATTTCTTCTAATATTTTATAACCCGGATAAGAGAGCATACTTTTCCCTTGTTGAGTAAGTGTTTTTGCAATGAAAGCAGCGGATTAGGGCTAAAATCAGGGTCAGAGCTTTTTGTAAGCAACGACGAGGATAGGTCGCCTCCTAATTTTAGGTGATTTGATAAGTCAATTCCTCGACTCTTACTAAACTTTTAGCAAAGCATCGGGGTATCTGGAAGGGAGATTAGGGGTAATTTAATATTTTTAATTCAATTATCCCTCCTTGCCGATCGCCTCCCACAAACTGGCTAAGGGTGGCATTGGCAAACCCCCCGTGCAGTCGTTCACCCACTTCGCCGCTGCTAAACCTGACTCTAAGGCGGTTTCAATTTGCCGATCGCCACACCAATCTCCGGCACAAACCATCGGTAACGGGGTCATCGCGCTCAATAACGGTTGTCTCAGGGGACGCCTACAAAAGGCATAGCGCCAACGATGAACCTGCATCCATTCCGGTGCATTCAACCAGGGGATCACTGATTCCCCAGCGTAGTGGCACAATTCTCTCCCTACGGCTTCCAAGTCCGTGGCATCTAAATAACGTTCGGCAAACTCAGCGCTACTGTGAAACACAAATACCGGGTGAGTCGCGCCTGAACCCTTGCTACTCTGCCAAAATAGTCCCCGCAAGGGACTTTGTGGCGGAAACACCAGCGATCGCCCGCGATACTCTGCCTGAACTAAGTCTCGTTGTTTCGATGCCGGATACCCCGCCATCACAGTGATGCAAGGGTCAAACTCCACCGCCTTGAGGCGATCGAGGAACTCCGAAGGCAAACCCGACTCCCCCGACTCTAACAACATCACCGCTTGGGGTGCTGGGATCGCCATTACGATAGATTTTGCCCGGACTGCCAAGGGGACAAAACTATCCCCGGATTCTCCCAGATTTTCTAACTCCAGATGCCAATTCCCCTCGTCTGTAGGGGTGAGTGCTCGGACTCGACGGCGACGCCAAATCTCTAAATTGCGGGCTAAAAATTTGCCTACGCCATTGATCCCCGCCGGGGCCACATAGTAAGGAGAAGAAAGGGGGGCACAGGGAGTGGGGGTGCGATCGCTCTCTTCAACGCGATAAACCGTATCGGTCCAGGGTCCCACAATTCCCGCCCGAGATAGGGCTTGCACCAACTGTTGGGATAGTGTCCCCCTAGGGTCTAAAAACGGTGCGCCAAAATCAGCATGGGTATCGTATAATCGACGGGTAGCGACTCGTCCGCCCACGCCGCGAGATTTTTCTAGGACGATGACAGAATGATCCAGGAACCGCAACTGCTGGGCGCAGATCAACCCGGAGACGCCAGCACCGATCACGGCAATATCAAATTCAACGATGCGATCGCTCATCGGTATAATGTTGTGTTCTATGTAAAAAAGGGGTTTGACTAATCTACCGGATCAGTGACGCTTTCGAGTAAGCTAACAGCAATCGGCCAACTCGGAAGGCAGGAACAGATCGTAAGTATTTCTGGCCGTTGAGTCGGCGGAAGAATCGCAAACCAAAGATTGCCCATCTATCAAAACCACAGGGTTTTTAAGACAAGCAGAGGGGAGGAGCCAACGTTGGAAGAACTGAGAGCAGCGCTAGAGTTAGCCACGGAAGAGGAATTACAGCAAATCACCGACATCTTATTCCGCCGCCGTTTTAATCCAATCGATTACCTACAAACTCCAGAACCGATCGACATCCAAAGTCGCGATCGCGATTTCTGGCTGGATGCGATCGAAGAGCGATTTCGCTATCTTGCCGCTGATGGCTTGACCGTCCTGACTGGAAAAACCCGGAAAGTCACCTACCGACAAACCTTAATCCAAGTTTGCCGCTATTTAAAAATTCCCTATTCTCAAAAACTGTCCACCACGGATTTAGAAGCTGAAGTGTTTCTGTGCCTGTTAGGGAAGGCATGGCGGCAATTACCCACCTCGGAACAAAACTCCCTGACTCTGCGAGTTCAGCGATCGCTGACCCGGGCTAAAATTCCTAAACCTCTGCCCCTGTCGGTGCAAAAAGACCCCCTCGGTTTACTCTTCAAAGGGGGAAGTGCGGTAGCCTTTACTTCGGTTGTCAAGCCGATCGTTCTCAAACATATCGCCCACCAATTTGCTCTTCATTTTGCCCGCTATCAAGTCGCCCAAACTGCGATCGTCCGGGGTAGTGCAATAGCTGCGGGTCAAGTTCAGACTTACCTCAGCGCCCAAACCGCCAAGCGAGGAATGGCCCTCTCCGTCGCCCGTTATGGGGCGGCCCGCAGTGCCTTAACCTTACTCGGACCCGTCTTGTGGGGTTGGTTTTTCGCCGATTTAGGCTGGCGCACGATTGCCACCAACTACGGGCGAATTATCCCCACAATATTTACCCTGGCCCAAATTCGGTTGACGCGGAGTGACTGTTGGGAATTGGCTTAATCCGGTTGTTGTTCAGGAAGAAAGGGGAGAAACAGGAGATGAGGGACTGTTCGGAGTAACGACTTGCGTCGTTTCTTAATTTCTGAGTAACGCTTTCATCCTTCCTGATTCATCTTGTCAAAGACTCATGACCAAATCCTTACCCCTTCGTGCCGTTTACCATCCCGATCGCCGGTTACAACTCTGGTGGAATAGCGCCCAAGTGGGGCTATTTTTATTACCCATGAGTCCCTTACTGGGGGGGATGGGTTTGTTGTTGGCCCTGTTTGGGACCTGGAAACAACGGTATCGGGAAATTAACGGGCGATCGCTGAACAAAGGATTTGCGCTGCTGGCCCTATGGTTCCTGTTGAGTACGGTTTTTGCAACTGATCGCCTGACTGCGTTCCTGGGGTTATTTAATTTTCTGCCCTACTTTGCCTTGTTTGTCACGTTTAGCCTGCTGATCCAGACTCCGGCACAGATGCGGCGAATTGCTTGGATTGCGATCGCCACGTCGATCCCGATCGCCGTGATTGGCTGGGGTCAGTTATTTTGGGGATGGGCGGGGCCAGTCAAATTAGGATTAATTTTGGAT
Organism: Cyanophyceae cyanobacterium; assembly: GCA_038321985.1. GTDB lineage: Bacteria > Cyanobacteriota > Cyanobacteriia > Cyanobacteriales > Laspinemataceae > Laspinema. Next base: position 29,005 of record JBBQFN010000019.1, on the reverse strand, counting down.
TGGCGTTTGGACGAAACCGGCGCACCCCCGGGCCGGATGGCTTCAGTGTTTGAATATGCCAACGTCTTGGCTAGTTATTTTTTAATGACACTGACTCTGGGTTTGGGGCTGTGGGTGGAGACGTTTCAAGCATGGCGCACCCTCAAACAACAGCCGAAACAACAGGAAAAGGTCCGCGATCCCCGTGATCCCCGGGTGGTGAAAACCATTGACCTCTCGGTAACAGGGGAGGAGGGAAAAGTTGCCTGGGGGTTGCTGTTTTTGACTCTGGCGCTGTTGGCGAATGGGGTAGCCTTGGTGTTAACCAATTCCCGCAATGGATGGGCGCTTGCCTTGTTGGTCCTGTTGGCATTTATCCTGTACCAAGGATGGCGCTGGTTGCTACTGGGATTTGGCGGGGCGATTATGGCGGTACTGGGTTCTGCTTTCGGTCCTGACTCCCTACGGCAAGGGTTGCAAGGAGTCGTTCCCGCCTATTTTTGGATGCGAATCACGGACCAGTTATATCCCGATCGCCCCCTGGCAACCTTACGCACCACGCAATGGCAGTTTGCATGGCAACTCACCCGCGATCGCCCCCTCACGGGCTGGGGGTTGCGAACTTTTACCGACCTCTACGAAGCCCAGACTCAAGTCTGGATGGGTCATCCCCACAACCTCTTTTTGATGTTGAGTGCGGAAACTGGGATTCCGGGGGTCCTGTTATTGTCTGGTTTAGTCGGTTGGATCTTAGCCCAAGGGGTGTTAGTGTTACAAAATTGGTACTCTATGCCTTTAGGCGGAAATTCCGAAGCGACTTCCTCTATCCCTGGGATGATGACAAACGATCGCTTAATTTTTTTCACCTACCTTGTCACCTTTGCCGGCTGTACCCTATTTCACCTCTTCGATGTCACCCTGTTTGACTCTCGGGTTAACATTTTAGGATGGTTGGTACTCGCGGCAATTTGTGGGGTAGCAGACAGCCGGCGATCGCCCCTGAAGTAGACTGGGGCAAGCATTCCCAGCCGATCTCTCCCTACCTCCCTGAATCTGCAACATCGGTTCCCTGACAGGGTTCCTGGGCATGAGGAAACCGTGACCCTGGGGGGGGAATTCAGGGCAATTCTAAAAGCAGTTTACTCAGTAATTTTCCCTCTACTTTCCGAAATACGAGAATATACGGGTCCGGGTATCCGAGAATTTACGGAGAATCGATTTCTATAAATCTGCGGTGGTTGAATCTAGACGATCGCGTTTATGGTAGCTTCAGAAGCCGATAGAAATTTTGAAACTTAGGAAAATTCTTATGATGATCATCGATGCTATCTATCAGTTCCCGAACCTAACGGTAACCGATGTATTTTCTCATATTTATTCCGTCGGTCGCATTACCGAACGCGATCGGCAATTTCTTAAAGTTGCCCTTTTAGAAGAAGAACTTAGTGATGAGGAAATTACCCTTATTGATCGCCTGGTTTATGCAGTCCGGCGCGGCTGGCTACAAATGAGTTAATCTCACCTCGGGTCAATCTCCCCCTTTGTTACCTCTTTGTTAGGGAATTTTAACTTTCCCCCCCAATTTTTAACGGATTCTCTTCATTCACTCACAATTTATCTGAATTTCTTGCAATTAGGCTAATCCCACTCTACATTTTCTGGGCGATCGCCTCCCCTTTCTACCAAAATTGCTAATCTTAATACCGGGAACCCACACACTAGGCAGGGATATCAGAAATTATCCCCCGAGGCACTGTGGCTATTTCCAAATTTCGCTTAAAATCATCCTAGGGTGAGGAGGCGATCGCCTTAACGAGGGCCAGAACCCGGTAATATAAGATTTAACCCCTCTGTGGTACTCCGAAAATGGACGATGAACCGACAACCTTGGCGTTTGCGGACTATCTCGAATTGGAAAAAACCAGTCCCGTTCGCCATGACTATATCGCGGGTCAATTATTTGAAATTGAAACCCTCAGTCCTGAACATGATCGCCTTGCTATTAATATTGGTTCGGGACTGTACGATCGCCTGCGGGATACTCCCTACCAAGTCTTTACTGCCGAGATGAAACTCTGGATTTCATCGGCAGATGTAGCCTATTATCCAGATGTCATGGTGACTGGGGAACCAGAAGAGGGTAATCCCAACTTTAAAACTCAACCCCGGTTAATTATTGAAGTTCTCTCTTCTAATACCGTCGCCACGGACCGTCAGGAGAAGTTTTTCGCCTATCAAAAATTACCCAGTTTTCAGGAATATATACTCGTTCCTCAAGAAAAAAAGGCGATTGAAATTTATCGCAAAACCCCTCAAGGTCAGTGGCAACAAACAATTTTAAGTCCAGGAAAAGACTTGCATTTAGAATCCCTGGGATTAACCTTACCCCTGACCGAAATTTATGAAGATTCTTTAATGGAATAGCCTAACATCTAGCTAAATTCTACGCCAAAACTTATGCTTTAAGTCGGGGAACTTCCGCAGAAAAAGTCGGAAACCTTCCACAAGTCCGGTCCCCTGCCCTTCAAGAGGGGAGAGGGAGGGAGGAGTCTCCTTAAACCGGGGGTGGGGAAATTGAATCCCTACCCTGAATCTGCGCATCTTGGGTGGAGAGAGAAAGGGGATAGTTATTTCATGGGGAAGAGAGGGAACAGATGGCAATCTCATCCAAAGGCAGTTTGAGCGGTGGTATCGAGTTTATAAATCGAATGTGGGCGCAATTTATCAGCCGATGTCGATCACGCTTAATCCACGGGAAATATCGCCTTTTTAGGGGGGGTCAACTGCCCGTAAGGGGTCTAGCTTTCCTGATGGGGTTAGGATTAGCCATGATGGTTTTACCGGCAGTCGCCTTGGGTATTCATCCAGTCCCCTCACAATCCCTCACTTTTACTACCAACAATGGAAATTCCGGCGATCGCCCCCAGTTGTCACAACTCCAGGTTCAGCCGGTGGAGGATGAACTGGTAACCCTACTAAACCAGGGAAGGCAGCTTTATCAAGGGGGCCGGTTTGCGGAAGCGGTAGCAGTCTGGGCCCGCGCCGCAAATCGTTATCAACAAAGTGGCGATCGCCTCAATCACTCACTCAGTCTCAACTATCTCTCCCTCGCCTATCAAGAATTGGGAGAGTGGGAACCGGCTCAAAAGGCGATCGCTCAAAGTTTATCCCTCCTGGATCAATCCGCGAGCCCCACCCGACAAGCCCCGAGTTCCTCAGCCCCCGAAGCATTCTCACAACAGATTTTCGCCCAAGCCCTGAATACTCGGGGGAGTTTGCAACTGGCACAGGGAGAACCAGAAGCCGCCCTCGACAGTTGGAAACAAGCCGAATCAGTCTATCGGTTGGTGGGGGATATGACGGGAGCTTTGGGAAGCCAAATCAACCAAGCCCAAGGGATGCAAGTCTTAGGACTGTACCGGCGAGCGCAAATGCTGTTAGAGCAGGTTAACCAACAACTGCAATCTCAACCGGATTCTACCGTGAAGGTAACCGGATTGCGAAGCCTAGGAAATGCCTTGCAAGTCGGGGGGGATTTACGAGAATCGCAACGGGTGCTAGCACAAAGTTTAGCAGTTGCCCAGGGTTTAAAGTCTACCGCCGATCTTAGCCCGATTTTATTGAGTTTAGGAAATACTGCCCGAGCCTTGCAGGAACGGGAAGAAGCCCTCACTTACTATCAGCAAGCCGTCACCCAGGCTATCGTACCCAGGGTCAAAATAGATGCCCAACTCAATCAACTCAGCTTATTTGTAGAAACCCAACAGTGGGAAACCGCGCGATCGCTCTTAAACCTAGTCACCCCGGAACTGGCAACCCTCCCCCCCAGTCGTGCGGCAGTCTATGCTCGCGTGAATTTCGCATCAAATGCCTTGAAACTGCTGGAGGGGTCCGGTAGTGAGACGATCAGTGCTAGACAAATCGCCCAGATCTTGGCAACCGCTATCCAAGACGCCAATGCACTCCAAGACCCCCGTGCACAATCCTACGCTCTCGGGGAGTTGGGATACCTGTATAAACGCACCCACCAGCTACCAGAGGCGCAAAAATTAACCCAACAGGCTCTAGCGATCGCCAGCAGTATCAATGCCACCGAGATTGCGGCGCGATGGCAGTGGCAACTCGGGCGAATTTTGATGCAGAAGGGTCAGACAGACGAGGCGATCGCCGCTTACACTCAAGCTGTGGAGAGTCTAGCTATCCTGCGCCGAGACTTAGTCGCCATTTCTGTAGATGTGCAATATTCCTTTCAAGCCCGAGTCGAACCCATCTATCGAGAACTGATTGGTTTACTGTTAAACTCCAATCCCACCCAAGGGCAACTCAAACAAGCCCGGGAAACGATTGAAGCGCTACAACTGGCGGAATTAGAGGACTTCTTTCGCCAAGCCTGCTTAGACGTGCAGCCCGTGCAGATCGACGAAATAGACCCCAGTGCTGCCGCCATTTATCCGATTATTTTACCCGATCGCCTAGAAGTGATTCTCTCCCTCCCAGGACAACCCCTGCGTCATTACGCCACCCAATTATCAGCTACTAAGGTGGAGGGTACTCTCAATCATTTACTCGAATCTCTCAATCCCTTTTTCTCCAATCAGGAACGGTTACAGTTATCGGAACAAGTGTATGACTGGCTGATCCGACCCGCAGAAACGAGTTTAGCCGCAGGAAATATTAAAACCCTGGTATTCGTTCTGGATGGCTTGCTCCGAAATCTACCCATGGCCGTTTTACATGACTCACAGCAGTATCTGATCGAAAAGTATAGCCTTGCCCTCACCCCGGGATTACAATTGCTTGCTCCCCAGGCGATCGCCCGGGAGGAACTGCGCGCCTTAACTGCCGGATTAACAGAAGCTCGCCAAGGCTTTAACGCCTTGCCTGGAGTGGCTCGGGAACTGGCTCAAATTGCCTCAAATGTCCCGTCTCATACTATTTTAAATCAGGAGTTTACCGCCCTTGCCCTGAAGCAACAGATCGAACAGACATCTTATCCGGTGGTGCATCTGGCAACTCACGGACAGTTTAGTTCTAATCCCGAGGAAACGTTTATTCTCACTTATGATGAGAAAATTCAGATGGCAGAATTTCAAACCTTACTGCGATCGCGAGAAAACCGCAGGGGTTTCAACTCCCTGCACCCGATTGAATTGCTCGTTTTAAGCGCCTGTCAGACTGCAACCGGAGACAACCGTGCCGCCTTGGGATTAGCTGGATTTGCGGTGCGATCGGGCGCACGTTCTACGTTAGCAACATTGTGGTCCGTGAAGGACGAATCGACTTCTCAGTTGATGGCTGATTTTTACCGCGAGTTCTCTGCCGCTAACATGAGCAAAGCTGAGGCCCTACGTCGCGCTCAAGTCGCCTTATTACACCAAACCCAGTATCAGCATCCGTTTTACTGGGCACCCTTTATTTTGGTGGGGAATTGGCTTTAAAGTACAAAAAGCATCCGACCCCCTGGGTAACCTGTTGCCTGTTTAAAATGGAGATTAGAAAATTAGCCAACCCTTGGAGTGCAAGCATCTTGCTCGCTCAGAGTATCCCATTTAAGACTGAGTGGTTTGCTTTAATTGCGATCGCTCCCTAATTTTGTAGAATCTCAGAAGAGGGAAAAAGGGGTTAAGGGTTGCCCTCTTCTAAACCGGATTTTAAAAGAAATTCTAAAAAAATGTTAATAATTTAATCCCTATTTTTAAGGGCTTGACTTAAGATTGAAAAATCGGGGAATTCAACTCCCTCTCTATGGAAGTTCCCATCCAGCCAGCAACCCCAAAATGACCTTTAGGGGTGAACATAAAAAATTCCCCTGATAGAAAATAATCGGGAAATCCGCTCAGGAAAAGTGCCTTTAAAGCAGTCAGGTTTAAATAAAAAAGGCCAACTTTAATAAAACTTTATAAAACCTCATCAAGCAGGACTTAACATCGAGCCGGGAACTGTAGTAAACTTTAAGGAAGCGGCACATCCTCCTAAAGGGGTAAATGTATTATGGCAAGGCAACAGACTAATGTACCACTAACGATTTTATTCGCCCTATCCCTCCATCTGGGAGGGTTGGGGGCGATCGCCACTCAAGCCCAGGCCCAGACCTCGGTAAGCAACGGTACTCACAGGGTTCAACTTTTAGAGACCCAGCTAATCGCCCAGGCCACCTTTAATCCTCCCGGAAAGGGGCAACCGAGAAATACAGCCGGGGGTGCATCCCGAGATGCAAATCCCTGTTTGCAAACAACAGTCCTCTCCAGTCAATGCGTCACCCCACTCACTCCGGGCGCAAATAACGGCTTGACTGTAGCAGAACGTCCTACATTTTATCTGTACATTCCAGAAACTTCAGCAAGAGAAATATTTTTTGCCCTCAAAGATGAAAATAACAATCATCATTACCAGACTAAAATTCCTGTTGCCGGAGGGGAAAATACCGTCTTAGCATTCTCCTTACCTGAAGATGCACCGGCTTTAGAAATTGGAATAACCTATAGCTGGACCTTTATTCTGGTCGAGGAAAGCGGACTCAAACCCGATAGTCCTGGCGTAGAGGGAGAAATTCGGCGAGTAGAAGCCCGTTCCCTAACCCAAGTAGACCAAGCTGCCGACCCCACCCTAGAACTGGCCCAGCAGTACGGAAAGGCCGGGATTTGGTATGAAATGATGACAACCTTAGCCCAGCTTCGGGAGTCAACTCCCAATGACCCCAGCATCTTAGCAACCTGGACCGAGGTCTTAACGTCCGTTGGACTTGAGGAAATTGCCAGCAAACCAATCCAACCTGAATAAGGTTACTTCTGGGGAGTCGAGAGAGTTTATAACATCCTGGATTTTAATCCCCAGTGCCTGTTAAACCGTTGCCATTTTATTCAGTCGGGAAAAATTTTTCCCGGCTTCTTTTTTTAGGATCTGACGATGGAAAGGGTGGGATTGGGTTTGTCTAATCTAGGGAACGCAGGATGCCAAGCCAATCGTCCATGAAACATCAAATTGCTCAAACCTAAACCCGCAAACCGGATCAGGGGTCTGAAACTTCATTACTCCCATCACAAAACTAACAGAAGTCATATAGAATTTGGGAGGAATCCAGATTCTCTCGTCCTTTCTGGATACCAATAACAGATGTGGCTAAAGGTCAGAAAGCAAGTTTGGAAATGGCGCGGGGTCTTGATGACAGCCCCCACTGTTGCTGCGATCGTGATTGCCGCTAACTCAGGGGGAGTATTTCAACTGTTAGAGTGGGCGACGTTAGATCTATTTTTTCGCTACCGTCCCTCCGAACCCATCGACCCTCGAATTGTAATCGTTACTATTGATGAACCAGATATTACAGAAATCGGACAATGGCCGATGCCAGATGCCATTTTAGCCGAATTATTAGAGAATATTAAAAAACATCAGCCCCGGGTGATTGGAATTGATTTATATCGGAATTTTCCGGTTCAACCCGGGAGTGAAAAATTACAACAAGTGTTTGAGTCTACCCCAAATTTAATTGGGGTAGAAAAAGTCGTGGGCAATCGCGTCCAAGCCTCACCCATTTTAGAAAAACTTGAACAGGTGGCAATGGCAGATTTGGTGTTAGATGCTGATGGAAAAGTCCGTCGCAGCTTACTCTCTGTGGTTAACGATGAAACGATGAAATTAAGTTTATCGGTCAAGCTGAGTTTGATTTATTTAGCAGCCGAAGGAATTACTTTAGAGTCGGTGGAGTCGGATAATTCCCAATTGCAATTGGGTCAGGCCCACTTTATGCCTTTAGAAGGAAATGAAGGAGGATATGTCCGGGCAGATACGGGAGGATATCAAATTTTTCTGAACTATAAAGGGAGAGAAAATAATTTTAAACGTATCTCAATGACCGATATTTTGAATGAGCGCATTCCCCCTGATTTAATCCGCGATCGCGTGGTGTTAGTTGGGGTGAGTGCTGAAAGTTTGAATGATCTATTTTTGACCCCATACAGTGCGAATGGCAATAGCCTAATCCGAATGCCTGGGGTGGTAATTCATGCTAATGCGACTGCGCAAATCTTAAGTGCTGCCCTCGACGGTCGTCCCTTCCTTCAAGTCTGGCCGGATTCGGTGGAATGGTTCTGGATTGCTTTCAACTCTCTGGCCGGTGCAACGGTTTCTTATTCATTGCTTCAAGCTCGAATATTTAGAAATAATTATAGTTGGCGATGGGCTATTTTTGCGGTCTGGATTGGGTTGGGGAGTCTCGGAAGTTTAATGGGGGGTTATGTTGCTTTTCTTAACAGTTGGTGGGTTCCTGTTGTCTCTCCTATCGTGTCCTTAACGACCTCGGCGATCGCGATCGCGGGATACTACAGCCGGGGAGTCCAGCGAGACAGCCAACGCCAATTAACCCAGTTTCTCGAAGCAATGCCGGTGGCGATCGCCGTTCTCGATGCCCAGGGGATGCCTTACTATACCAATCAAAAGGCGAAACAGTTATTAGGAAAAGGGGCAATCTACTCTGTCAAATCCCATCAGTTATCCGAGGTTTATCAAATTTATTTTGCGGGAAGCGATCGCCTCTATCCTTCTGAAAGTTTACCCATCGTCCGCGCCCTCAAAGGCGATCGGACCCGGGCCGACGATATGGAAATTCGCCGCAATGATGACACTATCCCCATCGAAGCCTGGGGAACCCCAATTTATGACGACAATGGTAGTATTTCTTATGCAATGGCGGCCTTTCAAGATATTACCGATCGCAAACAAGTTGAAGCCGAACGAGAACGGTTTACCAAAGAACTTTTCCAACTGAATCAAAACTTAGAAGATGCCCTAGATGCTGAATTAGAATTAACCGATGCTTATGGGCGCTTTGTTCCCCATGAATTCCTCTATTTTCTGGGTTATGAAAGTATTGTAGAAGTCAAACTTGGGGAGGCCGTAGAAATGGAAATGTCCATTTTATTTTCCGATATCCGAGATTTTACAACCCTTTCGGAAAAGATGACACCCGAAGATAACTTTAAATTTATTAACTCTTATTTGTCCTGTATGGAACCGGCGATCGCCGAGAATAATGGCTTTATTGATAAATATATTGGCGATGCAATTATGGCCTTATTTAGCGGCAGCGCTGATGATGCCGTTAAAGCCGGAATTTCTATGTTAAAGCAGCTCACTGATTATAATCAAGGCCGAGAAAAAGCGGGTTATCTTCCGGTTCATATCGGCATTGGCATCAATACCGGCTCTTTAATGCTGGGAACCGTGGGTGGACCCAAACGCATGGATAGTACCGTAATTAGCGATGCAGTCAACTTAGCCTCCCGCATCGAAGGCTTGACCAAAAATTATGGAGTATCCTTATTAATTGGCGATCGCACTTTTTGCGGTTTAGAGGACCCCAATGTTTATAATATTAGACATATTGATCGCGTCACGGTTAAAGGCAAATCAGAAATTGTCTCCGTTTATGAAGTCTTTGATGCCGACCCCGCAGCCATCCGCGAAGGCAAATTAATCACCAAAAGTATCTTTGAAGAAGCCATCCAGCTTTACAATAAAGGCTCCTATCCCGAAGCGGCCCGGTTCTTCCAAAAATGTCTACGAATCAACCCGGGAGATAAAGTCGCCCAAATCTATTTAGAACGCACCCAATCTCTTTAATAACTTCAATCCTTTGTTAAGTTAGTAGCAACGACTGCCTGTACTCTCTTTCTTTATTCAGGTGCCGGACTGGCTGTCGTGACCCCGACCGAAGAAATGATGGAACTTGTTACTAAAAAAGGGAAAGAAAGACAGAATTGGTGGGCCAGATTTATTAAAAAATAACCGATTCATGTCATAATTTATCTGATATGTCCCCTCCCCTCTAGTGGCCTAATGACCCTCCGGAAGAAAACTTTACTCGCGATCGGTATGACCCTGGCTGGGCTGTTTGGAGTTGTGCATCTCACCTCTTCCAGAATTTTACTCAATGGATTTACCGCCTTAGAACGACAAGAAGCAAGGCGGAATGTTCAACGAGTTTTAGATGCCTTCTCCAATTATCAGGAGGAGTTAAAAACCATGAATTTTCAGTGGGGAGTCTGGGATGAAACTTATACTTTTATTGAAGATGGCAATTCCGACTATATCGACAGAAATCTGGGGGTGCTTAGTTTAGCCTCAGTTCGAGCTAACGCTATCTTATTTATTAATCAAGAAGGTGAACTCGTTTTCGGCCAGGGTTTTGACTTAATTCGTCAGGCTTTAGTCCCGATTCCGGCAGAGATTTCCGAGAAGATTACCGCGACTTCTATTCAGGGGTCTAATCCCAAAGAATCCTTAGCTGGAATTGTTACCATTGGCACCCGTCCGATGACGATCGCCAGTGGACCTATTCTCAATAGTCAAGGTAATCTTCCCAGCCGGGGAACTCTGGCGATCGCCCGCTTCTTGGATCGTCAAGAAATCCAACGGTTGGCAAAACTCACCCATTTGGATGTTAGGGCTTATGGGTTAATGGATCCTACCATTCCCGTTGAGTTACAGCCGACGATCGCGCAGTTATCTCAAATGTCCGAAGAACCTCCTATTCTCATCGAACCCCTAAGTTCGGAATGGATCGCTGGCTATAGTTTATTACGGGATATCTACGGCAATCCTGCCGTGTTATTAGAACTTAATCTCCCCAGAGATATTTTTCATCAAGGGCAAATCAGTTCGCGGTATCTCATGGTGTCTCTGGCGATCGTGGGACTTGTCTTCGGCTTCTGCACCCTGTTACTGTTAGAAAAAATGGTTTTGGCTCGCCTATCATATTTGAGTAAAGATGTCAAAAAAATCGATAACAGTGGGGATTTGGCCCTGCGAGTTTCCGTCTCAGGGAAAGATGAACTATCCAGTTTAGGCCAGACCATTAATGCGATGTTGGAGACCTTAGAATCCTCTACTAAAGCCCTGGAGATCGAGCGAGAAAAGGCGGAAAGTTTGTTGCTAAATATTTTACCCGAGGTAATTGCCAGTCGCCTCAAAGTCCACGAGGAAAACATCGCCGATAGTTTTGCTGAAGTCACGGTATTATTTGCCGATATTGTCGGCTTTACCCAACTCTCCGGTCAAATTGAACCCTCAAAATTAGTACAGTTGCTCAATAATATTTTTTCTCGCTTTGATCGCGCCTTAGAACAGTATCAGTTAGAAAAAATTAAGACCATTGGCGACTGTTACATGGTCGTCTCAGGAATGCCCGTTCCCCGTCCAGATAGTGCTATGGCGATCGCAGAAATGGCCTTGGAGATGCAACGGGAAATCGCCCGATTTAATTCAGAATTTAATCAATCTTTAACCATGCGAATGGGGGTCCATACCGGACCCGTCGTGGCTGGAGTAATTGGCATTAAAAAATTTATTTATGACCTCTGGGGGGATACGGTGAATACTGCTTCCAGAATGGAATCTCACGGCATTCCGGGCCAAATTCAAGTTTCTAGGGCCACTTACGAACGCTTGCAGGATCAATACCTTTTTGAAGAACGCGGGGCGATCGAGATTAAAGGCAAGGGGAAAATGCAGGTTTATCTACTGAAAGGGCGCAAATTCGACCCCTAACCCGGGAAAATGAGAAAAATGATGGCAAAGATCTGGAAATGACAGCAACTCTTTACTACGAACATCCTCGGTCTGGATGGCAGTCGCCCCCATCTGCTCCCTCTCCCCCTTCCCTCTCGGCAAAATTCCGTCTGGCAAGCTAAAATACTAACCAAATAACCACAAGAGAACGCCGGTCCAGGTTGGTGGGGGATTTGAGCGTTCAGGCTTTCCCTGGGTTGATTGCCCTCCAGCCGGATCCATTTAGCATGAAGGAGGGGAAAACGTTTCTTCACTTCAATCCAGTCTATTTAACCCGTTTTTTTAACGGGTTGCTGCACAGATCATGAGGCGATCGGCTATAGACTTGGATGCTTTGTTTTCACTCACATTATTAGGAGCAAACAAAATGACCCAAGCCAAGCAGGGCGATATAGTGAAAGTTCATTACACGGGTAAATTAGATGATGGCACCGTCTTTGATTCATCCATCGATCGCGACCCCCTGGAATTTGTTTTAGGGGAAGGACAACTCATTCCCGGTTTTGAACAAGCTGTTTTAGGAATGGCTCCCGGAGAATCCAAAACCGAAAAAATTCCAGCAGATGAAGCATACGGACCCCATCGCCAAGAAATGGTGGTGGAAGTTGAACGCCAGCAACTGCCGGAAAATATCCCTTTAGATTTGGGACAAGAACTGCAAATTCAACAATCACCGGATCAAATCATTCCCGTGGTAATTACGGCGATTTCCGAGTCAAAAGTGACGTTAGATGCCAATCCTCCCCTGGCTGGAAAAGATTTGATTTTTGAGATCCAGTTGGTTGGCATCGCTTAGGAGCGAAAAAGACCATTTTGTAAAACAATAAGAACTTAAACCACTCCCCAAAGGTTAGCCTAAACTGTGCTGACCTCTGGGGATTTAAAGATTGAACTAGAACCCATAGATACCCCTGTCCTTTTTATCCAAAATCCGGCTTTAACAAAGTTTGATTTAAAATTTAGCCAGTGCAGCCCGGGCCCGGTTCTGGTAGTCCTTCCCTTAACATAATAAGTTTTCTTGAATGCGATCGGTGATGTTTCTGAAAATTCCTTGAACAGCTACAGGTTTACCTTCTACCCGCTTACAATTCATACTTCCTTGTAAGAAAATTGTCTGACCCGATTTAGTCATAAATTCAGCCGTTACTTGATTAATCATTTCCCCGGAAAAGATGCGTTGAAAGAGGTCTTGATAACGGGGTTTGCACTGGGGATGCAGCATATCAAACACTGTCAGGCAATCAAGGTCCGATTGACTGTATCCCAGGGTTTCTCTCCAGGCTCGATTCACATACAAAAATCGGCCCTCTATCGAGACACTTTGAATCAAGTCGCTGGCATTTTCAAATAAATCGCGGTAGCGTTCTTGGATTTCTTGCAAGGCGAGTTCAGCTTGCTTGCGCTTGATAAATTGACCGATCTGGCTGGCGATCGCACTGCAAGTTGCCATCAAGTCCTCATCAATCATCTGAATGTCTCGGCTGTAGAATACGATCACCCCTAATAATTCCGGGGTTTGGTCCGTTTCTACCCTCCCTTGCATTTCCGAAGCGTCGCCGCAAATTGGGAAGCCAAACCCGGCGTGCAAACCCGCCTGGACTAAGACCTCTGTTCCCGGCCCTGCGATCGTTTCCCCCGGCAGATCAGCAATCCAGATCGCCGAATGAGTCGCCCACACCCGACCGGCTAACCCCTCCCCCTTAACTAACTGTGTCCCTCGGGCTACCTGGAGCGATTCTTCCCCTCCGGAGGTTGCTTTATGCCACACTTCCAGACAAGTGAGAGAGTCAGGATGGCACTCGGGCTCCCTTAACACCGTAGATACCGGATAGTTCCCAGGGCCGTCTCTCCTATCTACCCTCCAAACTTCACCCATATCCCACTCTAAACTTTCACACAAGGCCGGTAATAGTTTCGGTGCCGCCTCTAAAAGATTTGCTGATTCCGACAAAATCCGAATCGTCGCCGATTGTGCCAAATTCCGCTGTTGCTTGCGCTTGCGCTCGGTGATATCCCGACCAATATATACCAAATCGGGAATATCTGCCTCGGAAACATCAATCACTGCACAGGAAAAAGCGACATGAATTTTTTTCCTAGTTTTGGTTTGGCAAACAATTTCTACCGGGGACCATCCCGGCTCATCTCCCTCCATCTGAGAAAGAAAAAAATCTTTGACTAAATCCTGATAATTTCCCACAATTTGGGAAATCCCTTTTCCGAGTAATTCTGCCTCAGTATACTCAAACAAATCCAGCGTACTTTGATTAACTTTTTTAATTAAGCCTGTTTCACTGGTGACGATTAATGCTTCAGCCATGGATGAGAGAATTTGCTCAATGTAGCGTTTTGATTCCGAGAGAGCGGCAATTAGTAAATGGGTTTCATTGGTGGCCTGGACTAATCGCTGCTCCAAACTCATCCGTTCGGTGACGTCTTCTAAAAAAACGATAAGCTGCTGTTCCTGGGTTTCAATTTCTACTTTCTGAACGACATACATATCAAAATAAACGGGACTCCCGGCCTCGTTAAACCGACTCAGGGATTTTAAATCAAAGCTGATCTGCCGCCCTTCTAAAACCTCCTGTAAGAGGTCCTCTACGCCTATCAATTCGGGGAATGCCAGACCCACCTCATCATTGACCTGAATGGGACCCGGAGCATCCGCAAATCGGTCTACGCCCGCTGAAGTTTTGCATATCTTTAAGGCGCAATCTAGGATGAGGTACTCAATGCCATGTACGACTAAAAATTTTCTAAAAAAGGGGTTCATTCTCGGGGTTCGGTTCGATCTACAAAAATAATGAAGGCTTGATAGGCGTCAGTTAATTGAGCTACTAAATCCGATAAATTATCAGTTTTACCTTGCTTGGCTTCCCGTTCCAATTGGGTGGCAATACTAAAAAGTTGCTGTGCTCCTACATTTCCACTGGCACCTTTAATATAATGGGCTTCTTGTTTGAGGGTGGTAAAGTCTTCGGAGGACACGCTTTGCAGTGATGTTATATGGAGTTGCAGTTCTTCAATAAAAGTTTCTAACAGGTCGTTGCGGAAAACCGAATCTCCCTGGGAAATACGTTCGAGACGCTCTAGATCTAGAATCGGGTCTGCCGAAGAGTTCTCGCGCGAGTCAAGGGTTGGCAAACTAACCCTTGCGCCGCTCAATTGATTCACCCATTTTGATAGTATAGCCTGAAGTTGGTCGGGGGATACAGGTTTACTAATATAATCATCCATTCCCGCTTCTAAACATTTTTCCCGGTCCTCCTTCATGGCGTGAGCCGTCATGGCGATGATGACGGTATGGTTCGGGTTGCTAACGGTGGAATTGCCGGTTTCCTGTTCTAGGCGACGAATTTCTCGGGTGACTTGGTATCCATCCAGTACGGGCATTTGGCAATCCATAAAAATGATGTCATAGGGATGAGCCTGCCACAATTTCAGGGCCTCTTCCCCTTGATTGGCAACATCCGTTTGATATCCTAGAAATTCCAACTGTTTAATGGCTACTTTTTGATTGACTGGGTTATCTTCCGCGAGGAGAATTTTTAAGGGGAGGGTTGAGATCTGAGTTTTAGCTTTGGGATAGGAAAGAGAGTGGGTATGATTACTAGCTACGGTTAGACCGACTATCCGGCAAATGACTTCTAGAAAACGAGCGGGTTTAATGGGTTTAATTAGGCAATCGCAAAATCCACTGTTTAAGGCAGTTTTGACGAGATTGCGCTGATGAGTGGCGGCGATCGCAATCAAAGGAGTGCTGGCAAATCGAGAATCTCTTTTAATTTCCTCGGCTAAAGTGATTCCCGTACTTTCTGGCATTTCTAAATCAATGACTACCAGGTCATAGGCGTTGCCTTTTTCCCACTGGGTTTGTAATAGATTTAACGCTGTAGCGCTGGGGGTTTCATCAATTTGCATTCCCCAACCCTCAGCGCGATCGCGAATCATCATTCGGACCAGTTCACTGTCCGCCACCACTAATAAAGATAGGCCCCATAATTCTGGGGGTGCTGCCAGTTTGGAAATGGGATTTTTTTGCTTTAAAAAAGGAATTTTAAACCAAAAATTAGACCCTTCTCCTTCCTGACTTTCTACTCCTATCTCTCCCTGCATTAGGCTCACTAGCTGTTGGCAAATAGCCAATCCTAACCCAGTTCCCCCATATTGCCGAGTGGTGGTGGAATCCACTTGAGAAAACGGTTTAAAAAGTTTACTTTGGTTTTGGGGTGCAATTCCAATTCCCGTATCGACGACGGAAAATAAGAGGTGGACTGACTCTGGGTTTTCTGCCACCAGTTCTACCTGTAGTATCACATATCCGCCCTTGGTAAACTTAATAGCATTCCCAATCAGATTGGTGAGGATTTGTCGCAAGCGGGCGCTATCTCCGCGCAAACCCAAGGGAATATTAAATTCAATAAATGAGGCAATTTCCACAGATTTTAGATGAGCTTGGGGCGCTAGTAAATCAATAACCTCTTCTACACTATTTGATAGGTCAAAATCTAAGCATTCTAGGTGCATCTCTCCCGCTTCGAGTTTGGAGAGGTCTAAAATTTCATCAATTAGGGTTAAGAGAGCATCCCCACTGGTGCGAATAGTTTCTACAAAGTCACGTTGCTCCGCGGTTAAAGCCGTTTCTAATAATAAGCCGGTCATTCCCAAAACAGCATTCATAGGGGTCCGGATTTCATGGCTCATATTGGCTAAAAAGTGACTTTTAGCCGTAGAGCCTAGTTCCGCTTCCCGACGGGCGCGATCGAGTTCTTCATTAGCCCGTTGGCGGGCCGTAATGTCTCGGCCAATATAAACTAAATCTCCATAATTATCGAGTTCGTTGCCAATGGCCGCTATGGAGAAGGAAACGATAATGCTTTCTCCTTTCTGGGTCCGGCAAACTCCTTCCGCAGTTTTGAAGAAAGCTGCTTCGCTATTTTCACTCTGAGAAGGGATGTCCTGATCATGCTGAAGAGCTGCTTCGGTTTCAATGAGCAGGGAAATAGGCTGCCCGATCAGTTCCGAGTCTCGGGAATAGCCAAATAAATTAACAGCCGCCGGGTTGACACTTTCAATACGGCCACTGCGATCGGTTACCAACAAAGCATCAGCCATTGAGGTAATAATTTTATCCGTGTAGGATTTGGCTGCTTCTAGAGTAGAAAGGAGTAGGTTAGCTTCATTGATTCGTTGTACCAATTCTTGTTTTAATACCATTGTTTCTGTGGTATTTTCTAAGATAATTAGCGATCGCCACTCCTCCGGGGGTGATGGAGTGGGGTCAGGCATCAGGTATAAGTCGAAATAAAGCGGCTCTAGCGAGTCTAAAATCCGGGAAATTCCTTTGAGTTCAAAGCCCTCCTTTTTTCCTTCCCCGACCGCCTGGAATACCGCTTCAAGTCCGATCAATTCGGGAAATCCCACTCGGACATCCTCTCCCACCCCGACCCTACCGCCAGCCTCGGCAAACTGCCACGCGCCAGAGGATACTTCTTGGATGTACCAATGGCGATCAATACTGAGGTACTCCAGATGGCGTAGAGTGAGTAGTTTGTGGATAATTGGATTCATTCGTTCGGCCTTTAGGGTGCACGAGGGAAACAGTCTGGGCAATTTATATTTTTAGTATGCCCGGTTAAGTGGCAAAGTTATAAAAGTTTATTATACAGGTAGAAAAGGAGGCAATTTTAAATATTGATACCGCCACCTTCAGCCGCCTATTGCTGGTTTATTTTATCCGAGCTTTTCGGACTTTTATCAAAAAATGTAAATGGGTATCTCCGTTTTTACAAGACTTACGCATTCCCTCTATATCTGAAAGGGGCAGTCCAAGAATTACCCCTACATTTAGGGTTCAATCTTATGATTGACGTCAGTCCTGTTTTAGTGATTTTAACGCGGTTTCGGATTTGTCATCCCGTAAACTTAAGGCTCAGGTATGGTAAGATTAAATAAAATTTATTTTTATCATCAAAGGTTTCGGGTTAGCTTTCCGCTAAAGTGAGGGATATGTTAAAAATTGTAACGCTCATGCCGGTGGAAGTCTTCTACAAAACCTTGTCCAGTAAAAGAGGGAAATCCAATTGAGGGAAATGGCGACAATATTAGAGTAGAGCTGTCACCTAGGGTGCGGTTAAAGAGTTTGTGGAATGAGTACAAAAAACTGTCAGCTCTTGGTGCTAGTGCATGAGAAAGAAAATCCTGATTGTCGAAGATGAAAATTCCCTTCGCAAAACCCTTGTCAAACTCCTGAACTCCGCAGGTTTTGAAGCGATTGGCGCAGAAAATGGAAGTATGGGGGTGGAGTTGGCACAAACTGAACATCCGGATTTGATTTTGTGCGATATTATGATGCCGGAGCTAGATGGTTATGAAGTGCTGACCCTCTTACAGCAAGACCCAACCACAGCGACGATCCCGTTTATCTGCTTAACGGCGCGGGAAGACCGACTGGCGATGCGCCGAGGGATGGAACTGGGGGCGAGTGACTATCTCACTAAACCCTTTACCCGAACCGAGCTAATGGGCGCGATCGCCACCCAACTCGGCAAACGGGAACGCCTCAAGCAAGAGCAAACCAATGCAGTCCAGGAGGCGATCGCGCAACTCAACGACCTGGTGTATTACGATAGCTTAACGAATCTCCCCAATCGATTGATGTTGCGCGATCGCTTTGAGCGCACTCTCCCTCCACAACCTCACCCACCCTGTTTTATCCCAGTTGCCGTCCTGAGTTTAGACCAACTTAATCGTTTCAACAATACCCTCGGGACCGACTACAGTGATTTATTGTGGCAAACTGTCACCGATCGCACCCTGCGCTATGTAGGACCCGAGGGGACCGTTGCTCGCTTGAACAGCGAACAACTGGCTTTAATTTTTCCCCCCTTAACCGCAAAACTTGAAGTAGAAGAAAAAGCTCACGGACTCCTAGCCCTATTTTCCGATTTTTTTAAAGTTTTAAACGACGAAATATTTCTCACCAGTAGTATTGGTATCGCAATTTATCCCGACGATGGGCAAGAAATTGATAACTTGCTCAAATCCGCTAACGTTGCCATGCATCAAGCTAAACAACAAGGGGGAAACTCCTATCAACTTTACACCTTTGCGATTGAAGAAAAATCTTATGATCGCCTGATGCTAGAAATGAACTTGCGGCAGGCATTAGACCGCAATGAATTTATTCTTTACTATCAGCCTCAACTTAACTTAAAAACCGGAAAAATTGTCGCCGCCGAAGCCTTAATTCGCTGGCTCCATCCGGAGCGCGGATTGATTTACCCCGCCGAATTTATTCCCCTAGCCGAAGAAACGGGACTGATTGTGCGACTGGATGAATGGGTCTTACGGAATGCCTGTGAGCAAGCTCAACTCTGGAAACAGGCCGGTTACCCTCTGACCATTGCGGTCAATTTATCTGGACTCCAATTTAATCAACCCAGTTTAACAGAGCGGGTGATTAATATTATCCGATCCAGCCAAATTAATCCCTGTCAAGTCGAAATTGAGTTAACCGAAAGCGCCCTCGTCCAAAATCCTGAGCTAGCCATTCGCATTCTGCGAGACTTAAAAAACTTCTCCCTTCAGCTTTCTTTAGATGATTTTGGAACCGGCTATTCTTCCCTGAGTTATTTACAGCAATTTCCCTTCGACACCTTAAAAATCGACCGTTCTTTTGTGAGAGATTTAATGGAAAGTTCCAAAAATGCTGCCATTATCAACGCGATTATCCAACTGGCGAGACAGCTTAACTTAAAAGTCATTGCCGAAGGGGTAGAAACCCGCGAGCAATATGATTTCCTTCGAGATAACAACTGTGATTTAATCCAAGGTTACTACTTTAGTCCTCCCCTAGCCGTTGCCGCCTTTGAGGAAATGTTAAGCCAACGAGTTCAGCCTTCATCTTTGCTAACAGAAATCTAAGATATTGAGCTAGTCTTGTCTCTTGAGGGTTTCAATAAATCCCTGAAGGCGGTCCAAAATCCGGTCTAATTCCTTCACTAAATCGTCCATGCCTTCCCTGGATTGCTGATGGGCTAGATTTTCAATTTTACGGGCTATATTGGGCATGGATAGGATGGCAACCGTAGCCGAACCCCCTTTTAATTGATGAGCACGCCGGCTAAGGGCACTCCAATCTTGTACGGCTATAGATCGTTTGATATCATCTAAATAAACCACCGCATCTTCCATAAAAGTTTCCAAGAGTTCTAACTCAAACTCTTCATCTCCCCTAGAAATTTCATGCAGGCGCTTGAGGTCAATCGGGGCTTCCTCAAGGGAATAAGGGGTCTGGAATTCAGGAGAGGGTGGTAGGGGTTCGGCGGGGGAGGAAGCTCGCCCTTGAATGCCGGTAATTGTTTCGCCCCATTGATGCAAAATCGCCGCTAAATTATCGAGATCCACGGGTTTGCTGATATAGTCATCCATTCCGGCTGCTAAACATTTTTCCCGCTCTCCTTTCATGGCATTGGCGGTCATTGCGATGATGATAGTAGAGCGCCCATTACCTTCGCGATCGCGCAAGGCTTTTGTGGTTTTGTACCCATCCAGGACCGGCATTAGACAATCCATAAGCACCAGATCATATTGCTGCTGCGCGAGGCAGTCGAGTGCTTGCTGTCCATTGCCTACACAATCAGCGGCATACCCGAGAACTTTAAGCTGGTTTAAGATAACTTTTTGGTTAATGGGGGTATCTTCAACCAATAAAATTTTGAGATTCTTGACCGGTTCAAAAACGGGAGTAGGTTCCTGGGAATCTTGTTCTAGGAATAACGAATTAGACACCCCTGAAAGTTCACCTTGAAGGGCCTGAATCAACCCTTCTAATAAGCGAGAGGCTTTAATGGGCTTCAGTAAATAACCAGCGGCACCTTGTTGCAGGAGACGTTTGACGAGTTCGTGTTGATGAATCGAAACCATGACGATCCATTTTGTATGGAGAAATGCCCGGTTAGAAATCAGACGTTGGGCGAGAATTTCTCCATCCTGTTGAGCATTTTGCAGGTCAATTAAAGCCAGAGAATAAGGGTTTCCTTGGGCTAGGGCATCCTCTAAGGCTGCGATCGCCTGGGTGGAGTTTTCAACCGCCTCCGGTTGAATATTCCAAGACTGCAAATAGGCTCCGATAATCTGACGACTTGTCCCGTTACAATCCATAACTAACAGGTGCAAATCCCGAGGAGACTGGGGTAATTCCGGGGTAACTTCGGTCACCTCGGGCGCTTTTTCAAAAGTAGCGGTAAACCAAAATCGAGAACCGACTCCTACGGCACTTTCGACCCTGATTTCACCCCCCATTAACGTGACCAGTTGCTTACAAATTGCCAATCCCAATCCCGTCCCTCCATATTTGCGCGTGGTTGAGGCATCCACTTGGGAAAAGGATTCAAATAATTTATTTTGATCGAGAGTATTGATCCCAATTCCCGTATCTCTAACTTCAAAATTTAGGGTGATGGTTCCGGGGGTTTCGGCTTGTAAGGAAGCGCGAACGACCACTTCCCCATCTTCGGTAAATTTTAGGGCATTTCCTGCGAGGTTCATCAATACCTGACGCAGACGAGTCGGGTCTCCAATTAAGGTAATGGGAACGTCTGGATCAACCAGAGATAACAATTCTAGACGTTTATTTTGGGCCTGGGTTGCCAGTAAATCGATGGTTTCTTCGATACAGCCTTTTAAATTAAATTCAAGGCTATCCAGACGCATTTCCCCCGCTTCGAGTTTAGAAAAATCGAGGATATCATTAATCAAAACCAGCAAGTTTTGACCGCTGGTTTTAAGGGTATGAACAAAATCGCGCTGTTGGGAGGAGAGGGTAGTTTTTAGAAGTAAATCAGTCATGCCAATCACGCCATTCATGGGAGTTCTAATTTCGTGGCTCATGTTGGCTAGGAATTGCGATTTCATCCGGGAGGCTTGGAGGGCTTGTTCCCGGGCTTTAACCAGTTCATTAATGACTTGAGTGACGATGATGATGCCACCAATTTGATTTTCTGAACGATACCAAGGTTGCACGGCCCAACGCAGATAAAGTTGGGTGCGATCGCCCAGTTCAAAAATATCTTCGGGTCGGGAGAGGACTTCTCCGGCCAGAGCAGCCTGATGAATTTCTTTAATGTTTTCAGTTTCGGGTAACAGCTCGTAATAGGAGTGTCCCAGGAGAGATTGTCCCTCCAGGCAGTAATCTTTTAACCAGCAGTTGCTATAAGCCAGATAGCGCATTTCTGGATCAAACATTGCCATTGCCACCGGCGCATTGGTAATAACTTGCTGTAACTGTTGGCGCTCTTGTTCACGGACTTGTTCTAGGCGTTTGCGATCGGTGATATCGTTGAGAGAACCGGCGGTGCCGATGTAGCCATCGCGATCATTAATATTTAACCGCTTCTGAACTTCCGCCCAACGGTAGGACCCATCTTTCGTCAGGAGTCGTGCTTCGTGGCGCACCGAATCTTGCTGGCTGGAACGCAGAGTTTCAAAGGCATTCACAAAGCTGGAACGATCCTCGGGGTGAACAAAAGAGAGTAAAGGCTGCCCGATACTTTCAGCTAAGGTAAATCCAGTGATGTGAGTCCAAGCGGGGTTGAGGAAGGTTAAGAAACCGTCTTTATTGCGTTGGAAAATAACTTCGGTTAAATTTTCTACGACGGAGCGATATTTATTTTCACTGTCTAGAATGGCGGCTTCGGCACGTTTGCGATCGCTAATGTCACGCTGGATGGTTGCCAAACAGATTGGCTCACCCCGTTGCGGGTGCTTGACCATAAATATACTGGTCTGCATATCAAGGCATTGGCCGGTTTTAAAGTGACGCAGTTTCGTTTCACCCTGCCAATGGCCGGTTTGCATCACCGTCGGAATCGCCAGTTCTTGATCTTGCGCCTCACTTTCTGGGGTCAGGTAGTGAGAAAGTTGAGTTTGATAGACTTGTTCGAGGGAATCAAGGCCTACCAAGAATCGACCGGCTTCGTTGACGTAGAAAGTTTGACCTTCTAACGTTGCCATGCTGATAAAGTCGTTGCTGTTCTCAACGAGAGCCACAAATTTTTGCCGTTCTTCTTCGACTTGTTTACGCTCGGTGATGTCAGTATGGGAACCAGTCATGCGGATGGGGTTTCCTGCTTCGTCCCATTGCGCCTGTCCCCGAGTCAAAATCCATTGATACCGACCGTTTTGCCCCCTAACACGATGTTCTTGGGAGTAAGAGGACCCGGTATTGGACAGGTGGGCTTGCATGGCTTGGCGGCAAGTTTCCAGGTCATCGGGATGAATTCGACTTTCCCATTCCTCGAAGGGATGAAACTGGTCCCGGGGTTCATAACCGAGCATTTCCTGGCCGCGAGCGGAGAGGAAGACGCGATCGGTTTTGAGGTCCCAGTCCCAAATGCCATCGGAGGTGCCTTCGATCGCCAGTTGCCAGCGTTCTTCACTCCGACGCAGGGCCGCTTCGGTTTTCTGGCGCTCGGCAATTTCAGCTTGCAGGCTGTTGAGGGTTTCTGATAGCTCTTGGGTGCGTTGTTGGACCCGCAGTTCTAATTTATCGTTGGCGCGGCGCAGGGATTCTTCGGCCCATTTGCGTTGCAGTTCAGCGGCGGCGCGGGAGGCAAAAACGCTGAGAATGGCGTTGGCTTCTGGGTCTACTTCTAGGGGTTTGTTGTGGATAACGCAGAGGTTACCTATGGGCTGGTTCTGAGGGCCGAAGAGGGGAACACCCAGATAGCCGACCCCATTGATCTTAGCGAGAGTCGGGGAGTTGGGGAAGAGTTCCTGGAGGCCATCGCGGTAGTGGCACAACTGACGTTCCTCGTGGACGACTTCACAGGGGGTTTCAGCTAGGTCATACTCGAAGTTTTCAGCCAGGTGATCCGTAGCCCAAAAGGCTAAGGTTTTTAATTTTTTCTCTTGTGTCCCCTCTAATTGTGAGAGCAAAACGTAAGGGACTTCCAGTGCAGTTGCCAGATGTTGGACCAGCGCGGGGAAAAATTCTTCTCCAGTGACAGCAGCAGTCCCGGCTACGATGTTTTGTAGCGCTTTCTCGGCTTGTTTACGCTCGGTAATGTCTTGCATCGCTACTACTGCCCCCAGGCTGTCTCCCTGGGAATTGACCAGAGCCTGTCCACTGGCGACTAGGATGCGCTTTTTCCCCTGTTTGGCGAGAATTTCCACTTCCTGATGGCGCACTTGTTCTCCCTGCCAGGCTCGATACAGGGGGGTCTGTTCGATGGGCATGGGGGTACTCTCGTCAGGATGATAAAACTGGAAGTGTTCGCCCCATCGGTCTACGGAGAGGGGCTGTTCGGGCAGTCCGTAAACCTCTTGGGTGGCTTGGTTAAATAGGCTCAAGGTGCCATCGGCATCACAGGCAACGATGCTGTCTTGCAGGTTATTGAGCAAGGCGTTGAGAAATTCTCGTTCTTTTTGCAAGGCAGCTTCAGCGCGTTGGCGATCGCCGATTTCACCTTCAAGTTGAGCGATGGTTTCTTGTAACGTCCGGGTTCGTTCCTCGACTCGTTGGGCTAGGGCGGCATTCATTTTGGCGATCGCGGCTGAGGACCGTTTGCGCTCGGTCATATCCCGCCCGACATAGACGACTTCTTCAACTTCCTGGTCCTCGTTGCTGACCACCCCCCGGGAAAAAGCTACAAAAATTTCTTCCCCATTTTTGGTTCTACAAGCGACTTCTACCTCTTTTTTTTTCGGATAATAAAAATCTTCTTCTTTCCCCCAGGACCGTCCTGAATTAACCGTTTCTAGCAAGTGACTATTCGGAACCACTTCCCGTAAAGGTTTCCCGATTAGTTCAAAATCACTATAGTTTAATAATTCTCTCGTGGCTTTATTGGTTTTTTTAATTAATCCCTCAGCGTTACAAATTATGATGGGATCTAGAACCGTTTGAAACAGTTTATCTAAAGCAATTTTTGCTGATTTAAGTTCATTTAATAATAAATAAGCGTCATTTTCTCGCTGGACTAAGGTTTGGCGTAAAACCATTCGCTCCGTGGCATCTTTAAACAAAATAAACAAGCGATCAGGTGGATTGTCCTCTTGAGAATTGGCAACAATCCAAAAATCTAAATATAAAATTCCCTCACGCTCAGAACAGCGATCAATTCCTTGTAATTCAAAACTATTACGGCGTCCTTCCAAAATATCAATTAGCACCTGTTCGATGCCGATTAACTCTGGATATCCCAGCCTTGCATCCCCTCCCTCCTCGACTTGTTCAGGACGGTCCGCAAACCGATGCACTTGGGGGGATTTTTCTAATACGATCGCATCCCGATTTATGACGAGATACTCTAAGCGCCGAGGTGCTAAGAGTTTTTCTAGTAGGGAATTCATGCCAATAGCCATAAGTTTTATCTCTCCTCCTTCTCTCTATCATACGATCTAGAGGATGGTGGATGGGCAATATTCCTTCCTCTATCGGGCAATCCGTGATTTGCTTTAAAATCAAAAGGTTAGAATAATAGAGCTTGATAGGATCACGCAGTAAGACCGTCTCCAATATCCAGGTCTCACCACCGAGAGGATCCGCCCTAAGTCATCCAGCAGTTTTTCCAGGAAGGAAAACTGAAGGCGGCCCGGCCCGGCTGAGGCTATCGGAACAAAGCCCGCAGGGGGTCACGTTAAAAATAGCGGCTTGGAAGCTGGATTTAAAATGAGGCATTTTCAGACAAAATAAATCCGTAATTATTCAAGGCTAGTTAAATTTTTACTAGAGTTTGAATCGCTAATTTATGAAAAATTTCATCTACAAAGTCCCCGGTGCAAGCTGAGGTAGAATAGATTCCTAAAACTCGCTCAGATTCGGGAGAAACATTTTGAACAACTTGCTGACATAATTCTTTCAACTTAGGCATTTTTTCGGGTTCTACTAGGTCGGCTTTATTTAATGCCACCATCAATGCACCTTTGGGATTAACCGATGTAAAGAGCTTTATATGTTCAGATAACCGTTCTATGGTTTCAGTGCGGGTCACGTCAGCGACGATTAAACCGCCACTAGAGCCTTGAAGATAAGAGGGGGCGATCGCCTTAAATTTAGTATGACCTTCCAAGTCCCAGATCAGTAACTGCATCCCAATTGGGTCTGAACCGGGGACTTTTTCCACTTCGAGGGGTTTACGAGAAATTTTGACGCCTACGGTAGAGAGATATTGGTCGCTAAATTCCCGATCAACAAAGCGCCTAATTAAACTGGTTTTTCCGACTCCGAAATCACCAATCATGCAGATTTTCTTGGAAATAGGTAACATAATGCTGACTAATTTTCTGGTTCTGGTGTGATGGGTTCAAAAAGAACAACTCGGCCTAATAATTGAGGTTGATTCGAGTCAACATCTGCCGGTGGATTACTATCTCCCACTGCCTCTAGACGAGTGGGTTGTACTCCCGACTGGATTAAGGCAGTTTGGACCGCCTGCGCCCGTTGTAAGGCTAATCGTTTGTTGATAATCGGAGAACCTCTGCCATCGCTATGACCCATGATCCTGATATTTTTTTGAGGATAGTCTTCCAAAAACTGCTTTAGGGTTTCCAACGTCTCTTGATAAGTTGAATTCAACTGCACCGAACCGCTATCAAAATAGATTCGAGCGGGGATGTTCAACGGGTCGAGTTTGAGGGTGCTAACCACAGAGTTAACCCCAGGAATTTGCTCGAAGCCTTGGACAATATTAGGGGCTTCTGATATCTCCGTCACCGTCCCTTCTATGGTGACTTTTCGATTAGCGTAGTTCGCAGTAATCGCCACGCCTTCTCTCTGGTTGAACACCTCACGGACTCGGGCCACTTCGCCCATAACTAGGGTAGAATCCGGGGGGACATCCACCGCAATAATTTGATTATCTAAGGTGCGATTGCCGGAGGCTGCTGCCGCAATTTCTGCGGCTTTTTGGCGTAACTCAGGATTGGGTAACTTGCCAGCTACAATGACGGTGTTTCCCTTTGCGGTCACATCTAAGCGATAAACTGCTAATTCTGGGGCGGAACTCAACGCCAACCCAACGTTTTTGGCAAGGCGCTGGTGGATAACCTTCTGATACTGGAGTGCGCCACCCCCTATGAAAAATAAGCTCAAAACTCCTATCACTAATCCTACTAAAGCGTAAGGTTTCTGGGCTGGTTTTTTATAGGAGGATTCCATTAACTGCTGAACTAATTCAGGAATGCGATCGGGAACATTAGCCGGGTCCCCATCAAATTCTTGAATGGGTTGCTCGTAATCCAGAATCAGGGTGCTAACGGTGGTTCGCATTTTTTTAATAAAGGCTGCGCTAGGGTCTCCTTTAATAATTATGGCTAAATAGCAGTATCCCCCCACTTCCAAAATTATTTTAGAACTGCCGTATTCTACCTCGCTTAATTCCGAAATTTCACCGGGCTTAACAATACAATCATTGACAAAACTGCGAATAGCTGTGAGCATTCCGGCTACCATTTCTGATTCAAGGCGGTAGTCCCCGGCCTCCTGGGCTTCAGCAATCACTAACCCCGAGGCTTTGTGAATTAAAAAGACGGCTTGCACGACAAAGGAAATCGATTCTTTTAGAATCAATTCGGCTTCGGAAACTCCCTGAACTTTAGAGCGAATTTTGCGTTCTATTCCTTCCCTACTCAGGGTATTCGCTACTTTATCGTTAATCGATTTAATCGCTTCGGTCATATATTTGGAAATGGTATTCCCAATGACGGGATAGAGCGCATCTACCATGGCATCCCGTTCGAGGCGAATTTGTTCTTTGATGGTGCGTCCCATTTCGGGTGCTAGCACTCGGGCGATCGCATTGCGATCCAGTCGAATTTGTTCTTTAATAGCGAGTGCCATTTCCGGTCCCAGAGCCTTGGCGACATCTTCGGGGCTATCTTTAATCTGTTGGGTAATAGCACTGGGAAGTAACGAAGCGATCGCCGCACTCATTGCTCCTTTATTTTCATGCGATCGGTTTTTAATTACTTCATCAATGATCGGAACCAGTGCCTGTGCTACTTCTTCTTTGGAGTCGCTAATTTTGCGGGTGAGTATTTCTGCAATCCAGGGCTTAAGGAGTTCAATCAGCTTTTGAGGTTCATAAATCTGATGCTCTAACGATTGCAAATTTTGATTAGTTGTAGCCAACAAATCTCGCAGTCCAGGCAAGTCGTATTCGTTCAGGGATTGCTTGAGGCCCTCGATGTCGGATAATTGCGAACCGAATAAAAGTTGCTGCAAATTTTCCATGGAATCCATGGCTTCTGCTGGGTCGGTACTGAGCAGTTGCGCTTCTGGAGAGTGCTGAGATTTCTCTATCTTGAGCGTGCTTCCTAATTGCTCAATTCCCTCTAACATTGCCTCGGTACTGCCTTGCAATTCTGAGAGTTCGGGAACCAATTTAGAGGGGATTTCCGGTGAATAGGCGCTCAGGGTCGGCCACTTGTTTTCTGGGTCACTTCCGGGAGTACCCAAGGTGCTTTCTTCGGCTGGTTTTAGGGGAGTTTCGGATTGAGCTTGACTCGGGGTTAAAGTTGGGGGGTTAAGGTTTATATTTGAAATAGATTCAGTTAGAAAAGATGTGCTAAAATTTGTAGTAGAATTTCCTTGATTTCTTTGAAGATTTTCCTCTAAATGCGTTGCGGTTTCCGCCCCTTGAGTTTGTGGATTGACTGTTGCCGGCTCCTGTTTAAGTTCAGCATTGCTAACCGACTCTTCTTGAGGAGAAGAATGAGCCTGATGGGGGGTGATTTCTTCCGGAATGGTTAAATCTATCTTCAGTTTTAGAGCCGAATCAGATGTGGTATGGGATGCGGCAGGGGTGGATTTTTCAGCCACTTCTGAAATCGTAAAATGGTTAACATTAATGGTGCGCCATTTGCCATTTTTGGGAGGTTTACGAGTAGGGCGATCGCGCTTTACAACAGCCCGATCACCTCCCCCATTTTCTACCCCCTCCCCTTTCTTCCATTCCCTTGACAAGGTGGGTTCAAACTCAGGGGTTGGTGATGTCGCTTGATGGACTTCCTCTACCAAGGGGACCTTTTTTTCGGGCTTACCCGCAAGAGCGTCAAGCAACACATCGCGCAAGTTATCCAGAGGATCGGACGCGGATGCTATTTTTTCAGTATTTGAGGTCCTTCCCCCCTCTTCGTCTGGGATGCGGTTAACTTGCTTTTCCTGTGACAAATCCATTACTATGCTCCCTGCCAACACGCTTCATCTGTCGGTTGGGATTACTTTAGCAACCCCCTTTGATATGCCCTTTTGTTAAGCGGCGTCATTTACTGCTCTATAAAACTTAAACAAACCCGGACATAGCCGGATATTGAGGTTTATTTCTTGCTTCGTCCGGGACTGTCGGCAGCACCCCGTCCACAAGTGTAATCGTCGGAACCCGGCGATTTTTCTAAATTAATGCTGGCGTTTAAGTCACGGTCAATCACCAGGCCACAGTTGGGACACTCAAAAGTC
>JBBQFN010000018.1:0-110150 GCA_038321985.1 Cyanophyceae cyanobacterium | reverse complement strand
AACTTACACGGCGAGTCTCGAAGATGGGTCGGCACTCCCATCCTGGTTATCCTTCGATGCGACAACCGGCACTTTTTCGGGTACTCCTACGGGTAGCGATATCGGCACTCTGACGCTGAAAGTGACGGCAAGCGATGGCAGTGAAAGTATCAGCGATAGCTTTACTTTAACGGTAAATACTACACCCCTAATAAATAATCTGCCAGTTGTGGGAACGCCTATTTCTTCGGTAATCCCCAATCTCACGGCATCACAACCGTTTAGTTTTGTTATTCCTGCGGATGCGTTTAGCGATCCTGATGGGGATCCTCTCACTTTTACCGCAACTTTAGAGAATGGCAATCCCCTCCCGTCGTGGTTGCGCTTCGACCCCAGTAGCGGTACGTTTAGCGGTTTACCGACAACTGCCAATCTGGGAACTTTCACGATTCAAGTGAGTGCATTTGATGGCACGGCTAGTGTGGCCACTACTTTTTCACTAAGTGTATTCCCCCCACAGAATCCTTTCTCAGTTGATGCGCTTGGACCTTTTGGACCGGATATTTTCAATCAGTTTCTGGCCAATTTTCCAGCCGGTTCTCAGCAGCAAGCTGTGGAAATGGTGGAAGTTTCTCTTCCCGATTTGGCAAGCATCTGCGACACAGAAACGGTGATTCCTGAAGGAACTAATCGGGTGATGGGAACGCCTGGAAATGATACGATTATTGCCACTCCTGGTAATGATGGCATTTCGGGAATGGATGGGGATGATTTTATCTTGGCATTACCTGGAAACGATGTCATTTTAGGAGGCAATGGCAGCGATTTTCTTAATGGCAACCAAGGCAACGACATTGTTGATGGTGGCAATGGCAATGATATCATCCACGGGGGTCAAGATGATGATACCCTCAAGGGTGGCACGGGTACTGACGATTTGTTCGGTGACAATGGCCATGATATCGTTTGCGGTGGCGCTGAAAATGATTTCCTCTATGGCAACCGTGGGGATGATACTCTCGACGGTGGCGATGGGGATGATGTGTTGTGGGGTGGCAAGGATAATGACATCCTCATGGGTGGGAATGGCGATGATTGGTTACTGGGTGATTTGGGGGATGATACGGTTGTTGGTGGTGCTGGTAGCGATCGCTTTGTTATCCGTCAAAATGCCGGAGTTGATTTGATTGTTGACTTTACCGATGGGGTGGATCTGATTGGTTTTGCATCCGGTTTATCCCTGTCCACCTTAACGGTAACTCAAGGCAATACTGGCGCGTTCATTTATGCCGGGAATGATTTACTTGCTAGTCTTAACGGGGTCAATGCTTCCCTGATTACCTCAGAGGATTTCTTCTTTGTTGGGTAATTGCTAAACGGGTGAGAACATCTGTGCTTACCTGTTTCTCTAGTTTATATACTGTTGGCAATCTGTAATAAATAAGAAGACACGGTACTGCCTTGTCTTCTTGGTTTGGGTCACCAACGGCGATTATTCTGTGCCAGAGAAGCGATCGCTTTGCTTAGTCTACATGAGTGTTGGCAACCTGCAATAAATACTTGACAAAATAGTAACAGCGTGGTGATATAGCGGTTTCCGGACTCATGAGCTACTCATAAAAATCAGTAGCGGAGTGGGAGCATCTTGTTCGCTATCTTCAAGAGCGAGCAAGATGCTCCCACTCCTAATAACTGTCGGTACCTCATAACTCTAGAAAATGCTATAGTCCTGATGCACAGGCAACTGAATGATTAACTCTGCCCCTTTTCCAGGTTCAGAGCAACAAGTTAACTTGCCCTTATGTTGTTCCACAATAATTTGATAGCTAATCGATAATCCCAAACCCGTCCCCATTCCCACAGGTTTTGTGGTGAAAAATGGGTCAAACATACGTTGCTGAACCTCCGCTGTTATCCCTGGACCATTATCGATAATGCGGATGATAATCGATTCAGGACTGGATTTTTCCGAGGCGGACTCCTCCTGGATTACCGCTTCAGTCCGAATGATAATTTGGCGCGGTAGTTTCTGGGGTTTGAGAACGTCGATCGCATTGCTAATTATATTTAAAAAAACTTGATTGAGTTCACTGGGGTAGCAATCGACGGGGGGTAAATCTCCATACTCTTTGATCACCGTAATGCCCTGATTTGTGTTGTTATCCTGGCCCTCGTCCCAGAGATGGTGCTGTAAAATGAGCAGGGTGCTATCAATCCCTTCATGAATATTGACCTGTTTATTGTCCGCTTCATCTAACCGGGAAAAATTACGAAGCGATCGCACGATTTCTCGAATTCTTTCTGCTCCTACCTTCATAGATTGCAACAATCGGGGCAGGTCTTCAAATAGAAATTCTAAATCAATTTCTTCAATTTCTTCTAAAATTTCTGCTTCCGGTTCCGGGTAATAGGTTTGATACAGATTAAGTAAATTAATCAAATCTTCAATATAAGAAGTCGCATGGACAATATTTCCATAAATAAACCCAACGGGATTGTTCACTTCATGGGCAATTCCCGCCACCATTTGCCCTAAGCCTGACATTCGCTCAGTTTGTATTAATTGGGTTTGAGTGCGTTGCAGTTCATACAGAGTTTTTTCTAACTCATTTGCCCGCAATTCTAACTGGGCCTCCGACTGGATTAAGGCTTGCTGTGCTAAGTGGCGATCGGTAATATCTAACAGACTTCCCAGCACCTTGACGACTTTGCCAGCTTCATCAAAAATAGGTTCTCCATTGGCGGAAAGATAACGAATTGAGCCGTCAGATTGTAAAATTCGCTGTTCTAATTGATAGGATTCTCCCTCGTGAATTGCCCGCTCAATAACTTGTGCGGCAGTCTCCCGGTCTGCCGGATGAATTTTTTGCAAGTATTCCGGATAGGTGAGAGACTCTCCACTCTGAGGTAATCCCAACATTCGATAAACTTCATCGGAACAAATAATTCGATTCATGTCTATCTCAAATTCCCAACATCCCACATGAGCTAATTTCTCGGCTTCTGATAGTAAAGACGCCATGGCTCGGGTTTTTGCTTCACTTTTTTGTAAAGACGCAATTAATCGAGCATTTTCGGCTTCCGCGAGTTTACGTTCGGTCATATTTTGAGTCATCACCATTCCCGCCAAAACCTCTCCTGACTCATTTTTGATGGGAAGAATTTGAGTAAAATAAATGCGACTGCCAAAGGTGAGTTCGGTTACCCGAGTTTCCCCGGTTAGTACCTCTCGATACAAGGGTTCCAGGGTTTGAGAAATTTCTGGAGGAAATGCCTCGGTGAGGGTTTTACCTTCCACTTCGGTTGTCGCTAAATTAATAGCCTCTAAATCCTGCCCTTCGGCGAGGGTATGGCGCAAATCGTGGTCAAATAAAAAGATGACGCCATTGGGAAAGTTTGTAACAAATGATGTCCGATATAGCGTTTCCCGCTGCCGTAAGGAGTTTAAAATCTGTTTACGGGAGGTAATATCATTTAAAAAAACTAATATCCCGGAGTCATAAGGATGAACTCGGACCTCTAACCAGGTCTCTTTATAGGGATAGCACGCTTCTAGGGGCTGATTTCTTTCCGGAGATAGCGCGCTATTCAAATCACTAAAAAACTGATGCAATTCCGGAGGCATTTCGGCAGTTAACCCGTTTTCATAAAACGCCTGGTTGCTCGTTTGCAGTAGTTTTTCCCCTTGGGGGTTAATATAAATAACTCGTCCTTGGCGGTCTAGATTTAAAAATCCTTCATTAATCTGTTTTAAAATAGTCAGCTTGGGCGCAATTGCTGGTTTTAATACTGGGTCTTTATGGCTAATATTGCCCGAATGAACTTCCCCGGAAGGAGAGATTGTTCCATCCAATCCCCAGAGATTCCCCTGGCGATCGCAGACTCCTTGACCGATTTCGCGCACCCAGGCGATCGTCCCATCGGCTCGGATAATCCGGTATTCTAACGTATAAGGTTGTTGCGAAGATAGCGCATCTTCCACCGATTTTTGTGCGGTGGCCCGGTCCTCGGGATGGACAATATTTTTAAATCTAGAAATGGGATGATAGAGAAAGTGGGAAACCGGATACCCAGAAATTCTTTCAATTCCTTTGCTAATGAAGGAGATTTTCCAGTGGGTATCGTAGGCGCAGCGGTAAATTGCGCCGGGAATATTATTGATGATACTTTGCAAAAGGGCTTTGCTCTCCCCCGGGGGATGGCTCGACAGTGGGTGCAGCAGGTCAAATCCTGGAGTCTCAAACGATTTCATCGGTAAATTAGATGAAGTTACGTGCATCGGTTAATAATTTCCTAATTTTTCCACGGGTTTAATTGATTTAAAGTTCTTCAATCCCCCGAATTTCTACGGAATAAAGTCGGGCGATTTCCAGAATTTGTAGCCTGAACCCCTCAATGAACCTCCGTATAGCTAACATGAACAAGGAGGAAAAAGTAGCATCTGTTACGGATACTACGGATCCCCGATTCCCAAAGTAACCGTTTACCAGCTTACCCAATTTGATACCTATGCAGCGTCAATCGCAGCTTTTGCCACAGTACCTATTGCGGAGCATCTCCCCAGGTAAGTCCTTTTTCAGTTTCTTGGTTAGTTTAATCACCCTGGCATTAGCCGCTTCCGTAGCTGATGCCACCCCCCCTCGACCCCCCGATCAAGAAGTTGCCTGTGAAATTTTAGTCGCCGGGGGTGGATTGGCGGGTGCAGCTAGCGCCTACGAGTCCCTCTTGGCCGGTCGTACGGTTTGCATTACGGACGTTACCGACTGGGTGGGGGGTCAAATTTCGTCTCAAGGTACATCGGCCCTTGATGAACGACCCACCCAACGACAACAGTTATTTTATCCCCGAGGATACTTGGAATTTCGCGAGAGTATCCGGCGCAAGTACGGACGCCTCAACCCCGGCCAATGTTGGGTGAGTGAATCCTGCTTTATGCCGTATGACGGCCATAAACTCCTTTTTGACCAATTGGAAAGAGCCGCCAAACGAGGGAAAGGCACTCTTAAATGGTATCCCAACACCGTGATTAAAGAGCTGGACATTTCCCCAGGGACCTCCAGTGGTGAACAAATTCAAAGTGCAGTCGCGATTCAAATCAAACCGGCCCCAGGTCAGCCTCCGGTGAATGCGGAACCCCTCTCGCAAATTCTGGAAGATGCCTATCTCTACGAAAATTCAGCCCGGTTTCATAAAACTATTGTGCGCTTTGTGCCAATGCCGCGCGATCGCAATTCCCGGAATGCCACCTCAGTAGCACAACCCGCACAATGGTATGTCATTGATGCCACGGAAACTGGCGAACTCATTGGGTTAGCGGATCTGCCACACCGCCTTGGAGTTGATGGGCGCTCGCAGTTTGAACCCTCCTCTTCCAGTGCTACAGGCAATCCTTACTGCACCCAAGGGTTTACCTACACCTTCGCGATGCAGGCGACAAAAGAAGCTCAACAGCACGTCAAACCGGATTTTTACGACCGTTACGCTCCTTATTACAGTTATGAACTGGAACGATTGGCGAACTTTAATTTAGTTTATACTTATCGCCGGATTTGGAGCGAAAACTATCAGAAAACTCTCCCTTCCAACCCCCGCGAATATCCCATTAATCCCGGGGATATCTCGATGCAAAACTGGACCTGGGGGAACGATTATCGTCCGGGAACGGCTCAGGATAATTTAATTTATACTCAGCAGCAGTTGCAATCCATGGGACAACTGGAACCCGGGGGTTGGATGGGAGGGTTAAGAACCGAAACCCTTCAAGCAGGAGAAGAACACGCCCAAGGCTTTTTCTATTGGTTGGTCCAAGGAACGACGGATTCCCAGTTAGGGGATGGAGTTAAACAACAAAACCCTAATCATCGCTATCTTTCTGGACTCGATTCCCCAATGGGGACGGGGAACGGGTTGTCAAAATATCCCTATATTCGGGAAGGGCGACGGATTATTGGGCGGCCCGGTTGGGGTCATCCCAATGGGTTTATGGTGTGGGAAACTGATATTTCTCGGGCGGATTATTCTCAGGAGTTTTATCGCCTAAATTTGTTACCGGAGGAATATCGCCGGTTGTGGGAATCTCTCTCAGGTTTACAAACTTTAGAGACGATCGCCCAAAAGCCGAATTTAGAGGAACAACCCTCGCGATCGCGCTCTAGAATTTTCCCGGATTCTGTGGGAATTGCCCACTATGCGATCGACTTTCATCCTTGCATGACCCTCTCGCCACCGGAAGCACCGGGTAACACCGAAATGGAGGGAGAACGCCGGGGTGCCGGTACAGCTTATCCCTTCCAAATTCCCCTGCGGGCTTTGATCCCCCAAAAGATTGATAACCTGTTAATTGCCGGTAAAAGCATCGCCACCAGTCATATTGCTGCCGCTGCCTATCGGGTGCATTCTTTTGAATGGTCCGCTGGGGTTGCTGCGGGAGTCACGGCGAATTTTTCCCTAGAAAAAGGAATTCTTCCCTATCAATTGGTTGATAATTTACCTCAGCGGGAGCCAGAGTTACAATTGTTACAAAATCGTCTGGTTGATAGCGGTAATCCTATTGCCTTCCCCAATACTTCAATCTTTAACAATACTTGGGGAGATTGGAAATAAGGTGCGGTTTTCAGAATTCAAAGGGAGGCTGATTCCCTCTTGTAAACTGCTAAATTCATGAATAAAAGAGGAGGTTGGGCTTGGGCCTAACCTCCTCTTTTATAACTTGTTCCGACTGGGGCGGCACAAATATCTATTAGGAGGGCGAGCATATTGTTCGCTAGAACAATAGAGAAGCTCGATCCAAAGCCTACGGCATAGCTACCCTTACCGCATTCCCTCAAAATGTATATAATAACGGGGAACCACTAGATTTATAGAAAATTCAATCTATGCAAATTTTAATGATTTTGTCAAGTCCTATTTGATAAGATTTATCACAGACTTAAAGCCTTAAATAAATAAACGCTAACTTTGTCAGGCTGCCTAATGACAAGGGGTAAAAAGAGGAGTATAGTAATCATACGCGGAAGCATAACCTTCTGCGAATTCTATCCTAACTAACTCATTCTACTGTTTGTAAACACCGACAGAAAAACATTATGAAGCGCCTAATCGTTGTAACCGCCACTATCGTAGCCACATTGTTACTGAATCCAAGCCTCGGGTTTTCTCAGCCCAGTGAAAGTGGCGGACGAGAACCGGGATTTTGGCAACCTGAAACTGATGTTAATGTCAACCGCCCGGTGAATATCACCCTGTTAAATAATACGGGAATTGAGCTTGAATATAGCCTTCAAGATGGGGGATTTCGACAAATAACCTCAGGAGGACGGATCGGGTTAGGTAATTTTCTGATTAATTCCACTTCTGAGACCGATCAAGATCGCAATCTGAACGTTTTTATCAATGCACCCACGGAGTCTAGTGAGGTTCAGTTACATTTTGATATTACTTCAATGGGCAATGATGTGATGATTATGGTCCGCCGTGCGACTCCGGGGGAACGAATTGATCGGGGGTTTTATACCGATGAAAAAGGCCGAATTTACGCTTTTTAATCAAAGGGGTTAGTTCGGAGGCGATCGCTTTATTCAAGATAAGGGTGTTATCCCTGGGGTGGAATAGGCGATCGCCTGCTCTCAAAACCCGCTTTCTCCTTTCTATACAGGGCCTAAGTTGTATAAAAATATAAAAAAATGATGGTTTTGAAATAAGTGGACCTCTTTGTACAATAATTTTAGAGACCAGCAAATCTCCAGGGATGAGGCACTTCTTTAAAATAGGGGAAGAATCGGCTCTCATTTTCAGGATTAAAGATAGAAAATGACGACGGGCTAAAATTTTAATTTTAATCTCTACATCCTAATATCATTATGAGTTCATTTCGGGTTGGAATTGCGGGTCCAGTTGGTTCAGGAAAAACAGCCTTAGTCGATGCCTTATGTAAAGCGATGCGCGATCGCTATAACTTGGCCGTGGTAACTAATGATATTTATACCCAAGAAGATGCTCAATTTTTGGTGAGGTCTCAGGCCCTAGAAAGTGAGCGGATTATGGGAGTAGAAACCGGCGGCTGTCCTCATACTGCAATTAGAGAAGATGCCTCGTTAAATTTAGCCGCGATCGCCCAATTGGAACGGCGTTTTTCAACCCTAGACCTAGTATTCGTAGAAAGTGGCGGCGATAATTTAGCGGCGACCTTTAGCCCGGAATTAGTCGATCTCACTATCTATGTCATTGATGTAGCGGCTGGGGATAAAATTCCGCGCAAAGGAGGGCCAGGGATTACGAAATCGGATTTGTTAGTGATTAATAAAATTGATTTGGCCCCTTTCGTGGGGGCAGATTTAGGAGTAATGGAACGGGATACTCATAAAATGCGCGGCAGTCGCCCCTTTACTTTTACCAATTTGAAGACGAAAGAAGGACTAGAAACGGTAATTGAATTTATTTCTGCTAATCTGGTTTGAAGAATCGGGGTTTCGGTGGGGCAACGGAGCAATTTTGATAGCCAGTTCAGAGTGAGAAATGGACTGAATCGCGATCGCCCCCCTGTACGAATGCCTATCTTAACTTGGGGCTTCCCCCTATGTTACGAAGCGTAAAGCTACGGCCAACCCCTCTTTAGTAATTGTTAAAAATCGCAACAGTGTCACAAATTGGCTCAGACTAGATATTAGAGGTCTGACCCGGGAATTTATCTAAAATTTTGGTATCCAGAAATACAATTCTTTGCCGAAAACATCGCTTTAATATCAAAGCTCTCTAGCAGCGCGTGAATTCGGTAGGAGTCCAAAAATAGTATGACACATCGACTTGGACGGCGTAAATTTCTGATTTATGGTACCGCTGCCCTGGGAAGCAGCATTTTGCTTAA
Source organism: Cyanophyceae cyanobacterium (assembly GCA_038321985.1). Classification (GTDB taxonomy): domain Bacteria; phylum Cyanobacteriota; class Cyanobacteriia; order Cyanobacteriales; family Laspinemataceae; genus Laspinema. The sequence continues at coordinate 101,308 of JBBQFN010000018.1, read as the reverse complement.
AGCTTGTACAGAGGCAAACGTAGAGGAAACGGATGCAGCCACTCCGCAGACAGGTGGGGGCGTAGATACGATTAAGGTGGGAATCCTCCATTCCCTGAGTGGTACCATGGCGATTAGCGAACAAAGTGTCGTTGATGCAGAACAGTTGGCGATCGAGGAAATTAACAACGCTGGAGGCGTACTCGGCCAAAAAATAGAGGCGATCGTTGAAGACGGCGCATCAGACTGGCCTACTTTTGCTGAAAAAGCCCGAAAACTCATCGATCGCGATAAAGTTGCCACCGTTTTCGGCTGCTGGACATCCGCCTCGCGCAAGGCTGTTTTGCCAGTCTTTGAATCCAAAAGTCATATGTTATGGTATCCCGTCCAGTATGAAGGCCAAGAATGTTCTCGGAACATTTTTTATACAGGTGCGGCTCCCAATCAACAAATCGAACCCGCAGTTGATTGGTTGTTAGAAAATAAAGGCCAGCAATTCTTTCTTGTCGGTTCGGATTATGTGTTTCCGCGCACCGCTAATACCATTATTAAGGCCCAACTCGAAGCCAAAGGGGGGCAAACTGTTGGAGAAGATTATATCCCCCTCGGCGGCACAGAAGTTACAGCAATTATTACCAAGATTAAGGCAGCTTTACCCGACGGTGGCGTAATTTTTAATACCCTTAACGGGGATAGCAACGTTGCCTTTTTCAAACAGATGCAAGGGGCGGGATTGACTCCGGATAAATATCCCACCATGTCTGTGAGTATTGCCGAAGAAGAAGTGCGGGCGATCGGGACGGAATATCTCAAAGGCCATTATGCGGCCTGGAATTATTTCCAATCCGTAAATTCCCCCGAAAACCAAAAATTTGTTCAGGCATTTAAATCTAAATACGGTCAAAATCGGGTTACTAATGACCCAATGGAAGCTGCTTACATCATGGTTTATTTGTGGAAACAAGCTGTTGAAAAAGCGGGAAGTGCTGATGATATTGAGGCAGTCCGCAAAGCAGCCGTAGGACAAAATTTTCAAGCCCCCGGCGGTCCCGTCACATTGCAAAGCAACCATCATCTCGCAAAAACAGTCCGCATCGGCGAAATTGGCGAGGATGGGATGTTTAAAATTGTCTTTGCCACCGATGCTCCAGTTGATCCGATTCCTTGGAATCAATATGTTGCAGATACCAAAGGTTATGGCTGCAACTGGGAGGATCCGTCTAAAGGTGGGAAGTACATGATGTAAGAAATTTTAGGATTTCAAATCGTCAATTTGAGAATTGAGAGTTTAAGTGGAAAAATTAAGCCTTACTTAAGCCATTTATAGCGTTTCTCGGACTCAGGCGGTACATATAGTTATTTAGGAGTGCATTGGCGCAGCTTGTGCTAACGTACTTCCTAAAAATGTACCTCATAATGGGGAGAACCGCTATAAGCTCTCAATCCCTCTAGCTTTTATCTAGAACTTACGTCATTCATAAAGTCGGTTAAAGTAAAATAAATGACCCTATTTTTAGAGAGTTTATTTAATGGCCTCAGCATCGGTTCGGTTCTATTAATCGCCGCATTGGGATTAGCAATTGTCTTTGGAATTATGGGCGTGATTAATCTCGCTCACGGTGAATTGATGATGCTGGGAGCCTACACAACATTTGTTGTTCAAAATGTATTTAGAGGGTTTGGAGAACCCTGGTTTGGGTTATATATTATTGTCGCCCTCCCTCTGGCATTTGTGGTGGCAGGAGCAGCGGGAATTCTCTTAGAACGCGGGGTGATTCGCTATCTGTATGGACGGCCTTTAGAAACCCTACTGGCTACCTGGGGGGTGAGTCTAATTTTGCAACAATTAGTCCGCAGTATCAGTTGGCTGATGTGTCTTCAAATTCTGGTGTTTTGTCTGCTATTTTTTGGGGGATTGTGGGGGGTCAAGCGGCGTCCAGATTTTGAGCGGATTCGTCACTGGGCGATCGCCGCGTTGCTGCCCATTTCCGCTGGAATTACCGTGGCACTAGGTACAATTTTAGGCAAATCTGCTGGATTAACGCTCACTCAGCCCTGGTTTGGAGCACAAGGGGTGGATGTCACGGCACCGGGTTGGTTGCGCGGGGGGTTACGGATTGGCACGTTCCAGTTGCCTTATGTGCGGTTATTTATTATTGCCCTAACGGTGATTTGTGTGGTAGGAATTTACCTGTTTTTGTTGCGATCGCCCTGGGGATTGCGAATTCGCGCAGTTACCCAAAATCGCAGCATGAGTGCTTGCCTCGGAATTCCCACCCAAAAAGTGGATGCGTTAACCTTTGCGATCGGTTCCGGATTGGCTGGAATTGCGGGTTGCGCCATTAGTTTGCTCGGTTCCGTGGGACCCAATACCGGCCAAAACTATATTGTAGATGCGTTTATGGTGGTGGTTGTCGGGGGTGTCGGCAAAATTATTGGGACGGTTTTTGCTGCCTTAGCCATTGGATTAGTAAACTATATCATTGGCTCCGGAATTCTCATTGCAATGGTTTCTCCTGAAAACCCTTTATTTAATTTTCTAACATTTTTTGCCACAACGAGTATGGCAAGGGTGATGGTGTTTGTGTTAATTATTCTGTTTTTACAACTACGTCCGGCAGGGTTATTTCCTCAAAAGGGACGCACAGTTGATGCCTAGAATACCTGCTCAGTGAAGGAGGAAAAAGCGGACAATATTTAGTCATTACTCGTGAATAAAGGAGAGACATGAAAAAAAATAAATTCCCCGATGAATGGGAAGGCAAAAAAAATAACGAAATGTCAGAAGGGGTCAGCTTTTTTAACCGATTTATCAAGTTAAACAGAGAAATTTCTCGGGTTGCCAAACAGAAACCGCGATTATTTGAGTTATCGGCAATTGGAGCAGTTGTTCTCATATTAATTGCCATTTTCCCCCTGGTATTATCAGATTTTCGACTGGATTTATTGCATCGCTATTTAGCATTGGCAATTGTGGCTCTAGGTATCGATTTGATATGGGGTTATACGGGACTTTTGAGTTTGGGACATGGGATATTTTTTGCCTTAGGCGGATATGCGATCGCCATGCATTTAAAATTGCAAATTCCCCCAAGTGCCAGCAGTCAACTCCCGGAATTTATGAGTCTCTATGGGGTGACAGAACTGCCGGGGTTTTGGAGTCCCTTTTCATCCTTTCCCTTCACGGCGATCGCCATCATCCTAATTCCTGGCATACTCGCAGCATTTCTTGGTTATCTCGTCTTCCGGAACCGCATCCGAGGGGTATATTTTTCCATTCTCACCCAAGCTGCCACTATCGTCTTTTTCAACTTTTTTAACGGACAGCAAAAACTCTTCAACGGCACCAACGGACTCACGGATTTTCAAACTCTTTTAGGTTTACCACTCTCTGACCAAACTACCCAATATGGATTGTATGTCCTCACCGTAATTCTGCTAGCTGCTTCTTATCTACTCTGTCGATGGTTAACCTCGGGACGCTTCGGACGCTTACTCATTGCTATTCGTGATGATGAAAGCCGGGTCCGTTTTTCTGGTTACAATCCTACGGGATATAAAGTCTTAGTCTTTGCCATTTCTGCCGCCTTAGCTGGACTCGGGGGCGCACTTTTTACCCTCAGATCTGGCATAATTTCCCCCAGAGCGATGGATATTGCCTTTTCCATTGAAATGGTCATTTGGGTGGCCGTTGGAGGCCGAGCAACCTTAATTGGAGCTATCCTCGGAGCCGTCTTAGTCAACTATGGAAAGAGCTTTTTAAGCGAACAGTTTCCAGAAATTTGGCTATTTTTTCAAGGAGCACTCTTCCTCATCGTCGTCTTAGTTCTTCCCAATGGCATAATCGGCTGGTTACGGACAGAATCGGGTAATTTCTTTCGCACCCTTACAGGACGTCCCCGTTATGTGATTACTTATCCCAAGTTAGCAGAAGACCCAGAAATTCAACTAGAGCGTGAAACCCTGGAACCTTAACCGATTCAGTTCAGACCGATTGACTCGGGGAAAATTGCAGTAATCAAGTATCAATGAGAGAGAGTCGGTGAACAAAAACATCTTAGAAATTGAGAACTTAACCGTTAGTTTTGATGGATTTAATGCCCTCAATAACTTAACCTTCACGATGGATACGGGAGAATTACGAGTAATTATTGGTCCCAATGGTGCCGGAAAAACCACCTTTTTAGATGTGATTACCGGAAAAGTTAAACCTACCCGAGGGAAAGTTTTCTTTAAAGGGCGAAATCTCCAAAAATATTCTGAAGATCGAATCGCTCGGTTTGGCATTGGTCGAAAATTTCAAACTCCACGGGTTTATCTCAACCTTACCCCTCGCGAAAATTTAGAAATCTCCTGTAACCGGAATAAAAATGTATTTCAAACTTTATTGAAACCAACCCCGGCATCGGAACATAATACCGTAAAAACCTTACTGGAAACCATCGGCTTAGTCGCCAAAGCCGACATTCCCTCGGGATTACTCTCCCACGGGGAAAAGCAATGGCTAGAAATTGGGATGTTATTGGCCCAATCTCCCGATTTATTGCTGGTTGATGAACCTGTGGCTGGTTTAACCGATGAAGAAACTGCACTTACGGGAGAATTGCTCGTCTCTTTAGCTCAAAGCCATTCGATTATTGTGATTGAACATGATATGGAATTCGTGCGGCAAATTGCCCGTAAAGTTACAGTATTGCATGAGGGTTCGGTACTCTGCGAAGGGAGTATTGAAGAGGTACAAACTAACCCTAAAGTGATTCAAGTTTATTTGGGAAGTACCGAGGAATATGAAGAATAAGCCAGAATAAAACACTATAAAAATTAAGGATAAAACTAATGAATTCAATCGATAATCTGGAAAAATTGAAACTCATTGAACCCTCATCTAACCGGATGTTGCAAGTATCGGGACTGAATGTATATTATGGAGAGAGTCACATTCTCCGAGATGTAGACTTGAACGTATCTCCGGGACAAATGGTCTGCCTAATTGGACGCAATGGCGTTGGCAAAACCACCCTGTTAAAAACGATTATGGGATTACTGCAACCGCGCCAGGGACAAATCTATTTAGAGGGGCAAGCGATTATCCATAAATCGAGCGATCGCCGTGCTAAAATGGGCATCGGCTATGTCCCCCAAGGCCGGGAAATCATTCCCCGGTTAACCGTAAAAGAAAATTTAATTTTAGGATTAGAAGCCCAGCCCACGCGACCTAAAAAACCAGAAATTTCCGATGAAATTTTTGAGTTATTTCCAGTTTTAAACAAAATGTTAAACCGAATGGGAGGCGATTTGAGTGGTGGACAACAACAACAACTGGCGATCGCCCGTGCCTTGATGGGAAATCCCCGCTTACTCATCCTCGATGAACCCACCGAAGGTATCCAACCTTCAATTATTTTAGAAATTGAAGCCGCAGTGCGTCGGATTATCCAATCTAAGGGAATTTCGGTCCTGTTAGTGGAACAGCATTTGCATTTTGTCCGAGAAGCGGATTGGTATTATGCCATGCAAAAAGGGGGTATTGTTGCCTCGGGTTCAACCAAAGAACTCAGTAATGAAGTGATTCAACGATTCCTCGCTGTTTAAAAACAGCTCATCTTTTGTGACATTTTTCTGGGCTCACGGACTCTGGGAAGATATTCCTCCAGTGCGTATTCAAAGGTTTATAGAGTTTATTTAAACTAGCTGTAGTAAGATTTTAACTTTAACCTTAATTCGAGAACTTGTGAGTAATATTCAAACCGAAAATCAAGCGGTTCAGGGATGGCAGGGTAGCTTAGAGTTAGCCTACGCTCAATCGGGAAATTCCACCCAGGTTTCCTCGGTGAAAACAACGGCACCGTTGAAAGTTCAGCGACCGTTTTATCCGGAAGGGGAAGGGGTCTGCCATAGTGTTATTTTGCATACTGCGGGGGGAATTGTCGGGGGCGACGGCCTCCGACAATCGATCCACCTTCAGCCGAATACTCATGCTTTAATCACCACAGCAGCGGCGGCTAAAATTTATCGAAGTATGGGAGAATTAGCTGAACAAACTACTAGGATTAAAATTGAATCGGGAGCCTGTTTAGAATGGTTACCCCAAGAAAGCATTGTTTTTAATGGAGCAATTTATCGTCAAGATTTACGGGTTGAATTAGCACCGGGTGCGAGTTTGCTTTTATGGGAAATTAACCGCTTTGGACGCAGTGCTAGGGGGGAAACTTTTGTTCAGGGACAGTGGCGATCGCAGACAGAAATCTGGCAAGCTGGACGTCCCCTCTGGATTGATCGCCAACACCTCAAAGGCAGTGAGGAAGCAGTTGCTTCGGCTCACGGTTTAGCCGGCTTCCCGATTGTAGCGACTCTCGCCTGGATTTCGCAACCCGTAACGCCGGAACTGGTTCAGGAAGCGCGATCTCGGTGGGAGGCGCGTTCAAGTTCCTCCCAGGGCGAAGCTGGCGTCACCCGACTCACTCACGGATTATTATGTCGATATCGTGGATCTTCGACCCCAGAAGTGCGAAACTGGTTTAGTGAAGTTTGGCAACTCCTGCGTCTCAATTTTATAGGCCGTCCGAGTTGTCCTCCACGAGTTTGGCCGCTTTGAAGGAATTATTATGCAACTTTCCCCGCAAGAAAAGGACAAATTATTGATTTTTACGGCGGCATTAGTCGCTGAACGGCGTAAAAATAGAGGCTTACAATTAAATTATCCCGAAGCCGTCGCTTATATTTCTGCTGCTATTTTAGAGGGGGCAAGGGATGGTCGAACGGTGGCGGATTTAATGAGTTATGGGGCAACTTTACTCACCCGAGAGGAAGTGATGGAAGGGGTGCCGGAAATGGTGGCTGAAGTGCAGGTAGAAGCGACGTTTCCCGATGGTACAAAACTGGTTACCGTTCATAATCCGATTCGGTAAAATTAGCTCAAATCCTATGTAATTCTACAAGTTAAAGGTGATTATGATTCCCGGAGAAATTATCGTTAAGACTGGAGAAATTGAGTTAAATGTGGGACGGGAAGTGGTGCGATTGCCGGTGGCAAATTCAGGCGATCGCCCGATTCAAGTGGGGTCTCACTTTCATTTTTTTGAAGTAAATAAAGCGTTAAGTTTTGAGCGAGATCTAGCCCGAGGAATGCATTTGAACATCCCGGCTGGAACGGCGGTCCGTTTTGAGCCAGGGGATGAGCGAGAGGTAGAATTAGTCCCTTTTGTGGGTACTCGTCAGGTATATGGCTTTAACGGTCAAATTAATGGTCCCCTAGAGCCCTAAAACTCAAAGTCTGTAACAGCCACTACCCCAATTTTGAAGAATTTATTTTAACGTGGAAGCAGTCCTCAATTTCAATCGGGCTATTTCCGGATTAGCGGTGGAAAGAGGGGATTAATTAACTTTAAAAGAGGAAAAATCAGACCTATGGTAGATGTAAAATCCACGGAAATGATTCATCAGGTGGTGATTGTGGGAGGAGGCTTTGGGGGACTGTATGCGGCCCAGTCCCTCGGTAATACTCCGATCCAGGTTACCCTGATTGATAAACGTAATTTTCATTTATTCCAACCCCTTTTATATCAGGTAGCAACGGGGACGCTATCCCCAGCCGATATTGCTTCGCCCTTGCGGGGGGTTTTGAGTGGAAATAAAAATACAAAAGTGCTGCTGGAAGAAGCGGTTGATATTGACCCAAAACAGCAAAAATTGATGTTGTTGGGGGAAGAAATTCGATATGATACGTTAATTATTGCGACAGGAGTGAGTCATCATTATTTTGGAAATGACCACTGGAGAGAAAAAGCGCCCGGATTAAAAACGGTGGAAGATGCGTTAGAAATGCGCCGGCGAATTTTTATGGCATTTGAGGCAGCAGAAAAGGAAACGGACCCGCAAAAACGGCAGGCATGGCTAACTTTTGCGATCGCCGGTGGGGGACCGACTGGGGTGGAATTAGCCGGGGCGATCGCTGAACTTGCCCACAAGACTTTGAAAGAAGATTTTCGGAATATTGACACCACGGAAGCGAAAATTTTATTGTTAGAAGGGATGGATAGAATTCTGCCTCCCTATCCGCCGGAACTTTCAGCAAAAGCTGAGAAATCTTTGCATGGATTAGGGGTGACAGTACAAACTAATAGTCTAGTTACCAATGTAACTGATGATGCGGTAACCGTGCGCCGGGGCGACTGTGAGGAAATTATTCCGACTCGCACCTTATTATGGGCAGCAGGGGTCAAAGCGTCAGGATTAGGGGAAATACTAGCAAAACGCACGGGAGTTGAACGCGATCGCGTCGGACGGGTGATCGTGGAAGCCGATTTAAGTTTACCGGGATATCCCAATATTTTTGCGATTGGGGATTTAGCTCATTTTGCCCATCAAGATGGTAAACCTTTACCGGGTGTTGCGCCCGTGGCGATGCAACAAGGGGAATATGTCGCGAAGGTGATTAAAGAACGCCTTAAACAGAAGAATTGTCCGCCATTTCATTATGTAGATTTTGGCAGTTTAGCGGTGATTGGACGTCATGCTGCTGTGGTGGATTTAGGATTTATTGAGTTTTCTGGGTTTATTGCATGGCTATTTTGGGTCTTTGTTCATATTTATTTTTTGATTGAATTTGACAATAAGTTGATTGTAATGATTCAGTGGGGGTGGAATTATTTTACCCGCAAACGGGGGGCGCGATTGATTACCGGAGAAGAGGAGAAAATGTTGAGGGAAATTAAGGAACGAAGGGACTATCATCTGCCTGAACCAGAAAAAGAACCCCTAGAAGTGTAAGTTGAAAACCGAACCCTACCCTGAGTCAGGGAAAGCGCGAGGGATGACACTAGACAGGCGATCGCAATGTTACCCGGAACTACCCTAATCAGGGCGATCGCCCCTACTTCAAAATACGATTTTATCCATCACCCCCATCAATTCTTCGTCTTCGGATAAAATGTCGAGTCGGCGATCCAGTTCTGTAATTTCTAGGAGGTACATCACCGGCCTTTTGAGGTTGCACAAACTTAAGCGCCGCCCTGTTTTTTTAGCAAGTTGATGGGCGGTGACTAATGCCATGAGTCCAGAATGACTCACGGTACTAACTTCCCCTAAATCAATAAACCAGCGGTTGTATTTCTCCCACGCCAAATGAGCAATCCTTTGCTGAAGCATTGCCGCTGCTTTTAAGTCTAAATTCCCTTGGGGCTGAATAACCACGTTCATATTAATTCCTCGTGTTGATCGGTCTGAATCTCTAGGCTTTTTGGGATTTTGCCGGTTCAACGCGATTCATATTTTGCGTACAAATACGAATGGGTTCCCCTGACTCACCGTTAATATCCGTGATTTTTCGGAGATCTACTGTGATACAGGACCTTAAAAATAGCGATCGTTTATGGGAATTTTAGTGATCTAAATCACTGACAATGCGCCCCGGTTAAAATTTCCTGCCTGATACCCAGATTCACATTTCCAAATTTATCTCTATGAGGAAGGAAAATCCGAGGGATTGGGTAACCCCAACAGCTTGCCGCATTAGGCGGGACTTCTTACGGTGAATAAAAAAGTTAAGAAGGCGGCAAAAAAGTAGGCGATTTTGAGTTTAATTCTGGGAAATATCATGATAATTCCAATGTTTAATGCCCGTAATTGAGGCCCAATACCTAGCCCGTGTTTCAAGAGGTAAAGGCTAAATCCGGATAGTCCGTTTGTGAAACTGTTATGCCGTTGCTTCCACCGGGAAGGCACTTTCCGGATGTCATCATCCCCTTAAATCTTCTAGGGTGAGGCTTTTTTCTAACTCCGTTTAATTCTCTGTAAAATGGGATAAACTAATTGCAACCCTAAAATGATGGGCAAGCCTGGAGTGAGGAAAGGTGAATGAGTTATAAAATGGATCGTCGCGCTTATGCAGAAACCTACGGTCCAACCGTGGGCGATCGCATCCGTTTAGCCGATACTGAATTATTTATCGAAGTCGAACAGGACTTTACCACTTACGGTGACGAAGTAAAATTTGGCGGCGGAAAAGTGATTCGGGACGGCATGGGACAATCCCCCATTTCTAACGAGAGTGGGGCCGTGGATTTGGTAATTACCAATGCAGTGATTCTGGATTGGTGGGGGGTCGTTAAGGCCGATATTGGGATAAAAAATGGCAAAATATTTAAAATTGGTAAGGCGGGAAATCCTTACATCCAAAATAATGTAGATATTATTATCGGTCCGGGAACGGAGGCGATCGCCGGGGAAGGAATGATTCTCACCGCAGGCGGAATTGACGCGCACATTCACTTTATTTGTCCCCAACAGATTGAAGTGGCGATCGCCTCGGGAATTACCACCATGCTAGGGGGTGGAACCGGACCCGCCACAGGCACCAATGCCACCACTTGTACCCCTGGCCCTTGGAACATTCACCGGATGTTACAAGCGGCAGATGCCTTCCCTGTTAATCTGGGATTTATGGGGAAAGGTAACAGCAGCAAACCTCGTGCCCTTGTAGAACAGGTACTCGCCGGGGCGATGGGGTTAAAGCTGCACGAAGACTGGGGAACAACTCCTGCGGCGATCGATACTTGTCTCACCGTTGCCGATGAGTATGACGTGCAAGTTGCCATCCATACCGACACCCTCAACGAAGCCGGATTTGTGGAACAAACGATCGCTGCTTTTAAAGACCGCACTATTCATACTTACCATACAGAAGGGGCCGGTGGTGGACACGCCCCGGATATTATCAAGGTTTGCGGACAAAAAAATGTACTGCCCTCTTCCACTAATCCCACTCGTCCTTATACAATTAATACTTTAGAAGAACATCTGGATATGCTGATGGTGTGTCACCACCTGGATCGTAGTATCCCCGAAGATGTCGCCTTTGCCGAATCCCGCATCCGCCGCGAAACCATTGCCGCCGAGGATATTCTGCACGATCTGGGGGCATTTAGTATGATTTCCTCGGATTCTCAGGCAATGGGACGAGTGGGCGAAACCATCATCCGCACCTGGCAGACGGCTCATAAAATGAAGGTACAGCGCGGATTTTTGTCCCCCGATGACCGTAAGGATACCATTCCCAGTACAACGGAACATGATAACTTCCGGGCGCGGCGTTATATTGCTAAATATACCATTAATCCCGCAGTCGCCCACGGGATTTCTAACTATGTGGGGTCGATTGAAGAAGGTAAACTGGCAGATTTATGTTTGTGGCGTCCGGCATTTTTTGGGGTAAAACCGGAATTGGTAATTAAAGGCGGGGCGATCGCCTACGCACAAATGGGAGATGCCAATGCCAGTATTCCGACTCCGCAACCCGTCCATTCTCAGCCCATGTTTGCCAGTTTCGGGGGGTCTCGGACTGCCACATCGTTTACCTTTGTCTCCCAAGCGTCATTAGAGTTAGATGTTCCGAGTCAGTTAGGATTGCGAAAACAGGCGATCGCAGTTTCGGACACCCGAAAGCTAGGGAAACGGGATATGAAATTAAATGATACACTTCCCTATATAGAAGTCGATCCGGAGACTTATCAAGTGTGGGCTGATGGTCAGTTACTCACCTGTGAACCGGCGCAAGTGTTACCTTTGGCACAGCGGTATTTTCTATTTTAAATGACAACAAATACGAGGGGTAACTTTTGCCCAATAAATGGCGGGGTTTTGAAGCCCCGGCATTTATCGCAACCTACTTTCCCTTAGAACGGGTCATTTCAAAGAGTTGGGCGGCATTAGGACCTAGGAATCCTTCAAAAAGTTGAGGGTTTCCCGGTGTAATTTCAACTGCAAATCGTTGGGCGATTTCATAATAAGCATAAGTCCAGGGAATTTGGATAAATTGCCCCTCGGACTGATTGCGGACGGGTACAAATTCCTGTACTGCCTCGGTTGCAGTTTGGCGTAATCCAACTTCGGCACTGCCTTCGATCTCTGCTTTCATGGGAATTCCCCAGTCACGGAGTGCTTGGGCGGTGGTTTCGATATCTGGGTAAAGGGGGGTATTCTGGCGGTTCACATAGCCGGTAAAATGATTGACGGCATACCCATGCAGCAACACCCATGCCCCGTACTGACTAAAGGTATTGATGGTTTCCAGGTGCGACTGTAGCGGTGGCATCCAGGGACGCCCAAATAGGAATTTCAGTCGCTTAACAAGGGTGTGAAGTTCGGCTGCTTCGGTCTGTTTTGTCTCTAGTTTGTCTAAATCACTCAGGGCAGATTGACACTCTAATAACTCTTCCAAATTTAAACCGGACTGCACAGTTTCTTCCAGGTACGACTGCACTTCTGGGGGAAACTGACCCACGATTAATTCACTGATAAATATTTTGGGTAAATCAAAGCGGTCCTGTTGGGGATGTCCATAGTAACGCGCATACAGGTGTTGCGTGGGGAAAGATAACTCTCCCATCTGCACATAACCCAACCCATCTAAAACCCGTCCCAGGTGAGTGATCCCTAAGTCCACCGTCCCGACTGCGGTTTCGATCGCCATTCCCAGGGAACGAAAGGCGATATGATCATTAGCAACGGTTCCTCCGGCTGCGGTGATGGCCTCCTGGTAAATCCGGGCGTAGGGGACACGGTAACTATAATCTAACCAGAGTTGATGCCATAACTGTTGGGCTACTAATGCTTGTTTCATCAGAAAGCTCCTGGTATTGTGAGATAAAAAGAGGGAGAACAGGGCGATCGCCCGTTGCAATCACCCCAGCACGTTACCTTATTGAAAATAGTTTCGCGAAACAGGCGTTAAGAATATCTAATGCTACCTGAATCTGTTCGGCATCGACCACCAAAGGCGGACAAAAGCGGATAGCGGATTTGCCACAGCCGATCAGTAACAGTCCGTGATGAAATGCCTCATTGATGGCGCGATCGCGCAAGGATGGGCTGAAATCACCGGCTTCATCTAGTAAATCGATCGCCACCATTAACCCTTTCCCTCGGGGTTGTGAAATTTGAGGATACTGTTGGGCCAATTTCCTCAAACCTTCTTGCAATAAATCTCCCATTATTGTTGCATTGGCGACTGCCCCTTGAGTGAGAATTTGCAACGTCGCATTTGCGGCAGCACAAGCAACCGGATTCCCCCCAAACGTAGTAGCGTGAGAACCAGGAGGCCAAGTCATCAGTTCTGGACGAGAGAGAATCGCCCCCAGGGGTAACCCACTGGCAATCCCTTTGGCAAGGGTAATGATATCGGGCATAACATTCCAATGTTCCACGGCGAACAACTTGCCCGTGCGACCCATGCCCGATTGTACTTCATCTACCACCATCAAACTGTGATGGCGAGTGCAAATATCCCGAATCCGGGCTAAAAATCCATCTTCTGGGACCAAATATCCCCCTTCCCCTTGAATCGGTTCTACCACGATCGCCGCTAATTCCTCCGGGGGTAATACAGTCTTAAATAACTGAAACTCTAGATAATCTAAACTGGCATGAGTGCCATAGGGAATATGGGTAATCCCCGGTAACAACGGCCCAAATCCTTGGCGTTGTACCGCTTTTGACCCAGTTAGGGACATGGCCCCGAATGTCCGTCCGTGGAACGCCCCCAGAAAGGCCACAACTTGAGCACGTCCTGTAGCATACCGGGCTAATTTGAGCGCCCCTTCGTTAGATTCCGCCCCGGAATTGCTAAAAAATACCCGAGCACCTTGGGGAAAGGGGGCCAGTTTTCCTAACTGTTCCGCCAGTTCCACCATGGGTTCATAGTAAAAATCGGTTCCCGACATATGCAGCAAAGTGGCCGCCTGAGCTTGAATTGCTTGCACAACCGCCGGATGAGCGTGTCCCGTTGCCGTCACCGCGATGCCTGCGGTAAAGTCTAAAAATACATTTCCATCTACATCTTGGATCGAGCAGCCCTCCCCCCGGGCCACGACTAATGGGTATCCCCGAGTATAGGAGGGAGAAGTAACCGCCCGATCGCGCTTGACCATTTCTTGAGCGCGGGGTCCCGGCAGGGGGGTAACTAAATGTGGTCTCCGAGGTAAGGATTGGCCTGTCAAAATTTCATTCATTGCCCTTCCAACTCCCGATTCATTAATTCGGACTTGACGCGATTCTAGTCTACTTAAAATTTACCCCAGAGGAGTTTGACGGATACCTATTCTCCCCGCTAAACTAAGTATATTTTCTTATTTATCCCGAATCAACTGGGGTTTAGCTGATTTTCCCCAGAAATCAACTCCCAATTCTAAAATAGTAAGGATAGAACGAAAAAGAGGCTCAGGTCTAACTTAAAAAGGGCTATTAGCACACAAAAGAGAAAAAAGCATCTCTCTAATGAAAGGGTTTCTTAACGTTCTCGGGTTCGCGCCTTAATCGTGCCATCCCTAAGCTCCAGCTTCCTCCAAATCATGATCAAATTAGGTCCAGCTTTCTTACGGCGACTATTGAGCAAACTGCGCCACCTTTGTCGCCCTGAAAATCAACATTCAAAGCCTTTTTCAAAATTCCTGCGGCAATATGGAATCGCACTCGGAAGCGTCGCCCTTGCTACAGGGATTAAAATCGCTATAGCACCTTTCATGGAAATGGAAACCCCATTTTTGCTGTATTTTGCTGCGATTATGGTAAGTGCCTGGTATGGCGGCAGGGCCCCGGGAATTGGGGCAGCAATTTTGGCAGCATTAACCAGCGATTACTTATTTTTATCTCCCCTCTATTCCTTTGTCGATAAACCTCCAGGGCAAACCTTAAGATTGATTTTATTTTTCTTGGAGGGGTCGGCAATGGCAGTCTCCGTGAGTTCATTGCAAAAGGAGAAAAAACAGTCTATCCAAAGTGCGCGTGCAGTGCAACAACATCTAGAATCTTTTCTCCAAAGCGAAGAACGCTTCCGTTTATTGGTAGAAGGAGTTGAGGATTATGCACTTTATATGCTCGATCCCCAGGGGCGCGTGAGTAGTTGGAACCCCGGAGCGAAACGCCTCAAAGGATATCATGCACAAGAGATTATTGGGCAGCATTTTTCCTGTTTTTATCCGCCAGAAGCGGTGGCTGAGGGTCAACCGGAACGCCATCTAAAACTAGCCGCTAAACGGGGACGGTTGCAACAAGAAGGAGAACGGGTCAGGAAGGATGGAACCCGGTTTTTGGTCCAGGAGGTAATTACCGCCCTGCACGATAAAGCCGGTAATCTGTGTGGGTTTTCTAAGATTAGCCAAGATATCACCCAAAGCCGGCAAACAGAGGCTGCACTGCGTTCAAGTGAACAGCGGTTTAAAACTTTAGCTGAATCCACAGTCGAAGGGATTTTATTTTATGAGGGCGATCGCATTATTGCGGCGAATCCCTCCCTAGAAAAGATGTTGGGGTATGACTCAGAGGAATTGATTGGACGCTTTGTGTCAGACATTCTGACCGGGGATAGGGTGGGGTTGATTTTAGCCGGCTGTGAGGGTAAACAGCAGTGTTCATCGGAGGCAGTAGGGGTCAAAAAAGATGGAACAACGGTGACCCTAGAAGCAGTGATTCAACCGAGTATCTATTTGAATCAGCCGGTGTGGATGGCATCGGTGCGGGACATCAGCGATCGCAAACGGGCGGAAGCCGAACTGCAACAAACTTTAAAAGAATTATCCGATTTCCAATTGGCCTTAGATAAGTCCGCGATCGTTGCCACCACGGACGCCAAAGGAATTATTCACTATGTTAACGATAAATTTGTTGAAATTTCTAAATATTCCCAGTCCGAACTAATCGGGCAAGACCATCGCCTGGTCAATTCTGGCTATCATCCTAAATCATTTTTTATCAATCTGTGGTCTGCCATTTCTCGCGGAGAAGTGTGGCGAGGAGAAATTAAAAATCGGGCCAAAGATGGAAGTTATTATTGGGTAGATACGGCAATTGTCCCTTTTTTAGATAATCAAGGAAAACCCTTCCAATATTTAGCCATCCGGTACGATATTACCCAACGAAAACAGACTGAAGAAGCCCTACGCGAAAGTGAAAAACGCTTCCGAGATATGGCAGATACGGCTCCAGTGCTGTTGTGGGTCGCTGACTGCGAGGGGCAGTGGACCTTTTTAAATAAGTGGGGGTTGGACTTCCTCGGTGGGATCCTGGCAACGGAACCGGACCTGAACCGGAGAGACCGAATCCATCCCGAAGAGCGAAGCCAGTGCGTCCTGAGCTACCAACAAGCGGTGAAAACAGGGCAACCTTTTACTCAGGAGTACCGGCTTCAGCGATACGATGGAGCGTATCGCTGGATGCTAGAAACAGGGGTTCCCCGGCTCAATCCCGAGGGTCAGCTGGTGGGGTTCATTGGGTCGGCGATTGATATTACCCCCCAGAAACAGGCGGAAATCGAGCGGATTCAACTGTTACAACTCGAACAAGCGGCGCGAACCCAGGCTGAAGCGAGCGAGCAGTATTATCGATTTCTGAGCGAAGCCATTCCGCAAATGGTCTGGACTGCCGAACCCGATGGCACCGTGGATTACTTGAATCAGCGCTGGAGCCAATATACCGGATTGAGTCACTCTCAACTCCTGGGCTGGGGTTGGGAGCCCGCCTTGCATCCAGACGACTTGCCCGAGTGTCGCAGCCGCTGGCTTGCTTGCCTGGAAAGCGGGGAGCCTTATGAAATTGAAGTGCGGATGCGTCGAGCTTCCGATGGCGCTTACCGCTGGCATCTCGTTTTAGCGGTGGCAATGCGGGATCAACAGGGGGCGATCATCAAGTGGTTTGGGACCAATACCGACATTCACGAACGCAAGCAAGCCCAGCAAGAGCGGATGGAGTTATTAAAACGGGAGAAAGCAGCCCGGATCTTGTCGGAACGTTCTACGGCAATGGTGCAACGCCTGCAAGCAATTGTAGATGTGGCGATCGCCCCTCTATCTCTCCACGATCTGCTCCAAGAGTTGCTCGATCGCGTCACGATGGTGCTAGAAGTGGATGCCGCAGTCATTTTACTCGTCACCGAGGACCAACGCTCCCTCGTCGTCACCGCCACTAAAGGCTTAGATCTGATTGATCCCTCTTTGCTCTCCAATGTCCCGATCCCCATTGGGCTAGGGTTTGCCGGAACCATTGCCCAGACGCGACAACCGATGCGGATCGATCGCGATGCCAGTAGCCGAGTTCTGAGCCCCCTCTTCCGGCACAAAAAAATTCAGTCGATCATGGGCGCACCGATGCTTTTAGAAGACCAAGTGATCGGTGTGATTCACGTCAGCACCGAGTCCCCGCGAGAATTTATGACAGAAGACGTATATCTGCTGCAACTCGTAGCCGATCGCATAGCCCTGGCGATCGACCGGGCTAACCTATTTGAAGCCCAGCAGCAAGCCTGCGATCGCGCAGAAAAGGCCAACCGCCTCAAGGATGAATTTTTGGCGATCGTCTCTCACGAATTGCGGACTCCTCTCAACTCCATTCTCGGCTGGGCACAATTGCTGCGCACTCGCAAACTCAAAGAAGATACTCAGCACAAAGCCCTCGAAACCATCGAACGCAATGCTAAACACCAGGTGACCCTGATCGACGATATCCTCGATGTCTCACGGATTGTCCAGGGGAAAATTCGCCTCAGCCGAGTCTCCTTGTATCTGGAAACCATTGCTGAGCAAGCCATCTCCACCCTAACTCCAGCAGCCGAAGCTAAATCGATTCAACTGGAAGCTGAGTTTAATGCCAACGGGCTACCGATTTTAGCGGACAGCAGCCGCTTGCATCAAGTGGTCTGGAATCTGCTCTCCAATGCGGTAAAATTCACTCCTGCGGGGGGAAAGGTTACCGTCACGATCAACCGCCTTGGGGATCACATCGAGTTTCGAGTCCAGGATACCGGAATTGGAATTAGCCCGGAATTCCTACCTCACGTTTTTGAAGGCTTCCGCCAAGCTAACAGTTCCTCCACTCGCACCCACGGAGGTCTAGGTCTAGGCTTAACGATTGTACGCTACCTGGTAGAACTGCATGGCGGTACCGTTCAAGTATTCAGCCAAGGGGAAGGAACCGGGGCTACATTTACCGTGACACTCCCCCTAGGGGTCCTCCCGAAGGATGCTTCCCTGGACGGAGATTCCCCGGAGTGGGGGGAAAATTTTTTGGGTAACCGTTCGTTGAACTTAGCGGGTTTACAGGTTCTGGTTGTGGATGATGATCACGATACGGGAGAGCTAGTCGCCACAGTTTTAGCCGAGTACGGGGTCCAGACGACCGTAGTTTTGTCAGCTGCCGATGCCTTAGTCGCTATCGAGCGATCGCGCCATGATATCTTAATTTCTGATATCGGAATGCCAGACGAGGATGGTTATGTTTTGATGCGCAAAATTCGCCAGCGCGAGGCCGCACACGGAAAGGAAATTCCGGCGATCGCCCTAACCGCTTTCGCTCGGGAAGAGGATCGCCAACAGGCACTTATGGCCGGATTTCATCTTCATGTTGCTAAACCTGTGGATCCGTTGAAGCTCGCAAATGCCCTGGCGGAAATTGCCAAAAAAACAGGCTTAATCTAATCTGGAAATTCCCATCCAGGCTTGATCCTGGAAGTTCTGCCTATTTCAACGCTAAAATTGAAAGAGGGGGATCAAAGTTTTGCGAAAGGCGATCGCCCAAACTCTAGGATCTGGCTTAGGTCTAAGAAACCTGATCCCCGCTCAAATCCGGCTTTGGGGGTCAAAGCCCCTGACCCAGCCTAGTTTTTACATCAGACTTTTTAACGCCGGATTGGGTAGGAGTCAGAATTAAGACCCCTTGATTCCAGTGGCCTACTTGAGGATGATTCGAGTTTTCCCCTCCGTTATGGATTTAGAAAATAAAACGGCCTCAAAAGTCCTTTAAAATTCATAAATTTCATGGATGAAATGAGATGAAACAGTCTAACTTTAATTTTGCCGTTCTCAATCAAACCGATGAAATCGAATCTTTAAAAAATCCTCTAAAAACCAACATCCCCCCGCCCCGGAAAAACCTACTGAGGAGTGGTATCTTCGCAGCAGTCGCCTTGTCCACCCTCCTGCTCTGGCCGGATCTGCTAAAGAATCTGTTAGTGATAGACGGATTTATGCCTCATGGGCATTGTTATCTGTGGAAACCCTCTTTGGTGTGGTTACATTTGGCCTCTGATACCCTAATCGGGGTAGCTTATGTAGCCATTTCTAGTAGCCTTGCCTATTTTGTTTATAAAGCACGGCAAAATATTCCCTTCCATTGGATGTTTTTGGCATTTGGTGCCTTTATCATTGCTTGTGGAATGACCCATTTCCTGGCCGTATGGACCTTGTGGAATCCAACCTATTGGTTGTCAGGAAGCATGAAATTAATTACCGCCGTCGCCTCAGTTACCACGGCAATTTCTTTACCGCCATTAATTCCCAAAGCCTTGGAATTATTGAAATCCGCCCAAGTTTCTGAAGAACGCCGCTTGAACCTGGAAAGCGCTAACCAAGAGTTACAAACACTCTATCGTCAACTTAAGCAACTCGATGAACTCAAAAGCCAATTTTTTGCCAACGTTAGCCACGAATTGCGAACGCCTCTAGCCCTGATTTTAGGCCCAACTCAGAAGTTGATCAGCGATCCCCAACTTCCGGAGGAACAACGCCAGGACTTGCTGGTAATTGAGAGGAATTCTCGAATGCTTCTCAAACAGGTCAACGATATGCTTGATATCTCTAAGTTAGAAGCAGGCAAAATGGAACTGGCAGCAGTCCCTCTGGACTTAGCGAGTCTGCTCCGCCAGATGGCCGGAAACTTTGATGCTCTAGCTGCCGAACGAGAGATTATCTTTACCGTTGAAACTCCCGAGTCCTTCACTGCACAATTGGACCGCCCAAAAATCGAGCGGGTGATTTTAAATTTACTGTCCAATGCTTTTAAATTCACACCGGCTGGGGGCAAAATTTACTGTTCCCTGTCTCTTGGGGAGGCCCAGAAGAATTCGGTGGCGATCGCGGTTCAAGATAGCGGTCCTGGCATCCCCCCTGAACTGCGTGAAACCATTTTTGAGCGCTTCAGCCAAATTGAAGGGGGTAGTACCCGTCGCTTTGGGGGTACGGGATTGGGATTGGCGATTGTTAAGGAATTTGTAGAACTTCATCAAGGGACCATTACAGTCTCTGAAGCTCCCCTAGGCGGGGCGCTTTTTACCGTAGAACTGCCCGTAGAGGTGCCGCCCGCCTTCACCGGGACGGTTTCAGAATCTTCCGTCTGGGAGGACCTGGCTCAAGCGGCGATCGCTGAACTGAGTCTTGGAGTCCAGACAACACCACCGTTGCTCCTCCCGGATGACCTCCGACCCCTGGTTTTGGTTGTGGAAGATAACCCAGAAATGAATCGCTTCGTGTGCGATATCCTAGCACGGGACTATCAAATTGCCACAGCATTTAATGGTGAGCAAGGGTTAGAACAAGCACTCAGGCTGCATCCGGATTTAATCCTGAGTGATGTGATGATGCCGGAAATTTGTGGCGATCGCCTCGTGTCTTTATTGCGAAGCAACCCGGAGTTTGCCAATGTGGCAATTATCATGCTCACCGCAAAAGATGATGATGAATTGCGGGTACAGTTATTACGAGAAGGGGTACAAGATTATTTGATGAAACCCTTTTCTGTGGAAGAATTGCGGGCGCGGGTTGGCAATGCAGTCTCCCTGAAACGGGTACGAGATTTATTACAGCAGGAGTTAGAAAGTCAAAGTTCTGATGTAGAAGTCCTCGCCTCGCAACTGACTTTAAACAAGCGAGAACTGCAAGCCGCCCTCATCCTGCAACAGCAACAGTCGGAAGAATTAGCCCGGGCGAATCAAATCAAGGATGAGTTTTTATCGATTGTGTCCCATGAACTGCGGACTCCTCTCAATTCGATTCTAGGTTGGACCCAGTTGCTGCGCACCCGCAAGCTGAATGAACCCACCATGACGAAAGCATTGGAAACCATCGAGCGCAATGCCAAGCAACAGGTGAGTTTAATCGACGATATCCTGGATGTTTCGCGGATTATACGCGGCAAAATTCGCTTACAACTGCGTCCGGTGAATTTAATTCCTATTGTTGAAGGGGCCTTAGAAACGGTGCTTCCCACAGCTAAATCTAAAGGCATTAATATTGATTTCAAGTTCGATCCGTCCATCCCTTTGGTCTCTGGGGATAGCGATCGCTTGCAGCAAGTCGCCGGGAATTTGTTGTCTAATGCGGTGAAGTTTACCCCATCTGGGGGAGAGGTCAGGGTGGCGATCTCCCAAACTGATTCTTATATTACCCTGCAAGTTCAGGATACGGGGATTGGCATCACTCCAGAGTTTCTGCCTCAGATTTTTGAGGGTTTCCGCCAAGCGGATAGTTCTACGACTCGCGCTTATGGCGGATTAGGTTTGGGATTAACCATTGTCCGTAACTTGGTAGAACTCCACGGCGGCCAGGTCCAGGCATTGAGTGAAGGCGAAGGCCAAGGGGCCACATTGATGGTCCAGTTGCCAGTCCTGCCTAACTCTCCCCTAGATCAGGCAGCCGAGACTTCTAACTCCAACGAGGACGGATTGTCTAACGAACTGTGGGCCCTAGACGGGTTGCAGGTGTTAGTCGTAGATGACGACCCGGATACGGGGGATTTAATGAAAGCGATGCTGACGGATTACGGCGTCCGGGTTCGAGTCGTGACTTCGGTTGCCGCAGCGATCGCCCTGATGGACCACATTAAATTCAATATCTTAGTCAGCGACATTGGAATGCCAGGAGAAAATGGATATCACTTGATTCAGCAAATCCGCCAGCGTGAAGCGGATGGCAATAGCTGTATTCCGGCGATCGCCCTCACCGCTTTTGCCGGAGAGGAGGACCGCGCCCAAGCCCTCCTTTCCGGCTTTCAAAAACACCTCCCCAAACCCGTGGAACCGGTCCAATTAGCGAAGGTTTTGGCTCAGTTAGCCTCAAATCTCTAAACCGGATTCTCGATCCCTTAAATTAGGCGTTCAATTTTGCCAACATTTGCGCCACTTTTGCCCCGATATTTTCGACGCCCTCTTGCTGTTTCGGGTCTTTTAACATTCCTGATTCAGTAAAGGCGTCAGATGCTTGGGAAATTGCCTTTTGATCCGGCAGAACAATAACACTAATATTTGACAGCATTTCTCGCAGTGGAAACAGACCCCGTAATCCCCCTAAAGCACCGGGGGAGGCACTCATAATTCCGGCGACTTTCCCCGAAAAAGCAGCCAACATCGGTTCCCCTGGATCGGGACGGGATACCCAGTCGATCGCATTTTTAAGCAGGGGACTAAGGGTGCTGTTATACTCGGGGGAGGCAATCAACAATCCTTGGTGAGCCAAGAATAGATTTTTTAATTCTCGTGCGTAGGGTGGCTTTCCCTCTGCTGCTTCTAAATCTTGATCAAACAGGGGAATCGGGAAATTTCGCAAGTCAATATAAGTGACTTCTGCACCGGCTTTTCTAGCTCCATTCGCCGCAATTTGGGCTAGCTTTTTGTTATATGAACCTTCGCGAGCGCTTCCGGCAAAGGCTAGAATTTTCGGTGGGTTAGACATAGTTACTCCTACAGATTTTAATTCAAAACTTGAGGTACAATAGGGACTTAGCCCCAAAGCAATCATACCGCATTTGTGGGCTAACTCGGGGCGGGTGGGGATTTTGAGTAGGGGATTACCAGAAGTTACCCCGAAGAAGTACCGGCTCAACGCGATCGCCTCGGATAGTTTTCCCCGGAGTAATTCTCACGGCAGTTCTAGGCGGCGCAGGTAGATACTCAACTGTCTAACAATGCACCTTCCTGCCGTGAATCTCCCAGCCTAGGGAGGGGATATATACTTTTGATATGCCCCGGGCAGTCGCGAACCCTTGTAGGGTTTGTGCTGTCGTTAATTCGGGTATATTGCGTGAAATTTTATAGGGGCAGTCGGTGCAGTTTCTGGAAAAAGTATAATTAAAAGCCTCTACATTTTTTAAAATAAACTAATTTCAGAATATTTATACTTAACATAAATTCAGCCCTACCCACACCAAGGCGGAGAGATGAAACCCCCGCCCCGGGTCGCAGCTTAGGTCAAGGAGAAAGAGTCATGATTGTCGATTTGCGCCCGTTGCAAGCGTCCGGAAAAGTCTACATACACCGTTTTCCATTCCGTAAACACATCTAGGGCTGCCGACCCTGCCTCACGATGTCCGTTGCCAGTTTTCTTAACGCCGCCAAAGGGTAAATGCACCTCCGCACCAATAGTCGGACCGTTAATATAAGTAATTCCGGCTTCAATATCGCGCATCGCTTGAAACGCTCGATTTACATCACGAGTATAAACCGAGGAGGATAAACCGTAAGTTGTATCATTGAGAATGGCGATCGCCTCCTCAAATGAAGATATTTCAATCAGCGCCAGCACTGGCCCAAAAATCTCTTCCCGGGCGATTCGCATATGCGGCAATACCCCCTCGAGGATTGTGGGTTCAAAGAAGAATCCCCCAGTGAGATTTCCCGAGGTTGTGCGATTTCCCCCGAGTAAAATCTTTGCTCCTTCCTGCCGTGCCACCTCTAGATGTCCCTCGATATTATTGAGTTGCACGCCATTTACAATCGGTCCGACTTCTGTATTCGGGTCAGTTCCAGGACCCAAACGGAGTTTCCGAGTGCGATCGAGCAGCATTTTTGTAAACTTATCCTTAATATCCTGATGCAGCAGCAGCCGACTGGTGGCCGTACACCGTTGCCCGCTTGTGCCAAAAGCCCCCCATACTGCGCCTTCCAGGGCTAATTCTAAATCCGCATCCTCCATCACCACCTGGGCATTTTTGCCCCCCATTTCCAAACAAACCCGTTTATGATGTTTGGCGCAGATTGCCCCCACTTCAGCGCCGGTTTGTGAGGATCCGGTCAATGAAATTAAATTAACATCGGGATGTTCTACTAATGCTTTTCCCGCTTCCTCTCCCAACCCATGCACCATGTTAACCACACCGGCTGGAAATCCGGCATCGTGAAAAATTTGGATGAGGTAGCTACTCACCGCCGGAGTCTCTTCGGAGGGTTTAAAGACAACCGTGTTTCCACAAACTAAAGCAGGCATGGCTTTCCAGCAGGGAATCGCGACGGGAAAATTCCAAGGTGTGATCAAACCGCACACGCCGATGGGCATTCTCACCGTCATCGCGAATTTATTATCCATTTCTGAAGTGGTCGTTTGTCCGAACAACCGGCGACCTTCTCCAGCATAATAAAAGGCGCAATCGATACCTTCTTGGACATCCCCATTCGCTTCACTTAGGGGTTTACCCATTTCCTGGCTCATTAAGTGAGCGAGTTCGGCTTTGTGATCGCGCAATAATTCTCCGGTACGATACAAAAATGTCGCCCGTTCCGGTGCCGGAACTCGTCGCCAAGTGCGATAGGCATGGCGGGCGGCAGTCACGGCCATTTCTATATCAATATCGCGCGATCGCGGAAAGCTGGCAACCAATTCGCGCCAGTGAGCCGGATTGCGACTTTCCATCGTTTCCCCGGAGGCGGGGGGTAACCAGTGGCGATCTATGTAATTCAGACAGTTGTGCATGGTTAATCCGGTCTAAATATATAATAAATAGCTTACAGCCATTGATGAGAAATCTGGATTCCCCGACTCGCGATGATTGATTCAAACAACGAAGTTGGTAATGCTTGTTCTACGGGCCATACGCCAGGTTTTGTGAGCTTTCCATTCAACAGCAGTTCCGCGATCGTTCCTGTTCCGATGCCAGTGGCAACGGCAGCGCTGTTATGAACTACCGCACTGCAAAACGTGGCGGGTTGTCCATCAGCCTTCGTTCCGTTGACTTGCGATCGCACCGCTACTCCCGTGCCGCTAAAGCGGTCCGTGACCCCAGTCATCCGGTAGCTCACTTGAGATAAAAACTCCACCACCGCAGAATTTTTGAGGGCTGCTGACGGCCACAAATTGGCAACCATCCAAGTTAAATGATTGTAAAGGTCCGGGGAAGTACCAAATTTTGTAATGGCTGTTTTTACCGGGAAAGAGTCAGGTAGAGTAAAGGCTTCTGGCATATCAAACCAGTAAACCCCGACTTTGCCGTAGGGTTGAGGAAATTCGATGGTTTCGCGATCCGTGTAAGGTTTTACTTTCTGCCATTGACCGTCAATCCAGACATCAAAAGGGTTTTGTAATCCTAAAAAAGTCGTTCGCATCACAGTGACTCCAGCACCGCCCGACCCCCCGACAACATAGCTTAAATGGATTCGTTCTGCCTGGTCGAATTTTTCCACACCTTGACGAACCATACTATTAGAAATCCCAGGGAAAATACCTGTATTAATGATAGCAGTTACTCCGGCTTTTTCGGCTGATTCCTGTAACGCTAGCGCCCTTTGGGTGAATCCCCGGCTATCGCTAACATCGGTATAGTTGACACCGTGCTTAATGCAAAGTTGGAGTACCCGCCCATCTCGGTGATGGAAGGGTCCGGCACTATGAACCACAAGATCCGCTTCGGCGATCGCCTTAGACAATCCGTCGTGATCATCCAAATGTACCGCCTGGAACTGCACGCGATCGCCAAGGGTCTGATTCAATGACTTTCTTGATGTCGTGTCCCGTCCCGTTACTGTAATTTCCGCATCGGTATGGGCGATCAAATCTTGGGCAATGCTGCTGCCGATGCGTCCCCGTCCGCCAATAATCAAAACTCGTTGGCTCATTAGTCTATCATCCGTAACAATACCCTCATTGCAGCATTTTTTTCTAGGTCTTGCATCTATACGAAGAAAGATCGCCCGGGATTAAATACAGAACTCGATCTTTATCAAATTTTTAGGATTTTGTCAATCTCAATTGATATTACCCGGGCGATCGCCGCCGCCCGTTTTCCCCCAAATTCGCCTTAACCCTCATATCGTCGAGTGATTTTCGTCCCTTTAATTCCCATCTGGCTTATCCAAACTGGGCAACTCTAAAGAGGTCCTTGAATCCCTCCGTATTTTAAGGCGGGGTTTAGGCGCTAGGCGACAGGGAGGGATCAGAAAGCATCCCCATGAGCAGGCATAATAACAATTTTAGAAACCCTTTCGATGATAACGGCGAGTTCATTTTTTAGAGTCCTCATCTATCATTTTGGAGTAAATTATACCTCAAATTGAACCTAACTTTTTTCAAATTTCCGAGGCTTTTCTTACCTTTTTTAAAATTACCCTCAATTAAATTTCATTTTCTTTAGATAACGGGGGCAAAGTATTTTATGATAGGATACCAAACTGTCTTTTATTAAAGATTAATTATCTTGTAAGCGAAGTTTAATGATTGCTTTGATTGTGGCATTCATGGCCTTTTTAGTGCCTCAAGGCTATATTGTGGGACTGGCGATCGGAACCGGACTCTACTATTCTTCCAGCCGAATCAGTTTTTTTGCCGAACCCGAACACCCGAACTGAGAGCTAGCCAACTTTTGACCTGAAGTGGCAAGATTGAGGCCAAAAATTAGGTTGAAATGGGTTGCCATTAATCAGGAAGAAAAACCCCCTCTTCAACTAATAAATCTTTAAAGTCTTCAGCCATATTTGCAAGGCATTGGTGTACATCCTGGGTATGTTTCCATCCCACAAATCCGGCAAAGATACAGATTCCGTGAGAGTTTTCGATAAAAATATGTTCAACTTGGACGGGATTTTTCCACCATCTAATCTTCATTCCGGTATTAAAAGTCAGACAGGGTTTAGAATAGACAAAATCCCGACGATGTGCTGCTGTCATGGCGGGAATGCTTTGCAAGCGTTGAATCACGGTATAGGTTAAATCCGCCTCGGGAAGAGGGGGGACTGCCGGATTCTCCCAAAACTCGCGAATAATTGGGATCAAACGAGGATGATTTTTGAGGACGGCATGAGATAATCCAGGCAAACAGACAAATTGTGCGCGATTAAACTTAGCTGATTCTATACTAATCGTACTATCGCTGCCATTATCGCTATCCCCGGCAATCATTAGCGTGGGGATAATTTCAGCCAGAGATTCCGCCATTTTACGACGATTGATTCCCAAGTCACGGGCAATTCCAATTCCCCAGGCAAATGGATCAAAAATTCGGGCTAAATCCGCACCGCCAACCGGGGAAGCAATTAACACTAAGGAGTGAATTTGCGATCGCCATTCCGGATGACGATGCAGCACTTCTAACCAAATTAATCCCCCCATGGAATGCCCGATAATTCGCATCGGTGTCTTAGGATAAGTGTTCAGGGTTTCTCCCACCACAGTCTCGACAGTTTGAATTAACGGTTCAATGCGAAACCAGGTCCGAATCCAACCCAAATTGGGCGTAATAATCTGGCTATTGGTTGTCCCTAAAGCCGTGGCAAGTTTGGCAATTTCGTGATGGGTATCCGCCCATCCATGTTGAGCGTAGAGAATAAAATCCGGTGATTGGCTCATTCTAGCCCTTCCAGAAACGCTTCAGAGATGTTTCCCTTATTATAAGCGTTTCCCGGACTCATGGTGTACAGATAGCGATGAGGAGTGGGAGCATCTTACTCGGTATGGTCCTACCAAGCAAGATGCTTCCACTCCTAAAAAAAGATTCTGTTCTCTTTAGCCCGCGTCTGTTAGCTTATAGTCCAATAAAGCCTGGTTTTCCTAACGTTCCGGTAGCTGCACCCCGTCCGAATGAGGTTTTTCTCCTCGTAGAAAATAGCCAAGAGAGGGGTATTAGATAAACTACCGGATAGCGCCTTGTTAGGTAACCTTTTTTTTCTCCAACCGTAACTGATACCAATCCATCAACGGAGTAGCAGTAATTCCATGCAAAATAGCAGAAATCACGATAGTCAGAAAAACAATCCAAGCGATTTTTTCGGCGGTTTCTCCTTCTAAACCTTGTCCCATTGCATAGCTAAGATAATATAAAGAGCCAACGCCCCGAATCCCGAACCACCCAATTAGCCAACGCTTTGCCGGGTGAAAATTTGCACCAATAGTGCTTACCCAAGTCCCCAAGGGACGAATGATAAATAGTAAAAGTCCTGCCACCAGTAACGCTTCTCCCGCAAAGCGTAGACTCGGTTCTACTCTCAGCAAAGAACCCAGTAACAAAATAGTGGCTACTTCTAAAAGTTTTTCCACGCGCTCAGTTAAGGTGAGCTGAGAACGGGTTTTTTCTGAGTTACGGCTGTAGCTTCTGCGAATAGTCATTCCAGCTACAAACACCGCCACAAATCCATACCCATTAATTACTTCCGTCAGGGAATAGGCCATTAAAATCGTACTGAAAGCAATAAAATCTTGCATGAGTTCATCCACAGGACGAACACGATCTAATTGTTCTTCTACCCAAACAATGGTCAAGGCAACAACAATGCCCATGCCGATACCTGCTGCGATCGCCCAAACTAAATCAACCAGCACCCACTTGTGAATCCAGTTGTTCCAATTGCTATCTTTTAAAAGATATAACCCAAAATAAACAAAGGGAAAAGCAAACGCATCATTTAAGCCCCCTTCGGATGTTAAGCCAAAGCGTAGCTCATCTTTATCTTCAATATGGGAAAGCTGAACTTCGGAAGCTAAAACCGGATCAGTCGGGGCAAGAATGGCCCCGAGTAAAATTGCAGCACCCCAATCAAACCCTAAAAAAAACCGCCCTACCAGGGCGAGCGCCACTATGGAAATCGGCATCAAAAATCCGATTAATCGTGCGGTTGTCTGCCACGCCCAAAATTTGAGCGGACGATTCATTTTAAGTCCGCCACTAAACAAAGAAATAATCACGACTAATTCCGTCAAACGCTCCAAAAAATTCGCCTCGGGGCGGACCAGAATCAATCCTAGACCATAAGGACCGAGAAAAATGCCCACAACTAAATAAATCAGGGCATACGAAAGCGGCAATCGTTTAATCCAGCCAGAAAACACGGTTACTGATAACAGTAACAAGCCGATCGCCAGCATATCCAGAATGTAGATATCTACTTTCAAAGTGAGTAAATCTCCTTTATTAATGTTGATCTAATGCCTCCTAAAGGAGGAAAATGTCAAAAACAAATTAAAATAGAATAAATTCCAAAAGACTTAAAAATTTAATATTTCATAATTTCCATACCCTTTAAAATTTTTAATCCTAGAGGCCGTTTAAATTAAATTTGGGCTTTGTAAAACTAGGCAATAGGCGGCTTGAATAGGTTTAACCCTCACCTTTAAAGTGAGGGTTAATGGGATATTAACTTGACAAATTAAACACGGAGTTTGCCAGGGACTTCACGGAATTTGTCGCATCTTTCAACGTTTGGCTCATCGGCTGTTGATGGAATAAAAACACCCGCGCGCAATTTCGTCCAGGCATTCCGGAAATTGAACCGCCCGGATGGGTTCCTGCCCCGGTTAAAAATAACCCGTCTATGGGAGTTTTGTAATTGGCAATTTCTGGGAGGGGACGGAAGAAAATCATCTGGTCTAGGGTCATATCAATATGGTAATGATTGCCCTTGTAGGACCCGAGGCGAGCGCTCAGTTCCGGTGGACTTTCGACCCGTCGCGCAATAATTGAATTTTTGACATTAGGCGCATAATCGGAGAGTTTATCAATCAGGCGATCGGCTACTTTATTTTTGAGTTCGTCAGTCCATCCCGTGCCATTTTGTCCGGTTCCTTCTGCACCATGAATCTGATAGGGAGCGAAAAATTCGACCCAGAGCGTATGCTTCCCATCCGGGGCCATTGAGGGGTCAAGAACGGTGGGAACCACGGCATACATAGAAGGATTTTCATCGGGAACGATGCCGAGTTGGCACAGACTGTGACCCGTTTCGACATGGTGGACGGAATCGGCAATCACGACCGACCCAATTAAATATTCATCCTGATGATTGTAGGCTTCAAATCGTGGCATTTCCGATAGGGCGCAATCCAATTTTAGGATGCTTTCATTGTTGTTAACAATGCGGCGGTCTACACGCTCGCGTAAGTTGGGGTCGCGCGAGTCAATATCTCCGGGATTAACTAATTCTAAAAAGACTCGTTTGGCATCAATATTGGAAATGACTCCTTCTTTAACGCGGTATTCTTGCCCTCCGCCAACCCGGACGCCTACAGCACGACCATTATCAACTAAAATTTGTTCGACGGAGCGATCGCACAAGATTTCACCCCCCAGACTCATCACCCGGTTAACTAATGCTTGGGTGAGTGCGCCGGTGCCACCTCGGGGTCTTGCCATGCCAGGATTGTGCCGCATTGCCATCATAATTGCACCAACGGACATCCCTTTTTGTGAGGGGGGTACGCTCATTTCTGCGGCCAGTCTTGCCAACGGTCCTTTGACCACTTCGGTATCGAACCATTCCTCTAACATATCCTGGGGACTACTGAGCATAGTCCGGGCAAAATCTAGTATTTTATCCGGGGTTCCCAGTAGGGAAAGCAGGTCTTTAATTTTATCGAAATTATAATTGCCCGTGATATCGATAATCGATTTGGGCGGGGCGTTGAATATTGGGGCGATCGCATTTAAAACTCGCTGCCAATAATGGACAAATTCTCCATATTTTTTGGCATCGCGTTCGCTATACCGGGCAATTTCATTACAGGTTTGATCTACAGATTTATGCCCCAGGAAGTATCTCCCATCAGGTTGGGGACAAAAGAGCACGGGGTCGCAATACAGATACTCTAATCCGTATTTAGTTAGTTCTAATTCTTCTACAACTGGCCCAAGGTGGATAAATTCATGGTCGATCGCACAGAGGTTAAACTTAAACCCCGGTGCTTCTTCCGGTAAGGATTCTTCGGTAGTGGCCGCCCCCCCGGGAACTAAACGCTTTTCTAATACTAAGACGCTTTTACCCGCTTTTAAAAGGTATGCAGCACACACTAAACCGTTATGGCCGGCTCCAATTATAATTACATCGTACTGGGACTGGGACATGAAAGAACTCCTGTTTAAATTCCCGCTTAGTCTGGATTTTACAAAACTTAATCCTCCGGTGGATTCTATCTCCAGAAAGAGATTGCCGCAGACGATGGGGAGATCTTATTCCCCCTGCCCGATTATCAACTTTCGGTCACTCTATGGGGTTTTACTAAAATTTATGCTATATTAAGTGCTGATTTAAGATTGAAGGCGATGGAGCTCGCCATAACCGCCTATTTCAGCGATCCCAATTGGGGCTGAAGGGCTGATGGCTCCTACCTTTCCAGGCTGAATGCCAGGAGGTAGGGCGATCTCATCAATCGACTCCTGGGGCGGCCATTCTACACCCGTTCAGGAGTACAGGGAATGTTAATCAGTACAATTTGGATCTTAGGGATGGGCTTTTTTGCGGGTCAGTTTGCCCGCCGCCTCGGTGCGCCGCCGTTACTGGGCATGATTTTGGTAGGAGTCATCCTGGGGCCAGAGATGGGAAATCGCCTGGCACCGGAGATGCTCGCCGCTGCTGATGACGGTAGGACAGTCGCCGTGATGATTATCCTGATGAAAGCCGGATTGGGACTCGACTGGGAAAAGCTGACGCAACAGGGAACCGTTGCCCTACGGTTGGGCATTTTACCGGCAATTGCAGAAGCAATGGCGATCGCCATTGCTGCTATGTTTCTCTTCCAATTTGACCTATTAACGGGATTATTACTAGGTTGCATTATTGCAGCGGAATCTCCAGCGGTTATTGTACCTGGAATGTTGCGTCTAAAGCGGTTGGGTTGGGGCGTCACTAAAGGCATTCCCGATGCCATTTTAACCGGGTCTGCTCTCTCTGATGTCGTCCTCCTCCTAGGGTTTAGTTTACTCTTAAATGTCCTCCAGCAAGGGGAAATGACTCCGGTTACTTTACTGTTTAACCTCCCCATTCATCCACTCTTATTACTGGCCTTCCAAGCCCTTACCCAACTTGTTTTCGGGGTATTTTTTGGGTATTTAGCCGCTCAATTATTAGTATCCCTCTTAGAACGGCAAAGCTGGGCTAAAAACCCAGTACAAGATATCTTAATTGCCGCAGTTGTGGCATCCTTGGCGGTGATTACTGCCCGAGAATTTCCTTATTTTTCTGGCTATTTAGCCGTGATGTCGATGGGATTCTTTTTAATCGGATTAGATGCCCCTCTGGCTCGACGATTACGCAATGGATTTGATGCGCTTTGGGTGGTGGCAGAAATTATTTTATTTGTCTTAATGGGAGCCAGTATTCAAATCCAGGTTTTGGGAGATATTCTGTTACCTGGCCTGGCTATTTTAGCCATCGGTTTATTAATGGGACGGACGATTGGCTGGTATCTTTCCACTGCGGGTAGTAATTGGAATTGGCAAGAAAAACTGTTTTTACTGCCGGGAAATTCAGCTAAAGCAACCGTACAGGCGGCCTTGGGTGCACTGCCTTTAGCATATGGGATTCCAGGGGGAGAAATTATTTTAGCAGTTGCCGCCCTTTCAATTTTAGTGACTGCCCCTTTGGGTGCTTGGGCGATTCCCACTTTTGCGCCGCGATTGCTCACACAAGGAGAAGTAGACCCGACAACAGTCCCGGTTAATACAAAGACTTTATTTTTGGCTGCTGTAGATAGTTCACCTCTAGCCCGGGAAGTCTTGAAAAAAACGGCAGATTTAGCCCGACGCAGTAACGGAGAGGTTATTGTTTTGTATGTGGTAACGGAAGAGAGAAAAACTGAAATCAAAGCGCTTCAGGACTTAACTCAAAAATTATTAGCTGATATCCGTTATCAATTTATTATTGAAAAAGGCACAATCGTAGAAACAATTTTGGAGAAGTGTCAAGCTCATTCTGTAACGGCGCTTATCCTGGGTAAAGGAGCAAATTCGGAAAAAAAAGGGGCAGCACTGTCGGTTTATCAGGGCGTTTTAGCAGGGAGTGTGGTTCCTGTTTTAGTGGTAAAATCTACCAACCAACCCGGAGAATTTTATCCGGTTTAAAAACATTTCTAGCCTGGAATCAGTCCAATATTGAAATTAAAACAGAGCGATGAGAATTAGGCAATTGGGAGCGAGTTGGAGGAGGGGAAATACCGGAAGACAAAAAAAACAAAAAAAGAGCTTGACCTGTTTTCTGAAGAGTGGTATAAAAACAAAGGGCTTCAGAATAATCTGAGTTCCCCTTCTTAAACGTAACTTAAACAAGTAGGAAATACTCAAGTGGAAAGCTCTGGTAGTAGTTGTATTGCAACGATTACTCAGGCAGACTCAATGGCTGACGAGCCTTTAGACGAACCTCGACCGTTTCCCCACAACCGGGCGGTCTAGTCATTGAAATGACCTAGTGTGACTCCACCTGCGAGTTTTCAGGTTCATCTCGTGACCGCCCGGGAAGAGGGCGGTTATGTTAGCAATGGAGATGAACGATGAATCACCGACAGCGTAAAGAGTTGAGACAATGGGTGAGAGTTAGGCAGCCAGAGAGTTAGCCTAACCTGCGTGCGGATATAAAATTTAAGTCCCTATTACCGATTTCGGGTAGCGTTTTGGGTAGCGATCTCGGATGGAAGCAACCCATTAGTCAACTGCGAACCGGATGGGTTTGGGACTCTCCAAAAAGGGAATCGCGCAACAGCGATCGCAACAGATCTCAGATGCTGTTGCCTGATTTCGACTGCATCAGACCCTAGAGATTGGGTAAAAACCCCAACCACACTCGGAACTGTAGAACCGATTAGAGAGTGGATCATGACCGATAATAATACAGAATTGCCGTCTGTCCCGTTAACAACCCGAGAAGAATTGCGTGAACTCGTGCGATCGCAATTACAACGCTTGCTCGAACAAAACAATCTTCAAGGTGCTAAAATATTACTGGTTCCGGTGCAACCGCCCGATATTGCTGAGGCCATTGAAGGGTTACCGGAAACCATGCAAGCGATCGCCTTTCGGCTGCTGTCTAAAGAAGAGGCGATCGAAGTTTACGAACATCTGGATTCCACTGTTCAATACGCCTTAATCGAAGAATTCAAACGCCAGGATGTTCTGGACATTGTAGATAAAATGTCCCCGGATGACCGCGCCCGGTTATTCGATGAATTGCCAGCTAAAGTTGTTAAGCGTATTCTTGAACAACTGAGTCCGGAAGAACGACAAACCACCTCGCTGCTATTAGGCTATCCCCCAGACAGCGCCGGGAGGATGATGACCCCGGAGTATATCGCGGTCAAAGAAAATATGACCGTAGCTCAAGCCCTAGACCGGATTAGAAATTTAGCCAATGTCAGCGAAATCATTTATTACCTTTACGTGACTGATAGCTCCCGTCGCTTAATTGGCACGATTTCTCTGCGGGATTTAGTGGTGTCCGACCCGGAACAACGGTTATCAGAAATTACCCGTCGAGAAACTGTTTTTGTATCCACAGAAACCGACCGGGAGGAAGCGGCCCGATTAATTCAGCGTTATGATTTTCTAGCCTTGCCGGTTGTCGATAGCGAACAGCGTCTTGTGGGAATTATCACCGTTGATGATGTCATGGATGTAGTGGAAGCCGAAACAACCGAAGATATTTATGCCCTAGGTGGAGTAGAAGGGGGGAAGGAAAATTATTTTCAAACTAATTTATTTACGGTGGCGCGAAAGCGTGTAGTTTGGCTGTTTATTTTATTAATTACGAATACAGCCACTTCAGCCGTGATTCGAGCTAAAGAAGATATTCTCCAAGAAGTGGTCGCACTGGCGGCGTTTATTCCCTTATTAATTGACACTGGGGGCAACGTGGGTGCACAGTCCTCAACGGTGGTAATTCGGGGATTAAATATCAATGCAATTGGGGAAGGAAAAGCCTGGAAAACTATCGGACGGGAGACGACAGCCGGGGCGCTGTTAGGGATGATGCTGTCGATTGTCGTGATAATTTGGGCCTATTTCTTGGCCGGAAATTCGCTTGTTGCAATTTCGGTGGGAATTAGTTTACTGGCGATTACGATTCTCGCCTCCTTCGCCGGGTCCGCCCTGCCGTTTTTATTCTATCGGGTGGGATTTGATCCGGCATTGATGTCCGCGCCATTTATTACTACCGCAGTCGATGTGCTTGGGGTGTTAATTTATTTAACGGTGGCACAGCAGCTTTTGGGCGGTGTGGAATGACGGGGAAACTGCTGGATATATCCCCTTCGCCTCCCCTTGTTTTGCTTGGGGGGACAGGTACAGTAAAGGTCATAAACCCGGTTTCTTCACAACAGCGCTGCCTTTTATGCCACAAATTAGGGGCAGAAACCCAGTTTCTGGTCCCTTCAAGCCCATCCCTACCCAGACGCCCTAGGGCAATGGGTTGGGGTGATTCTAAATTGTACAGAATACTGATCGGACTGGATCCAGGGAGTTTGATTTGACTGAACCTCAACCGATACCCTCTCCCCTCGGGACCCTGTCGCGGAGAGAAATACCTGAATTAGTGCGATCGCAAGTGCAAGCACTGCTTAAACAAGGGGACCTCCAAAGCGCTAAAGCGATTTTGGTCCCCGTTCAACCTGTGGATATCGCCGAGGCAATCGAAGGAATGCCGGAAGCGATGCAGGCGATCGCCTTTCGGTTGCTGTCCAAATCCGAAGCAACCGAAGTTTACGAATATCTTGATTCCAGTGTCCAACAGGTGCTTTTAGAAGACTTCAAGCGCCAGGACGTCTTAGATATCATTGGCAATATGTCCCCGGACGATCGCGCCCGACTTCTAGACGAGCTCCCCTCGAAAGTGGTGCGCCGCTTGCGTGCTCAACTTTCCCCCACAGAATGGCAGTCTACAGCCCTGCTGATGGGGTACGAAGCCGGGACTTCCGGGCGGATTATGACCCCTGAATATATTTCAGTCCGGGAAAATATGAGCGTCAGCCAGACTCTGGAACGGATTCGCACCCTGTCTCCGGTTGCCGAAATTATTTATTATCTCTATGTCATGGATAGCGATCGCCGGTTAACCGGAATCGTTTCCCTGCGGGATCTGGTGATTAGTTCACCGGAGCAAAAAATCAGTGAAATTATGACTCGGGATGTGGTGTTTGTTCATACAGACACCGATCGCGAAGAAGTTTCCCGACTGATTCAGCGCTATGATTTCCTCGCGATCCCCGTGGTGGATCGGGAACAGCGTTTAGTCGGCGTCATCACCATCGATGACGCGATCGACATCATGGAACAGGAAACCACCGAGGATATTTATGCTTTGGGTGGGGTCCAATCCGACGGGGATAATTATTTCGAGATGAATTTATGGACGGTAGCCCGACGGCGTGTCGTTTGGCTGTTCGTCTTATTACTGACCAATACAGTCACGGGATCAATTATTAACTCCCAAAGGGACCTCTTACAAGAAGTTGTGGTTCTCGCTGCCTTTATTCCCCTGCTTACGGGTACGGGCGGAAATGTCGGTGCTCAGTCTTCCACTGTGGTGATTCGCGGGATGAATACGGATGAAATGCGGTTACTCGGCCCTCTACAAGTAGTCTTACGAGAGGGGATGGCGGGAGCCTTACTAGGCGGAATCTTGGGAACGATCGCCACCATTTGGGCGTATTTCCTGCTGCAAGGAAATATTCAGGTTGCCTTCTCCGTCGGCGTCTCTCTGATAGCGATTTCAATTTTGGCATCGGTAGCAGGTTCGGCCCTGCCCTTTTTATTCCGCGCCATGAAGTTAGATCCCGCCCTGATGTCAGCGCCATTTATTACCACTGCCGTCGATGTCTTGGGTGTTCTAATTTACTTTAATGTCGCAAAGCTTGTTTTAGGATTATAGAATGGCGATCATAATATAGGCTCCGGTGGCTGGGAAGGACTCGATGTCAAATTACCGTCATTGGCTAGAAACTCTAGAATATGCTTCCTTGTTCGCGTCCCTGGTGGCGGCGATCGTGGCGGTCTTTTTTAATGGGGCAATCTATGTAGCTGCCCCTTTAATTTGCTGTTCCCTGATTCTGAATGCGATCGCCCGGTATCGCGTCGAACACCAGACTCGCCGGATCAGTGGGACAGCGAATCGGCTGCATCGACAATTGGGAGAAGAACTAGAGGTGCTCACCCAACGAGTGGAGGCACAAAAGCAACTTCCCCTTCCCCTAGTCGAGGTAGAAGAAGGGAGTAGCCCCCCCTTGCCTGCGGGGTCCCCAGATGAACGGGTCCAGTTTCAAAGCCGGTTATTAAAGTTAGAATCTGTGGAATCCCGGATTCAACAAGAAATCATCGGGTTGAAAGAGCAATATGCTCTCTTGGATGAAAGTCTGGGCAATGCGATCGCCTATTTGAATCGATCCTCTTTTTCCTATCGCTTAGAACGATTAGAGGAAACCCTTTCCCAATTGTCTTCCCAAATCGTGGTTCCGTCCGCCCCACCGCGCCCGCAACCGGAACTCCCGACCCCTGTAGAAGCGCCAACGCCGCAATCCCCTATACCGGCTACTACAGCCCAAACGGTCAAATCTAAACCGCCCTCATCTAAAGTGGTGCTACCGTCGTTTGTGGGACCCTCGGAACCTCCGATCCAGAGTTGGAGTTCCCTGCACAGTTTGCCTGCCCATGCGGACTGGGTGCGATCTGTGGCAATTACTCCCGATGGAGAACTTTTAGCAACGGGAAGTTTTGATACCAGTATCAAGCTGTGGAAACTGTCTACAGGAGAACTGTTGCAAGTGCTTGCCGAACACAAACGCGGGGTATTTTCGATTGCGATCGCCCCGGATGGCAAAACCCTCGCTTCTGCCAGTTGGGATAAGACGATTAAACTTTGGGAACTACCGGGGGGCGCTTTAAAAGAAACCCTCATCGGACATGGGGGTTCTGTGCGAGCCCTGGCAATTTCCCCCGATGGTAAAACTCTAGTGAGTGGCAGTTTTGACGAAACTATCAAATTGTGGGATTTATCAAAGGCTGAATTAATCGAAACCCTTACGGATTATACGGGACCCATTTTTTCCCTCGCCATTTCCCCCGATGGTCAGATTTTAGCCCGGGGTGGCGGTGATGGCACAATCACTCTGTGGCAGTTCCAAACTAAACAACCGATGTCAGTCCTCAATGGCAGTTTAGATGCGATCGAAGCAGTCGTCATTTCCCCCCAGCAACTCCTAATCGGTGGCAGTGGCGATGGCAGTATTCAACTCTGGAATTTGGAAACTGGAGAACTGCTGTGGAGTCTTAGCGCCCATTTAGGACCCGTAACCGCAGTCGCCCTCGCCCCTGATGGGAATACTTTTGCCACGGGTAGTGCCGATGGTACCGTCAAAATCTGGCATTTACCTACAGGCAAATTAGTCTGCACCCTAACGGAAGAAACCGGGGCCGTTATGTCCTTAGTTTATAGTCCCAATGGACAACTTCTGGTCAGTGGCAGCGCTAAAGGGATAGTTAGAATTTTGCAACGGGAGTAGGATCCTGACACATCTACAGGGAGTGGCTACCGGAATAAATTAGACTTTTTAAAGGCGTATTTGGGATTAGAGGCGATACTGGCGATAAACTTGCGCAGCCGCACGATGTAAGAGAGAATGCCGGTAAACCAAACCGCGCATATCCTCGCAATATCCCCCCCCGATCGCACAGGCAACGGGATATCCGGCTGCTACACAGGTACTTAACACCTGCATATCCCGCCGAAAAATCCCTGTATCGCTGAGGGCTAATTTACCCAGGCGATCGCCTGCATGAACATCTACCCCGGCGTCATACCAGACTAAATCGGGCTTAAATTGGGAGAGTAAATCCGGTAAATAACGGGCTACAGTTTGTAAGTATTCATCATCCTCCATCCCCACTGGCAACGGTACATCTAAATCGCTAGTTTGTTTTCGCCCGGGAAAATTGGCCTCACAGTGCATATCGAAGGTAAATACATCCGGGTCATTTTGAAAAATAAACGCCGTCCCATCCCCTTGATGCACGTCCAAATCTACAATTAATACTTTACGAACCCCCTCCAGTTTTTGGACAACCCGAGTGGCGATCGCCAAATCGTTAAAAATGCAAAACCCCGATCCAAAACTGGGAAAGGCATGATGAGTTCCCCCAGCCGTATTACAAGCCAACCCATAGTTTAAGGCAAGTTTTGCCGTCAAAATCCCGCCACCGACGGCGATACAAGTGCGATTTGCTAGGGCCTCCGACCACGGTAACCCAATCCGTCGCTGTGCTTTGGGGTCAAGAGTGCCTTCGCAGTATGCCTGGACATATTCGGGTATATGAACCCATTCAATCCAGTTCTGGGGGGGCAATTCCGGCGCGTGAGACTGGGATAAATTCACGACGCGATCGCCTAAAAGCATTTCATGGAGTAACCGAAACTTCTCCATCGGGAAGCGATGGGAAGTCGGCAGAGGGGCCACATAGTCGGGATGATAAACGATGGGTAAGTCCATTTGGGGGAAGGTTTAGCGTTGCCAATGTACAGTCCACTTTAAAATCTAATTTAAACTCTAAAATAGGAACAATGGGTATCAATAAGGAGGGCGAATCATGCCATTGATTACTTGGCAGTCTGGTAATAATAATCCCGATCAGGCTAAAAATTTCGAGACAATCCGTCAATGGTGGTGCAGTCTCAACGGCAAAGAAATCGCCTTGCGCCAGCGTATCCTGCCGGAAAACGGTAATGTGCGCGAATTGGACTGGGAACCTCAACGCTTTGATGAAACCTTTGCGATCGGCAACCCTGACGTGCGCGGCATTACCCTCTATTGGCAAAAACCGGGGATGCCAGACGAACGTAATACCACCGTTAGGCAACTGCAACTCGACCCAAAACGGCAGCAACTCTACATTTATCCCAAATCCCAACCCAGTCTCGTGATTCAGATGAAATTAGCTGCCCTTAAATATCAAACCTTGACCTTGAAAGAGGCGGAAATTTTGGTAGAAGATAATCAAACTTTGATTTTTCGAGATACTACTCGATTAGTCGAAATTAAAATTAAGCTGAATCCCCAGATGATTTCCTCCCTCAAAGAACAATTACCCGAATAAAGGGGGACTACCCAGCCGTACTGAATCCCTCGGCTTACAACCGGAGATTTTTAGAAAAGTTTCGTCTTAATTTATTCTATCAATAGAGCGTCTTATGTCTTCAGAAACCCCACCCGTCAAAACTGACAATCTCCCCAAAAAAGGGAAAACATTGCCGTCCAAATTTATTATTAAATTCGGCAAATTTGTCTGGACAACAATGTGGCAACTCATGATGTCCAAACTTGCACCTCGTAGTCAAACCGGGGAATATATTCGTCCAACCAGTGAGTTTAGAAATGCGGTGGGAACCCAACCGCAAAACCCCTATCCCCCAGCAACGGAACGGTATCGTCTATATGTGGGATTAGGCTGTCCTTGGGCGCATCGGACTTTGGTCGTGCGATCGCTCAAAGGATTAGAATCCGCCATTTCGGTAGCCATTGTCTCCCCCTCTCCCGATGCCGGAATCTGGGTACTCGACCAGGAAGAATACGGCTGTCAAACGGTCCCCGAATTGTATGCGATCGCCCGTCCTGGATATCAGGGGCGCTGCACCGTTCCCATCCTCTGGGATACACAAACCCAGACGATTGTCAATAATGAAAGTGCTGAAATCATCATCATGTTAAACTCAGAATTTAACGAATTTAGCACCCATCCTGAACTGAATTTATATCCTGAAGAATTACAAGCCGAAGTAGAAAAATGGAACGATAAAATTTACCCTGCTATTAATAATGGCGTCTATCGATGTGGATTTGCTCAAAGCCAAGAGGCGTATGACACCGCCTGTAAGGAACTATTTACTACCTTAGAGGAAATAGACACCGTATTAGAAACGAATCGGTATTTATCTGGCGATCGCCTCACCCTAGCCGACGTCCGTCTATTCACTACCTTATTTCGCTTTGATATCGTATATTACGGCTTATTTAAGTGCAACCAACGCCGAATTCAAGACTATCAAAACCTAGGCGGGTATCTCCGGGATATCTATCAACTCCCGGGCGTCGCCGATACCTGTGACCTCGATAGTATCAAACGAGATTATTACGGTAACTTATTCCCCTTAAATCCCGGTGGAATTATCCCCTCTGGGCCTACCATAACCAACTTACAAGAACCTCACCATCGCGATGTTTTAAGCCATTCTGTGAGTTCGTAGTAACGCCTTCAGGCATTATTATCTAAGTTCACCGTAACGCCGGAAGGCGTTACTACGAACAGAAGAAGAATCAGGTTTTTTAGGTTTTAAAAACCGATCGCCTTTAGCATTGCCAGATGCTTGTTCAAGGGGGCGATCGTATTGGCAGCGATCGCGCCACTGGCGGCAACAGCAGGTAAACCGATTCCGGGAAAGGTGGAATCCCCACAGCAGAATAACCCCGATAACGGAGTCGTTGGACCCGGAAAAAACCCACTTCCAGCAGCAATGGCAGGACCATAAGAACCGCGATCGCGTCGTAAAAATCGCTCATGAGTCAGCGGAGTTCCCACCAATGTGACCTCACATCGCTGTCTAATATCGGGAATAATTCGTTCTAAACCTTGCCACATCACCTCCGCCCGTTCTTGTTTCAATTCTTGATAAGCCGCACTATTGCGCTCAAGTCCCGCCCATAACTGATATGGTTCATTCCCGGGAGTATAAACATGAATCCCGTGCTTTCCCGATGGGGCGAGAGACGGGTCTAAAACCGAGGGAATGGAGACTAAAATCACATTTTGCGGGGCCGTCACCCCTTGACTCCAATCGTTAACAATGATATAATGACAGGCTAAATCCGAAGGTAATCCAGCCGCATCAATGCCCAAATGTAAGTGCATGAAA
Source organism: Cyanophyceae cyanobacterium (assembly GCA_038321985.1). Taxonomy (GTDB): domain Bacteria; phylum Cyanobacteriota; class Cyanobacteriia; order Cyanobacteriales; family Laspinemataceae; genus Laspinema. Next base: position 59,664 of record JBBQFN010000018.1, on the reverse strand, counting down.
CTCTCACAAGCGGGAGTGGCTTGACGGCGACTGCGAAATGATTTCGGAACCGCATCCTGGGGTAACAATTTCAGGGTATCCCACACCGACGCATTCGACACCACCGCTTGACGGGCTTTAATCACATTCCCTCCGCGCAGACGCACTCCCACCGCGCGTGAAGCGAAGCTATCCCGAAGGGAATCGCCTTTTACCAGCACTTGTTCAACATGAGCATTCAGCCGTAACCGTCCCCCCTGTTTTTCCAGTCCCCGAACCAAAGCATCTGCGATCGCCCCACTGCCGCCAATGGGGTACTCTAGCACCACTCCCGGGCGATACCATTCCGCAAACATAAAGGCCATTTCTGCGGCGCTAGTCCCCGATGCAGGCAGTCCAGAAAGGAGAAAACAGAGCAAATCCAACCAGTTGCGGATAAACGGGTCCTGGATTACTTCATCCATGATTCGACTAAAAGGACCCGTGAGTTTGACGATGTTTCTCAAATGAGGGAAAATAGCCGGTGCAAAACGTACCGAGGCGATCGCCGCCCCCCAATCCCAGCGCAAGGCAGTCGGAGGAATCGCCTTCGCTGCTGCTGCTAACGGTTCCATCACCTGTTGCAACCTCCGCCATTCCTGAACCGCAACCCTACCTCGCAACTCTTGCAGCACCTCACAAAACGGGTCCGCACCTACGGCAATCTTTAACTCACCTTCGGGAAGATAACAACCCCAAGTATCATAGGTCAGACAAGGAACCGCCTCACCAATAATATCTAACACTTGTTTAAGCGGGTGAGCAGAGGAAGAGTCAGACAAACCGGAATGCAACGATGGACCCGAATCAAAAGTATAGCCATTTCTCGAAAAACCATGAGCTGCACCCCCTGCTATGTTATGACTCTCACAAACCGTTACTGCAAATCCATACTGAGCCAACAATGCAGCACAGCACAATCCGCCAATCCCACTCCCGATGATCACAATATCGGTGAGTTCTTCCGGGGAGGGTGTGGGTTCAAAGGATTCAAACACAGGAGTCACAGTTGCTTAATTAGACATTCAGGACAGGATTTGCCCATAATATCAGGGAAGGGGATGTCCCGCTCACTGACATCTGCACCCTTCTCAACTCCTACAGCGGCGCTTCGCGAACTCACTAATAATATCTAACACTTAGGGCGTGACTCGGCAGAAGCCCAGTCACGAGGAGCAGTCACGAGGAAATAGGCAAGTCAGCTTGAATTACTTGCGGCTTTTCCAATATCCAGGCTCACGACTACAATGCATGACTGCCAAAATCAGGATGTAGTCTGGCTCAATTGTGTAGAGAACACCAATATGGAAATCTGCGCGTCATACATCGCCGAACATCTTCATCAACTACAGCATAGCGGATTGGAGACTCCCTGATCCGATAGACTGTATCCTCGATCGCGCTGACGAATGCTTGTGCGACCTCAACCCCCTGCTCGGTGTAATATTGAACGGCTTCCGCATATTCAGTCAGTGCTTCAGGATGAAAAATATACTTCATGACTCAATCAACCGTCTGACTTTCGCTAAAGCCTCTTCCCCTGAAATAGTTTCAACAGAGCCATTTCGGACCTCATCTCTCCGGCGCTGGGCTTCAGTGACCCAAGCTGCCTGAATTGCTGAGTCAGCACTGAATTCCAAACTTTCCACTAACTTATCCGCGAGAAGTGCTCTCACCTCACTAGGCAGGGATAATATTTCCTCAGTCAGTTGCTCAATTGACCGCATAATTTTTGCCAGATTATGGAACTCTCAAGTCTAAATTGTAGCAGATTATAGACCTCTCAAATCTAATACCAAATCCGGTTGGTAAAAGTAGGTTTTACCTCTTAGCCCGCGCAGGGCTCTGGTGAGCACCGTCGAACCACGGGCTTCGTCCGTGTAGCCCCAGGCTTGACGCTGCGGGTTTTTTTACTACATTGAGGGTGGATTTTCAAAATAGGCGGCTGACAAATCCTGCCCAAGTTGAGGAACCTTCAGTAAAATAGGTGCAGTGGTTGAGGTACAGGGTATGGATGGGAAGCGGTGGCTGAAGGTGAATCGAAGCCTATTGGGGGAAACGGCGCTGTTGGGGGTGCTGGCGATGCTGACTGTGGGTGCTGCGCCGCATTGGGGAATGGTGGGCAATTTTTTGGCGGGGATGGAGGCGAATAATTTAGGGGCGTTGAGGGAGCGATTTCGCAATCATGGGGAGGTGTTGCGGAATGAGGATTTAGCGAAGGCGGCGGGACGGACGGTGAGGAAAACTTTAGAGGAGCGCATCATCCCCCAGTTCCCGGAGTTGCGTGCGGCATTGCAGGGGTTGGCGGATGGGGTGGAAGCCTATTGGTTGGAGCGGGTGCAGGGCATTAATGTGTTTGAAACGTTGCAGGAGGAGCAGCTTTATGACTTGTTTAGCCAAGCTCCGGAACGGTTCAGCAACTACCAGGTTTTGAAGGCGGACGAGTGGCAGGAGTTGAGTGAGGATTTGGTGGCGTGGGGCTATGGGCGGGGGATGTTGCCTGGGGAAAGGGCGAAGTATAACGATGTGGTGGTGGCGTTGGCGGGGGAGTTGGCGGCGAATTTTGGGAAGTATTTGCGTCAGGTGTTGAAGGATGACCCGAAAGCGTTTGCCGGGATGGTTTTTGATTTGCATGGGGCAACTTTGGCGAAGATTGAGGAAATTCAGCAGTATTTGCCGAAGTTGGCGCACCGGGAAGATGTGGAGCAGGTGCTGAGTATTTTAGAGGAGAATTTCTTGCGCCAGACGAGACAGTTAGAGCGCATGGAAGGCAAGATTGACCGACTGGCAGGGGGGGAAGGGGCAACCGCTGCACCCCGTTCCCGGTTGTTTAATGTGCCATCGTTGCCTCTGAAGTTTTTGCCGCGCTTAGAAGAAGTTGAGGCGATTAAAGCCAAGCTGCTGGGAACCGAGTCCCAAACTTTGGTGATGACGGGGGTGGCGCAGCGGGTGGGGGTGCAGGGGATGGGCGGCATTGGTAAGTCCGTGCTGGCGGCGGCGGTGGCGCGGGATGAGGCGGTGGGAGCACGGTTTCCTGATGGGGTGCTGTGGGTGACGTTGGGACAAGAACCGAACCTGATCACGCGATTGGTGGACTGTGTGGCCTATTTTACCGGGACGCGCCTCTTTTTTGAGGATGTGGCGCAGGGGAAAGCGGCACTGGCGCAACAGTTGGAGGAGCGCGTTTGTTTATTGGTGTTGGATGATGTTTGGCAGATGTCCCACGCGGAGGCGTTTTACGGGTTGGGGCCACGGTGTCAATTGTTGTTGACGACCCGGGATGGGAGGTTAGTGAGGGGGTTGGCGGCCCAAGGTCATGAGGTGGGGCTGTTGTCGGAGGAGCAGGGGTTAGGGTTGGTGGCGCAGTGGGCGGGGGAACACCCGGAAGGATTGCCAACGGAGGCGGTGGAGGTGGTGCAGGAATGTGGCTATTTGCCTTTGGCGGTGGCAATGGCCGGGGCGATGGTTTGTGGGAACGGGGCAAACCGTTGGCGGAATGTGCTGGAAAAATTGCGATCGGCGGATTTAGCCCGGATTGCCTACAAGTTCCCGGATTATCCCAATTATCCCAATTTGCTGAAGGTGCTGGAAGCGAGTGTGGATGCGTTGGCGTCAGAGGATATACCGGATATCGCGCCTCGGTATCTGGATTTGGCGATTTTCCCGAAGGGTACGCCGATTCCCGAGGGGGTGCTGGAAATTTTCTGGGGGGCGATCGGGCTGGATGCCTTGGCGGTGCAAGATGTGGTGGATTGTTTGGTGGCGAAGTCGTTGCTGTTGCGGGATGAGTTGGGGCGGCTGAATCTGCACGATTTGCAAGTGGATTATGTGCGCCAAAAGGCGGGGGATTTGACGGCGCGTCAGGAGCAGTTTTTCGCCGCTTATGGTCAACGCTATCCCGAAGGCTATCACGAGGCGACGGCGGATGAGTATTTTGGTCGCTATGCCATTCGTCACCATCTCCAAGTTTGCCCACACCACATCCCACCCCTGTTACTGGATTTTCGGTGGTTGCAGGGGAAGATAGAGCGCCTGGGGGTGGGGGCGGTGTTGGCGGATTTTGAGGCGGTTCCAGAGGCAGTGGCAAGTCGGGACCTGGGGCTGGTGGGGGAGGCGGTGCGCTTGTCCGCCCATGTGGTGCAGCAGGATCCCAGTCAACTGGCGGGGCAACTTTTAGGGCGGTTGTTGTCTTTTGCGGAGATGACCCCCCCTCAACCTCCCTATCGCTATTTCTGGGAGCGGATTCCGGGCATTGGTCAGCATTTACCCAAGTATCCGCCGACTCCTCAAAGGGAGACGTTCCCCGCCATCACCCAACTGCTGACCCAGGCGCAACAATGTCAAAGAAAACCCTGGATTCGTCCTCTCTTCCCTAACCTCACCCCTCCTGGTGGCCCCTTAATCCGCACCCTCACCGGGCATGGTGACTCGGTAAGTGCCGTCGCCATCAGCCCCGATGGGCAACGGGTGGTTTCCGGTTCACTGGATAATACCCTGAAAGTCTGGAATTTGGCTACAGGTGAGGAGGAACGCACTCTCACCGGGCATGGTGACTCGGTAAATGCCGTCGCCATCAGCCCGGATGGGCAACGGGTGGTTTCCAGTTCAAGGGATAAGACCCTGAAAATCTGGAAACTGGTCACAGGGAAGGAGGAACGCACCCTCACAGGTCATGATGGCTCGGTAAATGCGATCGCCATCAGCCCCGATGGGCAATGGGTGGTCTCCGGTTCATGGGATAATACCCTGAAGGTCTGGAACTTGGTCACGGGGGAGGAGGAACGCACTCTCAGCGGGCATGGTGGCTCGGTAACTGCGGTCGCCATCAGCCCGGATGGGCAACGGGTGGTTTCCGGTTCAGTGGATAAGACCCTGAAAGTCTGGAATTTGGCCACAGGGAAGGAGGAACGTACCCTCACCGGGCATGGTGGTTGGGTAAGTGCCGTCACCATCAGCCCGGATGGGCAACGGGTGGTTTCTGGTTCACAGGATAAAACCCTGAAAGTGTGGAATTTGGCTACAGGGGAGGAGGAACTCACCCTCACCGGGCATGGTGGTTGGGTAAGTGCTGTCACCATCAGCCCCGATGGGCAACGGGTGATGTCCGGTTCATTGGGTAAAACCCTGAAGGTGTGGAATCTCGCCACCGGGAAGGAGGAACGCACCCTCACCGGGCATAATGGGTCGGTATCTGCTGTCGCCATCAGCCTCGATGGGCAACGGGTGGTTTCTGGTTCAGTGGATAACACCCTAAAAATCTGGAACCTATCTACAGGGGAGGAGGAACTCACTCTCACTGGGCATGGTAGTTCGGTATATGCCGTCGCCATCAGCCCCGATGGGCAACGGGTGGTTTCCGGTTCAAAGGATAAAACTCTGAAGGTGTGGAATCTGTCCACAGGGGAGGAGGAACGCACCTTCACAGTGCATGATGACGGGATATCTGAGGTTGCCATCAGCCCCGATGGGCAACGGGTGGTTTTGCATTCAATAGATAACACCCTGAAGGTCTGGAATCTGGTGACGGGGGAGGAGGAACGCACCCTCACCCTCATAGGGCATTTTGGCTCAGTAAATGCCGTGGCCATCAGCCCCGATGGGCAACGGATGGTTTCTGGTTCATTATTGGAATTGGATGGCACCCTGAAGGTCTGGAATCTGGCTACAGGTAAGGAGGAACACACCCTCATAGGGCATGGTGGCTTGGTAAATGCGATCGCCATCAGCCCCGATGGGCAATGGGTGGTCTCCGGTTCATGGGATAAGACTCTGAAGGTGTGGAACCTGTCCACAGGGGAGGAGGAACGCACTCTCACAGGGCATCGTGACTGGGTATGTGCCGTCGCCGTCAGCCCTGATGGGCAACGGGTCGTTTCCGGTTCAAGAGATAAAACTCTGAAGGTGTGGAATGTGGCTACAGGGGAGGAGGAACGCACCCTCACAGGACATAGTTGGCCGGTATTGGCGGTCGCCATCAGTCCCGATGGGCAACGGGTGGTTTCCGGTTCAGTGGACACCCTGAAAGTGTGGAATCTGGTCAGGGGGGAGGAAATAGCCTGTTTTCCGGCTGATGCTGCGTTAGAATGCTGTGCCATTGCCCCCGATGGGGTGACGGTGGTGGCGGGGGATTATGTGGGGCGGGTGCATTTCCTGCGGTTGGCCGGATTCCCATCGCCGTGAGATATTTCTCACTTTCGCCCTTTGAGTTGTACACCGGGACGCAATTTATCACTCGGTCAATTCCTGCTCTCATTCCCAAATCACCCCAACAAAGTATAATCAAAACAGACACCCTCGCCAATCAATCCAGTGGCGTGATGATGATTATTCCCCTGTTGCCATGAAATTCCCACCCATTTCCCCCCGGGTGAATGAGATGAATTTGTCATCATGGCGCATCATGGGTTTAGGGAATTGCTGCATCGGGGTTTGGGGGGAGGGGGTTGATTTACCCTTGACCTTCGCCAAAGGCGGGATATAATGTCATACCGCCATCGACGAAGATGGTTTCTCCATGTACATAGTCTGACTCATCCGAGGCCAACCAGACGGCGACTTTGGCAATATCTTCGGGAACGCCTATCCGTTTGTAGGGAATCAATTTGAGCAGTTCGGCTTCGTCTTCGGGGGTGTCCCAGGCATCTTCATTAATGGGAGTTTTAATCGCACCGGGAGCAATTCCATTGACGCGGATTTTGTGGTGGGCAACTTCTTGGGCGATACTTTGCATAAAGAGTTTGATTCCGCCTTTAGATGCGGCATAGTTGGAGTGACCGGCCCAAGGTATCACTTCATGAACGGAACTGATAAAGATAATTTTACCGACAGCGCGCGATCGCTCTTTAACGAGACCCCGGCGCATAAATTCTTTCACCGCTTCTCGGGTACAGAGAAATTGTCCGGTGAGGTTGACATCTATGACTTTTTGCCATTGGGCGAGGGTCATGTCAACCAGATTCGCGTCTTGCTGAAGTCCTGCATTATTGATTAGAATATCAATTGTGCCAAAATGCTCACACAATTGAGAGAACATTTTTTGTACATCCTCTTCTTTGCTGATATCTCCTTGAATGGCGATCGCCTCTCCACCCTTAGATTTAATTTCATCAACAACTTTTTCCGCCCCTTCTGGACTGCTGCGATAGTTTACAACTACCTTGGCACCAGCATTTCCCATTCCGACTGCAATTCCGGCACCAATTCCCGAGCTCGATCCGGTTACCAAAACCACTTGATTTTCTAAAATTTTTCCACTCATCGGCTATTCTCCCAACGCAAAACGATATTTGAAGGTATTAAATTCTGCTTTAGTTTAGGAGGCGGTTCTGTGATTCTGAAACCGCCCACAGATAGAGATGGATGCGACAATTCCCCGGAAATTGGGCAAATTCCTCCCTCGTGATTCGGAAATTGGGAGTCAATGCATTAAAATTTCATGTAAAGTTGTGTAACAGCAAACTTAGGTATTTGCAGGCGATCGGCGATCGCAGAGTGCTCTCCCATCACGGTAGAGTTCTGCATCAAACTAGCCCTGACGATTCTGGCGATAAGGGGTCATTCCCTTAGATTTAAAGGAAAAAAGGTGTATTAAACTAACTATGCTCCCACTTTGGATTGCAACAGTAGCTTGCGGACTCGGTTCCATACTTTGGGCGGAACTGGTACGAGATTTGTATCATGCGTTTGCCCATGTTTGGCAACCTCTCTATCGCTGGCACGTTTGGCATCATCGCGTTTTTCGTCCGAATCTCACCCCAGCGAGTGAAGAGATTTATCAACAAGCGCATTGGCGCAATGACATACCCGAGGCCCTTGTGATGCTGGGGTTTGGACTGTTTTGGTGGTTAGGGGCATACCTGGTTTTACCCAGTTCCCATTGGGTTGCTGGGATTGGTTGTCTTTATACCCTCTGCTTTTTAGGGAGTGCGATCGCCCGGGGTTCGGGAGTTCCCGGAGCTGATCGCCTAACCGATCTCACCCACCAACCGGGTCCTTTTGCTACTCCACCCTCGCGATGGTTTGTGAATCGTCCCTACCACTGGCGACATCACTTTGATAACCAAAATGCTTACTTTTGCGGGACGTTTACGTTTATAGACAAACTTATGGGAACTGCACTTTCCCTCAAAGGCAAAACTGTAGCGGTGACTGGGGCCTCGGGAACCCTGGGGCGATCGCTGTTGTTGCATCTCCACGAAGCAGGGGCCAAAGTTATCGCCCTGACTTCGGGCAACGAGGTGATCGCCTTAACCCTAGAGTCAGAAACCCTGGAGATTAACACAGTTACCTGGCAAATCGGCCAAGAAAACGAGTTGGCGGCGTTGTTGGAAAAGGTTGATATTCTTATCCTGAATCATGGAACCAATGTTAATGGCGATCGCACCCCAGAGGCGATCGCAACTTCCTATCAAGTCAATACCTTTTCATCCTGGCGTCTGATGGAACTGTTTTTCACCACGGTTCGTACCAATCAAGACATTGCCTGTAAAGAAGTCTGGGTTAATACTTCAGAAGCTGAAGCCAATCCGGCTTTTAGCCCCCTGTACGAACTCACCAAACGCACCCTAGGCGATTTAGTCACCCTGCGGCGTTTAGATGCACCTTGCATTGTCCGAAAATTGATTCTTGGCCCTTTTAAAAGCAATCTCAATCCCATCGGAGTCATGTCTGCCGATTGGGTAGCCCAACAAATTGTCAAACAAGCTAAAGCCGATAGCCGTAACATCATCGTTACGATTAATCCCCTGACTTTTATTACCTTTCCTGTCAAAGAATTATTAACCTCTGTTTACTTTAAGCTGTTTAGTCGTCGAGGGGTTGAAGTCACCCCCTCCCCGGAAACAACCCACCCCTTACCCTAACCAGGCAGGTGATAAGAAACAAAGGTACGGCTACAAGAACTCCCCCTCCTTGACAAGGGCTAACGTTCAAACTTCTGGACCTAGCCGCTAAAACACCAGGCCAAAAATCAACAATCCCGCCCGTATTGCTACGGGCGGGATTGTCTGTTATTCTGATTTACTAAAAAGACCGAAGGTCTATATTATGAACACCTATCTCGGTGCGGTTTCTTATGTTTTTAAGATAACTCAGTTTGAGGGGAATGTTTATCCCTCTATAGATAGAACCTGCTGATACCTCTATTGGTAGTAAACGATACTCTGAGGCGATCGCCACTTCAAAGCGGGAATTGACCCCTGAAAATCAACAATCCCACCAGTATTGCTACGGGCGGGATTGTCTGTTATTTTGATTTACTAAAAAGACCTGGGGTCTGTGTTATGAACACCTATCTCGGTGCGGTTTCTTATGTTCTTAATATAACCGAACCTTTAGCGCCAGTTTATCTATCTACAGGTAGAACCTGCTTCTACCTCTACTGGCAGTAACCGATACTCCGAGACGCTAAATCAACAATCCCGCCAGTATTTATACTAGCGGGATTGTCTCTTATTTTGATTTACTAAAAAGACCAGGGGTCTGTGTTATGAACACCTATCTCGGTGCGGTTTCTTATGCTTTTAATATAACCCACTCTTTAACGCCAGTTTATCTATCTACAGGTAGAACCTGCCGCTACCTCTACGGGTAGTAACCGATACTCCGACGCGATCGCAACTTAGCAGAGGGACTAACACCAAATCCGGTTGTAAAAGCTCTATTTTGAGGGGCATCTTGGGGCGGCGGCTTTGTCTGCCTAGCCAAACCCTTTAGGGTGTTCGGGTGTGGAATTCGACTCAATGCCCTACGGCACGAAGAAACCCTAACTATCAAGAATCCCACCTATGTTGCCACAGGTGGGATTCTTTCTTAACTAAATTTACTAAAAAGACCAGGGGTCTATGTTATGAGCACCTATCTCGGTGCGGTTTCTTATGCTTCTACTGTATCGGACTTTTTTATAAGAGTTATCTATCTTCCGATAGAATCCGCCTCTCCTCCCGCCGATCACCCGTTTCGGTGAAACGTCGGTTTTTTTCTGGTCCCACTGCGACTGTTTTTTAATCCTTGTGGCGATCGCAGGGATAACCCCTTCAGCAACTTCTACAAACTCGGTTTAATTTCGGATAAAGAAAATTTTCGCTCTCCTAAAATTATGGTGAAATGAAACAATTTAGGATAAAATTGTCGAACTCTACCCCTATAATTGTTAAATTAAGTAAAAAAATTCTTCATAACATAAAGATATTTGACCCGGATCTATCGGGAGTGGTAATGTAGTGAAAAAATACAAGCAAAACCACAGGAGTACAAGATGGGATTCGCGGAAGATGTCGCCAAGGTTGCTGAACGAGTTCGCAAGAATGCCGATTTGGTTGTGGGAGAACAAGCGACAAAACAACAGCTCATTTTACCATTCTTGCAGTCCCTGGGATATGATATCTGGGACCCATCCGAGGTAATCCCCGAATCGATTTCTGATGCTGCCACGAAGAAGAATGCAGGGCAAAAAGAGAAAGTAGACTATGCGATCGCCATTAATGATACAGTCGTCATGTTGGTTGAAGCCAAAGCCCGCAACGAAAAACCAGAAATTCATCATGGGCAGTTAAAGAGCTATTTTGATGCAAAACTTTCCGCTAAAGTTGGCCTTTGTACGAACGGAGTGGAATATCGATTTTTCACGGATCTCCGTAATCAAAATCTCATGGACACAGAGCCATTTTTTATTTTTAACCTCTTTGACTATCAGCCTAAAGATTTAGAAAATTTGAAGCTATTTCACCGAGATAACTTCGATAGCTTTGCCATTAAAATCGAAGCCGAAGAAATGGTTTTTGTCCAAGGAATGGCAATTTTAATCGGAAATCTTTTAAAAGATCCTTCAGACGATTTGATTCGGTTTTTGATTGGTGAATTTAGCAAATTTGATGGGGGATATGCCATTGATGGAAAAATAACGAGTAAAAAAATTCAGCAGTTTAAACCCATCGCCAAAAAAGCAATTCAAACCTGTCTGTTAGAATTGATGACCCGATCGCTTAATCAGGAAATGCAGCAACCCAGTCCCTTGACGACGCCAACAACAACACCGGATCCCCTACCAGACGATGATGACTCGGGAGATGGATCTAATGGATCTGGTGTAGAAATTGTTACCACTGAAGAAGAACTAGCAGCGTTTGAAAAATTAAAAGAGATCCTAGCAACTTCCACCGGCTATAAATTTGAAATCAATCATAAAGATACAGTTTCCTACTTCGGCGTCAATCTGGGTAAAACAACTTGGTGGTTCTTACGCTTCTATCTAACCCCAAAGAAAAAAAGTTTTATTACTCGACTCCCTTTACAGGAAATTCAACCTTTTGCAATTGGGTTTGAAGTCCAGGAAGTCTCTGCATCCCTAGGAGGCGCAGCATCCCGAGTGGTCATTTCTGATATCAGCGATTTAGATAAACTCGCCCCTTTGCTGCTCAAATGTTATGAAACTGAAGCAGCTAAACATTAATCGAACTCACAGATATTAACCTAAAAATAGGGTTTCTGACTCCATTTATGGCTGAGTTAGAAACCCGGTTTTAATCGAAAATTCTGCCTAAAATTATTGAGGATTATTCCATTTTAAACCCCTTAAAAAGGTGCCTTGTTCATCCCCGCCTTTCTTCGCTTTCGGAAACATAGACAACAGACGAACCGGAACCTGATTTAAGGTTTTGCAATGCCGATCGCTGGAGGAGGGTAAATCGTACCACATCAGTTTTTCCCGAGAGCGATCGCTGACTTCAATCTGTAGAATTCCTGTATCCTGATACCATTGCCGCAACTTTTGCCAAATCTCCGGGACATATACTCGGGAATCCGGGTCCTCACTCAACCCACAATCCTTGACAAACTGCCACAAATGTTCAGAAGCGCATTGAATCTCCGTCATTGCTGCGTAGGTAGGGCTATAATCAATGCCATCCCGCATCAACCGTTGCAAGGCATCTAAAAGTCGATTCAAATAAGCAGGCAGCACTTTAGACTTTAAAAATTCTGGATCATATTTGAATCGTGGATCGGCTGGTAATTCCCCGCGTCGAGGGTTTGGGTTTGCTGCAAAAGTTTTAGTAAAAGGTAGGACTGCATAGCGACTGCGAATGGCTTCCATTACTCCGGAAAGTTCCGGGATATCGTTCCAATTAAAGATAAAAACCGCATTAATCGCTGTTTCATAATCATCTTTTCCTTTGCGTTCAATCACAAAAGAGCGATCGCCGGTAATGGCAATTTTCAAGCATTGGAGTCGATCCAGGGCCTCGGCGTTGCGATTTTCCGAGGGCCAATTTACCCGAGACCCTTCTAATCGGGCGACGGGAAACAAACGCCCGCGATCGGCTTGTTCAAAGGCTTCTACAGAAACCGAAGTCAGTCCCTGATATCCGTATAGCATCGCTGTCACTTCCCGCAAGCTATCCTTGCCGTTGTTGCCATCCCCTTTGGCAAGAAGGGCTTTTACCATCCGTCCTTTCAACCGACGGACGGATTCGAGATCCAGGGAGGCAGCGATGGTTTTTAGGAAAATATCCCGATATTGGGGTTCCAGACAGTCCAGGAGGCGATCGCAGTCTGTAGAGTCCGCATCTGGATCGTAAGTCACCAAAGGTTGATAGAGATAAAAATGCTGGCGCGGGTCATGGGGGACCAGTTTCCACGATGGCTGACCCTTGCGGGTAAAGGAAAGTTGCAGGACCCCATTAGTGCAGTTAAGTCCCGGGGGATTTACCCGTCCCGGGGCGATCGCAAACATCAATTTCACCCATTCCAGGGCTTTTTTGACACTGCTGGAACTCGCGTAAGGATAACGAATGTGCCCTTTGATATCAATGGGAAAGGAATTACAAAATTGGGTGATGCGATAGAGTTCTACCGCATTCGGTGAGGCTTCGTAATAAGTCCCCTGCCATGCGTAGAGAGTATTATTCACGCAAATCCAAGGGCGATCGCCATACAGGAACTTAACGATCGCCTGATTAAACTCCACCACCGGGAAAAAACTATCGTAACTCTCCGTTTCCAACTGCTGCGAGTTCCGCTGAGTCCCTTGACGAATCACCCCCTCTAACCGTTGAATCAAGTCCGAGGGAATCGCCGAATTTTCCAGCATTTCCCGAATGTCCCCCTTTTCCGGCAAGTCGGGATCAATCTGAGTCGGGTCCAATTCCAGACAGGGAACCCCCACTTTGGCTGCTGCTGCCGCTACTTTCGCCGCTTTTTTGCGTCCGGTTTCATCGCGATCGGGGAGGACTGCGATCGTTGCCTTCTCGTTGGCATGGCGCAAGCGAATTAAAAAACTCTCAATTTCGACATCAGTCCAGGCGCTACCTTGAAACGTCACTGCCGCTAACCCCAAAGTCCGGGCAATTTCCACACAGCCTTCTCCTTCCAGCAATAACAACACCGGGAACCCCTCCACAACGCGGGCGCTGGCTGCTAATGCCTCGGTTTCTCGGTAGGCTTTCCAAGGTTCACTGCCTTTACTCCAAATCGGCAATCCATCCTCATTTAGGTGACACTGGCGAAAGGTTTTTTTATGACCTTTGCGCTGTTTGGGGTCCAGCCATTCAAACCGATAGACAACCTGAGTCTCGCTGTAGTTGTAACGGATTTCTACCGCATGATTCGGGACCCCTTTCGGCTGGAACGAGAGTTTCTGAGACTTGGGAGGGATACCCGGTTGGCGCAACCGCGCTAGAACCGGCTGTCCCTCGGGAAAGGGGGCGGGTTTAAAGGATTTGGGGGCTGTCTTTTGGCGTTGCAGTCCCTGGGGAGTTCCTGAAGTTTGGCGATCGCCCAAGGTAGCGCGGATATCTTTACATTCACACCCATTCCAACATTGATAAGCCCCGCTTTGGGGATCAACCGTTAGATTCTGTCCATTACAGACAGGGCAAATATAGCGATTTTTCTGACCATCCAAGGGTTCTAACGTTTCTACCCAGTTGAGCATATTAAAAGGACTCCCGCCTGCAACCTTGGCTGCTGCGGACAGGAATTCAGAGGAAATGCTGGCATCACGGGTAGAATTGAACACGATTGGCTCCTTTAACTGAGGGTTTACACTGCACCAGGGCGTTCCGCGCCTGAACTGGCATCTTAAGGAAAGGGTCAGATTTCATGAATAGGGCGATCGCACCCGTCTTACCCAGACTGGCAATAACGAACTGTCTTACAAGTAAATACGGGGGATTCCCTGCCACTGCGCCCTTATCGTTTAGGGTGTCGCCTTGGCTTTAATTTATGATATAGGGCCGTCTCAAGCCCCTTTGTCTTACACTTTTTAGGTTAATGCGAGATTGCATTTTGGTAATCGAACATAAGATAATCGCAAAGCTTACAAAGGGGTCTCTCCTCATCTTTACATCCAGTACCCTGGGAAAAAATAATACCATTTTTGTCCCCGTCTCCACCATAAAAATAAGATAAAGTCTCTGTCCTTTTCCCTAGCCAAACCAAGGCCCTCTCTGGACCCCCCGGTTTACTTTGTGCACTCTGCAATCCCCATTTCTGTCACTCACGCCGCATCGATCGGTAATCGGGAACCTGTAATAGATCTCAGTCTGTCCAAGGATCCTCCTCTAGGGTAAATCCACCCCCGCGATCGGCTTTTCATCTCACTTTAATTCTTTTTTAATCGCTCACGGTCCCGAGGGCAGAATAGACGTATTGCAAAATTGGAAAAAGCCCCCCGTGAATCAGACATTTATTCCTCTGGCTTCCCTCGGGATTAGAGGATCACTCCAGAATTTTGCAAGAAATCTAATAAAATTCAAGGTTCCGACTTGCTGTCGGAACCTTGAACTAAAGAAAGGATATTAATGCTTACCAGTCGTCACGACGGCGGCGGGTGGTGGTCCAATCATCTCTAGAAGCGGGGGTATTGGGGGGTGGCGGCGTTGGGGGTTCTTCCTGGATGGTTTGACCGATCGCCTCTGGGGGTTTTTCCTCTGGGGGTTGGGGAGGGGGGGTGATAATCCGGTAGTCTGCATCATCCGATGAGTTGCTTTTGCTACCTCCAGACTCTCGATTCTGTTCGTAACTGTAGGAATAGCTGGATCCCGCCCACGATTCGGCAATAGGTTCGCGGACTACTTCATAGTTGTAACGATCGCCGCCTACTTCTCCCTCAACCCGTTGCACGTTGGGTTCGTCGCTGAAATCGTCATCTTCATCAATCCAATTTTCTTCTTCTTCTTCGAGTTCTCTGGAGTTAGGGACTTGAAAGCGATCGCCCCCTTGTCCCCTTCTATTGAAACTCTCTCCCCCATCATCCTGAATCACTGTAGCGTTATTGCGTGCGGAGGAGGCTTCGTTACGATTTCCCCGAGGCGGTGGTGGGATCACGGGTTCCAGGGAACGCTTGGATCGGCGAGGTCGCGTGTCTCGGGTGTCCCAATAGTGATAGAGTCCAAATAGAATGGTGATCGCCCCGGCAGTTAAAGCACCCAGGGCGATCGCTGCTAAAATCCATACAGACAGAGGCAGAGCAAGGGTCCTCATGCCTAAAAATACCAAGGACAGGGACGGTGACGTATTTTGCAAAGCAAAAATTGTCAATCCCCCCACTACAACTAACAGCAGTACATTCCGAAATTCACGCATATTTTATTTCATTATTAATCCCAGAAAGGGATTACCACAGCTTCCTCTTTCCCCACCACTTATTTTAGCATCCCCCCTTAGTCCCTGCTCCTACTTCATCCTTCATCCGTCCTAATGTCCTTCCCAACGCCGAATCGGTACACAGTCAATATCCAATTGATCCAAGGCTCGGGCGATCGTAAAATCAACTAAATCTTCAATGGTTTGAGGCTTATGATACCAAGCAGGAATCGCGGGGACAATTCTTGCTCCCGCTTCTGCCAAGGTGGTTAAATTCCGTAGATGAATCAAGCTAAATGGAGTTTCCCGAGGTACAACCACCAGCTTTCGGCCCTCTTTGAGTTGAACATCTGCCGCCCGTTCTAACAAGTCGGAACTTAAGCCCGTTGCTATTTTGGCAACGGTACTCATACTGCACGGAATCACGAGCATTCCTACCGTCCGAAAGGAACCACTGGCAATGTTTGCACCTACATCTTGCCAGGGATGACAAGTCAGTTTTCCCTGGATGACGCCTCCAGCGCGATCGCGCCAAAAGGTCTCTTGTGGTCCGGGTTCAGCAGGCATTCGGACATTCTCTTCCGCTTGCCAGACCATATAGGTAGATTTGGATGCAACCAGTTCAATTTGATAGTCTGCTTCTAACAAAAATTTAACGGTTCTCACTGCATAAATTAACCCCGATGCACCTGATACACCCAAGATTAGAGGTCGGTTTTTATGATTGATAATATTCTCCTTTTTTATTAATTAAGGGGGTTTTAACTATTAAATAGGGGCAAACCATATTTTAGGATAAAATTTACTAAATATTATCCTATCATTCTAGGAAAAAATTGTAAATATAGCCCGTCTAAATCTTCTAAATCATTTAGACCAGAGGATTAACGAGAGAGAGCGCTTCCCCCAGGGATGAGATATTTTTTAGGGGTGCCGAAAGCATTCGCACTCCTACTCTTCATAGCTATCCGTGGGGTATAAGTAGTCTGGGAAACGCTATAATTTTGGGAGCGTCTTGTTCCCTACTATTGTAATAAGCCCGACAAATCCACGCAACAAATCTTTGTTCGAGTAAGCGATCGCTTCCCCTAGGCGGGGTAGAAAATCCTTAAAAATTAAGCCCGCGATCAGGCGGGCTTTATCCATCGCGTCATCGACATTTCTGGTCGGACCGATCGCTGCTCATTATTAAAATTCAAGGGATATTAAATATCTTCCTCGTAATCATAATAATTCCGTTCGCGCTCGCGATATTCGGTATATTCTTCGCTACTGGCTTCACTGCCGCCACCGACTGCCACAAGGTCGATTTGTTGACGGTAGTAATCCACACTTTTAACTTGAACTTCGACGATATCCCCTAAGCTGTATTGCTTACGGTTTTTTCGACCGACGAGAGTTTGCAGGCGAGAACGATACTCATACCAGTCATCTTTGAGGGATGAGACGTGCACGAGTCCTTCCAGACGCAGAGGAATCCCCTCGGGTCCTTCGACTTCGATTTCTACAAAGAAGCCGTAAGATTGAACTCCGGTGATTAATCCGCTGAAGGTTTCGCCGGTGCGTGCCTTCATCAGTCCGGCTTTTTTGAGTCCTTGAAGGTCCGCTTCTGCTTCTTGGGTTAACTTTTCGCGATCGCTCAGATGACCGACGATGGTGGCGAAGTGACTCTCAAATTCGCTCTGCGTGGTCGGAGATAGAACATTCCAGGAAATTTCGCCGTGACTGTTACTGCTATGCAGATCGACGAACTCTTTAGAACGAGCTGATTTGCGATCGCGTCCTTCCTCAAATACGGTTTTTAACAAGCGCTGTACCAACAGGTCAGCATACCGTTGTATAGGAGAACAAAAGTGAGTATATCCCGTATCTAAGGCCAACCCAAAGTGAGAGCCTGGAGTTGTGGTGTAACTGGCTGGCTTTAAGGTATCTTCCAGCAGATAAGTCAGAACTCGCTCACACTGAGAGGCTGCAAAGACTTCGGTAAAGTCCTGGAAGTCAACAGGCGTAACGTCTTCTGGGTCATCCAGCATGACTTCTACCCCCATGTTGCTCGCGAGTTTGATCAACTCATCCACTTGTTCGAGGTCGGGAGCCGCTTGTATCCGGTAA
This sequence comes from Cyanophyceae cyanobacterium, assembly GCA_038321985.1. Classification (GTDB taxonomy): domain Bacteria; phylum Cyanobacteriota; class Cyanobacteriia; order Cyanobacteriales; family Laspinemataceae; genus Laspinema. The sequence goes on along the minus strand of JBBQFN010000018.1, from coordinate 41,952 downwards.
ATTCCGGGAACCCCTAATTGCTGTAAGTGAGTAGCAACCAGTTGGTTTGCGAGAATGGTAAACTCACATAGCATCCCTTGAGAGGTAATGTGAGAAGAAAGAGAAATCGCTCCTTCTGCTCCTTCATCGTCATAAACCGAGGGACAAGTGCCATATTGATTCGGCGGTAGATTCAGGTCAAAACCCCCGCGAGAGCGACGCCAGTTTTGCATGGCATAGCTCAACTTGAACATTTGTTCCAGGGCTTGGGAGATCGGGCCGGGTAAGGGTTCAGCCTCGTCCAGGGATTTTTGACGTTCTCGAAACTCCAGCCACCAAGCGGGGATAATTTCTGGATCAAGTTGTTTTTCCTGCAATTTGTCCAGGATCGGTTGTGCTTGGCGATCGCTCACTTGATAGTCAACCTTGATGACACTGGGTTTAATTTCAAAATCCACCACACCATCATCGTCTAAAATGACTAACACTGAGAGGGTCAGCCGGTCTTCCCCCGCGAGTAACGAGCAGGAATCCAACGCCAACTGTTCGGGAATAATTGGCAACACCATGTCACCCAGATGTGCAGACACCGATCGCCTGCGGGCTTCGCGATCCAAGGCGGTGTCTGCCTTGACATAGTGATCGACATCTGATATGTGAACACCCAGACGCCACTCGCCACTTTTGAGAGTCTCTAGACTAAAGGCGTGTTCGACAGTCGGAATCGAACTCCGGAGTCTAGAGGAGGGCATAAAGGAAATCGTTTGGAGACTGCGTAAGTCCAAGCGACCTTTTATCTCAGTCTTGCGCAGGGGTTTCGGTAAATCGGCGATCTCATCGAGAACGACTTGAGAGAAAGAGCGCGGCAGATCATGCTTACAGCAAACAATATCCAGGTCATTAGCATCTTCTGCATCTGATCCGAGAATTTGTGCGACGCGCCCGAGGGGAGGATTGCTACCCAGGGCATAACGCAACACTTCAACGTGAACCAGATGTTCTACCGCATCATTTAGGGAAACCCCATTTTGTTTGAGGTCGAGTTCAAATAACAAGCGATCGTCTAGAGGAACGGCTAGATAGCGACTTCCCGTTTGCTTGACTCGGGCTAGCACCGACGGGTTGGCACGTTCTAGGATTAACTTAACCTCTCCTTCGGGAGAACGGCGGCGACTGCCTTCTTTAATGATATTCACCAACACGCGATCGCCATTCCAAGCATTACTTAAATGACATTCGCGGATGTAAATATCCTCAGTTCCCTCTGTATCCTGAATCGCAAAGCAAAACCCTTTGCTAGAGCATCGAAGTTTCGCTTCTACGAGACTTTCTTCCCAAACCCGCCGATATCGACCTTTTTCCTTAACAAGCACGCCGATTTTTTCCAACGCATCGAGCGCTATTTGTAAGTAGCGCGTGCTTTTTTCATCCTGACACCCCAGTTTCTTCTCTAAGATCTTGGGAGCCACCGATTTATCATCGGTAAAATTTGCCAGTAGTGTAGCGATTGAAAAGTCCATTCAGAGATCGATCCTTCTTTTATCCATTCGGTTCTCTTTCCAGGCATCAAATGTCTGGTGTTGCTGCTTGTTCTCAATCGAGCCGAGCCTCAAAGGTGACGCAAATGACGAGTATCCCCTTGTTGAACTCGTTTGACTTTAGACAAGCTACAGTGACGCCAACTTTCAAGCCAAAACAGTTGCATCGCGTCAATCCCCTGTCAGTTTTCAACGGAGGTCGTTATCGTATCATACTCCCCGAGCGACCCATCCGAATTAGAACTTACAGACGCGTTGGCGACGCGCGTAGCGCGACTTTTTCAGCATCGGCGTGAAGTTTCCAAGCTATTCGAGCCAACATTTCGTCATGACTTGGATCACTTACCGGCTACCTACACAGAAAAACAGGAGGGTTGACTGGCGCGAAATGCATCGATGGCGATCGCGCTTACCTCCCTAAAGACAAAACAAGAGCGCATACCAGAAGCGCTACTCACTTGCCGGTGATTTATTAACCAGATCTATCCACTCAGGGACATCAGCCACAGCGAAGGAGCGGTTGTTAGGTGTAGAACCCCCTCAAACTGGGTCGCCATGCCTGGGGATTTAACATTCCCCGGTCTAAAGATACTGGAAAACTCTAACGAGTTGCTGCCGTATCTGTTAGATATCCAACTCAGAAAAACGAGTTGTTGCTTGTTCTTGCGGCATGGTTTCTGACTTCTCTCCCGAGGGAATTGATATCTGCCGTTAGCGGAGCTCTCTGGCGATCAGGCGGGAGGGCTTTACTAATAAGGCGGCGAGTTTTGCCGTAGGGTCTTTCAAAATTGGCCTGTTTTCTGGCATTGTAGCATTGAATGGCATAAAATCTCCCGAACCCAATCTGCGCCCTTAAAATATTAAGTATTGATCCTATCTTCACCCATGATGTTGATTGAATTTCGCTCTCGCTATCCAACCGCCAGTTTAATTTCTGAATTACTCACCCTTTATCAAGGACTCTATGTGGTGCGGGCCTTTGTACAAATGGACGGGGTGACTCTCGCGACCGGAATGGCTGCGGAACCGACGATCGAACAAGCCGAAGACCGCGCCCGAGTGAGGGCGATCGCGGTTTTAGGAACATCCCCCGCCCCCTCTGAAGCCACACCCTCCCGGGACTTGCCGGAGTCGCCGTTAACTTCCACCGCATCGGCTCCCGCTTTTAATACACTACATTTGGGACAAGGCAAAACTCGGGCTAGACCGACTTCGCCCCCCATGAGTTCGCCCGGATTCCCGGAATCTAGCATCCCGGCCACACCTGAAATACCCCCACTATCAGAGGTGGAAAAGTCTACTGCCAGTCTTGAATGGCTATCGGGAGGGGGAGATAGCGACAGCCTGGGTACTCACACCGAGTTCATCCCCCAGAGTTTACCTGAAACATCTGGATTCCCCGAGACTCCCACTCGGGCAGCTGCAGATCCGTTCTCGGACTACAACTCTGCGACTGAATCCAGGGCAAGTCTCTCGAACGAGTATGCTGTTCCAGGTGCTATTTCCGAGGGTTCCCAAGATACTCAGACTAAGGCTACTCAATCGGGTTCGATAGATTTATCTGATGCGATCGCCCAAACTACGATTGAAATTAAACGCCTAGGCTGGACCAACGACCAAGGGCGTAACCATCTTAAACAGCACTACGGCGTCCCCTCCCGTTCCTATCTCTCCGAAGACCAATTGCTGGAATTCTTAACGTATCTAAAAAACCAGCCTAGCCCTTCTTAGAGATGTTAGCCGCAAGAGCCGAAAGTTTAGAGTAAAAAACGGGGCCTTTTTCCCGGTTTGCTCTAAAATTTTTGTCAAATTATAGGGGTGAAAGTCACCCTCTACCCCAGGTTTAACCAGCTCTCCAAGCCCATTTGGCTCCCTCCCTGATCAAGGGGGGAGCCAAAAAAATCAATGTTAGGTCAACCGGGTAGCCACAGGTATAAAAGGCTTGTTCCGGAGGGAACTGGAGATTGAGTTAACTTACAGCTACGGGACGGTTGGCAGAGGGACGGCGATCGATGACGAGATCGATGAGTCCGTAGTCCACCGATTCTGGAGGGGACATGAAAAAGTCCCTTTCTGTATCTTCTTCGATCCGCTCAAGGGGCTGACCTGTATGCTCGGAGAGCAAGGTATTCAGCCGTTTTTTGTGGTACAGAATTTCTTTAGCTTGGATTTCAATATCCGTCGCCTGCCCTTGCGCGCCCCCGAGGGGTTGGTGAATCATAATCCGGGAATGAGGCAAGCTCATCCGCTTCCCTTTCGCACCGGCACTTAATAAGAAAGCACCCATGCTGGCTGCTAAACCCAGACAAATTGTACAAACCTCGGGGCGGATGTGGTTCATGGTGTCGAAAATTCCCATGCCTGCGGTTACCGATCCACCCGGAGAGTTGATATAGAGGTAGATATCTTTTTCAGCGTCTTCGGCTTCTAGGAAGAGCAATTGGGCGACAATCAGGTTCGCTAGGTCTGCATCCACCTGTTGTCCGAGGAAGACGATGCGATCGCGCAGAAGGCGAGAGTAGATATCAAAGGCGCGTTCACCACGCCCAGATTGTTCAATTACGGTTGGGATCATCTAGCTTGCCTGTTTACGTTACGTTTCTTAAATTTTACCTAAATCAGCAGGCATCCTTCCAGGTTCGGTGGATGTTTCTACCGTCTACCCGAGTTTAAAGCGCTGGAGGAGGGGTTCTGAGGACTCTAAGTCATGTATCCAGACGCTTTTGAGTAACTCAGACCGTTAGCCTTAACATGGAAAATTGGGCAAACCGTTCGGTTTACCCTCCTTTAATCTACTTTTTTAGTTCTCTGAGTTATTACTTCTGTCGTTGCGACTTCCACCACACTCCGACCGGATAGCACCTTAAGAAGGCACTCTTTTCTTTCTTTACGCGATCGCCCTCCATCGGGTTTAATGGCGATTGTTCTACAAATAAAAATGATGCGCTTTAATTCGGTGTCATGACTAACGGGAATGACCAGAAAGATGGAATGATGCACCCTGTAATTAATACTTGACTTGCGCTCTGGGTAGAGAGCGAACCCCATACACTGTAGGGATTTTTTAGTTTAAACCCGCCTCGGTTTAGCTCGGCGTTGATCTGGACCCGTGAACGATCAGGGAGATTGTCAATAGGGCGATCGGTTTGTTTCTTAGCGTCCACTTCCTCGATGATCCGGTTCAGTTCCATTCGCACCACCAGCACTGGCAATTTGCTCGATCGCATCAGATTTATTTTCTTTGGCTGTAAGATATTCAATGCCTGAAAAGTTGGCGGTTATTCCCACAACTAGGAGAGTAGAGAAGACAAAGCATTTGTAGATGCTCATAGATGATTCCTCTTTTTAACTGTTATTTATTTCTACGGAATCTCCAGAAAACATCCGGCTAAATTAATAATTTTTTAGAGGTCAAACACTCTCATCAGAAAGGCCCTAATATCCGGAACATTTGAAAAATAAATTCGTCCTATTCATTATTATTAAGTGGTTGGGATAGCGCCTTGTTCACTTATCCGTCTCTCTCTCCCCTCAAATTGCGGAAAGCCGGATACGAAAGTAGCTCTATGGCGACTTAGAGGGAGGGAATATTCTTTTTCGGCATAAAAAATAAAGTGAGTCAAAGTTTAACCCAGTGGCGATTTTTGACTCGGTAGCTTCTCTTTCCAAAGTCAATCAATCGCCCATTTTCAGACGGAGCCATTGCCCTGCTCTGTGTTCAGAACGAGACGACAAACCATTCTGGATGACTCCTTGGCCTACTTCAAGAGATAACTTTTCTATATCCGGGGGACATGAAGCACCCCTGTACAAAGTTGTCTCACCTTCTGTCTGTGTATCTTTCTTTTATTTTTAATTGATTAGAATAAATGGCGCTCTAGCCAAACCCTAGGAAGAGAGGCCATTTTCTAGTTTATTTTCTTAAAAAATATATAAATATTTCAGCTAATACCTTGTTGATTCAATATTTTTTATCAAAAAAGTTAACCTTTAATTTTAACAAAAAGATAACTTTTAAATTTTATCGAACCAGAATTACCGCAGAGTCGTTTACAAAAACTCAAAATATAAAATGAAAACCTAAAATACCTAATGTGAGATAGCAAAAATAGAGTGAAAAGTAACGCCCTTAGGCAAGGGCGATCGCCATTAGGTTAGGGTTTACGATTAAAGCGAAGGGATTGAAAATTTGAACCCTAAACTTTCCGGTAGAAAGGGGGTAAATTTCTCACTCCACCGAATGTAACTGTTCTGCTAAACAACACAGGCGCTAAATTCTTCCATCCGGATAAAAATGGATGGGTGATCACAACCCCATTGATGTCAAGAGGGGTTAAATTCCAATTATCTTAATTAGACGAGTAGGAAAAGTTGACCGAAGACCCAAACAATAGCCCGCTTCTGTGTTTTGGGGAAAAGTGGGTGGGGTCCTCCTACTGAAGAGGCTGAAACTTCTCTCCTCTTCCCTGTCCCCTGTGCCCTGGAGGTCTGTATCAATTCATGCAGCAAATGTTGAAATAAAGCGTTAGCATGAGATAATTTATCACTAAATTCAGGTTTGAGATTAGAAAGATTGTCTGTACTGCTCAAGAAATCAGAGTTTCCAGGGAATATCGTAAGGCTGGCGAATGGATTAACCGTGATTCACCAACATATCAGCGCCACACCCGTAGTGGTGGTGGATGTGTGGGTTAAAGCAGGTGCAATCCGCGAACCTGACACCTGGTCAGGAATGGCTCATTTCCTGGAACATATGATTTTCAAAGGTACCCTCAACCAGCCTCCGGGTGCCTTTGATTGTCTGATTGAAAATCGGGGTGGGATGACGAATGCCGCCACGAGTCATGACTATGCCCACTTCTTCATTACCGTTGCTGCACCGTATTTAAAAGAAAGTCTGCCTGCCTTGGCGGATCTGTTGCTGCATCCGGCGATTCCCGATGATGAGTTTATAAGAGAACGGGATGTGGTGCTTGAAGAAATTCGGCAATCCGTTGATAACCCGGATTGGTTGGGTTTTCAAGCCATGATGGAGACGATTTACCAGCAGCATCCCTATAGACGCCCGGTATTTGGACAGGCGGAGATTTTGATGGGGCGATCGCCTGAAGAAATGCGGATGTTCCATCGCTGCCATTACCAACCCGAGAATATGACGGTAGCGATCGTCGGCAACGTGACTTTAGAGGAAACCCTCAACTTAGTAGAGAAGTCATTTGATAGCTTTCCGACCCCCCTGGATTGGGAGGACCTCAAACAGGAAGCGGAACCACCCATGACGGAAATTCGGCGTCGGGAACTGTTTTTACCGCGCTTGGAAGTGGCGAGGTTGACTCTAGCTTGGACGGGACCGGGGGTGGAACAGTTGCATGACGCCTATGGTTTAGACTTGCTGGCGGTGGTCCTGGCAGAGGGCCGAAATTCCCGCTTAGTGCGAGAATTGCGGGAGATACGCGGACTGGTTCACGGCATCGGTAGCGATTTTTCGCTCCAGCAGGATTCCAGCTTGTTTACAATTGGGGCATGGCTTGATCCTCAACACCTGAATTTGGTAGAGAATGTAATTCTCGATCGCATCGACGAATTACAGACCCAACCGATTAGTTCAGCGGAACTGGCTCGTGCTCAACGCTTGCTATGCAATGATTACGCCTTTTCCACGGAAACCCCGTCTCAACTGGCGGGTTTGTATGGCTACTATCAAACCATTGCCGAGGCACCGGCGGCAGTCGCCTATCCCGATTGCATTCAATCGTATAATGCGGCAGACTTGCAGAGGATAGCCAATTACTATTTATGTCCCAAATATTACGCAGTCACAGAACTCAAACCCCTGGATTGAGTTAAACCCTAGACGAACCCACCCAAGACCCATACGAGGAACCAAATTTCAGTGACAGACAACGTGACGCAATCGCTACAAAAGACAATTCATCGCACAGTTTTGGACAATGGCATGGTGGTGATTGCCGTAGAAAATCCCGCTGCCGATATCATTGCTGCTCGGATTTTTATCAATGCCGGAAGTTCTTGGGAACCCCCGGCACAGGCGGGATTGTCGCATCTGCTGTCTGCGGTATTGACGAAGGGGACCGAAGGGCGATCGTCCCTAGAAATTGCCGAATTAGTAGAGTCGGTGGGGGCGAGTCTCAGTACCGATACGACACCGGATTATTTTTTGCTGAGTTTAAAGACGGTTTCGGGGGATTTCCCGGAGTTGTTGCGTCTGTCCCATGAACTGTTGCGATCGCCTTCTTTTCCCGAGTCTGAAGTGGAACTAGAACGCCGCCTGACTATCCAAGGGATTCGTTCTCAACAGGAACAACCCTTTACTATTGGTTATGACCAGATGCGTCGGGCGATGTACCCGGATCACCCCTATGCCGGTTCGGTTCTAGGAACCGAAGCAACGGTTTCTCAATTGACTCGGGAAGATTTACAAACCTATCATCAGACCTATTTTCGCCCCGATCGCATGGTGATTAGTCTCACGGGTCGAATTGCCCCCTTAGAAGCAACTGCCTTAGTTGAAGAGGTGTTTGGGGATTGGCAAGCCCCTGATGTTCCCGTGCAACCCTTGACATTACCCCGGTTAAAACCCAATCCCCGATTTCTCAGTTCCATCCAGGATACCCAGCAGTCAATCGTTATGGCAGGCTATTTGGGTCCTTCTGTGTTCGGGAGTGACCCATCGAATCCCGATTCGCGGGATTATACCATCCTGAAATTACTGAATACCTATTTGGGAAATGGCTTATCCAGCCGCTTATTTGTGGAACTGCGGGAAAAACGGGGTTTGGCGTATGATGTTTCGGCATTTTATCCGACTCGGCTGCGAGAGGCGGCGTTTGTTGTTTATATGGGGACTGCTCCTGAAAATACAGCGATCGCCCTTAAATGTCTACAAACCGAAGTTGAGCGCCTCAGCAACACCACCCTGCTTGAAGAAGAGTTACAATCCGCCAAAAATAAGCTCCTCGGTCAATACGCCCTAGGCAAGCAAACCAACGCTCAAATCGCTCAAGTCTTTGGGTGGTATGAAATCTTAGGACTCGGCATTGATTTCGATACTCACTTCACCGAAGAAGTGGCGGGAATTTCTCCAACGGAGGCCCAGGAAGCCGCGGCTCGGTATCTGACCCAGGCTTATGTATCTTTGGTGGGACCCGAAGCTGAGATTGCCCCTCTGTGTGAATCTGCTGCTTATTAAAGCCGATTACAGCAGGGTTGAGCGCGATCTGCTTGATCCGGAGATGATTCCCCCCTCATCAAAGGATAAAATCAGTAATAAGTCAGTTGAGTAAGAGGGTAGAGACATTGACAGGGGTACGATTGAATCCGATTCGTTCGATCTGGTCCACAGCCAACGTTGTGCTGGGGAGTTTATCTCTAATCTTGATTTCGGGGCCCATAGAGGCGATCGCACAAGCCCAGCAAATCCCACTTGTGCAGCGATCGACCCTGCAACCTGGCACCCGAGGTCAGGAGGTCACTGAACTGCAAGCGGTCCTCAAACTGATGGGATATTATAATGGCCCCGTTGATGGCATTTATAGCGATGGCACGGTGCGGGGAGTTTCTGCATTTCAGCAGGCGGCAGGTTTAACCCCCGATGGCATTGTCGGAGAGGGGACCTGGAATCGCCTATTTCCGCCCTCCCCCGGGGCTGTTGCATCCAGTGTGGTCAATCCCCAGTCTGTTCCGTTTATTCAATCCTCCCGCCCCATCCTGCGACAAGGCATGGAAAGTGATTGGGTGGCGCAACTACAACAGCGCCTCAATCAACTGGGTTTTTTTGACGGTTCCCCCACCGGGGTCTTTGGTCCTCGGACCGAAGACTCTGTCAGAGAACTACAAAGCCGCTACAATTTAGAACCCGATGGCATCGTCGGTCCTTCCACTTGGGCGATTCTCTTTCCTTAACTCTACCTCTGGTCCCTTCCTCTGCGTCTTGGGAAGGACTTTCGCAACCTCCCCGATTGAATCCGTAATTTTGCTTATTGAAAGGTGAATTTTTAGGCCATTACTAACAAATGTAACGAGGAATATTGCAGGAAGTAAACCTCTGTAAAGTTTTTAAACAAAGGGTTGCACTCTCAAAACTTTGTGTTACTTTATAGATATGACGCAAGCAAGAAATAAAACTTCAACGCCAAACAAGTTTTTAGATTAGAGTTCTGCGTCATCCCGCTCTAATCTGCCCGTAGTGCAGCAGCGGCGAGCATCCCTAAAAAAAGGTGGTGCTTCTTTCTAGGAAAAGCTGGAAGTAGAAGCCAAAACTTGGAGTCTGGTATAGACTGAGTGGATGCCGAAACCGGAAACTAACTGCGGATCGAATGTAAACCTTAGTAAACATCAACCCAACAGTAACTTACCTGAACGTTAATTTAGTCAATTTACCGATTGAAAGGGTCTAGTCGCCGCCGACGAGACCCTTTTAGTTTTGTTGAGGGTTAGTTTTGTTGACGGTTGGCAGTCGCCCTCACATCTAGGGAGAGACGCGAAATTTCGCGTCTCTACATTATCGGAATTATCAGAGATTAACTACCCGTCACTAACGCCGGCATTTCTCCACAAATCCCCGCTTGTTTGAGGCGATCGAGGGCAACCGTCAGGCGATCGCAATCTTGGATCAAACTAATCCGCACATACCCTTCACCCCCGGATCCAAAGGCGTTCCCGGGGGTTAACACCACGCCGGTTTTATTCAAAACCGACTCAATAAACTCTTCGGAATTATTGCCAAACGGACATTTTGCCCAAACGTAAAAAGTGGCTTCCGGATTTTTAACGCTCCATCCCAATTCGCGCAAGCCCCGCACCAACACATCCCGACGAGTGCGATACCGGGCTTGCACTTCATGAATATAAACATCCGGCAATTGCAACGCAGTGGCGGCAGCAGATTGGACTACAGAAAACATTCCATAATCCATATTGCTTTTTAATCGGCGTAAATTCTTAATCACTTGAGAATTACCCACAGCAAAGCCCACTCGCCATCCTGCCATATTGTAGGTTTTAGAGAGGGTATGAAATTCGACCCCAATCTCTTTAGCCCCAGGAATTTCTAACAAGCTGGTAGGATGATAGCCATCATAGGCTAATTCTGCGTAGCACATATCATGTACTAACAAGATTTCGTGGCGACGGGCAAAGGCTACAACTTCCTCGAAAAATTCCCGAGGTGCCGTCGCCGTCGTCGGGTTGTTGGGATAGTTGAAATAAAGAATTTTAGCCCGTTTTGCTACTTCATCAGGAATCGTAGACAAATCGATGAGCCAGTCGTTTTGCTCGGAAAGAACAATCTCGTGAATGGTCCCCCCTGCAATTAAAGGACCCCGGAAATGAGCGGGGTAACCGGGACTGGGGACTAAAATTAGGTCTCCTGGATTGACGTAAGCCAGGGCAAAGTGAGTTAAGCCTTCTTTGGAACCCAGAACCGGCAATGCTTCGGTTTCCGGGTCTAGGGAAACATCGTAGCGACGGTTATACCATTCACAGATGGCTTCACGAAAGCTATCTGTACCACCCAAGGGAGGATAACGATGGGTATTGGCATCTTGCAAAGCGGCGATCGCGGATTCCACAACGGGAACAGGAGTGGGTCCATCGGGGTTGCCCATACCCAAGTCGATTAAATCAATTCCTTGCGATCGCGCCCGGGCTTTAAGTTCATCGAGGCGGGCAAATACATAAGCCGGGAGTTGTTGCAAGCGTTGAGCCGGTTGGATCCAATCTAAAGTCATGGGTATTGTGCGCGGAAAAACCGCGATCTCCTTTTGCAAAAAAAACTACAGATAGACATTTAATCGCCAAAAGGTCACCAGGGATACAGATTTTAAAAAATAAAAGGTTTATCCCCATGGACCCTGGTTTGAGGTTTGGCGTTTTTCTCAATCTAATCCGGTTAGGGGGCGGGGGTAGCTAAGTCGAGTATCTGGGAGGTTTCTTTTACAACTCCCCCCAGATCTAGCCCGGAACGGCGAGATTCAACCGGGGCGGTTGTCGAAACCATTGCCGCCATCAGTTGTTCCGGTACCACTGTAAAGGGCAGCCGGTGAATGTCAGAATTGGGAGCACAAGCAATTTCAGCAGCCCGGTACAATTCCTTGAGGGTGACATTTTCTAACCCTAAATCCTGTAAGTTTTGGGGCAACCCAATTTCTGAATAAAATTTTAGGAGTTGCTGCCGCGCCGACGCCGCTAGTTGGTTAGCTTGAAGTATTTCTTCGAGGCGCAGTTGCACCAAAATGCCATAAGCCACCTTTTCTCCATGCAGGGTATCATGAGCGGCTAACAGGTGAGTTAAGCCATTATGAACGGCATGAGCGGCAACGGTGCGGCATTGAGCGCCCCCTAATCCCCCGATGACTCCCGCTAGCAATACCGTGGCATCTACGACTTCTTGCCAGACTTCCCCGCCGGGAGTGGCGACGGCTTGGGCGGATTTTTGAAACAAAAGGTCCCGTAGCACTCGCGCTTGTTGTAAGGCGGCGATAATCAGGGTTTGTTCGGAATGTCCGCTACTGACTGAGGCTTCGTACCATTTGGCGATCGCATCCCCAATTCCCGCTACCAAGGTGCGCGCCGGTGCAGTTTGGATGAACTCGTAATCGAGGATCAGAACATCGGGACATTTGGGTAAGGGGACATCGTAGAGAAATGCTCCCCCATCAGAATAGATATTTGATAATGCTGTCCATGCTGCACAAGTGGCAGCAGAGGAGGGAATGGTGATAATGGGCAATCCACACCGATAAGCTAACAGTTTGGCGGCATCGAGGGATTTGCCGCCCCCGGTTCCAATAATCAGGTCCGCTTCATGGGTGGCGGCAGCCTCTTGTAGGCGGGTGAGACTGGCTTCGCTACAGTCTGGGCTATAGGAAGCAGTCGCGATCGCCAGTTGAAAGGGGCCGACTGCCGGTTGTAACCGTTCCACAAGCAGGGCGGCTGTAGAACTCTCGCCCCCCACAATCAAGGGACGATGCCCAAATCGGGCGATCACAGCGCCGGCTTGTTCCAAACAGCCCTTTGAGCGAATCACTTGGGCCGGTGCGATACTGAGCGTCGGAAGCATAGCAACAGGATTCGAGTTCGGGTTCTGGGAAGCAAAATTCTGATGGGCCATACAGATCTATATCTATAGAAGTTTTGCTGAGGTTGGGTTGGGGTGAGTGGTATGTCTCACTCTACTGTATTCAAGCATTCCCGATTGTGGCGGGGATTTTATCTGGATTTCGGGATTGCGCCCTTGCTATCCCACTGGCAGCCGACCCGGGGATATATTAATTTTAAGCCGTTTGACATCGAAGCCTACACTCAAGGTTAATCCATCCTCCGAGAAAATTGTGCTTAAACAGAACTTACGCTGCAAAGCTCGTTTAAAGCGTAAGCCCTAATCCTCTTACAAAAATTGAGAATTGAGAAGACAGAACTCTATAATTCTTAATTCTCAATTCCCAATTTTCAATTTTCACGTCTCAATTCTTTAAGCGTCCTTGGCTGCCGGTTTTAGGCGCTCCAGTTCAGCTAATTGGGCAGCGTAGATTTCGATTTCTATGTTTTCATCGTCCCGAACTCCTAGCGATCGCTTCACTTGACCCAGATAGAGGGGTTTAGAGAGTCCGGGTTCAGGATGGACAATCGTGCGGGCGCGGATGGTTAACTGGTTTTCCCCAGCAGAACTAAAGCGACCCTGAGAAAATAGGTTATTCGCAGCTTGACGCAGGGTTAATTCCAGTTCAGACTCAGTGATAGTCGGCGGTAGCGCAATCACCGTTTGACTGCCGCCATTATCGTAAACCCTAGCATAGTGTAAAGAACCGGGGACTTGCACCGTAGTCAGAGGCACTAAGCTCAGGGCAAATAAACCGCCAGTCAGGACGCTCATAAAGCCGGTAATTCCCACCAAGCGAAAGCGGATTCCCCACTTGAAGAAAAATCCTAACAGACTCAGGACTCCAGTAACCAGGGTGAGGATGCCTGCCCACTTAAAAGCAATGAAAAATTGTGCGGTTGTTAGCATATTGGTAGCTGGTGTAATTGAGGAGTAGTTAGCTTGAGTTCCATTCGGATTTAAGATTCCGCTTCATTGCTGACAAAAGCATCCGAGTCAGCATTTGCGGATTCGATCGCCGCTTTTAGAGTATGCCAACAGAGGTTGGCGCATTTGATGCGAACAGGGAATTGGGCAACGCCTTGCATGACATTGAGCTTGCGCTGTTCTTTCGGGAATTCTGCCTCGCCTTTCATCATGTTTTGGAAGCGTTGCACCATCTCTATGGCTTCTCCCGTGGATTTGCCGCGTAAAGCTTCTGCCATTAGGTCAACTGAAGCCATTGAGATAGCACAGCCTTCTCCATCGAATTTTACCTCTTCGATGCGATCGCCCGCCTCATTCAGCCGCAATGTCAGTTCGATGGTATCCCCACAGGAGGGATTATGTCCTCGCTGTCGTCGATGCACCGGATCCGTGACACCCCGATGTTTGGGAGACTTGTAACGCTCCAGGATAACTTGCTGGTAGAGGTCGCGCAGATTGCCGTAAGACATGATGGTAAGCGGGGAGAACTTGACTAATCTTTAGTTTAGATCCTATCAGCACTAGCACCCTTTGTGGTTGGTTGTGGGTTAGGGATCCGTTGAGGTTAGGGCTAGTCAGGCCTGACCAATGGCCCATTATTATCGAGGAGTAATTCGGGAGATCGCCTTGAAGGCATCGTTTTGATATCTGGGAGTAGCTAACAGGATAGGTTTAGGACGATGGGGATTGCTGCGATCGCAAAATCTCTCGCACCTCCATTAAAATCTGCCCCAATTTATTCTGACCACTGCCATCTTTCCCACATCCCCAATAATAATCATCGGGTGCATTTTCGACGAGTCCCTCATCTCCGGTTCCTAGCAAAATATCTCGAATATCTTCATGAGTTTGGAATTTTTTAAGGACGGCACGGCGCATGATATCATCCTTGACGGTTTCCCAATCGGGACGCAGGGGACGGGTGCGATCGCGTCCCATATTTGCCGCTTCTTTGGGACTTTTGGCTTGTCGAATTTGTTCAACATGAGGAGTTCCAGCAAATTTCTGGGCTTGAAAGTAATGTTCAGTAGTGGGCCACCAAACCCCCTCTAATTCCAACCCATGTTGGGAAAAATTAGAAAAACATCCGTATTCGCTGCGGGTGTGATAAAAGTATAGAGTCACCGTCTATCTCCTGGCTATTTTAATTTAGAGTTTTTTGTACTAAATCTGTATATTTTTCGAGAGTTGTTGCATAATAACTTAAAAAGTCTAGGGCGGGTTGACGAACGACTTTATCGAATTTTTCCACTTCGTTCGGTAGCACCTTTAAAGGGTGAGTGACTAGATAGCGACTAGAACTATAATCAATTTCTCCTTGTTTTAAATCTTCTTCTTCTTTGAGTTTCTCTATTAAAAGCTCTCCTAAGCTGTAGTCTGAAGATTTTACATATAGGATGGGGGGATTGTCCATTCCAAAAAGTCGCTCGGGTGTTAATCCTTCTAGGCCAATTAATATCACATATTCGTCATAATTTGAAATCCAATTGCCATTAGAAATATAAATTTCCGTCTCTCCATAATTGATAAAATTCCACTGGTTTTGCCACCAGGGATTTTTAACTAATTCGGCTTCCAGGGATTGGAGAAACTCTTGAAGTTCTGTTCTTAGTTTTTGTTCAGCTTTAAGGAGTTCTTGATAAGTTTCCCAATTTTTAGCTAATAACTTACTTTCGTCTGAAAAAATCTTCATTAATTAGACCTTCGACACGACTTCGATCCAGTCTACCAAAATGTGTTTAAGTTTTAGATCATTCAGTTGCGACACAACCCGGGCAAAGGCTGCCCCGAGTTGGGGATAGGAAAGGTTATACCAATGGGAGGGTTCTCCGCTGAGGGGTTCTCGCCCTTCGGGAGTCAAAAATATGGCGATTTGGCGTTCTTTGGGGATGCGTTGTGCTGAACCCAACCTCCGCATTTCAATAATTTCTAGGTCAGCTTGATTGATGCCTTCGCGGTCTAAAATATTGTTATCGATCGCCACTAAAAACTCTCCCGGTCGATAAATTGTAATATCTAGGCGCAATTGAGGTACCTTTGAATGAGAGAGGACACGATAAGGCTGGCTGAAACTCTCCGGGGGAATGCGATCGCTACAGAGTTTGACCAGCTGTTCTAAAAATAATGGACCTTGCCCATGATTGGCATTGCTATCCAACAGCCAAGCTAATATGGCCGTTTGAGTTGCCTCATTTTTGCTCAGTTGCAGGAGAGAGAATAAATTAAAATTAGCAATTTGATGCTGCCTGGACTTTTGATGGATATCCGCAAAACTTGATAAAACTGCGGACATCTGAGTTTGTTTTTTCTCTCGTTTCGACTGCCCTAGGGTTTTAAATTTGCTGAGAAGGGCGCTCATTTTTTGGACTTTAGAGGGCATTTAGAAGGGGGGCAGAAGGCCGAATGTACGGGATAGATGAAGCATTAACTACAGGTTTAATCGGCAGGGCGATCGCAAATTCTGTGCCTCTTCCCACTTCCCCTCGCACCTCTATTTTGCCCCCATGTTTTTCAACAATCTGGTAGGCAATGGACAATCCCAACCCCGTCCCTTTTCCAGGTGCTTTAGTGGTAAAAAATGGGTCGAATATTTTGCGACGGAGTGCTGCATCCATCCCGGGACCGTTGTCCGAAATTTTTATCTGGATTGTGCCTTCGTTTAACTTCTGGGTTTGGATGATAATTTGACGAGGGAAACGAAGAGGGTGATGTTCTGAATTTTCCACGGTTTCTAAGGCATCGATCGCGTTACAGATCAGGTGCATAAAAACTTGGTTGAGTTGAGCCGGATAGCACTCAATTTGCGGCAATTTATCGTAACGGGTTAGCACTTCAATATGAGGCTGTAGGCGATGGTTGCACAGCAATAGCGTACTCTCCAGTCCTTCATGAATATCCACTCGTTTTTTCTCGGCTTCATCCAGTCGTGAAAAATTCCGCAGGGAGAGGACAATTTGACGAATTCGCTCGGAACCAATGCTCATGGAGGAGAGCATTTTATTCAAGTCGGCTATCACGAATTCTAAATCAACATCATCAATCAGGTCCTGAAGTTCCGGGGAGGGATTCGGATGCTCTTTTTGATAAAGTTGGACGATTTCTAGGATATCTTGGATGTAGTGGTTACTATGCTCAATGTTGCCCGTGATAAAGTTGATGGGATTGTTTATTTCGTGGGCAATTCCGGCAACCAGTTGTCCCAGACTAGACATTTTTTCGGTCTGAATTAGCTGGGTTTGAGCTTGCTGAATTTCTTGGAGTTGTTCCTGAACTCGACTGATCAGTTGATTCAAAGATGCGGCTAATAAACCGGCTTCATCTTCGGTGAGGATGGGGGCGCGGAGTTTATAATTCGATTGTTCTGTGGTTCGTATGGCAACTTGAGTAACCCATTCAATGGGGCGGGCGATCGCCCGACTGGTGTAAGAAGCTAACAAGGCGGCGATCGCCACCGATAGAATCATGCTAAGGGCTGTAATTTTCCAGCGCAGGGAATCGGCTTTAGTAAACGTGTCTTTAGCCGCAGTTTCTTGGGTTTGTGCCGCATCTAAGGTCCGATCTAGTTCCTGATAGAGCGCTTCTAATGCGACCTCTACTTGAGCCATCTTTTTCAGAACTGTCTCTTTTTCCGACTTTTCCAAATAGTTGACCCCATCGGGTAAAACATTGGGATTAAATATCCGGAAATAAGTTAGAGTTTGAGAGTAGTTTTCTGCATTTTTTTGAATACTTACTAATTTTTGAATCTGGGATTCTTCCACGGTGATCAAAATATTTTCATTTGTTTTAACAAGCTCCTGTAAATAAGTTAATAATGCATTAATTTTCTGAATTTGAGTAATAAAGTTTCGAGTTTTCGATTCACTCCAAAGATACTTTTCCACCCCATAAACTAAGCCTTGTTGATGAGATTGTGCGGTGACCACTTCATATTGCAAATGGGTGAGGATCCGTTGTTGCTCATAGGCATGAATCATTTGTTGTTTTGCCCGGTCTTGATAGCGATCGCCAACCGCTAACCCCAGACCCGTTCCGAGTAACGCAATCGAAATACTTAGGGCATAACCATACCCTATTTTTTGTTTAATACTTAAGCGGCGAATGTTTGTTTTGAGCAGGTCTAGGAGATTTGGAGAAGATTTTCCTAAGTTGCGAATCGGTGAGGGATCCACAATAGTTCTTGGTTCTCGGGTCTCCAGGACGTCGTAAGGCTCTTGAAGCTGCATAGATGGGGCTTCCCTTGCTGGTAAAGATACTCTTTTCAGGAGACCCTCGATTCTATTTCGAGTGGGATCCCCAACCCGAAATAGAATCGAGGTCTCCTACTCGATATGTTGAACGCGGCCTTAGGCGGCACTCAACGGCCAAACTGCTGTGATTACAGAATGGAATATGCATCGGTTTTCATAAAAACCTAAGGAGATGCGATCGCTGTTAACGGGGCATTGATCTACTTTATTAAATTTTTATTAATTTTCCAAGGGGTTTATAATTTTCCGTAATCCTACGGATCCTTTAGGGGCTTGACCTTTAGGGGCGGAGGGCTGGATATTTAGGGGAGTAAATCTGCTTACCTTAAACAATTATATTTCAGTAAGCATGATATTGCAAATATTTAATTTTTATTGAGGTTATAGATAATCTCAAAGGAAGAGCTTTTATGATTCAGCGTAACTTGTGGGTTGGAGAAAGATGGGGGGGGACAGTTTAGGGGCTTCTTCTGGTCAATTGAAAACTAAACAGTTCCCTTACAACAGGCTGGTATGATAATGAATCATCCCTTGATAGATTATTAATTTCCTCTATTTTATGCATAAAACTGCCCCAAACATAATTTTAGGACTTGACCTCGGTACTACAGGCAACCGCGCCATTTTATTTAACAAAGAAGGCAATTATATCGCCCAATCCTATCAAGAATTGAGCCAACATTACCCTCAACCTGGGTGGGTAGAACATGATGCGACTGCCATCTGGGAAGACACTTATAATTGCATTAAAAAAGTAGGCCAAAAAGCAGGAATTTCTGGATCTGAAATTGCCGCCATTGGGTTAACCGTCCAACGCGAAACTTGCTTATTGTGGGATAAAACCACCGGAGAACCTTTACATCCAGCGATTGTGTGGCTCGATCGCCGGACTGCACCCCTGTGTCGCCATTTGGCCGAAAATGGTCATGCTCAGGATATCCAAAATCGCACCGGATTGGTTCTAGATGCCTATTTTTCAGCTACTAAACTTGCCTGGTTATTAGATTGGGTTAACTCCAACCGACCCGATATCAATCCTGAACATATTATCGCGGGAACTATCGATACTTGGATACTTTGGAAGCTAACAGGGGGAAAGGTTCACGCCACCGATCGCAGTAATGCCAGTCGCACGCTGTTGATGAATTTGGAAACCTTAAATTGGGATCCAACTTTGTTAGAATTATTTGAAATTCCTCCAAAAATTATGCCCGAAATTCGCGACAGTTTGGGTTATTTTGGAGAAACTAAGCCAGAAATATTAGGGGTTTCAGTCCCAATTATGGCTATTTTAGGAGATCAGCAGGCGGCTTTATTCGCTCACGGATGCGATCGCCCAGGCTTGGTTAAATGCACTTATGGGACCGGCTGCTTTTTAATTGCTCAAACGGGTCAAGAATTAGTGCGATCGCATCATCAACTCCTGTCTACGGTAGCCTGGACGGAAGGCCATCAGGTCAATTATGCCTTAGAAGGGGCGATATTTACCACCGGACGTTGTGTGCAGTGGTTGCGAGATGGATTAAACCTCATTAATTCCGCAGAAGAAACCGAAGCGATCGCCCGTTCGGTTCCTGATAGTAATGGGGTGTATTTCGTCCCCGCTTTAAATGGACTGGGTGCACCCCATTGGGATATGAGCGCAAGGGGTGCATTTTTCGGACTGACAGCGGGAGTAACCCGAGCACATCTTGTTCGCGCTGTATTAGAAGCGATCGCCTACCAAGTTAAAGAAGTAGTCGATGCCATCAACCAAGATAGTGACACTCCCGTGCAACGCTTAAAAGTTGATGGCGGCGCTTGTGAAAATGATTTTTTAATGCAATTTCAAGCCGATCTGCTGGGCATTCCCCTGGAACGTCCTACGGTCCTAGATGCCACCGCTCAAGGTGCCGCTTTTGCTGCCGGTTTAGCCGTCGGTTTCTGGACCGATTATCGCGCTCTAGTTCAAACTCGAACCCTGGATAGATGCTTTGAACCAGGAGAGAAAAAAGTTAAAACTGAAACTAATTTCGCTCAGTGGCAAAAGGCAGTAAATCGGGCTAAAAGTTGGGTGGATTAACTCTAATTAATAAAGTTTAAATTTCGGATATCGCCAGATTCCTGACAAGAGTATAGTAGGGAGCGAGCTTCTGGCTAATGTTCCCAAATTTCCCTAATTTAAAAGTCGTGTTGGGGAGATTTATGTTATAATAGAAAACGAGATAAATTCATGTTTTAAAATTAAACCCTGACGTTTAAAACAGGTGACCTGATTTGAACCGAAGGACGTGCTAATTCCTCATTCTATCCACTTGCTGCGATCGCCGAAATCATGAACCCTATCAGTACCCAGGTTTTTTCCCCAGTTGAGGAGTACCCATCTAGGCATCCGGAAACAGGTTTGCCGTTGAGTGTGGCACCGATGATGGATCGGACTGATCGCCATTATCGCTATTTTATGCGCCTGATTACTAAGCGCACCTTACTCTATACGGAAATGATTACAACAGGGGCGATCATACATGGCGATCGTCAAAAATTGTTAGGATTTTCCCCCCCAGAAAAACCCCTCGCGCTCCAACTTGGCGGTGATAATCCCCAGGAACTGGCCGAATGTACTCGCATTGCTGAAGACTTCGGTTATGACGAAATTAATTTGAACGTGGGATGTCCCAGCAGTCGCGTTCAAAATGGTAATTTTGGGGCTTGTTTAATGGCACAACCCGAGCGAGTTGCCCGGGGAATAGAGGCGATGCAACGGGTGACAAAGTTGCCAGTAACGGTAAAACATCGCATCGGAATTGATGAGCGAGATCGCTATGAAGATATGAGAGAATTTGTTAAAATTATCTCCGAATCCGGATGTCGTCGGTTTACCGTGCACGCTCGCAAAGCATGGCTTTCCGGTTTGAATCCAAAGGAAAACCGCACGATTCCGCCCTTACGATATGAAGATGTCTATCAGTTGAAACGCGAGTTTCCTGAGTTATGGATTGAAATCAATGGCGGGATTACCACCATGGAACAGGTAAGGGAACATCTCCAGCAGGTTGATGCAGTAATGATTGGACGTGCTGCCTACGATAATCCCTATTTGTTTGCTACCTGCGATCGCGATATTTTTGGGGAAGAAATTCCTCCTCTTTCCCGTCATCAAGTGGTAGAAGCAATGTTGTCTTATATTGACTACTGGTTAGCTAACGGGTCGAATCTAACTCAAATTAGCCGCCATATTCTACAACTGTTCACGGGACAGCCGGGAAGTCGTGCTTGGAAACGACACATTAGCGAAAATGCTCATCGTCCCGATGCCGGATCGGATCTGATTCGCGTTGCCTTGGCACAAGTTCCAGAATAGAGGCAACTGCTACTTACAATTTGCGGTGATAAACCCCCACAATTTCCTGAGCCAGTTTTTTAATTTTTTTGACTAATTCCGGCGGATTATGAATCTTAAGATTGCCGTCAAATCCCACAAGCCACCGCAAGAAAATTACATCATTTAATGACCACTTGGGAATCTTAATTTGCAGCCGATTTGGAAATTCAGGGTCGGGGGAAGGAGTTAAGTAGATGCTGGAAATTTTATCTTCAGGTTGCGTGAAAAATGGCTCGGAAATAGTCAATTTATGGGTGGGTAAATGCTTGGTTTCTTCTCGGATAAACCGGAACGATTTATCTGTAAACCATAATTCCACCATTAATTCAACTTGTTTTCGGTCTTCAGGATTAGCACTCAGTAACCGACGCTGTTGAGAGGTACTGGTTCCTAAGAATATTCCGGCACTTTCTTGATAAAGGGTTTCTAACTGTCGCCCCGATTTTTCTTGAACGTCTGTGCTTCGGCAGATTTCCAGTTCTTGATTCACCCGCAATCGATCCAATCGTTCCAAGCGAAATAATCCCGGTTCTTTTCCCCCTTCGCATTCATAGCCTATATACCATGACCCCCAATAAAATATAATTTTTAACGGCCATGCTAAAAAGAAATTTTCGGTATTTTTTGATAAATCTTTAAATCCGGGAATTCGGGTAAACTCCAGTAGGTTTCCTCGGGCGATCGCCTCCTCTATCCGAGGAATAAAGGGAAAATCCCTGGCGCTATAATGGGCGATTTCCCGAATGGGATAGGCATCAGGACTTTTGAACCCAGTGAGTGCCATTCGGTCTTTTAGTTGCTGGGAAATGGAGAGGGCGAGGGGGTCTTCGGCGTAGCACTCCTGAGATTCCAATAGCCAATAAATATGCTTTAACTCAGTAGGTGAAAAAATTGCTGTTCCTGCAAAATAACCGGGTTTCAATGGCAAATCTGATAAAATTTTATAAGGTTTGAGCACGCGATCAATATCTTTTTTAAGTGGATTGGCTCCCCGCTCAGAAAGAATGCCGTTTTGCTGAAGTGCGATCGCCAATCCCTGAAAATTAGCGGGTCCCGGTTCTCGAAAAATCGGGTGATAGATCAAAAAACGAACGGTTTCTAGGACGCGTTTAAACGGTGCGATCAGCGAATAAGCATGGGGTGAAAGTGTCAAATGATCCAGAGGTTGGACTTCAATTTCTGGATAATTGCCCTTATTAAACCCCCCTGTTCCAATGAGATGATTGGCTTCCAACCATTGCAGATCCGATGCCAAGGCAACAGAGTCACTATAGAGTTCTCCGGCTAATTTTCCCATAACGGCGCTGACTTCCCCGACAGCGCTGGTAAACTCTGGCAGGGGATCCAATAGAGTTTCTAAAACTTCCGGCGCGGTGACTTGTAAGTTTCCGATTCCCGGATAGCGCAAAATCAGGGAAATTAAATGCATGAGGCGCTCAAAATCCTGCAACCTCGAATATTGATGATAAGCCGCTTGAGAAAGCAAGTGCTTGGGTTTTTCCCGTTGACGATCGCACAGACGTTGGATTTTCCGGTGGATCTCTTCCTCCTCAAAACCTCGTTCAGGGTTGACTCGATACAGTGCCGTAAACCCTTCTGCTACAAGGGGAGGAAACTGATCCAGCGATCGCCACATCGACTCTAGGACCCCCTCTGGCACCTGGCGACTGCGGGTTTGATTCCACCGTTTGCAGGTTGCCAATGGCGTCACCAACTGCCACCCCATCCAGGAGACATTCATCTGCCGCAATTTCAGCAGCAAACCCATCCGCCATCCCCGTTTAGCATTGGTGGCATCATAAATCGCGCTTTCTCCTGCGGCGATCGCAGCTTGAATCTGAGCGATCGCCTCTTGTTCGATCTCGTCCCAGCTTCCCTGGATCTGTTCATCCCCATAGAGGACTTTACGGATCCCATCCGTCGATACGATCCGTCCCTCTGTAAGTCTTGTCAGCATTGTGGCAAAGCTAGATTTGCCACAACCAGGGATCCCAATCAAAAAGTGGCAGATTAGCGGCGGTTGCATAGTGGGGTAATGGAACTGATACTATTTTAGGGGCTAGATTTTAAACTTCGCTCCCTAGGATTGATAACATAATTACTGGACTTCTTTGACGTTAACCGTTTGATTTTCCCTTTGAGGGACCCAACTTGTCCCCTTTTTCTTACCACTTTAACGCCTCCACTCTTAAATCGATTGACCGGAACTCCGCCATTTTTTATGGATTAAACCTAAATAAATTCTCTTAATTTAAGCGATTTATTTAAATTTATTGAAATCAATTCTAGATACTTTCCCTTCAGCTCCACTTTTATTCGAGATAAAAAAGTAATAACAAGTAACATTATATTTCTAAATTTTAAAAAGTGAATTAAGTGCAATTTGCTATAAGTCTAAAAATATAAAATTAAAAACTAAAAATAAATGATTTGTAAGTAAAAATTTTAAGCGAATCAAGTAAATGGTATTTATGGGTTTGAGCAGTAATTTGGATGGATTTAGCAGGTAAAATAACCGTGGAAATGTTTAAAACTCGGGAACAGTTTGTTCATGCCGACTCTCCCGCATCTCCCCAAACCATGACATCCGTGATTGCAGCAGTTGCATTGGGGAGTAATCTGGGTGACTCCCCCAGGATTTTGGAAGCCGCGATCGCCTATTTAGATGCCACCCCAGGGATATCAGTAAAACAGACTTCGCATTGGTATCAAACCGCACCGATAGGACCTCCCCAACCCGATTATCTCAATGGCTGTGCTTTAGTGCAAGTCCAACTCACCCCGCACCAATTATTAGAGAGTTTATTAGCAATTGAAAACAAATTCGGACGGATGCGCTGGGAACGCTGGGGACCTAGAACCCTGGACCTAGATTTACTCTTTTACGAAGATGCGATCGTTGCCACTCCAAACCTGCAAGTGCCACACCCCCGAATGAGAGAGAGAGCCTTTGTCTTAGTGCCTTTGGCGGAAATCGCCCCGGATTGGGTGGATCCGGTCTCGGGAGAGGCGATCAGTCAACTTCTGCAACAAATAGACATTAGCGGCGTGCAAACCTTGTACAATTGACCAATCCATTATATAAATGGATGGGATCAGGAGTTAACTCCTAAAAATCTGCCAGAGGGGAGATAACAAAATCAAGCATTTCCCGTCACCATATGAAGCAGTAAAGTAAACGAGGTTTAAAAATGTCACTCAAACTGAAAGTTCCCACAATGGTTTGTGAAAGCTGTGCTGAAAAAGTGACCGGGGCGATTAAAACCGTTGACTCCGAGGCTAAAGTAGATATTGATTTAGATAACAAAACTGTTACTCTTGATTCCGCAGCTTCCGAATCATCCTTTAAACAAGCAATTACAGCAGTTGGCTTTGAGGTAAAGGAGGATTAACCTTTAACTACCCTAAATTAAGGAGTAGGAATCTCCCCTAAAAGCTGGTGCGTTACGGCTGTAGCTAAACGCACCGTCAGGGTTGGATGAAGTCCGTTTTAAGTTGCTGGGGAATTGTATTGAATTCCTCTGTTCCATCGTTCATCTGCACATTCAGCGATCGCCGTTTTAAATAACTATGGTATTCGGTCAAGAACCCCCCACCCTGATCAAACATCGTCTCTCCTATTCCGGTCGAAAATTTGGCTTTGATGTCAACCGTTTACGCCTTCCCAATGGTGCCGAAGGCGAATGGGAATGCATTCGACACCCCGGCGGCGCACTCTGCATCCCCGTCACCGCAGATGGACGACTCGTATTAGTCGAACAATATCGATTTGCCATCCAAGGAAGACTATTAGAATTTCCGGCTGGAACCGTTGAGCATGATGAAGAACCCCTGCAAACTATCCAGCGGGAAATTGAAGAAGAAACCGGATACCGTGCTCATCAATGGCAAAAATTAGGGCAGTTTTTCCTTGCACCCGGGTATTCTGATGAAGTCATTTATGCTTTTTTAGCCCAAGATTTAGAAAAATTAACCACGCCGCAACAATTGGATGATGATGAAGATATCCAAACCGTTTTAATGACGCCTCACGACTTTGAACTGGCAATTTTAAATGGGGAAGTAGTCGATTCTAAATCAATTTCTAGCTTTTTTCTGGCGCAACGGCTGTTAAATTTTTAAAAAAAGCATCCGAATGTCCATCCCGAGGTTAAAAAGGGGAGAAAAATGCTCTTAGAATTAGCAATTGCTGATGCTTACGGGGCAGGGTTTGAATATGCCGATGAGATGATTCCGGAGAATAATTTAACTCAGTATGTCCAACATCCTCGGCCTCAAATTCGTCCTGGATGTTACACCGATGACACGCAAATGAGCTTGGCGATCGCGGAAACTTTAGTATCTGGAGAACCCTGGACAGCCCTGGTAGTTGCCAATCGCTTCGTTACCGCATTTAAACGAGACCCTAGGGAAGGATATGCCCACAAATTTTATGAATTTTTACTACAAGTCCAAGACGGAGCGGATTTTTTAGCTAACATTAACCCCAGTAGCGATAAAAGTGGTGCCGCCATGCGTGCCGCACCCATTGGAGTATTAGCGACGCCAGAAGCCGTGATTGAAGCAACCACCTTGCAAGCGGCAATTACTCATAATACCCCCGATGGGATTAATGCTGCTTGTGCCGCGGCTTTAATGTCCCATTATTTTATTTATAATCTGGGGTCTAAGCTCAATTTGGGTGAATTTATTGAAACGTATGTTCCCGGTTATCACTGGTCCCAACCCTGGGAAGGACCCGTCAAAACAACCGGGTGGATTTGTGTAAAAGCCGCCCTTACTGCGATCGCCCGGAATAATTCCATGAGTGGACTGCTGCAAGATTGTATCGCCTTTACTGGAGATGTAGATACCGTCGCTGCGATCGCCCTTGCCGCTGCCTCCTGTAGTGTTCAAATCACTCAGGACCTTCCCAAAATCCTCCTCAACACCTTAGAAAATCAGACCTATGGAAAAGATTATATCATTCAATTAGACCAAAAATTAATGAGCTTAAAAGCAACTTAACCCCAAAGTTATAGTAAGGTATAAAAACAAGGAATAATCATGTCCGATTTGATTCTATTTTGGCATCGCCGTGATTTAAGAATAACCGATAATATCGGATTAGCGACTGCCTTTGAAAAAAGCAGAAAAATTGTGGGAGTATTTTGCCTAGACCCCAATATTTTAAGCGGTGCAGATATTGCCCCAGCGCGGGTCAAATATATGCTCGGTTGTTTGGCTGAACTTCAGGAAAACTACGCCAAAGTGGGAAGTCAATTGGTAATCCTCTTTGATGAACCGACTCGGGCGATCGCCACTTTAGCAAGTGCCTTGTCAGCCAAATTTGTTTATTGGAACTTAGATATAGAACCCTATTCCCTGGAACGGGATCAGGCAGTACGAGAAGCACTCAAAGAACAGGGGATTCCCGTCGAAACCTTTTGGGATCAACTTTTGCATTTTCCCGCTGAAATTTGTAGTAATACCGGGAATCCTTACACCGTTTATACTCCATTTTGGAAAAATTGGATTCGCCAACCTAAAGCAGAACCCGCAGATAGCTTAGAAAATGCAATTGCCCTTAGCGAAGAAGAAAAACAACGCGCCCAAAATGCCGGTGCAATCGCCTTACCGACGCTCAAAGATTTAGGATTAATTTGGGATAATCCCCTGATGCTAGAACCGGGAGAAACTGCCGCGCGATCGCAACTCGAACAATTTAGCGATCGCACCATTTACGACTATGACGAACAACGGAATTTCCCCGCAGTTCCTGGAACCTCTCTATTAAGTGCCGCCCTCAAATTTGGTGCCGTTGGTATCCGCACCGTTTGGAATGCCACCCTTCGCGCTGCTGAACAATGCCGTAGCGATGAAACCCGCAAAGGAGTACAAACTTGGCAACAAGAACTGGCATGGCGAGAATTTTATCAACACGCCCTTTATCACTTTCCTGAACTTGCCACAGGACCTTACCGAGAAGCCTGGAAAGATTTTCCGTGGGAGAATAACGAAGAACTATTTCAAGCCTGGTGTGAAGGGCGCACCGGCTATCCCATCATTGATGCTGCCATGCGACAAATGAATGAAACCGGCTGGATGCACAACCGTTGCCGGATGATTGTCGCCAGCTTTCTCACCAAAGATTTGATTATTAATTGGCAGTGGGGAGAACAATATTTCATGCAGAAATTATATGACGGGGACCTTGCTGCTAATAACGGCGGCTGGCAATGGAGTGCCTCTAGTGGCATGGACCCCAAACCCCTGCGAATTTTCAATCCCACCACCCAAACCCAGAAATTCGACCCCGAAGGAGACTATATTCGGGAGTGGGTATCCGAATTGCGATCGATGGAAACAGAGGCTTTAATTTCTGGGAAAATTCTCCCATTGGAACGGAAAGCCTGTGGATATCCTGCGCCTATTGTCAATCATAATGAGCAACAGCGTCGGTTTAAAGCCTTATATCAACAACAAAAAGCCCTGACGGAAATGTAAAAGTTCGTAGTAACGACTTCAGTCGTTCTCTTTCCAATGTTCGTAGTAACGACTGAAGTCTGGAGATTTAATCCTTTACTGATACAGGGATTGAATCCACTCCCATTCTTGAGTTAGTCCCTCTTGGAGAGACACTTGCGGCTGATATCCGATGAGACGCTGTGCCTTAGAAACATCCGCACTGGTATGACGTGCATCCCCGATCGCAGAATCGACATAGTGGCGTTTAATGGGATGTCCGATCACCTCTTCAATGGTATCAATCACATAAGCTAGAGATACCCGCGAACCCCCGCCAATATTAAAGACTTCCCCCGTTGCTTCTGGGGCGATCGCCGAGGCTAAATTAGCAGCGATCGCATCACTAACATAAGTAAAATCTCGGGTTT
The DNA here is from genome assembly GCA_038321985.1 of Cyanophyceae cyanobacterium. GTDB lineage: Bacteria > Cyanobacteriota > Cyanobacteriia > Cyanobacteriales > Laspinemataceae > Laspinema. The sequence continues at coordinate 13,864 of JBBQFN010000018.1, read as the reverse complement.
GCTGTCCATCCCCATAAATCGCGATCGCCTCGTCAACCAAAGCCGCTTTGAAAAACTTGTGAAATGCCATATCCGGACGCTGACGAGGGCCATATACCGTAAAATAACGTAACCCCACCACTGGCACTCCAAAATTGCGGTAATATAACACCGATAATTGTTCCGCTGCCAACTTGGTAATTCCATAAGGAGATACCGGAGAAGGGCAAATTGCTTCACTCGTGGGCATAGTTTCCGCATTTCCATACACAGAAGAAGAGGAGGCGAATACAAATCGCTGGAGTTGAGGCGCATCCTTAGCCCCTTCTAGCATCACCTGGGTGGCATTGAGATTCCGTTCAGTGTAAGCGCGAAAACCCTCTCCCCAACTGGCGCGAACCCCCGCTTGGGCCGCTTGATGGTAGATGAAATTTACATCCATAAGGAGCGATCGCCACTCTAACGACTGGATATCCGCTTCAATCAATTGAAAGGCGGGATGGGTTGAAAACGAGGCAATATTCTGGCGTTTTAGGCGCGGATCGTAGTAATCATTGAATTGATCAATGCCAATCACTCGTTCCCCGCGATCGAGCAACGCCTCAGCTAAATGAGAGCCAACGAAACCCCCAACACCAGTTACAATACTTGTCGTCATAAATTCGCGATAGGTACAATTGAAGAGAAATTAACAGAATCCAGGCTAAAGAAGCTATCCCGTTCTAGCATAAAATCGGTTGGGTCACCATCATGGCCGACTCAGAGATAAAGTTAAGTGCTAAACGAGGGAACTGTGAAGGTTTTAGTTGTGGGAAATGGGGGCCGCGAACACGCCCTTGCTTGGAAACTGTTGGAATCTAACACAGTTGAAACTGTGTTTTGTGTGCCCGGAAATGGAGGCACGGCAATTTTGGAAAACTGCCAAAATTTATCGTTGACAGCAACCGATTTTTATGGTATCAAAGAGGCCGTTAAAACCAACGATATTGGGTTGGTAGTGATTGGCCCAGAAGTGCCGTTAGCGATGGGAATGTCCGACTACTTACAGCAAGAAAATATTCCCGTATTTGGCCCTTCTCAATCCGGTGCTCAACTTGAAGCGAGTAAGTCGTGGGCGAAAGCGTTTATGAAAGATGTGGGAATTCCCACAGCGCGATCGCAGACTTTCACCGATGAAGAAATCCCCCAGGCATTGGCTTATGTGGAAGAACAGGGTGCGCCGATTGTGGTCAAAGCCGATGGGTTAGCCGCAGGCAAAGGGGTAACCGTGGCGGCAACGGTGGAAGAAGCCAAAACTGCGATCGCCGAATCCTTTGGGGGCAAATTTGGCCTTTCTGGTGAATGCATCGTGATTGAAGAATGCTTGATCGGTCAAGAAGCCTCCGTATTAGCCATTACCGATGGATTAACCGTGCGTCCCTTGCTTCCGGCCCAAGATCATAAAGCCGTGGGAGAGGGGGATACCGGGCCGAATACGGGCGGTATGGGAGTCTATGCACCGGCCCCCTTAGTCACCCCGGAGATGATGGAACGGGTGCACAGGGAGGTCTTAGAACCGGCGATCGCCAGTTTGCGCGATCGTAACATTGACTATCGCGGCGTCCTCTATGCCGGACTGATGATTTCCCCCGAAGGCGGCATCAAAGTGCTGGAATTTAACTGCCGTTTTGGGGACCCGGAAACCCAGGCTATTTTGCCTCTATTGGAAACCCCCCTGGATGAAATTCTCCTCGCCTGCGTCAACCAAACCCTAGCAGAACTCCCTCCCCTGCGCTGGAAAAATGGAGCCTCTGCCTGTGTCGTCATGGCCGCCGGAGGATATCCCGGCGACTATAAAAAAGGCCAGGTGATTACTGGATTAGAGCAAGCAGAGGCGATCGGTGCAGTCACCTTCCATGCTGGAACCGAACTTCAAAACGGACAAGTGCTCACCAACGGAGGAAGAGTCCTCGGCGTCACCGCCACCGGCACAGACTTTGACGATGCCTTTGCGCGGGCCTATCAAGGGGTTGAACAAATCCACTTCGACGGGTCCTACTATCGCCGAGACATCGGCCATCGCGTCCGGACCCCCATCGCTTAAAATTCAGGCGTAGCATTGCCTGCCTCTACGTTTGTCAATGCGACATCCGTAGAGGACGGCAATGCCTACGGTTTATCACCAAGTCTTCGATTATGCCAGTGTAGATTTTAAGGGAATCACGAACCAAATTTTTGCTTCTAATTTCCAAAAGCCTCTCTGAGGGGATGATGGAATTCGTTGTACAGGCTAATAGCATTGTAAAAACTGGGACCCTGATTGTTTATTTGGCAATCAAGCTACTGAACAGAATAAAGAGGATGCCTCCCGCAGACGGGGGCAAAGGAGGTAAAATCATGAAAAAAATCATAGATGAAATAAACCTCGTTCTCAAAATCAGTACCCTATTAGGTGTCATAGTTTTTCCGGGGGCTATTTGCTACTGGCTGTTTTTCAACGGTTCCGCACCAATCCGAAAATTGAATACGTTATTGCTCTAGCTCATCTAAATCATTGGGACAGTTATTAGATACGGGTGAAATACTCTAGCTCCATACCACTACAAGGGAGCGAGATGCTCCCAATCCTCAGTCCGCTTGTCCGAATGATTTAGACTCACTTTATAGAAGCTCTCAACGAGTCCCGTTTGGAACCTTTCAACACCGATGAGTTGCCAACTCCGTAGGATAGTTTTGGGGCGGGTGCCCTCTTGAGGGAAACCCTAAAGCCGTCCGATATATAAATCAGCTATAGGGAGAAGATTAGCGGGATAACGGGCCTACGGTGAAGGACTTGTGCTCATAAAGTCGGTCTCAAGTTGGGAGAGGTTTGGACCGATCGCCCGCTAAAAAGCTGCGCCCCATTATCCCAAAACCTCAGAACGTGCCACAATAGCTATAGACTTACCCCTAGAAAACGGGCTTGTGACCTCCAGCTAGAGCGATCGCCTCTGAAGACCGGAACCCGAGCCTCACCGTTTTGTCCCCTCTCTCATCATTGCCTTCCACCGGATAGAAAGAACCTTGCTGGCTCTACTAAACAACATCCGAGAAATGATTGCTCGTTGGTGGTCCGAGTTCACCCTCCAGACCCGACTGATGGCAGCGGCCACCCTGGTTGTGTCCCTCATTATGAGTGGACTCACTTTTTGGGCTGTCAATACCATTCAGCAGGATGCCCGAATCAATGACACCCGCTTCGGTCGAGATTTGGGACTGTTACTCGCGGCCAATGTCGCCCCGTTAATTGCTGAAGATAATCGCACGGAAGTAGCCCGCTTTTCTCATCGGTTCTATAGCAGCACCACCAGCGTGCGCTATATGCTTTATGCGGATAAAGAGGGCCAAATCTTCCTGGGGATTCCCTTCTCCCAATCTGAGGTCCAAAACTCTCTAACCCTCCAGCGGCGGATCCAACTTCCCGAAGGATTTGCCAACACTTACGACTTGCCCATGGTCCGACAGCATCGCACCCCGGATGGCACTGTGACCGATGTATTTGTCCCTCTGGTTCACGAAAGCAAGTATTTGGGCGTCTTGGCGATCGGGATTAACCCCAATCCCACGGTGGTTACCTCCTCCAACCTCACCCGAGACGTAACCATTGCCGTTTTTGTCTCCATCTGGGTGATGGTCATTTTAGGGGCGGTTTTTAATGCCTTGACCATTACCAAACCCATTAAAGAATTGCTCGTGGGCGTAAAAAACATTGCCGCTGGAAACTTCAAGCAGCGGATTGACCTGCCCCTGCAAGGCGAACTCGGAGAATTAATCTGTAGCTTTAACGAGATGGCCGAACGGCTAGAACGGTATGAGGAGCAAAACATTGAAGAACTCACCGCCGAAAAAGCCAAATTAGAAACTCTGGTTTCCACGATCGCCGATGGAGCTGTTTTATTAGATACTTCCTTACAGGTGATTTTAGTTAACCCCACCGCACGGCGGATTTTCGGGTGGGAAGGTAAAAACCTAATTTCTCAAAATATCCTAGATTTGCTCCCGGCGGCGGTGAGTGCGGAGTTGACTCAGCCCCTGTATGAAATGGCGGCGGGGGATTCCCTGCGAGAGCTTTCCTCTAATGAGGGGGATGGGGATGTTTCCGCTAACGGTTACGCCTCCCGCGAGAGTGGTGAGTTTCGCCTCACCCTGAGCGAACCGACGAAGCGCACAGTACGGATTTTGCTCAGTACGGTGCTGTTGCATAAAGCCCCTGGAATCGATCCGTTATGTAAGAGTTGCACCTACCATCATGACGATAGCTGTACAACCCCAGAACGTCCTAACGCTACGGAATGTACTCTCTATCATGATGACTCGATTTCATCGGCGACAGCGCAATATCGAGAGAGTCTCAAAGGCATTGCTATGACGGTGCAAGATATCACCCGAGAGGTCAAACTCAATGAGGCAAAGAGTCAATTTATCAGCAATGTTTCCCATGAACTGAGAACGCCTTTATTTAATATCAAGTCCTTCATTGAAACGTTGCATGAATATGGGGAAGAACTCACCCAAGAGGAGCGCCAGGAGTTCCTAGAAACCGCCAACCGAGAAACCGATCGCCTCACCCGCCTAGTTAACGATGTTCTGGACCTCTCCCGTCTAGAATCCAGCCGGACTTATCATTTTGAAGCGGTGGAAATTGCTCAACCTGTTGAGCAAACCCTGCGAACCTATCAACTCAATGCTAAAGATAAAAATATCGACCTGATTCAAGAGGTTGATCGCGAGTTGCCCTCGGTGGTGGCTAACTATGATTTGCTATTACAGGTATTTGCAAACTTGGTGGGGAATGCCCTCAAGTTCACGGAACCGGGGGGACGAATTGCGATTCGGGCCTACTTACTAGAAAATGAAGAGAGCAACGCCTGGCAGGGGAATCCCCAATGTCTCCTCCCCAACCAGCCCCCGAAAACTACGGTTCCGATGGTGCGGATTGAAGTCGGGGATACAGGGATCGGCATTGCCCCAGAAGACCAAGCGGCGATTTTCGATCGCTTCTTCCGGGTGGAAAACCGGGTTCATACTTTAGAAGGGACAGGGTTGGGTCTCTCCATTGTCCGCAATATTATGGAAAAGCATCATGCTCCGGTACATTTAATCAGCGAAGTTGGAGTGGGAACTACATTTTGGTTTGATTTGGCGGTTTACCCGGAAAAAAGACATACCCTAGAAAAAACTCAGGACGTGGCGATCGCCCCGGCTGTTGATACTCCCACCCATTCCCGTCCGACTCCGGTCCGTTAAGGGAGGCGAGTGCCCCGGTTATGAAAATTTTAATCGTTGAGGATGAACCAGAAATTGCTCGAATTGTCGGACGGGCATTAGAAGCCGAAGGCTTTCAGTGCATCAGTTGTCGAGATGGCTTAACCGCCCTGCGCTTATTTGAACAGGAACAGCCAGATTTGATTGTCCTGGACTTAATGTTACCCGGATTAGATGGCTTAGAAGTCTGTGCTCGCATCCGCCAACAACCGGGACCCAAAGACCCCTATATTTTGGTTTTGACCGCCCGAGGGGAGGAAATTGACCGGGTGATTGGGTTATCCACCGGGGCGGATGATTATATGGTTAAACCGTTCAGTCCCCGAGAATTGGTGGCGCGGGTACGGGCATTGTTACGCAGAAGTCTGCGCCAAGGAACCCAGAGTTCTCAAGTTTACCAAACCGAACATTTTATGGTAGATGTGGACCGCCGCATTGCTACGTGTCACCTCAAAAACCAGGCGTTGGAAACGTTGGATTTAACTACTTTGGAGTTTAATCTACTTTCCACTTTTTTGAGCTATCCTGGGCGTGTTTGGCAGCGATCGCAACTGATAGAAAAACTATGGGGGGATGACTTTTTCGGAGATGAACGGGTTGTCGATACTCATGTGGCCCGCTTGCGAAAAAAAATTGAACCGGATCCGGCAAATCCTTCCTTTATTAAAACCGTTATTGGTGTGGGCTATAAATTCGAGGATTAGACGCGATGCTTGACTAATCCTCGTTGATTTTGCCAAACTAAGATTAGCTTTAGAAATAGGAATATACCGAGTTTAAATCAGCGACCGATTTCGGGCCAGGGACTTTTTCCCTGACCAGAGGCTTTGCTATCAAACCACAGAATTGGCTTGAAACTGGGGATCGAGATAATTTAGAGAGACTGGATGCAGGAGCTAGGGGATTTTCAGAGTACAGAGAATAGAATTTAGGAAAAAGCGATTTTACAGGGCCATCTACTTTTTTGAGTTCCTATTTTCTTCAATCTAGAAATAGTAGCCATCCCTACCCATTTCAAAACAGATGGGTTAAAACAATTCGGCAACCCTACCCACAATGCCAGGGGAGGCGATCGCTCGAATGGGGATAAACAGACTCTTCAGATGTAGTAACACGATTGGCAAAACAAAGGTATGAACGGACCAGGGGACTCTCATCGCTTTCATGAAGCACTTAATAGCAGCAAAACAGAGACTGAGGCGATTCACCTTGTCTCCACTATTTTTTTTAAACTCTCTGCCGATTTATTTTGCATTATCGGAACCGATGGCTATTTCAAGCGGATTAATCCAGTATGGACTCATATCCTAGGATGGACCCCAGAAGAATTGTTGGGGCGACCTTGGCTGGATTTTCTCCATCCTGATGATCGAAAATGCGCTTTAGACTTCAATAAACAAACCTTTCAAAACTCAGAGGTATCGATTAAAAATCGCTACCTCCATAAAAATGGAACGTATCGCTGGTTCGCCTGGAAAACTTGCCACTATCAAGATAGCATTAGCTACGCTGTCGGTCGAGATATCACCGAACAGCAAGAGTTAGAAGCGGCACTCCATCAAAGTGAGCGGCATTACCGCAATCTGGTCGAAACCTCTCGGGATTTAATTTGGACTCTAGATCCAGAGGGCCGGTGGACCTTTGTCAACCCTGCCGTTACGGAGATTTACGGGTATGCCCCCCAGGAGATGCTAGGACGCTTTTTTTTCGAGTTTATGGAACCGGAACAGGGAGAAAAAGATAGGCAAATCTTTGAGCGCCTGCAAGCTGGGGAGTCGGTTTTTCCTTACGAAACTGAACATCGACGCCAAGATGGGACGCCGGTTTTTCTGAGTTACAATGCAGTCTTGATCCGCGATAAATTTGGCTCTATCATTGGCACCACTGGCACCGCGACGGATATTACCCATCGCAAGCAGGCAGAGGCGGCACTCCGAGAATCCGAGCAAAAACTGGCGATCCACGTCCAGCAAACTCCTTTGGCGGCGATCGAGTGGAACTTGAATTTTGAAGTGAGCAATTGGAACCACGCCGCCGAAAGACTCTTTGGCTATACCCGGGATGAAATCCTGGGGCATCATGCTTTAGATTTGATTCCTGAGAAGGTTCAACATCAAGTGAACGCCGCAGTATTACAAGCACTATTAAGTCAAGAAGGCGGGAGTTATAGTACCAATGAAAATCAAACGAAAGACGGTCGGGTGATTATTTGTGAGTGGCACAACACTCCATTAGTAGACGCTGAGGGTCGGATGATGGGAGTGGCTTCTCTGGTGCAGGATGTAACGGAAAAGTTTGTAGCTATTCGCGCTTTAGAACAAAGTGAAGCCCGGTTTCAAAAGTTAGCGGATAATATTCCGGGATTGATTTATCAGTCTGTTAGCCATCCCGATGGGACGGTTTCTTTTCCCTTTTTATCCTCGGGTTGCCTCGATATGATGGAGGTAGAACCCGAATATATGAAGCAGCATCCAGAAATTCTAGGAGAGATGATTCATCCCGAGGACCGAGGCAGTTACGATCGCACGATCGCCTCTAAAATCCAACAGATGGAACCGTGGCGATGGGAAGGACGGTTTATCATGCCCTCGGGTAACCTCAAGTGGTTGCAATGTGTGGCCCGACCGGAACGACAGGAGAATGGAGATATTCTCTGGGAAGGGGTGATGGTTGATATTACCGATCGCAAGTTAGCTGAAAAAGCGCTCACCGAAAGCGAAGCGAAGTGGCGATCGCTGATTCAAAATAGCTCGGATATGATGACTCTCCTAGAAACCGACGGCACAATCCGCTATCACAGCCCTTCTATCGAGCGTATTCTCGGTTACTATCCCGAAGAAATTATCGGTCATCATGCGACTGTCTTTGTTCACCCCGATGATGTGAAAAAAGTGAACCAGACCTATCAGATGCTCAGTAACCATCCCGACTTGATTATGAAAATTGAGTATCGGGTGCATCGTGCCAATGGAGAGTGCTTATATTTTGAATCAATTGGGTGTAATTTGTTGGACGAACCGGCGGTGAATGGGTTAGTCATTAATTCCCGGGATATTACGGATCACAAGCTGGCGGAGGTGGCGCTTAATAATGCCAATACTGAACTCGAACGCCGGGTCAAACAGCGCACCGCTGAACTGAATAGTAGCTTGGAACAGTTGCGGGTAGAAATTATCGAACGCTCGAATTTTGAAGCGGCTTTGCGAGAGAGTGAGCAACGTTTCCGGGCAATTTTTGAAGGCGCAGCGATTGGAATTGTGGTGCGGACTTTGGATTGGCAGATTCTGGATAGCAACCCTGCATTCCACTCAATGTTAGGCTATTCTCACGAGGAAATCCAGGGGAAAAATTGCCTCGAATTCAGCGATTTGTTAGACCGAAGTGCGGAACAGTCACGGGGTCAAGAAATGGCAACGGGACAGCGTAATGGTTATCAAATTGAGAAACGATATCGCTGTAAAGATGGCAGTCGAATTTGGGGTCGGTTGAGTGTTTCTCTCGTTTCTGGAAAAGGGCAAACCCCTCAGTTTGCGATCGCCATGGTGGAAGATATCACCGCCCGGAAAGAAGCAGAGTCGGAATTGATTCTGACGCGCAAGGCGGTAGAAAGTTCTGGGGATGCGATCGCCATCTCCAATCGGTTCGGATGCCATATCTATCAAAATCCTGCCTTTTCTCACCTTTATGAATACGATAGCCCCCAGGAGTTAAATATTGCCGGAGGACCTCTGAGAGTCTTTGCCGACCCTAACCTGGGAACGGAGGTATTTGAAACTATTATGCAGGGAGATTCTTGGAGTGGTGAAGTCATGCAACGTACGAAAAACGATCGCATCATTCCCGTTCTTTTGAGTGCCGATGCGATTAAGGACCCAACGGGTAATATTGTCGGACTGATCTCGATTAGTACGGACATTTCCCACCGGGTTCGCGCGGAACAAGACCTAAAAAAGGCACTCCATGCAGCCGAGGCAGCCAGTCGTTCTAAAAGTACCTTTCTTGCCAATATGAGCCATGAGCTTCGCACTCCCCTGAATGCCATTATTGGCTATAGTGAAATATTAACTGAAGAAATGGAAGATGCAGGAGATAACCAAGCGATCGCTGACCTCACGAAAATTAAAACCGCTGGGAAACACCTTCTAGCTCTGATTAATGATATCTTAGATATCTCTAAAATTGAAGCTGGACGGATGACCCTTTATCTAGAACCGTTCGATGTCAATCTGCTGATTTCTGAGGTGATGAGTACCGTTGAACCCTTAATTGAAAAAAATGGCAATCACTTAGAATTGATTTGTGATGAATCCATAGGGATTATGACCGGAGACTTAACAAAACTGCGGCAAATTTTATTCAATCTGCTCAGTAATGCGGCAAAATTTACCGAAAACGGGACTATTGCCTTAACTGTTACTCCGCGTCAATTTGTGGAGTGGGTGAGAGATTCTATCACTCCTAACTCTTCTCGGGAGAATGTTCCGGGAATTGAGTTTCGCGTTACCGATACCGGCATTGGCATTTCTCCGGAACAACTTGAAAACATTTTTGAAGCCTTTAGCCAAGCTGATGCTTCTACCACTCGCAAGTATGGCGGGACCGGGTTAGGACTGGCAATTTCTCAACGATTTTGTCAGATGATGGGCGGTGAAATTGTCGTCAAAAGTGAAACTCAAAAAGGGTCTGTTTTTACATTGTGGTTGCCGGTAAATATGGATTTAAATCCGCCAGAAATAGAAGATTAGGCGGTATTATTTCCAGCCCATGTTTGCCTGTTCTAGGACATAAGCAGCAACGGCTTTTATTTCGGGACTGCTTAATCGATCATTGTAGGCAGGCATGGGGTTTTTTCCCTGGGCAATTAACTGGGCGATCGCCTCGGTTGTATCTACATGATTTTTGGTTAATGCTTTAAGTTTAAGGTTTTTTCCCCGGCGAATAATATTACCACCATTGGCATGACAACCCACACAGTGAACGCTAAAAATTTGAACACCATCCCCCGAAGTTGCTGCTATTGCCGGTTGCATCCAGAGAAGTGCGATCGCAGTCATTACCATAAAAACGGTCCCGATTAGTCGCTTTTTCACCCGTTGTTTTCCTCTTGTTTCTGTTACGTTTGTCTGGGATTTAATCACCCTTTTAAGATTAGGAAGAGGGGTAATTTCATTTACGGCCTCTCCTCTCTACTTCCGGTTAGTTGTAAGGAGTAGGGTGGGCATTGCCTACCCTACTGATGTCATAAAATCAAACCCGTCTCTTTACTGCTCTTCCTTCCCCTAATTAAAAGAGGAAGCGAATAGAGTTAGGGAATAGGGAATGATTTACTTTGCTAAATTACTGGCTAACTCCCGAGAAGGGGTTGCCGGAGTTTTCGGGGGAATGCTCATTGCTTTTAACCAGTTGTAATTAGAAATCATGGCCCCCGTTAAGGTTTCATGGATTTGATACTTAATCCCAAATTCTTCACAAACTCCCTTTAAAATTTTAGAAATTTGAGGATAATGAATGTGAGAAATATGGGGATATAAATGATGGACAACTTGATAGTTTAATCCCCCCATATACCAATTGCAAAAAGCGTTATTGGGGGCAAAATCAACCGTCGTGCGAACTTGGAAAATCGCCCATTCATCATCCACATGGTTGCGTTCGGGTTCGGGAATAATAAATTCGGCAGTATCCATCACATGAGCCAGCATGAATACTTCACAAATTAACACTCCGTAGGTAAAATAAGTCAGAACAAACCCCAAAATAACCGTTAAGGGACTGTATCCAACCGCTATGGGAATTCCCACAAAAAGCCCTAACCAAACTACCTTACCCAGAAGCAAGGTTGCTAGAGTAGCCGGGGAAATTTTAGGAAGATCATGATCATGATATTTGCGTTTGAACAAAATAATTTGTACATCGCAAAAGGACCAATACAAAGGAATGAGGGGATAAATAAACCAGATAAACAAATGTTGGAATTTATGATACCATTCGTGAGGCATATCTGGGGCCATTCTGACTAAGCCATCCCCATGAATTTCGACATCGTGATTCAGAATGTTGGTGTAGGTGTGGTGGAGATAGTTATGGCGGAACTTCCATAAGTAACTCGAAAGCCCGATTGCATCGTAGGTTAATCCTAGACTATCATTCACCCATTTATGATTAGAATATCCGCCGTGATTGGCATCGTGACCCACACAAAAAGCAAAACCAGCCAATCCCGCGCCGAGAACCATACAGCCTAGAATTTTAAAGGCAATTCCAGCCGGACCAAATAGAGTAAAACTGTAAGCCCCAATCATCCATAAAACGAGAATTAGGGTTTTCAGGTACATCTGTGGACAATCTCGTTTTGGGATGTTTTCCCCCTGAAAATAGGCTTCAACTCGACCGTTGAGTTCTTTCCAGAACCCCTTGCTTTTGGCAAACGTTACCTTAGATACTGTCATGTTTAAGAGAAATTACCAGATTCGCCAATTTATTCTAACATCTGGGGGCGGTGCGAGACTGAGGATTTTTAAGTTACTGTGGGGAGGGTAATCCGCCATTTTAGATGACGACAAGATTCAAGATCCGTCTATAATTGGGGGTTTGTGGATTCCAAATCTGTAGTGCGATCGCCCTTCACTCCGAGTTTGCTTTCGCGAAAACCAAAAATCGCCCCCGGGGTTAACGACGGCGATATTCATCCCCGCAGTCCCCGATTAATTCCAATAAATTGTGGGCGCGATCGCTGACGGCATCAATTTTTTGAATATCCTCGGAACTCAAGCTAAAGTCAAACACTTTCGCAGTATCTTGAATATGTTCGGCTACCCCCAAGCGGGTTCCCACAATGGCACCGGCTATTGCTGGATTTTCGAGTACATATCGCACTGCTACATTGGCGATCGTCACTTGATATTGATTAGCAATTTTCTGAAGTGTTTGCAACAACTCTTGAAATAAACTCCAACTCCCCCAACCCCCTTGCATATTTTTATACTTATTTAAAGAAGCCGTATTTAAAAGTCGCGGACTCGGTTCTGGCTGTCCTAAATACCGTTTTGAAAGTAATCCTCCGGCTAAAGTCCCATAAGCCAATAACTTAATATTATGTTTCAAACAGAACGGAACCATCTTCTGTTCGGGACGACGGTCTAAAATAGAAAACTGTACCTGATTCGACACAATTTTAATTCCATTTTCAACAATAATCTCCAGATGTTCCGTATCAAAATTCGTTAAGGCTAAATGCTTGATTTTCCCCTCTGTCTGAAGTTCCCCCATATACTTCAAAGCATTCAGATAATTATCATCTTGATAATCCCACCAATGGAACTGCATCAAATCTAACGAATCCACCCCCATCCGTTTGCAGGAAATATCAATATTCTTTTCCACCAGTTGCCGAGTCATGTTTCCCGGTCGGGGTACCCACTTGGTAAATGCTTGGAGGTTTGCCAGGGCTGCCTCGCCCCGTTTTTGAGCCAATTGGCGGCGAAATTCCCCAATAAAATCCTCCGCCGGACCATAATGATCCGCTAGGTCCCAAGTCGTAAATCCCGCATCCACATAGTCAAACATCGCGGCAACTGCCCGTTGCGGGTTAATCGGGCCATGTCCCCCCGACACCTGCCACATTCCATTTAAAACGCGGCAAATATTCAAATCCTCAGTCAATTGAATTCGGCTTGATTCAGGTAGCGACATAGAGGTAAACTCTTAAATGGCATTGCTTACCCTAGAATAAATCAAAATAAACCTTTAGGGTAAAACCATGTCTACCGAATCCGACGTTCTCGATGCCAACTTAGCCTTTTATCGAGCTTTTCAGACCAAAGATCTGGACGCCATGAGCGAAATTTGGTCCAAAGGTATCGCCAGTCTGTGCGTGCATCCTGGTCGCAAAATTCTCAAAGGATGGGAAGAAATCCGCCTTTCTTGGGAGCAAATATTTAAAGTCACCACATCCCTAGAAATCGAACTACAAATTACATCTAGCGATTCTCAGGGAAACTTAGCCTATATCGTCTTAATTGAAAAAATCACCCAAACCAGTAGCGGAGGTAAAAACCAATCCTTATCCAATGCCACAAATATTTTTGAAAACATGGGTGGAAAATGGTATCTAATCCATCATCACGGCAGCCCTATCTTGCGATAAAAAAAGAGCTAGAGGAGTGCTTAACCCCCTCTAACTCTTTTCTAAAATGGACGAAATCTGTAGTTAAAACATAAGGTTCCATGACTGGATTAGAGTAAGGGAGACGAAGCCCCCCTACCTAGGCATTCGGCCTCAGCAATGACGGAGGGATTACATCATCCCCATGCCACCCATGCCACCCATGCCGCCGCCACCGGGCATCGCCGGCGCCGACTTCTCGGGCTTGTCGACGACCAGGCACTCGGTGGTGAGCACGAGGGCTGCGATCGACGCCGCGTTCTGCAGCGCCGCACGGGTCACCTTGGCGGGGTCGATGATGCCGGCCTTCACCAGGTCGACCATCTCACCGGTCGCGGCGTTCAGACCGATGGAACCGGTCGCGGCCTCCACCTGCTGCGTCGTGACCGCACCCTCGAGGCCGGCGTTGTCGGCGATGAGACGGCACGGGGCCACGAG
>JBBQFN010000017.1:0-111680 GCA_038321985.1 Cyanophyceae cyanobacterium | reverse complement strand
GACGAGGGGGTTTGCCTAACTCTCCCACAGACACTCTCAATTCCCCTGTCATTTTAGATGATTTACGCCTTATCCAAAGTGCCGGAACATCCCTCTCAGGTGGAGTGAATCCAGTCGGGGAAAGGAATACCCAGAAAATGGTGCGAGCGACTTCTCTGGTAGAAGCTCAAGGCTGGAATCTCACCCCAGAAGGGACTGTAGTTCTACTGGCGGAAGCCCCCCAGGTCAATCCCCATAGTTCTTGGGTCAAACCAGGGGTGGATTGTAGAGAGTGAGGGGATGAGATTTCCCCCAAGGTTAAGAAAAAACCAAGATTCATCTCTAAAGGACATCAAAAGATGCGCGGATTTCGATTTATTGTTATTGCCTTGTTAGGTTTTAGTTTAAGCCTCAGCGTTCGTGCGGCGTGGGGGTTGATGCCGGATGAGTCATCCTCTTTGAGTTTAAATGATCAACCTATTACCGAATTATTAACTCAAGGAAAAAGTCGCTATGAAGCAGGACAGTTTTCCGAGGCGGTGCAGTTTTGGGAACAGGGGGCGATCGCATCTTTAGAACAAGGGAATTTATTGGGCCAAGCCCAGGCTTTGAGTTTTTTATCCTTAGCCTATCAAAGTTTAGGAGAGTATTCAAAAGCATCGGAGGCGATCGCCACAGCACAAGCGGCAATCGCGGGAGTTTCTAAAGGAGATCGCGGCGATCGCGAAATTGTCCGCGCCCAAATTCTGAACGCAGAAGGTCGCCTCCAATTCTTCCGGGGAAATGCAGAATCTGCATTAACAATCTGGCAAGAAGCTACGGATGCCTATCGCCTAGCCCAAGATTCTACGGGGGAAATCCTCAGTCAAATTAATCAAGCCCGGGCGATGCAAGCATTAGGATTGTATCGCCGTGCAACCACTCGCTTAGAACAGGTGGAACAACGGTTACAAACTCAATCGGATCCTTCCATCCAAGCCGTGGGATTATTAAACCTGGGAGAGATCCGGCGAGCGAGTGGAGCATTCCAGGAGTCGGAACGACTGTTGCGCCAAGCCTTAGCCTTAGACAACCGTGGGCAGTCCCCGCAACAGACAGGGGCTATTTTATTAAGTTTAGGGAATAGTTTACGCGCCTTAAAAAATAACGATGAAGCGCTACAATTTTATCAAAATGCTGCTGAAATTGCCGGAAATTTTCCTCAATTAAAACTGCAATCCCAATTAAATCAACTTAGCTTGTTCATTGAAACGGGGAATTGGGAAAAAGCCGAGCAACTCCTCCCAGAAATTTCTGAACCTCTCTCTGTGTTACCGGCTTCTCGGCCTGGAATTTATGCCCAAGTTAATTTAGTCAAAAATCTAATTTGTCTGGAACTGAAAAATTATAACTGTCTGGGACAGGAAGAAGAAAATCCGGTTCCAGGCACATTTGAAACGGCGGGAGCAATTCCTTTATTAGAAAATGCGGTAGGGGCAGCCCGGGCAATTTCCGACCAACGGGCGGAGTCTTATGCCTTGGGAAATTTAGGCAGAATTTATGAAGAAATGGGCGAAGTCAATACAGCGCGACAGTATAGCGAATTGGCCTTAAATATTGCCCAAACTCTTCAATCTTCTGATATTGCCTATCAGTGGCAGTGGCAATTGGGAAGATTGCGGGTTCAAACTGGAGATACCGCCGGTGCGATCGCCGCTTATAGTGAAGCGGTGAATAGTTTGCAATCCCTCCGAAGGGATTTAGTGGCTATCGATCGCCAAGTGCAGTTTTCCTTCCGCGATCGCGTCGAACCCCTGTATCGGCAACTGGTTAGTTTACTGCTTGATCGCGCCAAACAAGTCGAACCGAATCCAGCTCAAAACTATCTCAAACAAGCGCGGGCCACCATTGAATCCCTGCAACTTGCGGAACTCGATAACTATTTTAAAGATGCCTGTTTGGATGTTCAACCCGAGCAAATTGATGAAGTAGACCCGAAAGCAGCCGTCTTTTATCCGATGATTTTGCCCGATCGCTTGGCGGTGATTCTTTCAATTTCAGGACAACCTCTAATCCAATACGAAACCCCACTTGCCGCCGCCGAAATTGAAAATAGTCTAGAGCAATTTCAGCAATTTTTAAACCCAGCCTTTTCTAATCGGCAACGCTTACAATTGTCCCAAGAACTGTATGATTGGTTAATTCGACCCGCTGAAGCCCCGTTAGCTGCGCAGGGCGTGGAAACCTTAGTGTTTGTGTTAGATGGGTTCTTGCGAAATCTGCCCATGTCGGCGTTACATGATGGCGATCGCTATCTCATTGAACGCTATAATGTTGCCCTGACTCCAGGCTTACAACTCCTGGCACCCCAAGCCCTAACCGGGGAAAAAATTCAAGTCCTCAGTGCTGGAATTACAGATGCACGGCAGGGATTTAGTGCCTTACCCGGGGTACAAGTTGAATTGGAGCAAATTGGGGATTGGGTGCCGAGTACAAAGGTATTACTCGATCGCGAATTTACGGAATTAAACCTAGCCTCAGCCATTGCTGCTCTAGATTTCCCGGTGATTCATTTAGCAACTCACGGTCAATTTAGCTCGAATTCCGAGCAAACTTTTATTCTAACTTGGGATGATAAAATTCAAGTTACTGAGTTTGAAGAATTGCTCCGAACTCGGGAAGCGGGTTTAGCAAATCCGATTGAATTACTGGTACTCAGTGCCTGCCAAACTGCTGCCGGAGACAAACAGGCCGGTTTAGGATTAGCCGGGGTAGCAGTGCGCTCCGGTGCTCGCTCTACCTTAGCAACTCTATGGGCAGTTAATGACGAATCCACGGCGATATTGGTAACGGAATTTTACCGCAATTTGGTCGGGGTGGCAAGGGAAGAAGGGAGTACCCAATCCGGTCAACTGCCCATGAGTAAAGCCCAGGCCCTGCGTCAAAGTCAGTTAGCTTTATTACAAGACCCAAAATACGCACATCCGTTTTATTGGGCACCTTTTGTACTGGTAGGAAATTGGTTGTAAAAAAGGAGGCGATCGCCTTCTGTTCAGACAATTCCGGGAGTTTCTGCCTCGACACAGAAAGGGATGCTAACCCAAATGTATCAGGGCTCGAAAAGAGGGAAACTCGACCCCTTGCCCAGGGTGCAATCCCTTCCCTGGGATAGACAGAGTACCCCAAAAAAAGCGGATTAATTTAATTCTTTAGTTCACAGAATTAAACGCCTCGGGTAAAATTTTGATGAACTAGCACCGGGGAAAAGGAACACGAATGCCGGGGTGACAGAAACTATCTATCCTTTGCAGGCTTTGGGATTCAAGACATTTAATCGTACTTTCACCGAATTTAGCGCCATCATTTTTACAAGGGTTCTAATCAAAAATTTGCTCCCGGATGCGATCGCCTATAGACAGAGGAAAATTACCTTGTTATAGTAAAAGTATAAAAAGCCAGCGGGTGCAAGATTTAGGAACGTAATCGATTTGGATTCATTTGGGCTTTCTCTTGCAAGTTATTTACAATAAGTTGCAGGAAAAAGCCAAGGGAGTCAAAAACTCAGCCAATTTTCTCAATCGATGAGAAAATGCAGGACAGATTGAGCCAAATTATTTTAGACAGCGGTTCGCGGCGATCTCGCCACCCTCTCTCTAAAATTGGAAAACCCCAGGGGCATTTACCCTGAGTCATCCCATCGAATATTAAAAGGTAGCAAAATCATGGCCCGTAAAAATTACCAGGGTTCCTGGGCGCTCTGTTCTATCGCCCTATCTCTCAACGTAGCCCTCGTTGCCGCATTACCTAGTCAAGCACAGGTTTCATCCTCATTGCCACTTCCTCAAACTATGGCAAGAGTGACCTTTGAACCACCAACTGGGGAACGCCTAGGCAATTCAGCTGGAGGAGCTTCTCGGCAGGGGGGATTCTGCCCCCAAGATGGGATGGTGACAGGCCCTTCATTAATGCCACTTTTACCCGATACCAAAGAAGGGTTAACGGTATCTGAGCGCCCCAACTTATTCGTGTACGTTCCAGAAACCAAGGCAGAGCAAGGCTATTTTATCGTCAAAGACCAAACGGAAGATTATTATTACCAAACCCAGGTGAACATTCCCCAGGAAGGAGGAATTGTCCGTCTCACCCTTCCGGAAGATGCACCGGCCCTAGAAATTGGCACCCCCTATCAGTGGTCCTTCGTCGTCGCCTGCGAACTCCCCGCGCGAGTAGATAGTCCCCGAGTTGAAGGGTGGTTACAGCGCGTTGAACCCACGGCAAAGCTGAATGGGTATCGGGGAGTGAATTCGATTGAAGCCGCCACTTCCTACGGATCTGAGGGGATTTGGTACGATGTCGTGAACACTTTAGCTGAACTGCGGCGATCGCAGCCCCAAACCTATAATCAAGAGTGGGTAGACTTTTTAAGCTCTGTAGGACTCGAAACCATCGCCAACGAGCCGATTCTGGAACCCTAAGACCCTGGACTGGCAACGGTCCCTCAACAACGTTAGAGTTACACCCAGTTCCGCAAAAACCCGGTTTTCCCAAAGCCGGGTTTTTTAATCATGTGCGCGGGTTCAAATCGCACCTGAGAACTTCAGGTCCCTCGGGATTAATTCCCAACCCGATTTTGTGGTACGGAAGACAGCAATCTGGGGGAGGGGGAAAGCCATCCAAAAGATAAAACGGGACACTGAAAAACGTGGGTTATCCTTAGAATGTAAACTGGGGGAGAAGCGGGGGAATGATACCTAACTATCCTAACCAATTTTCTGTGGGCAATTGAAACCAATTCTGGGTTCAGCGAAATCTATGTGCTCCAAGCTCAGATCGAGGTGCAAACGAAAAGTATGGCAATGGCGTGCTCCATTGATTACTGCACCTGTGGTAGCAGGGATCGCGATCGCCTTCAACTCCCTCGGATGGTTTGAGCTTCGGGAGTTGGGAACGTATGATCGGTTTTTTCGGTGGCGTCCACCGGAAGCATCTGAGAAACGCATTGTCATTATCACTATTGATGAGTCCGACATCCAGCAAGTCGGACAATGGCCGATGCCCGATCGCCAATTAGCCCAATTAATTCAAAAAATCAAAGCACAGCAACCCGTTGCCATTGGGTTGGATTTATATCGAGACTTACCCGTAGAACCGGGACATCAAGAATTGGTGGAGGTCTTTAAGTCCACAGAAAATCTCATTGGCGTAGAGAAAGTGCTGGGGGCGACGGTAGCAGCTTCCCCCACCTTAGCGGCATTAGACCAAGTGGGGATTGCGGATTTGGTCCTAGATGACGATGGCAAAGTCCGCAGAACTTTATTATCTCACAAAAATAAAACCGATGAAACCCAGTTGAGTTTTCCAGCAATCCTGAGCTTAATTTACTTAGAAAAACAAGGCATCAGCTTAGAAATGCTTGATCCTAAGCGAATGCACTTGGGATTGGGAAAAGCGGTTTTTATACCGTTTAGTCGCAACGATGGGGGTTATGTTCGCGCCAATGCCGGGGGGTATCAGATGTTACTTAATTACAGAGGCGGTCTGAAACAGTTCGGACAGATTTCCATGACGGATGTCTTGGAAAACCGGATTCCACCGGATTTGATGCGCGATCGCATCGTTCTGATTGGAGCCACTGCACCCAGCCTCAATGATTTTTTCTTTACGCCTGACATTAGCAGCTTTCATCGGGACGGTAATCTGTTAAGCAACTCAGACCGGACCCCAGGGATTGTTATTCATGCTAATACTATCTCTCAGATGCTCAGTGGTGCTTTGGAAGCACGTCCCTTTTTGCAGGTGTGGTCCAATACCGTCGAGGGGTTATGGATTGTGCTATGGTCGGGCATTGGTGCAGCGATCGCGTGGCGGTGGCGATCGAGTAGTGTGAGCGAAAAAAAAAGAATCTGGCCGCCTCTACTGATTCTCACAGTTTTTTTAGGCGGATGCAGCACGATCGCTGCTGGATTTCTAGCTTTCTTGTACAGTTGGTGGATTCCAGTTGTCACTCCCCTGGTGGCCTTAGTTGGATCAGCCATTGTTGTCACTGACTATCACAGCCGCAAATTACTGCGCGATCGCGATCGGAAACTCACGGAATTTTTAGAAGCTGTGCCGGTTGGTATTTCCATCGTCGATGCCCGAGGCCACTCCTATTTTACCAATCATAAAGCTACAGAAATCTTAGGTCCAGGGGTAATAGTATCGGAAACCGACAAGGGCAAGCAATCGGTCTATCAAAACTATCTGGCCGGCACCGATAACCTTTACCCCTTGGCTAATTTGCCCGTGAGTCGAGCCTTAAACGGAGAGTATGCTACGGCGAATGATATAGAAATCCGTCAAGGGGATAAAATCATCCCCATCGAAGCATGGGGAACGCCAATTTATGACGAAGAAGGTAATATTGCTTTTGCTATTGTGGCCTTTCAAAATATTAGCGATCGCAAACAAGCTGAATCCGAACGTCAAGCCTTTGTCCAAAAACTCTGTGAACTCAATGAAGATTTAGAACGCTCTTTAGATGCAGAAGAACGCTTAACCGAAGTGGCTGAACGGTTTGTCCCCAATCAATTCCTCTCGTTCTTAGGCTATGAAAGTCTTGTGGAGGTAAAAGTAGGGGATGCCGTTGAACAAGAAATGTCCGTATTATTTTCTGATATTCGTAACTTTACCACCTTATCCGAGAGCATGACTCCGGAAGAAAACTTTAAATTTATCAATGGAGTTCTTTCTCGTCTGGAACCCGCCATTATTGATAATAATGGCTTTATTGATAAATATATTGGTGATGCCATTATGGCTTTATTTGGAGGAGACCCGGATAATGCTGTCAAAGCCGGGATTGCCATGTTGCATAAATTAGCCGAATATAACACCACCCGAGGCCGACCCGGACGCCCCCAAATTAAAATTGGCATTGGCATCAATACCGGATCATTAATGCTCGGAACAGTAGGGGGTCAAAACCGCATTGATGGTACGGTGATTGGTGATGCGGTGAATTTAGCCTCTCGGGTGGAAACCTTAACTAAATCTTACGGCGTTTCTTTATTAATCACCCAAGAAACCTTTTTAAACTTAGAAAATCCCAATAACTATCACATCCGCCTCATTGATCGGGTCACGGTCAAAGGTAAATCACAAGAAGTTATTGTGTATGAAGTTTTCGATGCAGACTTGCCGGAAATTCGCGAGAGAAAGTTACAAACTCGCTCAGACTTTGAACAAGCTATTTTATTCTTTTATTTGAATAATTTTAGGGCAGCGCAAGCTCTATTTCAAGACTGTCTCAGCCTCAACCCCGGAGATACCGTCGCCCAAATTTACCTTGATCGCTGTTACGAACAAGAGGCAGAAAATATTCTCAATAACCACGACTACCCAGAGAATCACTCCCCCTCTTTTAAGGGAGATTAATCCGATTCATCAACTCCCCACCCCGGGAATATCCTAGGGGGGATCGCCTTACCGGATTTCCCTGTGCCGCCACATCCATCGATCCAAGCATTAAGATCAAAATAGACTACATCCCATACAGCAGATCCATGCGTTTAACCCGTCTGTTAACCCTATTCGCCGGTATCATCCTAATTTTGGGGATGGTACTGTGGCTGGTGAGCTCTATTTACCGGCTTTATATCCAGATTAGCTTTACGGCACCGGTGCTTGCTACCTTGCTGCTGTTGCTGGTAATCGCCCTGCTAGCGGTTCTGATTGGGGCGTTTATTTACTATCTGCAACTGTTTGGGGGGGGTTCGACGCGATCGCGTCGAGGGAAGCGGCGAGTTAAAATCCCGGAACGTAAGTCAGATGCGGCGGGACAAACCCTGCGGGTGGTGCGCCAACAGGTGGATCGCATCCAGGATGAAGTCACCAAGCGGGCATTATTACAGCGATCGCGGGAACTAGAGCAAAATCTCTCCCGGGGTAACATTCAGGTGGTGATTTTCGGGACCGGGTCCTCGGGTAAAACCTCCTTAATTAATGCCCTTTTAGGGCGGATGGTAGGGCGAGTCGATGCACCCATGGGAACAACGGAGGAGGGAGAAACCTATCGATTGCAGTTGAAAGGATTAGAACGAGAAATTTTAATTACGGATACCCCGGGAATCTTAGAAGCGGGAGTGGCAGGAACCGAACGAGAACAACGGGCGCGACGGCTGGCAACGGAAGCGGATTTATTATTATTTGTAGTCGATAATGATTTAACGCGATCGGAACATCAACCTTTAGAAGTTTTGGCCCAAATTGGTAAACGTTCCATTGTAGTTTTAAATAAAATTGACCTTTATCCCGATGAAGAACGAGAATATATTTTAGCCAAACTACGGGAACGAGTTGTGGGATTTATTTCCGCAATGGATGTGGTGGCGATCGCCGCTAATCCCAAGGCAGTCCCCTTGGATAGTGGGGGAGTTTTTGAAGCCGATCCAGATATCATGCCCTTAATCCGTCGCATGGCAGCTATTCTGCGGGCAGAAGGCGAAGATTTAATGGCAGATAATATTTTATTGCAATCCCAACGCCTCGGAGAAGAAGCGCGACGCTTAATCGATTCCCAACGTCGCCGCCAAGCGGAAAAAGTTGTCGATCGCTTTCAATGGATTGGTGCAGGGGTGATTGCTTGTACTCCTGTTCCCGTAATTGATGTTTTAGCCACTGCCGCAGTCAATGCCCAAATGGTAGTAGAAATTGGCAAAATCTATGGCTGTGAAATTAATATGGATCGCGGACGAGAATTAGCCTTATCTTTGGGTAAAACCCTGGCGAGTTTGGGGATTGTGGAAGGGGCGATTAAGTTAGTGACGGCAGCACTTCAGTTAAATTTAGGCACATTTGTAGTGGGTAAAGTGATTCAAGGGGTAACCGCAGCTTATTTAACCCGAATCGCTGGAAAAAGTTTTATTGAATATTTCCGTCATGATCAGGATTGGGGGGATGGGGGAATTACAGAAGTCGTGCAGCGACAATTTCAGCTTACGAAAAAAGAAGAGTTTGTTAAACTGTTTGTAAAAGATGCGATCGCCCGGGTTGTTGATCCGTTGAAAGAAGCATTTGAGTCCGATGAAGATGACAAGTATGGCGATGATCCCCTAGAGTATGAACCGGAATATGAACCGGATTATGACCAGGATTATGATAAAATCCCTGTAACTCGCGGTCGCCAAGAGTATCCGCGAAGAGCACCCTTGGTTCGTTACTTAGAGGATGAACCCGAGGATGATTGGCAAGCCGATCGCCGCCGAAAGGATGATTGGTAACCCCAGGGTCAGGGATGAGTTGGGGAAAATGTGAGAGTTAGAAGCGCGAATGGGGGAAGCGACTGCTTTTAGCTGATAGGCGTTTCGGGCAGAACCAGGCGATACAAACTGAGGCAACGAGACATCCCATCAACCCGGCGATCGCACTCAAAGACACAGCAACGCTGAAATTAGCCCAGGGTTCTGGCACTTGTAATCCTTCTAGAGTCTGAGCGATCGCTGGGGACTGTTTTAGGGGAATCATCCAAGACGGTGACGAGGAAGCGACTAATGCAGCGCTGCCGATTCCGGTCCCTACAAGGCAAGCAAAGATTTGGAAATCGCGATCGCTTTGAGCTTGGGAAATCTCCACAATGGAGGCGATCGTCCCCCGGAGATTTTCTAGGACATTCAAATGGGGGCGCAAACTGGCATAATCTTGTTCAATTTGCTTTTGATACTTAGCCTTGACAATGGCGCTAAACTCTTGTATAAATTTGAAGTCATTACAGACTTGAAAAACTTGGCCCGCTTTTTTAGCAATAGATTGGGCTGAGTTCTCATATTGATGTAAATTTAGGTCAATTTGCTGCTGTTTGCCTTCAATTTTATTAATATTTTTAACAAAGTTTGACAATAC
Source organism: Cyanophyceae cyanobacterium (assembly GCA_038321985.1). Classification (GTDB taxonomy): domain Bacteria; phylum Cyanobacteriota; class Cyanobacteriia; order Cyanobacteriales; family Laspinemataceae; genus Laspinema. The sequence continues at coordinate 101,843 of JBBQFN010000017.1, read as the reverse complement.
CACCGCATTGTTTTGTAATGCTAACTTCAGTTCGGCAAACTCCCAACTATATAAATTTTTAAGAGAATCGGAAATTTGGTTAAATTCCTCCATCATTTGCCTTTTCAATTCTCGACTTTGTGTATAAGCCCAGATAATTTTATGGCGGTAGCAAAACAACTCTTTCCAATCTTCATTAAATGCCGCCCCAGTTCCCATTGTTTTTTGATTGGGATAGAGAATCAGGACCAAATGGCTATGGGTTGCCATTTTTTCCCAACGCTGGGGGGAAGCCCTCCAAAACTCAAAAACTATCCCCCCTAAAAATTGACCTTTTTCTTGATATTGCCATCCTTCAGGTATCAAGATTTTGTAAACTTCATCGGCTAGAATCTCACGATCGTCCTTCTGTGAATTTTCCACCCAACCCGATACCATCCAGGTTTGTCCTAATTTTCCGGGTAGGTTATCCAATTCGGGAATCAGGGTCAACATCGCATCTAAACAGTTGACTAATTCCTCGGCGATAAACTTGCCGTCAACGGATATATTCACCGCCAATCCGTGATTTTCATCCAGAGTAAATTGCCGATATGAACCCTTAATTCGGTTTTGGCTTTCTAACTTGCCCTCAAATTCAACGACGGATTTATCGGGGGTGGTTACTTCTAAATGGTTAATTGGGTGGGGTTGGCATAGACTGCGATCGCCTAAATGAACGGGCAGGGTTTGGGCGAATTGTTCTGATAAATTTAAACCGGAGTATTCAGGGTGGGTTATATCCTTACCCCCTTTTTCCTGAAGATAATAAACAAACAGATCAAGAGTAGGACAAACTAAATGAATCATGACAATTAAAGGCGTCAATAGAGGATGACTAGGCCAAGAATGAGTAGGAGAGTATAATCTCTCGATGCTTGCCCTGATTTAGGGGGAATGGCCCGAATGGGGTTAAATGATGCTACCCTCACCCTGAGAGTTTAACCGGATCATCTTCAAATTGCGGGTTAAACCGAGGCTTTGCTAAGACTTGACTCTCGGCTGTCTTTAAATCTTCCCCCAGGGACTGGTGTAGGCACAAATCAGGAAATAGTCAGGGGTTCTCACAGTTAAAAGATACATTTTTAGGGAGTGCGTAAAGCTTAGGGCATAGCTTACGTGCTAAGGCACCCGAATCAAGAGATCGCACTCCAAAAGAAGGAATATACCTCATACCTGGGAAAAAAGCTATATATAGATTTCACTTTCCCAAAAACGGGGCTAACATTTTTTCCCCTTTCTCCCAGGTTTGAGATAAAAATCCTTGAACCGGACCCCATAACTCAGTCATGCCAATGCCAAAAATGAGCTGCAATCCTAATACTAACAGGGCCATTAAAATCGCAGTTTTGACCGTGGCTTTAAGGACCGTAACCAGCCAAGTAAAAATCAACCAAGAAACAACGACTGCCGCAATAATAATCAGTAAATCAATTGACATTGAGCGGGAAATATGATAGATTAATTACCTTGTTGAAGTTGGCGAGCGATCGCGTCTGAGCGATCGGCTAAAGCCATATTGCCTTGAGCCCGAAACAGTTCCGCAGCTTGTTGAAAATCCGCAGTCGCCTCTCGGGTTTTTCCCTCCAACAACCGCACCCCACCGCGATTATAATAGGCGGCAGCTTCAGCGGGATTTAGGCGTAAGGCTTGATTAAAATCATCCATCGCCTTCTTATAATCTTCCTGAAATGCCCACACTCCTCCGCGCCCAATATAAGCTTCGCCATAATTGGGATTCAGTCGTAATGCTGCGTTATAATCCTCCAAGGCGGCATCATAATTTCGCAGCACTGAATGGGCGCTAGCCCGTCCAATATAGGCGTCAATATTATTCCCATTTAACCGCAATACTTGAGTATAATCGGAGATCGCCCCGGATTGATCCCCACTGCGAGAAAGCAGATTCCCCCGAGCAATATAGGCTTCGGCACTATTGGGATTAAGGGCGATCGCCTGAGCATAGTCCTGAAGCGCCCCTTGAAAATCTCCCTGACTTGCTTTCTGCTGTGCCGAAGTGAGCCAATTTTGAGAATTGCTTTGGGCGATCGCCTCCATCGGCATCTGAGCGCCCAAAACCGGGGAAATTCCCCCTAAAATGGCGAGGAGTCCTAACAGAGCAATATTCGGATAAAAGGTCTTCATAGCTTGATTGGATCCCCGTAAAAAATGGTTACGCCTATGTTAAGAGTTTACTCGCTGTTTTATCCTTTACCGGATTGAAAATCAAGCCCTCACCCGGAAGGGGTGGGGCGTTTTCCTCTCCAGACTATACTATCCAGCCGTCGCCGGAGTTGCAGTCCCCAAGGGCTTCACCCCACTGCTGTAGGTTTTAGCCTCAGTTTTAAGGGTAGCACTTGCCTCTAAAACGACTTGTCTAGCCCAACGATCTGCCGCCAAAATATCCTCTAAACCCGGTTCGGCACAGTTATCCGCTTGATGGCGATCGCACACTCTTTCGATGACCCGGGGAATATCCAAAAACTCAATCTTTTCATCTAAAAATAACTCAACCGCCTGCTCATTGGCTGCATTTAAAACCGCCGGCATGGAACCCCCCGCCCGACCTGCCGCATAAGCCAATTTCATACAGGGATATTTGTCATGATCGGGCGATCGGAAGGTTAAATCTCCAGCTTTCACTAAATCTAACCGCTCCCAATCGGTATAAATTCGCTCCGGCCAAGACAACGCATAAAGCAAGGGTAATCGCATATCCGGCCAACCCAGTTGTGCTAAAACTGAAGTATCTTGTAACTCAATTAAGGAGTGAATAATACTCTGAGGATGAATCACAATATCAATGTCATTATACTCCACTCCAAATAAGTAATGTGCCTCAATTACTTCTAATCCTTTATTCATCAATGTAGCCGAATCAACGGTAATTTTGCGACCCATTGACCAGTTTGGATGCTTCAAGGCATCCGCTACTTTCACAGTAGCTAATTTCTCAACGGGCCAATCTCGGAAAGCACCCCCAGAAGCGGTCAAAATAATTCGACGCAACCCCCCAGGCGGGACCCCTTGCAAACATTGGAAAATTGCTGAATGTTCCGAGTCTGCCGGGAGTAGCTTTACCCCATGCTTTTCAATCAGGGGATTGACCACAGGTCCCCCAGCAATCAAGGTTTCTTTATTTGCCAAGGCGATATCTTTGCCGGCTTCGATCGCCGCAATGGTCGGAAGCAACCCAGCACAACCGACGATTCCCGTTACAACGGCTTCAGCATCACCGTAACGGGCGACTTCCACTACACCCTGTTCTCCCCCCAAGAGAATCGGTTGCGGGTCCAAATCCGCGATCGCCGCTTTGAGTTCAGGCAGCTTTTCTTCGAGACAAATGGCGACGATTTCCGGTCGAAACTGGCGAATTTGCTGCGCCAACAGCTCAACATTGCCTCTTGCGGCCAACCCCACAATCCTAAACCGATCAGGGTTATGCTCCACAATATCTAAAGTCTGAGTCCCAATTGAACCAGTGGATCCGAGGAGAGTAATCGCTTTCACAATCTTAATTTTTAGGCTTTTGAGCCCCTCCACTATAAATTCTTTGGTCTCCCTCTTGATAGGGTTGATCCCGGTTTTTTCTGCAATGCCCGTTAGACGCTGAAAATCCTAAGCACTTTTGCTCAGGGCTAGCCAGAATGGATTGAGGGGTTTAAATAGATTAGCCATTATACTACACCCCCTATTAAAGTTATGTTAAATTCTCTTGAAAATCTGGGAGTTTTGTCAAGGATTCATGAATTTTTTTTCAAAATAGTTTATCATGTCAATACATAAGTCGTTCAGCCGACATCAGAATCAAGAGGGTAAAGATACCTATATCAACCGTAGCGGTGTTTTCTACCCTCTTTTATCCGGCATTTTTGAGCGGATAGATGCTTAGCGAGACGGCAACTTTTTAACAATTGATTTACCAGGAGTTCAGTTTTATGACTCAGAAAAATGCAGCAGCCCTTTTCCAAGCAGTTAAAGAAGATTTAGCACTTCAACGACAAATGCAAGCGGCCCAAAATCCGGAAGCCATCAGAAAAATGGCTGAAGAACGAGGCTATAGCTTCACGGACGAAGAATTAAACAATGAAATCAGCAAGTTATCAGATGAAGAATTATCCCGGATGATTAATCCCGGCATTGCCCCCCGGGAACACTTAATTCGCCGGTAATTTATCCCCCTGGTTAACAGGGATCCTAAAAAAAAGTAGAGACGCAAAATTTTGTGTCTCTACTTATTGTTTTGGTGGAAAGGGGGTACATTATCAGAATTGGCGAGCAACTCAACCCGCAATCGTCTGTTCTAACGCGGTTCTTAAATCTTGAGTTAAGTCAGCGATCGCCGATCGCCGACTACTTTTGTAGGAATTCGAGCGATCGCTCACCCAAAGGGGTTCGCCGATGGTGACTTGTACCGACTGCTTGCCTAATTCCGGACGAGAAGAGGGACGTTCTCCCTTAATCCGAGCAATTGTATCCCACACCAAGAGTGTCGTCTCTGCAAACCGCTCAAAGGTGGGTTTTTCCCGGACATACTGTCCCGTAACCGCCACAAAACATTCCACCAATCTCATGTGCCACATCCGCAAATTGGCTTCTTCAGCGACGCGATCGGCGAGTCCTCGTTCCAACGGTGACAACGCCTCAATATTCTCAATATCTTCTCGATAAATCCGCTCCCAACCCGCTTGTTCTAAGCGTCTACATCGGTCAATAACAGTCCCTTTAGAGGGCAGCTTAAAATACTCTTCAGCTACCTGTAATGCCATGTCGAGGAGGGCCGGCAATCGACTGGGTAAATCATTGGTTTTTCCGGCGGCATCTACTAAGGTTCGATGATAAAACCGCCGATAAAAATCTTCCATCAACAACAATAAATGTTGTCCTAAACGAATTAACCGAGGATAAAGAGCCGTGAGTGGACTGGAAGAAAAATCTTCTTGAATTTCCCCCGACAGAGGAGGTAAGCCACAATCGAGCTCCATTTGAGTGAGTAACATAGCGACTGCTTCCCACTCTTCTTTTTCATATTTATACCGAATCCCAATCGGCAAAATTGCCACGCGATCGCTCCGGTTTTCTTTCTGTAAATCCTCCATACACCAGAATGCCAATTGTGCAATACCGGGTTCTAAGGGACTGATAATTTCATTATGTCCATTCGTGCCACCCTCCGGAGCAGCAGCCAGGGGAAATTGACCTTTAGCAAACAGTTCACGTGCCGATCGCAACCCCTGACGGTCTATTTTTCCTCGCACAATGGGAGTACCCCCGAGCCTGGGTAATAACTGCTCTAGCCATTTTCCCGCCCATAAGGGAATACCGCGATCATACATAAAATGAAAGTGTACCGGAGATGCTAGAGATATATTTTTTTCCTGAGCCACTTGGGGAACCGCCTGCCAAATCAAATGGGAGATCGGAAACGGATCGTAGGTACTCGGATGACGAAATGCCATCAAAAAGCGAACTTTTTCTTCTTGAAACTGCTGATACAGTTCCACAAGTTGCTCTACATTTTCCGTTTGAATTTGGGTAAGGGGAGTGCGAAATTGCCTCCAGAGTGGCATTCCTAATTTCGCTACCTGCAAAACTAATGGGTTAAAGCAGGGGGGAATAAATTCTAAAGCCGGGTGAGCGCCATCGATAGATTTAATCATGAATTAACGACATTATAGACTCTGAAAAAAAGGAAATTTACGAACTGCTAAAGGGGATTTTTGCTTAATCCCAAGACTCTAAATCCCCCAGCCAATTTTGAAAAACAGTGACGATTTGTTCGCGACGAGTTTCAAAATTAGCAGCAATCCAAATCAAGAAAATACCCGCGACTAATCCAATTACCCATCGCAAAAATGGATAAAGCGAGTTGAGAATAATGAGTTGATAGATGGCATTGAGTAAAAAAGTGACCGTACCCATGTAGAAAAAGGCGCGGATTTTGAAAGTTAAACCCGCAAATCCGATTAATAAACTGGCTAACCCTGAAATCAGCCAATGAGTGGTGAATAGCAGGGTAAAATTGATACTGCCGATCGCCAATACCCTAATCCCGTGGCGGATTCCTTTAGCTTGCGGACTTTTTAGGGACGGTTCAACCTGGGCGAAGTATAAGATAGCCAAGGCGACTGGGGCAACATAGGCGATCGCGTCTGTGACGAATTCGTTCAAAAGCCCACGCAGAATCAGCCAAGTGAGTAAGATAGCACTCGCGTACGTCAAACGAATTTGGCGATGGAGTTGACTTAGGAAAATATAAAAAGCCGCGACGATCAGGGTCGAAACATACCACGATTGATTGATATCCCCGAAAAACCCGATTCCCGTGGTGATTATCGCCAATCCAGGCAGGAGTCTTGCGATCAACCGCCAGGGTTTGAGAGTCCATCCCCAGCGGTCCCAGGGCACAGCATCCAGAAAGTAAGCCGCAACACAGGCGATCGCACCTCCCCAGCCAATGAACATCTCCTGCAAATTAGCTGGAAGATATCCAAACACATAACACCCCACAGCGCCAGATCCTGCCATTCCTAAATAAACCCAACTCTCAGCCATCTGAATCGCTTCGGGGCGATTGTGCGAACTGTCTTCCCCCTGTCTCGATTCGGGCAACCGACCCTGAAGCAGTGCATAATTGGTTAAAAATAACCCGGTTCCCACCCCAATTAAGTCAATCGACCCCAGGGAACTAATTGCCGTCGCCCGTTCGGAGGAAAGCGCGATTGCACTCAACCAGATAAAACTACTTAATCCCCAGTGAGTGTGAGCAAAAAATTCGACTTCCTTTTTTGTCAAATTCAAGTAATCCGTTAACCAATGTTCCAGCAGGCGATAGTTATAAACGATCGCTGCCCCCAAAGTGGCAATGGCAATCAATTGCGCGGTAGCTGGTAGCCCTGAAATTTGATAGGAAAGAAACTCATAAGCCGAAATAGAAACGCCAATTAAAGCTAAATAAACCAAGGGTTTAGCTTCTTGGCTTCGGCGTCCAATCGTCATGGCGATCACCACTAATCCCAAGGTGGTTACTCCACTCCAACTGGTGAAAGTCCCCCAGCGTAATGCCTGCCCCAAAACCCCATAAATTAACGGTATCACCTTCCAACTGGTACGCAGGGGTCTGCCGGTGCGACGAATCCACCACTCCCCAACAATCGAAGCCACCACTCCAAGGATCAGGTTAACGATCGCCAAACTAATCAGCGATCGCCCGAAAAATCCCAAAATTTCAGCGGCGAGTAATTCGACAGTCCAACCCAAGGTATAAAAAGTCCAAGTAGTCGGAGACAGCCACATCCGATAGGCAACTGCTAATCCGATCAGAAGGGTAGCCATTAAAATCGGCACTGAGGACTCCATAAATCCCCAGAAATAAATAGTAGAGGCATGAGCGGAAATCACCGTCAGTGCCAATAATCCTAGGGCGATCGCCCATCCCTGATAGGCGCGAGCATAAATCTGAACCAGGGAATTAGAACGCTGAATCCCTAGAGCATAACTCACGGATAAAGCCACAACAGCGATCGCACTGACGACTAACCAGCCCTCTCCCCTTACGGAGGGTAACCCCAAAATCCCTATATCCAATAACTGAATGGAAAAGCATAACCCAAACCCAGTGGTGATCGCAGCCACGGCAGTGTGTTGCAGTAACCGGGTATTCATCACCATCAGCACCGCGCCGATACCCAATCCCAATAAGCGAGTTCCAGGGAAGTCAAAAATCAACCCTTGGGCCAAAATTAACGTGGTGATGCTCAATCCCGTTGCCAGGAGGCGGCGATCAGGAGAAAAATGTGCGATCGCCGTCAAAGCCAAGGGAATCATAAACCATACCATCCCCGAGCGTGAGGCATCACTATCCCCTAGCCCACTATAATTTCCCAACCAGAATATATAACTTACCGTGGCAAGCCCTAACCCTACGGGCCAAAAACTTTCAATCCAGGCCGAAATTCGCACATTCAAAGCGAGATCTGGCCTAAATTCTAAAGTGAGAGAGACTGCCCATTCTGCAAGCGCCAGGGATAGAACAATTAGTCCCCATCCGAAAATAGGAAGTTGGGGAAATCCCCAATGCAAAAAGGAAAAGAGCGTGAACAATCCGCTAACGTGACTCAAGTAAACCAAAAAATTAAGCAGCCCAAACTCTCCGGGACGGATGGCTCTAGGAGCAGTGGGACCGTGGGTTCGCCCGCTTAAACGGCGATCGGTAACGACGGCCAAAGTCAGGGTAGAAGCCAATAAATTGAGCGATCGCATCGAATAGACTGGCCCGCTCAACACCGTGAGCAGTAGCCCAAATCCCAGGGACCAGAAATCCCCCATTTGGGCCGAAACTTTAGCCCCCTGCTCTAACTGAGCAGGACTGCGACGGTATAGCCAGTCGGTGAGCCAGACAACAAATAACAAATAGGGAAAAAACGTTAAGCCCAGCAACGCCCAAGGGTTCTCTTGGGCATTAGCCAGTTGAGTGCCAGTGGCGATCGCCTGATTGCGAACCACTGGGGGAATAATGTTGCGAATTAGCCAATAGCCTTGTAAGGTGATTGTAAAAATCGCAACGGTATCAAATACGTGGAAAAATCGGGAGAGGCGACTTCCCAGCCACCACAAGGCCAGAATACTAATGGCGATCGCCTGCCACGGTTGCTGTGCGACGGACACCAGCCAACCCACAAACATCAACCAACCCCCGACATAACCGAAAAGTTGGGGGGGATTGAGGGTTACACCCGACGGCAGAACCGCCACTCCCCCCCGAGCGATCGCTGCGGGTATAGGTTTTTTGACCGGGGGAACGTCTTTTGTGAGATCGGAGTGCAAGACAATCCAACCCACCAGTGCGATCGCCAACCCTAACTGAGAAATCGGAACGCCAATGGCAAAAATTGCCCGTCCGCAGAGAATTGCCAGGGCGTAGGATAACAGGAGAATATTTGAAGTATTAAAAGGCTGAATATTAGAGAGTGAAGAGGATTCCGGGCTAGAGAGAGTTTTTTGAGTTTTGGGAGACAGGGTAGCAACAGCAGCAGCGATTGTTCCCAGATAAACCGCGATTGTGGGTACCCCAGAGAATGACCATCCCCAATGGAGATAACAGAGGACCGGGTAAACTGCAAGGGGAAACAGAGTCCGTCTGGAAGGGCGATCGCCCAGCAACCCAGGCAGAACCTGCCAAGCGATCGCACTCAGGACCGGCGCAGCTAAGGCGATCGTCCCCCATCCCAACGGTGAGCCCCACAATCCCAACCCATCTATCGTCCAAAAGTTCACCGGCAGCAGCAACAGAGTCACCCATTGCAACGTTTGAGCCGTCAGTCGTAATTGGGACTGCCGCTGTGCCCAAATACTAACTCCCCAAAAAATAACAGTATAGGCAAATAAAACTAAATATTGACCCGCAGGCGGAAAACGCTCCCACTGGGTTGCAGCGAGTACCCCAGAAGAGAGCACCACCATAAATACCCCAAGAAACAGTAACCAGCGAACACTTAGTTCCGCCATTAGCGACTGTATCCATTGAGGTTTAGCCGGAGTAACAGGAGTAGCCGTAGTAGCAGCAGGAGACAACACCCGAGGCAAGGCGATCGGCTCATCCGCCCACTCTTCCTGCTTTTGCTTTTTCTCTTCTTGAGCGATCGGTACTGCAATCACCGGGGGTTTCGGGAACAGTTCATTCCGATAGGTTTGACTCAGTAATGCAATCACCTGGGGTTCTGGTAACCGTTCACTCAGATAGGTTCGGCACAAAACTTTTACCTGTGCATCAGAAACCAAACCCAGACTGAGTAAAGCATCAAGGTTTGCCAAGAGACCGGGTTCACAGAGTCGGAGTTTTACTTCAAGTTCGATCGGTAGCTCAGAGTTAGAAGACATGGGTAGGCCCTCATAGCGCTTATCAAGATTATGCGCTATCTTTTCTCAATTCAGTGATAGTACAGAGCCAAATTCATAAACTGTCACAACCCCAACCCCTCAGCCTCCTCTAATGTTCGTAGTAACGAGTTCAGTCGTTCTCCCTCCGATGCTCGTAGTAACAACTTCAGTCGTTAACCTTCCCCAGTTCAACGTCCTGACTTGCCGTCGTTATCCCCCCGTCAGTGTCACAACTTCAAAAATTCCCCAGATTAATAACCCTTAAAGTATCTAAAAATTTTCCGCCATTTACTCGTAGCCCATATTTAACGCTTGAGCCTCCGCAACTCACTCATCCAAGGTTTGCTGCCGTTTCTCCTCAATCTGGTTTTTGTAGTGCAGCACATCTTCGTACCGCATCTGTCGCTCTGTCCCCACTGTTTGGGAAGGGATTTCTCCCGATTCCAGTAATTCCACCAAATAAGGATGGGACACCTCTAAAATATTGGCAGCTTCTTGAGTCGTGAGTTCTGCGGGTAAGGAAACAAGGCTAACGGCTTTCCCCTGAGCCATCTGTTCTAAAATTTCAACCAACATCAGAAAAGCAGACTCAGGAATTGCGATCGCCTGAGTATTCATTTCATCAGTCTTGATGATAATTTGGGGTTTCTTTACCTCAGTGTACCGTGCCAAAATCTGGCTACTTTCCTTCGCTAATTTAGCTTCTTCCCCTGTCGGAGGTAAAGGATAGGCGGATGTAAAATCAGAACCGTTCATCATCATAACCTCTCGTATGGCTTCAGCAAAGCAGCGGGAAGACAACCGGGTTTCTTGACAAAATCTCGGTCAAGAAAGCCCACAATTATCGCTAGAAACCCGGTTTCTGGTCCCCTTTATCTAAATATAAAGCCTATAAAAACCCAACTTAAAAAGCAGCGTCTTAAAGGTCTTAGTTTTTCCAAAAATAATCACTTAACAATCAGCAATCATTAAAATCCCTGAACCCATTGAGTATGGATTCAGGGAGAAAGCCCTTACAATTGAGCGGTTTGATACACCATCTCTTGGAAATGGATCTGATCTTCTCGTGGATCGGCATAAGCGACTTGAAGATCCAGGCGATCGCCCAAGGACACCGCCCGGGGAAAACGCCATGCCAGCTCGATTCCGATATCTTCCAACAGAATTAAGCCGAGATTTTCATCCTCACGCAACCAGCGCAATACCACCGCCTGCCAAACTTCCCCCGAGTGACGGCGCAGATATTCCAAAATCCAATAACGATTGGTTTGGCGTTCGACTAACGATGCCTCTCGCACCGCCATACCAATACTCTGGACAATTTCCTGCACTTCTAACACCGCCAAGGGCAGCGGGTCCCCCCGCAGGTGAGCTTTAATCTGGAAGTGGGCTAATAAATCGCTATACCGGCGAATGGGAGAGGTGACTTGGATATAAGCATCCAACCCCAAACTCGCATGACGGCATGGAGTCGTTGCCATCTCGCTTTTAGGCATACAGCGGCGGATCGCACTCGATCGCACCGGACCCGGTGGTAAAATCAGCAATTCCTCTTCTGGCGGCAATTCCGGCTGAGGTTGGCCGCGAAACGGGACCGGAATATTGTGGGTTTGCGCATAGCGTGCTCCCAGTTCCCCAGCCAAAATCATCATCTCCGCCACCAGTTGCCGGGAGGGGCAATCTTCCAGGAGTTTGATAGTGATCTCCTCGTTCTCGTCCACCTTGATCGAGGAATCGGGCATGGAAATAGTAATAGCCCCTTGAGATACCCGCCAAGCGTGGCGACGTTTTGACCAAGCGCCGATCGCGCTAATTTCCGCTTCTGTTTGCAACCCCAATTGCAACATCTCATCGACATCATCGTAAGTCAGTCGATAGGTTGGCTTAATTGTGGAGACATGGATGCTATATTCCGCTACCGCACCACTCTCCTCTAAAATCACCGAAAAACTTAGGGCCGCACAAAGTTGGGACTGCACCAAACTCATCGGACCTGTTGCCAAGTCGTGGGGAAACATCGGTACCATACCCGTGGGCAGATAAACCGTAGTGCTACGCCGACGGGCTTCTAAATCCAATTCATCTCCCAAACACAGCAAGCGTGTCGGGTCAGCGATATGAATCCACAGCCGTTGCCGCCCATCTTCCAGGTATTCCAAACTCACCCCATCATCAATTTCTAGGGTGCTTTCATCATCGATGGTATAAACCTTGAGATGGGTCAAATCTAGGCGGTTGTTTGCATCCAGATCAGGAGGCGGAAAATTCAAACACCGTTGGGCCACTTCCAGTACCTTGGTAGAAAAATGAGTTGGGATCTGAGTTCGTCGTAAAACGAGATTTTCGTGTTCAGACCACACCTTTAACTCTACCAAAAGCTTAAAGGCAGCTTGGGGCGTGTCGGTCCGGCCTAGGGAAGAGAGGGTTTCCTTGGCTTGATTGCGTTCTCGCGCTTCTTCTGCCAGGGCCGCATATTTTTCTAGGGCTTCAATGCGGATGCGATCGCTACTCTCCCACTGCACCAGTTCCCCGGCGAGTCGTTGCTGCACCCGTGCTACAAAATTGCCCCACTCCTGCTGTCGTTGGGTTTCTACTTCCTGTTGGTGCTTGAGTTCCGCAACCTGGGTGGCCGATCGCGGCTCGTAACGGTCTCCTTTTTGCTTGAAATAGAGCTTATCCTCGGACAGCAACAAGTAAGACGCATAGCGATTGGGGGCCTCATTCTCAGAAAATAGCAACATTGCCATTTCCCCAGGATCAACCCCCCGGTTTTCCTCGACCAAGATTTCCCACGCCACCTCTAAACTATCCGGGTCGAGATATTTCTCTACTTCCTTGCGGAAGTTCGGGATATCGGAGGGCTTATAGGAACCTCCACCGATTTCGTAGGCGATTTGTCTGGGTGGAATGCTATTGGCTTGACCATGTTCATCCACCACAACCCAGTTTTTTTTGCCATCCGGACGGTCGGCTACGGCTAGACGTCGGTCTCCGTTTAGCCGATATTCGAGCAGCGTTCCCTTTTCCACGATCGATACCCCAGCGTTTAGGTTTTAGACTTTAGATATCAGATCGCACCTAAAATCTAAAAGCCTTCAGTGCCACTATTTTTATCCTTCTTTGTTCACAAATGGCAACAAAGCGACAATTCTGGCTCGCTTAATTGCTTGTGTCAGTTCCCGCTGTTGCTTGGCGGTTAAGCCTGTAATCCGCCGAGGCAGAATCTTTCCGCGCTCGGTGATGAATTTTTGCAGCAGCTCTACGTTTTTGTAGTCGATGGGTTCATCCGGTTTAATTGGCGAAACACGCCGACGGTAGTATGCCATAGCAGTTCAATCTCTGTACAGTTTTTTGAATGGACAAGTCACGGACTCTTAACAAATTTGGAGACGCCACCTCAAAGCCCCAGTTGTTGCCTTGAGGATAAACGTCTCATCTATTTGATTTCTTTATGGACAGTCGGTTTGTTACAGTACCGGCAGAATTTTTTAAGTTCTAAGCGTGCGGTAGTATTTCGACGGTTTTTCTGAGTCGTGTACCGAGACACTCCAGCGGAGCGCTTGTCCGGATTAGTCCGGCACTCGGTACATTCCAACGTAATAATGATTCGGACACCTTTAGCCATTAGGTCTCCCCGCTCCCAATTAGGACAGATTTAGACACGATTTATGATTATCTCATAGAATTGTCCATTTGGGCGATTTTAGCTAGATTAAGTTTTTTTATCAGTCAGAAGTGGGGTTGACAGTCTTTAACCTACGGGGATTTTGTCTCCTGAGTTGCCATAAGCCTAATCGTCGAAGTCATGGCGATCGCTTCGATTCTGCTTGATTTTTTCATATAAGCGATCGCCGCGATTTTGCCTGATTTCTTGATAGGCCCTTCGGAGTTTGCGATACCCCCGTTTTAATTTGATATCCAGGGAAAATCCCCGGAGAGTCCCGATAATCATCGTGTTGGCAATGCGATCGTGAAACGCTTGTCGCCGAAAGGGGTCCGACGAAACCGCGCTACAGTCGATCGCCAAGGGAACCAGCAACAGCATCCCCACACCATGCCCCGGGTTCAGGTGACTCAACCCGATCGCCACCAACACTGCACCGACCCCGGCGACTGCCTCCCGCTTGAATAAATTTTGTAATAACGGCGTGCGCCCAAATCGCAACTCAACCAGGGTAATATCGAGCGCCCACCGGCCCAAACTTTGGCCCTGATTGCGAGCGGGAAGCAGTACCCGCAATCCCAACCACAGGAGGAGAAACAAGAAAGATTGACCCCATGACATCCCCTGAACTGTGCGATCGGCCCCCAGGGAACTCAACAGCGCCACAATCGAATAATCGATAATAAAAGCAGCCCCCCGTCGAGGGATCTCAACTTTAGGAAAGCGTTTATAAAGAGGATCCGTATCCATGATCCTGGAATAATCCTGAATGCTTACCCTTCTATAGTGACACGCGCCTCAGTCCACTGTGCAGCAACCCCACCGAATCGAGTCAAGGTTTTCTAGGGCTATCCCCGCGATCGCTACAACCGAAACCCTCTACCCGAGGCAACTTCAGCCTTTGTTAAAAAAATATGTTGCAATCTGAAAAAGTCATGCTATATTGGATCATGTAGCTAACGCTGCCAACTGCGGGCATAGTTTAGTGGTAAAACCATAGCCTTCCAAGCTATTGATGCGAGTTCGATTCTCGCTGCCCGCTTTTTTTGTTGTCATTTAACAAATTATTTGTCGCTGGTAACAGATTACTGTCGTCTTGCCAAATTATTTGTCGCTTTGACAGATTAATGTCGTTGAAATGGTGAAGCTGGGTCAGTATGGGTTGCATTTCCTGTGGGAGTGTCTCAACTGCGGGGCAAAGTTCAAGATTCCGGCGTTGTGGGTGGATTGCTGTTGTCAGCGGTGTTTTCTGGGGTTTAGGAAGATGATGAAGGAGCAGAAACCTGGCTGATTTTTTGAGGGAATAAGGTTCTGTATGCTTGCTGCGGATGAGTGGGTTCGTCAGGGTATTTGAGTTCCAGCAATTTTTCTGACCACATTGGATTAATGTAATGACTCCTAATGGTTTCAGGACTGCGCTTTAATAATTCAGCCAATCTTTTTACAGTTAAATACCTTTCAGAACACAGTTTTAAAATAGTCTCTCTCATCAACCCAGGACTTACCCGTTGCTTTTCTCGAACAGGGGCTGCTATTTCTAGTAAAACTAGATTTTCATCCTTATGCACGGAGCCAGACTCATTATGCACGGAGCTAGACTCATTATGCACGGAGCTAGACTCATAATATTCAGAGCTTAGAGGCAGTGAAAGCAAATCCGGTTGACCTTTATTGGGTAGAGCGTACGGGGTTCCACGTCCACGTCCTGATTGCTCCAACCAGCCTTTATTGACCAACTGCTTTAGGCACTCTCCTATATCTCTAGGGTGTTCCTGTCTGTAACACTGAATATCACTATTACTAATTTTTTCAAACTGATGCGCTAGTACCAAAATAATTCGATCTAATTCTGTTAGTTCGCAGTAGTTATCTCCCACTATTTCTTTTAGTTCTTGCTCGACATTCCCCGGAATTAAACTAAGCATCGGCAGAGCAACTGATGTCATCTCTAAATCAAATTTTTCTGACACTAAGGGCTTAAACCATTGTTGTTCTTTCCAGGCTCGTAGAATCTTTTTAAAACCCGATCCGGCTTTTTCTCCTAAACCAAGCATTTGAAACATTGTTTGCAGTTTAGGATTGCGCGGATCGCTGATACCTCCATCATAAACTTGCATAATAGAAATCCTTAATCGACCTGGATTATGGAATAAAAATAAATTAGTAAACTTGGTTACTATAATAGGACGAGGAGATGAATAATCAGCATGAATCAAAGTGTTGACCAGAGCCTCTCTAACTGCTTCATGGACATGAGTCTCTCCCCTTCTTACAGCATCTTTATCTAATTTAAAGGGGACATCTAAATCATTTACTAAACGACTATAGACCCGATAATAAAAATTAAAAAGATTAGGCTCCCATTTACCATCAAGTGTCAGCCTATATGTCCAACGAACATCGGGGTATGTAGACAGCCGTTCTTGATAGTCAAGTTGATAGCGAGGAAGTTTCTCTAAAATACTATTTCCCCTCCCGAACATCAGTAAACCAGCGATAGTTAACCCTTCTTCCTGGGTGTTTCTATTGCGCCTCCATCCACCTAATTGAATCAATAAGTTGCGATCGTCTAATGCTAACCAAGGATGATCCGGTTCCCTAGAGCTAAAGCGTTGACGAAAAGATTTTAAAGTTTCTGGATCGAGGTCTCCCAGGTCAAATTTATCTAAAATTTGGATATCTTGGGGGTCATTACTGGCATCGCGTAGCATTTGACGAACTTCGTCATCAGTGCAAAGATAATCCCCCTCATGGTTGCGTTTATAGGTTCCCGTCATGGGATTGTTATTAATATAAACCGGGCGTTGTGTTCTGGTTGCTCTAGGGACTTTAATAATAACTAAATGATGACCTTCTATCTCCAAATCTTGCACGTTAAAGTTTTCGCAAATTGAAAAACTCAGTTTTTGCTGATTATTATGATTATTCCAAAACTCTTTAATTAAAATACTTGGATTGCGGACACCTGTAATCTCGAATTTATTTCGATTTTCCGTGACACCTAAAACAATATAGCCGCCATCTGTATTGGCAAAAGCTGAGACAGTTTTCCAAACTTCCTTGGGACAACCACCGTCAGCAGATTTGAATTCAATATCTTCGTCTTCCCCAAGGTCTATTCGCTCAAGTAATGTTTTTAAATCCATTTAATTTTCCTCTTTTTTTGCCTTAGTTTTTCGCTGCTTCAGTTTACTTTTCTTTGCATAAGCGGGATATTTCTCATAAACCGTCTCCAGAAGGGAAGTTAAATCTAAATCCCCATAACTATCAATAATTGCCTGAATATCTACTTGCAAGTCGTCGGGAAGTTCTGCCAATTCTGCCTCAACTTCTTTAGAATTGAGCAGGGAAATGCGAGTTTTGTCTTCGTCGCTGTCATCTACGGTAATTAAACCTTGCTCTTGGAGTGTTTCTAAGTCGGTATAGAGTTCTTTGGCAAAGGGGCCATAATGGTAGGGAATAAATTGGTAAAGTCTGCGCTTTGCTGCGCCTTCCATTTGGAAGAGAAAAATGTACTTCATTAAGGCAGTGACGAGGACGGCTGTATCGGCTTTTTGCCGTTGAATGTGGCTGATTTTTTTGTTGAGGAAAGACAGGATAACGAGTTGGGGTAAGCGTTGGTAGAATTTCTGTTTGGTGGCTATTTGTTCGGCGTTGGTGGCTTCCCATTCGGCAGTGAGTTCACCTGTGAACGCCTGAGAGAGCAGTGCATTAAAAGTATTAGCACTTTCTTCTAAACTAGAGACAAGTTTTGATTTATTTACCTTCCATTGTTGCAATAGAGTAAGAAAACGTCTTTGGGTTTTAATGGGAGGAATATAAATTTTTATTGAGCGAATATTCTCTGTGTTAATATTATATTGACCGGCTGAGGTTCTCGTTTTTAGGTCAATTTCTCTCCGACCATTTGCCGTATTTAAATAAAATACCAGAAAGTAAGGATCAATAGTGTCTTGAGTACGAAGGCGGATTAGATAGGATGCAAATAAGTAATCTTCTGGTAAATCAAAAACTGCACACCTACCAACATAATCACGATTACCATTTGTCCGGACTAAAAGAATAGCTCCTTTTTTAAGGATAAGTTTATTACGTTCATCTGGTTTGATTTCAGCAAGATATTTCATGTTTTCTGTATTAATTTCTCCTCCAATTACATTGGGAATGCGTAAGACTGGATATCCTTGGGGAATTACGCTAAGTTTTTGTGATGTTCCATATCGGGTTTCTTTTAAATGATTACCTAACTCATCAACTAACCAATCTTTGCCATTAAACATTTCATTGAAAATAGACAATATGGTTGCATCAGCGATCGCAACTGCCTCCTGACGCTTGCGCCGAATCTCATCAGCCTTCTGAAGTATCTGGACAATTTGCTCTTGTACTGGTAAGGGGGGAATAGGAATTAATATATTTAGTAAATCATTAACGCTGAGATTTGCAATATTTGTTGTTTGCCTAGCTAATGCTCTTAATTTGCTTTGAACGTGGAAAGAAGCAAGATAGTAAAATAAGTATTCAGCTATAATAGCAGTTTTGTTAGGTCTTAAAGCCAAAATAAATGTTCCTAAAGTCATTGGCTCTGGAAGCAGATTAACAAAACAGACTTTACCTACTAGGTCTTTGCTGTTTGAAAGTGAAACCAATGTATCGCCTACAGAAACCAATCTATCGACATTTGGAATTAGTTTCTTGGGAATAAATTTTAAATCTGATAAATCTAGTTGATTTTGAATGTTGCTAGTGCGCAGACATGGTATGGAATTTTCAAATGCTTCTTTTTGTGCTGTGCCACCTTTAAAAGAAATCCCACGAATAGGATTAGCACACTCACTTAAACTTATCCACTTCCACCCTTTCGGTAATTCCTTCTCACCCCGACTCATAACTCCTTGCCTCCTATACTTCCCAGTCCTCTATTTGTAACCCTTCCACCCGGCCAAACTCACTCACATTATGAGTCACCAAAACCAAATGATTCGCCAAAGTGATCGCCGCAATTTGCAAATCATAAGGGCCGATAGGCGTACCCAAAGCGGCTAATTGAGCGCGAATTCTTCCAAAAATATAAGCGGCTGCATCATCAAAAGGTAAAGAAACAAATTGACTTAAAAATGCTTCCTGTAGTTCTAGTGTCCGAGTCGGGTTTAAGGTTCTCATCGCCCCATAAAACAATTCAGCCTTGACCACAGAACAAAGGGCAACATCACCCGGAGATAACCGTTCTAAATGTTGCTGCACCCCAGAATTTCGACGGTTCAAGTAAATAATACAGACATTGGTATCCAACAAATAAATCACTCGATTGGCTCCCTCGTCTCATATTCACCTTGGGGATATCTCACCAACGGCTCCTGGGCTAAACAACCTGCGGTTTGTTCAAAAAAACCGGAAGGCCAGCCCAATTCTTCGGGGGTTTGGGTGGGAGGGTTTGGAGAAACAAGCTGATAGACAATCGCAATTTCCAACTCTTGATTCGCCAAACCTTGAGGAACTTGTAAAATCACTTTTCCTTCGGCATCAACCCGAGTTTTAAACTTAATAATTTGCATCATTTATCCTCCCTTTAAGCCGCTTCATCGTTGCTAATCATCGCCAAGAGTTGCCGTAAATCTGCCTGTATTTCTTCTCCCAAATCCAACAAACGATTAATCAAAACCGCAGGCTTTTCATGCTCCACCGCTTCCGCTTGATGGGGACAATAACGCCCAACCGTCAGGTTATAATCGGTTTTTCTAATCTCCTCAAGGGTTGCCCACCAAGATTTTTTACCCTCAAAATCTGCCAAGTTATCAGACTTCAAAATCGCCTTAACCCCGCCCTGACTTTGATGCTGCCAGCGATAAGGAAACAGAGATACCATATCTTCTAAATCCCCATCCGTATCAAAATCAGCTAATCGCCTGCGCGTCGCCCCCAAATCTCGCCCATCACTTTCTACCCGATAAAACCATATCTGAGACGTGCGAACATCATCACGCCCCAAGGGACGGCGAAACACCACCACACTCGTTTTTGCCCCACTGTAGGGATTAAAAACACCATTGGGCAAACTAATCACCGCCAAAACCTCAAACTGTTCGACCAACTTGCGGCAAATCTTCCGCAATTGACCCTTAGAATCAAATAACAGCCCTTCCTTGAGAACTACTGCCGCCCGTCCTCCCGGTTTTAAGGCATTCATAATATGCTGAATAAACAGCGCTTCATACATTTTGATGTGATATTCAAAACTTCCCAACCGTTCCTGTTTCGTAGGGCCAAAAGGTGGATTAGCGGGAATCACATCATATTTATCCTTTTCGATATCCTGGGCTTTACTCGAAAGACTATCATCGCAGCGCAACTGACTCGAACCATCTTGGTGCAAAATCATATTCATCAGCGCCAACTTAAACACCAAAGGGATAAATTCAGTCCCGTGCAGTTGCTTGGTTTTCAAGTCGCGGATTAAATTTTCCTTTTTATCAGCCGATACTTTCTTTTGATTAATCAAATTACGGACATATTCAAACGCCCGGACAATAAACCCACCCGTTCCACAAGCCGGATCGTAAATTGTTTCACCAATTTGCGGCTCAAGAATGGCAATAATTTTATCTACAACATGACGAGGGGTAAAATATTCTGCAAATTCTTTATTCTGCGAAAACCGTTGCAACAAATATTCATAAGTCCGCCCTAAAATATCGAACCGTTCCGAACCTGGAGCCATGCCCCGCGCCATAATTTCGCGTAAATTCAACTCGGCCAATTTAGAAGCCAAACCCCGGACTGTTGTGGTATGACGCAAAGGGAAAACCGTATCTTTAAATAATCGTTTAATATCTCTATTAACCGGATGTTTAGAGGTTCTATTCGCTAAATTCTCGAACATTTGACGGCAGAATGCAATGGAATCATCAAATTTTTGAACTTTACCATTTGCATCATAAAATTCGCAATTTTTAGCATAAGTATCTGGATCGCTTGCCCACTTATGAAAGCGATAAATATCTGGAATGAGTTGCTCATCCGCTGGCAAAGTTCCCAGTTCTTCCTCATTTTCTAATTCAATCTCATCCCAAAGTTTCAGAAACAGAAATAGACTAAAAATTTCCAATCTATCAACGGAGTGAACCGCATCATCGCGCAGAATATTGGCAACTTCCCAAAGTTCATCACCAAATTGATTAAAATCTGGCGGTATCCAATTTTCCCCTCTATCGCCATGTTTAGGTTCTCTAGCCATTTTCCCCTTCCTCCTCTATAGATGCACCCACTGACAAGGTTAATGCTTCATCAGCTAAAATAATCAACCGCTCTAAACTGCCAAATAAATTCTTAATGGTCAGCATACCACCGATTTGAAAAAGCCACTGACTTTTAAGAACTTGCCGGGGGGTAATTTCAGGGTTAGCGCGTTTGAAGTCAGACACCATCAGCACCATTTCCCGCTGTTCTCTATTTAACCCCTTTTCCAGCGCCCAATCTTCAAAATCTCGATGCTGGTGCAAAGTTTCAAAATCCGCCTCCCCTGTTGCAACTGCAATAAAATCCTCTAGCATCGCCTCGGGTTCCCCGTACAAGTCCCGCAACTCAGGGAGATCGAACCCCATCGTCGCTAAAAATGCCCGTTCTGGTGTTGTCTTCCCTTTAAAATACTGCCAACAAAGAATAGTTTGAGCAAAACGCTGTTTTAAAGATTCCCGTTCTAAACCGCCTTTTAATTGGGCTTCTACCTGTCGCCGCAATTCGTCTAAAACTACAGGTGAAATCGTTTCAGAAAACACTAGATGAACGGGAACATCAGCAATCACCATTTCTTGCTGAATGCCGCTTTCTTCTTTAGGCTTTTTACCCGTACCCTCGCTACCCTGAGAGCGATCGCCCTTAATGATTTCCGCTTCTTCCTGCTCTACTGGCTCATCTTCTACGCCTGTTGTATCGTTAGTAATTACAGGTTCAAGGCTAGTAATATCTACAAAATCAACTAACTTATAAAACTCCTTACCTGTCTCTTGACATTTGCGAGTTCCCCGCCCCTTCATCTGCACATAAAGCACCTTAGATTTAGTGGGTCGGGCCATTAATAAAACTTCCACATCAGGCGCATCAATGCCAGTATCCAACATTCCCACCCCAATCAAAATAATCGGTTGAGGTTTCATATCCGGGTCTTTGTGCGCTTGCCGAATAATCGCTTTTCGTTCTGCCGCATCCGTGACCTTTTGGAACTCTTCTATTAATTCCCTAGACCCCGCCATTTGACTGTGAACTGTTACAATAAACTTTTCTGCTGAAGCATCGGTGAGCGGTAATTTATTACGGCGATTGTATTCTTCAATCAAGGCATAGCGAAGATTTTTAGCATGAGCAATAGAAGCCGCAAAAACCATCGTTTTTACAGGCTCTTTTGTGCCGAGAATATCCTCAAAATATTTCTCAGCAATCATTTCATTTCGCTGGGGTACATCTACCGCCTTACCCAACTGATCCGGCTCAAAATCAAACCCCATATCGTGAACCCCTTCTAAGTCCACGTTGGTATGAAATTTATGGTGAATACATCTGGCTAACCGTTCCCAGTCAGGAACATCTGGGTTATTTTCTCCCTGCCGAATGGTGTAGCGATAAATCGGCCCTTGATACTGCCCCGCATCAGTAAAAAATCGGTCTGTGTTAATCGTTTCCTTAGCAGCAGGAGTGGCAGTTAATCCTAATAAAACTGCACCGCCATTAAAGAAATGTTCTAAAACGCCATACCAATCGCCAAAATAAGAGCGATGGCATTCATCCAAAATCACTAAATTAAAATGGTCTAGATCGTAATTTTGATATTTATTTCGACTGGCTAAATGTTGAACCGTGCTAACCAGAATGTCTCTATGTTTATCTTCTTTATCGCCTAATGCTCTTTCAACGTTAAAATTATCTCCTAAATAAGTCCGAAACTTTTTAACGGTTTGCACGGCTAAAGAATCTCGATCTACTAAAAATAAAGCCCGACGACAAAGCCCCACAGACCAGAGTTTAGCAATAACTCCCGCCGCCGTAATCGTTTTACCTGTTCCCGTCGCCATTTGCAAATACATCCGCCGTCTACCCGCCTGAGTTGCACCCAAAACTTGAGAAACAGCCACTCGCTGATAGTCGCGTAAAGTTCCATGTAATTCTATTACCTGTGGGTTAAAAATTTCTCCAAACTCTGTTGGAGTAGGAAAGTTTATAATTTTTTCAGGTAAAGTATTGGCTTTTAAGTTTTGGCGGAGGTAAATTTTCCCATCACTGGCAAATACTAAAGGAACGTCACAACCTGTATTTTTTTTATAAGTCCGAGCATATCCTTTCGCTTGATCCAGAGCAGCCCATAAATCTTTTCCGGGCTTTTTCGCTTCAAGAATAGCAACAATCTTACCTTCATAAAGAAAAACGCGATCGGCTTCTTCCCCATCGAGGTGTTTGCGCCAACGCTTGCGAGTCGTTTCAAAATCCGTAATTTTCCAACCGCGATCGCGTAAATGCTCCTCGATTAGAATCTCGGCTTCGTCTTCATTAATAATTGTTTTGTTCATAAATACACCTTCATGTAATTTGTCGCCCACCGCCAATCGGTACCCATAAGCAGCCAGCAAATCCAACCCCGTGACGGATTTTCATTATTCTGCCAACCTGGATCCTCCCGATCCGGCTCAAAGGTTTCAAAAAACATAGCGATCGCTTGAATCTGTTCGTGAGCGATCGCTTTTCCCGAGGCGATCCCTTTTGCCAAGGCAATATTTTTGCCTCCGCCAAATTTCTGATGCAATTCTAGCCCAAACTCTGCCGCAACACTAGCGGGTACGGGTGGGATGCGATCGCTTTCTTCTGCCACTGCCACCAACAGTGCCATAGATGCCACAGCAAAACGCACCTGAGAGGCTTTGGCTTCAAGACTAGATAAATTAATCATATATAGAAAAATTTCTCAAATATTTTGTGATTATACTTAAAAAACTCGCTACTGTATATAAATTTTATCAAACGGGTTGAATTTATCCCTAGTAATCTAAGGTTTAGAAATCGTCCTCTCCATCCAATTGGATCAAATCTAAAATATCCTTGAAATCATCACCTACTGCTTCTAAGTCCGTAATAACCTCACTCGCCAAGTCTGGGGGTTCCGGCAACTGTGCCACATCCTCCAAACTCTCATCCCTGAGTCAAGTTATATCTAGTTTGTAACCTCGTTCCTTGATTGCCGCTAGGGAAAACCACTGAAACCGCCCTTCCCCTCGCAAATCTTCCCGCTTGCCATTCCCATCCGGATCATCCCCATAACAGCGATCAAATTCCGCAAAATGCTGGGGGGTCAAGGGATGCTCTTTTATTTTTAAATTTAAAGTTGACCCGGCTTAGTTTTCGCCAAATACAACCTCTTCATAAATCAAGTCTAGGGGAAACCTAAATTCGATACTTGCCAGTTCTATCTCATCGCCTTCTCCATAAGTGGAGAGTTCCCATAACTCTTTTTCATTCAATCGGAAACACTCCACCATCTTTTGGTTTGCACTCACCAGGACATACTCGCGTAAGGTGGAAATCTGCCGATAGTTTTGGAATTTTTGGCCTCGGTCAAATCCCTCGGTTCCTGGTGAGAGTACCTCCACAATTAAACAAGGGAAGTTAATCGTATTTTTGGCGCGTTTATCCTGTTCATTGCAGGTAACCATGACATCAGGATAGTGGAAAGGTCCAGATTCAGAAACCCCTAGTTTGGAATCGGCCATTAGGACTTTACATCCTTTTCCTCGAATGTGATTTTTGAGTGCCATTGTTAAATTAATAGCTATTTCATTATGAGCAATGGTTTCCCCAGTCATGGCAAGGATTTCGCCATTCATATATTCATGTTTGAGGGGTTGTTTTTCCTCCCATTCTAAGTATTCCTCTGGACTCATATAATTTTGGTTTGGATTAGCAATCATGATATTCTCCTCGGTTTTGATGTTTTCTTTTAACTCTTTATGACTTTCAGTTTACCAAATCGGTTGTAAGGTTAGAATAAAATCCGGTAATACTTCTTCTCCGGATAGGGTAGGGGGAGACTGCAAAATTTCTACTTTGCGATTTTGACGATAAATCTCGACGGTTTTAGTTTCAGGGTCGATTAACCAACCTAAGCGTAATCCGTTAGTGAGGTATTCTTGCATTTTGGAACGGGTGGTTTTAATTTCATCAGTTTCGGAGACTAATTCGACGGCGAAATCGGGACATAAGGGTAAAAATTTCTTACGTTGTTCTGGGGTTAAGGCGTCCCATCGTTCTAGTTTGATCCAACTGACATCGGGCGATCGCACTGCACCATTGGGCAACCGAAACCCCGTGGAAGAATCAAAGGCTTTACCCAAGCTATTTTTACGATTCCACTCCCACAACTGACCGCTTAATTCAAAGTTGCGATCGCCCGTTTCTCCTCCGGTTGGTGGCATAATGATTAACTCTCCAGTTGCCGTTAATTCTAGTTGTAATTCTTGATTGATTTGCGCTAGTTCGGCAAACTGTTCTGGAGTCAGTTTTAGCGCCGGTGGCAGATTTAAGGTAACCCCCATTCTTCCTCCTTTATTTCTATCTTGTTATTCAGTAAGGACAAGGTAATACCCTGTCCTTACCTGTTTTTTTAGAGGTTAGAATTCATCGTTTTGATAACTACCTCCCATACTCGACTGGTCTCCACTGTGTTCGTTATCCTGTTTGGAGCCGAGTAAATCTAGGCGCTCGACACTAATGATTGGATTGGAACGTTGGACACCACTGGAACGGTCATTCCAATAGTCAAATTTTAAGCTCCCTGTGACTCCAATCAAATTTCCTTTTCGGACATATTGAGCCGCAATTTCTGCGGGTTTCCCCCAAATTTGTTACAGTCGATTTGTCAGTCACCTGACTAACCTCTGATTCAAAACCGTACATGAGAGTTTCCCCTCATACGGCTCCTCAGTGATTTGGCAAATGGGGTTTTAGAGAGCCGCTCTGGGTGTAAATTCCCCCGTTTGGTGAAGACTTTATCAAGTTATAGCTGGGGTTTAAAAGGCCATGTCTCTGCTGCCAATAGCGGTGATACGCTTTCTTGTAACTCTGGGTCCGTCTATGTCCCCAATGCATAATCATTAGGTGCAAATCATGATAGATTTTTTTACGCACTGTTCTATTACATTGATGCCGGTTTTGGTGGATCCAACCTTGGATTATGCTGTTGATTTTGGGGATTAAATCTTCGATTTTTGCGGTTTTATTCGCCTTGAACAGAAGAGAGAGATTTTTAGTACAAGTCCGAATACTTTCGGCTGGTGTAAGGTTGCGATCGCCTCTTTTCATCTGAGAAGGATGATCTATCCCTTTCAGTCTATTTTGCCGACCTTTCATCTCACTTTTCTCACTCAATAAGGGATTGTTCGTCTGATATTGAGGAGATTTTCTCGGGAACAGCCTTGGGGTCAACCCCGTAATTTCTTGTAACTGATTTCCTAATTTAATCCCCTTCCGAACAGCAAGGCATTGTGCGGACCAAGAGCGTGCTAGAGTTTTTTGCAGCTTGCGAACGGCTTTTTCATCTCCACGTTGAGCGGCTCTAAAAATTCTGTTTTGCAACTTAAACACGGCTCGTTCTAGCTTACGCCAGTTGAGTTTGTTCCATTCCACCCGAGTCACTTGACTGGTTTTAGACATTTGCATTGCAATTGATGAATTTATCTCCAAATCACTGTGAGACTATCAGCATATCCATAACCATTACAGTTAGGCATTGGCTTCGGTCCCAATCCTCGTCTGATGACATTATCCGGTTAGCACCTACTTAAAATATCGACCCCTTTTAAGAAATGTCATAGACTCCCCGTTCCGAATGTTCATTGTTTTGAGGTGTTAGGGTGGTACTATCCGCCGAGGGTGGGGGGGATGCAAATTGCGCCATTTAGATGGGCAATTCCAAGCTGTCAGGCTTCGGTTGAAGATGACAGTTTAACCCTAGGTCATTTTGACGCCAGCGTATCAACCTCTTTCGCTGGGACTGGTTAACGACGGTTACATACCTTTGCATTCAGCTACCCATAACCTCTTGCTAGAAGGGATTTTCGGTAAGGGTCCGAATGACCTCCGTTTCCTCCTTTGCTGCCACCGATGAAAGGGCTAGTTTCAAGGGTGAGGAGGACGCTTTCACTCTTGCATCCGAGAGGGTTGGACTTGAGGGGTTGAAGGATTCTGTTTTCTCTTCAACGGGATATTAATAGCTCTCACCAACATGAACATTCAGTTATCAAGGGTTGGGAATTTTTCCCATTTCCTTGTAGTTAATCCCCCTTATTTTTGTAAAATAAGGTTTCTAACTAACGGGTCACACCTAAATTAAACCAGTCCGGGGTATCACTGTTCCGAGTGGGACGATTCACCGCTAGGGTCAACTTACAAACAACACTACCAGACTCAAAATATTTGACATCTGGATCACGGCCTGCTCGACCAACTAAGGTGACTACATTTAAACTCATAAGCATGACAAGTAAGGGTCAATTTATTAGTCTAGCATTTGATTCTGTGGAGAAAGTGAGGGGCAGGGAGTTTAGCCGATCGCCTTTGCTTGTCTATAACGGGAATCCGGGCAAAGGATCCCGATGAGCGGTGGGAATCAGCGTAAGCAACGCGAGGTAAAACGGGTTTCGGCAGGGAGAAGTAGGGGTGAAGTGGGCGGGTGAGGGCGTAGCGTCCAAGGGCGATCGCAACTTTTCAGTTGGATTTTCTACCCCCTTACCCAGATTGGGTACTATTGATTGAGGTCTGCTACCCGGACTGTGGGGCGAAAGGAGTTTATTGTAGTGTTATGGATAACGCAATCCCTGAACTAGATAACATCAAAAGTCAATTGAAAAGTCGAGAGCGAAGAAAAAAACCGAAAATGCTGGTCGTTGATGACGAACCAGATAACCTGGATTTGCTCTATCGCACCTTCCGGCGAGAGTTTCAGGTTCTAAAAGCGGATAGTGGAGCCAGTGCTTTAGAGATTCTCTCTGAAGAAGGCGAGGTGGCAGTGATCATCTCTGATCAGCGGATGCCGGAAATGAAGGGAACGGAGTTTTTAAGTAAAACGGTTCCCCAGTTTCCCAATACGGTAAGGATAATCCTTACTGGGTTTACGGATATTGAAGATCTCGTTGAGGCGATCAACTCCGGACAAGTCTATAAATACATTACTAAACCCTGGGACCCCAACGAACTAAAAACGGTGGTTCAACGGGCGGCAGAAACTTATGAACTGCTCAAGCAACGGACGGAGGAACTGCGACGCGCTCAGGCGCAAACCAATCTGCTGATGACCATTGTCGGGGTCGCTCGTTCGGCAAAGAGTTTAGAGGCGTGCTTGCCCCCCCTTGCTCAGGCGTTTGGGGCTAATTTTTCTCCGGATTACTGTATTTTACAGTTGGTGGAGCAAAATGCCTTAACTCCGGCTCAAAGTACCTACAGTAAAAATGGACCCGTGGAGAATTGGTTAGGGGATGACCCGTTGATTGCGGAGGCGATCGCCACGGGAAATGTTCAGATAGCCGTAGATATTACCAAAGACCCCAATCTCTCTCAAGTCCCACATTACCAAACTTCTGGAATTCAAGCGCATCTGGCAATCCCCATTGATTACCGCAACGAGCAAATCGCTGTCTTATCCCTGCAATGGAAAGAACCCTCTATCCTGCGCGAAGATGAACTCGAACTGTTGCATCTCTCCGCACAGCAGGTTGCTCTGGCCCTAACTTGTACTCGATATCATCCATGACCCCTCCTGCTGTCAAACAAACAACCGACGCCGATCGCGTTCAAGCTCTATTTAACCGGATAGCCCCCGTTTACGATCGCCTCAACGATTGGTTAAGCGTCGGACAACACCGGATCTGGAAATTGATGGCTGTCAAATGGACTCATGCCAGTTCCGGTGATACTTGCTTAGATTTGTGCTGTGGTAGTGGGGACCTGGCCCAATTGTTGGCCGAACGAGTCGGTAGAACCGGACAGGTATTCGGCGTGGATTTCTCCTGTGCTCAACTGGAAATCGCCCGTCAGCGTGCGAATAACCACTATCCCCCACTTTCTATCCAATGGATCGAAGCAGACGCCCTCAATCTCCCCTTTGCCGATAATTTTTTTGATGCGGCAACGATGGGATATGGATTGCGTAACGTCACGGATATTCAGCGCAGTCTCAGCGAACTTCATCGCGTCCTCAAACCCGGTGCTACGGCGGCGATCCTGGACTTCCATCGCCCCAGCAATCCCACCATCCACGGGATTCAGCAGTGGATTCTCCAGGCAGTCGTCGTCCCCGTTGCCACCGCCAATGGATTGCAGGATGAATACGCCTACATCCTCCCCAGTCTTGAAAAATTCCCCCAAGGACCCGAACAAATCCGTCTGGCTCAACAAGCAGGATTCGCCCAAGCCACACATTACCCCATTTCAGGTGGCATTATGGGAGTATTAGTCGTCACTAAACGTCAGGGTTGAGCCTTGAGGATTAAAAGTTAAGCGTTCAGCATTAACCGTTAACCCGCAATGCTTGACGAACAAACGCT
Source organism: Cyanophyceae cyanobacterium (assembly GCA_038321985.1). Lineage (GTDB taxonomy): Bacteria > Cyanobacteriota > Cyanobacteriia > Cyanobacteriales > Laspinemataceae > Laspinema. The sequence goes on along the minus strand of JBBQFN010000017.1, from coordinate 72,704 downwards.
CACAGCGAATGGATTTGTTGACTCTTTGGCCTTACTTGTTACCACCGATCGCCGGTGGAGTTATTGGTTATTTCACGAATGATTTAGCCATCAAAATGCTATTTCGTCCCTACCGTGCCTATTCTCTCAAGGGACGACGGGTTCCGTTTACCCCAGGTTTGATTCCCCGCAACCAAGAACGATTAGCCGAACGGATTGCCGATACAATTATGGGATCCCTGCTGACGCCAACGGAGTTGCAAAAGTTGGCGCAACGGTTGCTGCAAACGGAGCGGATCCAGGAGGCTATTCTTTGGTTACTGGAACTGGCACTCACTCAACTCAAATCCGATACGGAGCAGAAAACTGCTAAAATCCTCTCCGGGATCCTGCGCGATTTGCTGGGAGAATCGTTCCCGCGCATGATTCGGGTCTTAGCTAGACAGTCTGATTTCCTCGAACCCCAGATTAACCAAATTTTTGACCTCCTGTTGCTGGAGTTTCAACTGACTGAAAATCAAGCGCAGCAACTGTCCGACTGGCTACTGAGTGCCGTCCTGCCTCCAGAGGTGGTTCGCCAAACCTTGGTGGATTTTTTGACCGATCGCAATATTACGGCGATCGATGAGGGGTTTCGAGAAAAAACTAGCGGGACCTACTGGGTGGTTGCCAATTTATTGGGATTGCGGAATACTCTAACTCGCCTGCGGACCTTTTGCCTGGATGAGAAGGAAGACGCCAATGCTCGGATTGCTGAATTAATCACCACTTTGGGGGTGCGATCGCGCTTGCAGGAATGGCTGCATAATCTTTCCTTGCAAAATTTACCCGTCTCTACAGTGCGTCAACTGAGAAAAACCCTGAAAGAAAGTATTCGGACTTATGTCCAAACTCGCGGGGGAGAATTAATTCAGGGGTTAACTCATTCGGTGAACTGGGAAAATGTGGCAACGTTAATTCTCAAGCGTCTTCAAGCGTCTTCGGTTGTTAATGCCTCGTTAGGATTAGTCAGCAAAGAATTAGCCTTAATTTTAGAGCGCTATTTAGAACGAGATTTAGAAGCTCTAGTTGCCAAAGCGATTCCAATTATGAATATTGATCGCGTGATTGTCGAACGGGTGCGGAATACGTCAGCTGAAGAACTCGAAAGCGCAATTCAAGGCATTGTTCAAAGTGAATTGCAGGCGATCGTCAATTTAGGCGGAATCTTAGGAATCGTGATTGGGTTGTTGCAAACGGCGATTCTGCTCTTGCGTTAAACCCGCACAAGAGACAGATATAGCGTTTCTCATCTGCATAAGGTACAGCCCTCACCCCAAACCCCTCTCCCAGAACGGGAGAGGGGCTTTGAAAAGTACCTCATGAGTCCGGAAACTGCTATATAAGGTTTCCCCAACTCATGGGATACCGACACCCGATTAACCGTGCCAACGCCAACGCCTTCCTCGCTCCCCAAAAATGTACATCACAACGGTGGGAACCCTGATATTCCTAAGGACGGCAGTTTTTCAGACAAGGCCCCCTGGAGTCCGGAAATTCTCCCCGGATACAGCCTCCCCCAAGAAACTGGAAGGCTCGATCTCGCTTTTGCCTTTAGGGAGGGTAACGATAAAGGTCGCACCCTGTCCCAGTCCTGGACTCTCTGCCGAGAGCGTGCCGCCGTGGAGTTCGACTAAATGACGCACGATCGCCAAACCCATTCCCAGACCCCCATGCGCTCGGGTAATCGCACTATCAGCTTGGCGAAATCGTTCAAACAGATAGGGTAAAAATTCCGGTGAAATGCCCAAACCGGTGTCCCGAATTATGACTTGAGCCTGGGTGCGATCGCCTTTTAAAATCACCTCTACTCGCCCCCCAGCCGGGGTAAACTTGATGGCATTGGACAGCAGGTTCCACACCACTTGTTGCAAGCGCGCCGGATCTCCCCAAACGACGGTAACTTTGGGATCGAAAGCCGACAAAATTGAAATCTCTTTTGCTTGTGCTGCCGTCTGCACCGAGGCGATCGCATTTTCCACGGGTTCCGTAAGCTCTACCGGACGCAGTTGCATCCGAAACTGACCCGTCATCATTCGTGAGACATCCAACAAATCCTCAATCAATTGAGTCAGGGCCTTGGTATTGCGCTCTATGCTTTCTAGGGCTCGTCCTGTGGTATTTGGGTCTAATTTCCGCATCTGTAAAAGCTGACTCCACCCCAACATGGAATTCAAAGGAGTTCGCAATTCGTGAGAAAGGGTCGCCAGGAATTCATCTTTAATCCGATTCGCTTGAGCCAGTTGTTCCGCACGCGCTGCCAGTTGCGCTTCTAAATTCTTGCGCTCCGAGATATCTTCGTGGATGATCACCAGTTGGCAAATATTGCCTTCGGGATCTTTAACGGGATACATATAAGCTTGAACCCAGGTCTCCCGAGTGCGGTCTAAAACTTTATCCGGTAAGGTTTTGTAAAGTTCATACCGGATGGATGGAATCGCCACGTATTCTCCGGCAAAGGCTTTTTTGATATAAGGCATTATGCCTTTTTCGACCAGTTGCTGATCGTGGAGCATATTATAATCTCCCAATTCTTCTAAGGTAATGCCCCACAGTTGTTCCCAGGCGCGGTTAACCTGGAGTGTCTGACCCTGGGGTGAGAGGATTTGGGTACTTAATGGGGACTGCTCAATCACAGTCCGGAAGCGGGTTTCGGAGTTTTTCAGAGAAAGCTGTGCTTGTTTTTGCTCGCGCAAGTCCAGCACGAAACTTACGGCTAATTCCTCCGTACCTCCCAAATATGCAGTGCCTTGAAGTACCGGAACTCGGGTCCCGTCTTTCCGGATATATTCTTTCTCGAAGGGGGGATGAGAACCTGTGGTTTTCATTTGAGCGATCGCCTCTTCATCAGCAGGGCGATACTCTAGGGGGGTAATGTCCCACCAATTCACCTGGGTGAGAGCATCACGGTAGTATCCCAGCAGGTTGAGAAAGGCATCATTGGCTTCGACAATGTTGCCTTGGGTGTCATGGATGATAATCCCGATAATATTGGCATCGACGAGGCGACGTAGGCGAAATTCGCTTTCATTCAAAGCCGCTTTGGAGGCTCCTAGTTCCATTGCCACTTGTTCGGCCGCAAGACGCGCTTGGATTTGGGCTCTCGTTACCACAAATAAGATTCCGGCGATCGCCAGTCCGCTAGCGAAAATGTACGATACCAGGTTTCTTCCCGAGAGTTGCTCGAATTCTGGCGTTGAGACAAAGGCGATCGTCCAGGTTCGTCCCCCGATATTTAAGGTTCGCATGGCTCTAAACTGAGGGCGATGCGATCGGCCCTTTTTCTGTTGGCGGTGGTGTGAGGAATGCAACAGATATTGTGGATTAATCTGGCCTCCGTCATAAATCTCAAAATCCACCGTGGGATATTTTTCCGTAGCAAAAATCCCCGTGAGTAAATTGTCCGCACGAAAGGGACTATAGATAAAGCCTAACAATTGCGATCGGCGTTCCCCAACGCTCTGCGGCGTCACTCCACGGCGATACACCGGCAGATAAATCAGGAAACCCGCCTGTTTGTGTTCGTCAATCTCCTGTAGCAACGTCACCGGACCTGAGGCTGCCGCTAGCCCTGTATCCCTCGCCCGTTCCATTGCCGCACGACGCACCGTCTCGGTAAACATATCGTATCCGATCGCCTTTCGATTACGTTGATCAAGCGGTTCGAGATAAAGAATGGCATGATACTCAGGGCGAGGATACGTCGGGATAATACTTACACGCTTCGGATTTAGAGCTTTGATCTCAGTCAGGATCCTCTCAGTTTCTTCTGGATTGACCTGCACAGAGAAACCAATGCCTTGGATTCCGGGATACCGTTCTGGCAGTTCCAGGTTATAAACGAACTGATGGAATTGCTCCCGGCTTACCGTCTGGTTCGCCGCAAATAATCCCCTGGCTGCACGCAGTAAATCCACGTAAGTTTCAATCCGCTTTTCAATGCTGCCAACGGTCCGCTCGATTGCATTCTCGAACCTCAACTTCTCTTTAGATTTCGAGGTCTGGTCAACGGTATAAGAGGCCAGGGCAGTCAGCAGCACCGTCACGACCAGCACGAAATACGGAATCCACGTGCGGCGTGAGCTAGCCGATTTCCAGCCTAGGTCCCATTTCATTAGTGCTTCTTTTGTTTCTTAGGGTTTGACCTTACATTGCCGGTATTTGACCGGGGTTTGAATTAAATTTCTGGCATAATTGAACATTGCTCCCCCCTACCCTTTTCCTAAAGAAATCCATTGTTCCAATCATAGGGTTCCCTAAGAAGAGGAACCCCGGACAAGATGCGCCATAATGGTTGATGAAAGGTTCCCCAACCCGAAGAACCTGTGACAAAAAAGGGGTTTGTCCAAATGATGAAAAAATTCTAATCTAGCAACGGGTTTATTTACATTTTAAGGGTTATTAAATTTCTTTCTAACCCAAAGTTTTGATTCCCTATTTTCTTAGAATACCACAACGCTAGGCTTATCTTCTCTCTTTTAACCTCTTCCCTTAGGTAGAATTCCAGATTTATCTCTACTCCTTCTTAAGCTCGATTCCTTTCCTAGTAAGCGCTGGAGGAAATCAGCAGCGCGGATAATTCTGGGGACAGGGTTGGGCTGATGTTACCTTGATTTGCCTTAATTTTTCAATCCAGTAATACGGAATTCGGAACCGAAAGGTCTTCTATAAAAAGCTGAAAGCCTTGAAGAGACAGAACTTTATTACTTTATGAATACCGGATTCCGTAGAACTGTACCGACATCCAAGGGCAACTTGGCAGGTTAAAGCTAGAGACAGCCTGCCCTTTCTCCATCCAAAAAAGACTTTTATAGAGGGGCGTTGCCTTAATTCCAGAACCCGGGCAAAATCACAAAAATTCCCCCCGCTCCAGAAAATTTAGGGAGGGGAATTTTTTTATAATTTAGGGATTTTCAGCTATTTCTAGCTAGAGTTATGTACCCCAATTTATAGCACCAGAAATTCCTCCGAAATTTTGGGTATTTAAGGATTAAATAAAAAGAATAAACTGCTGGTAGTCATTATCGGTGATAATTTTTCGAGACCTCGGTCTGGGCGCTCGCCCCATACCCTTCAATTGAATTGCCCCATCTCTTTATTATTATTTAACCAATAAACTCTTCCTTTATTCCTGATTTTGGGGGAATTTTATGATGTTAAAGTTCAGCCCTTTTCGATGCACTTGCCCTGGTTTTTAAACATTAAAGGAGCGGTATGCCGCAATTCGGCGTCTAGCTTGAGCTTGCCGTTCACTGGTATTAGTGGCTTCGGGTTCCGGTTCGGGAGCATCATTCCAAACCGGGGTGAGCGGATCCCGTTGGACTGCTGCAAATCCTTGACGGACTGCCATGACAATTTGGGGCCTCAATTTTTGAGCTTGTTGTTGTTGAAATTGCCAGCCGCGATCGCTTGTTGCATACAAAGCCGGGAGTCGATTAAGTGCATAAGCTACAACCTGAGCTAAAACTTGCGCTGGCTTGAGAGACCCCAGCATTTTCGCCGGGAGTTTCTGTAATTGCCGTTGTGATTCCTCAAGCACTAGAGGTTCGAGCGCATTTCGGTAAAGGGGTATATGGTTGGATGGTACGTTGCTCATGAATGATTCTCCAAACCGAACGAGGTTCAATAGTGTCTCCACTTAACGGAAACTTTTTTAGATGGGGCTTCCTAAGATCATAACGTACCCTATTTTTATACGACACCTTCCAAAGTATCGTTTTTTTAATAAAAAAAATATTCCCCCTCCTGACTCTTTGAAAAGAGGAATCAGCAAAGCGGTGTTAAGGCTCTATCAAAATTCTAGTTAATAGGAAGGTGGCCCGTCAAAGAATGCCAAGGGAGGAACCCGAAATTCACGTGAGACTGGACAGAGGCATCGTTCCCCTCTCCAGTCTAATCGTAGATTTACCCCAGTTTATGACGTCGGGCTTGGCAGTCGCTTCCGAAGGGAATCGACCCGTTTTTGCGCCGTTTTATGGTTCGGGTCCAGTTCCATGACTTTTTCGTAAGATTCCAATGCCTGCATGGTTAACCCTTTGCGATCTAAAGCAAAGGCAAAATTATTCCAGGCGATGACATACTCAGGATTGAGCTTTAATGCCTCTTTATATTGACGAATGCCTAAGTCGTACTGCTCCAAGGCGGCATAGCTATACCCCAAAGCGTTGTAGATGAGCGCTTTACTTTCCTCATCAATGGGGGCTTTACATTTTAAAGCTTTTTGGAACTGTACGAGTGCTTGGGTATAAAGTTGCTTATCCAAATAGATACTACCGAGTTCATAATAGTCTTCGGCAGTTCCTTTTTCTTTGGAAAGGGTCTGTTGCAACCGAGAAAGGTTCAGTTCAATCTGGCGAGTTCTGAGCACTTGACGTACGACAGCAAAAGCTGCAACTCCCAGTAATCCCAGCAAAATCGAGAGGTAAATAAGCGGAAGAGAGGTATCCATGCCGTTTCAATTAACTGATTCAACTGCCCTGCAATCTTGATTATCTGGATTATTTTGATTATCTTGAGTTCTTGGTGATGAGTTTAAAGGCCCTCATTCCAGTAGCGGCTGTCTGTGACTTCCACAAGGGGTAAGCCCCAGTATTGCGCTCGCTCTTGTAACCAGCCTTCCTGATGCCACTGGGCGATCGCCCGATTGACTCTGGAGTGCAGTGCAGCATATTGCAATCCTTTCGGCATCACCACTGCTAGGGGTTGGGTAGACAACTGAACCGGCAGCAGTCGGTATTCGGGATATTGCTGCACCCATCCCGTCAAAATACTGGCATCGGCAGCGAAGGCACTGATCGAACCGGATTCTAGAAGCAGCCGCGCTTGTTGGTAGGACTCTACAGGCACTAACTGGGTTTGTGGAAGCCGATACTCCAGGATGGGAATCGTACTGGAGGAATTAAGGACGGCAATAGTTTTCCCCTGTAGGTCAGACTGCTGACGAACTGAGGGGTCTCGGGTGATAATGTTGGCCCCATCTAGGTAGTAGGGGAGGCTAAAATAAACGACTCGAGATCGCGACTCAGTTGCGGTAACTTGGGCGATCGCCAGATCAACTTGACCCGACATGACCACCGCGAGGCGATCGCGATTCTCCACCGGGACAAGTTCCACTGCTTCAGGACTCCCCAGCAACTCGTCCGCTAATCGCCGCGCGATATCTATTTCAAATCCTTGCAGAGTGCCAATACCCTCTGTAAACCCCATGGGGCGTAGGTTATCCTTCACCGCCACAATCAGTTGACCACGCCGCTGAATCGCTTCTAATTCCGCAGCATCCAGAACCCCGACCCCAGGCCAAAGGCAAAAGGCAACAAAAAGCAAAAAACCCTTGATCCTTCTGCCTTCTGGCTGCATCATCATTTATGCTCTGGCTTGAGAAGCCAGTTCTACAACTTTGGCAAAACTAGCCGGGTCTAAAATTGCCATTTGAGACAGCATTTTACGATTGAGCTGAATATTGGCTTTCTTGAGATTGCCAATCAACTGACTGTAGCTCATGCCATGTAGGCGGGAAGCTGCGTTAATCCGGGCAATCCACAGACGGCGGAAGTCCCGCTTACGGTTGCGGCGATCGCGGTAGGAATTGCGCAGGGCTTTCATGACCTGCTGATTAGCTGTCCGGAAAAGTTTCGAGTGCGAACCCCGAAATCCCTTCGCCATTTTCAGGATCTTATTGCGGCGTTTGCGCGCAACGTTCCCGCGTTTTACCCGTGTCATTGGTTACTTTCCTTGATAGTTTACAAATCTGAACACTGCGAAACTCGCTCGATTTGAGAGGGGGTTTTCCCACTCTAGCTACCGGGCTAAGAAGTCAGAGTTTATTCTAAACCTGGGTAGGTCTGAACTCCCTTGACTTCTGTCGCTACAAATCAAACTTTACTCTTCTTACAAATACGGCATCATTAAATGCACGTTTTTTTCATCCTGCTCGCTAACAAGGGCGCTCTTGGACAAGCGATTTCTGCGAGCGGCAGATTTGTGTTCGAGTAGGTGGCTTTTGTAGGCTTTCCGACGCTTGATCTTACCACTGCCAGTGGCTCGAAAGCGCTTGGCAGCAGCCTTTCGGGTTTTCAGTTTAGGCATGGATTTCCATTAATTCAGCACGATCAATTAATATATCATATCCCGTGACTTCTACACAAATTTGAGCGATCGCAATTTGCAGGGCATCCTCCCCGGATAAAGTTGCTCGAATTGTTGCTACAGTATTTAGGGGCTATCAACCTCCCCTGTATAATTAAACCGTTCTCCACCCGCCTGCAACCGTTCGATCACCTCCGCAATCGGCCCCCTTTCCCGAACTCTCAGGGACCCCGGAGTATTCCCCGTACCGAAACCCTCTCTAGAGCATTTTGCCCGTCCGACCCCTAATTTCTATCTTGAGATAGGCAAAAAATTATATCCTTAGATAGGTGTATTTGGGGGCTGTGGGTCCCATTAAAATCTACTTTTCGGCGTATGGAACGTTTCAGAAGGAATAGGTTATATTACGTTCAGTTCCAATAAGTCAGCCTAATTTAGTGGAGGATTCGCATCATCCGGTTTAATTACCGGAGCAAGCAGGCCTATCTTATAAAACCAACCCGCCGCAGAAATCGGTAAGGAAGAGCCTGGAGGCCAAAACGTTTACGTCCTCCAAGTCGGCTTGGCCCTTGCCAAACAGGAATGGAAGGTGGATATGTTTACCCCCCGTAATCATCCGGAACAAGCGCAATTGTCAATCACCTTGGCACAGATTTGTGAAAGACACCCGGGTTTCTGACTCTAAGTGGGTGGCTCTAAACCCGGTTTCTGCCTAGAAATAAAAAAAAGACCAGCAAGAATTCTTGCTGGTCACCATAAAAAATACCCTTTGCGTTGTCGTTTCTTTTCGAGGAAATCCTCACTGCGCGTTCCCAACCGTGAGACCGGCGGGCGATGGATTCTTAAATCTTTTCCTCAAGCGGTATTGTAGCAGAAGACACGATCGCTTCCTTTCGTAAATTCCCCTATAGGTCAGTAAATTCTATTCAATCGACTGACTTCAATAATCAAACATTAACCCGGAGGGGTAAAATGCTGAGGACAGCCCCAGATAATGCGCTCATGTTTATAGATAACCATTCCGGGTTTTGCACCCTTGGGTTTATAAACATTTTTCGGTTCCGTGTACACCACCGGGACTTGCTCACTGTGACGGGCGCGACTATAGTAAGCGGTTAAGTCCGCTGCAAATTGTAAATCCGGTTCATCAGCAACAGAACCCGGGGGTAAGCGCAACAACCCATGACTCCCGGCAATTTCCTGGGTGTGGAACCACAAGTCATAATCCGTCGCCACCCGAAAACTCAACACATCATTCTGGCGATTGTTCCGCCCGATCAGCAGTTCAAAGCCACTGGGAGAGACAAAGCGGTAAAACTCTGGGGTAGATTCTTGGTTTTGACGCTTGTAGTCGGGGTCGGTGAGATATCCCTGCTGGATAAACTCTTCGCGAATTTCAGCCAATGCTTGTAAATCTGCTGGTTCGCGGTAGTCGTCGATTTGGGAAATGGCGACTTCGATTTGTTCTAAGTAGTCGATTTCCTGGCGGACTGCGGCGAGTAAGGGTTCTACAGCACCCCGCGCCCGTTTGAGTTTTTGGTGGCGTTTGTAGAGGGATTGGGCATTTTGGACGGCATTTTTTTCTAACTCCAGGGGAATGGTGACGGGTTTGCCGGTTTCAAAGTCGGGAAGGGCGATCGCCTTCATCCCCGGTTGCCACTCCTGGAGGTTTGCCATCAATAAATCCGCTTTTGCCCGATATTCATCTGCTTCGGAAGATTCTTGCAAGCGGTTTTCAAATCCCTGTCCTTTGAACCGTAATTTATTCAGCAGATTAGCGAGTTTTTGACTGAGTTGATGGCGCAGTTGCTTAAAGTCAAACTGATTCAGTTCGTCCGTATAGTAGCGATTTAATAAGTCTTGAACAGACTTGAAATCGGGAGGTTCTGGGTTGTGATTCCAGTTGATGACTTGATATCCGGTATCAGTCCAATGGGGATAAATTGCGGATAAATCGCCAGTTTGACAGGTTTGGAGAAATTTTAGCCACTGTTGCCAGGAGTCAAAGAGGCGGTTCCAGTCCTCTGGGCTCAGACTGTGGGTGGATTGTTCAAAGTCGAGTCCGGCAGAGGCGATCGCCGCTTTCACCAGATGGGAACTCAGACCCTGATAACTTTTAAGCATTTGCCGTCCCAAGGCGTCAGGAATCAGGGCAATCCGTTCTTGCCAGCGAGATTGGGTTTCGCTGAGACTGGGGATGGGGTCCATTAGGGCCGGCGGAAGGGCGTAGGGTGCGCCGGTGAGGATGGGGCGGATGCTAGATTGCTTTTCACTCACCTGATGGGCAGCCGTGACAATTTGGTTGTCAGCGTTGGCGAGGATGGCGTTACTGCGTTTGCCCATGATTTCTATATATAAATGCCAGAGTACCGGATCTCCCGGACGTTTGGCAAATTGGAGGTCAAGGGCGCGTTCCCAAGGGGAGACGGGGGCGATCGCCACAAATGCTAAACCCCCCAGTTGATGGCGCAGTTGGTCGCTAAAGGTGAAGGTATCCGGCTTGCGTGGAGGAGGGTCACTCAGATGCAACCGGGCAGCGGTGGGATGCCAGGAAACCGCCAACCATCCGCGCCCGGTGAGGGTTCGTAGGGCTAAAAAAATGGTATGGCGATCGCGCTGATAAACTTGTTCGAGTCGTGCGGGTAACCAACTGGTTCGCAACTCGCAATAGGTAGCGATGAGGGTCGTTAAGTCAACAGGTTGCATCGCAAATGGTCCAAAAATAGCCGTAAATTTACAAAAAAAGTCATCAAAAGCTGAAAAAGCACCTCAAACCCCTTAAAAATCCATTGATTACCGCCGCAAGTGAAGCCTGTTGTTGGGTTGGCCCAAATTTTTGTAGATACTATGGAAATTAGAGTGCAGTCGGGGTCAACGAAGCAGGAGTCTTGAATCAGTCATGAATCTTAACCCGATTGAAAGCCAGGGCTTTGAGGGAGGGCAACAGGGAATCCTGACCCTGCCCCTATTTAGGGTATCATTTCCTGCACTTTAATTCTGGATGGAGACCCCACCTAATCCTCTACGGAGTCCGCCCTAACGAGAACTCGTGGCTTCTCCCGGTTGTATTGTTCAAAATGATCTGAGAAAAAAACTTTTTACGTCCCTAGGACTTTCCTATTTATGGATATTCAGCTTATTAATATCGGGTTTGGCAATATCATTTGTGCGAATCGAGTTGTTGCCATTGTCAGTCCGGAATCAGCTCCCATCAAGCGGATTGTCAGCGAGGCACGGGAGGGGAATCGGCTGATTGATGCGACCTACGGACGGCGTACTCGGGCGGTGATTATTATGGATTCGAGCCATGTCATTCTATCCTCAATTCAGCCGGAGACGGTTGCCAATCGGTTCGTTACCAGCAAAGATAGTTAAGCAAATTAGGGCAAGGATTGACGGTGTTCTGAATGGGTAAGCGCTTTGGTAACTTAACGGTCGGTTACCCTGGGCTTAGGGGACTGGGCAATTTTTTGGGCAAGCAAGTTGTTAGGGAAGTTATGCAGATGGGTCAATTAATAGTGTTTACAGGTCCGAGTGGTGTGGGGAAGGGAACGTTGCTACGATCGCTGTTGGCACGTCACCCACAATTGGAGTTGTCCATATCCGTGACTACTCGTACTCCCCGGGAGGGAGAAATTGAGGGGCGACATTATTATTTTGTGAACCGGGAGCAATTTCAAGAGCTGATTGTAACGGGTCAACTGTTGGAATGGGCTGAGTTTGCAGGCAATTTTTATGGGACTCCTAGAACCCCGGTGGAAGCCCTGATCGCAGGAGGGAAGTTAGTGGTGCTGGAAATTGAGTTAGAAGGGGCCAGACAAGTTCGAGAAACCTTTCCTGGGGCGCTGCAATTGTTTATTTTACCGCCGTCACCGGAGGAGTTGGAACGGCGAATTCGCGATCGCGCTCAAGATTCCGAGGAGGCGATCGCCCGTCGTCTGCTTCGCGCTCAAGAGGAAATTGCCGCAGCGGGTGAATTTGATATTGCCATTGTTAATGATAATTTTGACCTGGCATTAGAGGCGATCGAGGCGGCGTTGTTTGCGCCGGTTTCTTAAGTACCTAATTGCGATCGCCTCTAATCAACCTCTTGCCTCTATAGCCTGTTTAAATCAAAGAGATAATTCTTCAAGACGTGAGAGCTTCTAGCTCCCTGACCCCAATAGAAAATTAGAAGCTCTCACTCCGGTGATGCGGGGGCGAAAGCACTTCTTAACTATTGAAGATTTGTCGGATTGAGACGCGCTCTAATCTTTTTTATACCCGCCCTGGTTCGGGGGAATTTGAACGCGAAAGATTGGGTTTTTAGCCGGGAAGCTAGAGTCTTAATCAAAAAGCAGTGGCTTCTATTGATTTCAATAGAGGCCACTGCTTTTTTAAACTGAAGCCGGACTCAGTTTGCCGGTAATGATAAGTCTTTAGCCTCCCTTAGAAAGGGGGAACCAAGGCATCAGGATAGATCTTGTTAGCGACAATCAAGAGAGTTGCCGTCAACGACAACCATACGATTAAGACCACTGGTCCGAGCGACAGATACTTAACGAAAGAATCCATGAACGCTTCTCCTAAATTCAACAGGGGTTAATATGTAGATTTTAGATTTTAGGTTATTCCTCTAAAATCTAAAATCTTGGCAACTGAACTTTTCTAACGGGGTGAGACAGTAATCTCGTTATTTTTGGCCGTTAATTTACCCGTGGTAAATTCTCCCAAAGCGGCCAAGGGCCAAGCGGCACTGCTCAGAGAACATTTGATTGCCAAAGGAATGTCAATGATAATTTCTTTTTCTTCAGCTTTGCCGCTGTCACGGGCGGCAATTATATAGGAACGACCAGCCCAGCCGATCCATCCTGCAATATACAGAAACAGCAGGCTGGGAATTCCAAACTCATTAACGTGAGCCAAGTTGCCATCCACAATTAAATGAGGATAACCTTCGGGTCCACATAACAAGCTGGAATATTTTTCAAACCGAGCTTTTGCGCCTGGGTTTTTAGCAATAGAATTCTTAGCCTTTTGGACGAATGCCGGAGTATCACTGCAAGGAGTGAGGTTTTGGTATAAGTCAGCAGATGCAGCAGGGGCAAAGCTGAACCAAAGGCAAATCGTCAGAACTAACGCGAACAATCGTCCCATAGAATTGTTTCCTTTTGTTACGAAACATCAAGATTGTTAACAAAACCGGAGGCTGCTTTGTTACCGGATCTAGTTTATCGATCTGTGCGGTCTTTTTCTCAGTCTGTGGCAGAAGGACGGGTTAAAGTCATTCTCCCCAGTACATAAGGGCGATCGCCACTGATCAAACTGAATTGGGTAAGAGCAGACGAGTTCTGGGAACTTCCAGAAAATCATACTCTGCTAAGACAACCTCGTAAAGATTAAGCTAGCTAATAGCTAACCCATCACTTCAAAAATTATCAACCAATGGCAACCGTTTTAGCAATTGAAACAAGTTGTGACGAAACTGCGGTAGCAATTGTAAAGAATCGTGAAGTAAAGAGTAACGTTGTTTCTTCTCAAATTGCTGTCCATCAGCAGTATGGGGGAGTCGTTCCGGAAGTGGCCTCTCGCTCTCATTTAGAGGTGATTGATGGGGCGATCGCCCAAGCCCTAGAAGAAGCCCAGCTCAATTGGTCCGACATTGACGGCATCGCCGCCACCTGTGCACCGGGTCTCGTCGGTGCTCTCTTGGTGGGCTTAACCGCCGGTAAAACCCTCGCCATGCTGCACCAAAAGCCCTTTCTAGGCATTCATCACCTAGAAGGGCATCTCTACGCCTCCTACCTCAGTGAACCGACCTTAGAACCCCCCTTTATTTGCCTGTTAGTCTCCGGAGGTCACACCAGCTTGATTGATGTCCAAGATTGCGGCATTTATGAAACCCTGGGACAAACTCGGGATGATGCCGCAGGAGAAGCCTTTGATAAAGTGGCGCGACTGTTAAAGCTGGGTTACCCGGGAGGGCCAATCATCGATCGCCTTGCTAAAGAAGGGAATGCCCAGGCTTTTAAGCTACCCGAGGGGAAAATTTCCAGACCTGAAGGGGGATATCATCCTTATGACACCAGTTTTAGCGGATTAAAAACTGCTGTGCTGCGCTTGGTGGAAAAACTCAAAGCGACCGGGGAGGAACTCCCGGTTAAAGATATTGCAGCCAGTTTTCAGGATACGGTGGCTAGAGCCTTAAGTAAAAGAGCTATCGCCTGCGCCCGCGATCGCAGTCGGGATACCATCGTCGTCGGGGGGGGAGTCGCCGCTAATAGCGCCCTACGGCAACGGCTTCTTGCCGATGCCTCCGCTTACAACCTGCGAGTGCTATTTCCCCCCTTAAAATACTGCACCGACAACGCCGCCATGATTGCCTGTGCTGCTGCCGATCGCCTCAACCGAGGCAACCACAGCCCCCTCACCCTGGGTGCTCAATCTCGGATGGCCTTAACCGACGCTAACCAGCTTTATTATTAAATTGCCAGAAACCGACGGGGGTCACCATCCCCGTTGGTTGGCACCCCTAACCATGATTGCTGAGAATCTGGCGAATTTCAGTCGCCACCCGATCCGGTTGTTCCACCATTGATAAGTGACCGCATTCGGGAATTTCAATCACATTCATACCCTCCCCTGCAAATAGGGCATGAAAACTGGCTAAATGCCGAACATACTTCGGTTCCATCACCTTGTCCTTGGTGCCAGCGATGAAATAAACCGGCTGGGTAAGCTGGGAGACTAACTGAGGAAGCTGATGCACCTCTACTTCCGTAGTCGAATCGAGCAACGCTCCTAAAGCCGCCTCGGGGTGAGCGATTACGAAGTCCAGCAGGCGTTGCTTTGCCCAATGGCGAGGGAGGGGGCGGGCCACACTATCGCGGGTAAATAACCAATCAATGCCCGGTAGGTGGCCTAGCCAACGGGGGCGCATTTTTACAAAAACCTGTCCCGCCGAACGAAAGCGTTCAAATTCTTCTTTAATATAAATGCCCCCTCCCGAATTGACGCAGAGCGCCCCTTTTACCTTGGAGGGGAGTTGAGAAGCCCCCCACAGGGCGATACTGCCGCCGAGGGAGTGACCGATCAGCCACGCGCTAGAGATATTTAGTTTGTCGAGTAATACTTCCAAGTCTTGGGCATAGGCGCTGGGAGTGTAACCCCTATGAACCTGAGATTTCGGGTGGGAATAGGGTTGAGAATCCCCAAATCCACGTAAGTCATAACAGAGGCACTGATAATCGACTGATAGGCGATCGATCAGGGGTTGCCAATAGCGGCGACTGAGGAGCCAACCGTGGATAAAAACTAGAACATGGGGAGAGGGGCTGGGATCGGTAAGTTCATAAGCATGAGGGACCCCCAGAATGTCTATCGTTTCCATGTTGTTATCAAGAGCGAAGAAGTCGTCTGAATCCAATCACTTAGGCGATCGCACCGGGTGGGAGAAGCCAGCGATCGACACAGAAGGTCCAAGGGGACCGTCGGGATAACGGGGGACAAAGGAGCCTCCTTCAATCTTGAATCGAACCCTTGAGTATTAAGGCTCAAGGTCTCATAGACTGGGGGAGGGCTAGAGCTGCCGCTTAAAAACGCCTCCCGAGCAATCGCTGGCGCACCCCTTCGGCAATTTTTTGTCCGAGGTATTCCGGAATCAGGCTTTCATTAGGTCCTAGTAAATAAAGAATCAGGCGGGTTCGTCCTCGCCAAACCAGTAAGTTCGCATTGACGACCAGTAAATCCTCTTGCCAGATGGCGTACATCACTTTATAGAACAATCCCGGCTGGTTATCGGCTTCAATCAGAAGGGCCGGAAGATGGAAAACTGGATCGACGTAGAACTCAGTTTCCACGTCCTCTAAACCGGCATCGAGATTGAATTCCACCGCCAGCATTTCTTCTACTTCAAAGTGACCCGCTAGGGCTTCACGAACCGCCCGACACACATTTTCTGCGGTCTTATCTGTGAGTGCTTTACCGCCGCGAGACACCACCAACTTGATAAACACCAACATCGGTGGATAAATTTGGCCGTAAAGACTCAGACTGTGGATCGTGAGTCCGTAGGCAGCCAGAACCCCAAAAATATCGCTCAGCAGAAAGGATTGATTGCGGTACGCAAAATGCAGCGCACTTTTGGTCCCTTCGGGTCTGAGTTCAATTACCGCTTGTTTAGTTCGGTAAAGCTGGTAGGCTAACTTGAGGTTTTGGAGCTGAATTTCACTGCTGACAAATTGTTCGTAGAACTGCGGAAACGCTCGGTTGAAGCGTTTGAGCAGGTCCATAGTCGATGATTTTAAACCCGGTGCCATATTGGGGAGTGGGAGAACTCGCTTGCTCCTGTCAAAAACACAAAGGAAGACAGCAGCCCGGGGTTTTTACGATAGAACGATTATCGGATGGCGAAAGCTATTAAAGTTTCGTCCTTTTCAACCCAGGCTGTAACTGTCATACCGTGCGGGACGAGCAACTGCACGACTCGCAACGATAATGCAAAGAAGCATCTTTCCAACCCAAGGGAGGCCTTTTGACGGGTTCAAGCCGAGGCTACTCTAGGGGGAGGGGTTGACCCTCGGCTAGTCCTGACAAATGGGGTGTACAGGGTCGCATCAGACCCCGACTGCAATCTGGGGCCTATCAAAGACGCGGGTGCATCAACTCGGCTGAGGTAGGTTGCTATATTAATCATAATGCCATCATGGGCGACACTAAGCCGATCGCCCTGGGGGATTGCGATGGCCTCTGGCTGATGGCTCCAGCCCCAGGGCGATCGCGCTAGCGGATTCACAACGATTCGATCACGACTATTTCGTTACAGGGCGAGCATCTGAGGTGGGATTGGGAGTAAGTCGCCCTTGCCACGGTACAATCGTAGACGGGTCAACCACTCAGTTGCATTATCCGGCAGCATTTTCCGTTTGTTGAACGCGGCGATCGGCCTTTTTTAAGTCGATCATAATCTTGTTAACCCCTGCTTATCCTCGGTTGGGGATAGCGCTTGTCCACCCCGTTTTACTACCCTAACCAAACCTTCATGGGTTTTTGGAAAAATTTATTTAGCGGTTCTGATACGTCTTCTGCGCCGATCGGAGCGCAAATCGAGGGTTATCAATCTGCCGGGATTAGCGATCGCCCCGGTAGCAGTCCTCGGGTTTATTTCAGTACGGATCGAGATATCGACCTTTACGAACTTGAAGAACTCTGTGATGCAGTGGGCTGGTCTCGTCGCCCTCTGCGTAAGGTTAAAAAAGCAATTCAATATAGTTTTCTAGTGGTTTCAATGTGGGAAATGCGCGGGAAAACCCGTCGGTTGATCGGCTTTTCTCGCGCCACCTCCGACCATGCTTTTAATGCCACAATCTGGGATGTCGTGGTTCATCCCGAATACCAGGGGAAAGGGTTAGGCAAGGCGCTGATGAATTACACGATCAAGCGTCTGCGGAGTGAGGATATCAGCAATATCACCTTGTTTGCGGATCCTCATGTGGTTGAGTTCTACCGAACCTTGGGATTTATGTCGGATCCCGAGGGCATAAAAGGAATGTTTTGGTATCCCAATCGCTAGTCGATCCTAACTCCTGTAACTCGTCGAGTCCCCTCTCCTTCACCCGGGGAGGGATAGGTCGCTGGGGTCCTCATGGCGATGGGAGTTTCCTTAAATCCGGCTATTTGTAAAAAACCTCCCCTGAAGCCCACAGTTATTCTCATTTGAAACTAAATAAGCTGTAGGGATTTGTACGATCGCTTTTACCATTTGGTACTAGAATGCAACAGCTAGAGCGATCAAGACCGCTCTAGCTCTCTATATTTGGAGTGGAGTAAGGTGATGGGTGAATTAGAAACGATGCGCGTGGGGATTGTTGGAGCATCTGGATATGGTGGCGTGCAACTGGTTCGCCTAATTAGGGATCATCCCCAACTGGATTTAGTCTATTTAGGGGGCGATAGCAGTGCGGGTAAACCCTTCTCCGATCTGTATCCTCATCTGAGTCAGGCGACTGACCTCCTGATTGAGCCAGTGGATGTTGACGCGATCGCCGATCGCTGTCAAGCGGTTTTCCTGTCCTTGCCCAATGGCTTAGCCTGCAAAATGGCACCCCGATTACTCGAAAAAGGCTGTAAGGTTCTCGATCTGTCTGCCGACTATCGATTTAGTAATTTAGAAACCTATAAAAATTGGTACGGTGGCGATCGCAGCGATGGTGAAACTGCGGCCCAAGCTGTCTATGGCTTGCCGGAATTATACCGCGATCGCATTAAAGATGCCCAACTCGTCGGCTGTCCCGGTTGCTATCCCACCGCCAGTATCCTCGCGTTGGCCCCCCTCCTCAAACAAGGCATGATTGTCCCCAACAGCGCCATCATTGACGCTAAATCCGGCATTTCCGGGGGCGGACGCCAAGCCAAAACCAACCTGTTACTCGCCGAAGCTGATAATTCCGTCTGTGCTTATGGGGTAGCGCATCATCGCCATACCCCAGAAATCGAGTCTATTGGTAGCGACCTCGCCGGACATGATATTTTGGTCCAATTCACCCCCCATCTGATGCCGATGGTTCGGGGGATTTTATCCACCGTCTACGCTACACTACGGGACCCCGGTCTAGTCCGCGAAGATTTGGTAACCATTTATACTGCATTTTACCGCAATAGTCCTTGGGTGCGGGTGCTTCCTGCGGGAGTCTATCCGCAAACTAAGTGGGCGATGAACAGTAATATGTGTTATATCGGCGTAGAAATTGACCAACGCACCGATCGCGCGATCGTGATTTCGGCGATTGATAATTTACTCAAAGGCCAAGCCGGTCAAGCTATCCAATGTCTAAATATTATGATGGGTTGGGATGAAACCCTTGGATTGCCGGAACTGGGTTTTTATCCATAAGGGTTAACAGAATCTGGCTGCTTTATGAGGAGTAGGGAGCGTCTCGCTCCCTACTCCTCATATTTATGAAATAAACCTCTAAAATTATCGGTATTTTTATTCTTTAAACTTACTATTTTTGAGTTTATTTAATAAGTTTTAACTGAGGTAGAAACGCCTCATTTCGTGACTCTATAGGCGGGGGTTCAAAACCCCGCCATTGTCTGGGAATTACTTAGAACCCTTGGGTCCTAACCCAACTGTTCCGGCATAAACCGCCCGATCGCCCAACTCCTCCTCAATCCGTAACAAGCGATTGTACTTCGCCACCCGTTCGCTACGGCACAGAGAACCTGTTTTAATTTGACCCGCACGAGTTGCCACTGCTAAATCAGCGATCGTGGTATCTTCTGTTTCTCCGGAACGGTGGGAAATCACCGAGCGGAAACCATTCCGAGTTGCCATATCAATCGTTTCCAATGTTTCGGTCAACGTTCCGATTTGATTGAGCTTAATCAAAATGGAATTCCCGGCACCCATCTCGATTCCACGTTTCAGACGAATGGGATTAGTCACAAACAAATCATCCCCAACTAACTGAACGCGATCGCCCAATTTTTCGGTTAATAATTTCCAATTTTCCCAATCATCTTCGTGTAAACCATCCTCAATTGAAATAATCGGATACTGGTCCACTAACTTGGTCAAATAATCAATTAATTCGCTAGGTTCGTGAGCTGTTCCTTCATAAACATACTTCCCGTCTTTGTAGAACTCACTCGCGGCTACATCCATTGCCAGGGTAATTTGTTCCCCGGGTTTGTATCCGGCCTTTTCGATTGCCAAAATCAAGATATCTAACGCTGCTTGATTCGACTCTAAATTTGGTGCAAAACCGCCTTCATCGCCAACCCCAGTTAGCAATCCCTTCTCATCCAAAACACTGCTGAGAGAGGCAAATACCTCCGCACCCCAGCGCAGGGCTTCCTTAAACGAAGAGGCCCCGGACGGCACAATCATAAACTCCTGAAAATCCACATTATTTGCCGCGTGAGCACCCCCATTAATCACATTCATCAAGGGGACTGGCAATAAATTCGCCAGAGGACCGCCCAGATAGCGATAGAGGGGAATCTGGAGGGCATTTGCTCCCGCCTTAGCGGTAGCTAAGGAAACGCCGAGAATGGCATTTGCACCCAAATTTGATTTATTGGGGGAACCATCCAGACGAATCATGGCATAGTCGATCGCCGCTTGATCCAGGGCATCCAGTTCGATCAAACTGGGAGCAATTTTGTTTTCTACATTCTCCACCGCTTTGATGACGCCTTTGCCACCGTAGCGCTTCTTATCTCCATCCCGGAGTTCATGAGCCTCAAAGCTCCCCGTCGAGGCCCCACTCGGGACCTGGGCTAAACCCATCTCACCATTGGTCAAATAGACTTCCGCTTCCACCGTAGGACGTCCACGGGAGTCCAGGATTTCCCGGGCGCGAATCAATTCAATTGCAGTGCCGTTAATTTCGTTCATTCTTCAGTCTCCCCTGAAATTTCAGATATTACTGGGCTGAAACTCGGTGAGTTTTTGAGTTTTGCCTCACCGGCAAGCCAGATCAAGCAAATTATTGCCTCAAAGTTTTACGATACAGCCAACTCTAGGGTTGAGGCTCAGATTTAAAAAATTTTCTCGATCAGGATCCCAAGCAGTTGCCCTACTCCAGTGGATTGAGTAAACCCTCACCCCTAGGGGATGTGAACCCTTTCCCGACTGCAAGGCATCGGCCCCTTACAATAGGAGAAAGTCAGGAAACTTGGAGAAACCATGCGAATTTTACACACGATGTTGCGAGTGGGCAACCTGGAAAAATCCCTGGACTTTTACTGCAACGTTTTGAACATGAAGCTATTGCGGCAAAAAGACTATCCCGGGGGAAAATTCACCTTGGCATTTGTGGGATATCGCGATGAATCGGAAGAAGCGGCGATCGAACTTACCTATAACTGGGATACCGACCATTATGAGCTGGGGACTGGCTATGGTCATATTGCCCTAGGTGTGGATGATATTTACGCCACCTGCGATCGCATTAAAGCTCAAGGGGGCAAAGTCACCCGCGAACCCGGTCCGATGAAGCACGGATCCACGGTGATCGCCTTCGTGGAAGACCCTAATGGTTATAAAATTGAATTGATACAACAAAAAAGTTCGTAGTAACGACTAAAGTCGTTATCCCCGGTTCGTAGTAACGACTTTAGTCGTTATCCTCAAAACTGACGCAGGTTTACAAGCCCCTGTGGTCCTGTCATTGTATGGGGCTTTGCTCGGAGGCGATCGCCTTTTAACAAACAAACCACCTACAGGTAAGGTTGGAGGCGGAAACGACTAAAGTCGTGACACCCAATTAAGAGAACGACTTCTGGATCCGGATTGCAAACGGTGAGCTCAGCGAAAAACTCCGATAAGATACCATAGCTATATAGTCCGGATGCTAATTTAAGCCGGTTAAACCCTTAAATAAATACCTTTGGAGGCAGACAGCACTTAAAAGATGCAGCCTACTGACGCCAGCAAATTTACAGACCGAGCTTGGGAATCCATTGTCAAGTCCCAAGACGTCGCCCGTCGCTACCAACATCAGCAACTGGAGGTAGAACATTTAGCGATCGCCCTTTTAGAACAACAAGAAGGACTCGCCCAGCGTATCCTGACTAAGGCGGGAATCCTTCCCGAGAAACTTGTACAACAAGTTAGCACCTTTGCATCTCGTCAAGCTAAAGTCGGCAATACCAGCCAACTTTACCTCGGGCGCAGTTTAGATCTGTTATTAGATAAGGCCGAAACAGCAAGGCAAAATCTCGATGACCAGTTTATCTCCATCGAACATATGTTGCTGGCCTTTGCTGAAGACGATCGCCTGGGACGTCGCGCCCTAAAAGCCTCTACTCTTGACGCCCGCACCCCGTTTGAGCAACAAAAACTGGACCTGGCAATTAAGGAAATTCGGGGGAGTTCTAAGGTCAAAGACCAAAGTCCGGAAACGGAATATGAAGCCCTAGAACGGTATGGACGGGACCTCACCGAACAAGCCAAACAAGGCAAACTAGACCCGGTAATTGGGCGAGATGAGGAAATCCGCCGGGTAATTCAGGTGCTCTCGCGACGGACTAAGAATAATCCCGTGTTAATTGGGGAACCGGGGGTGGGTAAAACCGCGATCGCTGAGGCCCTAGCTCAACGAATTGTTAATGGGGATGTCCCCGAATCCCTGAAAAACCGGCAGTTAATTTCCCTGGATATGGGCAGTCTAATTGCTGGGGCCAAATTCCGAGGTGAATTTGAAGCTAGGCTGCGGGCGGTCCTGCGGGAAGTGATCCAGTCCGACGGTCAAATTGTCCTGTTTATTGATGAATTGCATACGGTAGTCGGAACCGGGGCGGGACAAGGGACAATGGATGCGGGAAACCTGCTTAAACCTATGCTGGCAAGGGGGGAACTGCGCTGTATTGGGGCGAGTACCCTGGATGAATATCGCAAATATATCGAAAAAGATGCTGCTTTAGAGCGTCGGTTCCAGCAGGTGATGGTCGATCAACCCACGGTGGATGATACGATTTCCATCCTCCGGGGGTTGAAAGAGCGTTATGAGGTGCATCATGGGGTAAAAATCCTGGATGCGGCATTGGTGGCGGCGGCAAGTTTGTCCAATCGCTATATCAGCGATCGCTTTCTGCCCGATAAGGCGATCGACTTGGTAGATGAAGCAGCAGCCAAGCTGAAAATGGAGATTACCTCCAAACCCACGGAATTAGAAGCGGCAGATCGCCGGTTGATGCAGTTAGAAATGGAAAAACTCTCCCTGGAAGGGGAAGGTGCGGGGGTGGTGGGAACTAACGCCTATCGCGCTTCCCAGGAACGATTAGGGCGGATTACCCAGGAGATTAGCACTCTAACCGGCAAGCAGCAGCAACTAAGCAATCAATGGCAGACGGAGAAGGATTTGCTCAATGCCATTAATGCGCTCAAGGAACAGGAAGATGGCTTGCGGGTGGAGATTGAAAAAGCCGAACGCAACTATGATTTGAACAAGGCGGCGCAGTTGAAATATGGCAAGTTGGAGGTGTTACAGCGCGATCGCGAAGCCAAAGAAGCCGAACTGCTGAAGTTGCAAGCCAGTGGCTCTACTTTACTGCGAGAACAAGTCACGGAAGCTGATATTGCCGAAATTGTTGCCAAATGGACCGGGATTCCCATTAATCGCCTGTTGGAATCAGAACGGCAGAAACTGCTACAAATGGAATCGTTTCTCCATCAGCGGGTAATTGGACAACAAGAAGCGGTTTCGGCTGTTTCTGCTGCCATTCGTCGGGCACGCGCTGGAATGAAGGACCCCGGACGCCCGATCGGTTCCTTCCTATTTATGGGACCGACTGGGGTCGGTAAAACTGAACTCGCCCGCGCCTTGTCTCAGGTCCTATTTGACACCGAGGACTCCCTGGTGCGCCTGGATATGTCCGAGTATATGGAGAAACACTCGGTTTCCCGGTTAGTGGGTGCGCCTCCGGGGTATGTGGGGTATGACGAAGGGGGTCAACTCTCGGAAGTGGTGCGCCGAAATCCTTATTCCGTGGTGTTGTTGGATGAGGTAGAAAAGGCTCATCCCGATGTGTTTAATATTTTGTTGCAAGTGCTCGATGATGGACGAATCACCGACTCCCAAGGGCGGTTGGTCGATTTTAGAAATACCGTGATTGTGATGACGAGCAATATTGGCAGTGACCACATTTTAGACTTAGCCGGGGATGATTCCCGCTATGAAGAAATGCAAAAACGGGTGATGCTGGCGCTACGGAAGCACTTTCGTCCGGAGTTTCTGAACCGGGTGGATGAGATTATTCTCTTCCACGCTTTGACGCGATCGCAGTTGAGCGAAATTGTCAAAATTCAAATCAAGCGCTTGGATAAGCTATTGGCTGAGCAAAAAATTTCCCTTAGTCTCATGGATGAAGCTCTGGATTATATTACCGAAGTCGGTTACGATCCAGTTTATGGGGCCAGACCCCTCAAGCGGGCGATTCAACGAGAATTGGAAAACCCGATCGCCACTCTGTTATTAGAAGGGAAATTTGTTGCAGGAGATACCCTTTACATTGACCGAGGACCGTCAAAATTGACCTTTGATACTAAACCGCCGGTTCCGGTTCAAAAAAAGCCAGTAATCCCGCCCGATGAACCGCCGGAACCGATTGAATCCGTTGAGGAAGTCAAGACTCAACCGCTGAACAGTCGATTTATTGATGAGGCGATCGATGTCAAGAGTGAACCGATTCCCTAAAAGGGCTATTTTGATGAAAGGGACAGGGTAGCACCCTGTCCTTCCCCAAATTGGATAGTTAAATTTTAGGGCTTGGAGTTTTCAAAAGGGCAGAGAAACCATAGCACTGTTTAGGGCAAGGGAGTAGTGAAAGATGGGGGTTGATTTAACCGTTGCAATTTGCACCTATAACGGGGAAAAGCGCTTTCCAGAAGTGTTAGAGGCACTGCGATCGCAAGTCAACACCGAAGGGTTTTCCTGGGAAATTCTAGTGGTTGATAACAACAGCAGCGACAACACCGCCCCAATTCTGCGAGACTATCAAGCGCAATGGGATGGAATCGGACCTTTGCACTATTGCTTTGAACCCGAACAGGGGGCGGCTCACGCTCGTAGACGGGCCGTTAAAGAGGTCAAGAGTCCTTTAATTGGGTTTCTGGATGATGACAATATCCCAGCCTCAAATTGGGTATCTGCTGCCTATGAATTTGCCCAACAACATCCGAAAGCCGGTGCTTATGGGAGTTTAATTTCCCCGGACTTTGAAATAGAACCGCCGCCCAATTTTAATCGCTTAATCTGCTTTTTAGCCATTACCCGTCGGGGTTCAAAACCGTTACTCTATTCCCCCCATAAAAATTTATTGCCTCCGTCTGCTGGGTTAGTAGCCCGCACCCAAGTCTGGCGAGACAGCGTACCGGAAAATAGCATTCTCAATGGCCGAACTCCGGGCAGTATGCTTACGGGAGAGGATTTAGAAGCGATCGCCTATATTAAATTGCAAGGCTGGGAAATTTGGTATAATCCTGCGATGCAGGTTGTCCATAAAATTCCCCGGCAACGCTTAGATCCGGAGTATTTAATTCCGTTTTTTCGAGGGATTGGGTTGAGTCGATATGTCACGCGGATGGTGGGGGTAAAGCCGATATTAAAGCCGGTTTTGACCACCGCTTACTTCGCCAACGACTTACGAAAATTGGCCGCGCATATCCTCCGATATGGGATTCAGGTTCCCGATGCGATCGCCGCTTGTGAAAGACAGTTATTGGTTAGTAGTTTAAACAGCTTTTTTTATCTGTGGCGTAACGGCTATTTGGATCGAAATAAAAAGCCTAGAGAGTTCTCTAAAAAAGGGGCGATCGCAGGAGAATAAATGGCCGATTCTTGACCCAGACTCACATCAAAGAATCCATATCAGTAATGGAATTTTCCAGTTATGAATACCGATTCATTAGACCTAACCGTAGCCATACCAACCTATAACGGTGCGACTCGTTTACCCCAAGTATTAGACGCCCTGCGCCATCAAGTTCAAACTGAAAATATCGCCTGGGAAATCATCATTATTGATAACAATAGCAGTGACAACACCGCTCAAGTTATCCAAGAGTATCAAACCCATTGGCAACCCAATTATCCTCTAAGATACTACTTTGAAGGACAACAAGGACTCGCCTTTGCCAGAGAACGAGCTATCCAAGAAGCAAAGGGAACATTTCTGGCTTTTTTAGATGATGATAATATCCCGGCAATAGACTGGATAGCCGCTGCTTATGAATTTGGCAATAACCATCCTCAAGCTGGAGCATTCAGCGGGCAAATTCACGGAGAATTTGAAGTAGAACCCCCAGAAAACTTTAAAAAAATTGCGGCATTTTTAGCCATTCGTGAACATGGACCCAAACCCTTTTTATTTGACCCTGATCAGTTACGATTGCCTCCCGGTGCCGGATTAGTCGTTCGTAAACGAGCATGGCGCGAAGCAGTACCAAATACTCCTAAAGTTGTAGGAAATCAAGGAGATGCCTTAGCAAGAGGAGATGATTATGCACCCTTGTTGTATCTGCATAAAACCGGGTGGGAAATCTGGTACAATCCAGCTATGCATATCAATCATCAAATTCCCTCTTGGCGGCTAGAACGAGACTATTTGTTATCCTTAGCGCGTGCCTGTGGCGTAGCAACTTGCCAGTTACGGATGATTAATGCTAAAACAAAGGACAAGCCAGGGATTTGGGCCAAAACAATTGCCGGAAATCTGCGGCGCATAATTCAACATCGCCTCAAGTATGGAGATAAGCTGAAAAACGAGTTAATACCAGCCTTTGAAATGGAGTTTTATCGGGGTAGTCTGCTCAGTCCGTTTTATTGGATAAAAAATGCCCAGACTGGAAAATTAGGGACTGGAGAAAACAACGAGGGGAAATAATATGCCAACAATTTCAGTAATTATTCCAGCTTATAATGCTGAAAAAACGATTAAAGAAACCGTGGATTCTGTTTTAAATCAAACTTTTGAAGATTTTGAAGTAATTATTATTAATGATGGCTCTACTGATACCACGGGGGAAATCGTTTCGCAGATTCCCGATCCGCGCATTAAAGTATTTTCCTATCTGAATAGTGGTGCTTCTACCAGTCGCAATAGAGGATTTGCCCAAACAAGCGGTGAATATATTGCATTTTTAGATGCAGATGATCTGTGGACTTCCGATAAATTAGAAGCCCAATTGGTAGCGTTGAAAACCAATCCTCAAGCTGACATCGCCTATAGTTGGAGCGACTGCATTGATGAATCAAGCCGCTTTTTGCGTCGGGGTGGCCATATCACGATCAATGGTGATGGGCTGCCAAAGCTGTTGATGATGGATATTTTAGAAAATGGTTCTAATCCCTTAATTCGGCGGCAGGCTTTACTAGCAGTTGGAGGCTTTGACGAGTCACTGCCTGCGGGACAGGATTGGGATTTGTATTTAAGATTGGCTATCAAGCACTCTTTCGTGACGGTGCCGCGATCGCAAGTGTTGTATCGAATCTCTGCAAATTCTCTGTCGGCTAACGTGTTTAAACTTGAAACTGGTTGTTTGCGCGTTCTTGATCGCGCTTATCGTCAGGCTCCTGAATTCTTACAGCACCTTAAGCCTCAGAGTCTAGGAAATCTGTATAAATTTTTGACCTTTAAAGCGTTGGAAGGAAATCCACAACGCCTCAAAGCTATAGCAGCTCTGCGCTTTTTATCCCAAGCAATCCGGTACGATCCGGTACTGATGCGAAAAAAAGTTATCTTTAAAGTCTTATTTCAAGTATTCGTAATTGCTTTGCTTCCTCCGGCTCAGGCTGGCACATTTAGAACCAAAATGAAAGGATTTGCGAATCCTATTACCTTACTGGGTTATGTTCGTCTAGATGCGTTCTAAAGCTACAATTGTATTGAAAATTATATGCTCATGCCCCTCATTTCTGTAATTATTCCAATTTTCAATAATCAAAAAACTATCAACAAAACTCTCAATTCCGTTTTAAAACAGACCTTATCAAACTTAGAAATTATAGTGATAAATGATGGTTCAACTGATGAAAGTTTAGAAAAAATTGCGACGATAAAAGACCCACGAGTTCAAGTTTTTTCTTACCCAAATGCAGGAGTTGCCGTCAGCCGCAATCGGGGAATCGAGCGAGCCAGGGGCGAGTATATTTCTTTTTTAGATGCTGATGATTTATGGACACCGGATAAACTAGAAGCGCAATTGAAGGCACTGCAAGAAAATCCTCATGCCGCTGTCGCTTATAGCTGGACTGATTATATCGATGAAGCGGGTAATTTTTTATATCACGGCAGTCACATCTCCATTAACGGTGATGTGACTGCCAAACTTTTATTCAAAAACTTTATAGAAAATGGCTCTAACCCCTTAATTCGTCGCCACGCTTTAGTAAAAGTGGGTGAGTTCGATAGTTCGCTTTCTCCAGCAGAAGATTGGGATATGTGGTTGCGATTGGCAGCACGCTATCATTTTGTCGCCGTACCGCAGCCTCAAATTTTATATCGGATGTCGCCCAGTGCCAGCTCTGCCAATATTTCTAAAATGGAAATCCAGGGATTGAAAGTTATTGAGCGCGCCTTATCTTTGGGTTCTGAGTCCTTACAATCCCTCAAAAAGCCCAGTATTGCTAACTTTTATCAGTATCTTATGTTTCGGGCGCTCACAGGCAATCCCTCGCGGATACAATGTCTGATTGCTAGCCGATGTTTTTGGTATGCCGTAATTAACAATCCGGGAATGCTACGACGGCAAAACCGACTCATGTCAATTGTATTTTTTAAAATAATAGCTGGAATTTTGCTACCTCCTCAACAGGCTCGAAAATTCCTGAAAATTCTTAAGGTGCGATTTTCCAAAACTGAATGATGGGGCGCGATTGCTGCATTTCTTCCTAAACATAGAGAACAGGGAGGCGCGATCGCAACGTCATAAACCAACCCGAACAACTTCTATGAATCTCAAGCAAACAACTAGATTGGCACTCATCTCTACCTTTTTGGTGTTTTCCATGAACCGTTCTCAAGCATTATGGATTAAACTTTTTATTTTGGCAGGACAATCGAATATGCTAGGTTATCAATCCCATATAGAGGACTTGCCCGATCGCCTGCGCCAATCCCAAAAGAATGTACTCTGGTACGATCGCCAGGACCAGTGGGTTCCCCTAGAAGCACCTACAGAACCCTTACTCTCTCCAGACCCTTCTCTCCCTGTTCCTCCCTTCGAGGCTTATCATCCCGAACATAGTCATAAAGTGAACAATTCCGTCGGATTTGGACCCGAAATTTCTCTGGGACAGAATCTTGCCAATGGGTTGAATGAAACCGTCGCGTTGGTCAAATATTCTCGAAATGGGACGAATCTCGCCACCCAATGGGATCCGGGTTTAGATGCCAACGGTGATCCAAAAGATACCCTCTATCCTCGCCTGAAACAGCGAGTTTTCCAGGCGATCGCCGACTTATCTGCTTTGGGTTATACCGTAGAGGTTTCAGGGTTTTTCTGGATGCAAGGAGAAAGCGATGCCAGTCATCTGGAAATGGCCCAAGACTATGAATCTAATCTCACCCACTTTATCCAAACCATTCGTCAGGATTTTAACCGACCAAACCTTCCCTTGGTCTACGGAATGGTTCACTTTGGAAATCAGCATAAAAAGCCGAATAACACGATAAACTGTTGCGGGGATATGGTGCGATCGGCTCAACTCAATGTCCAGACTACTATTCCCCATACTCGGGCTGTTGAAACTCGCAATTTATCTCTACATAAAGACTTACTGCATTTTGACTCCAACGGGATTCTGACCCTTGGGAGTCTGTTTGCTGATGCCTGGTTCAACATTCGATCATTGTCTTGGGATAAAATTAGGCAGGAATTAATCACTGAACATCCAGAAGATTAAAATATTTTAAAGTTAACCATCATGAATTCGACTTAATCTTTAAAAAGATTTTCTACAAAACCGACAACATCTGGATTATTATTTGCCCACTTTTTCTGGTCTTCTCTAATTTTTTGTAAGTGATTATCTACGGTTTCTGGAGTTAATAATACTCCAAAATCTGCGGGGACTATATCTTCATTATATTGACCGATCCGATTTAAGACTAAATCGCCGATTTCTTTCCGATAATGAGAATTATCCATATAATTTTTCATCTTGTGACTCAGGGGTTCTGTCGTAATGCTGTTATAACCCGAAAAATCCCAAACCGGCGTAATTTCTGCCAATTTACGCTTCCAGTCTTCAAAAACTTCCCAAGCTCCGGATAACCGAAGTGACTCCCACTGAGTTACATGAGAGGGAGAGATAAACAGATGACATTCAATCTGGTTTTCCTGACATAATTTTACGATATTTTTTACTTCTTCTAAATGGGAAATTTCGTAGAGTTGCCCTCTTTTTTTTGCTTGAAAAAAATCATTTTTTTTTAAAAGGTCTTCCATAATATCTACGCCTTGAAGACCTCCATAAATATCTTGGATATAATAAGCTGGATTTCTCCGGCCATCGGGGTAAAAATGTCCCACCCTATCACCATGGCTTTGATTGACTTTAATGGTCTTCAAGCTTCCCCGAGTAGCCCCCCAAGAAAAACTAGAATTTAACTTATCTTGCAGGGTAATATAAGAAATTAATAAGCGATTTTCTGAAAAGTCAGCTTGGCTTTTTTTGTTATTACCAAACATAAAAAAATCAGTTCCAATCACTGCTTTTTTTATGTTAGGATTATTGGCGATCGCGTGTTCAAAATATCGCCGTGCTTCATAGATATTCGCCCCGGTAATTCCTAAATTATATCCCGGCTGTATCCCGGCTACAAACGGATGAGCAGTGTCCAGACCAAACTCTGTCCTAGAGGACCCGATAAACACCATAGCCGGTTGAATTTTGATAACATCAATGGCTTTAAACATCCGCACCTGTTTATGTTTTTCCGGCTTGACTTGATTAAGCCCTAACCCAATTGGACTATTGAATACACTGTAAGGATCGATGGCAATATTAAAGGCACTAATCGTAACAAACTGCATCAATATTACAGAAAAAATAATTTTAATATACCGTTGATACTCTTTCATATAATCGTTCAAAATTGAAAGTACAAAAATTCTGAAATTCGATTCAAGGAAAGCAGACAAGCCGTTGCTAAAGTGGCTATTCCTAACCCCCACCCTATCTTAGGGGTAATCCGCGCGATCGTTTCCATTGTATTGGGCAACTTCATCACCCCCAGCATGACGATCGCTAACATGAACAGACTATAGCCCCCTCCGATACTTGGCAAGTAATTTAAAGGTTGCCATCCCAGAAAAATTCCTCCAATTGGAATCCAACCTAAAACCCCTTGAAAAGTATCCGGTAAAATAATTCCCTTCATTCCCACCATTGCCTGTAAAAGTTCTAAAGCATCTTGAAATGTAGTGGCCCGAAATAATACCCAACTGGTAACGACTGCCAAAAAAGTGACCGTCACTCCTACAAATTTCGGCAGGGAAATCCCCAGCTTGCGCCAGATATGATTAATGCCCAAAAATAACCCATGCATTCCCCCCCAAATCACATAAGTCCATCCAGCACCATGCCACAGACCCCCTAAAAGCATGGTAATCATCAAATTACTAATGCGGCGAATTTCTCCCTTGCGGCTGCCCCCCAGGGGAATATAAAGGTAATCTCTCAAAAATGCCGAAAGGGTAATATGCCAACGCCGCCAAAAGTCAATAATTGAACTCGCTTTATAGGGAGAATTAAAATTAATCGGTAGGTTGATATTGACCATCCACCCTAAGCCGATCGCCATATCGGAATAGCCCGAAAAATCAAAATACAATTGAAACGTATAGCTCAAGGCCCCAATCCAGGCTTCCAGAAATGTCACCGACTCCGCATGATTAAACACTGGTGCAACCCAAGGGGATAAATTATCCGCAATCAGCATTTTTTTGGATAATCCCAAGATAAATAGGGTTAAACCCAGGGCAAAATTTTTATCTGAAAAAATAAAATTTCTGACCGATCGCAGCTGGGGAATCAGTTCGTCATGGCGCAAAATAGGCCCCGCGATTAATTGCGGATAAAAGGAGACAAACAGACTGTAGGTGATTAAATCATAATTGGAGTCCTTAGTTTCTCCCCGGTATGCATCCACCAGATAGGCGACTTGGGTAAAGGTGTAGAATGAAATTGCTAGGGGGAGAAGGATCTCGGGAGTCGGCCAACTCCACTTAAACGCGCTATTGAGGAAACTCAGGAAAAATTCGGCATATTTGTAATAGCCAATTAGGGCTAGATTAATCAAAATACCGAAAATCAGTAGGAATTTAGCCTGATCGCCCCTGAGTGGACTAGAGGCGATCGCCCTGCCCAGGGTATAGTTTAGACCAATGGAAATCAGCAGTAACAGCAGATAAGCCGGATTCCAGTAACCGTAAAAGAACAACGAGGCGATCGCCATCCAAACTATCGCCGCCTTCACATAGTGCAACCGAGTCAACCCAAAATAGACCAACAAGGTGACCGGCAGAAACCCGAAAATGAACACATAAGAATTGAATAACACAAGCAGCCGCCTTCTATAGCGTGTCTAAATCAGTTTGCTATAAAGATAGCGAGCAAGATGCTCGCACTACCCTAGCAGACTTTCTGGCTGGGATCCATTCTCAAAATGATTGAGGTTCACTCCATACCGTGACCCAACCCTGAACCCAGCTTCAACTCCAAAAGTAGGGAGATCCGAATCCTGATCGGGGGGTTCCCCTGATCGGCAAGGACCGCGCGATCGCCCACAATCAAGACTGAAATAGAATTTACCCTTAAACTGAGAAAACTATGACCGTACTGGAACAAGGCCAAATCACGATCCATACCGAGAATATCTTTCCCATTATCAAGAAGTCTCTATACTCCGACCATGAAATCTTCTTGCGGGAACTTGTCTCCAACGCCGTCGATGCCATAGAAAAACTCAAAATGGTCTCCTACGCCGGAGAATTTAGCGGGGACACCAGCAACCCGGAAATTACCATCGCCGTCGATCCCGAGAAAAACACCCTCTCCATCACCGACACTGGCATCGGCATGACAGCCGAGGAAGTGAAACAGTATATCAATCAAGTCGCCTTTTCTAGCGCCGAAGAATTCATTACCAAATATCAAGCCGCTAGCGATCGCCAAATTATCGGCCACTTCGGACTCGGCTTTTACTCCGCCTTCATGGTCGCCAAAATCGTCGAAATCGACACCCTATCCTACAAAGAAGGGGCCGAAGCCGTCCATTGGAGTTGTGACGGGTCCCCCTCATTTAAACTTGAAGACTCCAGCCGGACCACTTACGGCACCACCATCACCCTGACCCTGCAAGACGAAGAAAAAGAATACGCCGAAGCCTCCCGCATCAAGCAACTCGTCAAAACCTACTGCGACTTTATGCCGGTTCCCATCAAAATGGATGGCGAACAAGTCAACCGGCAAAAAGCCCTGTGGCGCGAATCTCCCAGCAGCCTCACCGACGAAGATTACCTCGACTTCTACCGCTACCTCTACCCCTTCCAAGAAGAACCCCTGTTGTGGGTCCACCTGAACACCGACTATCCTTTCCTCGTCAAAGGCATCCTCTACTTCCCTAAACTCCGTCCCGATGTCGATGTCACCAAAGGACAAATCAAACTGTTCTGTAATCAAGTCTTCGTCTCGGACCACTGCGAAGAAATCATCCCGAAATTCCTCCTCCCCATGCGCGGAGTCCTCGACAGTCCCGACATTCCCCTCAACGTCTCCCGTAGCGCCTTGCAGATGGACCGAACCGTCCGCAAGATCGCAGACTTCATCGCCAAAAAAGTTGCGGACCGACTCAAAGAACAGTACAACAAAAACCGCCAAGAATATATCCGAAGCTGGCAAGATATCGGCACCTTCGTCAAATTCGGCTGTCTCAACGACGATAAATTCAAAAAGCAACTGGAAGATATTATTATCTATCGCACCACTGCCGACTTGAAACCGGCAGAATCCGACCAACCTGCTGTGGAAGTGCAAGCCGAAGAAGGAGACGCCTGGAAACAAGTTTCATCGGACAGTAAAACCGAGGGACCCTCTTACACCACCCTAGACGAGTATTTAGAACGCAACAAACCCCGCCACGAGAATCAGGCATTTTACTGCACTGACTCCGTAGCGCAAGCCACCTACGTGCAGCTGCACAAAAGTCAGGGGTTAGAAGTTCTGTTTATGGACTCCTTCATTGACCCCCACTTCATTAGCTTCTTGGAACGGGAACATAGCGAAGTCAAATTCTCCCGCGTTGATGCGGAGATAGACGACAAACTCATCGAACAAGACAAAGCCTCAGAAATCGTCGATCCCAGTACCAACAAAACCCGTAGCGAACAAATCAAAGAAATCTTTGAGCAAGCGCTGAACAAACCCAAACTCACCATCCGCACCGAGGCCCTAAAATCCGAGGACCCCCAAGGCACCCCACCCGCAATGGTCCTGCTACCGGAGTTCCTGCGCCGCCTCCGGGATATGAACGCCTTAGTCTCTCAGGAATCTGCGAAATTCCCAGACGAACATATCCTGCTCGTTAATACCGCGCATCCCTTGATCCAACACCTGACCCAACTCTCCCAAAGCGGCATCCTCCAAGGCGAAGGAAAATCCCCTTCGGCAGAACTCGCCGACATGATTTGTCACCATGTCTACGACTTAGCACTGATGGCGCAAAAAGGGTTTGACGCCGAAGGTATGACCTCCTTCGTGGACCGTTCCAATCGTCTACTCACCCGTCTAACTGAACAACCGTCCTAAAACAACCGGCGGAGATTTGAACGTTGGCGGCCTAACTAAAGTCGGTTAAAACCGACTGGTCCCAATGCCCCAGAATCAGAAACTGGGGATGATGATTGACCTGCTGATTCAGTTCACCTCCGGTTCCCTCCCCTGATTCTTGGGGAGGGTTAGGGTGGGGTTCACTGAACCCCGGATGAAAAGAGGTTTAATCCTTGACCCCATTGGGATTTAAACCCTAGCCGGGTCAAGGTGTATTTGTAGGGGCGCAATGCGCAGGCCCTCTCTTTACTCTTTACCGATAGCGCAAGACAGGGCGCAAGCATTGCGCCCCTACATGAAATAACAATTTTTTATAATCAAATTTATCACCTTGACAGGGCTAGGGTTCAAATGCTTGCGCTCTCTCTCCTGAGGATGATTGACTGCGGATTCAGTTCACCTCCAGTTCCCTCCCCTTAGTAAGGGGAGGGTTAGGGTGGGGTTCACTGAACCCCGGATGAAAAGAGGTTTAATCCTTTACCCTATTGGGATTTAAACCCTAGCCCTGTCAAGGTGTATTTGTAGGGGCGCAATGCTTGCGCCCTCTCTCTTTACTCTCTTTACTCTTTACCGATAGCGCAAGACAGGGCGCAAGCATTGCGCCCCTACGTGAAATAACGATTTTTTGTCATCAAATTTATCACCTTGACAGGCTAGGGTTCAAATGTTGGCCGCCGCTCTGAAAGTACGAAAACTCCTGGGGTTGCACCTTGACAGCGCTAGGCTATGAGAACACAAAAATGGTTAGACCCCACCCAACCCTCCCCTTACCAAGGGGAGGGCTATGAAAACCCCAAAACTTGAAAAATTTACGGCGTAAAAAAGCTACCCTTGTCCGGGTTTCTCAACTCCTACCCAAGACTAAGAAACCATTGAGAACGATTCCATCCTTCATCCTTCTCCAAAACTCGGTACAATAAGAGACTGCGTTTCAACATAGCCCAACTATCGAAGGAGAAACCATGTCCCGCAAATGTCAACTCACCGGCAAAAAAGCGAATAACGCAATGGCCGTTTCCCACTCCCACCGCCGCACCCATAAGCTGCAAGAAGCCAACCTGCAATGGAAACGGGTCTGGTGGCCCCAAGGAAACCGCTGGGTGAGACTGCGCCTCTCCACCACTGCCATCAAAACCCTTAATCATAAGGGGTTGCAAGCATACGCCAAAGAAGCGGGAATCAATCTGTCCAAATATTAGGACCCCAACCCCAGGGAACCCTGACTATGAAGGGGCGCGGCAATGCCGCGCCCCTTATTTCTATGGGGAATTTGAACGCCCTTTTACTGAGTCCCTATTAACTAACTTTCTAACCCAGGGATGATTGATTTTTCTATCTAACTGGGTAACCTAAAAACTAGATAATACAATAGTTTAACAATTATCTCCGGAAATATACGGATAGTCAATTCCGGGATTTTTAAGCTACCACAGAAAAAAGACTCTCTATTTTTTATTAATGGCACCTGCACTCACGGAGTAGCTATGGCTAGAAAGCACAAAATCCAAAAAGCGTTAACGCACCTCGTGCAAGCAATCATTCGATTTGCTCAGAAACTGACGAGTCGAGATACTTATCGTTTTCTCCGCACTGCCTTCGTCACTTCACGCCGTCGATTGCAGGGGGGTTTTGTGTTGCCAACGACTATGCTACTCATCATCGTGATGACGTTGGTAGTCAGCACTTTAATCTTCCGGTCTTATCAGCGATCAACTGATGCTATTACTCAATTTCAACGGCAGGAAGTAGAAAATAGTGCAGCGCCTGCGATCGACCGAGCTAAAGCTAAGTTAGAGCTATTATTTAAAGACCGAAATGTGACGGATGTTGGAGAACTGATCCTCGAAGAGGATCTGCTTGACGATGCTTATACCTTTCCCGACGAAACCCGGATAACACTTCCTGGGAATACAGGAAATGCCAAGCGAAATATCGCATGGAGATATGAGAGCGATACGGATGGAAAAGACGATAAAAAAGATGATACAACAACTGTTTATACCATTGTTCTAAGAACCTCCACAGGGACCGAAGAGAATCCCCTAGAAACAATGGACCCAGAATTAGGGGGGACTTTAATCACCAGCGATCAAAAGAAAGCGGAGCGACTCCTCGTTCGCAATGGTCCTCTTCTTGAGAAGCTCGGCAATGGGTCTAACGCCGAGGCTTGTCGAATTGAGCAGCCGGATGACGGAAGTGCTGGTGCATTTGGCTGGTTTCCTCTAGGTACGGCGCAATTTAGAAAAAACTTTCAAGTTTATGCTCTGAGCGTTCCTAACTCCGTGGCGAATGGTGAGTCTAGCGCTAATCGTTCAATTGCCACGGTTCAATATCAACAGGACCGGACATTTGAGGGATTGAATAAATGGGGAGCTTGGTTCCGGAGTGACTTAGAACTGACCCCAGGCTTTAATTTTAACTGGAATGGAGCCGTTCATAGCGAAGGAAATTTATTTATTAAACCGGAGAAGGAGTTCCGGCTTTACTTACTCAGTAGTAAAAACTCTTGTTTTTATAAACCGGAAAGCAACTCGGAAGTGAGTACCTGGGGGCATCTGGTCTATGGCGGGATCGCCGGGAATGTGACATCCAACCCACCATACTTTAACTTGGATATTTACGCCGATTCTCCCACTCCCAAACCCGTTGATGCCACGACTGACTCGACTAATATGAGTGCTAATTTCCTAGAAATTGCCCTCGACCCGAGTAAAATCCTCACTAACAACACCTCAGTACCTCGGAAGGCAAACATCAATTTAGATGATGCTGAAGATGCAGCTTGGAGCGGCGACAATAATCTTCTGAAAACTAGGGTCAATATTGGTAAAGTTACTCCTCCGCCTTATGTAGATGATACCTATCGTGCGGATAACCTGTATGGACCGAAACCCGGATATGAACCACCGGAGATTATAGACAATCCAAATGGTCGGGAAACCTATTCGGTAGAACCTACGCAAAATATGGGTTCTGCACTCGCTGACCCTGAACTCACTCGGGATGAACCCCCGTCTGTGCTCAAGCCCAATGATTACGGTTTAGATGGGTATTGGGAACGTCGGGCTAGAGGGCAAGGTCTGCGGGTGATTATGGGAGAACGCCTGGAATTAGGGAATGCCTTTGGTTGGGGTGGTGTTGCAGATCCCCTGTATCCCCAGGAGGCAACGGGTTTTACTACGGGTTCCAAAGGAGCTAATGAATTTCGACAACAGCGCACGTTGCGGGATAATTTAGCTGCGGTACAAGCCACTGCGGTTTATCACAAGGGCCAGGGAGATGGCAAGACCCCGGCTGCAATTGTCGCGACTACAGTACATCCGGGGACAGTAGAGACCCTCAAAAACAGTGCCACCTTTGAAACCATCAGCTTTGCCAAAAAAGCTGGGACTGCATTTAGCAGTCTGCCTGCGGATGTGATTGTTACGGACTTCTTCAATGGTCGGGGAACGAATGGATGGGAATTTGAAGTACCTACTGCTCCGAATCAGAATGCCCTTAATAACTTGGCTAACTTTGCCGGAGACAGTGACGGTGCTTTTCCCCCCAAACAAGATGGAAAGGTACATCCCTATCCTTTCTTGACCATGTGGGGAAACTTCTCCTCTCTACTTCGTAACAACGGCAGTTTAGCCGACAATACAATCCAGCAAACAGCGGCGGCGACCCTGGGTATGTTGGCCTATAACCTCAACTATCTGCAAAGCTACGATTATGCGAATACGGCAGTCAACCGTCCCCAGTTAGTAGCTCTGGACACGGAGTTGCAAAAACTCTATAACAACGACAATGCTGATGGAGAGATTAAGGTTGTTGGCACTAATATCGAAATTTATAACCGCAGTGGTGCTCTAGTCGCAACAGAGCCAGCCAGTACGGTTCTGCCGCCTCACCTCTATATTTCCCTGCTTCCTGCTCCAACTGCCACGAATCAACAGCAGTTACTCGCTCGTCTGCTGCACACCAAAGAGCAGGTGGAACGCGATCGCACCTATGGGTTTACATCGACCCTAGCAACAGCCAACAGAACACAATATACACCTACAGTGCTTGCAGGGGCAGGATTTTCTTATGGTGGTATAACGTATCAGAACGGAACTGCCATTAATATTGGCTGTGACTTTAGTAATACAGCTAATATTGGAAATAACTTCTTTGGCTTTGGGGCACCTTCTAACGAAGCAACAGCAGCGGCGAAACGAGCGGCAGAAGAACGCTTTATCCGTTTATCCCGGCTGTTCTGTTCTCCTCAACCCAAGTTTCCCTCTCTCTACTATCTATTTCCAAAGGATAACCATGACCTTGATGGAGATGGAGATTATCAACAACCGGCAGCAGAGCCCTACATTGTTCAGAATCAGGCCAGGAATTATACAGCCCTAACTGAAAATGACATCGCGAACATGGCGATCCGGCCCAAACTTGTTGCGAATTGGGTTTTACCCAAGAACAATAATCCCAGTGGCATTAATACCACTGCTGTTCCAAACGATAATCGCATCGAGTTAGTCCGCTCGATCGCAGCGAACGGCACCGCCACGAATATCCAGGTAGCCATTAAAGATTCTGCTTTGTACAATGGCCGGGAACACATGAATGTTCGGACCTTGAACCTGGATCTGGATATGCTGCGGAATAACAATATTGGGGGAGAAAGCTGGCTCTCCAACAGTGGGATTGTCTATTCTTTCCGAGAAGATGCAATCAGAGAAGATGCGATCGCCCGACCTCAAGCAGCATACAATCCCAATGCCCTAACTGGGTTGCCCACTGCCATGAATGCAGTCGGAACTTCACCCACCGACCCTAAATTAACAGACAAAGGCATCAGCCTCAAACCCGTTGATTACTACGCAGATCCAGACCGTCGCCCTTATGGTTTCCGGTTAAAGAATGGTTCAGATATCCGTCATGATGGAACTAACCGAGGCCTCACCATTGTTTCTGATCAGCCGATTTATATCCAGGGGAATTTCAACCTGCATGGCGACCAAAACAGCATTCAGGAATTCACTCCACCCCTGACTCCAGACGTCTTTAGCAACTTTTACGGTCGTACTAACCTCAATCCAATATTTTCCCGGTCGGCTTCCGACCGCTGGCGACCCACAGAAATCATCGGGGATGCGATTACTATCCTCTCAGAGAACTTCTGTGATGGTAGCATTGAAGACGGCATCATTTTTTCCCATCAGGTGATGTCCACGCCCACAACAACTATTCTTCAAACTGGTAATAATTATGGTTGTGGGGTGCCGTTCACTTCCTACCTCAACCAAAATCGTCCGAACAGTGGTACGACGGCACAGACGTGGAGGCGGGAGAATCTAGCAGAAAATCCGGCGCCAGGTGCCCGCTCAACCTCCCCGATTGCCATCTCCCGCAATGGCCAAATTATGATAAATGCCGGTACGCCTTCTGCTGCTGCTCCATATAACGGAAATTACTACCGATTTGATAACTTCCCTTGGAGTGGCAAACCGCTGAATAAAGCTCCCGCAGACACTTGGGTGAATGCAGTCCTGGTTAACGGGGTGGTCCCAAGTCGCCAAAATCAAAGTAATGGCGGGTTGCATAACTTCCCTCGGATGCTTGAAGATTGGCAAAATATGAATCTGCATATCCTCGGTTCGTTTATCCAGCTTAACTTCAGTAACTACGCGACCGGACCTTATGAACATGATGCCTGGGAACCAAGTGCCACACCCGTAGCTGGAAAAACCACCAGTTTCGGGACAACCAGTGGAGGAAAAGAAAATATCTTCTATTATTTGGCTCCGAATCGACGATGGGGTTATGACGTGGGACTCCAATATATGCCTCCCGGTGCTGCATCTAGCAAGATGCAAGAACTCAGTGATGAACGCAATGAGTTCTATCGTGAGCCCCCAGCGGATGATGATTACATCTGTCTGTTACGCGAGACCGTTAAGTTCCCTTGCAATTAGACGGAGGTTCCGATGCAACGACGATCGCAGTTTAAATCAACCGAATCTGGCTTAACCCTGATTGAGTGCCTCGCGGCAATAGTCATATTTAGTATGGCGATCGTCGCCGTTACCCCCCCGATTATGTTGTCGATGGCCGCCCGAGTCCGCGCTCACAACGCGGAGAAGGCCATGCAACTAGCCCAGGGGGAAGTGGACCGAGTGCGGGTTTTACTCGAAGCTATCGCGGCAGAACAGGATGCAACAAAGCTCGCTGAATTAGAACAGCAACTGCCCCCACTAGCTACTGGCAATCGCCCCCAAGGAGTTGCGGCCCCAA
The DNA here is from genome assembly GCA_038321985.1 of Cyanophyceae cyanobacterium. GTDB lineage: Bacteria > Cyanobacteriota > Cyanobacteriia > Cyanobacteriales > Laspinemataceae > Laspinema. The sequence goes on along the minus strand of JBBQFN010000017.1, from coordinate 32,016 downwards.
CGGCAACAGAGAGCAACTGTACAAGCAACTCCCCACCGACGGCAGTCCAAACCGCCTGTCTAGAGGCAGATTCAACGTTTGGCATTCAAACCTTTATCACCAACCGGCAGTTAGAAAAAGATAGACCTGTAGCCTTGTGGGTGGGGGTTCGAGTTTATACAGCCGGTGCTTTCTCTGGTGGCGGCACTCTGACTACAGACCCTGCATCTTTAGCATTCTCAGCGAGAAATAATATGGGTTCTGCACCCCTAGCTGTGCAATATGCACCCCTTATAGTCAGTGACCTGCCAGATGCAGATGTCAGATACAGAAATCTTTTGGCACAATAATCAATTCCCTTGTGGTCACAAGCGTCTTTCCTGAGTCCGTCCACATCCCGACCTCAATGTTAATTCGTCATAAACAGTAGAATGGGAAAAATCTACCCTCAATTAGTAGAGCTTTTCCCATTTCCACTCCACAGGTTCTATGGAAAAAAGCAATGGTGACAAATAAGATTAAATTAACCCTAAAACGATACTTCACCCCGATGCATCACCCTCAGCCAGAATCAGGCTTTACGTTGCCGGAACTGTTGATGGCAATCCTAGTGGGTGGCATGATCACCTATGGCATGATGGCATTAGTGGTCAATCTGCTCGGCACCGAAAAGCAGGAAACCGCCAAGAGCCAAGTGCAGCAAGAAATGAATCAAGCCCTTGATTATATTTCCGCAGAAATTCAACAAGCAGTTTTCATTTACAACGAAGATAATTTACGTCCTAAACTACCTAGACTAAACTTAGGCAATAATGTACAGCCCGTGATAGCCTTCTGGAAAGCTACTCCCCTTGAAGGAGATGATCGAGATGATTTTCTGGAGGGTTTGGGTAATCCTCCCTGTGACCAGCACCCTAGCTCAGATTGCCGATTAGTTCTGACCAATCTCCAAACTTACAATTTAATAATTTATGGGATTGAAACAAATCAGCCCGGTGGAATTTGGCAGGAAGGGGCAGCTCGAATCATCAGATATGAGATGAAACAATATAGTGACTTTGCCCGCTTAACTGAAACCCCGGAATATAGAAGCCCCCCAGTAGCAGCAAGTCCTACCGGAGTAGCACCAAGTTCTCCCGCTACCTTTGAGTCCTGGGTACCCTCCACCAATATTAATTGGGCGAATAATAATCTAGGGAAATTTAAAGCTCCACTGGTTGATGGATTAGATTATCTGGAGGTGAATGAGCTACAATGTCCTGATCCAGATAATTATACAGTAGCAACGCTTCCAAATACTACAACAAATAAGTTGAACAATAGCTTTTATGCTTGCGCTCGCTCTTTCAGTACAGAGGTTTCTCAAGATGCGATTCTGTTTTTACGAGGCAACGCTGCCACCAGAGCGGGACAGGCCAACTCCAGAAATGCAGCCTATCTTCCCAGTTTGGAGCGACGAGTCCAAGCTCGCACAGTATTAAACCGTCGCCCGCCTAAATAGATAGAACTAGCTAAAAGGTTTCCCCGAAAAATTAGCACGTCTAATATTTCTCTCCTAAATCAGTGACTTTAGAGGTTATATAAAACCTATAATAATTATGAACAAACCTATCGATTTATTCAAACATTGGAAGAGAGGGCAGTACCCGCGTGATGCTCAATCTTTTGCCCCACAGACTGCCCAAGGTTTTACCCTATTAGAAGTATTAATGGTGGTCTTTATCATTGGGATTTTGGCGACTATTGGGGGTCCAAGTTGGGTGGCAATGGTCAACAACACCCGTCTGAACAAAGCGCAAGATATCATAGCCTTGGCCGTTCGGGATGCACAACGGCAGGCCCTAGTGAATAAAGCGACGCGGGAAGTTACCATCCAACAAGATTCTCCCACATCACAAGTCTGGTGGGCCGTACATCCACAAGGGGCGGCTCCAGCCCCAAAGCAGAATATCGATCAAGACCGACTCATCATCAATCCACCCAGTACGATTATTACCTTTAATGATAAAGGTGAACTCGATCCAGAAGATCAAGCTGCCGAAGATGATCCTACTAAAATAAACATCACTCTTGAGAATGGTGGAGAACAAAGATGCGTTATTCTTAGAACCCTGTTAGGATCAGTCCATAAAGGAAAAGGGGCTGAGTGCGACTAGAGGAGTCCCTCGTTAGGAGTGAATCGCTGTTGTCGGGAAGATACTCCTGCATCTTTATCACAATTGTAAAAAAATATTAAAAATCTTCCCAATTTCTCCCGGGAGGATTTATTTTATTTTACAACAATAATCAGGGTGCTGAATGATGCAATTATCCCATCAAATCAGAGGTCGGTTTCGCAACTCACAGGCCACCGGATTCACATTACTCGAAGTTTTAATTGTTGTTTTGATTATCGCTATTTTAGCAGCTATAGGCATTCCCAGTTGGCTCAGTTTGTTGAATACTACTCGCATCACTGCGGGTCAAAATGAAATCTACGGAGTTCTCCTAGAAGCTAAAACTAAAGCCACTCACCAAAAAATTACCTATCAAGCTAGTTTCCGAGAGTTGGGTGATGTATCTCAATGGGCAGTTCATCCCGCCTCGGTTGATCCCACCGAGCACCACTGGCAAAATCTTAATTCTTTTATCACCATTGATGAGAGCAAAACCACCCTTTATCAATACTCTACAAATGGAGTTTGGCGAATGCAATTTAATTACCGAGGAAACGCTAATGGTCGTCTGGGACGGGTGACGGTTCGCCTCCGCAATAGTAACAGCAATAAACAGCGCTGTGTGTTTGTTTCTACCCTGTTAGGGGCGACGCGGAAAACTGAAAAGTGTGGCTGAGGTAGCCAGCCCGACGGGGGTTCAAACTCTGACCAGGGTAGGTTTTGAGGCTGATGGTGATTGGCCTGCTGATTCGAGTTCACCTCCGGTTCCCTCCCCTGATTCTTGGGGAGGGTTAGGGTGGGGTCCACTAAGTCATTCTCCTGTTAACAGACCTATAACTACCGTATGGAGTATCAAAAGTCGTTTTGAGCCAGGAACCTGCCTTCTCGGTCTATAAATCGGCCCGGGCAACGAAGCGGATCCGCTTTCCTATTGAACCCTTGAGTCGCGCTGCTTTTAACTATCAAATCTGGACCAGCTATCCTTTGTTTCTTGGGTTAGTGGGAAAACCCCACCCAACCCTCCCCTTGCTAAGGGGAGGGCTATGAGAACTATAGGGGCGCAAGCATCGAAGCCCCTACAAATACACCTTGACAGGGCAACCCCTGAAGGGGTTACTACAAACGGTGGGAGGGCGAGCAAGATGCTCGCTATTCTCCTACTCTATACCCCTAACCTTAATGCCTCAAGTTTGAGACATCCAGGCTTTACGCGCTTCTTCTGTCTGCTCTTTATCTAACTTAAATACCAAGACAGATAACGGTGGCAAGCACAGATCCATTGAGTAAGCATGACTGTGTAACCACCATTCATCGGCCCATTTGCCGCCTAGGTTACCCATGTTGCTCCCGCCATATTTGCCGGAGTCACTATTAAAGATTTCGCTGTAGAATCCATGTACGGGGACTCCAACGCGGTAGTGACTGTGAGGTTGCGGGGTGAAGTTACACACCACCACCACAAAATCTTCTTTATTTTTATCCCACCGGATAAATGATACGACACTATGGCGATTGTCTGAGCAGTCAATCCACTCAAACCCTTCTTGTCCGAAGTCTTGACTATACAGTTCTGGGGTGGAACAATACAAGCGGTTTAAGTCGCCCATAAAGGTTTTTAGCTGTTGGTGTGGCTCATGTTCTAAGAGTTCCCACTCCAAATCTCCCCAGACATTCCACTCGCTCCATTGCCCGAATTCCATGCTCATAAACAAGGTTTTCTTGCCGGGGTGAGCGAACATATAGGTAAACAAACAGCGGACATTGGCTAATTTCTGCCAGCGATCGCCAGGCATTTTACCGATGATATTGCTCTTACCATGTACCACTTCATCATGGGACAGGGCCAGCATGAAGTTCTCGCTGTGGTGATACCACATACTAAAGGTGATGTTGTTCTGATGGAACTGGCGGAACCAGGGGTCCATGCTGAAGTAATCCAGCATATCGTGCATCCAGCCCATGTTCCATTTCAAGTTAAACCCTAAACCCCCTACATAAGTGGGCCAAGATACCATCGGCCAAGAGGTAGACTCTTCAGCAATGGAGAGGACGCCGGGATAATAGGAAAACAAAAGGTGATTCGCTTGGCGCAGGAAGTCTGCCGCCTCTAGGTTTTCCCGTCCGCCATATTGGTTGGTAACCCATTCCCCTTCTTTGCGGCAGTAGTCTAAATACAACATGGAAGCGACTGCATCGACGCGGATGCCGTCAATGTGGAATTTATCAAACCAGAATAAGACGTTGGATACCAGGAAGTTGCGGACCTCGTTGCGGTTGTAGTTAAAGACGAGGGTCCCCCATTCCTTGTGTTCGCCCTTGCGGGGGTCAGCGTGTTCGTAGAGGTGAGTACCATCAAAGAAGGCTAATCCATGTCCGTCTTTGGGGAAGTGACCGGGAACCCAGTCCACTAGGACTGCTATTCCCTCTTGGTGGCAGCGGTCCACAAAGTACATGAAGTCTTCCGGGGTGCCAAAACGGGAGGTGGGGGCGTAGTATCCGGTGACTTGATAACCCCAGGACCCATCAAAGGGATGTTCCGCTATGGGGAGTAATTCAATGTGGGTGTAGCCCAGTTCTTTGACGTAGGGAATCAGTTTCTCGGCAAGTTCCCGGTAGGTGAGGAATCTGGCACCCGGTTTGAGTTCGGAGACGATGACGACGGGTTCGGTATCTCCATTAGGGAGTTTCGCCGGTTCCGAGGCGGAGGCATGGAGCCAGGAGCCTAAATGACATTCATAAACGGAGATGGGTTTGGTCAGGGGGTCGCTGTTGCGACGCTCCTCCATCCATTTTTCGTCGGTCCAGGCGTAGGTGTCGAGGTCGGTGACGATGGAGGCGGTTTTGGGTCGGGGTTCTTGTTGGAACCCGTAGGGGTCAGATTTTTCGTAAATGTGGCCTGCGGAGTTTTTAATTTCGTATTTGTAATGTTCCCCTACACCCAGGTCAGGGATGAAGAGCTCCCAGACGCCGTTACCGCGTTTAGCCATTTGATGTTTGCGTCCGTCCCAGTGGTTGAAGTCGCCGAGGACGGAGATGTTACGGGCGTTGGGTGCCCAGACTGCAAAGTACACGCCTTTAACGCCGTTGACTTCCATCGTATGAGCGCCGAGTTTTTCGTAGATACGATGGTGGTTGCCTTCGGCGAACAGGTGAATATCTAAGTCGGTGAGTTTGGGGGACCGGAAGGCGTAGGGGTCGTACATGACCCGCTCATGCTCTCCTTCTGTGATGCGAAATTGGTAGTTTGCAAGTTCTGCGGTTTCGATGACGCATTCAAAGAAGTGCGGGTTATGCACGGACTGCATGGGATATTCTTGACGTTGTTCCGGAACAATGACCGAAACGCTGTCGGCGTTAGGGAGGTAGGCTCGGACGGCCCAATGGGAGATTTTGCCGTTGTCCTGGATGGGATGAGCGCCCAGGATTTCAAAGGGGTCTTGATGTTGATTCCCAACAATCTGATGAACTTGATCGGAGGCGATGGTCATGGTCATGAGTTTTGTTACCTAAATACAGTTATTGAATGGGTTTCCATAGGCGTGCGGTTTATCAACCCTGGGATAGGGTTCAGCACAAGGGTTTGATATGCGATCGCCTCCCTTGGGGAGGTGATTGAGAGCTTGATCCCGGAATGCGCGGGGAATGAACCCAGGCACAGGGCAGGCTTAGAACTGGGACGCGATCGCCTTCGTTCTCCTAGAGATTTCCCGGTATCCTGAATTCAGATTGGGTGTGGGTTAATACACCGGCTCCACTATGGGAAAGCGATCGCCGCCCCAAGGGAGCAACACTTCATAATATCAATACACCAGAAATATTACGGATTGTAAACTAATATGGCATCTTCAAAACGGAAAAATTGACCGGAGTAATTCGCGCACGGGCCACCGATTAATGATGGTCTGCTCTGGGGAGAAGGGGGCGATCGCCGTTGATCCACTCCCCTCGGTGGGGGCGCTCGTCCCCCGGAATGTCGGATCTTCTAGCAATGCAGCATATTCACCCGGGGTTAGGGCGGTTCCATCCACGGGCGATCGCGCTTGGGTGATAATTTCAGTTCGCAAGATTTCCTCGGGGACATCGGAGGGGGGCGGTAAAGCTGCAACAAGTGGGGTACTGCCCAGGAGCAGTCCTCCCACTAAAATCAACGGCATTGAAGCGGTGAGTTGGGATAGTTTAGGACCGATGGATTCGAGGCGATCGCGCATATTCATCAACTTGTTATTTTCTTACATTTATTAACATACCTTTAGTAATTTTCTATCGGTCCTAAGTCATAAATCAATCCACTTATATTAGGATGCCGTTGAGTGGGGGACAGCTTTAGGGCAAGATTCTACATTCCTCGGAACATTAGCCTTCCAGAAGCTGGCACTCCTTAAAATCTGGTGAATTCTTAATCAAACGTTGATAACGAGCTAGAAGCGGGTACTTTAAAACTGGGTGAATTTGGATAAGTTTTAGGGAAAGCAAATGCTCGTTAATCGTAAGGTCCAAATAAGTTAAATTGGCTCTATTTAAAAAATAACCCTCGACAAATGTCCAGGGTTTCTGACTTCTATGAATGCGTAAGGGTGCAAACTTTGCACCCTTACAACTATCTAGGATATTGTATCCCGTGTGATGGTAATCCCTAGACTACTTGCTACTAAGTCTTAAGGAGCACTCGGAGTCGTCGGGGTGGTGGCGGGAGCAGGCACAGCTTCGGGAGCGGTTTGGTCTACTGGAACTTCTTCTGTTGGAGTAGTGCCCGCTGGGGTTTCGGGTTCATTTGTATTGCAGGCTACAACAGAGGTCGCCAAAGCGAGTAAAACAGCCAAACTGGCGATTTTGTTTTTCATTGTGGATATTTAGGGATAAATGAATGAGCAAATACAAAGGACTAAGGATCTAGATTAGTTCAGTCGTTTCTAAAAGATGAACAACTGCTAAAAAACCTAATCTAGGCGAGCTTTTCAGGATCGTTCACTCTGGACACCTCCAGAGGTAACCCCCTTGAAAATCTGCTAGTAGTATAGAATAGGGCATTTTTGCAAAAAAAGTTACAAATTTTTATTTATCTTTAAAAATTTTTATTTTGTGGAGAAAACATCAAGAAACGGGCGGGGGTGGAGGTTGACATTTTGCACCCTTGACACCCTTCCCGTCAGTTCTGGAACCCGGGGAGGGTCTGAAGGCATCGGAAGGCGGTGCAGGTTATGGGTATGCTCCCGGGAGTTGCTACTTACGGACCCTACCTGTGGGTCCCGTAGCCTAGGGCGTCGGCACAGAGATTAGAAACCGGGTTTCTTGTCCCAATCTCTTCTGATTAGCAAGAGATTAGAACCACAAACGGCGTAACAGTCTTTTTCATCTAATCCCTACCCGGAAGCCGGAGGTAGGGGGAGTTCCCCCTATATCAGTGGCCCAGATAAAACAACTCTCTAAGGAGAGGGAAGTCGGGGAACCTGAGCGATCGCCTTCCTGAAATCAGAGTTCCCCCCGTGGAAAAGATGTACAGACATGGCGGTGTTAGGATGGGGAAGTCTCAGTGGAATCCACGAGAGAAACGAACATCGGAATTCCCAATCCCATTAATCGGGGGATTCAATCCCCACCCCGACTGGGAAGAGAACCGATATAAATAGATCTATTAACAGCACGGCCTGATATTGGTTAAAGTTATGACAGTTGCTTTCAGACCCCCAAATTCCCCGAGAAAAATGAGGTCCCGCCCAACTTCGGCAGGAACATCCCGTAAAGTAACCTCGATCGCAACTCGCCAGAGAAAACCTAAAGAAAGCCTAGGGATTGCCCCAGGAACCGCTGGAAAAGTCACCCTGATGCGATCGCCTCAAGCGGGTAACCGAGGGCGGGAAGGGTTAACTCCTAGCCCTAAAACAACGGAATCGAGAAAGAACTCTGCGGCGAGAAATCAGTCCGCATCAAATCCCTGGGCTGTTCCATTTTGGTTGCGATCGCTCGTGAAAGCACAAACGGTTTCCTCCCTTGCTACCTTTCTACTCGTCAGTGCCGCTTTATTTATTTATGGCAGTACCGTGTACTACCAGCAACAGTGGGGTACATCCTTTCGGCAGTTGGAAAATTTGCGCCGCCAAGAGCGAAAATTGACCACCACCAACGAGAGCTTAAAAACCCAATTTTCCCAGCAAGCGGAAGCACCCGAAAGCGGGTTAGTATCACCTAACTTAAAGCAAATGATATTTTTAAAACAAACCCCGTTAGCCGCTCCAGCACCGGAAGAATCTAGCGGTGAAGACACTTCACCGAATGATACTCGACCCGTAGGATATTAACCCCCTAAACCTCGGAATTAAAACCTGATAATTCCTAGCATAAACAAGGGTATATTCTAATCAATAAATACCATTAGAGAACGCATTTAAATTCTCAAACCTGATTACAGCGAGCGGAAAATGGCATCAAGGATTCCACACCCGGGGAGAGATTTACAGCGGAATCGTCGTCCCAAAACCCAACTTCAACGCCAAAAAAAAATCAGCCGGGGGATGGCACGGCCTAAGCGGTCACAGGAGCAGGGTAAAAACTTGCTCTTGCTCTTACCCGTGGCCTTTTTATTATTAATTTTTGAAAATTTGAACAGTTCGCCACGAGTCAGGCGAGGAGTCCGTGCTCTAACCAAATTAGGAAATCCTCGCATTAGATTTGCTGTAGTGTGGGGGCTATTAATGGCAGGAATGCTGGGATTGAGTGGGAATTTGTATCGATTGCAAATTGTCCAGGGGGAGGACTTACAGGAACAAGCCAGACAGCAACAAGATGTTAAATTACAGCCGTTTATTCCCCGGCGAGCGATCGTCGATCGCAACAACAACGTTTTGGCTTTGGACCGCCCTGTTTATACTCTATACGCCCATCCCAAACTCTTTAAAATTTCCAAAGAAGAAATGGCAGGAACCCTCGCACCGATTCTGAATCAATCGAGTGCAGAACTGTTTGGGAAATTCAACCAAGCAGAGAGTGGAATTTCCGTAGCAATGGGCATCTCGGAAGAAAACGCCGATCGCATCCGCGATACCTTCCTAGATGGACTAGAACTCGAACAAAATCGTGCCCGCTATTATCCCCAGAAAAACTTAGCGGCAGATGTTGTGGGTTATGTGGATACAGAAGGCCAAGGCCAAGCAGGGATAGAAGTCAGCCATCAGCATTTACTAGCGCGGGAAGCCTCTTTAGACCTAGACCGCAGGTTATGGGGTTCTTTGATCCCGGACCCAGTACCGGCGGAATTTATGCGCCTGGACGATTTGCACCTACAAATTACGTTAGATTTGCGGTTGCAACAAGCGGCGCGGACTGCCTTAGAGAAACACCGGAAGCAGTGGAATGCTAAACGGGGCACGGCGATCGTGATGGATGCTAAAACCGGGGAAATATTAGCCCTTGTCTGCGACCCCTCCTACGATCCCAATGAATATTTTAAATTTGATGTAGAGTTATTTAAAAACTGGGCGCTCACGGATTTGTATGAACCGGGATCTACCTTTAAACCGATTGCCGTGGCGATCGCCTTAGAAGCCGGTGCCATTGAACCCAATAGCGTCTTTTATGACGAAGGGCGGATTTATGTCGATGAATGGCCGATTTCCAACTCCGATGGGGCAGGGCGAGGCTATTTGAGCGTTAAAGAAATCATCCGCTATTCCAGCAATGTCGGCATGGTACATATTATCGAACAGATGCGATCGCGAGTCTTTTACAGTTGGCTACAACGCTTAGGAATCGGAGATGTCCTGGGTGCAGACTTACCCTTTGAAACCGCCAGTCAACTGCGATCGCGATCGGAATTTATGGCATCCCCCGTCAACGCTGCCACCGCTTCCTTTGGTCAAGGCCTTTCCCTGACTCCCCTGCAACTGGTCCAGATTAATGGCGCTTTAGCCAATGAAGGCTATCTCGTCACCCCCCACGTCGTCCGGGGACTCTTCGATAGCCAAGGACGGCAGTATTGGCAACCGGACCGCCGTCCCCACCGCCAAGTCTTTTCCGCCACTACCACCCAAGCTGTCGTTTCCATGATGGAAGAGGTCATCGACGACGGTACCGGCACTGCGGCGCAAATTCCCGGGTATCGGATTGCTGGAAAAACTGGCACCTCTCAAAAAGCGAACGATGATGGTAAAGGGTACTCGGAGTATGCGCGCATTGCCAGTTTTGTAGCCATCTTACCCGCAGATAACCCGCGTTATGTCGTCCTGGCTGCTGTAGATGAACCCGTTGGCGGTTACGGGGGAACGGTAGCTGCACCGATTGTCAAAGACATTATGGAAGCACTGATTCAGATTGAGGGAATCGCGCCATCCGACCGGAGTCAAACCCCTGTTAAAGATTCTCCCCCTGTTGAGGATTCTCCCGCTGTTGAGGATCCTATAAATGTGGATTCTCTAGTTGAGGATTCTATAAAGGCTGAACCGGAGTGAGCATTTCTCCAACCCCCTTTAGTGAACCAGTTTCCGGCAGAGAATCGGGCCCCCTCCCCGATATTTTGGGGAGGGCTAAAAACACAGAAGTTTAAACCCTTGATCCCTGGGAGGGTCGGACTTGAGCCCCTTGCATCTGTTCTAAGAGTTGTTCGGGAGTAGTGGCGGGTTCTTGACAAGAGAGGCCCTCACAAACTAAGCCGGTCACCCCATCTGGGAGGTCTGACTTATCCTGAAAAATGCAGGTGGGGAAATATTGGGATATTAACCCCGGAATGCGACTACCCTCGGTACGGACTAGGGTGTGGTGACGATACCAATCCAAAGCACCAAAGAGGCTGGGACAGGCAGAAGGTGCGCCGTCCATAATCGACCCAAAGGATTTTAGGGAGAGGAAGGCGCGGTCCAAATAGGATAAGTCTTCACTCAGCATTGATAACCGGATCAAGGAGGCGATCTCCACCCCATTCGCTGCCGGGGTCGCATTATCGGTATAACTGCGTTCCCGCACAATTAAGTCACTACTGCTATCTTTCCCTGTATTAAAATATCCCCCTAGTTCCACACTCCAGAGATACTCATCAAACTCTTCCTGGACTTGAAGCGCTTTCTCTAACCAATTGGAATTAGAACGATGAACCTGTTCCATTTGCTGTAAATCTAATAACGCTTTAATAAACAAAGCGTAATCTTCTGATTGGGCCAGTACGGCGGCTTGACCCTCATAATTAAGGCGATGAAAACGACCGTCCACCCATTGATGAGCGAGAATAAAATTCGCGGCGGTGGTCGCCAAGATTGCATACTCTGGATTATCAAACACGACCGCCGCTCTTGCCAACCCAGAAATCATTAAACTATTCCAGGCAACAATCATTTTTGGGTCGGTAACTGGGGGAATTCGACCGGGCCAGTTTTGGGTTTTGGCTTGGTGATTGTTACAGGCAGGGGGAAAGGTTTTAACTGCTTCGGGTAAAGCACCATAGCGCACTTTAAATAACTTGGCTAAAGCAGTTTCTACCGTCGGGCTGAGGACCTCAAGATTGCTCCGTTGTAAGACATTACGTCCTTCAAAATTGCCCTCGGGGCGGAGGATAAATTGTTGATGTAGTTCGGCGAGTTCTTCCGCAGTCAGTAGGCTTTCTAGTTCCTGATGAGTCCAGACATAAAAAGCCCCTTCTTCTGGTTCTTTGTCCTGGGGAGTGGTGAAACTATCGGCATCTTGGGCGGCATAAAAATAGCCTTCCGGGGAGGTCATTTCTCGTTTTAGCCATTCTACGGTCCCCGCAATTGCCCACTTAAATCCGGGTTTTTGGATGCCTGCACTCCACAAATTGGCTAAAAACTCGACAATTTGGCCGTTATCGTAAAGCATTTTTTCAAAGTGGGGGACCGTCCAACTGGGATCAACGGTGTAGCGATGAAATCCTCCAGCCACTGCATCATAGATGCCACCGGAAGCCAGATCATACCCCCGTCGGGCGATCGCACTCATTTTATCGTATTCCGATTCTCGATCAAATCGAGTGGATTGTAGGAGCACTTGGGCGTAAGGCATCATCGGAAAACTGGGTCCATAATTTCCATTGGCAATCACCCCCACCGTAGTCTCGAATCCTTTCCACAAGAGTTCTTCTGGAAGGTCCTCGGTTCCGGGGAGGGTCGCCGCCTGTTGGAGATGACCCATAATTTCTTCCTTAAAGGCTTGCAGTTTGTCTTTTTCGCGATCGTAGTAGCGTCGAATCGCTTGCAGCAATTCTAGGAAACCGGGACGTCCATAACGGGGTTCGACGGGGAAATAAGTACCCCCATAAAAGGGTACAAGGTCATCGGGAGTGAGAAAAATATTTAAGGGCCAACCCCCTTGGCCGGTCATCATTTGCAACGCTTGCATATAAATGCTGTCGATATCGGGGCGTTCCTCGCGATCGACTTTAATCGGCAGAAAGTTGGCATTCATATAAGAGGCGATCGCCGGGTTGGAGAACGCTTCTCCTTCCATAACAGTGCACCAGTGGCAGCTTGAATAGCCAATCGACAAAAATATCGGTTTATCCTGTGCCTTGGCGATTGCTAATGCCTCCTCACACCAGGGCCACCAATCGATCGGGTTATCCGCGTGTTTGCGGAGATACAAACTTTGAGTCTGTGCTAAACGATTTGTCATAACGAAATCCTGAATTTGGGGGTGAATAGCTTTATTGGGGAAATCCTTAGCGCAGACAAGGGAAATATCGCTCAAAGGTTGAAGCGCCTTGGACTGGAAGCAATACCCCATCTAAGATATCAGATCCCCAGGACAGTAGAGGGGGTTCGGGAATTTTCCCACAACCAGCGGCGGTTCCAACTAATAGGTACAATCAGGTTTTTAACCGACTACGAACCTAATTGTACCTATTCAGTTCTGATATTTCGTGTCCCGACTTTAGTCCTTTCGTAAATTCGTAGTAACCAATTGCGCTAATTTTAAAATACTGCCACCTTCTACTTAGTCCCTATTAATAATCTATCAGGAGACCCAATAAACTCCGTGCAAAAATTACCCCAAATGTTCCTTACTGATTTAAACAACAGTTAACCGAGTTTTATGATACCATCACTTTATCTCAGAGTTAGGGCCGGGTTTTTCTTCAACCCATGGGTTGCAGTACGAGGCCCCCCATAGGGGAGATTATTTTCAACCCTCAACCGCTCATGTCTAGCTTCTCACTTCGAGAACTTGCCTAGATGCGATACCCATCTCGGTTGACCGCCTGTTGGATCTGTGCTGTAGTTACATAATTTAAATTAGAGAAGTATAGAGTAAAAAAGACTCTATCAGACTGTGTAACTACACCACACATTCAGCCTAAGTTCGATAACTTTTAAGGTTAATCGTCTGACTAAAGTTCCCTCGTTATTGATCCAAGCGATCGCCTATTTCCAGAACAAATCAAAACCCACCTGTAAACTTTATGCCTCCTACTAAAAAATTATTGCCAAAATCAACGGTTAATTCTAGTCGAGTCGCCCTCTATTGGGATTGCCAAAATGTCAAAATTAGTCCAGAACGAGCAGATTTTTTGATAGAATTTGCGGGAAAACAGGGAGAATTGGTGCTGTGTAATGCTTACTCTAATTGGAAGTATGAAAGTCAGGCTTACGCCAAATATTTAACGGGTCTGGGTTTTAAACGGATTAATATCACTTCTACTGTAAAAAACAGTGTGGACAATAAGTTGATCGTGGATTGCGTAAATTATACTTATGCAGATGAAAAGGACTCAGCAGAAATTTTTATTATTGTATCAGGAGATGGAGATTTTACAAGTTTAGTTCATATTCTGAAAAATAAAAAAAAGCAGGTAATTGTTTTTGTCCAACAGGGGGGATTCAGCCCAGCCCTTTTGGATGTTGCGGATGAATCTCATATTATCGAAAGTTTGGATGATATCCCCAGGTTGCCTACTTTCCGCGACCCTTCTTTGCTGAATTTGGCTTTGATTCATCGTTCTTATGCCAACGAACATCCCGAGGTGGAACAGAATAATGAAACCCTAGAGTTTTTAGGAGATTCGGTTCTGAATTTTCTCAGTACCCATTTTCTGTACAGGCTTTATCCTGAGATGAATGAATCACAATTGACTCGATTGCGATCGGCGTTGGTGGATGAAACCCAACTCGCTGATTTTGCCAATTATTTGGAGTTGGGTAAAAAAATGAAGTTGGGGAAAGGCGCGATTAAAGATAAAGCCCGAAAAAATGATTCGTTGCTGAGTGATACATTTGAAGCGATTATTGGGGCATATTTTCTGGATTCAGGAATTGAGGCGGTGCGCAATTTTGTAGAACCTTTATTTGAATCAGCTGCGGAAGGACTTCTCGATCGCCAACCGGATGATCAATCTAGCATTCTCTTAGATGCCAAAAATCGCTTTCAGGAATGGGTACAGGCGAACGTCGGCCCCACCCAACCCAAATATGAAACCATCGCCCAATTAGGACCGGATCATGCACCGGATTTTACGGTGGAAGTCAAGGTGGGAAATCAAGTGTATGGGGTGGGTAAAGGACGCAGCAAAAAAGAGGCAGAAAAACGCGCGGCTGAATTAGCTTTAAAACAGGTGGGAGCACTATAATTTGTAAGGCGACTCTACTAAGGCGATCGCCGTCGTAGAACCTCTAACAAAGTATGCAGATAATCCGGTAGGGGTGCGATCGCTTGAATCGTTTCTCCCGTTTCCGGATGTTCTAACGTCAGACACCAGGCGTGTAACGCTTGTCCCGGCAGGTTCACCCCCAGCGATCGCCCACTGGAATACACCGGATCTCCCACAATTGGATGTCCCATATAGGCGCTATGGAGGCGGATTTGATGAGTCCGTCCGGTTTCGAGTTGAAAATGGACTAAAGTATAGTTCCCCAATCGTTCTTTAATCTGCCAGTGAGTTACCGCCACTCGTCCCCCTTTTTCCACCGGAACGATCGCCATTCTCTTGCGATCGCCCGGATGTCGGGCAATAGGTGCATCTATGGTTCCGCTTTCAGTTTTCGGTACCCCATAAACAATCCCTAGATAGTCCCGACGGGCAGTTTTGGCTTGAATTTGAGCTTGCAGATGTTGATGGGCGTGATCAGTTTTGGCGACGACGATCGCACCACTGGTATCTTTATCCAGTCTATGTACAATCCCGGGACGCTGTACTCCACCAATCCCCGACAAGTTCTCACAGTGCGCTAACAAGGCATTCACTAACGTATCGTCGGAATGTCCCGGTGCCGGATGAACGACTAAACCCGCTGGTTTATTGATGACAATCATACAGTCATCTTCATAGAGAATATCCAGGGGAATATCTGTCGCGCCGATCTCTAAGGGTTCCGCTGGAGGAACCTCAACGGAAAGGCGATCGCCAGTTTGCACCATCACTTTTTTAGAGGTGCAAAGCTGCCCATTGACTTTTACACAATTTTGTGTTATCAATTGCTGTATTCGCGAGCGGGAGAGGTCATGCAGTTGTGATGCCAGATAGCGATCAAGGCGATCGCCCACCTCTTCTACTTTTAAAGTAATTTCTCTGATGTCCATCATTCCGGGGTCAGTGCCTATCCTTTCGGTTACAGTACCATTCCGTCCTAGGGCTAAAGCCACTGGGAGTGGGTAACCGGAAGTGGGATTTCTGCCGGTCTGGAAAACCCCTGATCTAAATTTAGATTAAAATAGCCTAAGCCAGGGATACAGATTTCCTGCTTCCCTGACTTAGGCGGAGGGCGAACGACCGGAATTGAACCGGCGAATGGTGGAATCACAATCCACTGCCTTAACCACTTGGCTACGCTCGCCACCACGTTTTTCACTATAACACACCCCTGTGGATTTGATCTAGCCTTTTTCAAAAAAAATAAAAATTTTTGAAAATTCCACGAAACCGATGCTGAATCCAGGGGCTGAAAGGGGAAGTCTAAACAAAGAAATGGGTACGTTGGGTTCTGATGAAAAAAATGAATGCGATCGCGGCGGTCACGGGTACAGTATTGGTGGGTTTGGGGGTAGCAATGGCGGTTACTAACCCAGGTCCTGAGTCCTATCATGAGTATGCCAGTCAACGGCTAATGGAGTATGCCCAAGAAAATGCCTGTGACAGATTACCTATTGCTAAAGGGTCCTGCGTTTCAGCGATTGGATCCGTTCAGAGTGACATCCAGGAGCTGATCCGCCGAAACACCCAGCGGCAAAACTTTCTATTGTGGAGCGTGTATAAAACTGACTTGTCTTTGCCCCTGCCCTTAATTCCTGCTTATCAGTTTGAAACTGTAGGGGCCTTTCAGAGCTTCTACACCTACGAACATAAAAAACAGTAGCAGAATTGGGGGGTAAATCTATCAGGACCATGTTATACCGGGAATGACGACCTGTTCGGTCCAACTTTACCCCACTGCGCCCTGGTCAAAGTCATGAGCTACTGCGTTATTCCTGGATGCCCCAAACCCGAAAATTCTGAGTCGGCGAAAATTTGTCAAAGCTGTGGCGGTAAGTTAGTGCTAAAAGCTCGCTACCGCCCGATTCAGGCCCTTGGGCATGGGGGATTTGGTCGGACTTTTTTGGCGGTGGATGAAGATATCCCGTCTAAACCGAAATGTGTTGTCAAGCAACTATTTTTTCAGAAAGGGGAAACCCATCACGTTCATAAGGTAAAAACCCTCTTTTATCAAGAGGCAGTGCGTTTAGACGATCTGGGACATCATCCTCAAATTCCCTCCCTGCTGGCCCATTTTGAACAAAATCAATGGCTGTATCTGGTTCAGGAGTTTATCGAGGGACCGACTCTCTCCTGGGAACTGAAGCAAAAGGGAGCCTATCGGGATGTACAAATCCGAGAACTGCTGAAGGATTTACTCCCAGTGCTCACCTTTATCCACGATCGCCAGATTGTACATCGAGATATCAAACCCGCTAATATTATTCGCCGCATCGGCAGCGATCGCCCCTCTTTCACGGAGCATCAAGCGGGGCAAATTGTGCTGATTGATTTTGGCATTGCCAAGCTCTTAAGTGCGACGGCGATGATGCAAACTGGGACAATTATCGGGTCTCCGGAGTATATGGCACCGGAACAAAATCGAGGGAAGGTGGTTCCGGCAACAGACTTGTATAGTTTGGGAGTGACTTGCCTACATTTACTGACGGGGGTATCTCCTGCTAATTTATACGATCCTAACCAGGACCGCTGGATGTGGCGAGATTTTTTGAAGGCAGATAAGCTAGTCAGTGCTGATTTAGGCAGAGTTTTGGACAAACTGGTGCAAAATGCTCTCACGAATCGCTATCAGTCGGCAGCAGAAGTGCTACGCGACCTGAATCCTATCCCTACTGCCTCACTACTCCTGCCGTCACCCCCAGCGATCGCCCTATCTCCGCTTCCCGCTTCTAGGCGATCGCCGGTTCAGTCGAAAATTGCCCGGGTTCCGTCACGGACAATAGGTTGGCGGGATGTCTTCAGTCAGTTTTGGCCCGGAGTTGCTAATCGGTCAAATTCCGTCCGTGAGCCCGATATTCTCACTTCCACTGTCGGCATTGATTATAGTCGATTGCGAGATTTACTCGCAGCTCAAAGGTGGAAACAAGCGGATGAAGAAACCCGGATGGTTTTGTGTCAGGCTGCTGGGAAACCGCCTAGAGGTTATTTATTTGAAGATGATATTGCCAAAATGCCCTGTGAGGATTTGCAGACGATTGACGGGTTGTGGGTGAACTATAGTGATGGACGGTTTGGGTTTAGCATCCAAGCTCGAATTTATGAAGGGGTAGGGAAAGATTACGGCACATTCTGCGATCGCATTGGGTGGAAAACGTACAATCCATCCGTCCCTTACGAAGGGATTCAATTTAATCTAAAAGCACCGATCGGCCATTTGCCGTCGCGAATTTGGTCGGCAGGTTCTAAATGGTGGCGACACGCTGGGGCGATCGCTGCCAAACTTGAACAGTGCAATGTCAAAGGTTAGAGAGAATTTCTTTAAAATAACGTAACCTCATAGTTGTAGCCAAATCCGACCCGAACAAGGCACAATTTGATTGAGAACGTTGTTTTATCAGTCTGTTAAAGACTCTTGGGATCTCATGGTTCAATCTACTCCTCGTCAACCCCTTGCTCAAATCTCTGTCCAAGAACTCGCCGATCGCCTGAGAACCGCGCCGGAGGGTTTGCAACTCATCGATGTACGGGAACCCCACGAAGTGGAAATTGCAGCACTTGAAGGGTTTGAAATCCTTCCTCTGAGTGAATTTGCTGAATGGTCCGGGGAGATTTACAACCGCTTGGATCTGGAGACGGAAACCCTGGTTTTATGTCATCACGGTATCCGATCGGCTCAGATGTGTCAGTGGTTACAAACCCAGGGATTCACTCAGGTTAAAAATATTAGTGGCGGCATTGATGCCTATTCTCAATTGGTCGATCCGGCTGTACCGCGATACTAGATTATCCCAGCGATCGCCTAGCATTTACAAGGTAGAATCCCTGGGGGCTGGGGTGGGGAAATCGCCCTTTCCCGAGGCGTTGAGACTCCACTCCTGACTTACTGAGTCGAGATTTCCTACAAGGGTAAGAGGACCCCTAGAGATTTTTCCTTGAGATCAATGACATAAATTTGATTAAAATAGGAATTCTGTCCGGCTAATTTTATGGCATTTAAGCCGATTAGTGTTCGCATACTTTGGATAACAAAACTTTGAAATTTTCCTCGGCTTATTTATTGGTTTCCCACGGCAGTCGCGATCCTCGTCCAGAAGTGGCAATGCAAGAGTTAGCCTCTTTATTTCGCGATCGCTTGCAACAACAACCGGGTCAATCCACACTTCCAATGGTGGGAACGGCACAATTAGAATTACATCCCTTGCCACTGCACCAACAAATCACAGACTTTGGCGATCGCGCCCGTGCTGTTGGATGCGATCGCCTGCAAATTTTACCTCTATTTCTGCTAGAAGGCGTTCACGTCATGGAAGATATTCCATCGGAAATTGCCCAGGCGCATCAAACCCTAGGCACAACAATCTCCTTGGATTTACGCCCCCATCTAGGCAGCCAACTCACTGGATTGAGTTGCTTATTACAATCCGCAGTGCAACCCTTTCAGGGAATTAATAATGGCGATCGGCAGTGGATTTTATTATCTCATGGTTCGCGACGTTCTGGAAGCAATCAAGTTGTGGAGGATATGGCAAATAGACTTCAGGCAATATCCGCCTATTGGTCAATTTCTCCTAATTTACAAGAAAGAATTGAACAGTTAACCCAAGCTGGACATCGGCATTTGGGTATTCTCCCTTACTTTCTGTTTGCTGGAGGAATCACTGATGCGATCGCCCAAGTTGCTCAAGAGCTTTCTCAACGCCAACCGGACCTCGAAATTCAGATGGCTAACCCTATCGGGGCAACTCCCGAATTAACTGAATTAATATTAGCTCTGACTGAATAATAGAAGAAAAAAAGTCATATTTACTCAATCTCCAGGTCCAGATTCATGCATACAACCGCAACTGAATCAATCCAGGCACTCGTCGCACCCGCTGTGATGATTTCATCCAGTTCTCTCTTTTTTTTGGGATTAAATGCCCGACACGCCTCCCTGTTAAGCCGAATTCGACTTTTAACTGATGAACGGAGAAAACTTTCCCGCCAAATGAGCCATAATCAAGAGGTCGATCAGGAAGAAGAATTGCGATTAATCAGCGTGAGGAGTCAGCTTAGGTTCTTGTTACGGCGGGCTAAATATGTTAGAAATTCTGTTTTTTGTAATATTATCGCCGCTACATTATTTATTTTAAGCTCCTTGGCAATCGGCTTAGATTATTTATGGGAAAGCTCAGTTACTCAAGAATTTCCTTTGTCTCTATTTGTCCTGGGAATGTTAATGTTTTTAGGAGGAGTAATCTTTACGGGAGTCGATGAGCTTATTTCCTATTCTGTTATTTTAATGGAAATGAAAGAAGAACAAGAAACGGGATAAATAGCTGTATCTATACCGGGAGGATTTAGCCTTTAATTTAAAGGAGAGACGTGAATTTTCGCGTCTCTCGAAGGGGAGATTTAATTGGAACTTGATGTTTGGTATAACCGAGACAGCCAATCCGTAGAACTGCCAGGCTGTAAAGCGAGCGTGAGTTACGATTCTAATTGACCCTGATTAAGTGAGCGATCGCAGTAAACTTTTCACCGTTTCAATTAATTCTGAAGGATGGAACGGCTTGGTTAAATAGGCATCTGCACCTTGCTTAATTCCCCAATAGCGATCAAACTGTTCCGCCTTGCTTGAACACATCAACACGGGGATATTTTGCCCATTCGGGGTTTTTTTTAGCCACCGGCATAAGTCATAGCCATTCATCCGAGGCATAATAATATCCAATACCACGATATCCGGAGGACTGGCTGAAATTTTTTGTTGAGCCTCGACGCCATCCTTTGCCTCAATCACCCTCATTCCAACATTTTGGAGGATAGATGAGAGCATTTCCCGAGCCGTAGCGCTATCGTCCACAATCAACACCGTACTCATAATAACCTTTAGATATGCTGGTTTTGAACCTTGACTGAATAAGAACTTTCTCTATTTTATTTTAGGAGTTTCCTCTAAAAACAATTAAGTGAGTCAGTTCCCTGGCTTTAACCCAAAGTCACTTAAATCTTCCCCTTTAACCCCATTAGATAAAGGGGAAGATTGTTTTCAGGAGATCAGATTGCACAGCCCCATGATACCCACTTCTCCCGGTTTTTGTGAAGGTTGAATTGCAACCGAACTTGTCCCCGACGGTTTAAAAGCATTCCCTCCAATTCACTGCATATAAGGGAAGCAGCGGATTAAGCGTCTCATCCCTTATTTCCGAAGAATGGACCGCAGGAATGGCCGTAGCAGGGGCTAAATTTGCGGTTTAACCTCCTCAAGCCCTAACCCTGGATAGGGTATTGGGATAAACTAGGAATTATGGGGGTAACATCATAACCTCTGACGAGTGACAATTAACTTAATTGTGGGTTGTTTACCTGATTCTAAAGAGGAAGTAGGGAAATTGCATCCCGCAAAAGGTACAAACCCTTCCATGAAAAAAGTGCGAAGGCAAATGATGACTTTTGTCATAGTCAAGGAGGGGAGTTCTCCCTTGCCGGTTGTAGTATATCTCCGAAAGTGCTTACCCCGCTTGAAAAAAACGAAATGGGGATAGGGTGAGTACCTTGCTTGGCGAGGGAAAAGTTGGGGATATTTGCGGCGATCGCGAATATTCCACGGGTGCGATCGCCTCCCGAAAATGGAGATTTGATCGTACTATCGGCTAGATGCTGGTTTTCCGCCTACCCTGATTTAAGTCTTTCGCCTTCAACCGAAGCGGTGGGTTGTCGGATCACTGCTGATATCTGCATTTGTGAAGGGGTCCCAATGATTCGCATTTTATTGGTAGACGATCAGAATCTGATTCGTCGGGGGTTGATAGCTTTGTTGGAAGGAGAAACCGATTTGAATGTAGTGGGAGAGGCAGAAAATGGACAACTCGCCATCGAACAGGTAAACCGTCTCCAACCCGATGTCGTGCTTATGGATATTTATATGCCAGTGATGAATGGGGTTCAGGCAACCCAGGCAATTTGCCAGCAATTTCCCCAGGTAAAAGTCTTGGTATTAACCACCGTAGATGATGATGAATCTGTTGCTGAGGCACTGCGAGGCGGTGCTCGGGGATACTTACTTAAAGATATGCCTTCGGAAGAGTTAGCGAATGCCATTCGCACAGTGAACAAAGGCTATACTCAAATTGGACCCGGTTTAGTCACCAAAGTCATGGCGAAAGTCAAGACAGTTCACTTACGCGAACCGAATGTTCCCGAGGGATGGCAAGAACTGACCCCCAGGGAATTAGAAGTATTGCGCCTGATTGCCAAAGGTGCGAGTAACCGGGAAATTGCCAAGGCATTGTATATTACTGAAGGAACGGTAAAAAACCATGTTACCCATATTTTCCACCGATTGAATTTGCGCGATCGCACTCAAGCGGCGATCGTTGCTCATGCTGTGTTTTTTGAGGAAAACTTGTAAGTTAGATAATTTCACGACAAGGACAGGACTTTCTAATAATTTTATCCGTATAATTCTTCCAGGAAAAAGCCCTTATGCCGCAACCCAATCAACCACCGGAAGCAACCCAGGGATTGAAAAATAACTTACACTCACATCTTGTCCAAGTCGTCCGCGATCGAGACCCTTATATTGCCACAGGCGGCTATTTTTACGTGCGCGAATACATCCGCCAACAGTTACAACAATACGGCACCGTAGAAACTCATAATTTTGAAATCCGGGGGAAAACCCATCAAAACTTAGTGCTAAATCTCCCCGGAGGCGATCGCACCTCCAAACCCCCCATTTTGATTGGCGCACATTATGACGCCGTACCCGGTTCTCCGGGTGCCGATGACAACGCCACCGGCATCGCTGTTTTACTAGAAATAGCCCGAACTTTCGCCACCGAAACCAGCCGATATCCCCTGCGCCTCATCGCCTTTGATATGGAAGAATACGGCTTATGTGGCAGTACCGCCTACGCCAGCGAACTCGCCGCTAAAAAAGAACCCCTACGCTTAATGATTTCCCTAGAAATGTTAGGCTACTGTAATTCTCAACCCCATTCCCAACAGTATCCAACCGGATTAAAATACTTTTACCCCAATCAAGGAAATTATATTGCCTTAATCGGCAATATTTACACCCTAATCGACCTGATTAAAATCAGCCGAATCATCAAAAAAACTGGCCTCCCTTGCCAATGGTTACCTGCGGGTAAAAAAGGTAAAATTGTCCCTGATACCCGCCGCAGCGACCACGCCCCATTTTGGGATTTAGGATATCCAGCCATCATGATTACCGATACTGCCAACCTCAGAAATCCCCACTATCACCAAGCTGGTGACACTATAGAAACCTTAGATTTAGATTTTCTCACTGGAGTTTGCCAGGGAGTAATTGCCAGTATTCGGAAGTTGTAAATGCTAACGCTTACAAGATTTGATGGTGTTGGATACATTAAAATTTGTGAGAATTCAATTATTTAAAATTATGTTATCATAGTCTTTAAGACACAATCCCAAAAAAGCCCCCACCTTTCACGGTGCGGGTTTTACCAGATTCCGTATCAAACGGATAAATTAGGCCCATTTAATAGCTAGGAAGTTCTTATGGTAATGACTACCGAAACTGAACAGTTCACCCTAGACGACTTCATGAAAAATCCACCCGAAAACATGGAATGGGTGGATGAGAAACTGGTGGAGAAAACAGGAATGACACTCAGACATAGCGAAATTCAAGCAAACTTTGTTTGGTACTGGAGAACTTACCTCAACCAATCGGGAAAAGGCGGTAAAGTTTATGTAGAAATGCCTTGCCGTACCCAAAAACAAGGACGCCGACCCGATGTTTCCTACCTGACCCCCGAACTGCTAGAACGCTATAGAAATGAGCCAACCTTACCCCAGAGTCCGCCATTAGTGGCTGAGATTGCCTCTCCCACAGATGTAGCAGAGGAGTTGTTAGCAAAAGCTCAAGAATATTTAGACTCAACTTGTCAAGAAGTCTGGCTAGTTTTCCCCGAAGGACGGCGAATTTTAATTTTAACAGAAAATCAGACCCTCGCCTTTCAATCTGGCGATATTGTTAGCACTCAAGTGGTTTTGGAGGGATTTAAGATTACCTTGGATGAATTGTTGGGATAGTCAATAGTAACGACCGGGTTTTAAAAATTAGAAAACTCATTTTCCCCTAGAATGAGAAAACTAATTGAAAGAGAATTATCATACGGATTTTCGCAATAGTGATAAGTCTATAAAAACGAGATGTATTTGTAGGGGCGCAATGCTGGCGCCCTCCGGAGGGCGCCAGCATTGCGCCCCTACAATCCATTTTTACAGACCTTTAAATACCGTATGGAATATCAGTACATTTGTCAGCCCAATTTATTTCATTTTAATAAAAAAACAGCCTGCTTTTGCGGGCTGTTTTTCTATCAATTCATAGCAAGCAAGCTACTCGCACTCCTGAAATTCAGGTTAAAGTGATGCGGTTGCCGGTTCGGGAGTAGCTTCCTCCTGCTTCTCTAAAAAGGCATACAAGCGATTTAGGGCATTGACATAAGCGTGAGCGGAGGCGACAATAATATCTGTATTCGCGGAATGACCGGAGAAAATACGATCGCCATGACGCAAGCGAATCGTCACCTCTCCTAAGGCATCAATTCCGGCGGTTACTGATTGTACCGAAAACTCAATTAACTGATTCGGTACATTCACCACCCGATTAATCGCTTTATACACTGCATCCACGGGACCAGTCCCGATCGCAGCGTCGGTGAGTTCTTCTCCGGTGGGAGTGCGTAAGGTTACCGTTGCTGTCGGACGGGCGCGATCGCCACAGGATACCTGCACCAACTCTAAACGGAAAATTTCCGGGGGTTGCTGTATCTCTGCATTCACAATCGATTCGAGGTCCCAATCTGTAACCTCTTTCTTCTTGTCCGCTACTGCCTTAAACTTGAGAAAGGCACTATTTAACTCATTATCCGTGAGTTCAAATCCTAACTCTTTCAAGCGACTCGCAAAAGCATGACGTCCCGAAAGTTTACCTAACACGATTTGATTGTCGGTCAACCCAATAGATTGGGCATCCATAATCTCATAAGTTAGCTTATGCTTGAGCACGCCATCTTGGTGAATTCCCGACTCATGGGCGAAGGCATTTGCACCGACGATCGCTTTATTCGGTTGTACAAACATTCCGGTAAGATTCGATACTAACCGCGAGGTTTTATAGATTTGCCGCGTGTCAATATTGGTTAAGGATTCTTGAGAATCTGCCGGACGTCCGAGGAAAGGATTAAAATACTGACGACGGACGTGCAATGCCATCACTAATTCTTCGAGGGCTGCATTTCCTGCCCGTTCGCCAATCCCATTGATAGTACATTCCAGTTGTCGCGCCCCATTTTTGACCGCTTCTAAGAAGTTAGCAACGGCTAAACCCAAGTCATTATGACCATGAACGGAGATGATGGCATTATCGATGTTGGGGACATTTTCTTTAATGCCGCGAATTAACGCCCCAAATTCTCCTGGAGTGGTATAACCGACGGTATCGGGGATATTAATAGTGGTGGCCCCGGCAGCGATCGCCTTTGTTAAAACCTCATAGAGAAATTTAGGGTCCGAACGTCCTGCATCCTCTGGGGAGAATTCCACATCATCCACAAAAGACTTGGCGTAGGCAACCATTTCTTCCGCGATCGCCACCACTTCGGGACGAGTCTTTTTGAGTTTGTACTCTAAGTGAATATCCGATGTAGCAATAAAGGTATGAATCCGCGGCTTTGCTGCCGGTTTGAGGGCCTTTGCCGCTGCCTCGATATCCCCCTGAGTCGCCCGGGCTAACCCGCAAATGGTGGGACCACCTTCGACCCCCACCAATTCCGCTATTTTTTGGACCGCTTCAAAGTCTCCGGGACTAGCGTAAGGAAATCCTGCTTCGATGACATCCACACCCAGTCGCGCTAACTGCCGCGCTATGGTCAGTTTTTCCTCTCCATTGAGACTGGCCCCTGGCGATTGTTCACCATCGCGAAGGGTCGTATCAAAAATAATGATGCGATCGGGTTGATTTGTCATGGAAGTTACCTCCTAGTCCATTTTGACCGATGTTTGTCTGTTGACAACGAAAGCAGGCGGTTAGGGGTGCGCGTTCGGCCCTACCGTATTCTGATTCTAACCGCCCGTCCTTAGTTCTGACTTCTAATAATCCATTTTCTCTATGTGGTCACGAATATCATTCAAATCAATATAGCGATCGGTGGCATTTCTCAACTCTCGGGCAATCATTCCTTCGGTTGAAACGACCGTTATATGAGTATTTTTAGACCGCAATAGTTCGATCGCCCGCTCGAAATCCCCATCTCCGCTAAATAATACAACCCGGTCATACTGTTCTACCGTATTAAACATATCCACGACAATTTCTATGTCTAAATTGGCTTTCTGAGAATAGCGACCCGATGTGTCATCATAATATTCTTTGAGAATTTTAGTCCGAACGGTATATCCCAAACTAATCAGTGCATCTCTAAATCCCCGTTGGTCTTGCGGATCTTTAAGTCCGGTGTACCAAAAGGCATTAATCAACATAATGCCCGGTTGCTCTTGGGTAAAATATTCTAGCACCCTTCTGGGATCGAAAAACCAACCATTTTTTTGCTGCGCGTAGAACATATTGTTCCCGTCTACAAAAATAGACAGACGGTTCATTAAACAACCCATAGAAACTTAGACCTAATATTAGTAGAAAATAATTAACATGGAAATGTGAATCCCTGTCGGTTTATCAAA
The DNA here is from genome assembly GCA_038321985.1 of Cyanophyceae cyanobacterium. Taxonomy (GTDB): domain Bacteria; phylum Cyanobacteriota; class Cyanobacteriia; order Cyanobacteriales; family Laspinemataceae; genus Laspinema. The sequence continues at coordinate 5,541 of JBBQFN010000017.1, read as the reverse complement.
ATAAACCGCTTTGGATTGGGTTGCCAAAAGTTCAGAGTGTCGGTTGGCTAGAGTCAGCGAACCAAACAGGATATCCCGAGAAAGCCATAGACTTTTGAGTAATTGTCATGCTTCTATGGGGATTTCTAACCTTTGGCACTCCATTGCATCTTCAGCAGTGATTCGGATAGGAGAGTCCCACGCCAAGCTGAGTAAGGCAGTATTTTCTGCTCTACCAATCGAGTGTTAAAACGGGTCGAACAAAGAAGTTTGAATGCTTCAGGCTGGGTTATGAATAGGTTAGAGTTTTTTCTATTGCAAGTCCGGTTATAAAATAGCATTATTCGACTTCATTGCCCGTTATAAAATCGCGATATGGATATTTTTTCTGATGTGGGATTAAATTAAATATAGGCTGAGTCTAGTTTGGCCCTATCACCTCCGGTTACTGATTGAGTGGAGTCCGTATCTCGTTAACAACTTGATGAATCCGGGGAGGCCCAAATCCTTCCTTATCACTTTTATTACTTTACCGCTAAAACTGAGTTCCGGATGGACCAATTTCAAAGAGGAGGTGAGCGATCGCCACTTCCTAACCCCAGTAGCCGCCTTGTTGCTGCGCCTGAGTACAGAACACCGGCTGCTAGATTGCCAAGAATTTAGGAGAAATCTCCACCGTTCCTAGCCGCCTGAAAGAACCCTGATTTCCGAAGAACCAATGGAAGTCTGTGCGACCCTTATCCCCTCTATCCATTCCGGCGCTTAACGGAGCAAATTTCAAACCCTAGGCCATTTTACTTTCAATTGCCCACCGTGCTAACTCGGTCCGGTTATGGAGCCCCGTTTTTGCCAGCATATTGGACACATGACTTTCTATGGTACGCTGGGAGACTTTCATCGCCTCAGCGATTTCCCGATTTGCCATTCCTCTTGCCACAAACTGAACCACCTTCATTTCTGTAGGGGTCAATTCCACATCAAAGGGAACTTGAATTTTCGGCCCACTCGTACCCAATTTAAGTTGATGCTGAAGCAACCTTCCAGCTTGCTTGAGGGAGGCTTCCACCTGAGACACCAGTTCTTCCGGTTCAAAAGGCTTGACCATGTAAATGTCAGCCCCTGTATTCAACCCTTTGACCCGATCTTGACTTTGACCCTTGGCTGAGAGGAACAGCACCGGAATCCAATTCGTGCGGGGGTCTGTCCGAACCTGCTCAACAAACGCATAGCCGTCCATTTCTGGCATCATGACATCGCAGATAATCATGTCCGGCATTTCTTTTTCCAAAATTTCGAGGGCTTCGCGGCCATTTTCTGCGGTGGTGACTTCATACCCCCGAAATTCTAGATAATCCTTAACCAAGAGGATCAAGTTGGGGTCATCGTCAATCAGCAGAAGTCTTTTTTGAGCGCCTATACTGGGTTCAGTCATGTGTTATTCAGTACCAAAGTTTGAATGGATCAAATGTAGATGGTTTCGAGCCTTACTCTGCAAGTTTGATGAAATCCGGTCGGGATTACTCATCAAAGTGCTAGAGACAGAATTCCTCAAGTGGCGATCGCATAAGTTTTATTCCCAGCTTTCCCTGATTTTAAGCGCTGAATCGATCGGCTCGAAACTACCCCAACGGAGCGCTTTATTCTCCTGAATAACCGGGTTAGTGGATCGGCGACAAAACTTAATCTATTAATAAATATTACTCGCCATACAGGTTTAGCTCGCTATCGATTATAACGGATTGCCCTACGGTTTAAAGGCTTTTCAACCGAGGCAGCCCTCCGGTGAGCTTCACCCTTTGGAAATGCCTAGGAAAAGCTGGGATTAAACCAGGCGATCGCCCTCTCCCAAACCCGTGGACTAATCGTCCTGTTGAGTTCGGATCATGACTTGCCACCGACTCCGGGTTTCCCCCGCCTCCATCCACCGCTCATCCCTTCGTCGGACTCGATAGCGCTTCTAGGTCCTGCCTTGGTTCCGAACTAGGGGTGGGTAACGGATGAATCACAAAGGCATACTCTTCCACTACCTGGTTACCGATTAAATGCTCTTGAATGATGCGCTCAATCACCTCCGGGGTGGCAGAACGATACCACACTCCATCGGGATACACCACTAAAATCGGCCCATCACAGCAGACACGCAAACAGTTGGCTTTCGTGCGAAACACACAATTGGGAGAAGTCGGCGTGACGCGATCGAGCTTTAACGCTTTCAGCCGTTGTTTCAGATAATTCCACGCCACGAGACTGTCCTGTTTCGAGCAACACTTAGCCTGAGTCTGGTCCGCACAGATAAAAACGTGCCGTTGAATCTGGTTTAATCCCAACGTCTCGACACAGGACGCTAAGGGAGTCTCGTCCCCCGGTTTACCCGTGACTTGCTCGGGAATTGGTTTCTCTATCATCCTCTTTACTTCCTTCTGTAATCCAAAACTCTATAACCTGCCTATTGCCTACTAGACTATCCTCCTGTTTAAAAATCTGTGGAATCAAGAGTTGCGCCTCCCTCCTATGCTGAGGTCCCCTCCAAAAAGTTCGGGAACCCGTACAGAAGAAATAGTTGCGTTCGGTACTAAGATTCCGTTAAATTAGCACTCAGGAGTCGAGAGTGCTAAACCTCCAACTCAAAACCGGGCTGAAAAGAGATAAAACTCAAGCCAGTCAAGACTTTTGAGGGAAGAGTGCCAGCGCTTTCACCCGAATCGACTATAGATATGGATAAGGAGGATTTTACATGGCTGCTGTTTCTCTGAGTGTTTCTACCGTTAAACCCCTGGGCGATCGCGTGTTTGTGAAGGTCAGCGCTTCTGAAGAAAAAACCGCCGGTGGCATTTTGCTACCTGATACCGCCAAAGAAAAGCCACAAGTGGGTGAAATCGCGGCGGTTGGTCCTGGCAAGCGCAATGATGATGGCTCTCGCCAAGAGTTAGAAGTCAAAATGGGCGACAAAGTGCTTTACTCCAAGTACGCTGGCACCGACATCAAACTCGGCACCGAAGAGTACGTTCTCCTGGCTGAGAAAGACATCTTGGCGATCGTTGGCTAAAACGGGTAACCCCCTCAAGAAGTTTTACCCTTGATCGGATTTCAATTTCATCTGAATCATACACCTCATACAAACTGCAAAGGACACCTATGGCTAAACGTATTATCTACAACGAAAATGCTCGTCGCGCTCTGGAACGAGGCATGGACATCCTGGCAGAAGCGGTTGCCGTCACCCTAGGACCCAAAGGCCGTAACGTGGTGCTAGAAAAGAAATTCGGCGCACCTCAGATCGTCAATGATGGGGTCACCATTGCCAAAGAAATCGAACTGGAAGACCACGTTGAGAATACCGGGGTAGCTCTGATTCGCCAAGCCGCCTCCAAAACCAACGATACCGCAGGAGATGGCACCACCACCGCAACGGTTTTGGCCCATGCAATGGTCAAAGAAGGACTCCGCAACGTCGCCGCTGGTGCTAATGCGATCGCCCTCAAACGCGGAATCGACAAAGCTACCGCATTCTTAGTCGAAAAAATTGCGGCCCATGCTCGTCAGGTCGAAGATACCAAATCCATCGCCCAAGTCGGAACCATCTCTGCCGGTAACGACGAAGAAGTTGGCAACATGATCGCCGAAGCAATGGATAGAGTCGGTAAAGAAGGCGTGATTTCCTTGGAAGAAGGAAAATCCATGACCACCGAACTGGAAATCACCGAAGGGATGCGCTTCGATAAGGGGTATATTTCCCCTTACTTCGTTACAGACACCGAGCGCATGGAAGCCGTCTTCGACGAGCCTTTCATCCTGATCACCGACAAGAAAATCAACCTGGTACAAGACTTGGTGCCGGTTCTAGAGCAAGTAGCTCGTGCTGGTCGTCCTTTGGTGATTATCGCCGAAGATATCGAGAAAGAAGCCTTAGCAACCCTGGTGGTGAACCGCCTGCGCGGTGTGCTGAATGTGGCCGCTGTCAAAGCCCCTGGATTTGGCGATCGCCGTAAAGCCATGCTTGAAGATATCTCCGTGCTCACCGGCGGTCAATTGATCACCGAAGATGCCGGCCTGAAATTGGACAATACCAAGCTGGATATGCTGGGTAAAGCCCGTCGCATCACCATCACCAAAGACAGCACCACCATCGTTGCCGAAGGCAACGAGACAGCCGTCAAGAGCCGCTGCGAGCAAATTCGCCGTCAGATGGAAGAAACCGAGTCTTCCTATGACCAAGAGAAGTTGCAAGAGCGCTTAGCGAAACTCGCCGGTGGTGTTGCAGTCATCAAAGTGGGTGCTGCAACTGAAACCGAAATGAAAGACCGCAAACTGCGCTTAGAAGACGCCATCAACGCCACCAAAGCGGCTGTTGAAGAAGGCATCGTTCCTGGCGGCGGTACCACCTTGGCTCACCTGACCCCAGTGTTAGAAGAATGGGCCCACGCGAACTTAACAGGTGAAGCGCTCACGGGTGCTTTAATCGTTGCTCGTGCGATCGCTGCTCCTCTGAAGCGGATTGCTGAAAACGCCGGACAAAACGGTGCAGTCATCGCCGAGCGCGTCAAAGAGAAAGAATTCAACGTCGGTTACAACGCTGCCACAAATGAATTTGTGGATATGTTTGAAGCCGGTATCGTTGACCCTGCCAAAGTGACTCGTTCTGCCCTGCAAAACGCAGCTTCCATCGCCGGAATGGTGTTAACCACCGAGTGCATCGTGGTTGACAAACCCGAAAAAGAAGGCGCTCCCGCAGGTGCCGGAATGGGCGGCGGTGACTTCGACTACTAGGTTCTAAATCGGTGGCGTTAGTGTTAGTTAACGCACCATAAAATAAGAGGAGGGTGGGCTATTGCCTACCCTCCTTTTGCTTTGGGGGAAATTATCGCTATAATTGACCCAATCAAGGCTGTTAAAGTCAATCTATTTACGATTAATATCCTAGTCCGGGAGGAAAGGCAAATGACTCAGGCGATCGCCATCAGTCCTAACGACTTTAGGGATCTATTACGACATCGGGAAATCAACCGACCGCCTACTGCGAACTCTTCGCGACTGTGGGATATCGCTCAAAAGGCCAATGCCCTAGCTGTAGAAGTAGAAGACCGTTGGGAAGAACTTCCCGAAGACAAGCGAAAATTGCTTACAGCCTTTGCTTATGCAGGAATTGAACCTCCACAAGGGATTCCAGGTCACTTATTCTCCATCATCGGGGGCATATCAACCGTTTGGAATATTAGCTGGATTGTCTTCAAAGGAGATTTAGAAGCTTTATTTTTTTATGCTGAGGCATATCAACGTCTTCTCAACGCAATTTTTAATGGAATAGAACGGGAAAATGAAGACTATCAATCTATCTTATCGGCAGCATTAGAAGAAACATTTGCAAACTTAGAAAGCTCCCAGGCCATGAGCGAGGAATAAGCTAGTGAATGAATCCGAAACCGGCTCTTCAGACTTTTTGGTGATAAGTTTTTCTAATTAGTTACTGAGCGTTTAAATGTTTTTGAGTGGCTACCTCTCTAATTTATAATGACTATGATGAAAAAGCTGCTAAAAGACGTAACCGAAAGTTGTCAAAATTTC
>JBBQFN010000016.1:0-121713 GCA_038321985.1 Cyanophyceae cyanobacterium | reverse complement strand
AAGCCCGTGACGAGATTTGAACTCGTGACTTCCTCCTTACCAAGGAGGTACTCTACCACTGAGTTACACGGGCATAAAAAATTAAGAACCTCCAATTAAAAAATTAATTTTTAATTCTTAAATTTTAACTTTTTATTAAATTGAGGTGGGCCGAGCTAGATTTGAACTAGCGTAGGCGTAGCCAGCGGATTTACAGTCCGCCCCCATTAACCGCTCGGGCATCGACCCTTTTTGTCCACAATTACTAATGCTAGCAGAATTCCTGGAGAAGTCAAGGGGTTAATCGAACTTTTTTAAATCCCCCGGTTTTTGCGGTGATGTTGGAGGCTTATCGAGGGTTCCCCCGGTTGAGGCGAATGCCCAGGGGAACAGCATTGATAACCCCTTTGCGGTGGGTCCGGTTGTCCAAGTCACTTTCATCGTAAATTTCCCCGACAAGCTCTTCGAGAATATCTTCTAGGGTCAATAATCCGACAGTTCCCCCATATTCATCTACTACGATCGCAATATGTAGGCGCTGTTGTAGCATCTCCTTGAGCAAATCTGCCACTCGTTTAGTCTCGGGGACATAAACTGGAGGATCCATTGCCAGGGTTACGCCCCCATTCTCGATCCCCTCTTCTTGGCAAGCCCTAATTTGCTGAATCGCCCGCTTCAAGTGAACGATTCCCACAATTCGGTCCTTCGATTCTTCCTGGACGGGAATCCGAGAATATCCCGTTTCTAAACACAAATTGACCAAATCCTGCAAAGTCGCCTCATGGGAAATCGTTCGCATCTCAATCCGAGGTTTGACCACCTCTCGGGCGCTCAAACTATCCAGCATCAAAGCTTTGTTGAGTAACTGATGCTTGTACAAATCCAATTGACCCCGACCCCCAAGAATTTCGATCATGAGTTGAAGATCGGTTAAGGATTCGCCTTGTTGAACGTTATTTCCCTGAACCCAACGAATCATACCCTGGGTTATTTTTTCAAGCAATTGCACGATTCCAAATAAGGAGAGTACCTGGGATAACCAGTAGATCGGGCGCACGACTACCTTAAAAATGGGAATTACATTGTTGATCGCTAAAGATTTAGGGGTGATTTCCCCAAAAATCAGCACTAACAGGGTGACAACTGCTGTGGCGATGCCTAACCCAGCGTTTCCCAGCCACAGGGCAAATAGATTGCTCGTCAAAATGGCGGAAAAATTATTGACTAGGTTATTGCCGACTAGAAGGGTGGTAATAAACCGAGTGCGCTTATGTAGGACGAGGGTAAAGATGCGGTGAGGGTCTCCTTGTTCTTTGATGAGCGATCGCAGTTTTAGATTATCAAGAGCTGTAATGGCGGTTTCCGAACCGGAAAACAGGGCTGACAGGATCAGCATTAACATCAGTACCCCGATATCAAGCCAAATATTTCCTAAGAGGGGAGCCAGTTCAGAAACAGCTAGAACCGAAGGGGGGATAAGTGAAGCAATCACAGTGGGGCAGAAGTAGTAGGTAAAATGAAATCAATTAAGAGCCTTCTCATATTTTGGGAGTCGAGTTTGCTCTTGATGCCAATAATAGCGTTCCCATCGGATCTCGTTGTTAAAAAAGTATCTTCGTTAGGGGCTACGAAAGTCTACCTCTTTTTGCCGGAGAGCGTCTCAGTTGATCGGCGTCAATGCCCAAAAAAAATATCCCCCGGTTCACGGCGAAGGGGGTCCCAGAGGTTCGGCATGGTTCATGCTACTGATGTAACTGATGCGTAAGTTCCCAATTTAAGGCTTTTTTTCTAGTAAAAAAACCCCCGCTTAAGTCCGGTCCCCTCCCCAAGGCTAGGGCTAAGGAAGGGTCCCCTCCCCAGTCAGCCCGGTAAGACTATAAGAAAATCAACTGAAAACCTGGCTCTGTTTAAGCCAAAGGCTGATTTGAGGCCGGATTTGTGGGCGATCGCCTTGGTGTCGGGGCCTAGGTAAAACTGTAGGCGGATTGTAAGCCCCACCAAATCAAAAAGGCAATGCCGCCCAAAATCAGCACAGAGGAAAACCCGACCAGCAATGGGCTGTCGGCCCCTTTAAATTTCATGATTCCACGATTTAAGTCAGACATAGCGCTACGCTCCTCGCTCAGGCACAAAAAGATTAAATGTTGGATAACTCCCTACCCGATGCCCTGGTTAAAAATCCTGGACAGGGGGTCGATCGCCTTGGGGATAAAAGACTTGATATTTTTTCCCTTTATTCAGTCTCAAATCCGGTTTTCCTCCCAATTATAAACAGGTATTGCCCCATTGCGGTATCCGGTCCATGGGTGCGATCGCTCCTGCTGTTGAAAACTCAACGCTGACTTGATTCCCTAATTCGTTCCCCCGTCTGAAAATTCCAGTTAGGGTTAGAAAGTTTTAACAAGTGGGCTCTGAGTTTTTGGAGCCGATTTTCAGGGATTTAGTTCTGGGTAGACCGCCAACTTTAATTGGGGGGTTAAGCCAGTGAATCTATCCGTATCAGCTCCTTGTCAAGTCATTGTTTTAGAGAAAGCGGCTTTACACCCGGTGGGGAAATTTTCTCGATGCTATTTGATTTTAATCTAAATTATCTCCAAAAAAGCCTCTTAAGTGAATTAATATTTAAAGTTAATTATGAATAAGATTAATTTTTTAAATGACTAGATTTTTGCGGATTTAACCTAGCTTAACATCAGCGGTTAGGTCTAGGGAAGGGTAGGTTTAACCCGACTATAAAAGTGTTTTTACCGGGGGGACTCATGAGGAAAGAAGGTTTTTCTCTCGGCTTTGGGGCAATCGAGGTAGAGCAGGCGATCGGCAAGAGTCAGGAGGAGGTTATCCTGGGGCCTGAGCCGTCCTAGTCTGATCGCAAAGCAGAGGGATAGATGATGAAACCCGGACAATTAGGATTCTAACCCGTCAGATTCTGAACCTGGAGGATTTTATAACAGAGCAGGCTGGTAAGGGTTCCCTGGGGAGTCAGCCTGAAATGGGGGTAGGGTTCGGGGTGGAACTGAAAAATGTTTGTTTTGATCACAGCGCTTAGGTGCTATAGTAAATTGACACAAGATACAAGCTGCTAACCGTGCAACCGACCGTCTCCACAGAGGGAGCCTTAAATTCAACAGGCCCCAAGCCAGAACCGAAAGGATAGGGAACACTTCCAGAAGACCCTTACCCCCAGCCCGAGGAGTTCGTTGGGGAAAACTTGTAGAAAAAGCGGCTATACTGTATTTTGATAAAACTAACGATCAGGAGCGAAACTCGCTTCTTCTAGGGAGCACCATTACAATAACTCGAAGCAATAACTACATGGGCAACAAGCCAACCATTGCTATTTCTCATCTAGGCTGCGAAAAAAATCGCATTGATACCGAACATATTTTGGGCCTGTTGGTACAAGCAGGCTACTCTGTCGATACAGATGAAGAAGTAGCAGATTACGTCATCGTCAACACCTGTAGTTTTATCGAATCGGCTCGGGAAGAGTCAGTCCGGACGCTGGTAGAACTAGCGGAGGCGAATAAGAAAATCGTCATTACCGGATGCATGGCGCAACATTTCCAGGAACAACTGTTTGATGAACTGCCCGAAGCAGTTGCAGTTGTGGGAACGGGGGATTATAATAAAATTGTAGAAGTGATCGAACGAGTCGAAGTCGGCGAGCGAGTCATAGAAATCTCCGCAGAACCGACTTATATCGCCGATGAGACCACACCGCGCTACCGGACGACTACCGAAGGTGTAGCGTACCTGCGGGTGGCGGAGGGATGCGATTATCGCTGTGCATTCTGCATCATTCCGCATCTTCGGGGAAACCAGCGATCGCGCACCATCGAGTCCATCGTAGCGGAAGCCAAGCAACTGGCTTCAGAAGGGGTCCAAGAAATTATTTTAATTTCTCAAATTACCACCAACTACGGGTTAGACCTATATGGTGAACCCAGACTGGCGGAACTGCTGTATGCATTGGGTGAGGTAGACGTCCCCTGGATTCGGATGCACTACGCCTATCCTACGGGACTGACGCCTAAAGTGCTCAGTGCCATTCGGGAAACCCCCAACGTGCTGCCCTACTTAGATTTACCCTTGCAACACTCCCATCCGGAAGTGCTGCGGGCGATGAATCGGCCCTGGCAAGCTGGGGTTAATGATCGGATTATTGAAGGGATTAAAAAAGCAGTGCCGGAGGCGGTATTGCGAACAACCTTTATCGTGGGATTCCCCGGCGAAACCGACGAACATTTTGATCACCTGTATCAATTTGTTCGACGCCATGAATTCGATCATGTGGGCGTCTTCACCTTCTCTCCAGAAGAAGGAACCCCCGCCTATACTCTCCCCAATCAGATCCCGCAAGACATCATGGATGAACGACGGGATGCGTTGATGGAAGTGCAGCAGGCGATTTCCCTGAAGAAGAATCAAGGGGAAATCGGTAAGGTTGTAGACGTATTAATCGAACAAGAACACCCCGAAACTGGGGAGTTGATAGGCCGATCGGCGCGATTTGCGCCAGAAGTGGATGGGTTGGTCTATGTTCGGGGAAACGCACGTCTCGGTTCGAGAGTGCCAGTGGCGATCGCAAGTGCTGACGTTTACGACCTCTACGGTCATGTTGCTACCGTAGCTGACCTAGTGCAACGGGAATCAGTTGCTCTGGGTTAAAAAATTCAGATGTTCTGGGGAAATTTGGGACGGTTTTTGGTATGGTCTTTAACAGCTATGTTGAGACCCCCTGCAATTTAAAAGCTCGTTCAACGCCTACCCCGGATCGGTGGCAAGGGTCTTAAGACAGAAAGCCCAATTCTACCGTGCCTTTTCTTTACACCTCTGGTGAATAAAGGCAAATCAGAAGCAACCCTCAACATCCGCTAATTTCATTAGCATCAATACCAACTCTATTTTTATGCGCTACATCGAAAGTTTATCTGTCCTAGCTCCCCATACCTAAGAGCAAACCCCCTGTAGCATCAAAAACGAGAAATGGTATTAGCTGCCTTCAGGCAGCCCCAAACTCAAACGTTTTAGGAGAATAAATGACTGTTTCATTTCAAAGTTTAGGTCTTTCCGAAGAGTGCGCACAACAGCTAGAAAAACTGGGTTTTACTGAACCCACTGCGATTCAAGAACAAGCCATCCCCAAAATGATGGCTGGACAAGATGTAGCAGGACAAGCACAAACCGGAACTGGAAAAACTGCTGCATTTTCCCTGCCCATTTTGGAGCAGATGGATATCAACAGCAAGAACGTTCAAGCGCTGATCCTGACCCCAACTCGCGAACTGGCAATCCAAGTTTGTAATGCGATTCGTGAATTAACCGACGATCGCCGGGTGCGGATTTTTGCGGTGTACGGTGGGTCCTCCATTGACCGTCAAATTCAACGCTTGGAACGGGGAGTCCAGATTATCGTCGGAACTCCCGGACGAGTTCTGGATTTACTCAACCGTGGACATCTCAAACTCGATACCCTAACCCATCTCGTCCTAGATGAAGCGGACGAAATGCTGAGTATGGGCTTTATCGACGATGTGGAAAAAATCCTCGATAAAGCCCCCAAGGATCGTCAAACGGCTTTCTTCTCAGCCACGATGGAGCACTCCATCCGTAAGCTGATGAATAAGTTTATGCGCGATCCGGTCATCGTCAAGGTTGACCAACAGAAATCGACGCCGAAGCAGATTGACCAAGTAATCTACATGGTCCCTCGCGGCTGGTCGAAATCTCGGGCCTTACTGCCAATTTTAGAATTGGAAGACCCGGAAACGGCGATCGTCTTTGTCCGGACCCGACGCGCTGCTGCTGAGCTCACCAGCCAGCTACAAGCTGCCGGTCACAGCGTGGATGAATATCACGGCGACCTCAACCAGTCCCAGCGTGAACGCTTAATCGATCGCTTCCGCAAACAACAGGTGCGCTGGATCGTCGCCACCGATATTGCTGCACGCGGTCTAGATGTGGATCACCTAACCCACGTCATTAACTACGATTTACCGGATCAAGTCGAAAGCTACGTCCACCGGATCGGCCGCACAGGTCGTGCGGGTCGTGAAGGAACTGCGATTTCCCTGGTTCAACCATTTGACCGCCGCAAACTTCAACAAATTGAGCGGCACCTGCGTCAAACCCTGAAGATTCGCTCGATTCCTACCCGCTCTCAAATTGAGGCGCGGCATCTGGAAAAACTGCAATCCCAAGTTCGGGAAATCCTGAGCGGGGAACGTCTGGCTTCCTTCCTGCCTATCGTTGCGCAACTGAGCGAAGAATACGACCCCCACACGATCGCCGCTGCATCCCTGCAAATGGCTTATGATCGCACCCGCCCCAACTGGGCGAACAATATCATGGAAGATGCGCCCGAGGAAATGGATAGCTATTCTGACAAGCGCTACGATGACCGAGATCGCTCATCTCGGTCGGTATCGTCGTCGAAGCCGGTCAAGCGCTCAAAGCCTCGTAGCTCTTCTTCGAGAGAGCCAATTGGCGAGCGTCAGTAGAGGATATTACCGGTAAGGGGGAATAAATGGGGACCAGGGGTCTGCTATTTTCTCTTACCGAGTAACCGCTGCTAACGGTTAGAGGGGATGATTGGGCGATCGCTCAAACACCCCTCCCAAGATAAGAATAGAATCTGACTGGCTGGTTAGCATTTTAAAAATGTAACCGGCCATAATTTTTTCTAAGGATAAGTCTTAATGATAGAGACTCCGGGCAGACCCAACCCCCCTTAATCAAGGATGCCATCTCTGGAATCACTTCCCAGAAAGTTTTGATTCTGACAAAACTTACCCGTTACCTCCCTATTTTTAAAATTTTCCAGAATTTATACTTATTTCAAAGTTTTTCAAAGTTTTTCAAAGTTTTTTAAACCCTTCATCAGAACTGCTGCATTTCAGGTCAGGAAAACGGGAAAAAGTCAGACTAGAGCGGCTTGACTTTTAAAATAAATTCCCCTAGAAGATTATTTGAAATTGAGGGAAAACCCGCCTATTTTTTTCGTGGACAGACGAGATAAAAGAGAAAGATGGGCTGATTTGGGGATTACTTTTTACGCTTAAATAGCCATTTTACTTAATTTGGACTCGGTTCTGTGGATTCTTCAATGGTCAATTTCAGTGGCCCGAGTCTCTAATCTTGTGGCGCTGCACAAGCTGCCTTGACTGGGTTAACATAGGGTTAATTTACGGTAAATTTGGCTTTTTGTTGGGGCCATTCCGGGGGAAACCCCTAAAAAATTTTCGATTCTTGATAGAATCAAGCGGGTAATTTATGAATAAAAAGAGCGTTAATTTTAGAGATTTGACCCAAGATATCGAACAAGATATCCATTCAAATGAACCTATCCTAAACAATTTCATTCAAGGCCGAGGAAGGGAGAGTTTACGCGATCGCCTAACTGGACTCCTCCCGATAATGCTGGCCGTCTACATTCCTACATTACTGATTTTGGTACTGGTTCGACAGCAAAACAAAGTCCCTATTTTTCATCTCATGGGTGACCCGGCTAAAATTGCCGATTGGCCTTTTTATATAGGGATGGTTACTAAATTTGGCATTTTATTATGGTGTGCAACCGCTGCCATTTGTCTGTTTACTTCCCTTTATCTGAAACCCCTAAATCCCTCACTAAAACATCAACGCTTTCTGTTAGCCTCGGGGGTGATCACCACAATTTTGCTGGTGGATGATTCTTTCCAGTTACACGAGGAAGTCTTTCCTACTTATTTAGGAATACCCGAAAAAATCTTCTATTTAGGATACGTCATCATAGTAGCGCTGTACCTAGCTAAGTTTCATAAAATTATCAGGAAAACCCAATCTTTAATTTTCTTGGGTTTGGCTTTAGGGTTTTTCACTTTGTCAATTTTTCTGGATATGCGGTTTATCATAGATTTAGTAGAATCGGGAGTGATCTATGACCGCGACCGGGCTTTACTAGAAAATGGGTTTAAGTTGCTGGGAATTGTGAGTTGGTTCACTTACTTTTCCTTAACCTGCAAAGAACAAATTCAACAAGGGATACAACGCTTCTAATCCTATTTAGATTCTCACCATAGCCACTCGTTTTTAAAGTAGGTGATAAGGACTTGCTGTGGTTTCCGGGAGTTCTTATAATTTACGATGTTATAAGCAAGGTACGCTGTCTTAATTCAAGCCCTAACCCCGGGTGAAGGAAATTTTGGGGAGATTAATGCCAATGAGTATCGGAGACGGGACTCACGGGCATTTTATTTTAAACAAGGGTCCGTTACTCTCTCCCAGCAACAACCAAAAACCTACAAGCATCAAGGGGGTAAGTGTTCTGCAAGAATGGAGAGAAGCGCGGGTTTGGGAGAATCAGGGTAAAATAAAACGGGTGGTAAAGGTGCCAACAGTAAAGAGGCAGCAGCCATCTAACGAATGAGACAAAGGCGATTGGAGAGAAGATGAGAAGGCACGATCGACGGAATGTATTAAGTCAGATCGGGCAAAGTTTCCACTTTAGCTTATCCGCTTTTAAGTATAGCAAAAGAGCGGTGCAATTAGTTTGGAAAACTAGCCCGCTTTTAACGGCGATCGTCGCAATTTTAACCGGGGTGGCGGGGTTGTTACCCGCTGGTATTGCCTATCTGGGTAAATTAATTGTGGATAGTGTGGTGGCGGCAGCAGGGTCGGGAATAGGACCCGAGACGGCGCTGATGTATGTGGGATTCGAGGCGATCGCCGTGATGATGTTAACCCTGTGTCAACGAGGGTTAAGTATTTGTCAATCCCTGTTGCGGGTACTGCTGGGACAAACCGTCAACGAGTTGATTTTAGAAAAAGCGTTGACCCTCACTCTGTCACACTTTGAAGATTCTGAGGTGTATGACAAAATGACTCGCGCCAGACGGGAGGCATCTAGTCGTCCCCTGAGTTTTGTAAACCGCACCTTTGGGTTAGTGCAAGAGAGTTTGGGGTTGGTGGCGTATGGGGGATTATTATTGCAGTTTTCAGGATGGGTGGTTGTGGTTCTGGCGATCGCAGCGATTCCCCCTTTTTTAGCCGAAACCAAGTTTGCCGGTGCAGCTTTTCGGGTTTTTAAGACCAGATCGCCAGAAACCCGCGAACAAATCTACCTAGAAACCCTGATTGGGCGGGAAGATTACGCCAAAGAGGTGCAACTCTATCAACTGGGACCAGTTTTTCTAAATCGCTATCGGAATATCTTTCACCGATTGTATCGAGAAGACCGAAATTTGACCTTGCGTCGGGGAGTTTGGGGATATGTGCTGGGGTTGCTGAGTAGCTTGGCATTTTATGGGACCTACGCCTGGATTGCGATCGCTGCCATTTCTGGAAGCATCACCCTCGGGGATATGACCATGTATTTAATGGTATTTCGTCAGGGACAATCCAGCTTTTCTGCAACCCTGAGTGCGATCGGGGGAATGTATGAAGATAACCTCTATTTGTCTAATCTTTATGAATTTTTAGAACAAGATATTCCCCAGGCGAATGGCACTGCCACACGAGGGAGAATTCCCCAAGATGGAGTCCGGTTTCAAAACGTTTCCTTTACCTATCCGGAGGCTACCCAACCCGCCTTAGCTGATATTTCTTTTCATTTAAAACCGGGACAAAAACTCGCCTTAGTCGGTCAAAATGGGTCGGGAAAAACAACTTTAATTAAACTATTAACCCGACTTTATGAACCCTCATCGGGACAAGTTCTCCTCGATGGATTAGACTTGCGCGAATGGGACATCAACCACTTGCGGCAACGCATCGGAGTCATTTTTCAAGATTTTGTCCGCTATCAATTTCTAGTTGGCGAGAATATCGGCGTTGGAGATGTAGACAGCTTAGAAGATGAAACTCGCTGGAAAACTGCCGCCGAAAAAGGCATGGCGGAACCCTTCATTGCCAACCTACCCCAGGGATTTTATACCCAACTCGGACGCTGGTTTAAATCGGGAACCGAACTCTCCGGGGGACAATGGCAAAAAATTGGCCTTTCCCGTGCTTTTATGAGAGTCAAAGCCGATATTTTAGTGCTAGATGAACCGACATCAGCAATGGATGCCGAAGCAGAATTTGAAATTTTTGAACGGTTTCGCCGCTTGGCCCAAGACCGCATGGTTTTGTTAATTTCCCATCGATTTTCCACCGTTCGTATGGCAGACACGATTATCGTTTTAGAAGCAGGGAAACTGATAGAAAGTGGAACTCATGAAGAATTAATGCAGGCCGAGGGACGCTATGCAAAATTGTTTACCCTCCAAGCGGCTGGATATCAGTAAGACTTGAATGCCAACAATTTGACGATCGCCAATTCCCCGGTTGAGGTGCTAATATCCTGGACCAACCAGGTTTGACGACCAGCATTATTGCCTAGCTGTTGCTGAAGTTGGTAGCGCTTCTGTAAAATTTGCTCGGTTTGTAACATTTCAATGATCCTTTCCCGAGTAATGATTTCAAGTCAGTGGCAACTGGAAGGCCTGGGAACTGACTTGAAAAAATTTTCCCTTCTTCGAGGATAATCCGCTGACGGACCGATGCTGCCCAACCTTAATAGTTTGTTAAGGTTATGACTACCGACGAAGCACAACGGGAGTAATCTGGGGACGTTTACTCTCTAAGTTGGGGGGAATACCGTTGGGGAAATCTTCTGTAATCGCCTCTTCTAACCGTTGAATTCGATTCTCTGGGTTGGGGTGAGTGCTCAAAAATTCTGGAGATTGTGAACCCGATTGTGCAGAACCTAAAATTTTCATGACTTCAATCATTCCTTGGGGGTCATAACCCGCTTCTGCCATGAACTGAACCCCCAGGCGATCGCTTTCAAGTTCTGCATCTCGTCCATATCGAAGGGCGATCATTTCATTGGCAACCCGGGCGATCGCTGCGGTTTGTCTGCCTCGTCCCTCTTCGTCGGTGGTGGCAATTCCTACGGCTGTCACGAGAGTAGAACCAAGTTCCCGTTTGGCTAAATGTTCTGCACCATGTCGCGCCACGACGTGACCAATTTCATGTCCTAGAATTCCCGCAAGTTGTCCTGGGGAGTTCAGGCGTTGAAGTAATCCGTTGGTAATAAAAATTTGCCCTCCTGGGAGTGCAAAAGCATTCACGGTTTGAGGGTCCTCTAGCACATGAAATTCAAAGGGATATTCCGATTGAGATACGGCTGATTGTTGCACAATTCTCTGTCCAACGCCCTGGACCAATTCTTGAACCGTGGGGTCAGGAGATAACCCCCCAAATTGCTGCGCCATTTGTCCTCGGGTTTGCAATCCGAGTTGCACCTCTTCCGTGGGCGTTAAACGGATTCGCTGCTGTTCTCCTGTAATGGGGTTTTCAACCTGGGTTGTACAGTAACTCAATACCCCCACTAACCCAAAAATAAACCCAATTATTATCCGAAATAGTTGGTTTCTCACCGCTGTTTCCAAACTCGTTAAGTTGGAAAATAACAGATAAGTGGTAGGCCGTCACTCTATCTTGAGGTGAATTTTACCGCTATTTGACCCAATCTGCCGATAGATTCTGGAAAAAGAAAACCCCCGCAGGTTGATTACGGGGGTTGTGGGAAAAGTGGCGGTGCAGTTAGGCAGTTTTGAAAAACCGAATAATTTCCCGAACGTGATCGAGGAATTGTCCATCCGTAGTTAATTGAGCGATCGCATTCTGGGCCTCTTTCTTTAAGTTATTGTGTTCCGCCTGATTGGTCGATCGCAGGCTTTCTAGGGAGGAGGCTAATTGGCTTAAATCTTGTCGCAATGCCGCACTTTGACGGTTTTTATTGGCAATCCAAGAATCAGCTTTATTTTCATCTAAGGTATCGGAAATATATTTGATTTGGTCTTCTAAAATAAAGACGCGATCGCGCAGTTGTAAGACATCTTCGCGGGGATATTTAAACTCTTGGCGAATCATCATCAACCGGGTCGCAATATATTCATAAGCCCGGATCACTGGACGTAAGCCTGTTAATAACAATGCAGCCACCGAACTGATATATCCAACCGCACTAATTCCGGTGACGGCTAACCCATATAAAACTACAGCAGAAATAAGATGCAGGGCGATGGCAATCCAAAGAGATCGCTTGGCAATCCGCTGAACATAGCCCAACTGCTTCTCTTCAATGGGAATATTTTTCTCCCGAGATTGTTCGGCATCGGCGACGACTTCTTTCGCTTGGAAATAAATGTTCCAAGGCACAGTAGCAATCACTACCAACCAGAAAAAACTGGCCCCGCCAATCGTCCAATCTAAAAAACTTCCCGCCGGTACATTTAACCAATTTAAAATTCCAAAAGCTAATAGCAATATCACCACTAACCCGATGGAAAATCCCCCGAAAAAATTTACTCTCATAAAACTCTGGCTAATTTAATTAGATTGCTTCTAGTATTGCTACAATCCAAGCAAGAGTTTCCGGTAGATTGTGACAGTCTAGGGATTGGCATAAGGGAGGGACAGGCAAGAGGAAATAAGCGCATCACCGGCATATTTTGGGTGATAGGGGGTGCGCTTTTCGGGGGACATGGGAGTTGATTATAACTCGCGCTCAACTTTTAGGGTTTCACCCGGAGTCAGAGTGGGGAGGCGATCGCTTAAATCAAGCCACGGCTGCAATTGACCCCGCTGGAAAGTGCGACTCATCACTACATAAATCGAAGTTTGGTCTCCCCCGATACCAATATCCTGGACTTTCTGCCAAGAGTCCCCAATTAATTCATCACTAACGTGCCATTTTTCATTTTTAAAACAAAAGCGCCGGATAAATTTGAAGGGGGCTTTTTCCTTTCCAGTAATCAATATTTTTTGTAATAATTTCCGGATAAGATTAGGGAAAAACCGCCCTAGGGTTAACATGACAACCCGCAAGATTAATAAATTTAAAGGATTCATTTGCTTTTGCTTGGCCCAACCCAATTGGCCCTGAATCAAAATTTCATCCCGTTGCACTTGATAGTCATAACGACCCATGAGATGTCCAACCGCATTTTTAAGTCGGTTTCCTTGCCGTATTTTTAGGGAAAATTGGGTATCTGAAAGAATCAGCTTTTTGTCCCGAAATAATTTAAAAACTCCCCCTTTATTGAGTGCTAAATAAAGTTCGGTTTGGTCTCGCCTATCTATTAATAACTGGGCTTCTTGTAACCAAACTTGTCCCGAGGGACGGGGAGGCAATGAAGGGCGATCGCCCACAAAATCTCGCCATGCTAATAAATAACTCCAGGTATGGTGTCCAATGATATGATCATCAGCATAACAGGGAACTAAACCCGCTTCTATGCCTTTCAAAAATAAGTCATTAATACCCAAGGCTTCGGGCATCCATTTTCCCACCCATTCAAAGCCGTGAGGGAAAAAATTATAAGTATTTCGGCTCGCATATTCTCCCCCATAAGACCCATCGGGATGAATAAATTGAATGGTTAATTCTACGGCCTTAATTAGAGATTCTTTAAGACGAGGGTCTGGAGAAAGTTCATAAAGTCGAGCTAAACAAGATATCGTTAGAGTATGATAACCTGGGTCGCATCCTTCATATTCCTGAAACCACCCTTCGGAACTTTGCCAAGATAAGACTCGTTCTAATCGTTCATGTTTAGCCCGGTCCCAAATATCAGTTTTTAACAACCGAGCAAGCAGCTCTAAACACAAACAAATTAAGGCTTGATGATTGGTGAGTTGACCACTTTCGTGATGGTTGGCTAACCAGGTGGCCCGCCGTTCAAAAAATTTCAGGAGTTCAAAATTTTTAAGGTTGAGTAGGGTGTAACTTTCCAGACAAGCCAGGAGAGAAAAAGCCGCCGCACCACTCGCCCTTTCGTAGGGAAAATAATCATCGCAAGATCCATCAGAATGAGCACTATGAGCCGCATAAATCATCCCAGCTTCTACCCAGTCCCGGAGGGCCGTTTGCTGATAAAATGGGTTATCACAGCAGTCAGTTTGGTAGGCTAAAGCCAGGGGCCAAACAAACTCCTGAGCCATACCGCTAGGAAAGTCGATAATTTTATAATGCCAAAAATTGCGGTCAAAACAGCCGTAGGTCGGACTATGGGGGTTGCGATCGCATAAGGTCAGGATTTTGGGAATTTGGGCGATCGCCGTTTGGGCAAACAGGTCTCTACTCATGGTTACAGGGCAGCAGTTTAGGCAGGGGAATCACCCTAATTTTAAACGAGTTTGGGTGCAGGGATTTGTCCTTGTAGGTTTAAAACTTTCCAGCCTAGGATTAGATCAATTTTTAGGCTGCACTAAAGGAGGGGCATAAGGAAAATTCATCTGGATAGGTAGATCAATTTATTCAATCTATGCCTGCTGTTAAAAACCTCCATCATTACCCATGCCTGCAACGAATCTAGGCATTCTGTTATATTAAGAAAAAACTGATAAATCTAACATCATGAATCGACCCAGCGATCCTTCCCCACCGCCGTTAAACTCCCATGAACTACCTCCCCCTACAGTCGATGGGACTGACATCGCCAATCTGAAAGTTGAGAGTCTCCACACCACTGCAAATCTCCCCAAATCTAACCCCTCGGGAATCCAACAATCCTTTAAAAGGCTGTATGTAATTTTACTCCTCATTGGCTTGAGTCTGGGGGGAGTGGCTGCGATCGGAGTTCTCAATCTGCTCAATAATTGGGGCCTAACCGAACCCCCACCCCCAGTCGAGGAAACCAACCGCTAATTAGGAAAAATCAGCGGAAATTGGGAAATTGGCCGGTTTCAGGAAGCTGCATTAGTCCCAGGACAATGCAGCTTTTATCTTTCTATCGATAGAGCAAAAGGTCCCTCTAAAGAGTGATTGAATAGGCGCGAGCAGTTAGGTATCGTAGGAAAGATAAAAACAGTTTTACCCCAAAACTTTAGGACAGTAGTTAGGAAATTGAAGTCAATTTTTATAAATTGTCAAAACGAGGAAGCATGGTATTGAATCCACAGAAACGAGCGGTGGGATTATTCCCCAGCATGGAAAAAGCCGCAGTCGCTCTGTGCGACCTCAAATCCGCAGGTTTTCCCATGAAAAACATTTCTGCGATCGCTCGAAAACATAATCGGATGCGAGCAACCCCGGGTAACGCCATCGAAATCACAACGATTGACAATCCATCGGAAGATACCGGACTGGCCGGTGCTTTGACCGGGGGAAGTGTAGGGATGGTTTTGGGGTTGCTTGTAAGCCTTAGCATCTTAGCACTTTCTGGCATTGGACCCCTAATGTTGGCTGGAATAGAAGCAATGACTTTAGGGACCGTCCTTTTTGGCGGAGGGGTGATTGGTGCTGCCACGGGAAGTATTGTAGGTCGCTTGGTCAGTTGTGGGATGTCAGCCGATCGCGCTCACAATTATTGTGAACAAGTGATTCGGGGGGATTACCTGCTGATCCTCACCGGAAGCGATCGCGAAATTGCCCTAGCTACTCGCATTTTAACCGCTCGTGGCATCCAAGACTGGGAAATCCACGAGCGATCGCCCTTGATGAATTCTCTGCTTTCCGATTAATTCCTCTCTCAAGCCGGTAATTTGTGCGATCAATTCCCTCCGAAAATCCGGCCTTGGGATCAGACAACAGGCCCCTGTTTAGTAAGAAAATGGAGATAGTGATGACATTAGATGACCTGAGACGTGCCGTAGGCGTTTTCGAGCGTTACGAAGATGCCGAAGTCGCATTCCACCACCTTCAAAAAGCAGGCTTTTCTCTCGATCGCCTGTCGATTATTGCCCCGGACCTGCCCCGGTCACGGAATTTAAGTGAGAGTGATATAAATTACCATCGCACAATGGGAGATGCCGCCGCCAGCCCCGCACCCCGTGGCACTACCACCGACGCCACGGGAACCTTTGCCGAAGAAGGGGCCGCCACGGGTGCGGTGGCAGGGGCAACAGTCGGGGGTTTTATGGGTTTGCTGCAAGCCCTAGCCGCCTTAACCATTCCGGGAATCGGGCCGGTACTCGCCGGCGGTACGGTGGCAACAATCCTATTGAATACTCTAGCCGCTAGTGCGATCGGGGCTGCGGCGGGGGGTTTAGTCGGGGCCTTGGCGGGTTTAGGCATTCCTGAAGAACAAGCCAAAATCTATAATGATCGCCTCTCCCGAGGACATTATTTACTCATTGTTGAAGGTTCAGTTTCTGAAATTGAACAGGCGGAAAAAATTCTGATGGGAAGAGACATCCAGGAATGGGGAGTCTACCATCTTCCGGGAGAACCCATGGTTAATGCTGACGGAATGCCTACGGTTCCGCCAGGTCATCCTCGAAGCAACCCCTCTATAACAGGTCCAAATTCTTTCCAGAATCCCAGAATTCCTTAACCTATTTCTATCAACAATCAAGCTAATCCCCTGTCATGGCTTCAGCTAGGACACGGGGATTAAGCGGTTCTGACACCTGTTGGGTTTGGGTGGAGGATTTCAGCAAAATTCATTCAAGGTTTCCCCCCACATTTATCACAATGACCGCATTTCATAGTTTTTGCTTCCTCCACAAACCCAAAAGATTCTAATAAAAACTGCCACCGACATCGCCGGGTAAAGAGGAATTGTTTCATGTATTGACTGGGCTTTTCCTGAGGTAGGGTAGGGGATGAATCTGGATGAATTATGCTATAATTAAAAGGGTCACGCCATTGTAACTGACCCATGCTATGCAGTAAAGAAAGCGCAATTGCCCCATCGGGATATTGTTTTATAATGTCATTGATATTCCCTTGGCGGGGTAACTTTTTTAACAAATTTTGAGCGCGTCGGTAAGAAGATTGTTGTTGAGTTTCTATAAATTGCCGCTGGTGATTATCTTGGGGGTCTAGCCAGCCCGTACATTCGCTAATTAAAGAAAGTGCCGTCGCCGGTTTACCATCTCGACCCGCGCGCCCGATTTCTTGAATATATTCTGATAATAAGGCGGGGGTTTGGAAGTGTAACACCCAGCGCACATCCGGCTTATTTACTCCCATACCAAAAGCACAGGTACAGACTACAAATTGGAGGCGACTGCTAATCCAATTACTTTCGATGCTGCGCCGTTCCTCCCCACTCAAACCCGCATGATAGGCGCAGGTTTTACATCCTTGTTGACGTAACCAGGCGGCGAGTTCTTCTGCATCCCGGCGCGTTCTAACATAGACTAAGCCTGAGTGCGATCGCTGAGATTGAATAAACTCTAACATCCGTTGCCGGCGTCCTCGCGGAGTCCAAGCAATTTGGATTTGTAAGTAGAGATTGGAACGATAAGGACTGAGTAAAAAATGGTCGGGTTTTTGTAATTGTAGAATCGATTGAATCGTTTTTTGGGATTTGGGGTCAGCGGTGGCCGTAAAAGCGGCGATCGGCAGTTTTGACCCAGCCGGTTTTGATTTTAAAAGTGCCGGACGAACCGTACCCAAACGGCGATAGGCGGGTCGAAATGTATCTCCCCATTGTACCAGACAATGTGCCTCATCTAAAATGAGTCCAGTGATAGGTAATTCTGGTGCTAATAAACGCTGCCAAACCGGGGGACTCAGCAGAGTTTCCGGGGACAAATATAATAACCGTAATTGATTGTTTTCCAGTGCTTGCAGGGTTTTTTTGCGCTGTTTTGCGATCACTTCACCATGTAGGAGTGCAGCAGATAGGTGGCGATCGCGCAATTCTTGGACCTGATTTTCCATCAATGCCACCAATGGCGAAACCACTAGGGTTAACCCGTTTTGGAGTAATGCTGGGAGTTGGAAGCAAATCGACTTCCCCCCGCCAGTAGGTAACACAATCAACGCATCTTTCCCCTGCAACAGACTCTGCACAATTTCGCCTTGGGGACTTCTAAAATCATCATATCCCCAGATATTGCAGAAGGTATCCCGGACTTGATTCCATGAGGGTAGGGGATGGGGTTCCATTTGAAAAAAAGGTTATGTTAAAGATAGACCCGTCCTTCATTTTACCAGATTCAGATCATGCAGCTAGAAATTATCGCCCATCGAGGATACTCAAGTATCGCCCCAGAAAACACCTTGGCTGCATTTTTGGCAGCGATCGAACATCAGGCAGATTCCATCGAGTTTGATGTCCAGTTAAGTGCCGATGGAGTACCGATGGTGATTCATGATTCTACCTTAACCCGCACGACTGGAATTCGAGGCAAAGTTAGGAAAAAAACCCTAGAACAGCTCAAACATAGGGAGGCTGGTTCCTGGTTTGACCTGCGCTTTAAAGGAGAAGAAATTCCGACCTTAGAAGAATCTTTAATGGTACTTAAAGATATTAAAAAATATATTTACATAGAAGTTAAGACCCATTCTTATTGGGAAAATGAACAAGTAGACCAATTAATTGATATGCTCATTCAACATCAATTTGAAAACCGGGGCATTATTGCTTCTTTTAATGCTTCTTTTATCGACCGGGTTCGGGAAAGAAGCGATAATTTTTCGTTTGCTTATCTCGTCGCGAACCGGACAGCTTTCCGCAGGCAATTAGCCAAGGCAGCAGAAGCAGGAAATACCGTCATGATGAGCAAGTATAAACTGTTGTTAAAAAATCCATCCTTAGTTCATCTTAGCCGCGAACAAGGAGTAGACATTGTCGCTTGGACAGTAGATAAACTCAAGGATTTAGAACGGTTACTTGATTTAGGAGTGGTGCGAATTGCTACTAATTGTTTAGTCCCCGAAATGTTAGCCCGCAAGAAATAAGGGGTTTTAATACGGGGCCGCGATCGCCTATTTAAAATGGGCGATCGCTTTCTTTATCCTCTCGTAGTCTTTCCTTAAAAGCGACTTTTGGGGCCGTGTCAGCGACTTGACTCCTAACTTTTGTGACTGGTGCTAACCCTGATTTAAAATTGTAAAGTTATTTAACTTTTAATAACGTTATCAGGGATTTTGCTTTCGTTAATTTAAAATAGAAAAGCTATTCACAACTTAAAGGAAGGTCAATATGACTCCTCTAAATTCAGAAAATCGCTGGGAATTTTGGATTGATCGCGGGGGGACTTTTACTGATGTAGTGGCGAAGCGTCCCGATGGACAACTGATGGTCCATAAAGTGTTATCAGAAAATCCCGAACGATACAAAGATGCACCCGTCCAAGGAATCCGAGAAATTATGGGTATTTCGGAGGATCAACCCATCCCAATTGACCAAATTGGGGCGATTAAAATGGGAACAACAGTTGCCACCAATGCCTTATTAGAACGCAAAGGCGATCGCACGGTTCTGGTGATTACTCAAGGATTTAAAGATGCCCTAAGAATCGGGTATCAAAACCGCCCCGATATCTTTGCCCGTGAGATTATTTTACCTCAAATGCTTTATGAACAAGCCATTGAGGTAGAAGAACGATATAGCGCCGATGGGGAAGAGTTAGAAGTCATCAATGAAGCGCCTTTAATCGAAGCATTACAAGCTGCTTATCAGAGTGGGATTAGAAGTTGTGCCATCGTCTTGATGCATGGATATCGCTATCCCCAACATGAGCAAAAAATTGCCAAAATTGCCAAAATTATTGGATTTACTCAAATATCTGTTTCCCACGAAGTCAGCCCTTTAATGAAACTGGTGAGTCGCGGAGATACCACGGTTGTCGATGCCTATCTGTCTCCCATTTTACGTCGCTATGTCGATCGCGTGTCTGGAGAATTATCTGCCCATCCCAACGCCTTAGAAAATCGTTTGATGTTCATGCAATCCAATGGCGGTTTAACAGATGCGCGACAATTTCAAGGAAAAGATAGCATTTTATCCGGTCCTGCCGGCGGCATTGTGGGTGCCGTAGAAACTAGCAAAAAGGCCGGATTTGAGAAAATTATCAGCTTTGATATGGGCGGTACTTCCACCGATGTTGCTCATTATAACGGCGAATACGAACGAGAATTTGAAACTGAAATTGCCGGAGTGCGCTTAAGAACTCCCATGATGTCAATTCATACCGTTGCTGCCGGTGGCGGGTCAATTTTATTTTTTGATGGTTCGCGTTATCGAGTCGGTCCCGAGTCTGCCGGGGCTAATCCCGGCCCTGCTTGCTATCGGAAAGGGGGACCGCTAACGGTTACCGATTGTAATGTCATGTTAGGGAAAATTCAACCGCAATTTTTCCCCAAAGTTTTTGGAATGAATGGAGATTTACCTTTAGATAATACCATTGTCCATGACCAATTTAATGAACTAGCGCACCAAATTAAACAAGCAACCGGGGACGATCGCCTCCCGGAACAAGTGGCAGCCGGATTCCTGGCGATCGCGGTTGAAAACATGGCAAATGCCATTAAAAAAATCTCCCTACAACGGGGATATGATGTCTCAGAATATACCCTCTGTTGCTTTGGCGGTGCAGGAGGGCAACACGCCTGTCAAATTGCTGATACATTGGGCATGAAACGGGTCTTTATCCATCCCTTTGCTGGGGTTTTATCCGCTTACGGTATGGGATTAGCCGATGTCAGAACCATTCGCCAACGAGCTATCGAAGCCCCATTAACCTCTGAATTGCTCCTGCAATTGCAAGCCCAATTATCGCAACTTGAAGCCGAAGGAAAAGCCGAATTAAACCCCATCAGCGATGGCACAAGCGAAGTGGTTTCCGTTGCCAAACTGCATCTTAAATATCAAGGCACCGACTCCACATTAATAGTAGAGTTTGCTGCCAGTCCTGCCACAGTCAAAGCGGCATTTGAAGCGGAACACCGCCAACGGTATGGATTCATTAAAGAAGATAAATCCCTAATCGTTGAAGCGGTTTCCGTAGAAGTGGTAGAGAAGATGGAAACCCCAGAGGAACCGACCGTTACGCGGCGATCGTCTGCAATCCCCTCCCCGACTGCCAGCGTACCCATGTACGACAGCGATTGCTGGCAGGAAACTCCTGTGTTTCAGCGCCTTGAATTGCAACCGGGAGACACGATTAATGGACCGGCTTTAATTATAGAACCAACCGGAACCAATGCGATCGCCTCCGGTTGGCAAGTGCAAATTACGGCCCGCAATTACTTAGTGTTAAACCGGGTATCAGCCGCAAAACTTCCTCGGGTAGAAACCCAAGCAGTCACAACTACAACTCCTGATCCGGTCCTGTTAGAAATCTTCAACAATTTGTTTCGGGCAGTTGCCGAACAAATGGGGATTACTTTACAAAATACATCCTCTTCTGTCAACATTAAAGAACGCCTAGATTTCTCCTGTGCCGTTTTCGACCGCGCCGGTCAACTCGTGGCAAATGCACCTCATATTCCCGTGCATTTAGGCTCAATGAGTGAAAGCGTAGAAGCCTTAATTAACGACAAAAGCAAAGCCGTTAAACCCGGTGATGTTTATGTTTCTAATAATCCGTATAATGGCGGGACTCACCTCCCTGATATTACCGTCATTACCCCAGTTTTTGATAATAGCACAGAGGATATTTTATTTTACGTCGCCTCTCGCGGACATCATGCTGATATTGGCGGCATTACCCCGGGTTCCATGCCACCCCATAGCAAAACCGTTGTAGAAGAAGGGGTATTATTAGATAACATCCAGCTTGTCAAAGCTGGAAAATTTCAAGAATCTAACTTATTAGAGATTCTCACCACCGCCGAATATCCCGCACGAAATACAGACCAAAATATTGCTGATTTACAAGCGCAAATTGCCGCCAACGAACGGGGAGTACAAGAACTCCAAAAAATGGTCAAACACTATGGTATAGAAACTGTAGAGTCCTATATGGGCTATGTTCAGGACAATGCTGAAGAATCAGTCCGACGGGCGATCGCCGTTTTAAAAAATGGCGAATACACTTATGCAATGGATGCCGGAGGAGAAATCCAGGTTAAAATTAGCATCGATAAAAATAGCCGCAGTGCCACCATTGATTTTACCGGCACTTCCGCACAACTCGACAGCAATTTTAACGCCCCCGCAGCCGTCTGTAAAGCCGCTGTTTTGTATGTATTTCGGACCTTAGTAGATGATAATATTCCCCTGAATGCTGGATGTCTCAAACCCTTATGCATTATTATCCCTAAAGGCAGCTTATTAAACCCCCGCTATCCAGCAGCAGTGGTTGCCGGAAATGTCGAAACTTCCCAGGCGATCGTCGATGCCTTATACCTCGCCCTCGGCGTTATGGCAGCATCCCAAGGTAGCATGAATAACTTTACCTTTGGCAGCGATCGGCATCAATATTATGAAACCATTTGTGGCGGTTCAGGTGCCGGTCCTAACTTCAACGGAACCGACGCTGTTCAAACCCACATGACCAACTCCCGCCTCACCGATCCAGAAGTTTTAGAATGGCGATTTCCCGTCCAATTAGAGAGTTTTTCCATTCGTGAAAATAGTGGTGGTAAAGGACAATTCAAAGGAGGAAATGGAGTGATTCGCCGCATCCGATTTTTGGAACCGATGACAGCCGCAATTTTATCCAACCATCGCCGGATTCCCCCTGCCGGATTAAATCAAGGAGGCGACGGTGCGATCGGGCATAATTCAGTGGAACGTAGCGATGGTACAATTGAAGAATTAGGCAGCACCAGTGCCGTTCAAATGAATCCCGGAGATATCTTTGTCATTCAAACACCGGGAGGCGGTGGTTATGGTGCTGAACCCTAAACTATTCGCCCCATAAAAGATAGAAGTAATAAACAGAGTTTTTGAGTCCGAATGGGAGAATTAACTAAATAGTTTTTATCCAAGAACTCTGTTTATCTCTAATTCATCGTTGCATATCAAACAGGCGCAATACTCCCACTAAATCCGAAAAATCATCAGTCCATAAGGGGGCTTTCTCTATTTCTAGAATGGGTTGCCAACGGGAATTTCTGCTTAAATTTCCAAAATCTTCGCGTTTTTGTGCGAGTAGAACCCATTGAGAGGGGGTTTTTCCCAGGGCTTTTTCTTCCGGAGAAAGGTCTCGATCTAACTGTTGGAGGGTGGCTAATCCTAACTCCCGGGCTAGGGTTCCTAAGACGGGTTCTAAATTAATGTAGCGATTGGAAATATTAATGGCTATAATACCCCGTTCCCTGAGTTTTGTCAAGTACAATTGTAACGCTTCTTGGGTGACCAAATGCACGGGGATGGAATCGGAACTAAAAGCATCCATTACCAGCAAATCATAACTGTTATTTGGAGTTTGGGCGAGTTGCAACCGGGCATCTCCTAAAATGATAGAAAATGGCGCTTTAGATTGTTCTAAAAAGGTAAAATATCGGGGGTCTCGGGCGAGTTTTTCAACAATAGGATCAATTTCATAAAAAGTCCAGGTTTGCCCCGGTTGGGCGTAGGCAGCTAGGGTGCCAATTCCTAATCCTAATATGGCCACATTTTGAAGGCGATCGCTGGAATTTAACTGGTCAAAAGTTTGACCAATGGGACCTGTGGGATGAAAATAAGTTAAGGGTTCTTGGCTGCGTTGAGGGTTAAGGCTTTGTCTACCATGTAAGGTGGTTCCATGTACTAAACTATGATACGGTCCCCGGCGATCATAGACGATGCGATTGACGCCAAAAAAGTTACGTTCGGTTTGCAACACTCCACTCATATTGCCGAGGGAAAATTGGCCTAAAAGCAAAATTAAGGTTAATCCTATACCTAGGCGGGTACGGGGTAGGGAAAAGGTAAAATAAAGGGCAATTAAGAGGGCGATCGCAAATAAATTACCAAACCAACCTTGACTAATATTTCGGAGGGTGAATCCGACTAGCAACGCACCCAATAATAAACTGATGCTAATAATTCGGGTGGTTTTTAAGTTAAATTTAATTCCGGACTGCTGGGTTTTACGGGTTTGTTGTTCTTTACGGAGTTCGCTTAACCAGGTGTCTAAATCGCCTTGGGGTTGTGGAGTTTTTTCGGGTTGATTTTTTGGATTAGCCCGTTCTAAGGGGTCTTGCAGAATTAACAGGGCCAGCAACAAAACTAGGGGATATTCTAGCACGGAGGGGAATAAAATGGGAGCAGCGATCGCATTAAACCAGCCCCCTAAAACTCCACCCAGAGAAATCCACAAATAAAACTCGGTTAAGTGGTGAACAGGAGGACGACGACGTGCTAATTCTCCATGAAAGACACAGGCGATCGCGAAGAACCCCAGTAGGTGTAACGGCAAAAGTAAGGCAATAGGACGCATCACCTTCGCTAAAAAGAAAATGATCAGGGCGCTTGAAAATAAGGGAATTAACGTGATTAATATCTGATGAGGTAACCGAGGATTCCGGGCAAAAGTTAGAATAAAAGAGAGTAAGTAGAGGATGAGAGGAATCGCCCAAAGTAGGGGAATTGCTGCTAAATCTGTGGTTAAATAAGTGGTAATTCCTAACAGTAAACTGGAGGGAATAAAAGAAAGTAAGACCCACTGGGCTTGTTGTTTCCAGGTAAGAGGGTCAACGGCTGGGTTGCTTTTATTTTTATCGGATAGAGATTGAACCCGATGTTCTGGGAGAGCATAAAATTTCCACAAACACACAGCACAGCTTAGAGTGAATAAGATTAGGATTCCATAACCCGCAGTCCAGAGAAAACTTTGTTCCGATAGCGATAAATTAGGTTCAATTAAAAGGGGATAACTGACTAATCCTAATAAGCTACCCAAGTTACTAGCACTATAGAGAAAATAGGGTTCCTGGCTACTGGGATGGTCCGTTTCTGCCAACCATTTTTGGATCAGAGGTGCACTGGTAGCCACCACAAAAAAGGGCAATCCCACAGACAAGACCAACAGACCTAATAACCAGGGAATTGGATTAGCATTTTCCGGAGGAAATCCGGTTTTAGAAAGGGTGATGGGTAAAGTAATTAGGGGCAAAAATAGGAGTAGACTATGGGCGATCGCTTGACGACAAGTTCCCAGATAACGGGTGCTTAAATGAGCGTAGGCATATCCCAGTAATAAAGTGCCTTGAAAAAAGAACTGGCAGGTATTCCAAACCGCCGGAGAACCTCCTAAGAGGGGTAAAATCATCTTCGCTACCATTAACTGCACCCCAAATAGCAGGAAGGCACTCATAAACAGGGTCATCGAAAACAGAATTAACAAGGGAGTGACTCCTCAACAGGAAAAGGTTCTAAATATAGTGTAAATAATTTCTAACATTTCCGGCGATTTCTTCACAAACCGCGCTGGCAATACCCTCTCCCGTCATAATCCCTCCTCCATAAGTTTCCCACTCCCCGGATACTCTGCTAATCTATAAGGAGTAGGTCTATTCCGGCATCAAAGGAGATGAAGATTTGAAGAATCAGTACACCCAAAATATTCAAGCGATCGTTGTAGGAATTGTCCTAGCGCTATTAATTCTATTGGGATCAAGTTCTTTTGTGATTATCAACCCTGGGGAGGCAGGGGTGCTCAGTATCTTGGGTAAATCTCGCGATGGTGCTTTACTCGAAGGAATTCACCTCAAACCACCCCTGATCTCCAAAGTGGATGTGTATGACGTCACGGTTCAAAAATTTGAGGTTCCTGCCAAAAGTGCCACCCGGGATCTACAGGACTTGACAGGACGGTTTGCGATCAATTTCCGTTTGGATCCTACCCAAGTGGTAACGATTCGTCGAACTCAAGGGTCGTTGGAAAATATTGTTGCGAAAATTATTGCACCCCAAACTCAAGAATCGTTTAAAATAGCTGGAGCTAAAAAAACCGCAGAAGAATCCATTACTCAGCGGAGTGCATTAAAGGAAGATTTTGATAACGCCTTAAGTGGTCGCTTAGAAAAATATGGCGTAATTATCATCGATACCAGCGTCATTGATTTGAATTTTTCAACCGATTTTGCTAAAGCAGTTGAAGAGAAACAAATTGCTGAACAACGGGCACAAAGAGCCGTTTATATTGCCCGGGAAGCAGAACAAGAAGCCCAAGCTGATATTAATCGCGCTCAAGGTAGATCAGAGGCACAAAGGCTGTTAGCAGAAACATTAAAAGCTCAAGGGGGTGAGTTAGTGCTGCAGAAAGAAGCAATCCAAGCGTGGCGCGAAGGAGGTGCTCAAATGCCCAAGGTTTTGGTGTTAGGGAAAGATGCTCCCCGGGTTCCCTTCCTTTTTAATATTGGAGATGTTGAAGGGAATTCTTAATCATCAGTAAATAATCATTATTCTTACTTTCCCCTCCCTATAAAGTAAGGATAATGATTAAAGATTTTCCAAGGAAGCAAATAATGTATTTAAGGCTTCTTGAGCCGTAAATTTCCCTACCCCATAGCAAGAGCGTTTACGCCATGCGATCGCAGGCAAATGACCGGCTACAGCCTCTAATGAAAAGTCAAGTTCATCATAGTAAATCCAGTTTTCCTGAACTCTCCATCGGACGCGATCGCAAAATTCGGTGTAATCTCCTTGGACAGCTTCCCAAATTTGCTGCTGTACCCTCAATCCAAACTGACCATAACTATAGTGTTCCCATAACCAATCTAGGCTCACTAAATCTGTTTTTGGAAACTTTTCTAAGTCTTCTAATCTTAACCA
Source organism: Cyanophyceae cyanobacterium (assembly GCA_038321985.1). Lineage (GTDB taxonomy): Bacteria > Cyanobacteriota > Cyanobacteriia > Cyanobacteriales > Laspinemataceae > Laspinema. The sequence goes on along the minus strand of JBBQFN010000016.1, from coordinate 95,320 downwards.
TCCTTCCTCCTCTCGAACGGCTGCTTTGAGGGCGATCGCCCAAGTTTCTTCATCGGCTTTTTTCCATTTACCTTTGGAGAGTAAGTTCATTAACCGACTGTAATCAATTCCCACCTCAGAAGTGGGATAAAAGGGTTCAGGATTTTTTTCCTCCGTTGGCATGATGGAACTTCCCTGCATCCAGTGGGAGACTTGACCTAAAAGGGTTTCAATTTGCTCATAATTCACCCTCTGTAAATAAGTAGAAATCCATTCTAATTGAGATTGAAGATAAGCTCGTTCTTCTCGCGCTTGTTGCAACTGGGCATTCACTTGATTAAACTGTTCATCAAACTGATTCTCTAGGGGTAAGGTTTCTGGGGAATTGCTAGAGCATCTGGATGGTTGCTGATGATTTAACTCCTCTTGTTGCATTTCGTAGCGTACCCACATTTTTATCGCCCAGTTTATCTGGATTTGTTGTTTTTCTAAAAACGCTTTTCTAAGTTTACTTGATTGACTTCCCGGAACTGGTGTCAAATCCCATCCACACTTAGAGCAACGTAGAATTTTTTTGTCTAAGTATTCCGTGTTGCAAACGCAGCAGTGATTTATCATACCATTTTTGAAAAAGGTTTTATAAAAATGCTAATCATAATAAAAATCAGAAGGGCGAGGGGTAAAGTAGTAGATAAAGACCCTCGCTCTATCTGAACTTGGGCAAAGTAGGGATGAATAGCTCACCCCTTTTTACTTCTATCGAAGTTTCGGTATCTTGCAGATCAGGTTTAACTTAAAATGCCGGAGTTAACCACATTCAAAATGATTCCAACGAGGGAACCAATGAGTAAAATCATGCTCGTCAATGAACTAATTGCAAAGCCAATTCCTCGTTTTTCGGCAGCTTGGTAATATCCCCAAGCGTAAACAATTCGCCCGATTACCCAAACACCCCCCAGCACTCCAGCCCAAACTGGACTTACAAATTCAGAAAAAATCCATAAAGCCGGCAAGAACAAAATGAGTTGTTCTAAGGTGTTTTCATGGACTCGAACGACTCTTTCAAAATCAGGATTTCCTGACATAGCGGGGGGCAGAATTTTGTATTTAAATCTGGCTCGACCCACATTAATGGTAACGACAAAATAAACAATTAAGGCTGAAACAGTGACTAAACTGGGCCAAGGTGATATCATAGGGTAACCTCAATTTTAAGGAAAAATGGACAGATTTTATTTCTGTTTAAATTATGACACGATTGGGGGACAGGCGTAAAGTGTTACTCGGGAAAATTGCTCCTCAAAAGAGAAACTTTCTAGGATTTTTTTTGGTTTTGTCCCCTCCCGTCGAAAGTTAAGGACTGAAACGGACTTCTATTTCGGCAAGTCTCTCCTCTACAGTTTGGATGCGTTCTTTGAGTTCGATCGCCAAGATAGCGAGGTTGTCAAATTGTTGGACGAGGGAGGGATCTTCCGGTTGTCTGGGAGTGGGTGTCAAGGGTGGGAGATCTTGTGGTTGGGGAGGGGAAATAACTGGGGAAGAAGGGGGCAGCCTACCCAGTCTAGCTACCTCGGATTGTAACTGATTAATTTGCGATCGCAAGCTGAAAATTTCCGCTTCTAAGCGAGAAATTCGGGAGGAATCAGCATCGGCACCTTGAGCTGAGGACGACCCGAAGATGAGCAATAGGCTCAATCCAAATATAAGGAAAATTCGACGTAAAGAGCTGTACATCCGTGGAAACTCCCTAAAGTTCTCTTCCTTTCTATTTTATCGAAAGAACTCGAAACCTGTCGAAGCCGAATGCAATTAAATGTGGGGATAATCCTATCGTACAATTAAACAAACTAACAGACGCAGTTTTATTTTTAAAATCCAAGGGAATGAATTGTAAAAACTCCTTACTAAAGGTGGCAGAGTCTTATTTACGAGACTTTGTAGCGCCCAACGCAACTGCACTCGATCAGGATACAGACGTCCTAGAAGCTGCCCTAAAAGGATTAGGCAGTCGCCATTTATTGGGGCTAAAACTGCCGGGACCCTGGGGAGGTCAAGATCCGGAAATCGCTTGGGAAATTCAGGAAGCAGTCGCCCGATACTCGGGTGCTTTAGCCTTTTTACAAACCCAGCATCAAAGTGCCGGAAGTGCGATCGCCCGCAGTCAAAACGAAGCCTTGAAAGCGGAATATCTTCCCAATCTAGCCACGGGCAATCGCCTGTTAGGGATTGGATTTTCTCACTTGCGACGCGCCGGCAGTCCCCTGGTAAAAGCATTACCCATTGAAGGGGGATTTTGCCTTTGCGGAACCCTGCCTTGGGTAACCGGCTTTGGACTTTTTTCTGAGTTAGTTATTGGGGCAGAACTGCCCGATGGAGGGGCAATTTATGGGATAATTCCCTTTGTGAATATCCAAGACAATGGCGGTAAAATCACCTGGAATGCCCCGATGTTATTAGAAGCAATGCAATCGACTCGAACCGTTAGCGGCATCCTGGAACAGTGGGTTTTATCCAAGGACAGAGTATTATTTATTCAACCCCCAGGTTGGATTCATAAAAGCGATCGCCAAAATGTTCTTAATAGTAGTTGTTTAATATTAGGATGCGCCCGCGCCGGATTAGATATTATTGAGGCGATCGCCGAGAAAAAGTCACTTTCCTTTATCCGCACAACTTTTGAGGCCCTCGATCAAGAACTGAATACCTGCCGACAAGAAATTCGGCAGTTGATGTCCCTACAATCCGGGTGGGAACTCGATACTTGGTATCCCCAGGCGTTACCCTTGCGAGCTCAGGCTATTAATTTAGCCTATCGTTGTACTCAAGCAGCCATTACCGTCTCTAGTGGTGCAGCTAATCTGGGGGGATCTCACCCTGGACGGGTGTATCGGGAGGCCCTTGTTTTTGGCGTATCGGGGCAAACTTCAGCGGTGATGGAGGCAACTCTGGCGCAATTAGTGCGATCGCCCGGAAGCGGGAGCAAATTTGTTTACAATCAAGATAAATTCACTTATTGAAACCGGCGATCGCTATGGAGAAATTCGTTACAGATATTCGCGTGCGTCATTATGAAATGGACTCCCTGGGTCATGTTAACAATGCCAACTACCAACATTATTTAGAAGAGGTGGGAATTCAACACTCAGAATACCTGGGTTTTTCTCTAAACCGCTATCGAGAATTAGGTGGTTATTTTATTATGCGGCGAGTCACCATCGATTATTTACGTCCAGCGGTAGCTGGGGATATTTTAGCGATTACCACTTGGTTAGAAAACTTGCGCGGTACCCGGGTTACTCGTCATTATGAAATTCGCAAAAAAGGAGAATCGGATTTAGTTGTAACGGCGGAAGTGCTTTGGGTTTGGGTTGATGCCCTTACCATGCGCCCCAAAGGGATTCCTAAAGAATTTGTGGAAGTTTTTGATAAATATCAACAAGCCTTGATTAAATCCAATTAAGATAAAAATGAGTAATTTATCAAATTTGGCGGTTAATTATAGGGATATTGAAACCGCCGCCCAACACTTGCGGGGTATCGCCCATAAAACCCCCGTGATGACCTCTCAAACCGTGAATAAAATTACCCACAACACAGTATTATTTAAGTGCGAAAACTTTCAGCGTACCGGGTCGTTTAAATTCCGGGGGGCCTACAATGCGTTAGTCCAATTATCCCCGCACCAAAAGCAGCAAGGGGTACTTGCTTATTCCTCGGGAAATCATGCCCAGGCGATCGCATTAGCGGCACAATTATTAGGGGTTTCAGCGACTATAATTATGCCCGAAGATGCGCCAGAAGTCAAGCAAAAGGCAACTCGGGGATATGGGGCGGAGGTGATTTTGTATGACACGCAGCAAATTTCCCGAGAAGAATTAGCAGCAACCCTTTCCCGCGATCGCGCCCTAACGTTGATTCCCCCCTACGATCGCGCTGAAGTGATTGCGGGACAAGGAACAACGGCGAAAGAGTTGATTGAAGAAGTGGGAGAATTAGATGAGTTGTGGGTATGCTGTGGCGGGGGTGGATTACTCTCCGGTTGTGCGATCGCTGCCAAAACTTTATCCCCGGGATGTCGGGTAGTCGGGGTTGAACCTGCCAATGCCGATGATGCGGCGCGATCGTTCCACAGTAAACAATTGCATCGAGTTCATAACCCCGATACCATTGCCGATGGTGCTCGAACTCCTTCTCTGGGCGAGTTAACCTTTCCCTTAGTTTTGCATTATGTGGATGACTTGGTAACCGTCTCAGAATCCGCTATTTTGCGGACAATGTTTTTCCTCTGGGAACGGATGAAAATCGTAGTCGAACCAACAGGTGCATTAGCAGCGGCAGCGGTACTGGAAGGACTTGTTTCCCGGGGCGATCGCCGGGTTGGTGTGATTATTTCTGGGGGTAATGTGGATGTTAGGGCAATTTCTGGGACTGCCCTTTAAGTTTTTTAATCAATTTAAATGAATGGATTTTAGAGAGCCCGAAAGCAACTGAAGTCATGACGTTGAACAAAAGAGGATAACGACTAAAGTCGTTACTACGAACTTAAGAACGGATTTTTCTTAGTTTGTAGTAACGACTTTAGTCGTTTCCGGATTTCTCCTGACTACGAACAAGTAAGGTTGAATTTTTCTGGGTTTGTAGTACCGACTTGCTGTCGTTTCCAGGTTGGTCCTATATTTGAATTACAAAACCTCCACCTCTAGGCGAGAACCTTGAGGAGACTTAAAAACTTTAACTTGGGTGGGCAGTCGTTCTCCTAATGATTTGACATGAGTAATCACGCCAATGGTGCGGTTTTGTTGACGGAGGGATTCTAGGATTTGGGTGACACTTTCTAGGGTTTCTGAGTCTAAGGTTCCAAACCCTTCATCTAGGAATAAACTGCCCAACTCTGCCCCCATGGAAAGTTTTTCCGAAAGAGCGATCGCCATTGAAAGGGAAGTGGCAAAGGTTTCTCCTCCGGATAGGGTTCGGACTCGCCGCAGTTCGCCGCCATTCCAGTTATCTTCAACCCAATATTCTCCCTCTTGCATTTGTAGGGCATAACGAGATTCCGTCAGTTCTTTTAACAGTAAAGTAGTCCGGGCGACTAATTCCGCTTCTAAATGTTCTAAGATGTAGGATTGAAATTCATTTGTTTTGAGATTTTGAGCTAAAATATGATAAATATCGTAGTTTTTGCTGACGGTTTCTTGTTCAGTGAGGAGTTTTTCAGACTGCGCTTGTTTCTGTTCGGCGGATTGAATCCAGGTGGATAATTGCACTCGTTTATCTTGGGCTTCTTTTAACTGATCTTCAGCCATTTGTTTGACTTGTTGTCGCTGTTGTAACTGGCGGGCATCGGTAGTGCGATCGCCGATCGCTTCTTGTAAGTCAGCAATGCGAGTGGAGAGTTCAATGCTACTTTCTCGATGATGGGTGATTGCCTGTTGCCATTTCCCCTGTTCCTCAGGGGAAGCAAGGGCGCTGAGAAAGGTGGCTTCGGTTAAATCAACCCCTTGTAATTTCGTCTGCCAACGGGTATTTAACTGCTGTTGTTTGACCCGGGTAGCATCGGCAGTAACCTGGGTCTGGTGGGCAGTTTCTCGGGCTTGAATGACCCGATTTTCGGCAGATTGATAGGATGTTTCGGCAGCAGAAATGCGGCTGCTGAGGGTTTGTTTTTGTTGGGCTAAGGTTTGGGCGAGGACTTGATAGGATAACCCCTCCGTCATGGCTTCCAGTTTTTCTCGCACGTCTTGGAGATTTTGCTGCCGTCGGGTGAGCTCTTGGGTAGCTGCTTGGGCGTCGGTGACGGTGGTTTGATAGGTGCGACTGCTAAAATCTCGGCCCTGTTGGGCGGTTTCCAAGCGGGTAATCGCCAGTTGGTAGGCTTCGGCAGCTTCTCGGTACGCCCGATCGCTTCTTTGGAGGGCTTCCCGTTCCTGCTGGAGGGCGACTGCATCCAGTTCCTCTGCCTCACTCTTTTGTAAGACGTCCGTAATCTGCTGTTTTAATTGCTGCTGTTGCTGAGTGATGACGGCGAGTTGTTCCTGAGTCTCTGCTTGTTTCTGCTTGAAATTTTCTCGGGCAGCTTCGGCTTTTGTGGCATTGAGTTGGGCGGTTTGCAGCCCTTGAGTCGCCGCCGCTGCCTGGGTTTGTAAGGCAGTGAGATCCACCCAGGCGATCGCGGGTAAAGCGGGTAATTCGGCTTCGGAGTCGGGATGGATACCGCCACAAACCGGGCAAGTCTCACCCGCCTCCAGGGATAAGCGTAAGGCGGCTGCATGGTTAGACTTCGTGGCTTCCGCGTTGGCGGTTTCCCCCCCAGCAATCTCCTGGGTAATTTGCGAAATCGCCCCTTGCGCCTCTTGTAAGTGGGTGAGGGCGGATTGATACGTGCGATCGCTATTATTCCGGTCCCGACTCACTTTATCCAGGGATTGCGCTTGCTGTTTCCGTTGCTTTTCCCCTAGGGTCCATTCCACTAATAACGGGGCGACAGTAGTGAGGCGTTCTAAACGATCCCCTCCCGGTTTGTGCTGTTGTAAGGTATCAGTTGTGAGGGAAAGCTGCACCGTTGCGGCTTTGACTTTGGCTTCCGCTTGGGCGAGTTCCTGGCTTGCGGCTTGTTGCTGTTGCTGCTTTTGCTGGGCTTGAGTCGAGGCGATCGCCACCTCCCGTTCCAACTGCTGCCGCTGTTCCTCATACGCCTTTGCTTGGGCTAAGGCTTCCTCTCGGGCGGCAATTTGCGGGGCAAGGGCGGCAGATTCTGCTCTCACTTCTTGTAATTTTTGCCGTTCTCCCTGTAATTGGGTTTCCGCTTCGGTTAAGCGATCGCCTGCTTTTTGGGCATGACTTGCCGCTAATTTATCTTGAGTGCGAGCTTCCTGAACCAATGCCCACTCTCCTTGCAGGCGATCGGCGACTTGGGACCGCGCCAATCGTTCACTCAGGGCAGTGATTTCGGGCTGTCGCCGGTTGAGTTGGTCAAATTGGCTTTGAAACTTTGTGAGGCGTTCCAGTTGCTCAAATAGCCGTTCTTCCGCCTCTAACAAGGTTTGGGCATTTAACACGCCTTGATTCAGGACCGGAATCTCTTTTTCTAAGGTGGCTAATTGCGACTGCTCTTTTTGAATGGCGATCGCATCCGGTACTTCTAAATCCGCAATTTGACGCTCAATTGTCGCCAATTCCTGCTTCAATAATCGTGCTAAATCATTCGTTTCCTTCCGCATCCGCTCAAAAATTTCAAACCCTGCCAGTTGTCGTAAAATTTCCCGACGCTTGCCCGTATTTCCCTTTAAAAACTCGTCAAATTGCCCTTGAGGTAACAAAATTACCCGAGTAAACGTATCGAAATCCATCCCCAGAATTTCAGTAATCGCCTTTTTTGCTTCCCGTTCCTTCGTTTCCAGGGTTTCCCAACTGCCATCGGCTAGGGTTTTCTCCAATAAGACTTGCGTAACTGGGGTACTGGGACGATAACGCCAAGTTCGGGTAACTCTATATTCCCCTAAACTCACGGAAAATCGCAATTGTACTTTTAACGTACTCGCCCCTTGACTCACTAATTCTCCAGCTTGAGAGGTGCGGGATGTCGTGCCATAAAGGGCATAAGTCATGGCATCAAGTAACGAAGATTTTCCCGCCCCAGTTGCCCCGGTAATTGCAAACAAATCCAGTTCAGAAAAATCCAGGGTTTGTTCCCGACGAAAACTCGTAAATCCTTCCAGAGACAGTTCAAGGGGTCGCATAGAAATAGGGTGATTTTATTTGATAAATGGACAATTTAGAGAAGTTTGTTTTAACAATCGGTAATCGGGCCAGCCTCACTCAAAATTTGAGAATAATCTGGGGAGTGGGAGCGTCTTGCTCCCTTGGTATTGTATGATTAGGGAACGAGAGGCTCCCACTTTTACACCGGATTTTTTTCTTTTAATTTATGATATAAATTCTGAAATTCCTGCACCACCACCGGGTCAGGGGTAGTTTCCAGCCGTTCTAAGTAATAATGGCGAAATTCTTCTACGGGGTCGAAAGAATTGCGATCGCGAATTCGTTGCCCGGAAGTAGCCGTTGCCTCGGGATAAATCGGTTGAATTTGTAACGCATGGGGACAGATTTGGCGGACGCGATCGGCCAATCCTAACTGAGGACTATCTAAGTTGACCATCACTTTTAAAAAGCCTGGATAATATTGATAGGATTCCAAGGTGTCATTCAAAGTATCGCCCTGACACCAAATTACCTTTAACGGCTTCTGGCAGGCAACCGGAATAAATTCTACTTCTGCCGGACTGCCCGGTTCCACAGTAATTAAACAAAATCCTTTTTCTTGTTCTGCTTCTCCAAAATCAATTTGAATTAAAGAACCCGAATAATAAGTCGGTGAACTCGCTCGAATTTGTTGATGGACATGAATATGTCCTAGGGCAATATATTGAGCTTCTGGCGGTAAAATTTGCTCCCCCAACGCATAAGTATCTCGGGTGTAATATGCTACCTCCGAGTGAGCCAATCTCGCCCCATCGATCGCCAAATGACCCATGAGAATATTCACGCGATCGTCCCGAAATCCTTGGGTTAAATCCGCAAACAAATCGGCTACAATTTCCCGGTAGCTTTGGCGTTGTTCTACTTCATCTTGATTCCAGAGGGCCTGAGCATCTAACATCCGCCTTTCGGAAGCAAACGGCAATGCTCCCACACACAACTTACCGCTTTTTGTCTCTAACGTAATTACCCCGCCATCATCACCCCGGCGGGGTTTTCCTAACGCCCGAATTCCTGCCAAAGATAGCAACGTAGCGAGTCCATCTATGCGAGTAGCAGAGTCATGATTACCTGCGATCGCCACGGCGGGAATCCCGGCGGCTTGTAATCCACAAAAAAACTCATAAGCCACCCGTTCTGCGTAAGCGGGGGGGTTAGGAACATCAAAAATATCCCCGGCAATCAGGACTGCATCCACCTCCTTTTCAATTGCGTAAGCCAGAATTTGCTGTAACACTCCAGCAATTTCTCGGGTCCGGTCTATCCCTTTTAAGCGTCGTCCCAGATGCCAATCTGCGGTGTGGATTAGTCGCATGGAGAGGGTTCCCAAATCAGTGCAATCACAGTTCCCATTATATCATTTTTGGGAACCTCTCCAATCGGACCCGCCGAACTTCTATCAGCTTTAACCTTCCGAGTCGTTGCCCCTTCTTATTTCAAAGTGCCGGTTCAGGACTATTTGTTCCTCTCATTGGGTTCGGCAATAAGCCATCTTCCCGAATCAAACGTTCGATTAAATTCGGAGGGGTTGCTGACCGAAAGGGGCCGCAATAAGAAATTTTTTGAACCGATAAAAAGGCCCAATGATCCGGCGGTACATCACTAAAAAGAGGAGGTAATACTTCTACCCGGTCTTGCACACAGGCTTCAACAATTTCCTCTCGGGATACCTGCGGCGAGGGGGGCGGCGATTGTTGCGATCGCCCGGGAACAGCAAAGATTGCGATCGCCACAAATGTAGTGGTTACTAATCGAATTGGTTGCATCATTATTCCCTTCCAACTTCAAAAAATCTGAGAATTCTAGATCTATTCTGACTGTTGACAACCCGCTGATTTACTTCTCACTTTTTACCCTGATCTCCGAGACACGATACAGGGAAAGCGCGATCGCACTTAACAAAAATAACCCTGAAATTCCGGCGATGGGGTTATGATCCATTCCCGTTACCCACTCGGGGACCGCGCCCGAATACTGGACTAACTGCCCAGTATTAATAATATAATATCCACAAACCAACCCGCCATGAAAGCCTATGGGTAAACCCAAGCGACCTTGACCCGCTTTTTTCGCGGACACCAACGTTAACCCCAGTAATAACAAACCCGGAAACGCTGGTAAATTCCGAATCATCGCCTCAATCGGTTTAATAAAATGCAGCAGGGCAAAAATTGTCCCATTTACGGCGATCGCCACCCCAGGACGGTAATCTCGATGTAACTCATCCAGCAACCAACCCCGAAACAGCAACTCTTCGGCGAACCCTACCCCCAGGGCGATCGCCACGCCTTCTAAAATCACCTTGGACAACCCCGCCAGGTCCGGTATTTGCCATCCCAACCATCCCAATAGACCCTCAATAGCCAGTAACCCCAACAAACTCAGCAAACCAAAGCCAAGACCTACAATGAGGTCTTGGCCGTTGTGTCCCGAGAACTCTAACCCATAGCGGTTAAGAATTTGGGGTTCTCCGTAGACCCGCGACCCCCAAAACCGCACCAGGAGAATAAACTCTCCATATAAGATTGCCATTGACAAAATGCTTACCCAGTTGGACTCCTGGACAAGCCAATAAATCGGCACCGCTACCGGCACCCAAACCCCAAGCAGCATCGCCACAAAAATAGCTAACCTGCCCGGTGCCGGATAGTGACCGAAGCGGACCCAGTTCAATTTCACGCTTTACCTTTTCCCTATTCGTCCGGTTCGATGGTACTGGTCAACCCGTGATTTTTGAGAGTTTCACAGTAAAACTCGGCGTGTTCAAGGGCACAGGTAATCACCAAGGCGATCCCATTGCTATGGGCTTCCATCATAATGCTAACCGCTTGAGGCTGAGTTAAACTCGGCACGGTCTGCATTAACGTTTGCACCACGTGTTCCATCGAGTTAAAGTCATCATTATGCAGCAAAACTCGATAACGCGGTGCTATTTTCCGAACCGTTGAAGTCTTTTCAATGGTTTCTACTGACACGGCGCTCTCCTTTAATTAAGCAATCGTAAATTTTCGTAGTCAATCCGAGGATATTGAAGTATTCTTATTCAGAATAACGTACAAATCCTTAGCAGTGAAGACAAGGAGGGAAAACCGCACTGTTTCCCCCCATTTCACTGCGGGGAACAAAACCCCTCAACCCAGCCCAAGACACAGGGAATTCGGTTAGATCTGCTGTGTCTGTGGGTTAGATCCGATCATGGAGTCGCCACCCGTCCTTCCTGTAAACCAAACAGAACAAAGTGCTCAAACGCACTTGAAAAAGCCCCGCGATTCACAGCCCGGGCTACGTCTAAATTTCGTAACAAATAAGCGGTTTCACTAAAAACTGGGCTGGGTTGACGACCCTGCTGTTCTCCCTGTTCAATGAAATGCTGGAATCCACTCATAAAGCCCCCGGCAGCTACGATCGCAGCTACGTCAGGATTTTGACCCAGATAAAACGTTTCGTCAAAGACTGGGTTAGGATTGCGGCGCTCAAATTGCCCGGACTGGAGATAGTGACTATAACCACTGCTAAAAATCCCCGATGCCACGGCGTCAGCTACATCAGGATTTTGGCGCAGATAAAAGCTTTCTAAAAACAGCTTCACATTGCGATCGCGCCCTTCAAAAAATCCCGTCTGCACGAAATGCTCAAATCCACTCGCCACCTGTCCCGTACCCACTGCCACTGCCACATCAGAATTTCGGGCTAGATACTGCCCTTCATCGAAAAACTGTGTCGCTGCGGGACGTCCCTCAGCGCGGCCAAACAGGAGGTAATGTTGCAACCCACTGGTTAACTCTCCAGTAGCCACCGCTTCAGCTACCGCTGGATTTTGCGCTAAATACCCCCCCTCATTAAAATATAAGCTCAGGGGGTTGAGACCTCTCTCCGTTAGTGACTGAATGAAGTTTTCAAAACGTGGTGGCGGTGGGGGTGGCGCTGGCGGTTCCGTGGGTCCGGCAGGAGGGGGAAGTGGTTCGGCACCTCCGGGACCGGGTAAAGCACCGGGACCATCGGGAAGAGGCGTCCCTACAGGGGCAACCACCGGCTGCGTGGGGGAAATCGGTTGGGCGACTGCCACCACAAAGGCATCCCCTTGGACCCCCCCGGCGGAATTCGGTAGCGGATTTACCGTGGAGAAATTCGCCGATGCGCTTTGACCCGTAACAAATGCAGTTCCCGCCGGATTGACAGCAATGGCATTCCCCGACTCAAACCCACTTCCTCCTAAATAGGTCAAGTAATCGATGGTTGTCCCGTCGGCCAGAATTTTACCCACAAACGCATCCCCGTTTCCCCCAAATCCCGGCTGAATTGGAGTAACCGTGGGTAAATCTGAAGAGGTGGTTTGTCCCGTTAAATAAACATTTCCGCGATTGTCAATCGCCATATCATTTCCCTCTTCAAACCCACTGCCACCGAGGAAGGTGGAATAAATCAAACTTTTACCATCCGGTGCCACCTTGCTTACAAACGCGGAGGATAAACCATTTAACTGGGCTTGAATCGGATTAAGGGTGGGGAAATCCCCCAAGGGAATCACGGCCCCCAGTTGGGCTTGCCGGGGAACGCCGGTACTTCCGGCAATATAAACGTGACCCGCAGCATCCACAGCGATCGCATTCCCAATATCGCTATCTCGTCCCCCTAAATAGGTGGAATAAATTAACTGGCTGCCATCACTACTAATTTTTGTGACAAACGCATCACCACCGCCTCGATACCGGCGCTGGAACTCGGCAGCTAGGGGAAAGTTATCCGTGTTTGTCTGTCCCGTAATATACATATTCAGGTTAGCATCCACGGCGATCGCCCGTCCAACTTCGTTCCCAAATCCTCCCAAGAACGTCGAATAAAGCAGCCCTCCCACGGGGTTAAACTTTGCTACAAACACATCCGAACCATTCCCGCCAATGGTATTTTGTACCGCATTCACCATGGGAAAATTGGGCGAAAAGGTTTGTCCGGTCACATAGTAATTCCCCCCACTATCGAGGGTAATACTATTAACTGAATCAAAGCCACTCCCCCCAAAATAGGTACCGGATTCGACAAATCCACCATTGGGAGTCAGCTTGAGAATAAAGCCATCCACTTCGCCATTAAACGCTCGTTGTGCCGAGGCGATCGTCACCGGGAAATTATCCGAAGCCGTTTCTCCGACCACGAAGACACTGCCGCGACTGTCTACGGCCACATCTAAGGCGCGGTCATTTTCCAGGCCCCCTAAATAAGTCGAGTAGAAAGCGCTGGTCCCATCAGGAGAAATCTTCGTAACAAAGGCATCAAACTTAAAGGAACCCGGATTGCTGATGGTTGCTTGTAACGGAATCCGGGTGGGAAAGTCCGTGGAGATAGTTCGCCCTGCGACATAAATATTCCCTTGTGCATCCAGGGCGATCGCATCTCCTTGATCTTGCAAAGTCCCGCCTAAATAGCTGGAATATTGCAGAGTCGGGTCAATAATCAAGGCATAGTTGGGGTCATAGGGTCCTAAATCAAATCCAACTTGGCCCGAACCGAGCAATTCATACCCACCGGAAACCGAAATGCGATCGCCTTCGATTTCCTGGTAAATGATGGGTGCCGCCTCGATTAACTCACCCAAAGACGTTTCTAACACCAGCGCCCCCTCCCGTAGGGCGACTGCCTCAATTCCGCTATAGTCAAGGCGAATTTGTCCCGGGTCTACACCCGGGTCTACCACAAATTCCCGCTTTAAAACCCCTTCAGTGCCGCGATAGACCAAATCAATCCCATCATAAAGCTCACGATAGGCAATTCCTTGGTAGGTAGGAACATTCCCCGACCAACTCGACCCATCGGAACCTGAAATGAAATTCGCCTGTCCCGGCAAAGGTTCTATCCCTTCTATCACCGGATTCGCATTCGCCCCTACAAAGTCCAGGCGCACCACCGAGGATAGCAACTCATCGGATTCTGGGTCCGGTTGGGCCGCTGCCGTGAGCACCACCTCCTCGGGAGTAAAGAAAATTCCATGAGATGCCCCTCGGACGGAGAAATTCACCTCCGGGTCAAATTGGCCGGCATTGGGAATAAAACTTAAGGGTAACTGCCCTAAATTTGGGGCTACTTCCCCAATCAAGGGGTCTAAGGGAGAATCCTCCGGGGACAAGGCTTCCGGCAGGGACAACCGACCTTCCTGCTGACCATACAGCAGCCAATGTTCCCACCCACTCTCAAACCCTCCCGTGCGAACCGCCTCCGCTACATCTGGATAAGCCTTCAAATAAAATTCGGGATCGAACCCGGTGCCCGCCGCCTGATTGGACAAAGGCCAGACTCCAGAGGCATCCACCAGACTAGACGGATCTAGTCCCGATCTCAATTCGATTTCTAACCCCTCGACATCCATGTTGTTTTGCATCGTAAAAGTGTTTTAAATCAGACCACAGAAGCACGATTGAGCAAGGGTAGCGCTTGGTGTCCGGTGGGAATCTATCGTGCTGGGTTATCATAGCCGATAATTTAAAGCCCGTGATTTTCCCGGCCCCTGCCACGGAGTCCAGACATTTGTCCGCCCTACCCCTCCCAGGTTACCCACTGCTGGCGATTCCTCAACTTAGACCGCTTAGGGACGGGACAATTGCCCGCTCTATTGTTGTTAAAATCTCACGGATACTCAGGCGAGTCACCCCCTTGAGCCGACCTAGCAGCAAAACTTAACAAAAACTGAGTGGATAGCGATCGCTAAGGGTATCCGTCCTCTGATAGACTTTTAGACGGTTGTAGCCAGAGAAAAGGCTGCCCGAAGGCAGTTGGGAGGAAAATTCCGTGGATAGTGTAATCGGTTTAGAGATTATTGAAGTCGTCGAACAAGCTGCGATCGCTTCGGCTCGTTGGATGGGTAAAGGCGACAAAAATACCGCTGACCATGTAGCGGTAGAAGCGATGCGCGAACGCATGAACCGGATTCATATGCGGGGCAGAATCGTGATCGGGGAAGGCGAGCGCGATGAAGCTCCTATGTTGTACATCGGGGAAGAAGTCGGCATCTGCACACAAGAGAATGCCAAGGACTTCTGCGACCCCCAACAACTGATCGAAATTGATATCGCCGTTGACCCCTGTGAAGGCACCAATTTGGTCGCTTACGGACAAAACGGTTCGATGGCGGTTCTCGCCATTGCTGAAAAAGGTGGCCTGTTCCGCGCTCCTGACTTCTACATGAAGAAGTTAGCCGCCCCCGCCTGCGCCAAAAATCATGTGGACATCAATAAATCTGCCACCGAAAACCTGAAAATCCTCTCGGACTGCATGAGTCGCTCCATTGAGGAATTGGTCGTGGTGGTGATGGATCGTCCCCGTCACAAAGCCTTAATCGAAGAAATCCGTGCAGCCGGAGCCCGAGTACGTCTGATCAGCGATGGAGATGTCTCTGCCGCTATTTCTTGCGCGTTTTCTGGAACCAACATTCACGCACTGATGGGTATCGGAGCGGCTCCTGAAGGCGTCATCTCTGCTGCTGCAATGCGCTGTTTAGGCGGTCACTTCCAAGGTCAGCTAATCTACGATCCTGAAGTCGTGAAAACTGGGCTGATTGGCGAAAGCAAGGAAAGCAACATCGCTCGTTTGAACGAAATGGGCATCACCGACCCCGATCGCGTTTACAACGCCGAAGAATTAGCTTCTGGGGAAACGGTTCTGTTTGCCGCATCTGGAATTACTCCAGGTACGTTAATGCAAGGGGTTCGCTTCTTCAAAGGCGGCGCTCGCACTCACAGCTTGGTTATTTCTAGCCAGTCGAGTACCGCTCGCTTTGTCGATACCATTCATATGAACGACACTCCGAAGAGCCTACAATTGCGCTAAGAGAGACTCGGCGCGGTTAAGGAAGGAACGGAAGAAGGTTGACCTCACAACGGTGATGTTACAGGGGCTAGAATCTTGCTGGTTAATCAGCGGACTCTCTCCCTTGGCGATCGCCTAGGTGAGTCCTTCTGCCGGTGGTGCGGACCCGTCTAAAGTCCGCTCCCTCCCTCTCCTTCCCCAACCCGCGATCGCCCCTTGACCCAGCGTCCTCACCTGGGGAAATCCCCAAGTATTACGCTTACCCACCCGGGTTTCAGTTAGGATAAAAATAAAGACAACCCGATTAATTCAATTCGCCAGAGATAAAATCTCATCGATACGCTTTTCAACACTCAAGAGGGCGTAAACGACTAAAAATCCAGGGAGAAACAATGAATATTGCAGTCGTAGGTCTTAGCCATAAGACGGCACCCGTAGAAATTCGAGAAAAGCTGAGTATTCCCGAACCCCAGATTAAAGAGGCGATCGCTCATTTATGTAGCTATCCTAATATTCTAGAAGTAGCGATTCTCAGCACTTGTAACCGCTTAGAAATTTATATCGTAACGGGTGAAACCGACTCCGGCGTTCGGGAAGCTATCCAGTTTCTCTCGGAACGAGGCCAACTCAACCTTCATAAGTTACGGCAACATCTGTTTATTTTGTTACAAGAAGATGCGGTTATGCATCTGATGCGGGTTTCCGCCGGATTAGATAGCTTGGTCCTCGGAGAAGGCCAAATTTTAGCCCAAGTTAAAAACACTCACAAACTGGGTCAGCAACATAATGGGGTCGGGCGCATTCTCAATCGTCTCCTCAAACAGGCAATTACCGCAGGCAAGCGGGTCCGCACTGAAACCAGCATCGGTACAGGTGCGGTTTCTATCAGTTCCGCAGCCGTAGAACTCGCTCAAATTAAAGTGCAAAACCTTGCCCCTTATCGCATTGCGATTCTCGGGGCCGGGAAAATGTCGAAACTCTTGGTTCAACATTTACTCTCAAAAGGTGCTACTCAAATCACGATTCTCAATCGCACGTTACGTCGGGCAGAAGAACTAGCCGCCCATTTCCCAGATGCGGAATTGAAACTGCATCTGATATCAGACATGATGAGCGTAATTGCTGAAACAGATATTGTTTTTACCAGTACCTCTGCTACCGAACCTATCTTAAATCGGTCCAAACTCGAAGCAATTTTAAATCCAAATTGTTCGATGATGCTGATTGATATTTCGGTGCCGCGTAATGTGGATTCTGATGTCAATACCCTCTCCAACGTCCATTCATTTAATGTGGATGACTTGAAAGCAGTGGTCGCTCAAAACCAAGAAAGCCGTCGTCAAATGGCGATGGAAGCTGAGGGATTACTGGAAGAAGAAGTCGAAGCCTTTGATGTCTGGTGGCGCAGTTTGGAAACGGTGCCAACAATTAGCTGTTTACGGGATAAAATCGAAACCATTCGCGAACAGGAACTAGAAAAAGCCCTGTCTCGTTTAGGGTCGGAATTTGCCGAAAAACATCAAGAAGTAATCGAGGCACTCACCCGAGGGATTGTTAATAAAATTTTGCATGACCCCATGGTACAACTGCGGGCGCAGCAAGATATTGAGGCTCGTCGGCAAGCGATGGAAACTCTACGATTACTGTTTAATCTGGAAACAGAAGCGCGATCGGGCGAACAGTACAGCTAGGGAACTCCAACGGGCTGATTCTCATTTCCCCTGTCCGGTTAGGGGCGCACCGTGTGCGCCCTTGCTCATTGATCGAGTCTGGCTCCGGGATAGTCGCGTCCTCCCCCGGGAGTGGCTCATTCATCTAAATTGCATATAAATTTAATATAATAAAATACATATAGAAGTTCAGAATCTAGAGCGTCAAAAGCTGAAAATATCCCTTTGTAAACCCGGTCAGCCGCTTTTTTCAGGGGAAAATGGAATTTGACTGGGGCTTAATTTTATATAAGGTTTATGTAAATTAATTGCCTATAACTCAGGACTGACTGTCATTTAAACAGCAATCGCTCTACAATAAAAGCAACACCTAAAATTTAAACTCTAAACTCTAAAATTCATGCTTAAAGGGTTAGGAAAATACGCCTTTCGATGGATCATAGCAGTCGCTGGTCTATGGATGGGAATCGAACTCTTTGCTTTTTTGAGTGCCGAAAGTTTTTGGTTTCACGAACTCGGCTATGAACGAGTCTTTTGGGTGCGCCTCTTCACCCGCTTAATCCTGCTTATTCTAGGACTGGGAATCACTGGAACCTTAGCCTTCGGCAATCTCTTCGTAGCCAATCGCCTGAAATTCGGCAAGTTAGATTTACTCAGCCAGGGACTGACAGAACCTCCCGGAGGGCGCGATCGCTGGAAACGCCATATTAGCTATCCCCTGGCAAATCTTAAAAAAACTGCTCCCCTCAATTCCTATACCTCCGTTAACTTAGAATCCCTACTCGCCTTGGTCATCCTCCTAGCCCTGGCGATCGCCAGCCTGCTAGTTTATTATGCTCAGGTGGTGGTGGATTATTGGCATCCAGGTTCCTGGTTACTTTTAAATTCTCCCTCGGTCCCCTTGGGATTTGGACTGAACTCAAGCCAGGAAATGTTACAGCAAATGACCACAGACTGGTGGCAAATCGCCCTATTGTTACTGTTTACCGTGGTCATCGTTTTAGCACCTCGAATCCTGTATGCGATCGCCGCCCTATTCAGCATTTTCTTTGGCTTAGTCCTCTCCGGCCAATGGGCAAAAGTGCTAGTCTTTTTCCACCCCACCGCTTTTAATATTACCGACCCTGTTTTTAACCGAGATATTAGCTTTTATATTTTTAACTTGCCAATTTGGGAACTGCTAGAATTTTGGCTGCTGGGGGTGCTTGTTTTCCTCTTCGCCTCAGTCACTATCCTCTATTTAGTCTCGGGCAATAGTATCAGCGAAGGCACATTTCCTGGATTTTCTGATCCGCAATTGCGCCACTTATATGGACTGGGTGCAGCCCTTATGGGGGCGATCGGCCTGCGCTATTGGTTACTGCGCTATGAATTGCTCTATTCTCCCAAAAATGTGATTTATGGTGCAGGTTATACCCAGGCCAATTTAGAGGTGTGGATATACGGGGGGTTGAGTCTATTGTCCGGGGCGATCGCCCTTTTTCTACTCTATCTAACCCTCAGAGTTCGTCAACCGCAACAACACCACTTTCAACGGGTTAAGCAATCCTTGGGCTTATATTTCGTAATGGTGGCGATCGCCGGATATCTCCTCCCTTTCGCCGTGCAACGCTTAATCGTACAACCGAACGAAATCGAACGGGAACGGCCTTACATCGAGCGTAGTATCGCCTTCACAAGGGCCGGTTTTGATCTAGATCGCATTGATGTTCAACTCTTCAACCCGGAAAATGCCCTGACCGTTGAGGATCTCCTCGCCAATGACCTCACGATTAATAATATCCGACTCTGGGATACAAGGCCTCTGCTGCAAACCAATCGCCAACTCCAGCAAATTCGGCTGTACTACAAGTTCCCAGATGCGGACATTGACCGTTACACCCTCAGAAAAACCGTTTTACCCGGGGACGAATCGACCACCGAACGTCAACAGGTCCTGATCAGCGCCCGGGAACTTGACTATAGCGCCGTTCCTGCGGAAGCTCAAACTTGGGTCAACGAACACTTAGTTTATACCCACGGTTATGGGTTTACCTTAAGCCCTGTCAATACGGTAGGTCCAGGGGGGTTGCCGGACTACTTCGTTCGCGATATTGGAATGGAAAGTCCAACGGTTCGCGAAACCGTCACTGATGGAACATTAGGGACGGCAAACGAACTGATTCGCGCCAGCATTCCTATCGGACATCCCCGGATTTACTATGGGGAACTCAGCGATACTGAGGTGATGGTGCCGAGTAATGTCCCGGAGTTAGATTATCCCCAGGGTGATGAAAATGTTTACAACACTTATGATGGAACCGGGGGGGTGTCGATTGGCTCGTGGTGGCATCGGTTAATCTTTGCTAAATATTTGAACAACTGGCAGATGTTGTTCACAGATAATTTTACCCCGGATACTCGAGTCTTATTTCGACGCAATATTAAGGACCGAATTCGGGCGATCGCTCCCTTTTTAGAATTTGATAGCGACCCCTATCTGGTCGTTGCCAATACCCGTTTATATGAATTGGGAACCACTCCCTCGGAGCAACCATTTCCGGACGATGATAATTACCTGTACTGGATAATCGATGCCTATACCATTAGCGATCGCTATCCCTATTCTGAGCCTACTTCTGAGAAAATTAACTACATTCGCAACTCCGTAAAAGTTGTGGTAGATGCCTACAATGGTAAAGTTAAACTTTACATAGCCGACCCCTCCGACCCCATCGTCCACACGTGGGAAGAGATTTTTCCCAATTTCCTCCAACCCCTAGACTCTATGCCGGTAGCCCTCCGTAGCCATATCCGATATCCCCCGGATTTTTTCAAGGTACAATCGGAACGACTGCTGACCTACCACATGACCGATCCCACAGTTTTTTATAATCGGGAAGATCAATGGCGAGTTCCTAATGAAATCTATGGCACCGAGCAACAAGTGGTCGAGCCTTACTATTTGATTATGAAATTGCCCACAGAAGTCTCGGAAGAATTTATTTTGTTGCACCCGTTTACTCCAATGAGTCGAAACAATTTGATTGCCTGGATGGGAGGGCGATCAGACGGGATTCATTATGGGAATTTACTGCTGTACCAGTTCCCGAAGCAACAGCTAGTTTATGGTCCCGAGCAAATTGAAGCCAGAATTAACCAAGACCCGGTAATTTCTCAGCAGATTTCTTTATGGAATCGCCAAGGGTCGCGAGCGATTCAGGGAAATTTGTTGGTGATTCCCATTGAGCGATCGCTGCTCTATGTCGAACCCCTTTACATTGAGGCGGAACAAAATAGTTTACCCATTTTAGCCCGGGTGATTGTCGCCTATGAAAACCGAATTGTCATGGCCGAAACCCTAGAACTAGCTCTGAATGCTATCTTTCAGGAAGAAGAACCGGCTGCCCCGATTATTCGTCCGGTGGAAGATTTGAGCTTGCCCCCGTTGAATTAATTGGATGTAGGGGCTGCTGGAAATTGAGCGCAGTCAGCTACACTGACAAAAATCCCAGATTCAAACCTTGGAGGTGTTCATGAAGCTACTCAAAACAAAAGTTAGAAGTTTGCTGGTTCAACTCTATGAGGAAGTAGAGTTGCTTTCTGATGAAGATTTGCAACAGGTCGGCGCTGTGGTAGAAAGTCTTTATTACGATCTGTATGTGCTTCGTTTCATTCAGCAAGCTCACCGCAGCCTTAAACCTGGGGATAGCTTCACCCGCGAAGAAGCCTTACGATTTTTGCGATCGCTGTGAGGGTCCTCTCAAACCTATCTTCAACTCAACCGTTAGACTCCGGGGGAAATTACCTGTCCTGTGATTCTTGAAGCACGCTATAGTCGGTCTTTCCTTCTCGATCTTCGGCAGTTAGACCGAGCTAGTTTCGAGCGGGTTTACGAATTTGTCTTTTTCAAATTTATGCAGATCGAACGGATCCAAGAGTTGCCGGAGTTACACCAACTTGGATCTCATCCCATTTTTTATCGGTTTAGGCTGGATGATTATTTGATTGCTATACAGGTAATTGGTCATTTTGTCAAGTTTTTACGGATTCTACCCCGGCCAGATACCAACCAGCCATAAGTATTAATTCTGAGGTTTCCAGCAATTTGCCACCATTTCATCTCGGATTAACCCCTGAAACCGTCTAATTGTATCCGCACCCTTAGTCTCATTCAACCGATATCGGTACACTTGTGTGTGGTGAAACAAAGATAAGTAGAGAGTTGTTATGGATGCTGCGGCACTATGGAAAAGATATCAGGACTGGCTCTATTATCATGAAGGGCTAGGACTGTACCTTGATATCAGTCGAATGCGGTTCGATGATGCCTTCGTCGAATCGATGAAACCTAAGTTTGCTCAAGCCTTTGAAGATATGAAGGCCCTAGAAGCCGGGGCAGTCGCCAATCCTGACGAAGGCCGGATGGTAGGCCACTATTGGTTACGAGACCCGGAGATTGCACCCACCCCAGAACTCAAACAAGAAATCCTCGAAAACCTCAGCCATATCGAGGACTTTGCCCAAAAAGTTCATAACGGGACGATCCATCCCTCAACCGCCTCCAAATTTACAGATATTCTCTCCATCGGCATTGGCGGATCTGCCCTCGGACCCCAATTTGTCTCTACAGCCCTGGCCCCCGAGTCTGCACCCCTGGGGATTCACTTCATTGACAATACCGACCCGGCAGGGATCGATGCATTGTTAAATCAAATCAAAGACCGTCTGGCGACAACCTTAGTCTTGGTCATCTCCAAATCCGGCACCACCCCAGACACCCGCAACGGCATGATTGAGGTCCAAAAAGCCTTTGAAAGCATGAACCTCAACTTTTCCAACCATGCCGTTGCGATTACCGGCCATGACAGCGCCCTAGAAAAACAAGCCCAACAGGAAAGCTGGATTGACATATTCCCCATGCATGACTGGGTAGGGGGTCGCACCTCAGAACTTTCAGGGGTGGGTTTAGTGCCCGCTGCTTTGCAGGGCATTGATATTCGTGGTATGCTGGCTGGGGCCAAAGAAATGGATGAGGCGACTCGCCAAGCGGACCTCAAGAGCAATCCAGCCGCCCTGCTAGCCCTCTCCTGGTACTTTGCCGGCAACGGACGCGGGGAAAAAGATATGGTCGTGCTCCCTTATAAAGATAGCCTGTTGCTGTTTAGCCGCTATCTGCAACAGTTGGTCATGGAATCCCTGGGTAAGGAGAAAGACTTAGCAGGGAATACCGTTTATCAGGGAATTGCCGTTTACGGAAATAAAGGTTCGACGGATCAGCACGCCTACGTTCAACAACTGCGCGAGGGGGTGCCGAATTTCTTCCTAACGTTTATTGAGGTCTTAGAAGACCGCCAGGGTCATTCCCCTAATGTAGAGCCTGGAATCACAACGGGAGATTATTTGTTGGGCTTTTTGTATGGAACCCGTCAAGCGATTTATGACAATCAGCGCGATTCCATCACAGTGACGATTCCCCAGGTCAATCCGCACACCGTTGGAGCTTTGATTGCCCTGTACGATCGCGCCGTTGGGTTGTATGCCTCGTTGGTGAATGTCAATGCCTATCACCAACCCGGGGTCGAAGCTGGTAA
The DNA here is from genome assembly GCA_038321985.1 of Cyanophyceae cyanobacterium. Classification (GTDB taxonomy): domain Bacteria; phylum Cyanobacteriota; class Cyanobacteriia; order Cyanobacteriales; family Laspinemataceae; genus Laspinema. The sequence goes on along the minus strand of JBBQFN010000016.1, from coordinate 72,546 downwards.
AAAGGCAGCTTCCGAGATTCTTAACCTCCAAACCCGAATTTTAGAGGTCGTTGAAGCTGAAGGGAAACCTTTATCCCTAGAGAGTTTAGCCCAGAAAGCTGATGCAGCCAGTCACATTGAGATGATTTATAAAATCCTCCGTCATCTCCATACCAATGGACGGCAAGTCAATCTCTCGGGTAATCTGGCACAACCTGCTAGCTTAAGCGTATCTGCTCGCTAGAGGCGAGTTGCCCTGAGTCTAAAATTTAACCTACGCTAGAGGTATAGACGCTACTGAGTAGCGTCTATACTCGTTCAGTTCCCACTGTAGACCCCATGCCCTTGACGATTCTTATTGTTGATGACGATCCAGCTATTCGTCTGTCTATCTGCGATTATTTGGAGCAGTGCGGTTACTCTGCGATCGCCGCTCAGAATGGTCAAGAGGGTCTATTAAAAGTGGAGGAATTCCAACCTCACTTACTGGTAACCGATATCATTATGCCTGCAATGGATGGGCATGAACTGGTGAAACGCCTCCGCCAAAAGCCCGCGCTACGGTTACTGCCGGTGATTTTTTTAACAGCACGCACCAGTACCCCAGAACGGATTTTAGGCTATCAACTCGGCTGCGATTTGTATTTACCAAAGCCCTTTGAGTTGGAGGAACTCGGCGCAGTGATTCGGAATTTATTGGAGCGATCGCAGTTAATTCAGTCCCAGTGGCGATTTAATTCCGATGACTCCCCCTCTCCCCCTTCGGAACCGCATCTCACCCCACAATCCCCCTTTGATTCTCTCCCACCGAGTTTTAATCCTGGAGCGACTGCGTTAACGGCACAAGAGCCAGAGGTTTCTATTACTTTAACTCCCCGAGAGCGGGATGTTTTAGATTTATTGGCCGGGGGGCTTTCTAACGCACAAATCGGCGATCGCCTTCACTTGAGTCCACGCACCGTGGAAAAATATGTTACCTCTCTCTTGAGAAAAACAGAAACCAGCAACCGTGCCGGACTCCTTCGTTTTGCGATCGAGCATCGCTTAGTTTAAAGGATTCTTTGTTGCTCTATAAAAACCCACAGCCGTCAACTTATCTATCATTTTGCCTAAGCCCAGGGGTAGAGTTCACCAGCGAACCAAAGGCTATAATTATTCTTTAAAAGCGCCCAGTTGTTCATCGGGTTTTTGAGTGTACCACCAAGCCCAAGCAATCAAAACAGCCTGAAAAGGCAGTCTAGCCCAGTAAAGCCACGGATGATGAGGAATACCTTCAATAGGAATACTATTAATCGCCTGATTGATATTAGCGGGGAAAACCGCCACAAACAGAGCAATCAGTCCCCAGGCAGCCGCAACGCTGACAAATGGAATCAGTAAGCCAATACCTCCTAAAATCTCGAAAAATCCGCTAATATAGACCAACTCAGTTGGGTAAGGTAATTGAGGCGGCACAATTCTGACATATTGATCGGGGTGAGTAAAGTGGGTAATGCCTACTAAAATGATGGCTACCGATAAGACAACCCGGAGAATTCCTTTAAGCCGATTGGGCGTATTTTTGTTTGAAGTCATAGCGTCAAAGATAGAACTTACCCCAACCGTAGCAATCTTTAGTTTATCGTTACCTCTACCTTGAGTATTATTGCAGACTTCACCCCAAGTGTAGAGATGGCTAAGAAACTCGCGACTTATATTTAGAGGCTATCGAAGCAAAGTTTAAAATTCATACCCAAACATAATTTGCATTGGAGTCAAGGCAATGACCATTTGCATCGGCACTTCAGGTTGGAGTTACCAACATTGGGAAGGTGTGCTTTATCCTTACCAGTTAGCGCCGCGTTCCAGACTGGATTACTATATTCAGCAATATCAAACCGTCGAAGTTAACAGCACTTACTATCGATGGCCCCCAGATGCGACCTTTACTAACTGGCAGCACCGCCTCCCCCAAGGATTTCTGATGACTGTAAAAGCGCCCCGGGGGTTAACGCACTCCCAGCGCCTTTACTCCCCAGAGAACTGGTTAGCACGGATAGCCACGGGACTCGAATGCCTGGGCGATCGCCTCGGCATTTTCCTGGTCCAACTTCCTCCCAAATTTGGCTGCGACTTGCCCCGCCTAGCCTACTTTTTAGAACAATTGCCCCCCTGGATCAGAGTAGCAATGGAATTCCGACATCCAAGCTGGCACATAGAAGAGGTATTTTCGCTCCTGGAACGCTTTGGAGTCGCTTACTGCGTGATGAGCGGGGCACATCTGCCTTGCATCCTGCGCGCCACAGCGCCTTTCGTCTATGTACGGCTTCACGGCCCCGATCCCCACTCTCTCTACGGAGGATCCTACTCAGACGAGGATTTGTCCTGGTGGGCTTCACGTCTTAGGGAGTGGGAAAGTCAGGGGCACAGCGCCTTCGTCTACTTCAACAACGACGGCGGCGGAAATGCCGTGAGGAATGCTTCTAAGTTAAAAACTTTTGTGGAGAACCGGACTTTTTGACGATGCAACAGGGACAAGGTTATCGGGTTCGTTGGAAGTTGAGCGATCGGTTCGTTGGGAGTTGAGCGATCGCCTCGAAGAAAGGAGCTATCTTTTTCATAGATGTACGTTTAGAGGCAAGGGATGTCATAGCCAAACGGGTTGCTCTTTAGTAGGCGATCGGTTCGGTGGCGGATTGACCGATCGCACGAAAGCACCGGAACAATTCCACTCAATGAGTCGGGGGACCTTTTGAGAGTTGTATACCACGCCACGGTGATTACGATTGTGAGAGTTGCAAGCGCCACAGACAACCTGCAACCCTTTTCAGTTTTTAGTCTCTGTCAGGGGCACAGTCCAATTCCAACCTGGTAACAGCCTCTAGGTGAGGATTACGTCGAATGACGCAGGAAGTAGTCCCAGTTGAAAGGGGTCGCATTCCACCCCACCGCAACTCGCCCGAACTGCCCGCCATCAGGGACCCGTTTTGCTCGGGTTGGTCCTGATAGGGATTGTTGATCGCAATATCAATGTCCAATTCGTCCAAGTCCAGGATATCTCAGAACAGCTTGTCTTACAGCGTTACATCTGGGTTATATGTTGGCAAATCTCGCCCTCGATGCTATCAGGCTGCAAAACACTCCACGAAGGCATAGAGGTGAGCGTAATAGCCGCAGATTTGACAGTGGGGAAGTTTTGGCATGGTGCTGCGAGCGGCAACTATTGAGGAATTTTTAACTTCCAACCCACTTCAATACGGTTTGGATTAGTGACTAATGTTGGATAAGTTTCCCTATTTGATGAAATTATATCTGATGCACTTACATTATAACTTCTAGCAATTTTACTTAAATAATCTCCTGACTTTACTTGATGTATTGTGTAACGATTTAAAGCCATTAAGTTTTGATTGATTTCATAGTAAAGGGTTATATTATAAGTTTTTCTAGCTATTTTTTTTGCTTTTTCATATTCATTGATAGCCGCTTCACGATTATCAAAATTAGCATAATAAAGGTTTGCTATTTTTGCGTAAGCAGTCACATAATCAGAATTGATTTGCAAAGCTTTTTTATATTCTCTTAAGGCAGCATTTTTGTCTCCTATTATCTGATATACTTCCCCACGGCCAACATATCCAGGGGCATAATTAGAATCTAGCTTAACCGCAGTAGAATACTCCTTAAATGCAGAAGCATTATCTTTCATAGCCAAATAAACATGACCACGACCAACATAAGCAGCAGGATATTTTGGATTAGCAGTGACTGCTTTAAAATATTCGCTAAAAGCAGCTTTTTCATCTCCTTTAATTAAATAAATATCACCGCGACCAACATAAGCAGAGGCATAATTTTTATCGGAATTTATACTTGCAGTATAATCTTCAAATGCCGCATTAATATCTTCTAAATTTAATTGGGCCGTGCCTCGATTATAATAGAGAATTGGATTATCTACCTGACGCTCAATCTCTTTCGTGTATTGCTGAATTTTTCTTTTTAATTCATACTCCCGGGATTTAAAAAAACTGTTCCACTTAGGATTTGAATCAGGATAATGACAAGTTAAATTGGAACCTGTCCATTCACCTGCCATAATCCAATGTTCAAGACCACACCACCAGTTAACACTATTATCAACTAATGTAGCAATCCCGTTGTTAGTTATATAAGGCCGTACAAACCAAATAGGCAAAATAATTAAAGGTAAAGCATACCAAGCTTTTTGATGAAATACCCAAGGAATCCGACGTGTAATTATAGATAAGCCATCCCCTTTCTCTTTTAAAAATTGGGTAAGGGAAATACTCGCACTAAGGGCATCAGTTAATCGATAGAGTAACTCTGGTACTTTTTTCTTTCTTTTCCTTATATACTGACTTACTTTATACTCAAAAAATGATAAGAATTGAGTCACAAATTTTATCAAAAATAGAAGCATTTGTAAGAACAAAACACTCAGCCAAGGTAGAACCCGTAGTATAAACCAGGGGACAAAAGGCATAGCTAAGAAAAGAACTAGCAGTTGCTGCCAAGGTGCCTGTATGGGGAGTAATAACTCCCATACAGTTTGAAAAAAAATACGCATAGCTCTAATTAACTCTCTTTTGGATTAGTAAACAAACACGAGTCTATTCATTTTCATTTTCATCTCGGCCTAATTCTTCAGGCTTATCTGCTTGTTTATCTATTGAAACACTTTCTGCATCTTCAATTGTTGAGCCACTTTGTAAGGAAGCTACTGATTTTCTAGGTACTTCAGTAAATCCTTCTAATGCTTTTCTAGCAGCATTTCCAAGTTCATAATCTTCTATTGCACCTTTTTCTAAAGCAAGTTCAAACAGTTTTTGCTGTTTTTCAGCCAGCATTTTCTCTTGATTCCAAGTTGCTTCTATCATTCCTTTAATAGCTGCATCTTCAGGGTCATTTGGATCGAGCATTGCTAAAAGAGTTTCCCAATCACCTTCTTTTATTAAAGGAGCAAAAAAGTGTGCTTTTTTTTCTTTTAAGTTAAACTTAGCGTTTTGTTGGAACTCTTCTAGCTTAAAATCCCTAGCAATCTTAGTTTCTTGGTCCTGAAAATCATAATTGCCTAATTGTCTGTTAACCAGACGACTACGAACAGCTTCATCTAAAGAAAGCTTGACAAAAGCAGAACGACTAAGTTTAAAACCTTTATCACGAACCTCTTCTTCAATCTGGGCCGCAATAGAGTTTTCTGCCTTTCCACTCTCCTCATGAGGGTATCTTCGGCTAGTACGCCGCATTACATCAATTGCTAAATTTTTGAGGAATTGGCTGGCATCGGTTCTAGCAGAACGTACAATTAAAGCAGGGGCTTGAACAACTGGATTATCATTTACAGCATAGGTCAATCTCACTTCTGCATTGAATTCAAAAGCATCAGCACAAGGTATTTTTTCATGGAAGTCAAGCGAACGTTCCCCCATATCTACTTCATAATATACAGTGTATTTACCCCATATTAGCTCTCCTAGTGTTGGGCCTTGTTGACCTTCATAAACCACAATAGAGGGCTTCCCATCACCTACGAAAACAAAAGCAGTTCCCGGTTTAGGTGATTCAGGACGTTTCCATCGATTCAATTGCTTTTCGACAAACAGCAGCTTTTCTTCTGACATCTCCTTTCTCCCTTAATGATATTTTTCGATTAATTGTAGAATTTTCAAAGCTGTTGGGGAATCTTTACCATATTTCCTTAAATAGTGGGACATCCGTTCATACTCTTTACCGGGGCTTGCTAATGTAAAAATAATTCTTCCTAAAGTTTTGTATAAGCTATCTTGTTTATCAACCAATTTTAGCCAATTGAAAATCTCAGCTAGTATTAAATTTCTAGTAAGTTCCAAATTAAGACCTCTTCTCATCAAATATATTATTAATTCTTCCAATTCCTTGTCTTTTTTAGCCAACCAAAGTAAAGTTGGCTGGCGAACTTCATCCTTAATAATCCATGATTCCCTCATTAAACCCCAAAAAATAATTAAACTTAATTTATTAAGAGAACTTTGATGAGATGGTTCAGCCCATTCTTTTAAAGATTTTAATATAAGAAAGTGTTGAGTAGAAATCTGTTGAGCAGAGTCAAATAAATTGGCTACAGCTTGAACAATATAGGGAAATAAGCGCCCGTCACCTGATTGAGCAATTGTCTTTAAATTTTCAATGGCTTGCTGAGGATATAGTAAGCCGATATAACTTCCATATGCAGCAATAGCTGTCCATTGTAAATTATATGAGTTTTTTAGTTTACTCCAGCGTTCAAGAATATTTAAGGATTGTTTAGCAATTTCTTCATCCTCCTCAACTGCTACTATAGTAAGCGCTAATGCTGCTAATTTTTGTGCACTCTCGTTATCTAATTTTGCCCAAGGTAAAATCACTTTTTCATAAACTGGACGAAATTCATATAGTGCTAAATGTCCTGCAACTGCTGCTACCCTCAATCGTACATCAGAATTTGGATGACTCCTTAGTTCATACAACCAAATAAGTAAGGCTTGTGCATAAGTATCGTACTCATGCCAAACATGGGATAGAATAGATATCGGAGCTACTTCTTCTGTAAATAAAACAGTCTTAATTCGGCTCTTACCATATTCAGTAACTTCATAATCATCAGCAAGATATGCCGACATTTCTTTAAGCCACTCACTTCGTTTCTTTTCACTTATTCCGGGATTTGTACCCATCGATGTCATGCTTCTACCTCATTTTCTTCTAGTCGTTTGAGAATAGATTGTAAGTGTTGAGTAGATTCAATTACTATACGATAATTGTATCCATTAAGCGTTGCCAAAGCAATCATAAAGCTACGCTGTTTAATATCTTCCGCTTTATCAAATACAGACTCAATAGATGCAGTATCTTCTGGGGTATCCTCAGCTTTTTCAGTGGCTTGACCTGAAAAGCCTCCTGTATTAGTATTTGTATGACTGTTCTGGTCATTTCCTACTAAATTTCCATGATTTTCTACAGTGCTATCATTAATATGAATACCTCCATAGTAAATTGTTGGGGAATCATCAAGTCCCAGGGCTTTCACTTTTTGCCGATATTTTTGCCGATCTTTAAGGTATTTAAAAAATTCTTTTTCTTCGTCTGAATTTAATTCTTCATCCTGAGTTTTTTCAGATTTAAATACCCTTTTGGCAAAATTTAAACCCTCTTCTTCAGAAATAGGTTTATTAGATTCATCAGGTTTCTCTGGCCCCTTAGAATCATCCGAAGGTTTAAGATTTTCATCATTCGTCCCCTCTTTTTTAGGCTCATTAGAAGTAGGATTTTCTTTCATGTCCTTGAATCTATTTCTGATTAGTGAATGTTTGATTACCCCCAACCAAATTCCCTGAATTAGTAACGTTTGCTCCCCCACTAATATCTACACCCCCAACACGAATACTGGTTGGAACACCAGATTTTTCAGCTTCATTAAGAGCTTTTTCAATTTCTAAGCTAAGTTCTGGATCAGAGGCTAAAAGTTTTTTGATTTGAACACGCAATACTACTTCAGCATCTGGATCAGCAGGGTTGTCAGCTAGTTCTTGAGCTGCTTTTAAAACTTCTTTAACTGTCTCTTCCCCATTTGATTTTGACTTAGAATAAGATACAAGATTTGTCCAAATAGTTTTAGCCCACTCCCATGTATCAGTTCCGATTTTTTTTGAGGCTTCAGTCCAAGCTTGTTCACCTCCTTTTAGCAGGTAAGGAATTGCTGGAACTATAAGTGAAGTAACCATTTGAGCGAGTAGTGGCGTTTCTAGCATACTTTATCTCTCCGCGCTTTTTTCAGATAATAGCATAACACATTTGACTTTAAAGACTACTAAGCAGTTATGTAGAATCCAATGCAAGTTTCCATCCCCTAAAACCCTTGTCTATCTTTAACTAACTTTCAAGTCTAATCTTACTCTACCAATAGTATTTCCAATTCTTTCAGTAAAATTTCAACTTTGTTCCACTTTTCAGGGTCCTCCCAGATTTTGAGCTTTTTCATTTTCTTGGGAATAGCCTCCATTCGAGCTTGTACTTCTTGGGGTTTAGCTGGTAAATGTCGAGATTTAATATACTCCCTAATTTGGCGCAAAGACCAGGATTGAGTAATTGCTTGGTTGAGAATTTCTGTCCTAAGTTCAGCCTCTTTAACTTTAGAGAGTGCTTTAGCTTTGGTGTACTCGATCTGTCCGCGACGGATAGCCTCCAAAATATCCCCCGGCAGATTAAGCAGAGGCAGCCGGTTTGTTCTGAATGACTCAGGAGACAGTTTACCCAAACTTTGGAAAACTGAGGAAATGGCTTCTCGGTCTTCTTTACGGATAACGTTATCCGTAAGATTTCTTTCCTGATTAGCCATCCGGTTGAGCAAGGAAATGATAGATGAACGGTCTGTTTTTAGGTTCAATTCCAACAGTTGTAAAATCCCCTCGGTTTCCTCAACCGGGTTCAAATTCTCCCGCTGCAAATTCTCCAGCAGGGCGTATTGCATCGCTTCAATGTCACTCATTTTCCGCACCACTACCGGCACTTGAGTCAGGCCAACAGCTTTGGCTGCTTTATACCGGCGTTCTCCAGCGACCAATTCATACTGCTCGTCTCCTAAAGGTCGTACAAGAATCGGCTGAAGGATGCCATATTGTTGAACGCTGGCCGTGAGTTCCGCCATCGCCTGTTCATCAAAATATGTCCGAGGTTGAAACCTCGGGGGAGAAATTTGGTCAAGCCTGATGTTTTCACAGACGGGTGAGTTATCGGAGTTTTGATTATTGGAGTTATCCATTTGGCGGTTAGAAGTTCAGTGGGTATCGGTGAGCAACGGTTGATGCTGCGCGATGCCTCTGGGTGCATCCGGCCAATGGTTGTAAGAGCACTAGGGACTGGCTGGGCGACCATTCCTTAAACTCTGTTAGGATGAATTTTGGTTTGCTCGGTAAGTACATACAGGAATATCTTTCAAGATTCTACCTCTATCTCTAGGAGTAGACTCTAGTTTTTATGCGTTTTTGTGGGTTCGATCGCACAAATTTACACTAAAGATGCAGATTTAATAACTAAAGTTTTGCAGGTAATGGGTAATTATTCTTTTAAAACCTTTATAGCATAAGTCTTTGAATGTTTAATTCACTATAATTTTGCATGATATTATTGAATTTACTCTAAGTGATTGATGTTAACTTCAACCGCCAGAGATAAAAAAGAGCTTATGGGGATTAAAAAAGCATTCACTCTTGAACGTCAATCGCATACTGGTTCCATTAAGTTAGCCCGAATAGGTTATCTAAACCCAGACCCTAGAACCCCTACAATCCGTTGATTAGATCCTCCAGGACAAGTCCATCTTGGTTTGACCTATCTTGTTTGATGGGACACTTCAGCCAATCCATCACTCAGCCTAGCCTTGGGATTGTCACTCTTGAGCAGTTGATTATCGGCAATTGAGTCGTTGAGTCGGCAAAGTATAGCGCTGATTTTCATACACGTTCTGGACTGCCAATGCCAGGGCTTTCTCCTGCCCGACTAGAATTGCCAGCTTTCGCGCCTACGGTAGGCCCGTGTAAAGCAGGTTTTTGTTGAGCAAAATATAATGCTGGGTGTAAAGAGGCAGAATCACCACGGGATATTCGCTGCCTTGACTTTTGTGGTTCGGGCGGTGTTGGTGGCGCGAGTGGTATCCCTTCGCCACCAAAAATCCTAAAGACAACCTAAAGCCTCCGCATGATGGCGGAGATGGTCATCCATAAAACTGGCAATAAAGTAATAACTATGATCGTACCCCGGCTGCATCCGTAACCGGAGGTCAATACCCGCCTGCTGACAAGCTGTCTCAAACCGTTCTGGTAATAACTGACCTTGGGCCAAAAACGAATCTGCGTCCCCTTGGTCAATCAAAATCGGACGCCGCCAAGCTGAAGTCTTCACCAACTCACTCGCATCATAGGCAGACCAAGTTTGACGATTCTCCCCCAAATAGCCTCGAAATGCTGTTTCTCCCCAAGGACAAGACATGGGGGCTGTAATAGGAGCGAAGGCGGAGACAGACTGATAACGGGAGGGATGGCGTAAGGCACAGATGAGCGCTCCATGTCCCCCCATAGAATGACCGAAAATACTCTGACGAGTCGGATCTACTGGGAAATTCTCCTCAATCAGGGCGGGAAGTTCCTCGGTGACATAGCGGTACATCTGATAATGCTTATTCCAGGGCAATTCCGTCGCATCTACATAAAAGCTGGCTCCACTCCCGAAATCCCAGCGGTCATCTTCTCCCGGAAGTCCCAGATTGCGGGGACTGGTATCGGGGGCAACCAACAGCAAGCCATATTGGGCGGCCAGACGTTGGGCCCCAGCTTTACTGATAAAGTTCTCCTCCGTACAAGTTAGCCCCGATAGCCAATAAAGAATGGGAACCGGCTGCTGGGCGGCTTGGGGAGGAACATACACCGAGAACCGCATCGGAGCGTTGCAGCATTGGGAGGAATGCTGATAAAACTGAGTAGTTCCGCCAAAGGAACGATTTTGCTGAGTTAGGGTAAGGGTCATGATTCGGGGAATGTGACAACGGTGCGAATGCCTTCCCCGGCGTGCATCAGGTCAAAAGCCTCGTTGATCCGATTGACGGGGATGACATGGGAGACCAGACTATCGATGTCGATTTTACCATCCATGTACCAATCGACGATTTTAGGTACATCTCGGCGACCTCTGGCTCCACCAAAGGCGCTTCCTCGCCAAACCCGACCCGTGACGAGTTGGAAGGGACGGGTACTAATTTCTTGGCCCGCTCCTGCAACGCCAATGATTACCGATTCGCCCCAGCCTTTATGACAGCATTCGAGGGCCTGACGCATGACGTTGACGTTGCCGATACATTCAAAGCTATAGTCCGCACCGCCATCGGTGAGGTCGATGATGGCTGCAACCACATCTTCTACATCGTTGGGGTTGATGAAATGAGTCATGCCAAATTTTTCAGCGAGGTCCCGTTTGGCGGGATTGAGGTCAATGCCAATAATTTGGTTAGCTCCAACTAAACGCGCTCCCTGTATGACGTTTAGTCCAATTCCCCCTAAACCAAAGACAACGACGTTTGACCCCGGTTCGACTTTGGCGGTGTTGATGACTGCCCCAATGCCGGTTGTGACTCCACAACCAATCAGACAGACTTTATCTAAGGGGGCGTCGTCCCGGATTTTGGCGACGGCGATTTCTGGGAGAACGGTGAAGTTAGCAAAGGTGGAGGTGCCCATGTAGTGATGGATTTTTTTGCCGTTGAGGGAGAAGCGGCTGGTGCCGTCCGGCATGACTCCTTTGCCTTGGGTGGCTCGGATTGCTTGACAGAGGTTGGTTTTGTTGCTGAGACAGTATTTGCATTGACGACATTCCGGGGTATAGAGGGGAATGACGCGATCGCCCACTTTAAGAGTTTTGACTTCATCGCCGACTTCCACCACAACTCCAGCCCCTTCATGGCCCAAAATAGCCGGAAACAGTCCCTCCGGGTCTGCTCCAGATAGAGTATAGGCATCGGTATGACAAACTCCGGTAGCTTTGATTTCCACCATAACTTCTCCGGCTTTGGGACCTTCAAGTTGTACAGTTTCTAAACTTAAAGGTTCACCGGCTTGCCAAGCAACGGCGGCTTGTATATCCATAATTATCTCATTTTTGATTTTTTGTGTGAGAAGAAGCAGTCCCGTTGTCTCGTTGATTGTAGCGGAGAATCTACCCTAAACTTGGAATTTTTTTGGGAAAGTAAGGGTTGACAAATCCATCAAAAAATGAGTTCAGATCACCGAGTTGGGAAAGGGTCGAGTCATAGGCACGAGCATTAGGCATCGACTAGGACGTAGAGGGCATAGGATTCACCAGGATGGTATTTACGGTGGGGTTGGGTCCGGTTATCAACAGTCGTTTTTATAGAGTAGCCCCACCCTTTCCTAACGAAACGCTCCGTGAATAGGGTGTGAGTTGTTGCAGAAGCCCTCAACCCAGACCCCTAGAGGTGCCAGTATTTTAGCAGAATGCCAATATAATCGCAGTATTCCGACTCAGGTCAAATGCGACACCTATGGGACAATATCCACGAAAACTGCTCATGTATATGGGTTTTGCCCTGCTGGTAGCTTGTGGGGTCTCTCCGGGAACCCAGCCGCCTCACTTATCCTCTGCAACAGTGACTCTAACCGTTTCCGCAGCGGCAAGTTTAAATCAAGTCTTACCCCCGATCGCCAAGCTGTGGGAACAGGAAACGGGAAATAAGGTGATGATTAATTGGGGTTCCACAGGGCAACTGGCACAGCAAATTGAGCGAGGTGCACCTGTTGATTTATTTGTGGCATCCGATAAAAAATCTATTGAAGATTTAGACAGAAAAGAGCTAGTTTTCTCGCAGACTAAGGCATTGTATGGGGTGGGACGAATTACGCTATGGCATCGGGAAGATAGCTCCCTTCAGATAAAAGACCTTCAGGATTTAACAAAATCAGAAATTGAACGAGTGGCGATCGCAAATCCCAACCATGCCCCATACGGAATTGCTGCGAAACAAGCCTTGGAATCTATCGGAATTTGGGATGAGCTTCAGCCAAAGTTAGTATTAGGGGAAAACATCAGGCAAGCTCAGCAATATGCAGAAGCAGGAAATGTCGATGTGGCGATCGTCGCCTTATCCATTAGCCTGAATCGTCCGGGTCAATGGATCTTAATTTCCGCAGATTTACATCAACCCCTGGAACAAATGTTAGTTGTACCCAAAACTGCCCATCATCCTGACATTGCCAAGCAACTGGCTATATTTATTAATAGCTATAAAAGTAGAGAATTAATGAAAAAACATGGCTTTGTTTTACCGGGAGAAGACGCAACAAAATGATTTGGCACCCCTTATTTTTGTCATTCCAAGTGATAGGAGTTGCCAGTCTAGCCATTTTAGCTTTAGGGTTAGGGTTAGGCATTTTCTTGGCAAGAACAAGTTTCCCTGGAAAACTGATTGTTTCGACGGTGTTAAATTTACCCTTGGTACTGCCTCCGAGTGTGGTAGGGTATGGGCTATTGCTGGCATTAGGGCGAGGGAGTCTGATTCAGCAAGTATTGGGAATTCATCTATTATTTACTTGGCAAGCTGCCGCAGTCGCCTCGACGGTGGTGGCACTCCCATTAATGGTGGAATCCACAAGGGTGGCGATCGCCTCTGTCAACTCTGAACTCGAAGCGGCAGCCCGCACTTTAGGCGCATCGGAACTGGAAGTTTTATGGCTGATTAGTTTACCCTTAGCCTATCGTGGGGTATTGGCAGGGTTTGGTTTAAGTATCGCCCGAGGATTAGGAGAATTCGGAGCAACTCTGATGGTTGCCGGCAGTATTCCTGGGCGGACCCAAACTTTACCCCTGGCGATTTATGATGCGGTACAAATGCAGGATTATCAACGCGCTAATCAAATGGTACTCATGATGACGGTAATTGCCTTTACCTTGTTGTGGGGGGTGAGACTTTTGGAAAATGCTCAGGAAAGCGAATGAAACCCGAAGCTAATCTTTGCAATAGTTTAAAACAGATTCGGCTCCGTTTGGGCCTGAGTCAACAAGATTTGGCGGCGGTTGAACTACCCTTAACGCTTTTTCAACCTAACTTACAAGAGTCGGTTTTTTACGCTTAAGAGCACCTCCGGTTCCCTCCCCTTAGCAAGGGGAGGGTTAGGGTGGGGTCCTCCGTTAAGAGCACCTCCGGTTCCCTCCCCAAGGCATCGGGGAGGGTTAGGATGGGGTCCTCCGTCCTGGACGGGTTAAGGTTTCACCTTGACATTTTGCTGCTCAACGACATAATCCAAAAGCCCTTTACAGGCATCTACCAGCAGGTCGATGACATTGTTAAATCCATCGGGACCGCCGTAATAGGGGTCGGGGACTTCTTTTTCGGGGCGATCGCGACAAAAATCGCACATCATGCGGACTTTCTCGCGATACTGACCTTGGGGATCGAGGGATAAGATATCGGCATAATTTTCTCGATCCATCGCTAAAATCAAATCGAACTTCTGAAAGTCTGCAACTTGAAAGCGCCGCGCTTCGCCCATGAAGGAGAGTCCCTGTTGTTTGGCGGCAGCGACCATGCGGCGATCGGGGGGACTACCGACATGGTAAGCCGAAGTCCCTGCGGAGTCACAGATAATTTTATCCTGGAGATTCCTGTCCTGGATCTGGTGGTTCATAATATTTTCTGCGGCTGGAGAGCGGCAGATATTCCCAAGGCAGACAAATAAAAGTTTATAAGGCATTGGTGAGTTGTTTGGGGATTAGATATAGAGGAGAGATGGAACGGGCGATCGCTCCTAAAAAAATAAACCCCGCTCTCAACGGGGGTGGACGATCGCGGCGATCGCCTTCTATCTTACCCAGAACTGATCTGTCAGTCGGGTTACCGCGATTTTAAGCCGGATCAATCCCATTAAAACCGCCCTCAAAACCCTTAACAAAATTAGCTGGCTTACTTGACACAGCAGAAAGCCAGCTAGATCTTGATGAAAAGTAGTTGATATGGATTAGACTCGATCTAGTTGGGCGGCTGCCCGCGCTATTGCAGTTACAGACCGGGCAGATTTAGCCCGCCCGTCAATTCTTCCATCCGTTCGCGCATAGTTGCGGTGGATTTATTATAAGCATCTGTCATCGCAACGGTCACCAGTTCGGCAACCACTTCGGCTCCCTCGCCGAGAGCATCGGGGGAAATCTCCACCCGCCGGGGTTCTTGGTTGCCGCTTAAAATCACTTTAACCAAGCCACCACCGGCTTCTCCGATGACTTCAAGCTCATCTAATTCTTCTTGAAGCTTTTTAGCACCTTCTTGTACTTGTTGAGCTTTTTTAAAGGCTTCAGTCAGCTCTTTCATTTTGCCGAGACCGAAACCAAATCCTCCCTGTCCTTTTCCTGCCATAACGGGTTAACTCTGTATGGGTTCAAATCGATTTTGGCATCATTTAGCTGCGCGATCGCTGCTGTGGATTTCTTGGTTCATCCAGGGGACTGACCCTAAAACAGTTTCCTATTTCAGGGGACTTGTACCTGCTTTTCCAAGCGTTTTGCCCTCTATTTAAGAGCCAGTTCCGATGTGCCTCACCGTACTGTAGAGTTCTGGACCCCTGGCGCTTTTACTGATGTTTCCTCCTCCCCTTTCAAAGGGAGAGCCTAGGAATCAATCGGGTTGACATTTTTCCGACAGCTTGATATCAGCCGACATTCAAAGTCTGTCATTTGCCGCGCTCAGAATCAGACACTCATGGGCATTACCCTTAGCAATACTACCACGCGATAATTGCAGTATGCCATTGACTCAGCCCGGGGGAGCGCCAGGGTGGGCATTAGGGCGGCTAGGAGCCATGGGGGCGAAGGCCAGCTTCAATCGATGACGTTACACCGATTGAAACTCCCCTATTGTGCGAACTTCAGGTTCTAAAAGCACGGACCAGTTCTGCTCTACGCGAGTTTGAACATAACGAATTAGCTGAAAAATGTCGCTGGCTTTCGCGCCGCCGCAATTGACAATAAAGTTAGCATGGCGTTCGGCTACCTGAGCGTTGCCAATCTGATAACCTTTGAGTCCGGTTTGCTCGATTAACCATCCCGCTCCCGGGGATCCATCAGGATTTCGGAAGACGCTACCACAACTGGGGAGGTGGTAGGGTTGGGTGGATTTGCGATGTTCGAGCTGTTCCGAGGTGTTAGCTTGAACCTGGGCGGGGTCGGCTCCGGGTTTGAGTTGAAAGGTAGCCTCGGTCACCAGGCGATCGCTCCCTTGGAGGACCGAGGTCCGATAGCTATATCCCAACTCTTGCGCGGTCAATACCGAAATAGTTCCCCGGGAGGAAACTACCTCAGTAGTGACTAAAATCTCAGAGGCACAACTCCCGTGGGCACCGGCATTCATCACAACGGCTCCCCCGACAGTGCCAGGAATGCCCACTGCCCACTCCAGCCCTTCCCACCCCAATTGAGCAGCTTGCCAAGCCAGACGAGGCAGGGATTGACCCGCAGCAACGGTCACTTGACCTGTTTGGGCATTGAAGCGGCTATAACGCAGATGGCGCGTAGAAATTGCCAAACCGGGAATCCCGCGATCGCTGACTAATAGATTGGAACCCGCACCTAAGAAGGTGACGGGTAATCCTTCAGCCCTGGCCCATTCTAAACAGGCTTGGACCTCTTCTATCTGCTTCGGAGCAACGTACCAGTCAGCAGGACCCCCTACTCGAAAGGAGGTAAATGTCGATAAAGAAACGTTCGACTTAATTTGACAATCGGTCCCGGCTAAATAAATAGAGTGGGAACGCTCTGAATTGACGTTCAATCGAGTCGGGCGTGGATTGGCGGGTTGGTTAACCACAGAGGGGCTGGGGATGCGTACAGTATCGGAGGAAAGAGTCATGATAATCCAGGTGCTTAAATCCCTATAGACCTAGGCTGTAAAAGTAAATCATCCGGGGTATTTTCAGGGGCGATCGCCCAGGGTTTCTTACAACCCTACGGGCGCGGGTTCAAGCTCGATGGCGTGCTTCTGCCCGAGCCGTTTGCTCGACCTGTTGATGAAATGCCATGACTTCTGGAATAATTTGATTCAAATTACCGGCCCCCAGAAATATGGCGAGGTCCCCAGGGAGCAAGCCTTCAATGAGAAACTCGCTCACCGCAGACAGAGAAGGACTATAACAAACCCGAGGATGATGGGCGGAAATTTCGTCTGCCACTTGTTGTCCGCTCAGTTGAAATTCATTCGCTTCCCCAGCGCTGTAGATGTCGGTCACAACGACCACATCGGCCTCGCTAAACGATTGAGCAAACTCAGCTAAAAATGCCCGAGTTCGGCTATAGCGATGGGGTTGAAAAACCGCGACAATCCTTCGGGAACGAGAGCGCAATCCTTTTGTTTGAAGACTTGCTGCATGGAGGGTGGCTCGAATTTCACTGGGGTGATGAGCATAGTCATCTACAAATTGGATGTCATTGTAATTACCCCGGGTCTCAAATCGACGGGCTGCACCGTCAAATGTAGCAATTTCCCGCGCAATGGTCGCAAAGTCTAAGCCGACCAATCGACCCACTGCAACCACAGCTAGTGCATTACTCAGGTTGTGTGCACCCAGTAAACAAATTGAAAGCTGCCCCAGAATTTGACCGCGCTCCCACACCCGTGCGGTGGTTCCGTCGGCTCGATAGGCTACACAATCAACGGTATAGTCTGCACCTGAATCCAGGTTAAGGCTGTAAGAGATGTTCGGTTGGATGCGATCGCGCACCGTTTCGCAATCAATACATCCGACTAAATCCGTACAGCGCTCTTTAAAGGTTTCAAAAATCTCGATGACTTGATCCAAACTCTGGTAATGGTCCGGATGATCCAGTTCGATGTTAGTCACCACGCCAATTTTTGCCGAGAGCTTGGCTAGGGACCCATCGGATTCATCCGCCTCTGCCACCAGATATGGCCCTTGTCCTAGACGAGCGTTACCTTCCCAGGCTTTCACTTCTCCCCCCACTACAATCGTGGGGTCCAGACCGGCCTGTAATAGCACGTAGGCCAGCATGGAGCTAGTTGTGGTCTTACCGTGGGTTCCAGCTACAGCAATGCTTTGATATTCTGAAATTAAAGCCGCTAGTAACTCGGAACGGTGAAAGATGGGACAGCCGAGGTCTAAAGCAGCTTGATATTCGCTATTGCTTCCATCGATCGCCGTTGAACAAATCACTTGCGGCAACTCTGAGGGGGAGGGGTTTTCATCGGTTCGTCGCCTTCCCGGTTTCGGTGCGATCGCGGGTAAACCCCCGGATTCATCCCCGCTGGCTGAATTCAAAACTGCTGCTTCATCAGGTGAGGCGCTCTTTTGTCGGTAAAAATCTAGGTTGCTCGCATCTTGACGCCAAAAAATTTGCGCTCCATTTTCTTGTAAGCGCTGAGTGATATGGCTCGAACGAATATCGGATCCAAATACTGGGACCTGCCGCTTTGCTAAAATGTAGGCAAGCGCTGACATTCCGATTCCACCGATTCCGATGAAATGAAAAGGTTTGCCACTTAGATCGATAGAATTGTGCATTATAAGCTCCTTACACACCACACCACGCCAATAACACGCGATATCATATCAAGAATTGTTTTTGTACGATACAGTCATAACAGAAATTGAGCGCTCTCCCTGAAGAAGCATTTTTCGATTCTAGAGTCGAATACATCACAGTAGAAGTCTTTTCCTGAGATTTTTCTATGGTTAAACGTTTTTGGTGTGTCTACCATAACCGATGGTCAAGAAAAACGGAAAATAATTCGCCCCCCTGGCAAGTGAGTTTAAAATCTCACTTAAGTTAGCTAAGAGTATGCTCCTGAAACCTAGCAAAACAAAGGGGAAAGCGCTCTTACCATCGCACAAGTGCCTCCATCACTTGCTAGACTATTTCCGGAAAAAATACCACTAAACAGCGCTAAAAGGAAATCAGTGCCGGTTATTATGATCAGCACAGGTGCCCTAATCATCCGGAAACCGGAGTGGAAATGACCGCGGTGGATTCAAGTTCATGTAAAAGAAAGTTTACGGGAAAGAATGCAGCCTCATCCAAGAGAAAAAAGGGGGATTTTGGGGGGAAGCTTTGACCCGATTCATTGGGGACATCTGGGAATCGCTTACACCGCCTTAGCTCAGGCGCAATTAGACCAGGTTATCTGGGTTAGCGATCGCCTCAAGGGCGATCCCCGGAAGCAATGTAGCGTGGATTTTGAGCATCGCCAGGAAATGGTACGCTTGGCGATCGCCCCAGAAACAGCCTTTTGTCTCGGTCCCGAACCGGCACCCAAAGCCCGGTATGCGATCGATACCTTGCAAACTCTTCAAGCACTTTACCCTCCCACCCAGTGGTATTGGATTATCGGTGCAGACGCCTTCTCAACCCTGCCGAAATGGTACCGCGCTGGGGAACTCGCCGAGGCTTGTGAGTGGTTAGTAGCACCCCGACTGGCCTCCCTAACCGGAGCAGATCACCTGAAAGAAACTCCGTTTTCAAGGGAAGTCTCTCCCCTAAATTTTCAGGAAAGAGTGCCGGAATTGGCCTCGGCAGTAGGAACAAATAGCTTAAATCACAAGGATGACCCAGAACTGAGAAAAACCGAAGAGATTTGCCAAAAGGTAGCGATCGCCTTGGCTTCGCAACAGGTAACCCTCCGCTGGCAAATTTTAGAATCCAAGACCCTGGCGATCGCTTCAACCTTAGTGCGTCGCCATTGGTGCGACTGGCCCAAAATCCGTACCTGGGTTCCCGAAGCCGTCCAAATTTATATCCAAACTCACCACCTTTATCAAAACCCAGCGCACCCGCTCCCACCGCACTCTACCTCGATTCCCAGACTTTAAAAAATCTGATCGAAATTTACACCCGTTGGGATATGATTGGGTTCATTACGTTAGGCAGTTTTAGATTAAAGAAAGGGGCAAGACGCAGTGATTAGAGTAGCGATTAACGGTTTTGGACGTATCGGACGCAACTTTCTGCGCTGCTGGTTAACCAGATCCAACAGCCAACTCGAACTGGTCGGTGTGAACGATACCTCCGACCCAAGCACCAACGCTCATCTACTCAAATACGATTCCATGTTGGGAACGTTGAATGCTGACATTAGTGCCGATGAAAACTCCATTACCGTCAACGGCAAGACCATTAAATGTGTCTCCGATCGCAATCCCTTAAACTTGCCCTGGGCTGCTTGGGGAGTTGATTTGGTTATTGAATCCACCGGAGTTTTTGTAACCGAAGAAGGAGCCTCAAAGCATATTCAAGCAGGTGCAAAAAAAGTGTTGATTACTGCTCCTGGAAAAGGCAGTAAAGTTGGCACTTTTGTCATGGGAGTCAACCATGAGCAGTACGACCCCGCCGAGTACAACATCATCAGTAATGCTAGCTGTACCACCAACTGTTTAGCCCCGATCGTTAAGGTCATCAACGACAATTTTGGCATCATCAAAGGCATGATGACCACAACCCACAGCTACACGGGCGACCAACGGTTGCTTGATTCTAGCCACCGGGATGTGCGTCGTGCTCGGGCTGCTGCACTTAATATCGTTCCGACTTCGACGGGTGCAGCTAAAGCGGTTGCTTTAGTCATTCCAGAGATGGCGGGTAAGTTGAACGGGATCGCGATGCGTGTGCCTACACCCAACGTTTCTGTCGTAGATTTGGTGGCTCAGGTTGAGAAAAAGACGTTTGCTGAACAAGTCAATGAAGTCTTAGAATCTGCCGCTAAAGGTAAGATGAAAGGCATTTTGGAATACTCTGATGAACCTTTAGTCTCCTCCGACTATAAAGGTCATAATGCATCGTCAATTGTCGATGCCAGCTTGACGATGGTCATGGATGGAGACATGGTTAAAGTGATCGGCTGGTACGATAACGAGTGGGGTTATAGTCAGCGTGTGGTTGACTTAGCGGAACTCGTCGCTCAAAAATGGTAAGCATAAAAATCTAAGGCAATGAGTTTTGATTCCGGACTGATTCATTCCCCTTTCAAAACTCATCTATAACCTTAAGGTTAAAAATGCTGAAAACTCAAACTTTGAGTGAGAACTTCCTCAGCATAAGCACCAGTGGAGTCCGTTAGACAAACCCTGGTGCTTTTTGTTAGGCTCCCCACAATAGCTGCCCCGTTTCCGATGCGGTTAACGAACTGACGAGCCGCCAGATCCGGTAAGCACAGCACCAGCTCAAAATCTTCTCCCCCGTATAAGGCCCACTCCATAGCCCGTTCCTCGCCGATGATTTGCCTCAAACTCGGTGGCATGGGAATTAAAGCGCGGTCTAAACTTGCCCCTACCCCACTGGCACGGGTAATCTGCACGATCGCATCGGCTAACCCATCCGAACTATCCATCCCGGCTACCTCTGCCTCCTCCCCCATCACCTCCCAGAGGACGGGTAAAACATCCAGTCGCGGGTTCGGACGTTGATGCGCTCTGATTAAAAAGCGCCTATCCCCTTCTGGTAAGTCTTTCCCGGTTTCTGAATGCAATAACAATTCTAACCCGGCTCGGGAGGCTCCATGTACTCCCGTTACCACGATCGCATCCCCAGGTTTTCCATTTTGGCGTCGAATTGTCCGGTTCGTTGGCACCCAACCGAATGCCGTAATCGAAATCACATTCACGGGCGATTTGCAAATATCCCCCCCGGCGATCGCAGTCTGATAGGAGTTCAGACAACTGACCATCCCCGTATAAACCCCCTCTACCCAAGACACGAGGGTATCCCCTTTCAGCCCTAAACTGACGGTGATTGCTAACGGAGTTGCACCCATTGCGGCTAAATCCGATAAATTGGCCGCTGCCGCCCGCCACCCCACATCTTCAGCAGAGGTTGTGCGATCGCTAAAATGCACCCCATCTACTAACATATCCGTCGTTACCACTAACGACCGATTCGGTTCCGCTGTCATGGCGATCGCGGCTGCATCATCTCCCACCCACTCCGGTGGACAAAATCGCTGCAATCGTTTTAAAAGTCCCTGTTCCCCCACTTCTCCAACAGAAGGGGAATATTCTGGATCATTGCTTACCACGTTTCTAACCCCCACAAAATAGTAAAGTCTAGTGGAAAAACCCACTAGACTTATATCAGAAACCGCCTATTCTCAGCAGTCTCCCTGATCCGGTGAACCCTTAGCTATTTGGGGGGGAGAACGAAATTTTCGGCCCCTTGAACCACTTTCATCGAAAGAATTTTATCCCCCTGTTTCAGCTTCTCTAAAATCTCCTTCCCTTCGACTACATAGCCAAAGACCGAATAACGACCATCAAGTAAATTGAGGCCAGCCGGAGTTAACTCCGGTTCAAATAGAAAGAAGAAAAACTGAGAAGAAGCGCCGTCGGGGTCATCTTCCGGACGTGCCATCGCCACCGTTCCAAAGGCTGAGAAAGGCAGTACCGGCTGCTCTCGAAACCGTCCCGCCTCTTCTAAAGTAATCCCGTAGGTGGGCTGAGTATCGCCACGGACGAGGACTTCCAAGGGAATATTACGATATTCGCCTGTATCAGGGTCCATAAATCCTTGGTCGGGTCCCACCGGATCCCCGGTTTGCAGAACGTAGAAGTCTTCCGAACGAATAAACTCTAGGCCATCGTAGAAACCGCGCTGGACGAGATCGACAAAGTTGCCGGAGGTGACGGGAGCGCTATATCCGTCGAGCACTACTTTTAAACTGCCTTGGTTAGTTTCTACGGCTACCGTCGCGCGACCCTGAAGTTGGGGCAGGTGGCTGTATTCGGCTGGGACTTGATAGGGGAATTCCCCAACCATCATCTCTTCTAGTTGGCCGATTAAGTTAAGGAGGCGATCGCGTCCGTCTTGAGTCCCCGGCTTATCCTCAGCCTCTACTGCCGATCGCACGGTGCCAATTTCCTCTTTAATTTGGGCGAGGATGGCATTAGCATCGGCTTGTTGAGACTGCGGGATATCTTCCAAGATATCTGCAGTGCGATTGGTAAAAATTCCCGAGGCTTTGGTGATATCACTGGTTATGGGACTCCAGCGTTTCCCGCGCAGTTGCTGAGAAATGTCTTCCAAACTGCTTTGGGCCTCGCGGATGGCCTGATTTTCAATGGGTAATGCGTACCGTAACAGAGCTTTACCGTCAGTGATGGCATTGCCTTGAGGGAGTACGCTGGTGCGATTATTAGCGGAACTATTGTCTCCATCCCACCAAGCAGCGCTCAACCCTAGGGAGAGACTGGTCATCACCATGACCAATAAGGCGGCTTTCAGCCCGCGTTGCCATAAATTTGTAATTTTTTTACTCAAAGCAAACATCAATATATCTCTGAATCCTTTTTAATCGTCATAGATCAATCTTCCCATACCCGGGGAAGTTGCTGGGGGCGGTGGGGAATTATTGGCAAGGGTCCGAGGGGATCGGTCCGAGGGGTTCTGATCGGGGCAATTTGATCCGATACCATTCAAGCGGGTAATTCGCGGTAAAATAAAATCCCGATTGTTCTCCCCCAATGAAGATTCATGATCTCCAGTAATGATTTTCGCACCGGCGTCACAATTGAATTAGATGGGGTTGTGTGGCGGGTGATTGAATTCCTCCACGTCAAACCTGGTAAAGGCTCGGCCTTTGTGCGCACGAAATTAAAAAACGTGCAAACTGGTAGCGTGATTGAGCGTACCTTTCGTGCTGCAGAAAGCGTGCCCCAAGCTACCTTAGAAAAAAACACGATGCAGTACACCTATAGAGAAGGTGAACAATTAGTGTTTATGGATATGGGAACGTATGAAGAGACCAGTTTAAGTGAGCAGCAGATTGGCGATCGCGTCAAGTATCTCAAGGAAGGAATGGAAGTGAGTGTCGTCCGCTGGGGCGAACAAGTGCTGGAAGTCGAACTGCCCAACTCGGTAGTTTTGGAAGTCACGCAAACCGACCCGGGCATCAAAGGTGATACCGCAACCGGTGGAACCAAACCTGCGACGGTGGAAACTGGGGCGGAAGTGATGGTTCCGTTGTTCATTACGATCGGGGAACGGATTAAAATCGATACCCGCAACGATTCCTATCTGGGCCGAGAATAAATAAATTGTGGCTTGAGCCACTAGCGGTTAGTCCCGGTGTCTGTTAGCACCCAGGAGAGCGGTGTTTATTCGCTCTCCTAGACTGTCGTTAAGGGTTTTTGCGGTTGCTCTATCCCAAAGCCGGCGAGGCGATCGCCCAAGGGAGGGCTGAATGGGGAAAAGCTAGAGAAGCTCAACGTTGATTTTACGGGGTCAAAGAAACTGTGCAACTGGATTTGAGCCAACTGAGCGAGCTGCTTGGGGCTTTCAATGGAACGGATATTTCAGAGCTGATTTTAAAAAGTGGCGATTTTGAGTTAACTCTGCGCAAAGACCGGATGATTGCCGAGCGTATTGGGATCCCAGTCGATGGGGGGTTGCTTCCGGTGGCTGAGGGTACTGGGGCAGTGGCGACCCCCGGGGCAACGGTTCAACCTCCTCCTATTCCTGCACCACCGAGCCCGGGTACTCCTGGGGCGGCTGGGGCGAATTCCTCTGGGGCTAATGGGGTAAGTGCTGGGGCTCCAAGTGCCAACGATCGCAAGTATTTAGAGGTGATTTCCCCTATGGTGGGGACTTTCTATCGCTCTCCCTCTCCGGATGAAGCGCCATTTGTAGCTGTGGGCGATCGCATCAAACTCGGCCAAACCGTCTGCATCATTGAGGCGATGAAGTTGATGAATGAAATTGAAGCTGAGGTTTCCGGACAAGTGGTGGAAATTTTGGTGGAAAATGGCACTCCGGTTGAATACGGTCAGCCTTTAATGCGGATTAGCCCCGAGTGATATTTTCTATCGATTGGGGTTAGTCGATTGTCTTGCCCTCAAGACAATTGACTCCCGATTAATGCTCGTTTAATTACTTAATTGTTATCAATCGGTTTAGTGTTACAATTAGGAAAATAGAAAAATTGGGTAATTCTTTAGGACCCTGGCCATGAAACGATCGCAGCCCTTACCACAAGAGGTCTTGCAACAAGTGGCGGAATACTTCAGTATTTTGAGCGAGCCGATGCGCTTGAAGCTCTTAAACTTGCTCAGAGACGAGGAAAAATGCGTGCAAGAATTAGTGGAGGCCACTTCTACGAGTCAGGCCAATGTTTCTAAGCATCTGAAAGTGATGCTACAAGCTGGAATCCTCAGTCGTCGCACGGAGGGGACTTCGGCTTATTATCGCGTTGAAGACCCCCTGATTTTCGAGCTGTGTAACCTCGTCTGCGATCGCCTTGCGGCCCGGATTGAAGAACAAGCCCGTCAATTTAGAGCTTTAAGCTGGCATGGGAAACGATGATCCAGAATTGGGGTCCTGGCTCGGGGATATCCTCTAGCCCTAGCCGTGAGAAGGCAAGCTATATTTATTAAAGACCCAAGAAATTGACCCCCAAGCCTCCCCAGTTAAAAGGGGCTTGGGGGTCAATCCGTTTAAAACCGGCAATCTACCCCATTCGTTTTTACCCAGTCTGTTTTCTCTTACGAGAAGCGACAGGCAGAGCTTTGGTCTGTGAGCTTCCAGCCTTTAGGCTATGGGTTTTTATAGACCGATCAGAACCCCACGGGTGATCATTTACAGGGGAAACTCCGACTCAAAAATTGTGCGGGTAATGGGCAGAGGAACCTCTAACCCTTCACCGCCTAACACTTCCAGGGGTTCACCGCCTACGGAAATCCAGACTGCGGCATTTGGATCCAAGGTGGTAGCAGTATAAACCACCTGCCCCAATCTGGCTGTCATTGAGCTACTGCCACCGCCAGCGGTAAACTCTGGGGAGAGGTTGACATAAACGCCATTATTTTTAACCTCTACATTCAGCACTTGGGTGCCGGTGGGAATTTCACTGAAGGCCGCCGCCGCGTTGGGTTCGGTGACTAAGCGATCGAGAGCCGCTTTTAACACGGCATCGGGTTTTTCAGCCGCTTTTACGGCAACCGGGACGGAGGCTAGTTCAAATTGGCTCCCCGTGTCTTGGACCAAATAAATTTGTACCGTTTGCTCAACGGGATTGAGTAGGGTGGGGGAAGTTGAATTCGGGTCCTGGGTCACCTCAATGTTTGAAGACGGTTCCCTAGTTTGCACGGGAACCGGGGTCATGCCATTGATAGTAACGTCCTTTTGAGAGTTCACGGCCCACCAAGCGGTACCACCCCCAGCCGCCACCACTAGGGCGGAGAGAGTCGCAATAACACCCAGGGGAAGGCGGCGAGCTTGTCCATTTTGCATATCAAAAGTTCTCCTCAACAGTTAAACAATATTCACTAATAAGAAAAGCGGATTTTGTTCCCTTGAACTGAGGGGATGTTTCAGTCCTCTACAGGTTAAGAGTGGCAACTAATGCCCGGTGAGATCCGCCAGGGGGACTGCTTGTTGCAATCCCTGGATTCTTCCGCGCACTGATCCGCTGATCGGGGTGATTGGCGATCGCCAATGCCTTAAGAACTAATAGCTTCATCTTTATTGAAGAGGCCGCTAGACCTTCTGAGCAAACTACAAGGGAAGGGACTAAATTTCCCGAAAACTTATTCTGGACTCAAGACTGACAACGCATCGGGCTGATCAATGCGGATAAAAGCGGCGACCTCTAGGCCATCCGGACCTACTTCAAATTTTAAAAATCGGGCGAATAATCCCCGGTCTTCGTATTTTCTGAGATCTAAGGCGCGATCGAGGATTCGCGAGAAAAGTGTAATTAGCTGAGTGGGGGCCTCTTCATCGTTAATTCGGATCGTCGGGTTGACGGCTTGAATCCTGGCACCGCCAACCGGGGCTAACCCGGTCTCCAAAAGGATTTGTACCGATTCATTATCCCGGCGGTCCTGAATCTCTAGCTGAAAGCGCAGGCGGTTATTGCCTAAAAATTCCACCTCGGGGTTAACAATTTGAAAGCGCTGGGGATCGGTTTGGGCATCGGGGTCATTGGTGCGGGTGAGGCCAATGCCGAGTTCGCGCAGGGGTTCAGCCGCGGCCCGAGATCTCAATGCTTGATTGATGTCTGCTTCGGTGAGGACCAAGCGCATCCCCGCCTGTAAGGGTGCCCGGAGAAAGCGCGGGATCGATCGCCGGTCTTCTTGATTGAGGCGATCGAGATCTACGGCGATCGGGTCGCTTTCTATTTCCACCGTATCAATGCGGAAATCTGGCGTAATATACAATCCCCGACCGGCCACCCGTAATTTTTTGACATTCCCCGTGAGTAGAAAGTAATTGGGAGCATTATCTAGTCGGACTTCCAACTGTTCGGCATCATAGAGGGAATCGCGGATGTTTCTCTCGGCGATATTATCGAAGGTCACCCCCACAGGGGATACTAAGGTGAGAATTCCGGTTAAAAGCAGAGTAAATAGTTCCATAATTTCTCTTAAATGAATTAGGCTAGAAGAGAGGGGACGCGGCAAGCCGGATGAAATAGAGTTTCCCGGTCCCTTAAATGGGTCCCCTGAATACCGGGAACTCCTGGAGCCTCTGTGGTGGTAATTTCTCAATTTGATGACGGCTGATGCTCAGGACTTACACCTCAAACTGGGTTTTGGGGTTAGATGGCGTAAGTCCCGCCAGCCAGCCTCGATCGCCTAGGAAGGGATAAGAGTTGAGCTAGTGGATAAAGCAGGCATTTTGTCAAGGGATGAGATCAGAAAGACTCTTTCTAGTTTTTGGGTGGAGTCGCTAAGACGGATTGAGCAAAGGCGCGAACTTTTTCATCCGGGTCAGATTGGGCGCGATCGCGTAGTAAGGGGAGAGTTTCTGGGTACTCGCCATACTGTTGGACGAGGGCTTCGAGGGCAGTTAGCCGGGGATTGAGTGCACCATCTTTGAGGGGAACAAACGGATCATTGACGGCGCGATCGCATAAAAAGGCAAACACCGAGGAATTATCAAATCCCCCTTTGACAAGCTGTTGCAGGGCCGAGAGTCGCACAAACGAATCTTCATCTGTAGAAGCACGCGCCTTGACAATCTCGAAGGTTTCTGGGTCTTTCGGCCAGTGGGTCACCAACTCGATCGCCCCGGCGAGGCGCACTGCCCAATTTTGATCCGATTGAGCGCGGGTTTTGATAAGGGGGAAAGTTTCGGAGTCCTCCTTCCATCCGGTTGCTAATTCCCGCAGGGCCACAATTCTCACATCCCATCCTTGATCTGAGGTGGCCCGAGTTTTCAACAGAGGCAAGGTTTCTGGGTCGTCAAACCAACCGGAGGCGAGTTCCCGCAATGTCGTCATTCTCACATCTGACGAAGCATCATCGATCGCCTGAACTTTGAGGAGGGGCAAGGTTTCTGGGTCGTCATACCAACCCGTTGCTAGCTGTTGCAAAGCTGCGACTCGCACCTGCCAATGTTCATCCTGAGTCGCCCGGGATTTGAGAATCGGTAACAGTTCCGGGTCATCTTTCCAGGTGCGAGTAAACTCGTGGACTGCCGCTTCTCGCACTCGGCGATCGCGGTCGGAGGTGGCAATTTTTTTCAGAATCGGTAAAGTTTTTGGGTCTTCAAACCAAGCCGCAGCAAGCTGTAAAGCCGCGACCCGCACCTGCCATGCGTCATCAGAAACGATGCGATCGCGTAACCAGGCTACCGTGTTTGGGTCATCAAACCAACCCGTGGCAATCTGCTGCATGGCTGCAATTCGGACGTGCCAATCCGGATCGGTAAGGGTGCGAGTTCGCAGCCAACCCAAGGTTTCCGAGTTGTCATACCAGGCGATCGCAAACTGCTGCATCGCTGCAATTCGGACGTGCCAATCCGGATCGGACTCAGCAAGGGTGCGGATTAGGGCCGAAGTTTCCGGCCCCTGACTCCAGCCTTTGGCGAGTTCTTCTACGGCTGCCTCTCTCACATCGGCCTCTTGATCCGACTGGGCGATCGTGGCAATCAGGGAAAAAGTATCCGGATCATCGTGCCATCCTTGAGCTAACTCTTCCAATGCCGCCTCACGCACCAGCCAATAGCGATCGCTTTGGGCTAAGGTTTTGAGTAGGGGGAGAATCTCCGGGTCTTGGCTGTAGTGAGTGGCAAGCGATCGCACGGCGCTGACTCGGGTAATTTCAGCAACGGAGGATTGTGCTAAGGTTTTGAGCCAGGATAGAATCTCCGGGCGTTCTTTCCAGGAGAGGGCGATTTCATCCACTGCACTCATGCGGATGGTTTCGGCAACCGGCGACTCTACTAGCGACTGTAACCAGGGAAGGGTATCAGGGTCAGTTTTCCACACTCGCGCTAAGGTAGAAATTGCTCGGAGGCGGGTGAGGATGAGTTCGTCTACTTCTGGATGTTGGGTTAAGGATTGGAGGCGATCGCGCAATTGATTCGCAGTCCCTGCCAAGGTATCGTGAACGCCTACAACGGCTAGACATTCCGCTGCCACAAATAAGTGAGTAAAGTTAGACGGTTCGACTTGGTTTTCAATCAAAGAATCCAGTAACTCTGCTGCTAGTGCAGGATCAATCATACTTACTACCTGCCGCATCACCTCATGCCACGGTTCATCAAACAGATGTTGCATAAAAACATCCCGTTTGATTTCATCGAGAGTGAGGGGATCTTCTCGGTTTGGATTGACCAGGCGATCGACTAATTCTTTAGCGTAAACAAAGGCTTTAATCTGTTTAAAATATATCCGCGCCACCGCCTCCCAATTAAATCCCTCCGGTAGGGGAATTAGATTGAGTTGCGTCCAGGTTTCGGCTAAAGTATCCGTGGAGATTGTCTTGCAGTCTTTGTCGAAAACCCCTAACAAGGTTTTTTGTACCGACGGTTGCGAGACGAACGTCGTCAGGGGTTCCCGGTACTCCTGGACCTGAGCTTCCTCTAACTGAGCATCCTCTAGCTCAAGCTGCATTACTTGCAAAAATTCACTGAGGGCTTTTTCCCCTGCCTCAGAAGGGGGTAGATTTTCCGGTAGGGTTACGGTATCTTGTCCCCAATTTTCAGTTTTTTCCACAATCAGCTTAAAAGCAAACCCTTCGGCGTTCATACTGTTCCCCACATCCATAGCATTTTCAATAATCCTCTAGCTCAGTCTATCTGATTATCTGCCCCTTGTCTGTGGAGCCACACCACTAGGGTTCCTCCGCTAGGGGGATAACTCACACTGGGGTGCTTTTCTTAGACAAACCATTAGGAGTCTCTAGCAAATTGATACAGGGGACAGGGGGGAGTATTTCGCGGTTGTTATTATGGTTATAACAGTAGACAATTGCGCTATTTTATCTCCTGGAAATTCTTCTAAATCCCTTTGAATCAGGGTAAATTTGAATCTCCGATTCCTCCCTGATTAAGGCAGTAGGGAGGAGCTTTTCAGGGGGTGGTGTCTTGCACTTTAATCTCGGGATTGACGGCTAAGAATAGGGCTATTTCTGCACCGCCTGGGGTGAGTTTAAAGTGCAAAATCCGCGATCGCACCCCTCGACTTTCTAATCTTTGTAAATTAAATCGCCGGGTTACATCTATTAATCCGGTTACTAATCGCTGGGTGGCAGGGCGATCGTTCACCCAAACTTGCGGTGAGACCAGTTGTAATTGTTGACCCTCACTGACAGTTAGGCCAGTTTCTATCGTTAAATTCAAGCGGTCATCATAACCGCGTTCTTGAATTTGAGCCTGGAATCGGATCCGGTTATTGGCTAAAAAAGTGACTTGGCGATCGACTAGGGTATAACGGGCGGCAATTTGTTTAATTAAGGGAGAATCAAATAGGCTTAATGCTAAATTTTGCAGTTCATTATAAAGTTCAGGGGACTGCAATGCTGCATTAATATCTGCCTCTGTTACCCCTATCCGCACCGCCGCTTGTAAGGGTTGTTTTAATCCCCGGACTGGGGTAGTACCAGAACCTCGTCCTAATTCTCTAGGATTGACATCAATAGGGTCAGTTTCTATTTCTAAGGTATCGATTCTTAATCCTGGAATTAAGGATAATCCCCGTCCCGCAATTCGTAAATGATCAACCTTGCCGCCAATTAATTGATAATTGGGGGTATTATCAATACGGACTTCGAGTTGTTCCGCAGAATGGAGGCGATCGCGAATATTATTTTCTGCCAGGGTATCTAAGGCAATCCCAGCAGGAGACAATAAAGTAAACAGGCTGGACAACAGCAGGGTAAAAAATTCCATTGGATTTGAATAAAAGAGGGGGGCGTTAGTTATAAAAGAGGGTCAATTATGTGGGAGGGAGGCTCTCTCACGCTTTAAAATAATTATCCCCATAATTTATAAGTGTTTTAGTACAATTTGTTCCGGGAAACTGGAACAGAATTTTTTGGAAATATTTAACCAGGTTTATAATTTACTATTTTGAGATTTATTAATACTAAAACTTGTAAATTTAAAAGTGATGGTTTAAACATAAATTCTTGAGGTAGTTTAAACTGACTTCAGCTAGGAGGCCGCCAACGTTTAAACGATTGGCGGCCGGTTGTCGCACTTTACCTGGGGTCAAAACTTAAGACAATGCCGCTTCAATCCATTGTTTTAAGGTAGCTACTACTTCAGGAATTGCAATTTCATGGGAGATTTTAGTCGCCCGTTCCACCACTTCCACCTTACCCGATTTCAGCGATCGCCCGGTAACAATTCGATAGGGAATTCCAATCAAATCCGCATCTTTAAATTTAACCCCTGCCCGTTCTTCCCGGTCATCTAAAAGGGTTTCAATGCCGGCTAAATTGAGATCTGTGTAGAGTTTTTCTCCTACTTCTACCTGTTCGGTGTCCGAAAGATTGGGAATGCAAATAATTGCGTGATAAGGGGCGATCGCCACGGGCCAAATAATGCCATCTTTATCATAAGATTGCTCCACGGCTGCCTGTGCCAATCGGGACACCCCAACTCCATAACATCCCATCACTAATGGGACGTTATCCCCTTGTTCATTGGTATAAGTTGCCCCCAATGCTTGAGAATATTTAGTCCCCAGTTGGAAGATGTGACCGACTTCGATACCTCTGGCACTTTTCAAGATTTGACTAGGGTCATGAACAGCCCGATCGCCTGCCTTTGATTTTCGTAAATCTACGATGCGACTGCTGATGGGAAACTGTTCGCCCCAATTGGCACCCACTACATGATAGCCGGTTTCATTAGCCCCGGTCACAAAATTCTTTAAATCTACTACAGTGCGATCGGCAAATCGTAAAAATTCCGGTTGCAAATGTTCCGCAGGTGTGATATAGTTATCCGCAAGATCAGGACCAATATATCCTAAAGGTAGGGGCTTAAGGGTCAATTGTTGTTGCACCTGTTCCGAAGGAATATCTACGGCTAGGATAGCATTTCCCCCATAACTTTCGGCTAGTTTGGCTAACTCATTATAGAGTTTAACTTCGTTTACTTCTAAGTCGCCTCGAATACTAACCAGCACTAAGACCATTCTACCATTGTCATAAACCACGCGATAGATGATATTTTTAACTATCTCGGTGGGAGAACATTGGAGAAACTGAGAAAGTTTATGAATGGTATCGGTGTTAGGCGTCTCTCGTTTTTCAGGGAGAACAAAAGCGCTAGATTTGGCATCGGGTGGTAAAGAGGTAGCTTTTTCTACGTTAGCTGCATATTGAGCATCTTCGGTGTAAAGAACTTCATCTTCTCCGGCTTCTGCCAAAATCATAAATTCTTGGGAAGCTGCCCCTCCAATTGCTCCCGAATCAGCTTGAACCGCGCGAAATTGCAAACCGCAGCGCCGTAGCATATTGCTATAAGCCCAGTCCATATCCGCATAAGTTTTTTGTAAACTGGCTTCATCAGCATGAAAGGAGTATCCATCTTTCATAATGAATTCTCGTCCGCGCATTAACCCAAAACGGGGACGAATTTCATCACGAAATTTATTTTGGATTTGATACAAATGAACAGGAAGCTGACGATAAGAGCGAATCATATCCCGGGCGATCGCCGTGATTACCTCTTCATGAGTTGGTCCGAGTCCCATTTCTCGTTCTTGGCGATCGGTAAGGGCAAACATGATTCCTTCTGCCTTGGTATAAGTATCCCAACGTCCTGATTCTTGCCATAACTCGGCAGGTTGCAGTTGCGGCAGCAGGCATTCTTGAGCGCCAGTTGCATCCATTTCCTCGCGCACAATGTTGGATACTTTTTTGAGAACCCGCCACATCAACGGCAGATAAGCATAAACACCACTGGCAATCCGACGGATATAACCCGCACGCAACAGGAGTTTATGACTAGGAATTTCCGCTTCTGCCGGATCTTCACGGAGGGTTACAAATAGCATTTGTGATAGTCGCATCACATTCTCCTTATTTAGACTTAGGGAGATTATTATCTCAGAAAAAGTGGGGCGATCGCCTCGGATGAAGACCCCATCTTGGCAAATTCTCCGGGTTTCGGTCAATCGGCGCTGTTTTGATTCTCCTTCAATCGTCTAAGTCCCTATACCAGGGTGTTAATTAGAGGCGAATGCAGAATGGGGAAGAGATTCCCCCGGAAAATCCGGCCTCTAGGGCGATCGCTATTGCGGCTACAGAACTAGCTGAGGTACTCATCACAAATTTTCGTAACAAAACTGGACGCTTGTGTTTTTTTTTGCGACAATCAGTAATGTCTGAAAAATTAATATGCAGACGAGGCTCTTAAAAATGATGCCTATCTATCTTTTTTGTTTCGGCATGGGCGGGATTTTCGTCGTGTTCGCCGCGATTGGAGGACTCGACGGTGCAGATTTCGGTATAGCCTTTGATTCTGACTTGGAAATTCTCGATAAGGGTCAAAAGGTGGAAGGGTTAAAACGGGAAAATCGGGTCAAGCGTATCTTCCAGTTGCCGTTTTTTAGTCTCAAATTTTGGACCTTTGGTAGTTGTTTTTTTGGCTTAACTGGAATCGTCCTCAATTGGCTACGCCCGGAAATGCCCGCCTTACAGATCGCTGGACTTGCCGGGGGGATGGGTATCTTTTGTGGGACTACGATGGTTTGGATACTTAGAAGCCTAGGACAACGCCATGCCAATAGTCTCACCCGTTCTAGTGACTTCGTAGGACTTTCCGCAATTGTGCTGCTTCCTTTCAATGCCGAAAGTAAAGGCAAAGTCCGGGTTAACGTCAAAGGGGCTAACGTAGAGTTTATGGCCTTTACAGACGAGTCTAAATCATTCAGGAAAGGAGACCGGGTTTTCGTTGTGGGCCTTAAAAATAATCGCCTTTGGGTGGTTTCAGAAGCATCCAACGACTTGAAATTTCTCCGGTAATTCAGCCTGAAGATGGGGGCAAATTCTATCTTAATTTCACCTCATCTTTAAAAATTTATCTAATTCATTGGAAAGGAATCTAAAGCTATGCAACAGCTTCTTCAAACCTCATTCCAGACTAAAAATTTTACGGACTCTGGGGTTGCGATCGCCGGGAAACCTCGGGCCGAAATCTCGACGCTACAGTTAGCCCAAGTCAATTCTCTCCCCACAACTCAATCCAATATTACTGACCGATTAATTACGGGAGGAGGTACAATCGGCTTAGCAATTTTTGGGTTTCTGATATTTTTGTGGTTTTTGAATAAGGTCCTGTGTATTTGCAAACCTAACGAAATTTTAATTTTATCGGGGTTGAAGCGAAAGAATAAAGACGGCCAAGAATTAGGATATCGAGTGACGCGATATCGAACTATTTGTATCCCCATTTTGGAAACCGTCAAGCGCATGGATTTGACCACGATGCCGGTGCCGGTGGAAGTAAAAAATGCCTATGCCAAAGGGGGAACGCCCCTGGATATTCAAGCGATCGCCAATGTGAAAATTTCCAGCAACCCCCAAATAGTTGGAAACGCAATTGAACGCTTTCTCGACCGCGATCGCAAGGAAATCGTCCGAGTCGCCCGAGAAACCCTAGAAGGAAATTTGCGGGGCGTTGTTGCCACCTTAACCCCTGAAGAACTCAACGAAGATCGCCTGCGGTTTGCCGAACGGATTGCCGATGATGTACAGGACGATTTGCAACGGTTAGGGTTAGAAATTGATACGTTAAAAATTCAAAGTGTTTCTGATGATGTAGAGTACCTGAGTTCGATCGGACGCCGCCAAATTGCTGCGATCGTCCGGGATGCCGAAATTGCCGAATCCAACGCTCTAGCTGAAGCCGAAGCCGTAGAAGCCGAAACTCAGCAACAGTCAGAAGTCGCCAAAACCCTGGCCCGGATGGCAATCGAGGAAAAAAATAATGAACTGCGGAAGATTAAAGCCGAACTCGATCAACAGGCGCGATCGGAAGAAGAACGTACAAAAGCCGCCGCTAAAGAAGCCCGAGCTCGTGCGGAACAACTTCTACAAAGTATCCGTGCCGATCTCGAACGCCTCCGTTTAGAAGCCGATGAAGTCCTCCCCGCAGAAGCGGCACGCCAAGCCAAAGAATTGCGATCGCGAGGGGAAGCAGCCGGATTTGAGGAAAATGCCAAAGCTGCGGCACAAGTGAATGACCTCTTCTCTGAAGTCTGGCGCGAAACCGGCACTGATGCAGCGGAAGTATTCTTAATCCAGCAGATTGAGATGGTATTACGAGAGGTGGCAAATATTACCCAGCGGGTACAGATTGATCGCATTAATGTCATCGACAATGGCGATGGCAAATCAGTCGCTAGTTTAGTCAATGCCTATCCCGAAATCGTCGGACAATTCCTCGATCGCGTAGATCGCACCCTGGGCATTGATGTCATCGGAACCCTGAACCGGAGTAAGAAAGACAAGCCAAAAGTATCAGTTGTAGAAGTTAGTAAGCCGGGATAGATAGGGGATGAAGGAGGAATGACAACTGATTCATACCACTCACTAATTAGGAGACACAAATGGAAGTTATTCTGGGATTGTTGGCGATTTTAGGCGCAGCGGGTGGCGCTGGGGCGCTAGTTATTAACAATCTGTATTACATCTGTCAACCCAGCGAAGTGCTAATTTTTGCAGGCAGTGCGCGCCCACTTGATGACAATCGCATAGCGGGATACCGTTTGGTGAAAGGGGGTAGCAGCATTCGGCTTCCCTTGTTAGAACGCGCCTACCGCATGGATCTTACTAATATGATCATCGAACTGCGGGTCACTAATGCCTATTCTAAAGGCGGTATTCCCCTGAAAGTAGAAGGAGTGGCTAATATTAAAATTGCCGGAACTGAACCGACGATTCACAATGCGATCGAGCGGTTATTGGGCAAAACCCGCCAAGAAATTGAGAAAATTGCCCAAGATACCCTAGAGGGGAATTTGCGCGGGGTGTTGGCATCCTTGACTCCCGAACAAATCAATGAAGATAAAATCGCCTTTGCCAAAAGCTTGTTAGAGGAAGCCGAAGACGATCTAGAAAAGTTAGGATTAGTGTTGGATAACCTGCAAATCCAAAATATTTCTGATGATGTGCGATACTTGGATTCAATCGGACGCAAGCAACGGGCGGAACTGGTCCGGGATGCTCGGATTGCCGAAGCTAAAGCCAAGGCCCAGTCTGTGATTCGCACCGCAGAAAATGACCAAACTACCTCGATCAAACGAATCGCCAGCCAAGTCGAAATGACTCGCGCGGAATCTAATCGCCGCATCCAAGATGCCAAGACGATCCGCGCTGCATTAGTCGCCGAGGCGGAAGCGGAAATTGGCTCAGAAGTGGCGCGAACTCAGGCAGACGTGGCAGTTCAAACGGAGCGAATTAAACAAGTTGAGCAACAATTACAGGCGGATGTAGTCGCACCTGCGGAGGCACAATGTAAGCGGGCGATCGCTGAAGCGAAAGGGAAGGCATCGGGAATTATTGAAGATGGAAAAGCGCAG
The DNA here is from genome assembly GCA_038321985.1 of Cyanophyceae cyanobacterium. Lineage (GTDB taxonomy): Bacteria > Cyanobacteriota > Cyanobacteriia > Cyanobacteriales > Laspinemataceae > Laspinema. The sequence goes on along the minus strand of JBBQFN010000016.1, from coordinate 36,242 downwards.
GCAATGGGGACGAAACGCCTAGCAGAATCCTGGAAAGCAGCAGGACCTTCGGCGCGTGAGATTTTCCTGTTGCAAAAGCTGGAACCTCTGCTCAAAACAATGGTTTCTACTGTACCCGAAGTGAGAATTCACACTCTAACTTCAATTGATACAACAAACGGCAGTACCGCTGGGAAAATGGCTTCGTTTTTGGAACAGTTGCGATCGAGTACCGGGGTGGATGTTGCTGGAGTGGTGAGAAATTTCGGTTCGGGTAATGGTATTGCGAGTAAAGAGTTTACCCATTCTGAGACTCCCAAGATTCCAGATACACCCCTCCTCTCCACTGGCGCAACCCTCGCACAAAAAATTCCCGGGACGAACACGAACCAACAAGCAGTGAGTCCGATTAATGCCTTGTATGGTGAGGTTCAGGCATTTTTAGAAACCCTCTCTCTACGAAAACCCAGTTCGGCAGAAGCGGAACGGGCAGTCGAGGAACATATTAAGTTCAATCCTAAGCTGAAAAAGCAGTTGCAGCGATTGAAGGAACTTGGAGGTACGGAAGCGGTGCGAGGGGTGTTTGATCATCCTATAATTCACGTTCCAGTCGGCATGATTGAAGTTTGGATTGAGAAGTAAGTAAGGGTAATGAAGAACCCGCAAACGACTGAAGTCGTTACTAAAAACGTGGAGAAAGACTTCAGTTATTTCTTGATTGTTCGTAGTGATGACTTCAGTCCTCTCTTCCTATTCGCCGGGATGAAAAGGAGCCGGAAACGACTGAATTCGTTACTACAAACATGGATAAAAAGGTAAACTCTTTCTTCCGGGTTCGTCGTGATGACTTCAGTCATCTCTTCCTGTTCGTAGGGATGGAAATGAGCCGTAAACGACTGAAGTCGTTACTACAAACATGGAAGAATAGAAGACAGGAGGGGATGGGGTGGCGATCGCTATGCGGAAGCAGAGGGGGTGGCAGTCGCTCTTTCTTGGATCACTTTTGGTTCACCGGCAACCAATCGTAAGTCCTCACAAGAAAAGGTTAAGCCTGGTTTCGGCAAGTTTAACATCGAGAAGGGACTCTCGGGGGGAATGACTAATCTACTCTCGACTAAGCCAATGTCAGAGGTGAATTCGGCGGGAAATAGGAGCAAATTGGAACCCAAGGTGCTAAAGCTGGAAAAGGCAAAGGGGACTGGCACCCGTAAGGTTTGTAAACTAAAGTCGAGACTGCACAAGAGGCGATCGCCTTGTCGAACCCTGACGCGATCGCGATCATCTTTTTCCCAAGTAAATTCGGCTAATTCTTTCGGTAATCCCCAGATTTCTCGACCCCCTGCCACGGAATCGGGATGGTCAACATAAATATGAGAAATCCATGCGCCAAACTGCATTTTATGTCGCACTAATGCACAGACCACAATTAATTCGCTATATAATAAACTCGACCCTACCCCATATTTAGCACAATAAACTCCCCCAAGGGTTTTTCCGGGTAAAACCTCAACGATCGCCAAGCCTGAGGGAACGAGCGATCTCACGCGCCGGGTATTGATTGCATGGAGAGTTTGCACCGCACGGCCTTTGAGCGTCCAAGGTGCGCAGGGGTAAGGCATAAGCATTTCTCCAATGATTAGGCTCGAAAAAATTGGCTAAATACAATCAGGTTTAGCTTAACACAGCCTCCTCCAATATCTCTCTATCCAACGATATAATTAGGCAAACTTTCCGGCCCGGATTCAGGCGATCGTTAACCCCCCGAACCATTTCCTTACTATTATTTTTTATGAAAATATGTGGAAATCATCCCCAGGATAGATCCCCTTGTCTCAAAATCCTCTAAAGTTTGTTTATAGCGTATCTCTTTCACTACCCCATGTTGTTTAAGTTTCAAAATAAACCAGTTTACAGGATGTTCAATTCCTTTAAAAAAGGAGGAATTAGAAGACAGATTTTTAAATATCCCCTTTGTAAGTTTCTATAAAAAAAACACTGTAGTTTATAGAGTTTCCCTTTTTCCAAACTAACCCCTTAACCCTTAATATTGGTAGAATCATGTCTTTCCCTAGAACCAGCGGTATTTTATTACATCCGACCTCCTTGCCTAGCCGATTTGGTATCGGCGACTTCGGTGTTCAGGCGTATCAGTTCATTGATTTTCTCGTAGAAAGCGGACAACGACTCTGGCAAATATTACCCCTGACTCCAACGGGATATGGAAATTCTCCCTATATGTCCTATTCTGCTTTTGCCGGTAATCCTTTACTCATTTGCCCCGAATACTTGCGGGAGAAAGGATGGCTATCGGAAGAAGATTTAACCCAGGTTTCAGAGTTTCCCGGAGGTAACGTTGATTTTGAGAAAGTCATTCCTGTAAAAATGAAGTGGTTAAAAACCGCTTATCAAAATTTCCAAATTAATGCTTCCGCAGAACAGCATCAGCAACTCCAACAATTTTGCGATCGCAGCGCTTATTGGATTGAGGATTATTCCTTGTTTATGGCCCTCAAAGAAAAACATCATAGTGCGGGATGGAACTCTTGGGAACCGGCAGAAGTAAGACAGCATCAACCGGAAGCCTTAGAAAAGGTGCGGCAAGAACTCAGCGATCGCATTGGTTTTTATAAGTTCTTGCAATTTGAGTTTAACAACCAGTGGCACGCCCTTAAACAGTATGCCAATGAAAAAAACATTCAAATTGTCGGAGATATCCCCATTTATGTTGCCCATGATAGCGCTGATGTTTGGGCAAATCCCCAGCTTTTTTATCTAGAGGAAGAAACCGGGGAAACTTCCTTAATGGCGGGAGTACCGCCGGATTATTTTGCGCCGGAAACTGGACAACTCTGGGGAAATCCAGTTTACAATTGGGAGAAATTAAAAGAGAGTGAATTCGAGTGGTGGGTCCAGCGTTTTCGGACAATGTTTGACTCCGTAGATGCCCTGCGCGTTGACCATTTTCGAGGCTTTGAAGCCTTTTGGGCGGTACCGAAAGGAGAAACTACTGCCAAAAATGGACAGTGGTTAAAAGGACCGGGGATGGAGTTGTTTGAAGTCCTCGAACAGAAGTTAGGAAAATTGCCGATTATTGCCGAAGATTTGGGAACCATTAGCGCCGAAGTTACTGCCTTGCGGGAATGTTTTGATTTTCCCGGGATGAAAATTTTACAATTTGCGTTTGAGTTAGAATCCGAGACTCAGTTTTTACCGCATAATTATAAAAATCAAAATTTTGTGGTTTATCCCGGAACTCACGATAATGATACCACCGTGGGATGGTATCAGCAACTTTCGGAAGAGGCTAAGGAGAAATTATGGCGCTATTTAGATAAACCCCGACAGCCAGAAGGCGAAATTCATTGGGAATTAATTCGATTGGGGTGGAGTACCGTCGCGAATCAAGCCATCGTCCAATTGCAAGATTTATTAGGATTGGGAAACGAAGCGCGAATGAATGCACCGGGTAAATCAGAGGGGAATTGGTCCTGGCGCTACAAACCGGAAGATTTATCACCTGAACTGTGCGATCGCCTTAAAATGTTGACGGAAATTTACCAACGTCTTTCCCAACAAAATTAAGAATAAAATTACTGGGTCAAATCACTAGAGGGACATGGCGCTGCCATGTCCTTTTTATTTAAATTATTTTTAAATCCCCCTGCGATCGGTCAAGATTGGGAACACCAGAAGCCCCTCGCCGGTCAAAAAAATTATTCCTTTTTTAGTTCAAAATGGTAATGATAGTAACGAAAAAGTTACTGAATGTTGCCATAATAGACCCGAATAAATCTCGATTTTCCCATAAAAATGGAGAAGAAATTATGTCCCTATCTATCCGAGGCCAGATGACATGGAAACCCGATGGTACGATGGGTCGAGTATTGTACCTGCGAATGAAACCTCATGAACAATGGCGCTGTTACAAAGACTTTCCCCAATATTTTATTCCCGACTCCCCGGGTAATTCTCAAGGATACAATACTTTTGTTTCCTTACTTCGACAGCAATGGCAAGTTATATAAAAGTTTAATCCGAAATCTACCGAATCAAAGTCAGGTTATAAAAGTTCGCACGAGTGCGGGCTTTTTTTGTGGGCAATTGGGGGGATTTCCGTTAGGGTGAGGTTGGGATTCAGGATTGGGTTTGTAGAGGGCAGCAATAAAATATCCCTATTAATAAGGTTAAGGAAACGGCACTCCCTTATCTTTCGGGTTAAAACGGCCAGATTTTTTTTATAGAAATGCCTAACCCTTCCTCATGTTCCCCGCGATCGTGTAGGATTTTAGATTGATCGCCTTTTTCCTTGATTTAAAGCCTTGCCATCCCCCATGTCTGTTTCTATTGCCTTTGAGAACCGCCTGCATCGCTTTTGCATGGCACCCGCACCCCATACCCCTAAATCAGCGGTGATCTTTTGGTTCAGTTTGAGCTTGACATTTGCTGCGGTGTACGGGGTCGGGGGACTTCAGCAAGGGTTTAGTGCTGACTTAGTGGTGCAAGATGATGCAAGGCAGCACGTTTTTTGGATGCAACGTTTTCTGGACCCGGGGTTATTCCCTAATGATTTAATTGCCGATTATTTTCAATCCGTTGCACCTGCCGGTTATGCGCTGTTTTATCGTTTCATGGCAGCCGTTGGAATTGCACCGTTGTTGCTGAGTAAACTGTTGCCTCCATTTCTGGGATTAATCACTACAGCTTTCTGTTTTGGAGTGACGATGGAGTTGTTTCCAGTGCCAGTTGCCGGGTTTATGGCGTCTTTACTCCTCAATCAAAGTTTGTGGATGCAAGATGGGTTGATTTCCGCAACCCCGAAAGCATTTGTTTATCCCCTATTTTTGCCACTTTTGTATTATTTATTGCATAAAAATACCCTAGTTACCGGAATGTTTATCGCTCTACTGGGGCTATTTTATCCCCAATATGTATTAATTGTTGTCGTAATTTTACTTTTACAATCGATGGAGTGTAAACAGGGAAGAATTAGGCTGAAAATTCCCCGTCAAAAGATAATTTTTGTGGGGAGTAATCTGGCAATCTCCTGTTTAATTTTATTATTTTATGCCCTGAGTAGCTCAGAATTTGGTCCGACCCTTTCCGCCTCAGAAGCGCGCCAATTACCGGAGTTTATGCCCGGGGGTAGAAGTCAATTTTTTATTAATGATTCTTGGGCATTTTGGCTACATGGACGGAGTGGAATTGGTCTGTCCGCCATTTTAACCCCGGTGATTATGAGTTTAGGGTTTCTGTTACCTATCCTCCTAAAGTTGCCTCAGTTATTTCCCTTAGCTGCCTCAGTTTTACCGTGCATCCGAATTTTATTGGATTTAGTTGGGGCAGCATTAATTCTGTTTTTTGCAGCCCATGGTTTGCTGTTTAAATTGCATTTGCCCAGCCGCTATACTCAACATAGTTTGCGGATGGTGATGGCATGGGCGGCAGCGATCGCCATTACCCTCCTATTTGATGCCCTCTGGCGCTGGGGACAATCTTTTCCTAAAAAAGTAATGGCTGGGATAATTTCAGTTGTGTTTGCAATTGCTTTTCTGTTTTATCCCCAGCTAGGGATGAACAATTTTCCCTGGACTTCTTATCAAATTGGAAAACAACCTGAATTATATGCTTTTTTGCAACAGCAACCTCGCGATATTCTGATTGCTTCTGTGTCAGAAGAAGCCAATAATTTACCAACATTTGCTCATCGGTCAGTTTTGGCAGCTAGAGAATATGCTATCCCCTATCATTGGGGCTATTATCAAATATTTCGCCAGGGTTTGGAACGGATGATTCAAGCTCAATATAGCCCCAATCTTACGGATACAGTGGCCTTTTTAGAGGAGTACGGAGTGGATTGGTGGCTGATTGAAAAAGGGGCGTTTACTCCGGGGTATCTCTCTTATAATCGTTGGTTAAACCCCTATTCCGTTACCCAGGAGGCGATCGCTAATATGGAAAGCGGCATCCAACCGGCGATCGCGACTCTGATGACCCGGTGTTCTAGGTTTGAAACTCCCGAATTCGCTCTATTATCAACCGATTGTATTTTAACCCTTCAGGATTAAGGATGAAAACTCTCCAACTTCATTGGAATGCTTTACGTTTTTTTGCCGCGGTTGTTCTGGCAATTGGCATATTTTTTAGATTCTATCATTTAGACCATAAAATTTACTGGGTGGATGAAGTCCACACTTCCTTAAGAGTGGCGGGATACCGAAAATACCAGCTTGATAAGAGAGTCCCCATAGGGGAAAACATCGCGATCGCTCAGTTGCATCAGTTTCAGAGTCTTACGCCGGAGAAAGGGTGGGGGGATACGGTGAATGCCTTAGCGGAAAATTCTGAACACGCTCCCCTTTATTACCTATTAACGCGACTGTGGATGCAGATATTTGGGAGTTCAATCACTGTAACTCGTAGTCTGGCAGCCCTGTTAAGCCTCTTGGCATTTCCAGCAATTTATGGGCTGAGTTTAGAACTCTTTGCTTCCCCTCTTGTTGGCTGGATTGCTATGTCCTTAGTTGCGGTTTCTCCCTTACATTTGCTTTATGCTCAAGAAGCACGGCAATATAGTTTATGGACAGTGGTTACGTTAGTTTCCAGTTTATCCTTGTTGCGATCGCTGCGTCTGAATACCCGAGGAAGTTGGGCAATTTACGCGGGAACGGTGGTTCTCGGTTTCTACTCTCATTTAATTTCAGGATTGGTATTTTTCGGGCATGGAATTTATATGGGATTTCGAGAAAAGTGGAAATGGACTCAATCGTTTAAATCCTACCTGATTTCCTCGGGAGTGGGTTTGGCCCTTTTAATTCCCTGGATTATTACCTATTTAAATAATGAAAGCCGACTGGGAGGATGGTTAGAACGAGAAATTTCTCTCCCTGCTTTAGTAAACCGTTGGGCTGTTAATTTGAGTGGGGTATTTTTTGACCTTCATGCTGTTTATCCTCAGCGTTTTTTTGATGTAGAATTGGGTGAAGATTTTACTCCGCTTGTTTGGGGAAATTTCTGGGGTTATGCAGTCGCCCCGATTATTTTATTGGTAGGATACGCCCTGTGGGTGACGATTCGCAAAACACCGAAATCTGTAGGCTGGTTTTTAATGACATCAATTGCCGCCAATGGCTTGTTTTTAATGCTATATGACATCCTTTCCGGGGGGCAGCGATCGGGGATTGCTCGTTACCTTTTCCCCTCCTATTTAGCACTACAGTTGGCCGTTGCGTATCTGCTCGCTGATAGGTTGCGCCTCGATACCGGAGGCAATCTACAGCGCCGAACCTGGCAAGGTGCCTATGTAGCATTGATTGCGGCGGGAATTATTTCTTGTGCTATTAGTTCCTCTGCGGAAACTTGGTGGCATAAGTATAGTTGTTATTATGATGTTGAAGTCGCGCAACTCGTCAATCAATGGGACAATTCCCGGGTAATCGGTAGTAGCAATCGCGCCAGTCGTCTGATAGCTTTGAGTTATAAACTCGATCCCGATGTGCGGTTACTCTTCTTTGAAGATAGCGATCGCCTAGAAATCCCGGAAGAGTCAACGGCGCTCTTTTTATTCCGTCCCAGCTTAGAATTGTATCAGACGATTGATTCCGACCCTCGTTATACACTTAATCCCCTCCATCCCTTTGGGCATATTTGGCGGATAGAAAAAGCCGAAACCGTTCAACTTCAACCCTAATGAATCCAAGGCAGGCGTTGGTTTTCGTGATATCTTGTACCCGCAACAATCCGCCGGGTTGTTGTGGGTTTACTCCACTCTGCCATAAGAAGCGATCGCCTCTTGGGTTAACCATGCCCACATTTGATCCCCCTTGCAGAAATGCCACCATTCATTGGGATGTTGAGCAAACCCTGCCAGTTCCATGACAGATGCTAAAATTTGCCGATGTTCGTGATAGTCTTGTTGAGGGCGACTGCTGCTATTGGCAAAATAATTGGGATGCGATCGCGGTGAAATTTCATCAATGGGCGACCCCATCTCGACTATCATACCCCCCTCATCTACCAACATGACATCCACTGCCGCGCCTGTAGCATGAGGAGGCGGTATCGCCGGATCCAGACTGGGGACTGCCCAAAATTGATACACTTGTGCTAAAATCTCTTGGCGTTCAGATGCGCTTAACTCCTCCGGATTTAATCCCCGCAATCTCACTTGTTCCGTAAAAGCGTATTCTACCATAAATTGTTGCACCGCCACAGGGCGATAGGCATCAAAAATTGAAATCTGCCAGTGCGGGTACTCCTGCTGGAGGTAGGTTTGTGCTTGGATTAAACCCGTCAGTACCCCTTGTCGCAGATAAAAAGGCGATCGCCCTCCATAGGGTGCGCCCAAGGTTTCGTAAGGATGAGGCAACACCAGCGCAAACAGACCCCCCGGAATTGCCACCAAGGGTTCGCCACAGTCGAGAATGGGAATTTTTTGATAGGGTTTCATCGTTGAGTGAGAGAGTCTCCTGATTCTATACACTGGATGGCTGCTGATCCGGCGATCGCAGCAGGGAGGGATAGTCGGTTAGCCCCCAATCCTTCCCCCCAAGGGTCCCCTTGGGAATGTTTCCCCAAAGGCATTGCTTTTATTTTAGGTTGGATCCGTAAGAATTCTTCAGGGACTGGGTAATCTCTCTTGCCTATCCCCCGATCATTCCCGTGAGAAACCATTTGCACCCCTAAGCGTTGAGGAGGGAGGTCCAGTTTTGACTCAAGGGAGGGTTTTTGACGGATTCAAATATTCCTTTAGACAGATTGCTTGGGGGGTACGACCCCTCCTCGTGTATCTACTGACTATACTAGATAGTAACAACTTTTTATTTGTCCAAGAATTAGTCGAACCTTAAGTTAGAAAGGACTAAAGGGCCTAGTAATTATACGGGGGTCCCGAGTTCAAGACGATGGCTATCACTATCTTTGCGGGGATGTATTTTCGATGAACTACCAACAATTGCCACATATTGACATTTTACGGAGGATTTCAAAACGGTTTGAGGGCATTAGGGCCGATCGCACTGAAGAACGCCCTATCCCGGAAACCCTTTCCTCAACCCAATCTAAAACCCTTGTATTTATCGATTCCGGGGTTGCTGACAAACAGACCCTACTCGATGCTTTAGGACCGAATACGGAGGCAATCGCAATTGAGGGCGATCGCGATGGCATCGACCAAATCATCGAGGCGATCGAGGGTCGAACGGGTATCGAAAGCATTCATATTCTGTCTCACGGAAGTTCCGGCAAGGTGCAACTCGGCACAACCGAACTGGATGCCGACACTCTCGATGCCTATCTTCCCCAATGGCAAAAGCTGAGGGCTGCACTCCAGGAGGGGGCGGATATTTTGCTATATGGATGCAATGTAGGAGCATCGGACACCGGAATTGCTTTCCTGCAAAAATTGGCGGAGGTGACGGGGGCTGATATTGCCGCCTCGGATGACTTAACCGGCAGTGCCGAATTGCAGGGAAACTGGACCCTAGAAGTGAGTCAGGGAAACATTGAGACTCCTTTGCCCTTCCAGTCCGAAGCGATCGCTAACTATAACTCCCTCCTCGCCACAACTTATACGGTAGAGGCGGGAAATGTTGAGCAACTGATCAAAGCCATTAATGATGCGAATGGTGATGGTCAAGATAGCATTATCAATTTAAATAGCGGCACTTATAATCTCACAAGTGTCAATAATAATATCATCGGGGCCAACGGGTTACCCGTTATTGGGGCAAATAGCACTCTGATTATTAATGGCAATGGTGCCGAAATTGTTCGAGATCCGGCAGCGCAGGATGCTTTCCGGATTTTCCATGTTGATTTGGGGGCTAACCTCACTCTTGATAATCTAACTGTTAAAAATGGGCTTGCCAATAGTACCGCTGAGAACAATGGAAGGGATGGGGGAGGGATTTACAATCGAGGCATCTTGACTGTAACCCAGAGTACCATTACCGAGAACCGAGCTGATGATGACGGTGGGGGGATTAATAATGACGGGACTCTTACAGTAATTGATAGTACCATCTCTAAAAATTCGGCAAATGATGCAGGAGGGGGAATTCGTCATACGAATGGCGAGAACTTAATTATAATCGGGAGTACCCTTAACGAGAATGAAGCGGGCAATCATGGCGGTGGAATTGAAAATAATGGCGGTACTGCCATAGTCACCAATAGCACCATTTCCAATAATCGAGCGGCGATCGACGGTGGAGGAATTTACAGCCAACAACTTCTCACTATTCATCACAGCACGATCGCCTTTAATACCGCCGATAGCGATATGAACGGTACAGGTAACGGAGGCGGCCTCTTTACGGATGGAACGAACGTCACTCTCAGTCATACCATTGTTGCCGGAAATCAAGATAATAGTCCTCAGATGGTACAGGGGGATGTTTCCGGTCAAATCACCAATGCCGAGTATAACCTAATTGGTAATTTGACTGGCAGCCAAGGGTTAAATACTGAAACCAATTACAACTTTGCCTCCCTGGGTAACATTGACATTAATGATGTCATCAATCCAACTTTAGCGCTGAATGGTGCCTCTGTCGGGTCTCCCTTGACCCATGCCCTAGTTTTAGGGTCTCCTGCGACTAATTTGGGCAGTCCTGAGCTTAATTCGGGTTTACAAACGGATCAACGCGGGCTCGGATTCCGGCGCGAAGTCGGCACCGCGATCGATATCGGCGCTTATGAGGAACAGGCGCTTCCGGTGATTACGGAAATTATGTATAGCCCTGCCAGTCTCGAACCAGACTGGGAGTGGGTCGAAATTTATAATCCGAGTCAGGATATAACCCTTGATTTAACAGGATTTGTCTTTGCTAATGCTAATGCAGCCCTAACTGGGGTGAATATTACCACAGGCGCGGTCGCCCCTGGGGAAACGGCTATTTTATACAATGCAACCCTGTCTCCCGAGTCGTTTAAAGCAGTGTGGGATACAGGGGATATTCCCCTGATTCCGGTTAGTGATTGGCCCGCGTTGGACAACCAAAGCGATCGCATCGGGTTGTGGCCCAGCTTTAGTAGCTATGAGTTGGGGTTTCAAACGGCAATTGATCAAGTCGCGTATGACATAGGTAATCAGTGGCCCTCTAACTCGCCGGGGGCTTCAATTTATTTAAACAATCTCACCTTAGAGGACTTGACAACGGCCAACGACCAGGGTATAAATTGGGCAACCAGTGTGATTGGTTCGCCCAACTCCACTGGGGCGATCGCCACTGCTTATGAAAGTACCTTTGAGAGGGACAATAGCGGTTTAGATATCGGTTCCCCCGGCCCTACAGACTCGATTCTGCCGAACTTTCAAGACTTTGTGGCTGAAGACGTCACCACTGCCGGTGGCATAAGCTACAGCTTCACCGTCACCTTTACCGATAACCGGGCGATCGATTGGAGTACCCTGGATATTGGCGATATCATCGTCACTGGACCTAATGGCCAGAGTTTAAACGTAACGGCGATCGCCCCCAATATCGGCGGCAACTTCAACACCATCCCGGTTACATACCAAATCGAGCCTCCCGGTGGCACTTGGGATAGTGAGGATAACGGCAGCTATACCGTCAACCTGCAAGGAAACCAGGTTACCGATACCACCGGCAATGCGATCGCACCCAGTACCCTCGGCAGCTTTGGCGTCAGCCTCAATAGCCCACCCACCCTACAACCCATCAATCAAACCGGCACCAAAAATACCCCTTTCTTCTTTACTCCAGAGTATTTTACAAATCAATTTTTAGACCAGGAAGGAGATACTCTTCAAAAGATTTTAATTACATCTTTGCCCCCTAACGGGTCGCTGTTTTTAGATGGAAATCTTCTCGAAAGTCCCGGGGAAATTTCCCTAGAAAATATAGGTAAACTGTCCTTTGTTCCCGATGAAAACTTCAATGGTCCGGTGAGTTTTAATTGGAATGGATTTGACGGCACAAGTTATGCCCAGACTCCTTCCGTAGTTAATTTAAACATTAACGCTCCCCCGGTCCTCATCAATCCCATCGAAAATCAAACCACCACTCCAGGAACCGACTTTACCTTCCAAATTCCCCCAAATACCTTCGATGATGCCGATATTAAATTTAACGATAATTTAACCTATACCGTCACCCTTCCCAATGGGCAACCCCTTCCCAGTTGGTTAACTTTTAATCCTGACGGGACCTTCACCGGCACTCCCGGAGTAACCGATATCGGCACTATCCCGATTATTATCACGGCTACCGATACCACAGGTGCCACCATTACAGACACCTTTGATTTAATCATTCAACCTGAAGGAGATACTAATCCCGGTGGCGGTGGCACTAATCCCGACCCTGGCGGTATTCCTGGGGGCGAACCCGTTGGCGGTGGCACCAATCCCGACCCTGGCGGTGTTCCTGGGGGCGAACCCGATGGAGAAGGCACCAATCCAGACCCTGGCGGTACTCCTGGGGGCGAACCCGTTGGCGGTGGCACCAATCCCGACCCTGGCGGTATTCCTGGGGGCGAACCCGATGGAGAAGGCACCAATCCAGACCCTGGCGGTATTCCTGGGGGCGAACCCGATGGAGAAGGTACTAATCCCGACCCCGACCCCAGTACCGATCCCGATGGCGGGAACACCCCTTTACCCCCTAATCCTTCTAACAATGGCGTTGTCCCGATCATCACTCCAAATACCCCCCAAGAAGTACCGCGTACCAGCGATTCAGACCCCTGTACCCCAATCCCTAGCGAACCGCCTCACAGCGGGTGCCAATGTCCGATTCCACCCCCGCCAGACATTATCTTTTATGGACCCCAAGACAGCCCCCCGGTTGAAATCTTCCATTTTGGAACCCTGGAAAACGATGTCATCATAGGAGATGATCGCCCCGAAGGGATACTCGGGTTTGCTGGAAATGATTTTCTCTGGGGGAAAGGCGGTAACGATGTTCTCTATGGCGATACCGGGGATGATTATATACTCGGAGGCGTCGGCAGCGATCGCCCGGTAGGTCCCGGGACCGATCGCGATCGCATTGAAGGCGGCAAAGGCAACGATTTTATTAATGGCAACGAAGGCAACGATACCCTCTATGGTGGCAGAGAAAATGATCTTATTTACGGTGGCAAAGATGATGATCTGATCTTTGGCAACCTAGATAACGATATCTTGTATGGTGACCTCGGCAATGACACCATTCTCGGGGGAAATGGCAGTGAAACCCCCATCGGCACCGAGGGCGATCGCGATTTAATCTTCGGTAACCGAGGCAATGACATCATCAATGGCAACGAAGGCGACGATATCATCTACGCTGGCAAAGATGACGATATCGCTTACGGGGGTAAAGATAATGACCTGATTTACGGGGATTTGGGGAACGATATCCTAATCGGAGATCAAGGGGATGATACTTTATTCGGAGGAACCAGCGATCCCGATGTCCCCGATATTGGCGGACGAGACTTGATTTATGGCGGTGATGGTAATGACTTGATCAACGGCAATCAAGGGGACGATACCCTAGAGGGTGGCGAGGGTAACGATATCATATATGGCGGCAAAGATAATGATATTGTGTGCGGGTCCTCTGGAGATGACCTTTTATTCGGAGACTTAGGCGATGATACCCTGTATGGTGAGGATGGCAACGATACCATCCGAGGGGGAATCGGCAGTGATGCGCCGTTGGGTCCTGATAGCGATCGCGACTTTATCTGTGGCGGGGATGGGGATGATTGGTTAGAAGGGAATGAAGGCAACGATACCCTCATCGGTGGCAATGGTAAGGATACTTTGTATGGCGGCAAAGATGACGACCTCCTCTATGGCAGTGACGGGGACGATTTCCTCTGTGGAGACTTAGGAAATGATACCTTAACGGGCGGTGCAGGACGCGATCGCTTTATGCTGCGCGCGGGTTACGGCACCGATACTATTAGCGATTTTACTCCAGGAGAAGACTGGTTTGTTTTAGCGGAAGGGTTAACCTTCGATCTGCTTAATTTCTACTCCTCCAATTGTGGAACAGCCATTGCTGTGGGAGATGAAATCCTGGCGATCGCCAAGGGAATAGAACCGGAGACGATGGTTGCTGAGTATTTTCTTCCCTTGACTTAGCTGGGGTGAGATTTTTCTACCCATTAATGCGATCACCGAGTATAAACCGCATGAAAAAATGAGTCTTAGCGGTTCAAAATCTCCCTCCCTTTAACCCAACACCGATTTCAAGGCGATCGCCAGTCCGACTGCGGCGATCGCCCCAATCGTTGTATTAATAATATTCACCACCTCATTTGTCATCCAACTCACTTGTTCCTGAATCGTCGCCCCAATCACACTCTCTAAACTCGTGGCAATAAACGCCGCAATCACACATAACCCCACCCCCGTCACATCAATCAACCCCACCATATACCCCACCAAGGCAACTACCACCGATGCCACCACCCCGGCGATCGTCCCCTCCAGAGAAACTGCCCCCTCGGTCCCCTTCGGCACAGGTTGCAAAGTCGTAATCAAAAACGTCCGCTTGCCGTAAACCTTCCCTACCTCACTCGCCGTCGTATCCGATAACTTGGTACTAAAACTCGCCACATAGCCCAATAACAGCAACGGCACCACTTCCGCGATCGCCCAATCCAACCCTTGCACGATCAATACTCCCACGGCGCAAACCGCTGCTGTCAATGCCGAACCCCAGACATTTTCTGGCCCTCTGGCACCCGATCGCTTCTCGGCAATTCCCTCCGCCTCTTTCTGCGCCATCCCAAGGCGCGTTACCGCCGAACCCACAATAAAATAAAACCCAACCACCACATATCCGGGCCAACCCAAGGCCCCCCAAATCAGCACCCCCAAAATCCAAGCCTGGATAATTCCTGCCGGAGTTAACAACTTTTTGGGTAAAAAATAAACAATCGTTAACAAAACCGTATTTAATCCCACTGCTACCAGCCAAGGATTCAATAACGCGCCATAATTTAAAATAAATTCTTCTGTCTGCATTTTAAATCACCCCTCATGAACAGTGTCTTTTTTCATCTCGCCTTTCCCGTTACCGACATTACCAAGACCAAAGAATTTTACGCTGAAGGTCTCGGTTGCCAAGTCGGGCGCGAATCCCATACTGCTGTTATTTTAAACCTCTATGGCAATCAACTCGTTGCCCATGTCACCAAAGACCCCATCACCCCCCAAAAAAGCATTTATCCTCGTCATTTTGGCTTAGTTTTTCAAAATGAAGCCGATTGGGAAAGCCTCCTAGAACGCGCCCAACACCATCAACTCCAGTTTCGTGAAGAACCAAAACGGCGCTTTCCCGGTTCTGAGTTAGAACATCGCACGTTCTTTTTAGAGGACCCGTTTTATAATTTACTAGAGTTCAAATATTACGCCCATCCCGAGGCAATTTTTGGTAGTGCGGAATTTACCGAAATTGGCGATCGCCCAGAACATTAAGGAGTGTGTACATCTTGCTCGCTCCTTAGATATTTTACCCGCGAGCAAGATGAAATGGTTTAGCCCCGCTCCGATACTGCACTTTTTAAATTTTATTTTATAAATAATTTAGGCGGCGATAAGTATCCCTCTCACCACCTAAAGGGTTACCCCTATTTGTTCTTTTAGTGCCTCTGCGATCGCAGCTAAACTCGACTTATGCCACACCATATTTGCATGAGTAAATACCGGCAATTTTACCATTTTGCCTACGGGTAAAATAGAGCTAGTTGCAGGAACAATAATAAAATCCCAGGGCGTCCAAATTGAAGTAAATTCAACTTGTTTTAACATCAGTATATCTTGATTTAAATATTTAATGAATTCACTATTTGGACGCATTTGCAAACAAGTTTTACACCCCAAAATATAGGCCATCCAGGTTCCGGTATGGGGTGTAGAAATAGTAATAAAACGGTGGACGCGCTGGATTCCTCCCAGTCGTTGTAGGTAATAGCGACTCACCAAACCTCCCATACTCAGTCCAATTAAATCTATCGGTTGTTCAGGGGGAAAAGTTTTTTCAATATAATCCGCTAATTCTCGCCCTAAGTCTTCTAAACCCCAGGTGCGATCGCCAATCGTCAGATTTAAAGAATAAACGAACCAGCCCTCTTTCTTTAGATAATCTGCCATTTTCCGAAACACACCCGACTGTCTAAAAATCCCATGAACCAGCACTACAGGGTTTCGGTTACTCTTCTTTTCCATGATTGCATATCTGGTAATATTTACTGATATTTATCCGCTATTTATCACAACTCCCTATTTTAGACCAGAGGTTCTGATAAAGTGTCAGCTATTAGCTGCAAACATCGGCGATCGCGTACCATCCAGCGATGCACCAAAATGGGCAATTGTACTTCCTTACCTACGGGCATTTGCGAACTTTTAGCCGGGATAATCATACTATCATAAGGTGTCCAGATTGAGGTAAATTTAACCCGTCCCAGTATCTCCACGGCATCCCGATTCAAATCTTTCAAAAACTGGCTGTTTGGACGCATTTGCAGGCATCCTTCCAAAGCCAAGGCGTAAGCAGTCAACGTGCCTTGATGAGGCGATGAAATGGTAATAAATCGCTGTACCCGCTCAATGCCTCCGAGTCGCTGGACATAATAACGGCTAACAATTCCTCCCATGCTATATCCGATTAAATCAAAGGGGCGATCGCTTCCCAAGTTTTGGTCGATAAAATCCCTGAGTTGTTCCGCTAAACGGTCTAAGCCTAATGAAGCATTATTGGGAATTAAATTTAAGCTATAAACTGACCATCCCAGTTCGCCTAAAACCAGAGATATTTTACTAAAAATATCGCTTGTATCCCAGATTCCATGAACTAATATCACGGGGTTTTTTGGATGGTTTTGATTCATCATTATTCTAGGGGTTTTAATGATAGGGATTATTGTAAGGGAACAGGGGAAAAGGGTCAGCAGTGATTGCCAACATCCGGAAACAAGAGCAAGTCATGAACCCAAAATTATTGTAGCTTGCTTATTTCTAATCGCCAACTTACAATGCAATTCTGAAAATATTTGTAGTTATGTAAAGGAGTTTTCAGGTAAATTGGCCCTTTCAGGCAAGTTTGTAAATTTTTATTAAAATTTTTCTTCTTAATGAAGGATTGGGCTTATTAGAACTTCATAATTAAACGAAACAGTTTCAGTTTTGGGGAAGCCTTGAACAGAGTCTGCTAGTCCGGGTCTCTCGCCGGAGGCGGCAACAAGCTGTTAAGGCTCCAGCCCTTGCTAATTGAGAGTAAATATTTAGGAGTAAGGACCATGTTCGGTTTTATCAAAAGTATATTTGGCGGCATTTTCAGCTTCTTAAGCGGCCTATTTGGAGCCAAAAAGTCAGGATACTATCTGGAACTGGAGGAATCGAAAGGCACGGCTGCGGCCAAACCCCAAGCGGCTCAGGTACAGAAGAAAGTAGAACCCCTCCCCGAGCAGAAACCAGAACCAGCAAAGGTCAGCAAATCTAAGACTAGCCAGAAAAAGGCCGAGACGAAGCCTGCACCTGCTGCTCCAGCTCCGACTGTGGCGATCGCCAAGGCAGAACCGACTAAAAAAGCCCCTCAAGAAGTGGCTCCAGCCCCTACTAAGCGGGATGTCACCCCCGTGATGGTTACTCCCCGTCGTCGTCCCGGTGCAAACATGACCTCTTATCTAGATATGGCGCGGAATATGCGAACTTCGACTCGATAGAAGTGCTGTAAAAGTAACTTGAGAGACGCCTTCATTGCGTCTCTTTCTAGTTTTTAGGGTAAAAAGGTCTGATTTGGGGTTGGGTTAATTTCTAAAGCCGCAGCGATTAGAGATAAGGCAACTCCCGGTGCAGTTACGGCTCTGAGAATGCGACTGCCGAGAGAAACGGGTTGGAAGCCGGAGGCGATCGCCTGTTCGACTTCTGCCGGGGTCCATCCGCCTTCGGGACCCGTGGCAATTTCAAGGGAGCCTTTTGTTAACTCCGCCTGGGAAATTTGACGGTTCAAAAGGCAATCGAGTAAATGGGGTGCTTCAGCCCGAGTGACGCAAATATAACGGTTTTGGGGTTTTTCGGGTTGAGAGAGATAGTCTGTCAAGGCGATTGGATCTAGAATCGTTGGCACAATTTGACGTTCCGATTGTTCCGCCGCTTCCCGCGCAATGCGACGCCAGCGATCGAGCTTTTGAGGGCTAGGTTTGAGTACCGTGCGATCGCTCAAAACAGGGACGAGGGTCGTTACCCCAATTTCCGTGGTTTGCCGGACCACTTCATCTAAGCCATTTTTAGGGAGTGCAATGATTAAGGTGACGGCAACTGGCAACTCCGTCTTCACACACACAGACTCTAAAATCGTGGCAAATTCAGAATTAGACGAGAGTTGAGCTAAACACCATTGTCCTTGTCCATCCATGGCAATAAAGCGATCGCCCGGGTTTAAGCGCAAGACGCGAATTAAATAATGCTGTTGAGGGCGATCAAGGAAAATCCCGCCCTTTTGAAGTTGTGACGGTGCGATCGCAACTCGTTGCAGTTGCCCTAAATGTTGAAAATTCCCGGTTTTGGCTGCGCTCACAAAAAACCTTTATTTTAAATTTAATTCTGTTGATTGATAAAATCTTCTCCCTCTTTTACATCCGGATTCGACTCTCCAGAGTCAGCCGGAGCCGTAAATTGCGTCAAAGGAATCACCTGGACATTCAAGGACAGCTTTCGTTGAAGTCTTTCTTCTAAAAAATCTCGTACTAAGTTAACTTGATTTTCTGAAATCGAGTTTGCAGCCGCAGCCACTTCGAGATTGACAACCAGGACGTCTTGTTTTGACTTAACCTCTACCCTGCGGATGTCGGTTTTAGAAAACGTCAGAGTTTCTTGACCAATTAACAGGATGATACTACGGCGAATATTATCCCGCAGCACTAAATTATTCAAAGAAATTCCTAAAGGCAAGCCTAAAAGAGTTAAAGTAAAAATGGAGATTAAAAAGCCTTCCTTTGCTCGTTTTAAGGACCCATACCGTTGGGAAACAAAAACTAACCCCCCACTAAAAATAATACCGATTAAGTTTGTTAAAAATAGTAAGGAACTGCCGGTAAAAATTTCTGGAGAACGTAAAGAAATACCAATACCAATAACGCTTAATGGGGGAGCCAACGCTACAGCGATCGCCACCCCAGGCAAAGCATCAGCAATATGGCGGCGAGATTTAGCAAATGCCCCAGCGGTACCGGCGGCTAACGCCACGCCTAGGTCCAGTAATGTGGGCTGCGATCGCCCTAGAATTTCTTCTTGAACCGTTCTTAAGCCAACCAGATGAGAGATCAAAAAAGAAATAAAAATTGTTAAACCCACTCCAGTCCAGAGAGTTAAATTCGAGCGCTTTAACAAGCGACGATTGCCCATGACCATTCCATAGGCGATTCCCAGAATCGGACCCATTAAAGGAGCGATAATCATCGCTCCGATAATAGTAGCGGCACTATTTGCCAGCAGTCCCAGAGTAGAAATGATGCCTGACAAGCCGAGCAAAACATAAAAGCTCCGCGAAGGAACCGAAGAGCGCCATAGCTGCCGGTTCAAGCCTTCTAGGGAAATCGGTTTTTCCGCTATCCATTTCCATTCTCCGCTATTACTTTCCCACCAGGTTTTGAAAAATCGGAGGGTTTGCAAATAGGCCAACCATATCTGTCGTTTGAACTTATAGCTCACCATTAAAACCTGCCAGGAATTTCAATATTAGGATATTAGGATCTCCAGTCGCCACCCCAAGAGTCATTAGGCTTGTGGTGATGATTCCTTAATTTATAGAACTCCTGACAAGTTTTTGTGACTCCAGAGGTAGATTAAACCGGGAAATGGACCGAGGGATTTAGGCGGGTTCAGTCAAGCTTTTTAAGAAAGCATCGATCGCATCTCCAGCTAATTGACTCATCGGCTTACCCTGGCGCTCTGCCTCCGTCTTAAGCTGAAGATAAATCTCATTGCTGACATTAATTCGGCGACGGGGAGGACGAGAAGAACCGGAGGCGTCATCCCCCTCACCCTCATCATCACCGCCACCGCCACCGCCACCGCCACCGCTTGGGGGAGCTGGCGGGGTTGGGGGGACACCGGAGCCCATAGCCGTAGGAGCCTCCCCAGTCGGTGAATCGCTCGCCGAAGTTACCGGCATAGACGATTCGGAAGTGATAGAGGCGGCAATGGGTTCGGCACCCGAAGTGGTGACATTTTCCGAGTTAACAGAAGAAGAGAATTGATTAACCATTTCTTGAATTGAAGCGTTGGGAGTAGCAGAATATGTAGCAGCAAAGCGCCGGAGGGATTCAAACCCAACCCGATGGCAAAAATTACCAAAGCTTTCAGGTTCAACCTGATGCAGTCGTTCTTGTTTGAAGTACACAAACAAGGGTTCTAGGGTGGCTTCCAAATTTTCGATCGCCAAACTCTCAATATAAGTTTGAGCCAACCTCGTTTGATGGGGGTCCCCACCTAACCAGATTTGATAAGAACCCGGCGATCTGCCCACAAAGCCGAGTTCGGCTAAGTAAGGGCGAGCACAACCATTCGGGCAACCTGTCATCCGCACCACAAAGTGTTCTTCGGGTAACCCCACTTGATTCAACAGGGCGCGAATGCGAGCCAGGACCCCAGGGATCCCTCGTTCGGCTTCCGCAATTGCTAAACCGCAAGTAGGTAAGGCGGGACAAGCCATTGAATACCGGACCAACGGATCGATCTCAGTTTCCCGTTTAATCCCGCATTCTTGCAAAATTTGCTCGATTTCCCGTTGTTGTGCCGGAGCAATATCGTACAGTAGCACATTTTGATGGGGCGTCAGAAGCATCGGCAGGTTGAACTCCTCGATGATGCGCCGCAAAGCAGTTTTGAGCTGCAATGAACCGTGATCGTGAATCCGACCATTCTCTACGGAAATCCCGTAAAACAGCTTGCCATCCCCTTGATCGTGCCAACCGAGGAAATCGTGGTATTTAAACTCGGGTAAGGGTCTGAAGGGTTCAAATTTTTTGCCCAAATATCCTTCAACCGTTTCCCGGAATTTTTCGACCCCCCAGTCTTCGATTAGGTATTTCATCCGCGAGAGACGGCGTTCGACACGATTTCCATAATCGCGCTGGGTCGCCACAATCGCCTTTACCGCCTCGTAAATGTCGTCCTTTCTGACAAAACCAATGGGATCGGCTAGACGAGGGAAGGTTTCCTCTTTGTTATGGGTACGGCCCAATCCACCCCCGGCGAGGACGTTAAATCCTTCAAGCTGGCCCGCATCATCGAGAATCACGATGAGGCCTAGGTCTTGAGAATAAATATCAACGGAATTGTCCCCAGGAACCGTGACGGCAATTTTGAATTTGCGCGGTAGAAATAGGGATCCATAAATCGGATCCGGGGAATCAGGGAAGATTGTACCGTTGCCATTGCGCTGACGCGCTTCTTTCACCAGGGGATTTTCTTCACCGCTGATGGCTTTTTCCCCATCTAGCCAAATCTCGTAATAGGCCCCACTCTGTGGGGTCAGCAAATCGGCGATATTGTTGGCATATCTACGAACGCAATCGTAATCGAAACGGTTCGTAAATGGCGCTGGAGGTGCCATAACGTTACGGTTAATGTCTCCGCACGCGCCCAAGGTAGAACCCATGTTATGGACAATTTCCTGGATCGCCGTCTTCAAATTTTTCTTCAAGATTCCATGCATTTGGAAGCCTTGACGGGTGGTGACTCGCAGGGTGTGATTGCCATATTCTTCCGAGAGCCGTTCTAAGGTTAGATACAGCTGCGGTGGAATGAATCCCCCCGGCGATCGGGTGCGAAGCATCATTTGGAAGTCTTTTTCCTGTCCTTTGACCCGATTCTCCCGGTTATCTTGCTGATATGAACCGTGAAATTTCAGAATCTGATAGGAATCATGGGAAAAGTGAGTCGTATCCTCTAAAAGCTCGGTGGCAAGTGGTTCGCGCAAATAGTTGCTGCGTTCTTTGATGCCTTCGACTTTAGAAACTTTTGGAGTGGTATCAGTCGTTGATGGTGTCGTTGTAAATGATTGAACCATGAGCACATCTCGTGAAAATGGTAGAGGCTATTTCTCTCCGGTAATCCGGTCGGAATAGCGATGTTTTTCGATCTTATCACTGCCTTTCCTAATTTAAGGGATCATTTGACAAATTAGGATCCATTCCTTCCGTCGGAATGTTAAGTCTTGTTAATGCAGGGTTCTACAGGAGTGGGTTAACCCATCCGTCCCCGGGTAGTCGTATTGATTGACCTGAAAGGATTTGAAGGGTTTTTCGCCGGTCCTTCAATCCCCCCTTTGCCGCGATCGCCGTCCCGAGTGGCTCATCCCTAGAGAAATTTATCGAAGGATTTCCTTGAGATTTTTTTAAACGGCTGGATTAGGTGTAGTTACTCAGTCATCCATGACCTTTAAGGATTCGGGCGATCTCTTCACTCCATTACAGCGGTTTATTCATCCCTACTTTGCTAACTGTTGCTATTTTTGGCGATCGCAATTTAGCTCAAAACAGCTCAATATCCGATTAAATTTCGTCTGTATTTTGTAAACTTTATCTAAATTTTCCCCAAATATGATATAATCTATCCGACAGAAAAACGATTCGTTTAAAACTCAAAAATTTAAGTTCCCGCGACTCCCCAAAACAAGGCGATGGATATCCTTAAATTTTTGCTGACTTTCTCATCCGTTAGATTTTGTTCGCCTCTTCTAACGGTTGTAACCCCCCAATCTCCAGGCGATCGCTGAGTAACTTGATAAAAATCCCAGCCAATAAACCGGGGGTTAAGATTTCTGACTTGCTCCGATTCTCCCAAGTCCCCTCCTCATTTCCCCTAGCGCTATCATTTAGATATCCGGTGAATTTGACGTCAAGACAGACCCTCTGCCGTCTCTACACATCATCGGGTTTAAACCCACCTTGGGTTAGGGCGAATCATAGCGGATCCCGGTCAACCTCAACCCTTAGCCAGTTGAGAAAGTGACACCCACTCCTCCCCATTCTCTCAGCCACAATTTTATTAATAGTCGGTAGAGACTGTCCCCAGTGGCTTCCCCAATTCCCCATACTCCCAGGATTCCCACTCATCCCGAGACGGATGATATCTCCTGATCCCGCACCAATCGAAGAGTTGGGACGCAGGAGGCATTTCATCCCCTTCAGGGGGAGAATTTCTAAACGTTCTGCCGATTCAAGGGTATGGTGTTAGATGCAAATCCAAGACGTAAGCGTGCAATGAGAACGCTCATAGAACATATTCGAGATATTAGCAAAATGAGTGTTGCCTCTTGGCTGGCAACCGCCCTTGATTTTGTAGTCTTTACTCTGTTGAATCGAGGAGTAGAGATGCAAATTTCCACAGCAGCGGCTCTCGGTTCTTTAGCTGGAGCATTGCTTCATTTTATAATTTGCCGATTTTGGGTATTTAGGCAGAGCAAAAAGCACAGTTTAGCTGAATCTGTAGGTCGTTATATTATTGTGTCAGGTGGAGCCTTAATTTTGCATTCACTTGCCACAACTCTCCTGGCTCAATCGATTATTCCTCAAGAGGAATTAGCCTGGTTAATTTCTAAAAATACGGTTTTCCTCTTCTGGGTTTATCCCGGAACTAAATACATGGTTTTTGGGCAAACTGAATCCTTAAAAAGACCTCGAAATAGTTTGACATCCAACTCTAAATAGAGATAAAATTTGATGTTTCTATATTTAATAATTTTTGATAATTTTAAATTAATGAAATAAGATTTTATTGGGGGAGTTTTAAAAAGTTAAAGGGGTAGATAAAAAACATTCCGGTCTCTTCCCCAAGACTCAGGGGAGGGGACCGGAAAGGGAGTTTAGATTAGGTTATTCTCCCGGAGAGTTAGGGGGCAACAATCCGTAGGCGATGGGTCACCATGGTGATCCCATCTTTGCGAACAATAATCGCTGAAATCCAGCGATTATCTTCCGTTGATGATGCTTGACCAATTTTAAATAATCCTCCTGAAGAGAGCGGTTCTAATTTCAAATCTGAGGGGATTAGATAGGGGGTCGTGCGAGCAGGTTCTTCTAGTGCGTAACCTAGGATTACATCATTTCGTAAGGGTTCAACCACGATCGCATCGAAGTTATACCGCTCTCCGGGGCGGACTTCCTCGGGTAAATTAACTTGTAGGGTGGGGGGATTCTCTCCCGTAGTGATTTGATTGCGTTCGGCTAAAATAGTTTGACCGACAATTTTTTGATTACTATAATGCTGCTGCGATCGCACCGTCGCCGTTAACCTCATATCCCGATCGTTTTGAGTCTCAACCCCCGTGATTTCGGTAACCGTTTCCACTATAAATCCATTCCCGTCTTGTTCCCAAGATTCAATCTGGGTGCGATAGTTCAGATTGGGGTAACGTTGCCAGAGTTGGGTTAACCCTTGCCTTAAATTCTGGTAATCTAATCCATCCGAATTTACAAAAGTTGGACTGTAAAACTGCATCACGGCTTGAATATCTTGCTGATTGGCTGCCGCATCAATATCCTGGAGAATCCGGTTCAATTCGGGCGGTGCAGTTTCAGCCGTTGTTGCGGCAACCACGGCTGTGGCACCTCCGGCACACCACAGGCTGAAACCTAGCACGAAAGCAGCGATCGCCGAAGGTTCGGGACAGGGAGGAGTCTGGGGTGGCGTCTTCGGGAGGAAACAAGATTGCAGTAAGCTCAAGGGGTTAGTCATCTTCGGAGGGCTTCAATACGACAGGAAAGGACACGAAAGATCCTAGCAGTAGTTTTCCGGGGAGAACTGTAGATTTCCGCCGGGAGTAACGCCATTTAATTTTACTGCCTCTGGATTTTAGGGTTCAACAGTTTTAAATTTATAGTTTAAAGTTTAGATGCGATCGCGATTGTTGCATCCCATCCCAAACTCTCCCAAGGAAACCGCAAACAGAGGCAACAGACTTGGCAAATAAAGCGATTCGACTCCTGATTGCTGCGAGTGGAACGGGTGGGCATTTGTTCCCAGCACTCGCCACCGCAGAACAACTCAAAGACTATGATATTGAATGGTTGGGGGTTCCCAACCGTATGGAAACTCAACTCATTGGCGATCGCTATCGGTTGCACACCATTCCTGTTGAAGGATTTCAACAGCGTCTAGGACTCGGCACCCTCAAAATCGCCAGCCGACTTGTCAGTTCGGTGTTTCAAGTCCGGCGCTTGCTCAAAACAGGTCAATTCCACGGGGTCTTTACCACCGGGGGTTATATTGCCGCCCCTGCAATTCTAGCAGCGCGATCTCTGGGGTTGCCTGCCATTCTCCATGAGTCTAATGCTTTGCCGGGTAAAGTCACCCGCACCTTTAGTCCCTTGTGTAGTGTCGTGGGAATTGGGTTTGAGAAGGCGGCGCAGTATCTGCCGAAGGCAAAAACCGCTTATGTTGGAACTCCGGTACGATCGCCGTTCCTGGCTACCCCGGAATTTGATTTACCCATTCCCGAAAATGTCCCCCTGATTGCGATCGCGGGCGGTTCCCAAGGTGCCGTCGCTGTCAACAAACTGGTGCGTCAGTGCGCGAAATCTTGGATTGATGCGGGTGCCTGGATCTTCCACCAAACCGGAGATAATGACCCGGAAGTGGATAGTTTTCAGGACCCTCACTATATTTCTATGCCTTTTTATCAAAATATGGCGGGATTATTACATCGTGCAACACTCGTAATTAGTCGTGCCGGTGCCGGGACTTTGACTGAATTAGCGGTAACAAAAACGCCGTCTATTTTGATTCCTTATCCCTTTGCCGCCGAAGATCATCAAGCGTACAATGCCGCAGTCTTTGGCGATGCCGGTGCCGCCGTAGTTTACCGCCAACAGGAGCTAACTTTTGAACAGTTAAAAGGGCAAGTATTGGAGTGGCTTAAGTCCCCTGACTCCTTGCAAAAAATGGCAGATGCAGCCGGTGCATTAGCCGTTCCAGATAGTAGCGATCGCCTTGCTCAATTAGTGCGTGAGTGGGTGGAAAAGTAAGGGCCACCTCCAGGGTAGTTGGTGGGGGTAATTGATAACCCGCTTCTGTCATGGTCGGAAATGGCGATCGCCGTACCTCTTATCCGCACAGATCTAGGCGGATCTGACTATATTTTTGAGTTCCGGTTAGGAAAAAGCGTCGTGAACACTGACCCTGTAAGAGTTCTGGAATTCAGTCAAGACAAGGGTTTTTCTAGAATGACAGAAGCGGGATATACCGCCTCATACATAGGCGAGTGCCCTTTTAAAAATCCATCCTATCTCTAAATTTATCCCCTAACTCAATCGAACTTAATTCACCACTTGTACGCTATGACTGCGGGGGTCAGTTTTATTGGGGCTTGTCGAGGCTTTGGCATTATTCAAAATTGATTTTTGCCCTTTAGCTTTAGCATGAGGTAAAGGTTCTCCGGCAATCAAGGCATCTATATTTTCTGCCATGACTGCCCGAGGAATTTCCCCGATCGCCTCTGCGATCGCCTCTCCCTCTGTACCTAAAAATACAAAATGAGGAATACCATCAACCCGATATTTTGTTAACTCCGGTAACCATTTCGTATTGTCTACATTCAACATGACAAAATTAACAGTTTCTGCATACTCCCCTTCCAGTTCTTTCATATCCGGTGCCATTGCCATACAGCTTGTGCACCAATTTGCATAAAATTCCAGTAGGGTTGGTTTGCCATTCTCCAGCGCTACCTCATAAGGTGTCGTATCTGCTTCCAGATCCGTTAGGGAAACTGTACTAGATTCAGTCCGCAATCCCAGGAAAATCCCCACTGCTAGGACTGTAGCTGCTAGGACAATAAGCAGATTTCTGAGTTGATTCGCGAATGAAAATGTCGGTTTTTCGGGTAAGTTTGCAGTCATCGGCTCTTTTGCTACCAGTTGTTACAAGCTGTTTCTAGTTTAGCGAACGATCGCGAACTAGGCAGGATGAGCCTAGGGTTTTAGACTAGGGGGGAGTTAGTTCGGTGCAAACTCCAATTTTTGAACGAGCCGCGCTAAAATAATAGCGACGAATCTCCCTAAGATTTCCTGAGCAAATCAAGAGTAAGAGTTTCAATCCTTGTTTTGGTAATCTCTGCAAGCCCTTAAAATTAAACCATGAAAAAAAGAGTTACCCTTACCTTTCCTAAACGCTCAGTCCAAATGCCAATTACTTATCGGTTGGCTAAAGATTTTAACGTGGCTGCTAATATTATTCGGGCTCAGGTTGCGCCCAACCAAGTTGGCACGTTAGTCGTTGAATTATCCGGAGATATTGATCAACTGGATGCGGCATTGGATTGGATGCGATCTCACGATATTACCATTTCTCTGGCCTCTCGGGAAATTTCGATTGATGAAGAAAGTTGTGTCCATTGCGGACTCTGTACCGGCATTTGTCCCACAGAAGCGCTGCACCTCAACCGAGAAACCTTTCAACTCAATTTTACGCGATCGCGTTGTGTCGTGTGTGAACAATGTATTCCCACCTGTCCGGTACAAGCAATTTCTAGCAATCTTTAGAATCCGCCGGACATTCAACACTCAATCTGTGGTTTTTTCCCAAGTGCCAGAGGGCATTCTATGTTTTTTATCAAAGAACTTCCCCGGCTATCTCTGACGCTTCTTTTAGTTACTTATTTTAACTTTGGCTGGACCTTAGCTCAAGCGCGATCGCCCGTGTGGTTGTGGATTGTATCGGTAGTTTTTACGTTTCTAATGGCTGAAGTTTTAGCCGCTCCTTGGTCGATTATCCGCACGTTTTCAGTCCGTTGGTTAAAATCCGATCACCGCACATTTTTTACCGTCATGTTGGGCGCTCTTTTCCTAGTCGTTTTCCTCTCTTGGTTGGATATTTCGGCTTATGGATTAGCCTTATTAGTCTCTGCCTCGATCGCCCGACTTGACCTTCAAACTGGCCCTTTTCGTCCGTGGCAGGATTTTTTAATCTTATTTGTGGTAGCTATCGTGGGTTTGACCATCGGTTGGGGCATTTACTCCCTTTTTTGAGCTTCCAATTTATCCATCTGCCCCGGAATTAGACCATTGGGAAATACCCACAGCAGGAGATAATTGTTGAAGGGGAATCACAATAGCAAATTCGGTTCCTTTTCCAGGTTCCGACGTGCACAGCAGCTTTCCTCCATGTTTTTCTACCACAATATGATAGCTGATTGAGAGTCCTAAACCCGTCCCTTTTCCCACAGGTTTAGTGGTAACAAAGGGCGTGAAAAGTTGACTTTTTACAGCCTCGGGAATTCCCGGGCCATTATCCGCAATGGTGATTAATACAGAATCCACTGAAATTAGCGGGGAATCGCTTAAAATAGCCGGTGTACCTCTACTATTTAGGCTTGAGCTACAACCCGGGAGAAAAGCAGTTTTGAGAGCGATTACCCCGGGGCTTGACTCCATCTCTTGTGGCGATCGCCCCTCGTTCCATTCATCTAGGGCATCGATAGCATTACTCACTAAATTCATAAAAACTTGATTGATTTGACCTGGATAGCATTCTACTAACGGCACCCAGTCGTAACTTTTAACAAGCTGAATTTCTGTATGATTAGAACGCCCTTTCAATCGATTTTGTAAAATTAACAAGGTACTGTTTAAGCATTCATGGATATCTATGGCATTAACCGCTGATTCATCCATTCTCGAAAAATTGCGCAAGGATAATACAATTTCTCGAATCCGACCGGCTCCCAACTGCATGGAAGAGACCAGTTTAGGCAAGTCTTCCATTAAAAATTCCAGATCAATGGATTGGGAACAGTCGATAATTTCTGGAGTGGGGTTGGGATATTTCTGTTGATAAACTAACACCAGTCCAAGCAAGTCTTCGATATATTGACTCGCGTGTTCTAAGTTTCCCGTAATGAAATTAACGGGATTATTAATTTCATGAGCAACTCCGGCTAATAAATGGCCGAGGGCCGACATTTTTTCGCTTTGAACAAGTTGGGAGCGGGCTTGTTTAAGTTCTTGTTTAGCTTGAGTAATTTCAGCAACTTTGACTTGATAAATGGCCTCTAGTTTTTGCAGATTTTGCAACGAGTGTTTAGATTCAGTGATATTTTGCAGAATTGCCATTCCAGCACCCATTTTTTCTGGCTCATTGTGAAACGGAATGGTTTTTAAAGAATAAATGCGATCGCCTAAAATAATTTCCGAATTTGTTGCTTTTCCTGCCACTGTTGCCAAGCAATAAGGGGCGATTGCTTCAGCAATATCCAAGGGTAATACGTCCGTCAGAAGTTGACCCCCGGCTGTCTCCCGTAGGAGCTGCCACTGCGCTAATTCGGGCCCTTCCATGCTGAGCAAGTGTAGATTCAGGTCAAACCATAAAACAGCCGAATGGGGGAGGTTTTCGGCTAGGGTGCGATAGAGAAAGGCTGGGTCAATGCGATCGCAAATTTCCCGGGCTGCGATCACGTATTGAATACAACGACCCCCAGAATCTCGGACCGAAGAAAGTGTTAAATCCAGCCAAAATACTTGACCATTTTTGCGACAACTTTTGAGAACAACTCGATAATCCCCCTCGCCTTCTAAACCCTTCCAAACAGGACCCAGGCTTAGGGGATCCGTTGTGGCCTCATCGAATAACGGACAACTACGACCCAGCAATTCTCCCCGAGAATATCCCCCCATTTGCTCAAAAGTCTCATTGCAATAGACTATAGGATAATTTGCGGCGATCGCATCCAAGATGGCGATCCCTGTCCCGCTTTCCAACATTGCATCCTCATGGGGTTGTTTTGTTGGGGTTAGGGAGTGATAGTCGTTGGGATGGGGGAGGGGATAATACATAATTAATATGGTTACTGAATTCCCAGAGTGGGATCGGGGGAGAAACCCCCTTTCCCTTCTAGATTTAATATGAACGATTGGGTCACAAAAGGGGGCGATCGAACTCAGGCTCAGATTGTTAGTAAGATCCTATCATTCTAGCGATCGCGATCGCTCCTTTTCCTAAAAAAATAAGTTAAAATTAAATACTAATTAAAAATAAAATGGGCAGTTAACAAAAGAGTAGTCCCCAGTGGCGGTCCCCGGCGTAACTCCCCAACATTCAGGCCATCTTAGAATTCGTAGAGTGCCAGGATGTAGCCTGAGGCAAGATGGGCGACCCCGACGTTGTAAGATAAAAAGACACAAGCAAACGTCGAGATGAGCCCCTAGCTGGAACGGTTACCAGAACTAAAGCGGGCCGATCTTGCCTCACGGGATTA
Source organism: Cyanophyceae cyanobacterium (assembly GCA_038321985.1). GTDB lineage: Bacteria > Cyanobacteriota > Cyanobacteriia > Cyanobacteriales > Laspinemataceae > Laspinema. Next base: position 6,042 of record JBBQFN010000016.1, on the reverse strand, counting down.
AGGGAGCCGGAGATGACCTCTGAGAAAACCGAATTAAAAGCAACAGCACCGACCGAATCAAAAGAATCAAACGGCTGGCAGCATTTGCGAGAAAACTTTCAAATTTTAGCGATCGCCTTGATTTTAGCCCTAGGGATCCGAGCCTTTGTTGCTGAACCGCGATATATTCCCTCCGTCTCAATGGTCCCAACCTTAGAAGTAGGCGATCGCGTCGTCGTTGAAAAACTTTCCTATCATTGGCGTTCCCCGAACACTGGGGATATCATCGTCTTCGATCCGCCAGCAGCTTTGCAACAGTACGGTTACACCAAAGACCAAGCCTTTATCAAACGAGTCGTTGCCAGGGAAGGTGAAATGGTCCGCATTCACAAGGGCCAACTGTACCTCAATGACGAACCCCTGCAAGAAGAGTACATCGCCGAACCCCCCGACTACGAGTGGGGGCCACAACAAGTCCCCAACGATTCCGTATTTGTGATGGGAGATAACCGTAATAACAGTAATGATTCCCACGTTTGGGGTTTTTTACCGAAAACCAACATCATTGGACGTGCAGTCGGACGATTTTGGCCGGTCAACCGGATCGGTTTTCTAGACAATTAACTCCAAATTTACCCCCAAAATTGGGTGGAAGTCTATCTATGACTAAAACCATTCTCCACCACTGCACTAAAATAATAAGATAGACGGTGGGAATTCCCACCGAATGGGGAAACGAGTATAAGAGAGACTGGGAAAACAATGGGTTTTTTTGATTCTGAAATTGTTCAGCAAGAAGCCAAAGAGCTGTTTGAAGATTATCAAGCTTTGATCCAACTCGGTAGCAATTACGGAAAATTTGACAGAGAAGGGAAAAAGCTCTATATCGACCGCATGGAAGCCATGATGGATCGTTATAGCATTTTTATGAAACGCTTTGAACTCTCCGAAGACTTTATGGCTCAAATGACCGTCGAGCAGCTCAAGACCCAACTGGGTCAATTTGGCATGACACCGCAGCAGATGTTTCAACAGATGCACCAAACCTTAGAACGGATGAAAACGCAACTAGAACAGGAGACTTAAAAGCTAGCTCACCGTCCAGTCAGCCCCAGTATTCCCCGGGGATGCTTCTGCCTGACTCCGGCGTTGTAGGGCATTCAACTGATATCTCCGCTATCCAGCAGGAAAGGCACACCACTGTGTGCCTTTCCTGCTAATTTATAATCGCATTTAGTAACCTGAAATCCCTCCAAAACCGCAGAGGAGTCCGAGGAGAAACCACCCCAACTCCTGTGGGCTAAACCCAGTTATTGCGGAGGATCAAATTGTCCCGGAGATGGGAAGTCTTCCACCGGCATTCCTTGCATCGCCTGGTGCATGAAATCCCGCCAAATCGGAGCCACAAAACCGCCCCCCGTGGCCCCAGAAGCTAAAGGCGTATAGTCATCATTGCCCACCCACACCGCAGTAGACAACTGAGGCACATAACCCACAAACCAGATATCCCGCTGAGAAGACGTCGTTCCTGTCTTACCAGCCGCTGGACGACCCAGACGCGCTCCCGTTCCGGTTCCCTGGTTAATCACCCCTTGCAAGACGTTCGTTAGGGATGCCGCAGCCCAAGGATCTAGGACCAGTTTGGGTTTAGGCGTATTGTCTAGTAAAATATTCCCCGTGCTGTCCGTAACTTGGACAATAAAAGTCGGGTCCGAATGCCAACCATTGCTGGCAAAGGTAGCGAAGGCCCCGGCCATTTCCATCGGCGTCATGTCGATCGCCCCTAACGGCATAGAAGTCACAGGTTCCATCGGACTGGTAATCCCGAGACTCCGGCAAATTTCAATCACTTTATTCAAACCCACCGCTTGGCCGAGCTTAATTGCGGGAATGTTCAAAGAAGATTCCAACGCCTTGCGAATTGACACAGCACCCGAAAATCCGCCACCATAGTTTCTTGGCGAGTAATACCCATCGCCGTCACGATAGCTAACCGGCGAATCCTGGACAATCGATTCTGGATAGTAGCCACCGAAAGCAAAGGCCGCATAGTAAACAAATGGCTTAAATGCTGACCCAGTTTGCCGTCGCGCCTGAATCGCTCGGTTATATTGGCTGCTTTCAAAATCCACACCCCCCACCATTGCTTTCACAAAGTGAGTGCGCGGATCCACAGCAACCAGAGCGATTTGTCCATTTGAGCGACTATAGAAGAGTCCCTGGTAGTAAAGCCTTTCATGCCAACGCTTCACCGTTTGTTCGGCCATGCGTTGAAAATTCATATCGATCGTGGTTTGAACCCGCATCCCCCCCTTGAGAGCTGCATCCCGACCAAAGCGGCGAGTCAACTCCTGAATCACCGCATCGGTGACATAAGGCAAATTACTCTGACCGAACGAGGTCACACGTCCTACCAGTAGGGGTTGCTGACGCGCTTGAGCTTCCTCTTCTGTGGTAATCCACTTGAGGTCCCTCATCCGACCCAAAACTGTAGCCTGCCGTTGTTTTGCCAGGGGATAATTGACAAAGGGGCTGTATTCTTCCGGTGCTTGGATGATACCCGCCAACATCGCCGCCTCTGCCAGGTTTAACTCCGAGGAGGGCTTATTAAAATAGCTTTGAGAGGCGGTTTCAATGCCATATAAGTTATGTCCCCAATAAACCTGATTTAGATAGAGTTCTAAAATCTCGTTTTTTTGAAGAATTTGCTCCATGCGAATCGCCAGCACTGCCTCAGCGGCTTTTCGGCTAAAGGCCCGATTCGGAGATAAAAACAGGTTTTTAACCAACTGCATCGTCAGGGTAGAGGCCCCTTCGACAGTTTCACCTTGCTCTAAGTTCGCGACGACGGCCCGCATCACCCCCCCCGGGTTAATCCCGTGGTGCTGATAAAAGTGGCTATCCTCAATGGCGAGAACTGCTCGCTTTAGGGTGGGAGAAATGTTATCTAAAGGAACTACTTCCCGATTCGCTTCATCATGAATCCGGGTTAAGAGGGTCCCGTTAATATCGTAAATGTAGGTCGTTTCCGTCGGAACGTAGGTCCGTAAAACTCGGACGTCGGGAAGGTTACGGAAGCTCAAAGCCAAGCCGACCAGTCCACCAGCCACGACCGAACTGAGCAACATGGTCATTCCAAGCAGGGTTCCTGCGGTGACTTTGCTGACGCCCTGAAAAAAATTAAAAAGTGGTGCGGAGTCTCCAGGGGGATTTTGTCTAATCGTGTTAGTAGACACGGCGATTTACTTCCTCTCTAATCAAAGCTCAATAAGGATGTCAGGGGGACCGGGGGCAACTGGGGTTACAGGTCAGATCAAGCCATTTGGCAGCAATTTTAGCGCGATCGCAAAACAATTGGTGGAAGCGACGTTATCGATGCAGTTTATCATCTCGGGTCAATTTCTGCCGGAGTGCCATCTGCCTGCTTCCATCGTTCCATAAATAGATCGACAAGTTGCAGCCTTGATCATCCGGACGCCGCGATCTCAATCTCGTTGCGGTAGAATTGGACTTTTCGACAAGGGGAGATCGCATCCCTAAGATTTCCCCTAAACTGAGATGGATCTAAGGGACAGCCCCAAACCCAGTTATGCATGAACCCCTGAATCCAAAAGTCTCACGTCCCCGTAAGCACTGAATCTTTGCAATTATAGTCGTCTTCACGGAGTAAACACCTGATTACGTCCCTGACCCAAAAATAAGAGATCAAATTTATCGATTGAAGAGGGATTGTCCGTTAAAGTTTAACCCCTGGAATAATCAGGTTGGCGATCGCCCACCATGAGGGTTGCCCCCTTTTTTAGGTAAACTTGTAGCTCACCCACCCGCCGAAATATTTGTACACCCAGGCACTAGAAGATTAAAACCCTTGAATCAAAGTTTATCTTGGCTGCACCGTGGTGTCAGCGAAATTTTTCCAAATCAACCCGAATCTCAAGACCCCAATGAGTCCTTGGTTGCGCGTCTGCACCGTGCAGACCGCCCCTTGCGGGTCAAGTTAGGCATCGACCCCACGGGTGCCGATATCCATCTGGGACATAGCATTCCCGTGCGAAAAATGCGGGCCTTTCAAGATGCCGGACATACAGCGGTTTTGATTATTGGGGACTTTACCGCCCAAATTGGTGACCCCACGGGGAAATCTGAAGTCCGACGCCAACTCACCGAGGCTGATGTCCAGCATAATGCCCAAACCTATCTCGACCAAGTTCGTTCTATTCTAGATTTCGAGACCCCCGGCCGTCTAGAAATTCGCTACAACTCGGAGTGGTTGTCAAAGCTGAATTTAGCCAAAATTCAGGAACTCTTAACCACCATGACCGTGGGACAAATGTTAGCAAAAGAGGGGTTTGCCGATCGCTACGAGAAAGGTAACCCAGTCTACCTCCATGAGTTTCTCTATCCGTTGATGCAAGGATACGATTCTGTCGCAGTTCAGGCGGATGTGGAACTTGGAGGAACGGACCAAAAGTTTAATATCGCCGTTGGACGAGATTTACAGCGCTATTTCGGACAGGTGCCTCAGTTTGGCCTGTTGATGCCGATTTTGCTGGGGACCGACGGCACCCAGAAAATGTCTAAGTCTCTGAATAATTATGTAGGTCTGGCGGAAGAACCGTTATCGATGTATTCCAAGTTGGAAAAAATCCCCGATAGCTTGATTGAGCAATATTTTGAACTGTTAACCCCTTTAGCCTTGGAGGAGTTACCGGAAAACCCCCGCGATCGCCAAAAATTACTGGCAACAACAGTCGTGGCACACCAACATGGGGGAGATGCCGCACGAGAGGCGCGACGCGCTGCTGAAACCCTAGTTCAAGGGGATGCCACTCAGGCAGAGGCAGTACCCGAATTTTCTGTAGCTGATGTAGAATTTCCCGCCAAACTGTTTTATATCCTCAATATCAGTGGTCTGTGCGGCAGTAGTTCTGATGCCCGTCGCCAGATTAAAGGGGGTGCCGTTCGTTTGGATGGCGATCGCATTACGGATGAAAATCTCTCCTTTGAATCCCTTGCGGACCTAGACAATAAGGTTTTGCAAGTCGGTAAAAAGAAATTCGTCCGCTTAGTCGGTGCTTAACTTTATCCCTCTCCCCCTGCAACTATGTCTGTTTCCAAATCTATTGGCGATCGCGTTATCGTTCCCCTGGATGTCCCAACTCAGGCGGAGGCAATCGCCCTGGTTGACTGCCTGCCGGAGGTCTCCTTCTGGAAAGTGGGACTCGAACTGTTTGTCGGGTCGGGTCCTAGCATTCTCTCCGAACTCAAAACTCGTCAAAAACGGATTTTTCTCGACTTGAAATTGCACGATATCCCCAATACCGTTGTTGGGGCCTGTCGCTCAGCGGCCCGTTACCACGTGGATTTGCTGACTATTCACGCCACCTGTGGACGCAAGGCGCTTAAAGACGCTCAAGCGGTGTTAGAAGAAACTGCGGGAGACCAAGCGCCCAAACTCATTGCTATTACCCTGTTAACCAGTCTAAATTCCCGTGATTTAGCTTTTGACCTCAAAATTCCTGTCGAGTTGCCCGAATATGCCTTACAAATGGCTTTATTAGCAAAAGAAAGTGGTTTGCCTGGGGCGGTTTGTTCTCCTCACGAAGCGGCACAATTGCGATCGGTGTGTGGTTCAGAGTTTTTGTTGGTCTGTCCGGGGGTCCGTCCCTCTTGGTCAGAAGCTGGAGATCAGCAACGCACCATGACCCCTGAAGAGGCGATTAAAGCCGGTGCCGATTACTTAGTCATTGGACGACCGATTACGGCCTCTGCGGACCCAGCAGGGGCATTTCGGCGGATTTGTGAAGAAATAGCGGGATGATGCAGGACCGGTTAAGAGAAGAACCCAACCCTAACCCTCCCGTTGCAACGGGGTGGGGACCGTAGACCGGATTCTATAAAAAGCCCGGCATTACTCCGGGGGGGTTGGGGGGGTCTCTTCCGATAAGAGAAGAACCCCACCCAAACCCTCCCCTTGCGAAGGGGAGGGCACCCGAAAACGGAATCTCTAAAAAGCCCCCCCATACGAAGGGGGGGTTGGGGGGGTCTCTTCAGATCATGCTG